>NZ_JBXUND010000001.1:0-1416736 GCF_057196865.1 Bacillus sp. SYZHCR11
CGTCTCGTGCGGGACAACAAGCGGAGCGGGCAGACCCTGTCCGTCAACTGGCCGCTTTGGGAAGAAGGCGGTATGCGTGTGGACAAAGAGACCGAACGGCTGATGTATGAACAGACCGGAATGAAAGCCATGCGATCGGCTTCAGGCATCCAGGCGCTGTACGCCGCTTTTGCCTCCGGAGAACACCAGATCATGGTGGCAGAAGGAGATGAAAAACGGATTCGCAGCCATATTTTCGATCTGCGTGAAGAACAAAGCGCCGCCGCAAAAGCTCCGGCAGAGACAGATGCAGGAGATCTGAAAGATCGGGTTCAAGAGAAACTAAAGCGTCATGTATCAGATCTTTTAAAGGTAAGCATGAAAGATATTGAGGCTGACAGCGAACTGACGGAATACGGATTTGATTCGATCATCTTCACTGAATTTACAAATCTATTAAATCGGTCTTATCAGCTTGAGCTCAGCCCGACTATCTTCTTTGAATTTCCGACATTGCGCAAACTGAGCGGCCATTTGATATCTGAATGGAAAGAAGCATTCAGCAGCTTAGAAAGAGAGAGTTTAAAAACCGCTCCAAAAACCGCTCCAAAAGCCGGAATAAGAAAAGCTGAAGCTCCGGCGGCCGTTCATGTCAAACGGGAAACGCCCGTATCCGTAAAAGGAAAATCAGAAGAAAAAACCGAACCGATAGCCATTATCGGAATCAGCGGTATTTTTCCGCAAGCGAAAGACATAGATGAATTCTGGACACGTTTATCAAAAGGAGAGCATTGCATCACAGAAATTCCCCGGGATCGCTGGGATTGGCGCGAATATTACGGCGATCCGGCAGCGGATGCAAATAAAACGTCAATTAAATGGGGCGGTTTTATAGATGGAATCGCCGGGTTTGACCCGCTGTTTTTCGGGATATCTCCGAAAGAAGCTGAAATGATGGATCCTCAGCAGCGCCTATTAATGATGTATGTGTGGAAAGCCATTGAAGACGCGGGGTACTCGGCAAAACGGATTGCCGGAACAAAAACCGGCATTTTCACCGGCACATTGGGAAGCGGATATCAAACCTTAATCAATAAGGCGGGTCTTCCTGTCGAGGGGTATACGATGACCGGAATCGTGCCGTCCGTCGGGCCGAACCGAATGAGTTATTTTCTTGATATCCACGGGCCGAGCGAGCCGATAGAAACCGCTTGTTCAAGCTCTTTAGTCGCCATTCACCGCGCGGTAAAAGCCATTGAAACGGGAGATTGTGATATGGCGGTCGCAGGAGGCGTCAACACGATCGTCACGCCAGAAGGGCATATCGGTTTTCAAAAAGCAGGCATGCTCAGTGAAGACGGGCGCTGCAAAACATTTTCTGATCAGGCTGACGGTTATGTCAGAGGAGAGGGTGCCGGCATGATTGTCTTGAAAAAGCTTTCAGAGGCTGAGCATGACAGGGATCACATCTACGGCCTCATCCGCGGTACAGCGGAAAATCACGGCGGACGCTCAGCGTCACTTACCGCGCCGAACCCGCAGGCTCAGACGGATGTGCTGAAAAGCGCTTATCAAAAAGCCGGTATTCAGCCGTCAACGATCACTTATATAGAAGCGCACGGAACAGGTACGGCGCTCGGAGATCCGATTGAAATCAATGCATTGAAAAAAGCTTTCCAAACAGACGGGGCTCCGGGCGGATATTGCGGGATAGGCTCAGTGAAGACAAATATCGGACATTTGGAGCTCGCAGCAGGCATTGCGGGCGTTATCAAAGTATTGATGCAGCTGAAACATCGGACGCTCGCCAAAAGTCTGCATTGCGAGAACATCAATCCCCATATCAAATTGAAGGACAGCCCGTTTTACATTGTGACAGAAACAAAGGAGTGGGAAGCGCTGCGTGATGAAAACGGCCGGGTCCTGCCCCGCCGGGCGGGTGTAAGCTCATTCGGTTTCGGAGGCGTCAATGCGCATATCGTTATTGAAGAATACATGGGCAAAAGTGAGACGGAACAGCCGGAAACCCGTGAGAAAGCGTCATCTCTTTTTGTTTTGTCGGCTAAAAATGAAGAGCGGCTGAAAGAAAGAGCGCGTCTCCTTCGCGATTTTATCCAAAACGGATCATCCCGCCATATCGATCTTGCAGATGTTGCATACACACTGCAGACCGGACGGGACGCAATGGAAGCGAGGCTGGGAATCATTGCAGGCTCCGCAGAGGAACTGACTGAAAAACTGAACGCGTTTCTGACGGGAAAAAACAGCGAAGATATCATCAGCGGCCGTAAAAAACGCGAGAATAACACGATCTCCATGTTCTCAGACGATGAAGACGCAGCTGACCTCGTCAGCGCCTGGATTGAGAAAAAGAAATACAAGAAAGTGCTGCGGCTCTGGGTAAACGGATTTGACACAGATTGGGAGCAGCTGTATACGGACAGTAAGCCGCGCCGCATCAGCCTGCCCTCCTATCCGTTCAGAGCAGACCGCTATTGGGTGCCGAAACGGGAGCAGCTGCCGCTTTCGAATCAAAAAACAGTAGTATTGCAGAAAACATGGGAGCCTTGCGAGGCAGTGTCTTCATCCGAGCCATTCAGCAAAATAGCGCTCATCGTCTCCGAGGATACAAAAGACCTTGCCGCCGAGGTGAAAAAACAGCTGAATGATGCTGACATTGTGCAGGAAAATCAGCTCATCTCTTTCTTACAGGATGCGAATGCGGCCATCTATTCCGGGTTTATTGACTTCACCGGCTGCGGCTCCCGACAAAAGCGGCAGGACATCAGCTGGGTGGCATCGCTGCAGCAGCTGATTGAATACGGCCGCGGAAAAGAAAACATGAAAATGCTTTATCTTACAAAAGGCCTTGAATCCTTCAAAAATAATGCGGCCGCTATGCATGGTATTGAAAAAGCGGGGCTTTATCGCATGCTGCGGCATGAATACAGCCATATTCTCACCTGTCACGCCGATATTGATCCTGAAGAGCCGCTGGAGCAGACAGCCGCTTTTATTAAACAAGAAATTGAATCAGACTTAACGGAATCTGCTGTTTGCTACAGGGACGGCATGCGCTTCAGCTATGTTCTTCGGCAGACTGATCAGATTGAACCAGAAGCCGTGCAAACAGACCGGACTGTGTTTCCAAAAGACGCCGTCCTCATGATAACCGGAGGAACGCGCGGACTCGGCGCTTTATGCGCCAAGCATTTCGTTTCCGCATACGGTGTGAAGAAACTGCTTCTGACAGGCAGAAAGGAGCTGCCGCCGAAAACCGAGTGGGATCTTGAGCAAACAGACCCTGTCGTTTTGGAAAAAATACAGCTTATCCGAAAGCTGGAATCACAGGGCGTAAAAGTGTGCGTCTCAGCAGTTGATCTGACGGATAAGCAGGCCGTCGGACGGCTTATAAAAGAGGTAACCACAACGCTCGGACCTGTCGGAGGCATTCTGCATTGCGCAGGAATTGCGGACCGTGAAAACCCTGCTTTTCTCCGCAAATCCAAAAACAGTATCGCGCGGGTGCTCGCCCCGAAAGCAGACGGCCTTCACAGTCTGTATGAGAGTGTAAAGGATGATGCGCCGGCATTTTTCGTCCTGTTTTCATCTGTCTCGGCAGCCGTCCCGATTCTTGCGGCGGGACAGAGCGATTATGCGATGGCTAATTCTTATATGGACTATTTTGCAGAAAACAATGAGGGCGGCATCATGAGCATACAATGGCCGGCATGGGATGAGACGGGCATGAGCAGGGATACAAAAAGCGGGATGTATCAGCAAACGGGATTGCTGCGTCACTCTGACGCGGAAGGTCTCAAGATGCTTGATTACATTTTAAGAGAAAGACCCGGAACTGTCGTGCTGCCGGCACAAGTGAAATATGATTGGGACATCAAAGCGCTTGAAAACGCTAAGCCAGCCGCCCATAAAGGAATGAAAACAGCTTCCAAACCTCCTGAAACAAAAAAACGGGTCCATAGCCGGACTGATATTCAATCTTGGCTGAAGTCGCTTTTGGCAAAAGAGCTGAGTATCGATGAAACGCATATGGATATCGATGTGCCTTTTCAGGAATACGGAATGGATTCTATCTTTCTGGCGCAAGTGCTGACAAAGATCGATCAAAAACTGCCGTCCGTTTCAATTGATCCGACTGTCCTTCTGGAACACCCTACCATAGAACAGCTCGCGGATTATTTAGCCGCACATTGTCCGGAAGCTTTTTCGGCAGATGCAGCGGTTCCCGCGGAGAAGGTCCCTTTGCAGAAAACGCCGAAACAGAGCAAAAAAACGGCAGATAAGCCCGGGAAACGGGGAAAGGTTGCGATCATCGGCATGGCCTGTCATTTTCCGGAAGCGGGGGATATAAAAGAATTTTGGAAGAATCTCCGCAGCGGAACGGATGCCGTCACTGAAGTTCCGCCGGACAGATGGAACGCCGGGGAACACTATCAGCCGGGTGAATATCAAGAAGGAAAAAGCATCAGTAAATGGGGCGGTTTTATTCATGATATTGATCAATTTGACCCGGAGTATTTTAATATTTCAGAAACGCTGGCACCGATGATAGACCCGCTGCAAAGGCAGTGGCTCGAAGTGAGCGCGGAAGCTTTGGCCGATGCCGGTTATCAAAAAGAGGATCTCTGGGGCCGCCGTATCGGCGTTTTTGCCGGTGCAAGGGCAGGTGCGTTTCATCAGAAATTTCAATATTTGCAAAAAGACGCGATTATTGGCGCGGGGCAAAATTTTATTACCGCACATATGGCGCACATTTATAACTTTACAGGGCCCAACCTGGTCGTAGATACGGCCTGCTCCAGTTCGCTTACGGCAATTCATTTGGCCGTGCAGGCTATTCAAAATGGAGAAGCGGAGGCGGCCTTTGCGGGCGGGGTTGACATTTTGCTTGATGAAAAACCTTTTCTCACAATGAGCGCGGCGAGAATCTTATCGCCAAATGGCCGTTCAAAATCTTTCGATGCCGATGCGGACGGAACAGGAATCGGAGAGGGCTGCGGTGTGCTGATGCTGAAGCCGCTCGAAAAAGCGATAGAAGACGAAGATAAAATATACGGCGTTATTGACGGCTCTGCGATAAATAATGACGGCAGCACAATGGGGGTGACGACGCCGAATCCCCGGGCGCAGCAGGACTTGATTGAGCAGGCGGTTCAATCAGCGGAAATCGAGCCGGACACCATGACATACGTAGAGACGCACGGAACCGGTACTTTGATCGGCGACCCGATTGAATTAAAAGGATTAACCAATGTCTTGTCTGCTTATTCCGATGAAAAACAATTTTGCGGTGTAGGGAGCGTCAAAAGCAATATCGGCCACTTGCTGAGTGCGGCGGGCGCGGCGGGAATCATCAAAGTTTTGCTGGCGATTGCCAATGAAGAACTGCCGCCGACTTTGCATTGCCATAAACCGAACCCCCGCTTTCAATTTCATGATTCGCCGCTTTATCCTGTGCTTGAGCTGAAGCGGTGGGACGGAAAAAAAGAGATACTCAGGGCCGGGGTCAGCGCGTTCGGTTTGGGCGGGAATAACGCCCATATCATTGTCAGCAACGAAGGAATTCCGAAAGAACGAAAAGCGACCATGGAACCGAAAGGCGGCCAGACAGTATACCGAAAACAGCGGTATTGGCCTGAAAAAGCACAGTTGTCCGAAGCGGAAGAAAATGAGGCGGGCACAGAAGCAATGTTTGAAATAAGCGAGGTGTGATAGATTGGCAGTTGCCACCGATCAAGTCAAAACGTTCCTGCAGAAAATCAGCCATACGAATTATATCGTCCGGGATCATCGCGTTCACCAAATCCGCGTCCTCCCGGGCGTGACTTTAATAGATATGCTGTATCGGCTCGCCGCCGGGTATCTCGGTGAAAGGCCTATAGAATTAAGACAGATTATTTTTAAGCAGCCTGTTGTAACATCTGAAGAGTTTGATAAACACCTGTATGTCACCTTTACGCCGGCGCGTGACAGCTGGAAAGTTGAGATTACAAGCGAAAAAGCAAAAAACGGCACACCGCTTGGCGGAAAACGGGATGAGAATATGGAATGTCAGCTTTATTTGCAAAAAGACACGCCCCGGACAAAAGAGCTGAATATTGAAGCATTCATGAAAAACGCAAGCCGAAAATGGGACATGCATGACATTTACGGAATTGCAAGAAGAAGCCATATTGAGCATGGCGAGTTTATGAAAAATGAAGGGGCCGTTTATCAGCTTCAGGATAAAGAAGAATTAATGGAGCTCACTCTGAGTGATTTGGCTGAAGGATTCCGGGAGAAATTTAAGGCGCATCCGGCTTTTTTAGATGCGTCCACCCTTGCCGGCTCTTCCTTTGCATTGTCGGCCCAAAAGCAGAATGACACACCTTATATTCCTTTTATGATTAATCGTTTTTGCATATATCAGCGGTTTCCGAAAACGATTTACACTTATTCTGCGAAAAACAGCCGCACTGAAAGCGGCGCATCAGATAGCGAACCTGATTTTTATTCGGCCGACTTCACGATTTACGACAGGGCAGGGAACGTATTGGCCGAATGTGAGAAACTGACAGTAAAAAGGGTCAGACAAGCGAATATGATTACCCATCTGATAGACAAAGAGAAGCCGCCTCAGCAGAACAGAAGCGGCCGTGGAGAGCCCGAAAGTCCTGTGGCCGCAGAAGACGTGTCTGAACAGCAAACGCCGGAACAAAACATGGTGACTTACATAAAGTCGGAAATCGCCAGGCTGATCAATCGTCCGGCACAGGATATTGATGTGCGGAAAGGCTTTTATGATATGGGGCTTGACTCGGCTCATTTGCTGAAGCTTGTAAAGATATTAGAGCAGACTTTTCAGCAGCAGTTTTATCCGACACTGCTTTTTGAATATTCATCTGTCCGCCGCCTTGCGGATTACCTTATCAATGAAGCGGGCTGTGTGCTGAAAGATTCGGCCGAAGAACGGCATACATCAGACGCTGACATTGCTGATGAGGTTCTGTTTTTTGAACCCGCCTGGAAAGATCATCCGCTGGAAACGGCGGTGCAGAACGGGCAAAAACACACCCGTCATCTCATTATCGCTGCCGATGCAGGACCCCGTCTCACCGGTGAACTCGGCACACATTGCCCGGAAGCGGAAGTGATAGAACTGAAAAGGGAGCATGAGGTTGCAGATGAGCAGTTTGGAGCAGATGCCGAGCTTATATTTCGTATGCTCAAACGGGAACTGACAGACCATCCGAAAGAACATACATTGATTCAGCTTGTATGCGCCGTTGAGAATGGAGCGGCATTGTCTTCCGCTCTCGGGGCTATGCTGAAAACGGCACATCTGGAAAATCCGGCTCTTCGCACTCAGGTGATCACCTTCTGTGACAAGAATGAGAGATTGCCAAGTGAGACGGCCGCAATCATTAGAACAGAAGCAGACTGCTCTCATGCAGGCTGCACAGACATTCGGTATAAAGACGATATGCGGCAGATCAGATTGTTCGAACGTATTGAGAAACCGGACGGACAGACACAGTCTCCTTGGAAACAAAACGGCGTATATGTCATTACAGGAGGTCTCGGCGGTCTTGGATTTCTGCTTGCCCGTCACCTTGCAGAAAAAGAAAAGGTGAAGCTCGCACTCATCGGGCGTTCGCCGGAACAGTCTGAGAAGATCAGCAGACTGAAAGCATTGGGAGCGGAAGTTCTTTACGTTCAAGCGGACATCGGCAGCAAAGCCGAAACAGAGCGGGCATTTGCTCAGATTACAGAAACTTTCGGCCGTCTGACGGGCATTTTTCATTGCGCCGGTGTTTTAAAAGATCAATTTATCATCCAAAAAGACAGTTCTGACTTGAAGCGGGTGTTCCTGCCGAAAATCAGCGGCCTGATTCATGCGGACGAAGCTTCACGGCATGAACCGCTTGAATTTTTCGCCGCATTTTCCTCATTCTCGGCGTTGACCGGAAATGCGGGCCAGACAGATTATGCCGCAGCGAACGCTTTTATGGATGAATATATGAAATATCGCGATTGCAAAGCGGAAAAAGGCGAACGGACCGGGGCTTCTATGACGATCAACTGGCCGCTTTGGGAAGATGGCGGCATGCAGGTTGACAGTTTGATGAAAGAGATCATGAATGATGCAACCGGCACCATCCCGCTTCCGGCCGGGGAAGGGATGGCTTCACTAGAATATATGCTGCGTCTCGGCAAGCTGCAATCCGTTATTTTATACGGGAAGGAGCCCGCTGTAACTGAAAGCATGGCCCGATTGGTTCCGATGGCAGACAAGAACCGCTCTTCATTATCCCATGCAGCTGTCAAGAGAAGGAGCCGAAAACAAGAGAGACATACAGAAGAGCACGATATTGCCGTAATCGGATTGGCGGGAAGATATCCGCAGGCGGAAAGCATCGATGAATTTTACCAAAATCTGCGCTCAGGTAAAGACTGTATCACAACAATGCCGAAAGACAGATGGAAAGGTTATCCTTTCTCATATGAAGCAGATCAGTTCTACCGTTACGGAGGATTTTTAGATCGCATAGACAGCTTTGATCCGCTGTTTTTCAATCTGACTCCGCGCCAAGCTGAAATGATGGACCCGCAGGCGCGGCTGTTTTTAGAGACGGCTTGGGAAGCTTGTGAAGATGCCGGTTTTTATCAGGACAGAACGGCGCGCGGGCCATCTTCACAAAAAAGAAAACGCGTCGGGGTATTCGCAGGTGTGTTTTGGAGCCATTATGAGCTGTTCGGCGCTGAAATCACACAGCGGGGCACACCGCTGTCTATGGGCGTGACGCCTGCCTCCGTTCCGAATATCGTGTCTCACTGCCTGAACTTTACAGGGCCGTCAATGGCTGTTGATACGATGTGCTCTTCTTCGCTCACATCCATACATTTGGCATGTGAAAGCATTAAAAGGGGGGAGTGCGAATTCGCCATTGCCGGCGGTGTTAATGCGGTCACACATCCGCATAAATATGCGTTTTTGGCGAATGCCGGATTTCTGTCTTCAGAAGGCGTCTGCAAAAGCTTCGCCGACGGCGGTGACGGCTATGTGCCGGGAGAAGGCGTCGGCGCCGTGTTGCTGACAACCGTTCAAGAAGCGGAAAAGATGGGCTGTCCGATATATGGCGTCATAAAAGGTTCCGCTTTAAACCATGTCGGAAAAACATCCGGTTTGACCGTGCCTGATCCGGCATCACAGGCGGAAGTCATTACAGATTCCTTTCAGAGTGCCGGCATTGATCCGGAGACATTGAGCTATATTGAAGCTCACGGAACGGGTACGTCTCTGGGTGATCCGATTGAAATTGAAGGGCTGAGCCGCGCTTTCCGCAAATGGACAAACAAGAAGCGGTTTTGCGCCATCGGCTCTGCCAAATCAAATATCGGCCATTTAGAAGGAGCCGCCGGAATCGCCGGATTAACAAAGGTGCTTTTGCAGCTGAAGCATGGAGAAATCTTTCCGTCATTGCACGCGGACACGCTGAATCCCCATATTCCATTTCCGGATACGCCGTTTTATGTGGCGGACCGGCTGGAAGAATGGGAACGGCCGTCACATCCTGACCAGCCGAGAAGAGCGGGTTTAAGTTCTTTTGGCGCCAGCGGGAGCAATGCCCATTTTGTCATAGAAGAATATCTGCCGCCGCAGGCTGAAAAGAAATCGCTGAGTATACGGGAAGACGAGCCGGTTCTGTTTCTGCTTTCGGCAAAAAATGAAGAACGGCTATTGGAATATGTCAAACGGTATGACCGCTTTTTACGGGAAAAAGAAGTCAATCTTAAAGACCTGGCCTACACGCTTCAAGCGGGCAGAGAAGCGATGCCTGAACGGCTGGCATTGATCGTTACATCCGTTTGCGGCCTGCTAGCGAAACTGAAGGATGTGCTTGAACGGAAAACGGAAATTGAAGGGTGTTTCCGCGGACGTGCTCAAGATGATATTTCAACAAGTGGAATGGCCGAACTTTTGAAAAACAAGCAATATTCCAGATTGCTCACGGAGTGGGCAAAAGGAGCCGCCGTTGACTGGAACCAGTTATACGAAGGAGAGAAGCCGAAACGGGTCAGCCTTCCTGTATATCCGTTCGCGAAGGAGCGGTATTGGGTGCCTGTGCCTGCGGATATCCGGAAACAGACAGACGAACCGGCGGAAAACCAAAAGATCATTCTTCAAAAAGACTGGAAGCAGCAAGATCCGGCGGAGTCTGAAGCATTATCAGGAACAGTAATGATACTTGCAACTGATAAGACGAGCCGATTGGCCGATGCTCTATTTAAAGGAAACGGCCATATTGAAACGATCTGCTTCATCCATCAGGCAAAAGACGGCGCCGATTATTACGCTGCCGCATCGGGGCGAAACCTTTACGGCAGAGTGCGGGAGTCTCTTCAAAACAAACAGATACTCGGGGTCGTCGACATAACCGCATATGATGCGGAATATGAACGGCGGGAAGAGATAGAATACGGAAAGCTTGCCTTTTTACAGCAGGCTCTGGAATCATTCCGTCATAGCGGCGCTGTGCTCAGCCAAGTGACACACCGCCTCCAGCCTTTCAAGGAAAGTAAACCTCTGATGCAGGGGGCGAAAACGGCGGGGCTGTACCGGATGCTGGGCGCTGAGTATGCCAACATTCATTCTTTTACGATAGATAGCGATTGTGCGATTGAGCATACAGAAGAATTAAGCAGACAGATTGAAACTGAATTTTTACAGCCGCGGGCCAAAAGCGGCAGTGAATGCTGCTACAGGCTGAATCGCCGTTATGTGCCGTTTCTGAAGCCGGGTACGAATGTGTCTGCGGTGCCTGAGCTTTCCTATTCGTCTGATGATGTGCTGTTAATAACGGGCGGATCGCGCGGGATCGGCGCAATTGCGGCGGAGCATGCCGTTTCACGCGGGTGCAGAAAACTGGTCATCATGGGGCGGGAGCCGCTTCCCGATTCCTCGGAGTGGGCAGACATGAAAAAGGACGGCATTCTCCCGGAAAAAGCCGAGCGGATGCAGAGGTTAGCCGAGCGGGGCGCGGAGATCCGTTATTACAGCGTTTCTCTTACGGATCAAAAGGGGCTCCGGAACATGACGGACAGCATCCGCGGCACGATGGGACCGATTACCGGTGTTTTTCATTGCGCGGGTGCAATGGGAGAACACCCCGCTTTTTATAACAAAACCGAAACTGAGATCGAAAGCGTTTGCACACCGAAAGTAACTGGGCTTTGCGGTCTCTATGAAGCCGTTCGGAATGAGCCGCTGTCGTTTTTTATTTTGTTCTCATCCGTTTCGGGTCTGATCCCTTCGCTTGCTGCGGGGCAAAGTGACTACGCGATGGCTAATTCATTTATGGACTCTTTTGCAAATCATCAGGCAGGTAAAGGAAACGTGTTTGTTAAAGCCGTTCAATGGCCCGTCTGGAAAGAAACCGGCATGGCTGAAGGCCTGCCGGAAACACCTGCTTATCAAAAATCAGGACTTTCCAGGCTGTCTGCCGAAGACGGACTGAAGTTTTTAGATTACATTATATTAAACGGACAAAGCTGCGGAATTCCTTGTGTTCCCGAAGACAGTAAGGCTGATTTTGGTGATCTTCTGAAGGTGAAGAAAACTGAAGCTCCCATGAAAAAAAGCACTGCCGGTGACCAAAAGGTGAAGGATATGATTCGTCAATGGGTGCGCACCGTTTTCAGCGAAGAACTGAAAATGACGGATGAGCAGATAAAAGATGATATGCCGTTTGATGAATACGGGATTGACTCAATACTCTTTGCGGAATTGGTTCAATCATTGCAAAAACGGATCAGCATCAAGTTAACACCGTCCTTAATGCTTCAATATCAAACGATTACAGAAATGGTTGACTATTTCGCAGCGCATCATGAAGCCGATTTTGTGACAAAAGAAAATGGTTTCGTTCAAGACGGGGACGTTCAGCCTGATGTAACCGCCGCCGCTGAAGAGAGAACATCCATGAAGCCGAAAGCGGATACCGAAGACGATATTGCCGTCGTCGGCATCTCCTGCCGTTTCCCGGGGGCGGGCGGAACGGATGCTTTTTGGGAGCTGCTGATGAAAGGGAATACCGCCATCCGGCCTGTCCCCGCATCGCGCTGGCATGCAACAGCAAATGCAAAGGATTATGCGGGGTGGATTGATGATATCGACATGTTTGATGCGGGCTTTTTCGGCATCTCTGAAAAAGACGCGGCAATTATGGACCCGCAGGCGCGGATCATATTAGAAGAAGCGGTTCATTCCGTTTATGATGCCGGGTACGGCCAAAAGGATTTGTCGGGCCGGAAAGTCGGCGTGTACATCGGCGGCAGGGCGCAGCCTTCAGCCGGTATGGAACATATCCTGCAGGCGCCTAACCCGATTTTGGGGGCGGGGCAAAACTATTTGGCGGCCAACATTTCACGATTTTTGAATGTCACAGGGCCGAGCCTTGTCGTGGATACAGCATGTTCCTCAGGGCTGATCGGGCTGTCCTTTGCAAAAGACGCCCTTTTGGCCGGAAGGATTGACGCGGCCTTAGTCGGTTCGGTGAGTCTGCTCTTATCTCCGTCCGCGCACCGGTTATTCGGAGCGCGCCATATTTTAAATGAGAACGGCGTGTTTCATATATTCGACCGTGAATCAGCGGGAGAAGTGCTCGGAGAAGGAGCGGGGGCGGTTTTTATCAAGCGATTGAGCGATGCGGTGCGGGACGGAGACCGTATTTACGGCGTCATAAAAGCCGTCTCGGTAAACAATGACGGCCGGACGCTCGGTCCCGGTTCACCGAATATAAGAGCGCAGAGAGATGTCATTCAAACTGCGCTTAATATGGCGGAAAAGTCGCCTGAAGATATCGGATATATAGAAGTGAACGGAGGCGGTTCCCCAATCGTTGATTCGGTGGAAATCAAGGCGCTCTCAGATGTCTATCAGCTGAACCGGAAAACGCTTCTGCCCTGCCGGATCGGATCGGTGAAACCGAATGTAGGGCATTTGCTTCTGTCTTCAGGTCTTGCGGGCTTCATCCGATGTGTGCTGAGCGTCTATCATAAGCGGATTCCGCCTTTCTTATCAGCGCGTGACCCATTTGAACATTATGACTTTGAAGCGTCGCGTATTCATTTTAATCGTGAACCCGTTGATTGGCATTCAGAGAAGAAACCCCGCGTCGCAGCTCAGAGTTCATTTCCTGACGGCGGGACAAATGCTCATATCCTCGTTGAAGAATACAGAGGTGAAAGACAGCGGGAACATCACCGGGCGCCTCAGCCGCCGGAATTCAGAAAAAAACACTACCCGCTTTTGGGCGGCTGGAACAGCACGGAAAGTGAACCGGAAAAAACAAGTAATGCAAAAACAGACATTGCGGATCTTTTAAAGAAATATGAGAAAAAAGCAGAGACAAGCACTGCACCTGCAGACTCGTTTTGGCAGGTGACAACGTGACGTTTTTAAAAGGGGACTAACCATGAAAAAAACAGTGAATCTGCGCCTGACGGCAGAGCATCCCATTATGAAAAACCATCTTGTTCACGGAGAATCTGTCATGCCCGGTCTGGCCTATATTGATATGCTTTATCAGCTGGCAAAGCAAAGCCTTGATCTTTCATTCCGTTCAATCTGTCTGAAACGGGTGACCATTTATCATCCTTTATCAGTGAAGCGGTCAGAGCGGCTTGATGTGAGTGTCATATTCAGTAAAGAAAAGGAGTTCTGGACTGCCTCGATTTGCGGGGCGGATTCCGGGACGGTTTTCTTATCCGCGGAGATGCATGAAGAAGTCTTCTCATCAGACAGGCGTCTTGACGCAGGGGAGAAAAAACAACAAGCCGCACTTCCATCAGTCTCCTTGCATGCGGTTTACGAAGCCGCGAGAAGCCGCGGACTGTCGCATGACGGGCTGATGAAGCCGGAGGGAGAGATCTATGCTTATGAAGAGGCATGTTTCCTTGATATTCGGCAGTCTGATTCATGCCGGGAAAATCTCCCCGGCGCTCTCTTTCATCCCGCGCTGATGGACGGTGCCGCCATGGCCTCCGGCGTATTGCAGACAGCTGCAGGCGCCGAGTTGTTTTTACCGATTTATTATGAGTCGTTTATTGCCGCTGAGACTGTTACGGAGCGCTGTTACGCGGTGATTTCGAAAAAGTCCGGCACGCCTTCTGAAATGGTGAAAATGGATATTGACTTTTACAACCTCAGCGGTGCGCATATTGCTTCACTGCTCGGCCTGACAGCCAAAAAGGTGCGGACAGACCGGCAGCTCACACCAGGCGTTCAGCAGATGGAGGAAACCTTATACCGCATTTTCTCGACATACGTAGGCCGTCCAGTCACAAGAAATGATGCGCACACCGTGTTTTTTGAATTAGGTCTTGAATCGTCACAGCTTCTGGCCATTATTAAAGACATCGAAGGGGCGTTTGATCTGCGTCTGAATCCGACTCTTTTATTTGAGTGCAGCAGCATGTCCGAACTGCTCGAAGACATAAAAACAAAAGGAACAGATGAATCTTCCGGCCTTGTCGCGGATGCAGCACCGGTCTCTGAAACACAATCAGGCAGTCAGACATTTACTTTCTATGAACATGAAGCATTCCTTCAGGATCATCTGGTTTTCGGCAAACCGGCACTGATGGGCGTAGTGTATCCGTGTCTGGTGCTTGAAGCCTCCGGAGCGTCTCATTCCGGCACGCATCCCGCCGAGCTGAAAGATATCCGCTTTACGGGCGGGCCTGTCACGCTGGAGCCTGGAGAGGCCGCGCAGATTGACATTTCATTTGCGGCAGAAAAGAGTGCCGAACGCTTTACCGCAAGCTGCACTGTCTCCGGTAAAGAAAGCCGGAAGACATGTGCCGAAGGAGAAATAAACAGATATACAGAGGCACCCATAAAAAAATCATATGACGTTGAACAAATGAAGTCGCATGCACAAAAGGTGGCGCCGGATGTCATTTCCCGTCTGTACGATTCGGTTGCCGACTTCACGATAGGCCCGATGCTGAAAACGGTAACGGCGGGATACAAAATGAGTGAGAGCTCCTTTTTATTGCAGCTGGACTTATCAGGAAAAAAAGAAAAAGGCGATCTGCATCACTTTGCATTTGACCCGCTTATATTGAATTCATGTTATATGTCGCTCGGTGAAGAAGAATTGCAGCTGAAAAAGCGGATTCACGTCCCGCTCATGATTGAGAGGCTGACGCTTTACGGACCTGTCATGTCTGATACCGTCTATGTGGTGAATACAATCAAACATAAAAAAGACGGGTTTCTCTCATTTGATGCCGCAATCCTCAGTCATACCGGGGAACAGCTGGCGGAATTGAAAAATGCGTCTGTGAAAGAAGTGCTTCAGCCAAATCGGCTTGAAAATGCGTCTTTTGCCCCGTCCGGGAATCAAAGCCGTCAGGAAACGAAAGGAAAACCGCTGGATATTGCCGTTGTCGGGATTTCCGGCAAGTATCCGCAGGCCGATGATATCGATGCGTTTTGGGATAATCTCAAACAAGGCAAGGATTGTATTACCGAAATTCCGAAAGACCGCTGGAAATGGGAACATTACTTTTCCGAGGACCGTACGGCGCCGGGAGCGATCTACAGCAAATGGGGCGGGTTCATTGACGGGATCGCCGATTTTGATCCTGAGTTTTTTAAGATTTCCCCCCGGGAAGCGGAACACCTTGATCCCCAGGAGCGGCTGTTTTTAATGCATGCTTGGATGGCCATGGAGGATGCGGGATATACGAGGACATCACCTGAACTGGGGCGTCAGGTAGGCGTGTATGCCGGTGTCATGTATCAGGAATACCCGCTATTCGCGGCTGAAGCGGGAGTGAAAGGACGGCATATCGGGCTCCCCGGCGGGATTTCATCCATTGCTAACCGTGTCTCCTATTTTTGTGACTTTCAAGGGCCGAGCATTTCGGTCGATACGATGTGTTCGGGTTCGCTGACTTCATTGTACATGGCGTGCCGGGATCTGCGGGATCATCGGATTCGCGCGGCGCTTGCCGGCGGAGTGAATCTCACCGTTCATCCTAACAAGTACTTCATGCTGAGCCAGGGGCAGTTCATCTCATCTAAAGGACACTGCGGGAGTTTCGGCGCGGGAGGTGACGGCTATATTCCGGCAGAAGGGGTCGGGGTGCTGCTTCTTAAACGTTTAGAAGACGCCGTACAAGACGGAGATCGGATTTACGGCGTCATTAAAGGAGCTGCCATTAATCACGGCGGGAGAGCGAGCGGTTACACCGTCCCGAACCCCAAGGCGCAAAGCGAAGTCATTTCTCAAGCTTTACAGGAAGCGGGGGTATCTCCGGGCCGGATCAGCTATGTGGAAGCGCACGGGACAGGGACGAAATTAGGCGATCCGATTGAAATCCGGGCTTTAACCGATGCATTCGGTGATGTTCCTGAAACATGTCTTGTCGGGTCTGTCAAATCAAATATCGGACATGGGGAATCGGCAGCAGGCATCGCCGCAGTTACAAAAGTGCTGCTGCAGATGAAGCACAAACAAATCGCCCCATCCTTGCATGCTGATGTTTTAAATCCGAATATTCAATTTGATGAAGGGCCGTTTTCCGTCTGCCGTGAATTAACAGATTGGAAACGGATTTCAGCAGACGGAGAAGAACAGCCGCTCAGGGCGGGAATCAGCAGCTTTGGTGCGGGCGGTTCTAACGCGCATATCATTATTGAAGAATATGAGGCTCCTGTCAAACAAGCAATCAGCAGCCAAGAGCCGGCGGTCATTCTGCTGTCTGCGAAAAATGGCGAGCGTCTGACAGAATATGCGGAGCGCCTTCTTGCTTTTCTTCAAAAGAAGCATATTAATAAGCCGGACTTATTTGATGTCGCGTACACTTTACAAGCGGGGCGCGAAGCGATGGATGAGCGGCTGGCTCTCATTGCGGACTCCCTTAAGGAGCTGGAGGACAAGATCAGATCGTACTTGGAAAATGAAAACGCACCGCATCTTTACAGGGGACGGGCGAAGCGAAATCACGAGACAGTGGCTGTGTTTGAATCTGATGAAGATTTGCAGGAAGCCATGGTTAAATGGCTGAAAAAGAGAAAGTACGGTCATTTGCTGAAAATGTGGGTGCAAGGAGTTGATGTGGACTGGAACTTGTTATATTCGGGACAAAAACCCCAGAGAATCAGTCTTCCCGCCTATCCGTTTGCAAAAGTCAGATGCTGGACTCAAGATGAAGCCGAGGCGGTTTCAAAAAGGGATGACGGCAAAACGGTGATCCATCCGCTGCTCCATGAAAACACATCCGATCTTTGGGAGCTGAAATTCACCTCTGTTTTTACCGGACGGGAATTCTTTTTCACTGATCACTCAGTCAATGGACAGAAGGTGCTCCCGGGAGCCGCCGTGATCGAAATGGCCAGAGCGGCCGTTGAGCGTGCCGCATACGCTGTGCCGGACGGACGTAAAGGAATGTATTTGAAAGATCTCATATGGATGAGGCCTGTCATTCATAAAGGGACGGATGTAGAAGTCCATATCAGCCTTATTCTTAAGGAAAATGAAGACATTGAATTTACGATTTACAGCCTATCGGAAGAACCTGGGGGAGAACGGATTTTATACAGTAAAGGCACCGCCGTATCGGGAGAGATAGCAGCGGCTCCGTCTGTTCATTTAGAGGGCTGGCTGTCCGGCTGCAGCCAATCGGTTATGACGTCTGATGAGGTTTATCAGGCTTTCCGGCATGCGGGTATGATCTACGGGCCGAGCCATCAAGGCATTGATCAGCTGATGATCGGAGAGAGGGGGGCTGCAGCCCGGCTGTCGCTGCCGGAAACGGCAGACAGTACCGCCGATCAGTTTGTCATCCATCCGAGTCTTCTGGATGCCGCGTTTCAGGCGTCACTGGGTGCCGGTTCAGATACTGCAGGAGACACTCCGATGCTGCCGTTTTCCCTGCGGCAGGCAGAAATATTTCAGCCGACTCAGAAAACGATGTGGGCGCTTGTCCGCAAACAGAGCGATCGGTCAGATAACGGAGCGCTGACGCTGGATATTGATTTATGTGATGAAAACGGCGCTGTTTGTATGAGATTGACGGGCTTCTCCTGCCGGGCTGTCCGGCAGACAAACCAAACCGAAAGCAAACGGCAGGAAGTTCAGACGGCGATGCTTACCCCTGTTTGGGACAAAACTTTCTTTTCCCTGGAAGAAAATCGAGCGGTTGATCAGGAACAATTGCTGATCATCGGAAAGCCGGGAAATACCATAAAGGCCGCGGCAAAAATGTGGCCCCGCGCCCATCTGGCGGAGACGCCGGATCATTCAAGCGAGCAAACATTACGTGAATTGACAGCCGGTTATCAAGATATCCGCCATTTCTTATGGATTGCGCCGGATCGTTTCGCACCCGCATCCGCCAGTCAGGAAATGCTTGATGAGCAGGAGAATGGGGTGATTCAATGTTTCCGTTTCATCAAAGCGCTGCTGTCACTCGGGTATGGAAACCGAAACATCAGCTTTACGGCGGTCACCCGGCAGACACAGTCCGTGTATCCGGGTGATCTCCCGCAGCCTGAGCATGCAGGCGTACACGGTTTGATCGGTTCATTGGCAAAAGAATATCCGAACTGGGACATCAGGCTGATTGATGCAGAAGAAGGCAGTGATTCGTCTGAGATGAAAAACATCTGGCGCCTTCCTCCAGATCCGGACGGAAATGCTGCCGCGTACCGTAACGGAGCTTGGCACAAGCAAAAAACAGTCCGGGTGCTGACAAGTTCCGCTCCGCGTATGTCGTACAGAGAAGGCGGCGTTTATGCTGTCATCGGCGGAGCGGGCGGCATCGGAGAAGCATGGAGCAAATACATGATCACCCGTTACAAGGCACGGATGATATGGATCGGCAGGCGGCCGAAGGATCAGGAGATTCAGAGCAAAATAGACAGGCTGGCCCTATCAGGCCCCGCGCCGCATTATATACAGGCTGATGCTCAAGATGCCGCAGCGCTTAAAGCGGCCGTCCGTTCCGTAAGAGAGCGATACGGCAATATAACGGGAGTCATCCATTCCGCGATAACGCTTGCCGACAAAAGTATGGCGAATATGGATGAAGCTTCTTTCAGAAACGCTTTTTCAGCTAAGGTGAATACGAGCGTCCGAATGATCGAAGCTTTTAAGGGAGAACCGCTTGATTTTGTGCTGTTTTTCTCATCCGTTAATTCTTTCACAAAAAATGCCGGGCAAAGCAACTATGCGGCAGGGTGTACATTTCAAGACGCCTTTGCCCGCCATATCGCTTCCTTGCTTGATTGTGAAGTGAAAGTCATGAATTGGGGATATTGGGGCAGTCTGGGCGTTGTATCAGACCCGTCTTACAGAAAACGGATGGAGGCGTCAGGGATCGGTTCTATTGAACCCGATGAAGCAATGGAGGCGCTGGAAGTCTTACTATCAGAACCGTTCAGCCAAGCGGCATTCATCAAAGCTGCTCCGCACGGCTTAGCCGCACTGACGGATCAAGATGCAATATCGGTTGTATCCGGCCCGGAGCCTTCATTTATGGAAAGCGTCAAGCGGCAAAATCCGGATCGGAATGAACGGCTTGAGACTTTAAAACGAGAAATGGAGTTGCGCATATGAACAGCCTTCTTTGCAAACTGCTCTTTTACCAATTACAGTCAATCGGGTTTTTCAGCGAGCCTGTCACCACACCTGCAGCATCCATGCGGAGCGCCGGCGTGATCGGCACATACGGCAGATGGCTGGAAGAAAGCCTGAATCTATTAAAAGAAAACGGATATATCGCGTATGACGGATACACGATCACTCTTCTCGCGGATCAGCGCCCGGACGGCCGCACAGTCTGGAATGAGTGGAATGCCCATAAACGCCTGCTTCCCAAGGGGGAGCTTGCGCAAGCTGAATTGGCCGAGGCGACGATAAAAGCGATGCCTTCAATTTTAAAAGGAGAACGTCCGGCTACGGATATCGTATTTCCCGATTCATCAATGCGGCTCGTTGAAGGTGTTTATAAGCATAATCCCGTTGCGGATTATTTTAATGAAGTGTTAGCAGATTCCGCGGCCGCTTACCTGAAAGCCTACCTTACAGAACATCCCGATGCCCGTATCAGGCTGATAGAAGTAGGGGCCGGGACGGGCGGAACGAGCGCCATGCTGTTTACAAAACTGAAACCATTTGCAAAACAGATTGCGGAATATTGTTATACGGATGTTTCTAAAGCTTTTTTAATGCATGCCGAACAGGAATACGGACCTGATGTGCCGTATTTGACAACAGCCTTGTTTAATGCAGAGGAGCCTTGCGAATCACAAAATATCAAAACGGGTGTTTACGATATTGTCATCGCCGCCAATGTGCTTCACGCCACAAAAAATATCGGTTTGACGCTGCGCCGTCTGAAAGCGCTCCTGAAATACAACGGGATGATTTTGATAAACGAAATCAGCGATCGTTCTGTTTTTACCCATTTAACCTTCGGGCTGCTTGACGGCTGGTGGTCCTATGAGGATGCTGAGCTTCGGATTCCGGGAAGTCCCGGCCTATATCCAAAATCGTGGGAGCGTGTGCTGCATTCGGAAGGATACAGAGCGGTTTGTTTCCCTGCTGAAACGGCTCATGATTTAGGTCAGCAGATTATCGCAGCTGAGAGTGACGGACTCGTCCGGATGCAAGGGATCAGAGACGGCAGAAAGCCATACGCCGCCCCGGCCGAAGTTTTCCGAAAGCCCGCACAGCCTGTTTCCCGCAGCCGCGCGCCAGAGGAGCATCAAGCTGTTAAGGCTGATGGGGAATCGGTCGCTTCCCATGTCCGCTCTGTCATCAAAACAAGTATTGCCGATGTATTAAAAATGAAAGAAGAGGATATTCAGGAAGAACTGAATTTCTCTGAATACGGTATTGATTCCATTTTGGCCGTCAATGTGATTAACGAGATTAATAAGCGATTGAATCTTACACTGCAGACAACGATTTTATTTGATTACTATCATGTGAAACTGCTGACCGGTTATATCTCGGCAGAATATGAAACCATCATAGCCTCATCTCTGGAGACCGAAAGAGCGAAAATCCGCCCGGTGCTTCAGGAAGAACGGCCTGCTGAAAAACCTTTGAAGACGGATAGAAAGGAAAACGGTTATCAGAAACCGAAACAAGAACGGATGCCGCTTTCTTTCGCAAAGTCCGATGACTCGGGAATGTTCCGGGTTGTGATTGACCGTCCGGGCGGCATTGAAGATCTGACGATTGCCCGCAGTGAAGTGCCCGAGACAAAAGATGACGAAGTTCAAATAGCCGTCCGCGCCTTTTCTTTGAACTTCGGAGACTTGCTTTGTGTCAGAGGGCTGTATCCGACGATGCCGCCTTATCCGTTCACTCCGGGATTCGAAGCAAGCGGCGTCGTGATCAAGACAGGGAGGCATGTAACATCCGTCATTCCGGGTGATGAAGTGATTGTCGGTATGGGAGAGGAATTTGGCTCTCAGGCGAATCTCATCACATGTAAAGAACATCAAGTCTATCATAAACCGGCCCGGCTGACCTTTGAAGAAGCATGCGCTCTTCCTACCGTGGCAGTGACAATGATAGACGCCTTCCGGAAAGCCGGACTTAAAAAAGGCGAAAAAATATTAATTCAGACCGCGACGGGAGGAACGGGGCTGATCGCGGTGCAAATGGCCCGGCATATCGGCGCGGAAATATATGCAACGGCCGGATCACAGAAAAAAATTGAGTATCTGCATTCGCTCGGGATCAACAATACCATTTGCTATTTGGAAGAAGATTTTGAAACGGAAATCATGCGAATGACCGGCGGCCGTGGGGTGGATGTTGTCATTAATACCCTGGCCGGTGATGCCATGCAAAAAGGAATGAATTGCCTGGCGCCGGGCGGAAGATATATCGAAATTGCCATGACTGCGCTGAAATCCGCTAAATCAGTCGACTTGTCCGTCCTTCATAACAATCAATCGTTTCACAGCGTGGATTTGCGGAAGCTGTCTCTTCAAAATCCGGATCAGGTCAAGGACTATCAATTGGAACTGCAGCGGCTGGCGGAAGAGGGAGTCATTCAGCCTGTCATCTCAAAAATCTTTTCCTTTGAAGACATAAAAGAAGCGTATCACTGTCTGGATGACCGCGGAAATATCGGGAAAATCGTCATCAGCGTTTCTGAGCCGTATCAAATGACGTACCGCCCCGAACAAAAGGATCCGGCCGAAACGGTAAAATCAGCAGCTGTGTTACCTGAAAAAGAACCGATCGCGATTATCGGGATGAGCGGGCGGTTTGCTGAATCGGAGAATGTCCATGAGTTTTGGGAAAACTTAGCCGCCGGACGGGATCTGATTAAAAAAGCAGACAGATGGGATGTCTCTGACAGTCAATGCCAGTATGGCAGTTTTATAGAGGGCATTGAATGTTTTGATCCCGTTTTCTTTCATATATCGGGACGTGAAGCAACCTATATGGACCCGCAGCAGAGGCTGTTTCTGGAAGAATCATGGAAAGCGCTTGAAGATGCGGGATATGCGGGAGACTCGGTAAGAGGCCGGGAATGCGGCGTGTATGCCGGCTCCTGCGGCGGAGATTACCAGGCCATTTTTAAACAGCAGGGGCCCGCGCAGGCTTTTTGGGGCAATCACAATTCCGTCACTCCGGCAAGGATCGCCTATCACCTTAATTTACAAGGGCCGGCGATCACTGTTGATACAGCATGTTCCAGTTCGCTGACAGCCATTCATTTGGCATGTCAGGGGCTCTGGACGAAAGAAACCGAAATGGCGGTGGCGGGCGGGGTTTTCATTCAATCCACTCCCGCTTTTTATCAGTCGTCAAATAAGGCGAATATGCTGTCACCGACCGGGCGCTGCCATACGTTTGATCAAAGCGCGGACGGCTTCGTGCCGGGTGAAGGCGTGGGAGCGGTGGTGCTGAAACGTCTTAGCGACGCCGTCAGTGACGGAGATCATGTGTACGGCGTCATAAAAGGCTCTGCAATGAATCAGGACGGCGCTACAAACGGAATAACCGCTCCAAGCGCGCTTTCTCAAGAACGATTGGAACGGCATGTCTATGATACTTTTCACATTAATCCGGAAACCATTCAAATGGTGGAAGCTCACGGAACGGGCACTGCACTGGGCGACCCGATCGAATTCAGCGCCTTAACGCGCGCTTTCCGCCGCTATACGGATAAAAAAGGATATTGCGCCATCGGCTCTGTGAAAACCAATCTCGGACATGCCGCTGCGGCCGCGGGGATGGCCGGGCTGTTTAAAATCCTGCTGTCGCTGAAGCATCGGCAGATTCCGGCTTCCCTGCATTTTCATCAAGCCAATCAGCATATTCAATTTGCGGACAGCCCGTTTTTTGTGAATGAAAAGCTGATACCGTGGGAACGGAATCCGGATGCACCGCGCAGAGCCGCCATCAGTTCATTCGGATTCAGCGGAACAAATGCCCATCTTGTTATTGAAGAGGCGCCGCAAACCGTGCGCCGGTCACCGGCAAAACCGGCCTGCCTCATTCCTTTATCTGCGCGGACGGAGCGTCAGCTGGAAATTCAGGCAGAACGCCTGCTGGATTCACTCAGCAAGAACAAAGACAGCGATCTGGGAAATATAAGTTATACGCTCCTGCTCGGCAGAAAGCATCTGCATCACCGGTTTGCCTGTATCGTAAGCAGTGAGGACGAACTGAAGCGGGTATTATCGGAGTGGCTTGTAAAAAGAGAGCTTCCGGGTGTGTTTGTGTCCAATTTGAAGGACCAGAAGCCGGCAGACGAAGCCGGAATGAAAACATTCGGAATGGAATGCATTGAACAGTACCGCTCGGCGGCTTCACCCGCACAGTACAGAGAAAGCCTGGCACATATCGCTGACCTTTTTTGCAGAGGATATGATCTTCCTTTCACACGGCTTTTTGACGGAGGGCAATATTATAAAACGCCGCTTCCTGCCTATCCGTTTTTAAAAGAAAGGTATTGGGCGGCTGATGTAAACAGTTCTTTACCAGGCCAAGCCATGAAAAAGTCTGAAACGCAAACCGTTCCCCCGTCTCCGCCACAGCCTGAACATGAAGGTCTGATTTCTCTGAGTCCTTTAACTGAGATCGAAATGACAGCGTTTGAACCGGAGACATTGCAAAAACCGATCGTCTTACAGCCTTTGGATTGTACTGTTCCTGTCCAGCAGCCGGAAAACGCCGTTTCCGAAGACAATAGAACATTGCTTGAAGAATTGAGGATAAGCCTGGCAGATATTTTATTTTTGTCGCCGGAAGATATTGATGCTGATGAGCCTTTCATCGACATGGGGCTTGACTCCATTATCGGGGTTGAATGGATACAAACAGTAAATAAAACGTACCACACTGAAATTACTGCCAATAAGGTGTATGAACACCCGACGCTTGAGGAGCTTGCGGAATATATAGCGGGGCAAATAAAGAAACCCGAGTATGCTGAAGCGGAGGAAACAGCGGTACGTCCGCAAATCCCGGAAGCAGAAACTCCCCTTGCCGGCATCTCTGACGGCACTTTGCGCAAAGAGCTTAAAGAAAGCCTTGCGGACATCCTGTTTCTGAAGCCGGAAGATATTGATGAGCATGAGGCATTCATTGACATGGGGCTGGATTCTATTATCGGTGTGGAATGGGTTCAGTCTATTAATAAAACGTATCAAGCGTCTATTACGGCAAATCTGGTCTATGAATATCCGACAATCGCAAAATTAGCCGGGTATCTGACCGGTTCCGTTCAAAAAGACACTGATGAAGTACATGAGGAACATACGAAACAAAACGATATATCAGAAGAGACAGATGATCAAGAACCGCCCGAACTGATCTGTCTTAACCCGGGGGAAAAGGGAAGACCGATTTTCTGGTTTCATTCCGCGCTGGGGGCAGTGGAGCTGTACCAGCCTGTTGCCGAACGGACCGGGCGTCCTTTTTACGGAATTCAGGCAAGAGGATGGATGACAGACCGGGAACCGATCCGCGGCATTAAAAACATGGCGGAATATTACGTTAAGCTCATACGTACCGTGCAGCCCCGGGGGCCTTACGATGTAGGCGGCTATTCATTAGGGGGCATGCTCGCTTATGAAGTCACCCGGCAATTGCAGCTGGCTGGAGAAACCGTTGAGTCAATCGTCATGCTCGACTCCTTTGACTCGGCGGGTGCGCGGGAAATAAACATTCCTGATGAATTATTTGATAAAAATATGATGCTGCAGACGGTGAACATGGCTTTATTTGCACCGATCTATCAACATCCGGAACGCATTTCTGAAACCTTGATTCACCGTGATGAACTAGATGCCGATCTTCATGAAGACATATTTTTAGAGCAATTAATAGCAAAAGCCAAACAGCGGGGGTTAACGAAGACGGACGCGTTGGTGAAAAATCTGATCAGGCAGAATATAAACGTTCAGGACGCTTACGAAATCACTGATTACGAACTCCTGCCGCTTCCGGATCCGAACGGGGTGACATGCTATTATTTCCGAAATAAAAACGGTATTTTCTTGGGTGAGCTTGATCCGTATTTTACGATCAGGGCCGATATTTTATCCGCTGATTTCGTCAACTACTGGAGCCAGTGGCAAGAGCATATGACAAACATCGCCATCATGGATGTGGCGGTATCCAACCATATGACGTTATTGGCTGAAGACAGCGCAGCCGAAACGATTTCTGAATTTTGCGGCGTTTTATATTCGGCAGACGGAATGACAGAACACAGCTTTCTGAAACTGCAGGAAAAGATACTGAACGTGCATGGTGAGATGCTGAAGCAGCCCGCCAAAATAAGACCGTAAATTCACATATCCGCCCGCCGGGTTTACTCGTAAGCTTTGGCGGGTCATTTCAAATCTTGGACACATCTTGGAGGAATGAAAATGACCAGTTTAACAAAAATCAGACAGCAGCAGCCGTACAAGTGGTACCAAACGATGAGAGAAACCTCTCCCGTTCATTACAATGAAAAGGAAGATTGCTGGGAAATCTTCACCTATGATGAAGTGAAGCGGGTGATTTCTGACTACAGTCATTTTTCTTCCGATCATAAATACTTAAGTGCGGACAAGCAGGAAAAAATGATCCGGCATATTAACAAAGACAGCCTTTTGAAAATGGACCCGCCTGAACACACCGTCTTCAGAAAATTGGTCAATCAGCCGTTCATGCCGAAATCGGTTGAGTCTCTTGCACCGCGTATAGCCGCGATCGCTGATGACCTGCTTCAGGCCGTCCGTTCAAAAGGCAGGATGGACATTATTGAAGATTACGCATTTCCGCTTCCGATTATCGTGATCGCAGAGCTTTTAGGATTTCCTCCGAAAGACAGGGATATCTTTAAAAGCTGGGTCGACCAAAGCCAGAATGTAAAAGATGAAAAGAAAATGAATGAAGTGCAAAAGCAGATGATCGGATACTTTATGCAGTTTATTTTACAGCGGAGAAAACAGCCGCAAAATGATTTAATCAGCCATTTAATTTCAGCTGATTTAGACGGAGAGCCGCTGTCAGACAAGCAATTAATCGGTTTTTGCGGCTTGTTGATCGTCGCGGGGCACGTAACGACGGAAAATGTGATCGGAAATTCATTTCTCAGTCTCAAGGAGTTCCCGCATATTCTGCCCCGGCTGCTTGAAAATAAGGCGCTCCTTCCTGACTTTATTGAGGAAGTCATCCGCCTCAGACCTTCCATTCAGCGGGTAACCCGCTACACCGCGGTTGAGAGCGAGATTGGCGGAAAAACGATTCCGGCCGGAGAAAAAGTATATGCGTGGATTGGATCGGCGAACAGAGATGAAAAGAAGTTTGAAAATGCCGATCAGATTGACTTGGGACGAAAGCCGAATCAGCACCTGTCATTCGGTCAGGGCAGCCATTATTGCTTAGGAGCGCCGCTGGCCCGGCTTGAAGCGAAAATCGCACTTTCCCACTTTTTTGAACAGATGCCCGCATGGCGTTTTACTGAGGATCAAGAGCCGAATCTGGTTCCGAGCCCTGTATTTCACGGCGTTGACAGGCTGCTTGTTGAGTTTTGAACGAAAAAATAAAAGAGGCTTCACGGGAAGCCTCTTTACTCTGGGGGCTTGGAGAAATGAATGTAGGAATCGAAGCAATGAACGTGTTTGGCGGAACCGCGTATGTAGACGTCATGGAGCTTGCGGAACATCGGAACCTGGATAAAAAAAGGTTTGAGAACCTGCTGATGAAAGAAAAAGTGGTGGCGCTTCCGTTTGAAGATCCGATTACGTTCGCCGTAAATGCCGCAAAACCGATTATCGATTCTCTGTCAGAAGAGGAACGGAATCAGATTGAAATGGTCATTACCTGTACGGAATCCGGGATTGATTTTGGCAAATCCATCAGTACATATGTCCATGATTATTTGCAGCTGAAGCGGAATTGCCGGTTATTTGAGGTGAAGCAGGCTTGCTATTCTTTAACGGCCGGGTTTCAAATGGGCGTGAATTTCATCTTGTCGCAAACATCGCCGGGAGCGAAAGCGCTCATCATCGGAACGGATATTTCCCGCTTTTTAGTGGCTGAAGGCGGTGACGCGTTGACGGAGGAATGGTCCTATGCCGAACCGAGTGCGGGGGCGGGAGCTGTCGCGCTTTTAGTCAGCAGCACCCCTCATGTCTTTTTGCTTGATCAAGGTGCAAGCGGGTATTACGGGTATGAAGTCATGGATACCTGCCGCCCGATTCCGGATAGTGAAGCGGGGGATGCTGATCTGTCGCTCATGTCTTATTTGGATTGCTGTGAAAATTCATTTCAGGAATACCGAAAGCGTGTGAGCGGGGCGGATTATAAGAATACATTTCAATACCTTTCTTTTCATACTCCGTTTGGCGGAATGGTAAAAGGAGCGCATCGGACGATGATGAGAAAATTGGCAAAGGCTAAGCCGCAGGACATTGAAGCGGATTTTCAGCAACGCGTGCTGCCTGGGATTCAATACTGTCAGCGCGTCGGCAACATCATGGGGGCCACCGTATTTTTATCTCTTGCCAGCACGATTGATAACGGCTCTTTTGAAACGCCGAAACGCGTCGGCTGTTTTTCATACGGTTCGGGCTGCTGCTCTGAATTTTACAGCGGTGTCGTTATGCCGCAAAGCCGTGCGCGGCAGAATCAATTTCAGATCAGCCGGCATTTGGATGAACGCGTCCGTTTATCGATGACTGATTATGACCGGCTGCTCCAAGACAGCGGCATCGTAAAATTCGGCACAAGAAATGCCGCGCCCGCAGCAGACATCCCGAATGCGCATCAAGGAAAAACGCGATTAGTGCTGACTGAAATAAAAGAGTTTCACAGAAAGTATGAATGGACGACCTAGTATAAGAGCCGGAAAGGCTTGAGTATTTTTAAAGAAACGGAGAATACACATGAATCCAATGATTGATGTACAGGAAACAGAACCGGGCATTGTGCAGGTCACAATGCAGGATACGGCCGGGAAAAACGGGCTGTCAGAAGAGTTTGTAAGAGAGCTGCACCGGGTATTCCAAGACATCAATGCCCATCCGTCCTATAAAACTGTCCTTCTGACGGGTTACGGAAATTATTTCTGCACGGGAGGAACGCAGGAGGGGCTTTTGACCATTCAGAGCGGAAAGCTTCAATTTACAGATTTAAAGCTTCACAGTCTTTTATTGGATTGCAGGATCCCTGTGATTTCCGTCATGCAGGGGCATGCGATCGGAGCCGGCTTTACGATCGGTCTGAGCTCGGATTTCGTCATTTTAAGCAGAGAGAGTTTTTATTCTTGTAATTATATGAAGTACGGATTTACACCGGGAATGGGCGCGACGTATATTGTGCCTGAAAAACTGGGAATTGTCCTCGGGGAAGAAATGCTGTTTACGGCCGCGAATTTCAGCGGCGCCGCTCTGGAAAAACGGGGTGTTCCGTTTGAAGTGCTGCCGAAAAAAGACGCCCTTCAAAGAGGCCGCGAATTGGCCCGGCTGCTGGCGGATAAACCGAGAGCCTCACTGGTTGCGCTGAAAACCAATGTGACCGCACGGATCAAAAGAGAGCTGACAAAAGCGGTTGAGGAAGAGGTAAACATGCACGAAGCCACATTCCATCTTCCTGAAGTAAAAGAGAGAATCAGCCGCTTATACGGCAGTTAAACAGAATGAAAAAAGCATGGGATGCCCCATGCTTTATGACTGGTCCGTCTTTTGCAGAACGGAGCCTGCGAATTGTTCTTTAATTTCGGCGCTCCGGGCTGCGGTTTTTGCGATGCAGTGCATGATGGCTTCTTCAAAGCGGCGCTCGTCTAATGCGCGAAGGCCTGCTTCAGTCGTGCCGCCCGGGCTTGTGATTTCCTTGCGCAGGCGTTCAGGCCGTTTGCTGCTTGTTCTGAGCATTTCCGTCGCCCCGGCCATGGTTTGTAAAATCAGCTCTTTTGCCGTTTCTTCCGGCAGGCCGGCTTGAAGGGCGGCCTTTTCCATCGCTTCCACATACCGGTACACATAGGCGGGACCGCTTCCGGCAATGGCTGTGACGGCATCAAGGTGTTTTTCTTCAAAGAGCGTCGCTTCTCCGATTGTTTCCAGAAGCTCTTTTGCCGTCCGGATTTCAGCTTCACTCGCCTCAGAGCTTGCGGAAAAACCGGTCGCCGATTGCTGAATGGCCGCGGATGTATTCGGCATCGCCCGGATGATGGTGAGCTTTCTGCCGAAATATTGCTGAATCGTGTGAATCGTCAGCCCCGCGATGACAGAAATCACAAGCTGATCTTTCACGTATTCGCGAATGTTCTCAATGCTTTCTGCCGCATCTTTCGGTTTAAAGGCGAGAACAATAATGTCGGTATTGCTGAAAAACTCTTCTTTATCCCGGCACGGTTTCACTCCGTACGTTTTTTGGAGCTCTTCAAGCCGGCTGTCATTTGACCGGTTTGTCATATATATATGTCCGGGGGCTGTCATTCCGCTTTGCAGCAGTCCGTTCACCATTGCTTCCGCCATTGATCCGGCCCCGATAAAACCGATTTTCTTCATATAAATCCTCCTTCTTCTAAAACACAAAAAAACCTTCCCGTCAAAAAGGACGAAAAGGTTTCGCGGTACCACCTTACATTAGCACGAATCAGCCGTGCTCAGCTCAAATCCCGTAACGAGGGATACGTTTAGGTTTTCCTAACCGCTCTGAGGGCAGGTTCTGTAAACAAGAGGGCCGCAATGTCTTTCAGCCGGGGACATTGCTCTCTGCTGCCGTTGTTTATATACTAGTTCCTCGTCATCGCGTTCCGTGTTTTCTAGTTTGTTGTTCATTATGCTATGCGAAAGAGCGGGATGTCAATCTTTTTTTCCGATATGCGCAATAATGACACAGTGAAAAGAAAACGCTAAAATATGATTATTCAGGAATGAAAAGAACGAAGGAGCGTAAACATGGCAGCGAGAAAGATCATTCCGATACGTGTGCCGACTCCGTTTGCAGTCGGCGACGTTATCGTTTATTTAATAAAAGATGAAGCCTTAACCCTTATTGACTGCGGCCCGAATACAAAGGAAGCGGCTGAATCGCTCTCATTTCAGCTTAAGGAACACGGCGTTTCTGCGGCGGATATAGAACAGGTGGTGCTCACTCATCATCACGCAGATCATTCAGGTCTGCTGCACCTTTTTTCCGAGGATACGGAAGTGATCGGGCATCCGCTGAATGACAGGTACATTACTCAGGATCAGTCGTATATCGCCCGGCAGGAGGACTTTTTTCTGTCGCTTATGACTGAAATGGGCGTTCCCCTGACGCCTGAAGACATACAGAAAACAGTTAAGCTGTCGTACTTATTTTCTGCAAACCGTCCGTTAACGAAAACAGTGGAAGAAGGCGGGAAAATCGACGGGCTTAACGGCTGGACGGTGCTCGAAATCCCGGGTCATGCCGCTTCTCACATTGCGCTCTACCATGAAAAAAGCGGTGAAATGTTCAGCGGCGATCTGCTTTTGTCCAACAGCTCCACCAATCCGATTCTGGAAGCTCCGGAAAAGGGGGGCGTGCGCGCGGCCCCGATGCTCGACTACTTGAACTCAATGAAGCGGCTGTATGACGTAAACCCGTCCCTTTTATATCCGGGACACGGCGATCTGGTGACGGACGTAAAGCCTGCTTTTGACAGGCGGCTTGAAAAACAGAGAAACCGGTCGGAATATGTGCTGCGCCTGTTGTCAGAGGAAACGCTGACGGCTTTCCAGGTATGCCGGCGGCTGTTTCCGGCTGTGTATGAAAATGAATTGTTTTTAACGATGTCAGAAACGATCGGCCATCTTGACGTACTGGCTGCAAAAGGGGAGGCTGAATCCTTTCAGTCGGGAAATACTCTGATGTTTAAAGCTGTGAAGGGGTGAAGGAAATGGGCAGATTAACGGATAAGCGGATTTGGATCACCGGAGCATCCGGCGGACTCGGAGAACGGCTTGCATATTCCTGCGCGGCAGAAGGGGCTCATGTTTTTTTATCCGCCAGGCGGGAGGACCGCTTGCAGGAAGTGAAAAAAACGATTACCGCGCGCGGCGGACAGTGTGATGTCATTCCGTTTGACGTCCGGCATGCAGAAGAGGCTGAAAACGTAAGGCGTTTGATCGGTCATGTTGACGTATTAATCAACAACGCCGGCTTCGGCATTTTTGAAACGGCCGCTGATTCATCTTTGGAGGATATGAGGGCGATGTTTGAAGTGAACGTCTTCGGATTAATCGCCTGTACGAAGGCCTGTCTTCCGGTGATGCTTCATGCGAAAAGCGGCCATATTATCAATATCGCCTCACAGGCCGGCAAATTGGCGACGCCGAAATCAAGCCTTTATTCCGCTACGAAACACGCCGTTTTAGGGTATTCCAATGCGCTGCGGCTTGAGCTGGCCGGTACGGGTGTAGCCGTGACAACGGTTAATCCCGGTCCGATCAAAACAGACTTCTTTACAATTGCAGATAAAGAGGGCGGTTATGTGAAAAGCGTCGGCAGATGGATGCTTGATGCCGACCATGTGGCAGAGCGTATTACATCCGTGATTCTGACGGATAAACGGGAAATGAATCTTCCGCGATGGATGAGCCTCGGGACGAAGCTGTATCAGCTTTTCCCTTCGTTTACAGAAAAACTGGCCGGCCGCGCATTAAAGAAAAAGTAACAAGGGGGAGAAAGGAATGTCCGACCGGGATATACACAAGGCATTGATGACAGAGCCTTTAGTCAGGCAAATGGCGGAGGCGCGTGAAGTATTTTGGATTAACCCGCATAAAACCGATGATCCAGTAAAGAATGGCGCTGAATGGAAAAAGGAGATTGCCGAAGCGGAAGAAAGGCTGCGCCGGTTTGCGCCTTATATCGCGTCGGCTTTTCCGGAGACGGAAGCGGCGGGAGGCCTCATTGAGTCTCCGCTTGTCTTCATCAATGAAATGAAAAAGCGTCTGGAACAAAGCGCCGCTCAGGCTTTCCCCGGGCGTCTGCTTTTGAAATGCGACAATGAACTTCCGATTTCCGGTTCTATTAAAGCGCGCGGCGGGATTTATGAAGTGCTGAAGCATGCTGAAGATCTCGCTTTAAAAGCGGGAATGCTCTCAGCAGACGATGATTACAGCATATTGACTGAGGAACGGTTTACCGCTTTTTTCTCAAAATACTCTATAGCCGTCGGTTCTACGGGCAATTTAGGTCTGAGTATCGGCATAATCGGCGCGAAGCTCGGCTTTTGTGTGACCGTTCATATGTCCAGTGACGCAAAGCAGTGGAAAAAGGAGCTGCTCCGGGAAAAGGGGGTTCGCGTCATCGAATATGAAGCAGACTACAGTCTGGCTGTCAAAGAGGGGCGCATGCAGGCGAAGCAGGACCCTTATTGTTATTTTATTGATGATGAGCATTCCCGGGATCTGTTTCTGGGGTATGCCGTTGCGGGAAGCCGTGTGAAAAAGCAGCTCGATCAAATGAACATAAAGCCGGGTGCAGATGAACCGCTTTTCGTTTATTTGCCGTGCGGGGTCGGAGGAGGCCCGGGCGGCGTCGCGCTTGCGCTAAAGCTGATCTATGGCGAGCATGTCCATATTTTTTTCGGTGAGCCGACGCATTCACCCTGTATGCTGTTAGGACTGTTTTCCGGCTTGCATGACGGAATCAGCGTGCAGGATATCGGCCTTGATAATCAAACAGCCGCCGACGGACTTGCGGTAGGAAGGCCGTCCGGACTGGCCGGCCCTCTGATGGAGCCTGTACTCAGCGGCTGTTATACCGCTGATGACGGCACGCTTTTTTCGCTGCTTTATCAATTAAGAGCGGCCGAGAATAAGAGCCTTGAACCCTCTGCACTCGCCGGTATGGCCGGAGCCGTCAAGTTCGTTCAGACCGAAGCCGGTAACCGTTATACAAAAGAGCGGGGGCTTGAGATGGAAAATGCCGTGCACCTTGTGTGGAGCACCGGCGGAAGCATGGTTCCCAAGGAGGAAATGGAAGAGTACAGCCGGATCGGTTCCTCATTTGTGAAAAAAATGGGCAGACAGTGAGGCGGTTTTCCGTTACAATCTTTGTAAGCGTTTGTTTTTTAATCGGAAAGCCATACAGAGAGATTGGTGTGAATTGTGAAAAGTAAAGAATTGAACTTACATACATTGTATACGCAGCACAGCCGCGAGTCGTGGGCCGGATTCGGCGGCCATCTTTCCATTGCCGTTTCGGAGGAAGAAGCCAAGGCCGTAGAGGGGCTGAATGACTACCTGTCGGTGGAAGAAGTAGAAACGATTTATATTCCGCTTGTGCGACTGCTCCATCTTCATGTCACGTCTGCCGCAAGACGGAATCAGCATGTCAACGTGTTTCTGAAACATCCGCATTCAGCGAAAATCCCGTTTATCATCGGAATCGCGGGCAGCGTCGCCGTCGGCAAAAGCACGACGGCGAGAATTTTGCAAAAGCTTCTTTCCCGTCTGCCGGACAGGCCGAAGGTGAGCCTGGTGACAACCGACGGTTTCTTGTATCCGACGGCGGAATTAAAAAGGAAAAACCTTCTGTCCAGAAAGGGATTCCCGGAAAGCTACGACGTGAAAGCGCTGCTTGAGTTTCTGAACGATATAAAGTCAGGGAAAGAGAGAGTGGAGGCGCCCGTATACTCCCACCTTACCTATGACAGGGAAGAGGGCGCCGTCGAGGTTGTCGAAGGTGCGGATATCGTTATTATCGAAGGAATCAATGTCCTGCAGTCGCCGACCTTAGAGGACGACAGGGAAGATCCGCGGATTTTTGTATCGGATTTCTTTGATTTTTCGATCTATGTGGATGCCGAAGAAAGCCGGATTTTCACGTGGTATTTGGAGCGTTTCCGCCTCTTAAGAGAAACCGCTTTTCAGGATCCGGCTTCTTATTTTCATAAATTTAAGGATTTGTCTGATGCAGAAGCGGATACCATGGCCGCCTCGATTTGGGAGAGCGTCAACCGTCCGAATCTGTATGAAAATATCCTGCCGACAAAATTCAGATCGGATTTGATTTTGAGGAAAGGTGACGGCCATAAAGTTGAAGAGGTGCTGGTAAGGCGGGTGTGATGTGAGGAGGAAGCGAATATTATGATGCATCATATTGAATTGTATGTATCTGACTTGAAAGCCTCCGCCCGGTTTTGGGGATGGTTTTTAGGTGAGCTCGGTTATAGGGAGTTTCAAAATTGGGACGCCGGCATCAGCTGGAAAAACGCAGGATTTTATGTTGTGCTTGTACAGACAGAGGAGCGTTTTTTAACACCGGAGTACCACAGATGCCGGGTCGGGCTGAACCATCTGGCTTTTCATGCTGCGTCAAGAGAGCAGGTTGACGAGATGACGGAAAAGCTGCTTGCCAGAGGATGCCCCGTGCTTTACAGGGACCGCCATCCATATGCAGGCGGAAGCACGCATTACGCCGTATACACGGAGGACCCGGATCGGATAAAGGTGGAGCTGGCTGCGCCTGCCTCTGAATGAACTATAACTTCTCGTTTTTTTCTTCGCGCAGCGCGTCGAGTTTCTTTTCGATTCTGTCCAATTGTATGCGGCGCTGCTTCAAGCTTCTGAATACGTATATCACGGCAAGCAGGAAAAATGCGGCTGCAATAAATGAAATCAATTGAAAAATGACATCACCGATGTTCATCTTTTTTACCTCCGTGTGCGGCGGGCTTCTTCAGCCCGCCGTTTTTTCATTTTAACCGATGTGAAGACATGGGGGATGAATCATTTCTCTCCTAGCTTTGTTTTTTTCTGAGAATGAATAGTTTCTGCATGTGGCTTATGACCACTTTTGCGGCCGCATATCCCGGAATGGCCAGCAGCATCCCGGCAATTCCTGAGAATTTGCCGGCGGCAAGCAGAAGAAAAATAATGGTCAGCGGGTGAATGTCCAGCTTCCGTCCCATAATTTGCGGGGAAATCAGCTGGCTTTCAAGCTGCTGGACAATGACGACGACCGTAATCACCAGCACCGCCTCGGTCGGTGAATCGAACAATCCGACAATGACTCCGGGAAATGTGCCGATCCAAGGCCCGATAAACGGAATCAGATTTGTCACCATGGCGAACGCGCCCAGAACGAGCGGATAATCGAGCCCGATGATAAAATAGCCGATTGTGACGAGAACGCCGACACAGAAACTGACGAGCAGCTGTCCTTGTATGTATGAACTGAGAGCTTCATCCATGTCCCGAAGGATTTGTTTTCCTTCTTTTTGATGTTTTTCCGGAAGAAGCCGCAGCAGTCGCCGGGGGGCTTTATTTCCTTCTTTTAACATGTAATACAGCGCAAACGGAATAATGGCTGCGGTGATGGCGGCATTGGCAGCCGTACCGGCCAGACTGCTGAGAGAATCAGCGATTGAACCGGAATAATTTGCGGCTTTGTCCGCTAATTTTTTAAAGGAATCCCCATGCTGAAGCCTGGAAAACCATTTGCTGTCCTGAAGGTGTCCGATCCAATTTTCAGCTTTTGCGGAAAGCTCCGGAATATGATCTGTGAAGGCTGTAAACTGTTTTTGAACGGCAGGGCCCGCCGTATACAGGAAGAGGACAAAAAGGCCGGCTGTTCCCGCATAAATCGCTAAAATCGCGATTCCTTGGGGCAGCTTTAATTTCGCATGCAGCACTCTGACGAGCGGGCGGCACAAATAGTAAAGGACGCCCGATAATACAATGGGCGGAAACAAGGTTTTAAACGTAATCACAACAGGCTGGAACAAAAAGTCTATTAATGTTCCAAGATAAATGATGAGAAATAACAGAAGAACGGCATAGCCGATCTTGAAATAAGGCCCGACAGGCATATCCTGCACCACGCAATCTTTAAGGGTTTACTCTCGGACGTTTCCCTTATCGCCCGGTGCATAAACGTCCGTGTCAGGAAAACTGCCCCTGATTGGTGACGTAATCATAGATAATATCTTCTACATGGGCATGGAGATCCTCATCGGGTTCTTCATTCCTTCTTTCTTCTAAAGCTTTTTTTAAACTCTGTTTTTCATAGGGGCTCAGCGGATCTGTCGACACATTCCGTCCATACTGGCGGAGGGCTTGTCCCAGCATTTTTTCTATAAATTGATCCATCATATATTCTCCTATTCTTGTCATTCATCTTTATTCTACTAAATATCATGTGATCCTCCCACTCTTCTATCATATTTTCTGTCAGGACGATTTAGGCTTTTATTCCAGTTCAGCCGAGAGAATAAGATGAAACGGCAGCGTTAACGCATCTTCATCGTTTATGATTTTTAAACGTTTTTCGTCATGCCTCACTTGTTTCACCCATCCCCAAAAGCGGCGGGGGCCGCGTGCTGAAGCATAGGTGACCGAGATGGCTCTGTCTTCTTCAATCGACGCCGCAATGATGCGGTTCATGTCGTTCAGTTGCTCTGCGCTCAGTTCCGGAGGCCGGAATTCCCGTTCTTTTCGTTTTTTTGCAAGCAGCTGCTCCCGATGTTCGGGCAGCATCATCCGGCTTGATTCCCACATGACATTATACCCGGGTGTTAATTTGTTCAGATTCATGTATATCACCTCAATTATTTGTAATGCCCGCCGATTTTTTCAGCCCGGTGAAAGGCTTGGCCGGCCTCTGTCAGCGAAGCGGCATGGAGGAGCGACGCAGGGCCGTACCGCTCATGAATATCATCCAATACTTTGCCGAGACTGATCTTTTTTTCCTGAGCATCAAACAGGCTCAGCTGAACATAATCACAGGGCTCCAGCTGGGAAAGGGAGACGCCGGCGCTGCGGACGGGCTCACCGTTCCAATGCTCTTTGAAGAGCTTGACCGCCGCTTTAAAAATATCCATTCCGAAATTAGTCGGAGAGACCAGCTTTCTCTGTCTGTGAAAACCTGAAGGGAATTCAAAATCAGCGCCTCTGATGCTGACCGAAACCGTATGGCCGATGTATTGTTTGAAACGGGCGCGGCGGGCCACTTCTTCGCTTAACTCCAACAGCACGACTTTGATATCCTCAAAGCGGCTGTAGTCTCTCGGGAGGGTCATGTTATGGCCGATCGCTTTTTGCCGGCTGTGCGTGTTGACGGTGACCGGAGAGGGATCGATGCCGCGGGCTGTCCGCTGAAGCAATTCGCCGTTAATGCCCCAGCGTTTTTTCAGCAGTTCGGCGGGGTGCCCGGCAAGCCCGCCGATTGTGCTGATGCCCATCCGTCTTAAATGATGCTCCATCCGTTTTCCGATGCCGAATAATTTTCCGACCGGCAGCGGCCACAGATCCTCCCTGATATTTGACATATCCAATCTGTGGATGCCGGATGCGTTTTTTTTGGCAAAATGGTCGCAAGCCATTTTCGCGAGCGCCTTATTCGGCCCGATGCCGACACGGGCATAAATTCCGAATTCACGCATGATCGCTTGTTGAATGCTTTCGGCAATTGTAAAAGGATCACCGAACAGCCGCTTGCTTCCGGTCACGTCGAGAAACTGCTCATCGATGGAGTAGGGTTCTACAAGATCGGTATACCGTTCAAACAGTTCGGTAATCATGACGGATACATCAATATACCGCTGCATCCGCGGACGGACAATAACGGCGTCGGGACATTTGGCCTGCGCTTCCCACAGCCGTTCGGCATTTTTTACGCCGTATCGTTTGGCGAGCGGACAAGCCGCAAGCACGACGCCGCTGCGTCTTTCGGGATCTCCCGAGACAATCACGGGCCGGCTTTTGAGATGAGGCGCTTCCGCTTTTTCCACAGACGCATAAAACGATTGCATATCAACAAGAAGAATATCAGCCATAAAAAAACCTCCGGGAACGTTTGTTCTGTTTTTCATTGTACCCGAACAATGATCACGTTTATACTGGTAAATCATTCCCCGGCTGGAAGACGTGCTGATTCGTTTGCTTGAAAAGAAATCATTTACAATTGCAAACAACCCACATATAATTTTTTATATTCCAATGAGAAGAGCTGACATTCATTTTGCCGGACGAAAAGGAGAGTCAATCGATAATGGATATTCGAACAATTACCTCTGAAGACTATGAAATGGTTACGTCTGTTTTGAATGAATGGTGGGGCGGCAGGCAGATGAAAGACAAACTGCCGCGCTTGTTTTTTGAACATTTTCAGGACACGAGCTTTATCACGTACGGGCCGGAGGGAATGACCGGTTTTTTAATCGGTTTTCAGTCACAATCAGACCCTGAGACAGCCTACATTCATTTTTCCGGTGTGCATCCGGATTTCAGAAAAATGCAAATTGGAAAACAGCTCTACGATCGATTTATGGAGACGGTGAAAAAAAGGGGCTGCACAAAAGTCAATTGCGTGACGGCGCCCGTGAATAAAGTATCAATCGCTTATCATACAAAATTAGGCTTTGAAGTTGAAAAAGGAACCAAAACCGTAAACGGAATCCCTGTTTTTGCGAATTATGACGGTCCGGGAGAAGACAGAATTCTGTTTGTGAAATATATGTAGAGGGGGATGAATATGGGTTTTTTAGCTGACACGCCCAAACCGCCCTATTATGCGGTCATTTTTTCATCAATAAAGGGAAAATATGATGAGGAATATGAGCATACGGCAGAGCGCATGATGAATTTGGCAGGCGGACAGCCGGGCTTTTTAGGCGCGGAAAGCGTTCGGGAGGAAAACGGCTGCGGCATCACGGTTTCCTACTGGGACAGCCTGGAGGCGATTAAAAGGTGGAAAGACCATACTGACCACCGGGCGGCAAAACAAAAAGGAAAAAGCGCCTGGTATGAAGCGTACGCGGTCCGCATTACGAAGACGGAGTCACAGCGGATGTTTGCGTCAAAAGGGGCGGAAGATTGATTACATTTTTACGGCATACACAAGAACAGACGGCGCGGGAAATTGCGGCGGTTCAACGCTGCTCTTATCAAAAAGAAGCCGAGCTGATCGGCTTTTTCGGCATTCCAGCCCTGCATGAAACACCCGGTGACATACAGCGGTCACGGGAGACGTTTGCCGGTTTCAAGGAGAAAGATCAGCTTGCAGGCGTCATTTCGTATGAAAAAAAGGGATATGACCTTGTCATATGCAGGCTGACGGTGCACCCGTCCGGCTTTCGGAAAGGAATCGGACGGGCGCTTATTCAATTTGTGATCGACCAAAACCGGGACGCCCAAAAAATAGAGGCGGCTACCGCCAGTCAAAACGTTCCGGCAGTCTCTCTCTATTTAAAAACCGGCTTCACAGAAGCCGGACAGACAGAGACGCCGGAAGGGCTGACCCTCTCGTTTTTTCATCTTTATCCGAAGAGGAAAGCGGAAGTTGTTCCGTACAAGCCGGAATGGAAAGAGATGTTTGAAAGAGAGAAGGCGGACTTGATCCGAATCTTCGGCCCCGCACTTCATTCTGTCAGCCATATCGGCAGCACCTCCATCCCGGGAATGGCCGCAAAACCCGTTATCGATATACTGGCGGAGGTCAAAGATATTTCAGATGCTGACCGATTCAGCCCGCAGCTGGAAGCACTCGGCTATGAGGCGCAAGGGGAAAACGGGATAGAGGGCCGGCGTTTCTTTCAAAAAGGCGGCAGCAAGCGCACACACCACGTCCACATATACGAAACAGGCCATCCGGATGTGAAGCGCCATCTGCTGTTCCGGGATTACCTCACTGAAAAGCCTGAAAAAGCGGCTCAATACATGGAACTGAAACGGCGGCTCGCTAAGGCATACCCGTACGATACGGCAAAGTACAGTGAAGGGAAAAATGACTGGATCAAGGCGGCTGAACAAGAGGCAAAGGACTGGGAGAGCGGGCTGCTGTAAAGAAAGCAGAAACAATGCATACAGCGGCTCGGTATGCTACAATGGCGAAAATGAAAAACGGAGGATCATCTATGCAAATACATGTGACGGATGCGGCGAAACACACACTTCAGCAGACGATGGACGCCAACCCGGGGAAAAAAGCGCAGCTCCGCTATGACGCAGAAGGCTGCGGGTGCGCGGTGAGCGGCGTGCCGACCATCTGGCTGGCGGACGAATTAACGGGACAATGCGAAGCCATTGAAACCAACGGACTTCCGCTTTACATCCAGACCTCACAAAAAGTGTTTTTTGACGAGGAAATGACAATCGATTACAATGAAAAGGCAAAAACGCTCGTCTTAAAAAGCCCGGCAGAGATGCTGAGCCCGAGAATGAGCATATTAGTAAAGCAGGGAGAAACAGAAAGTGAATCAAAAGCTGAAAGCCATTAAACAGACGGCACAGCATAAAACGTGGGTATCCTTTCTGAACAACAACCACCCGTACAGTCTGCTGCACTGGTCCATCGGAGGCGCTGAATCCGTTCAGAAGGATGTCTGGCTGCTTCAGGATGAGATGACCTTCAAAGCGCAGGAGTTTACGACAATCGACCTCGCCATTGACTGGATCGGAGAAAATATGGACGGGATTACCGACGTTTTATGACGGGAAAGCGAAAGAACCAGCATACGTTCTTTCGCTTTTTTACGTTTGCGTCATGGTATCTAAAAAGGTTTGAACGGCTTTGCGGTAGCTCTCCGGATTTTTGGTGTACGACATGGCATGCCCGCCCGATTCGGCCAGATAGAGCATCTTCGGTCCGCGTTTTCTGCGGTGCAGCAATTCGGAAGAAGCGGGAGGTATATAATCATCTTCCTTACTGTGAATAAACAGCACGGGCTGCCGGATTCGGCTGATAACCGATAGAGGCGATACATCACGGATACGGTATCCTTCTCTCATCCGCAAAAAGAAATCAGCCAAAGGCAGAAGCGGCCACGGAGGCAGCCGGAACTCCCGCTTCAGTCTGTAGGCGAGCTGATCGCGAAAGCTTGCGAACGGACAGTCCGCAATATAAAAATCAGCGCCTTTTTCATCCTGATGCCCGCCCGCGTATAATAAGGCCGTCACCGCTCCCATCGATTCCCCGTGGATGCCGATTTGACCGCCGTCTCCCGTTTTGTGTCTCACCCAATTCACGGCTTCTTCCAAATCATCTTTTTCAAAATAGCCGTAGCTCGTCGTTCTGCCGCCGCTTTTTCCGTGCCCGCGGTGGTCATATACGAGCACATTCCAGCCTGAATCTAAAAATAAATCCATGTATTTCAATGAATTGAACGAATTTACGGTAACGCCGTGACAAATAATCATGGCGTTTGCCGTATGATGCGGGGCGACGTAAAAGCCTTTGATCTCATACCCGTGGCGTGACAGGATGACGGCCTCTTCTTTTTCCATGGCCTGAAAGGAATCAAATCTATCATGCCCGTCCGCCGTTTCTTTTTTCATGATATCTTCATCCGTCTTTTTCTTCATAAACATAATCAGATTCGTAAAAGCGAATCCGGCAGCCAAAAAGACTGCGCAAGCCGAACCGAACACCGCCAGCCATTTTTTCACACAGGCACCCTCCTTTCATATGAAAAATCCTTCCTCCGGCTTTTTGGGACCGTGAACGTTGCCGGCCGCCGGCGCTCCGTGGTACACTTGCTTCACCATATTCAGATACGGGGGGCGTAATGATGAAAAAGCAGCTGCCTAAAGAAAAACACAGCTTAAAAGACGATCTGGAGGAAGATCTGAAGGCCAGGCTTTTGCAAATGAAAAGTGAGCTGAAGGAAGAAGACGAGAAAAAACAGGCGCAGCAAAAAGCGGAACAAATCAGAAAGCGAAAAGAAAAAGAAAAACATAAAAGCTTTGAAGAGCTGCTGAATGAAAGCAGTCTCGATTGGCACAAATATAAATAAACCGGCATCTGACAAGGTGCCGGTTTTATTGTTTAAGAACGATGGGCTTCGTATACGTCCCGTTTTGTATGGTATTGCAGGGCTTTGATTTCCTGGCTGCTTAAACGCCGGGCCTCTGCAGCCGAACAATTTTCTCTCAGCTGCTCAAGTGAGCTGGCTCCGGTGATGACAGAAGCGACGGCCGGCTGTGACAGTAAGTATTGAAGGGAAAGCTCCGTCATGCTCAAGTCAGGTGCGGCAGCGCCGATCGCTTTTTTGGTTTCTTCCAGTTCTGCAAAAGAATATGTTAAATAGCCGTTCTCTTTTACGCTTGCGGCTGCTTGATCAAGCGGTTTTTCCGTAAGAAGCCCTTTAGCGACAGGCCCTCTGGCGACTACGCTGATTCCGTTCTCCTCTAAAAGGGGAAGCCACTCCTCAGGACGCCGGTCCAGCAGGCTGTATTGCATCATAACGCTTGAGATATTTGATTTTTTTACATATTCTTTAATGACATTCGGACGAATCGAGGAAATGCCGTAATACCGGATGACGCCTTCCTGTTTTAAGTCCTCAAACGCTTCGATCGTTTCGTCAATATGATCTTCCATCGTGCCGCCATGCAGCTGATAAAGGTCGATATAGTCCGTTTTCAGCCGGCGCAGACTGTTTTTGACCGCTTCTTTTATGTATCCTTTGGAGGCGTCCCAATGCCAGCCGTCTTTATCATCATTCCAGCGGTTTCCGGCTTTCGTGGCTAAAATGATGTCGTCCCTGCGGTTTTTGACGGCCTCCCCGACAATTTCCTCATTTCTGCCGAAATCATAAAGATCAGCGGTATCTAAATAATTGATTCCAAGCTCGATCGCTTCATCCAAAATAGACAGCGCTTCAGCTTTATCCGTGCCCAGCGACATACAGCCGAGCCCGATTTCGCTTATTTCTAAATCAGAATGTCCCAGTGTGCGTTTTCTCATCGTTTCGCTCCTTTTTATAGTCTTTTATTGACCGTAATATAAAGGCGCGAAGTTTTCAACTGTTAAGGCCCGGTGATCCAATCTCCGACATAGCGGAATGTCCGTCCGTATTCTTTCAGTTTAGCCCGCACTTCCCACGCCTTTCCGACCAATACGATACTTTTATCCTTCCGGTACACCTTCAATCGAAAAGCACCTCCCTCTCATGCATGTATGATAAAATATATGAGGCATAATAGAGAGACAGAACGGGAGATGACATGATGAAACATTTAGAAGAAAAAACACTTGCGAAAAAAAAGCTGTATGACGGGAAAGTCATAGATCTTTACTTAGAGGATGTAGAGCTCCCGAACGGAAAAACAAGCAAGCGGGAAATCGTCAAACATCCGGGAGCGGTGGCCGTACTCGCGGTGACCGAAGAAGGAAAAATCATTTTGGTGAACCAGTTCAGAAAGCCGCTGGAACGGACAATCGTTGAAATTCCGGCCGGTAAGCTTGAAAAGGGAGAAGAGCCGGAACATACGGCGTTAAGAGAGCTAGAGGAAGAAACGGGATATACGGCGGAAACCTTGACGAAAATCACCGCTTTTTATACATCACCCGGGTTTGCTGATGAAATCGTGCATCTCTTTCTTGCGGAAGGGCTTTCGCCGCTGGAAGAAAAGCGCGAACTGGATGAGGATGAATTTGTCGAAGTCATGCAGGTCACGCTTGAAGAGGCCGTGAAGCTGATTGAATCCCGCAGGGTGTATGACGCAAAAACGGCGTACGCGATTCAGTATCTCCAGCTGAAAGAAGCGCTGAAGGAAAAATGATGAAAACCATCTATGCGGATCTGCATATTCATATCGGCCGCACCTATACGGGAAAACCGGTCAAAATCACCGGGGCCAAAACGTTGACGCTGCATCGGATTTTAGAAGAGGCCAGTGAGGGGAAGGGAATTGAACTATTGGGCATCATCGACTGCCATTCCCCGGAAGTCATAGAAGAAATCGAGCGCGGAATTGATGAAAGCAGATACCGTGAGCTGAAAGAAGGCGGCATCCGGTATCGGAATACGACGCTTCTGTTGGGCAGTGAGCTTGAAATCTATGATCACACATGCCGCGGGCCGATTCACGTTCTCGTCTTTATGCCGTCTCTTGCCGAAATGAAGATGTTTTCTGAGTGGCTCGCAAAAAGGCTTAAAAATATCCATCTCAGTTCCCAGCGCATTTATGAAACCGGTTTGAATCTTCAAAGGAAAACAAAGGAATTGGGCGGGCTGTTTATTCCCGCCCATATGTTCACCCCGCATAAAAGCCTGTACGGAAAAGGGGTCATATCTTCTTTGACAGAAGTTTTCGACCCGGCGCTCATTGATGCGGCGGAACTCGGATTAAGCTGCGACACCGACATGGCTTCGCGGGTAACGGAACTTGATCCGTATACATTTTTAACAAATTCTGATGCGCATTCCTTAGGAAAAATCGGCAGAGAATATAATGAAATGCTTCTTAAAGAAGCGAATTTCACGGAATTTTCGCTGGCTTTAAAAGGGAAGGACGGAAGAAAAATCACGGCGAATTACGGGCTGAACCCGAAGCTCGGGAAGTATTACCGGACGGCTTGCGACCGCTGCGGCAGCCCGGTTGAAAAAGGAGCTTCCGCCTGTCCGGAGTGCGGGGGGAAAACTATGACAAAAGGGGTCAGTGAACGGCTGGAGGAACTGAGCGGCCCGAAAAAAAGCCGCGTGCCGCGGCCGCCGTATATTCATCAAATCCCGCTGCAGTTCATTCCGGGGGTCGGGCCGAAAACGTTAGACAAACTGAAGCGGGCTTTCGGGACGGAGATGGCGATTCTTCATCAGGCGCAAGAAGAGGAATTGGCGCATGTCGTCCAGCCTAAAATAGCGGCTGTCATTCATAAAGCGCGCACCGGGCAGCTCGTCCTTGAGGCCGGGGGCGGAGGGACGTACGGCAGAATCAAGCCGTAAAAGCCGGATTTTAGCGGAGCTCCTCCTGCACCTTCTTTTTCGTGCGGACAAACGCAATCAATTCGATGATTTCATCCTGATTCAGCGGCTGTCCGTCAACGGTCAGTGTGCCGCGGCCTTGTGCGGCGTTTGTTAATTCGATGGTCTGGGTAAACGGCTCCGCCTTTTTTTCAGTGCGCCCCAGTAAATCGTCGCACGTCGTGTCAAACAGATCGGCAAGCGTGCCCAGCGCCTCGAATGACGGACGCCGGTATCCTGATTCATACCCGGCGTACGTGCTTTTGGCGATGCCGAGACGGTCAGCCGTATATTGAAGAGACCAATTTTTCTTTTTTCTCAGTTCAGTTAAACGATCTAAATTCATATTCAAAACCGCTCCTTTTCACTTGAGCAAATTATATCATATCGATATGCAAAAGTGTACGCGAATTGAATAATAATCACTTGATTAATTTCAATCGTCTGTCTATAATTTGATTAAAAGTATGCGAAAAGCGAATGCTTAACACATCTTGAGAAATGGATGAAGAGGTGCAGGGTATGAAAAAATTATTGCTGTTAACAACCGGAGGAACAATCGCCTCAGTCGAAGGAGAAAACGGGCTTGCACCCGGGGTGAAAGCAGACGAATTGTTAACCTACGTATCAAAACTTGATAACGATTACACGATGGAAACCCATTCGTTAATGAACATCGACAGCACAAATATGCAGCCTGAATACTGGGCCGAAATCGCAAATGCTGTCAAAGAAAAATATGACGCATATGACGGGTTCGTCATTACGCACGGGACAGACACAATGGCGTATACATCAGCGGCACTGTCTTATATGCTTCAGCATGCTGATAAACCGATCGTCATTACGGGTTCGCAAATTCCGATTACATTTCAAAAAACCGATGCCAAAAAAAATATCACAGACGCGATCCGCTTCGCATGTGAAGGGGTGGGCGGCGTATACGTCGTATTTGACGGCAGAGTCATTCAAGGCACACGCGCCATTAAATTAAGAACGAAAAGCTATGATGCATTTGAGAGCATTAACTATCCGTATATCGCGTTTATTACCGAAAACGGAATTGAATACAACAAACAAGTGCACATGCCAAAAGACGATGCCTTTACGGTCAATACCTCACTTTGCACGGACGTGTGCCTGCTCAAGCTCCACCCGGGGCTGAAACCGGAAATGTTTGACGCATTAAAGGGCATGTACAAAGGGATCGTCATTGAAAGCTACGGCAGCGGCGGCGTGCCGTTTGAAGGAAGAGACATTCTCGCCAAAGTCAATGAAATGATTGAAAGCGGCATTGTCGTCGTCATTACGACACAATGTCTTGAAGAAGGAGAGGACATGAGCGTCTATGAAGTCGGCCGAAGAGTCAATCAAGATCTCATTATCCGCTCCAGAAATATGAACACGGAAGCCATCGTGCCGAAATTAATGTGGGCGCTCGGCCAGTCTCACAACTTGGCTGAAGTCAAAAACATTATGGAGACACCGATCGCAGACGACGTTGTACTGTAAAAACATGACTACCACAAAGAGAAAGTAGGGTTTTAGCATGACAAACGCGCAAAAAGAATATCGTCAGGAAAAAGATTTCCTCGGAGAAAAACAAATTGAAGCTGATGTGTATTACGGAATCCAAACGCTGCGCGCGAAAGAAAACTTTCCGATTACCGGCTACCGCATCCACGAAGAGATGATTAATGCGCTCGCCATCGTCAAAAAAGCGGCGGCGCTTGCCAACATGGATGTAAAACGGCTGTATGAAGGAATCGGAAATGCGATTGTCCAGGCCGCAGACGAGATCCTTGAGGGGAAATGGCATGACCAATTCATCGTCGATCCGATCCAAGGGGGAGCCGGAACGTCCATGAACATGAATGCCAACGAAGTAATCGGCAACAGGGCCCTTGAAATCATGGGCCATAAAAAAGGTGAATACATTCACCTCAGCCCGAACACACACGTCAACATGTCACAATCGACGAACGACGTGTTCCCGACGGCAATCCATATTTCCACCTTAAAACTTTTGGATAAGCTCCTTGATACGATGGCGCATATGCTGAGTGTCTTTAAGGATAAAGCGAAACAATTTGATTCTGTCATTAAAATGGGACGCACACACCTTCAGGACGCTGTGCCGATCCGTCTCGGACAGGAATTTGAAGCATACAGCCGCGTGCTCGAGCGTGACATAAAGCGAATTAAACAATCCCGCCAGCATCTGTATGAAGTCAACATGGGGGCAACGGCCGTAGGGACGGGGCTTAATGCCGATCCGCGCTACATAGAACAGGTTGTAAAGCATCTGGCTGACATCAGCGGACTGCCGCTTGTCGGCGCCGGCCATTTGGTTGACGCCACACAAAACACTGATGCGTATACGGAAGTTTCAGCCGCGTTGAAAGTATGCATGATGAACATGTCTAAAATCGCCAACGATCTGCGCTTAATGGCTTCAGGTCCGCGCGCGGGACTTGCGGAAATTTCACTGCCCGCCCGTCAGCCGGGATCATCCATTATGCCTGGGAAAGTCAACCCTGTAATGGCAGAGCTGATCAACCAAATCGCCTTCCAGGTCATCGGGAATGACAATACGATCTGCCTCGCTTCAGAAGCGGGCCAGCTGGAGCTTAACGTAATGGAGCCGGTACTCGTATTTAACCTGCTTCAATCCATCAGCATCATGAATAACGGGTTCCGTTCATTTACCGATCATTGTCTGGCGGGAATTGAAGCCAACGAAAAACGTCTGAAGCAATACGTGGAAAAAAGCGTCGGCGTCATTACAGCGGTCAATCCGCACCTCGGCTATGAAGCGGCTGCGCGAATTGCCCGTGAAGCCATCATGACGGGGCAATCTGTAAGAGATCTCTGCCTTCAAAATGATGTACTGACAGAAGAAGAATTGGATATCATTTTGAATCCGTATGAAATGACAAAACCGGGGATTGCCGGAAAAGATCTATTAGAAAAATAAATTTTAAAGCAACAACAGCCGCCTTTTCACGTTTTTCAGTGAATAGGCGGTTGCCATACAAAGGGATGAGGCAGTATAGTATAATTTGTTATATCATTTGATGAAAGCGTTTTAGCTTTTTTCTTCTAGGGGGATTTTCTTGTGAAAGAGGTCAGATTGCCAAATTTATTGGAAATTATTATCTTATTATTCGGGTTTTTAGCACTTGTCTTATCGTTCACAGTGTTTTTAGACCTGCCGATCCAGCTAGCTCTATTAATATCCTGGTTTTTCGCTATTATTCTCGGAGTCAGGCTGGGATATTCATATAAAGACTTGCAGGATTCGATTGTCACCGGGATATCAAACGGTCTTGAAGCGGTGTTGATTCTCGTTTCGGTCGGTGCGCTCATCGGGACATGGATTGCCGGCGGCGTTGTGCCGACGTTAATTTATTATGGTTTAGAGTTTATTAATCCTCATATTTTCCTTCTGGCTACACTGGTTATCTGTTCCGTTATGTCCGTTGCGACCGGAACATCGTGGGGAACCGTGGGAACCGCGGGAATCGCCATGATTGCCATCGGAGAGGGAATGGGTATACCGCTTCCGATCGTAGCGGGAGCCGTTTTGTCCGGCGCTTACTTCGGAGACAAGCTTTCACCGCTGTCTGACAGTACGGTGCTTGCCTCCACGCTTTCTAAGGTGGATGTGCTGTCACACGTCAGAGCGATGATGTATCTGTCAATTCCGTCCTATATTATTACGGCCATTCTATTTACCGTAACGGGATTTATATACGGCGGAAAAAATATTGATCTCGACAAAGTGGAATTTTTAAAATCTTCATTGCAGAAAACGTTTGACATTCATATATGGATGCTCATTCCTGCTGTTGTCGTCGTTGTCCTTCTGATTTTGAAAAAGCCGTCTATGCCCGTTATTATCATCGGTGCTTTGCTTGGCGCAATCTGGGCTTCCGTCTTTCAGGGAATGAATTTTGCCAGTGCCATCGCGACTGCTTATAATGGTTTTTCTATTAAAACGGACGTCGAATTTTTAAACGGCCTGTTAAACCGCGGAGGCATTATCGGTATGCTGGATACGTTAGTCGTTATCCTGTTCGGTCTCGGTTTTGGAGGTATTCTTGAGAAGCTCGGCGTATTAAAAGTGATTGTCTCAACTTTTGAGAAAAAGCTGACCACACCGGGAAATGTGACGCTTTCGACATTGATCGTCGCCCTTTTAGGAAACATTTTCGGCTGTGCGATGTACGTGTCATTGATCCTGACGCCGAAAATCATGGAGAACAGTTATGATAAACTGAAACTTGACAGAAGAGTTTTATCCCGGAACGCAGAGGTGGGCGGAACGCTTACTTCAGGGATGGTGCCGTGGTCTGATAACGGCATCTATATGGCCGGCATTCTCGGCGTATCCACATTTTCATATCTGCCGTTCATGTGGCTCAGTTTTGTATCTATCGGACTGGCAATATTGTACGGATACACGGGGAAATTCATTTGGTACACGAAAGAAAAATCCTTGCAATCTCAAAAATTGGGTTAGGAGGTTCATTTCATGATTACAAAGCATATGATTCGGACGTTAATGATTGAAACGCCGACTGTTCCCGGAAATCTCGGAAAAGTGGCAACCGCCATCGGAGTGATGGGCGGAGATATCGGGGAAGTTGAAACCGTTAAAGTCGGCCCGAACTACACAATGCGCAACATCACGGTGCAGGCCGAAAATGAGGAGCAGCTGCAGGAAATCATTCAAGCCATTGAAGCTCTCGGTGAAGGCATCCGGCTTCATACAGTCTCAGATGAAGTGCTCTCTGCTCATGAAGGCGGCAAAATTCAAATGAAAAGCAAAATGCCGATCCGGACATTGGCTGAGCTTGGCCGTGTTTATACACCGGGCGTCGCCGATGTGTGCCGACTGATTGAAAACGAGCCTGAAAAAGCGTCCATCTATACGACAATCAGCAATTCTGTCGCCATTGTCACCGACGGCACGGCGATTCTCGGCCTCGGCAATATCGGTTCTGTCGCCGGAATGCCTGTAATGGAAGGGAAAGCCGCGCTTTTTGACCAGCTGGCGGGTATCAGCGGAATTCCGATTTTGCTTGATACCTCTGATCCGGAAGAAATTATTCGCACGGTAAAACATATTTCTCCGGGGTTCAGCGGAATACTGCTTGAAGATATCGGTTCGCCTCACTGCTTTGACATTGAAGACCGCCTGAAAGAAGAACTGGATATTCCGGTTATGCACGATGATCAGCACGGCACGGCGGTCGTCACGCTCGCCGCCGCCATTTCCGCTTGTAAAAGCGCCGGTCTTGATTTAAAAGAAGCGAAGGTCGGACAGATCGGTCTCGGCGCGGCAGGCGTCGCCATCTGCCGGATGTTTATGGCATACGGGGTCAAAGCGGTCTGCGGAACGGACAAGTCAGAAGACGCAATGAACCGCCTCGCTCAGTACGGAGGTCAGCCGCTTGGAAGCATCAAAGATTTAATGGACACGTGTGACATTGTGATCAGCACCACCGGAGTTCCGGGTCTCATTAAAAAAGAGGATGTCAGAAAAGGACATGTCATTCTGGCCTTATCTAATCCGAAGCCGGAGATTGAACCGGAAGACGCATTACAAGCCGGAGCCGCTTATGCAGCCGACGGCCGCTCGGTCAATAATGTTCTCGGCTTCCCGGGGATTTTCCGCGGCGCGCTGAACGCCAAAAGCAAGAAAATCGACCATGAAATGCTTGTGGCGGCCGCAGAAGCCATCGCCTCTTGCACAAAACACGGCGATCTCGTGCCTCAGCCTTTGGATGCGGACGTGCATCAGGCCGTATCAGCAGCCGTAGAACGGGCCGCGGCAGGAAAATAAACAACTCTTACAGTACCGGACATGTGCCGGTGCTGTTTTTTTATCATGAATAGGAAGCGGAATTCTTAGGCAGGCTAACAGATAGCAAAAGACGGAATAAAGAGGTGTCAATGTGGATTATTTTCCGCTAATCCATACAAATATTTGGGATGCTGTGATCGGCGTGCCGGTCGTCTTATGCGTTACACAGCTGATCAAAGTGTTCTGCCGGGTTCCGGGCATATTCGTTCCCACGATTGCCCTTGCTGCCGGAAATGTTGTGTCTATCGTTTTCGGTCACCATGAACACGTGTATGCGGGGATTTTCATGGGATTTTTTTACGGATACGCCGCCATGGGGAGCTATTCATCTGCCAAAACGTCTCTGCGCGCTTACCGGTCGAAACATGAGCCGTATTCATGAACACATCGGGATTTTTTTGTTATGATAAAGAAAAGGCAAAAAGGAGCGATTGGCACATGGCGAAGAGCAAAACGAAAAAAATGCGGATGCATCTCAGAAGAAACGGGATGCGTGACGCAGTCTTGTCAAGGGGGACGGCGCCGTCTTTCAGCACCCATGAAAGAGTGACGAAAACCAAAAAAGACAGGCTTGAAAGAATAAAGCATAAAAAAAGGAACCCCTATGATCACCGGAGTGATGACGGGGGTTCTTTTTTTATGCCCGAATCTCGCGCCTTTCTATGATTTCTCTGTCATGTTTTCTCTTTTCTTACATACAATCTACTAAATCAAGTCAATAGATTAGCGGGAGGAAAGCGGTATGAGAAAACAATCGTACAAAGAACTGTTTTTTCGCCATGTAAAGGATCATCTGTCACTTTATATATTTGTGTTCGTCTTGTTTTTGATGGGGGTCATTTTCGGGGCGATCATCGTCAACAGCATGACCATCACGCAGAAAGAAGATTTGTATTACTATTTAAGCAAGTTTTTCGGACAGCTGTCTGACGGAAAACATGCCGGCGCTTCAGAAATGTTTTGGCAGGCCGTCTTTCATGATGTAAAATATTTGGGGCTGATGTGGATTCTCGGTATTTCCGTAATCGGTCTTCCGGTTATTTTCATTATGGTGTTTTTAAAAGGAATCGTCGTCGGCTTCACGGTCGGTTTTTTAGTGAATCAAATGGGAATGAACGGGTTTTTCCTGTCATTTATTTCGGTTCTGCCGCAAAACGTCGTTCTCATTCCGGCATATCTTATCATGGGGACATGCTCCATCGCTTTTTCACTGAAACTGATCCGGCAGCTGTTTGTCAAACGCAGCCTTCATGACGCGCCGATCCAATGGTTCGGACGCTACGCCTTCGTACTGATTCTCATCGTTTTCTTCTCGGTCATCGCTTCACTGCTCGAAGCGTACGTGTCTCCGCTGTTTATGGAAAAGCTGTCTTCACGCATATTTTAGAATAATTATCACAAAATAATACTTTTATTTATCAGTTTATAATAATTATAGTTGGAACTCTGCGCGTATTTTGTTATAATGAGTCATGGAATGCGGCGTAGGAGGGAAAGACATGGAAAACCGTATTGATCGAATTAAAAAGCAGCTGCACTCGTCAAGCTACAAGCTTACGCCACAGCGGGAAGCAACGGTAAGAGTGCTGCTTGAAAACGAAGAAGACCATTTAAGCGCAGAAGATGTATACCTCCTCGTAAAAGAGAAATCTCCTGAAATTGGTCTCGCTACAGTATACCGTACATTAGAATTATTAACAGAATTAAAAGTCGTTGATAAAATTAACTTCGGGGACGGCGTATCCCGCTACGACCTTCGCAAAGAAGGCGCGGCTCACTTTCATCACCATTTGGTCTGCATGGAGTGCGGAGCCGTCGATGAAATTGAAGAAGATCTGCTTGAAGACGTTGAAGAAGTGATTGAACGTGATTGGAAATTTAAAATTAAAGATCATAGATTGACTTTTCACGGAATCTGCCACCGCTGCCGCGGGGATGAAACAGAGTAAAAGCCTATGAACCTTTTCTTCCAGGAAAGGGTTTTTTGCTGTTTTTATGTATAAAAGCCTTTGAAATTGGCATAAGGTGTACTAACAGCCGCCAAAAGAAAGGGTCGATCGAAAGATGGGCAGATTCCTGAAAACAGCCGCGGATACGATCAAAGTGTTTATTCTGTTCACAGGTTTTACCGCGCTGTTCTATTATGCTATGATATGGGTGAATTCAGAGTATGAAAACTATCATCGGTACGATAAACCGGAAGGCTCCGCCGTCAAAGTGGCCAAAACGGAACATGAGGAGAAAGACGGCTGGTTCGGCCGATTGATCTTTTTTTACCAAAACGGGGAGTAGATCAAGAGTGAAGGATCAAATTAAGGATTTCATCCATTATGTGAGGGTTGAAAGAGGGCTGGCCCAAAATACGATGATGTCCTATGAGCGTGATCTGAAAAGTTATTCTCTCTTCTTAACTGAAACCCTTCAGATCACTTCATGGAATGATGTGACCCGTCTTCATATTATTCAATATTTAAAGCATATAAAGGACTCCGGGAAATCCGGCAAGACGTCTGCCAGGCATTTGGCGTCGATCCGGTCTTTTCATCAATTTCTGTTAAGGGAAAAAGCCGCGGATAAAGATCCTTCGGTACATATTGAAACACAAAAAACAGAGCGGACGCTTCCGAAAGTATTGGCGCTTCACGAAGTTGAGCGGTTATTGGACACGCCTAAGCTTGACAGCCCGTTCGGTCTCAGGGATAAAGCCATGCTTGAACTGCTGTACGCAACCGGCATCCGGGTCAGCGAGATGATCGAGCTGAAATTATCCGACGTCCATTTGACGATGGGATTCGTCCGCTGCTTCGGAAAAGGGCGGAAAGAGCGGATTGTGCCGATTGGTGAAGCCGCTTCCCATGCGATAGAAGCATACATTGAAAAAGCCAGAGGGAAATTATTAAAGAAAAACGTAACCGAAGCGCTTTTTCTGAATCATCACGGCAGGCAGATCAGCCGTCAGGGATTCTGGAAAAACCTGAAAAAAATCGCCCTTGAAGCGGGGATTAAAAAAGAGCTGACACCGCACACGCTCCGGCACTCTTTTGCAACGCACCTGCTCGAAAACGGCGCGGATCTGCGCGCCGTGCAGGAGATGCTCGGACATGCCGATATTTCCACGACGCAAATTTATACGCATGTGACGAAAACAAGGCTGAAGGACGTGTACAAACAGTATCATCCGCGCGCTTAGGAGCCGCTGCCAGAGGGGCCGCGGCTTTTTTTGCCGGATTGGCGGAATACAGAGAAGGTTCTAATTATTTGAATCGGCATTGTCAACAAGAATGTAAACGGTTTATACTTGAGTTGTCTGACCTCTGTAAGCTACAATGGACAGATGGAAGAAAAGGAGGCTTTTATGATGTCTGAATACAAATATAACCGGGTATTTTTAATTGTAATGGATTCTGTCGGAATCGGTGAAGCGCCGGACGCCGCCGATTTTAATGATATAGGCGCAAATACGCTCGGACATATCGCAGAGCACATGAACGGCTTACATATGCCCCATATGGCGCAGCTCGGTCTCGGACTGATCGGAGACATTAAGGGCGTGGAAAAAACGGAGCACCCTCTTGCGTACTACGGAAAAATGCAGGAGGCGTCAAACGGGAAAGATACGATGACGGGGCACTGGGAGATTATGGGCCTCTACATTGAAAAACCGTTTAAAGTGTTCCCGGAAGGATTCCCGGATGAACTTCTTCAGGAACTTGAGCGGCGTTCAGGACGGAAAATCATCGGAAATAAGCCGGCTTCAGGCACGGCGATTCTGGACGAGCTCGGAAAAGAACATATGGAAACGGGTGCGCTGATCGTTTATACATCAGCAGATTCCGTGCTGCAGATTGCGGCTCACGAAGATGTCGTTCCGCTGGAAGAGCTGTACAGCATCTGTGAAACGGCCAGAGAACTGACGCTTGATCCGAAGTACATGGTCGGCCGGATTATCGCAAGACCGTTCGTCGGAGAACCGGGCAGCTTCAAACGCACGCCGAACCGTCATGATTATGCGCTCAAACCGTTCGGCCGCACGGTAATGAACGGAATGAAAGACAGCGGATTAGACGTCATTTCCATCGGCAAAATTTCTGATATTTATGACGGAGAAGGCATTACATCTTCCCGCCGCACGGTATCTAATATGGATGGCATGGACAAAGTGATTGAAACGCTCGGTGAAGAGTTTACGGGCCTGAGCTTTGCCAACCTCGTTGATTTCGACGCGCTGTACGGACACCGCCGCGATCCGGAAGGGTACGGAAAAGCGCTTGAGGAATTCGACGCGAGGCTTCCGGAAGTGTTTGAAAAAATGAAAGAAGACGATCTTTTGATCATCACTGCGGATCACGGCAATGATCCTGTCCATCACGGCACGGATCACACGCGGGAGTATGTGCCGCTTCTTGTTTACAGCAAAAAGCACAAACATACAGAACAGCTGCCGCTTGCGGATACATTTGCCGATATCGGCGCAACTATTGCCGATAATTTTAAAACGGAAAAGCCGGAATACGGAAAAAGCTTTTTATCAAGATTACAGTAGGGGGACTTTTTTTGAAACAAAAGATCGAACGTGCTGCTGCATTTATTAAAGAACACGTGAAAGAAACACCAAAGATCGGTCTGATTTTAGGGTCAGGGCTCGGCGTATTGGCCGATGAAATTGAAGGAGCTGTCAAGCTTACATATGAAACGATCCCTGATTTTCCGGTCTCAACGGTAGAAGGCCATGCCGGCCAGCTTGTGATGGGAACGCTTGAAGGCGTGCAGGTCATCGCGATGCAGGGCCGCTTTCATTACTATGAAGGCTACTCAATGGATCAGGTCACATTTCCAGTCCGCGTGATGAAAGCGCTCGGCGTTGAATCTCTCGTCGTGACGAATGCAGCCGGCGGTATCAACACTGAATTCCGCGCCGGCGATCTGATGATTATTACAGACCATATCAACTTTACAGGCACCAACCCGTTAATCGGGCCGAACGAAGCTGAATTCGGAGCGAGATTCCCGGACATGTCAGAAGCCTATGACAAAGAGCTGTCAAGCTTGGCTGAAAAAACGGCCGATGAGCTGGGCATTCCTGTTCAAAAAGGTGTGTATACAGCTGTTACGGGGCCGTCTTACGAAACACCTGCTGAGGTTCGGTTTTTAAGAACGATGGGGTCTGACGCTGTCGGCATGTCGACCGTGCCGGAAGTCATCGTCGCCAACCACGCGGGGATGCGCGTGCTCGGCATCTCATGCATTTCCAACGCGGCGGCGGGTATTCTTGACCAGCCGTTATCTCATGAAGAAGTAATGGAAATGACGGAAAAAGTAAAAGGCGGCTTTTTGAAGCTTGTCAAAGCCGTAGTCGCACGATCTCAAAAATAAGTCAGCATAAGTCAGCTGTTTCTTCGGAAGCAGCTGTTTTTTTGTGCCCTCAACACGAAACATTTTCCAGATGAGGCGTATAAAACCACCGGATTTGGAAAAAATAAAAAGGATTATGAAATGGAGGGCTTTGGAGATGAAACGTCTTATATCCACTTTGTTGATTGGCATTTTATTAACGGCATCAGCACCGTCCGCTTTTGCAAAGCCGGACGGAAAACATACATCGGAGCTCGCTCATGAAGCCAAAAGCGCCGTGCTGATTGAACGCGATACGGGAAGCATTCTTTATAACAAGAACAGCCGGGAGCGTCTGGCGCCGGCAAGCATGACAAAAATCATGACCATGCTTTTAATCATGGAAGCGCTTGACAAAGGGAAAATAAAGATGAGCGATAAAGTCAGGACGAGTGAACACGCCGCGTCCATGGGCGGATCACAGATTTTCCTTGAACCCGGAGAAGAAATGACGGTAAAAGAAATGCTCAAAGGAATTGCGATAGCTTCCGGAAATGACGCATCTGTCGCAATGGCGGAGTATATCGCCGGTTCAGAAGAGGATTTCGTCAGCCGGATGAACAAAAAAGCAAAAGAATTGGGATTGAAAGATACCTCCTTCAAAAACCCGACAGGACTGCCTGAAAAAGACCATTACAGCTCTGCTTATGACATGGCGAAAATGGCGAAGGAATTATTAAAGTACGATAAAATCACTCAATTTACGGGAACGTATGAGGATTATTTAAGAGAAAATACAGACAAAAAGTTCTGGCTCGTCAATACAAACCGGCTGATCAAATTTTACCCGGGTGTAGACGGCGTGAAGACGGGCTTTACAGGCGAAGCGAAGTATTGTTTAACCGCCACCGCTAAAAAAGGGAATATGAGGGTCATTGCTGTCGTTTTCGGAGCCAGCACCCCGAAAGAAAGAAACGCCCAAGTGACCAAAATGCTTGATTACGCCTTCAGCCAGTTCAAAACACACCCGCTGTACAAACGGAATCAAATCGTCGGAACGGTAAAAGTGAAAAAAGGAAAACAGAAACTGATCAAGCTGACCACATCTGAGCCGATTTCTCTTCTGGCCAAAAAGGGAGAGAACATGGACAAAGTAAAAAAAGAAGTGAAAATCAACGGCAATGTAACGGCTCCGGTTAAAAAAGGAGAGGTGCTCGGCAGCCTCGTTCTGAAAAAAGACGGAAAGGTGCTCGTTGAAAGCCCGGTCACGGCAAAAGACGACATGGAAAAAGCGGGTTTTCTCACTTTTCTGAAGCGGACGATGGGAGATTGGACAAAATTTAAATAATCGTGGCGAACGGGCACTAGTTTTGTCATAGTGAAGGAATTGCTTTCCCGAAAATCGAAACACTCATTATCCGATCATATCAAGGAGGAATGAGCATGAGCCTTGGAATTGACTTTCATGTCAAAGAATCCGTGCTTTGTATTCGATTAACAGGTGAACTCGACCATCATACGGCAGAATCATTAAAACAAAAGGTTACTGAATCGCTGGAGGCTGACAGCATCCGTCACATTGTGCTGAACCTTGAAGATCTTACCTTCATGGACAGCTCCGGCCTCGGCGTGATTTTAGGGCGTTATAAACAAATTAAACAGCTCGGCGGAGAAATGGTCGTGTGCGCGATTTCGCCAGCGGTGAGACGTCTGTTTGACATGTCCGGCCTGTTTAAAATCATCAGGTTCGAACAATCGGAACAAAAAGCGCTTTTAACGTTGGGGGTGGCATCATGAAAAACGAGATGCATCTTGAATTTTCAGCCCTCAGTCAGAACGAATCGTTTGCGCGCGTAACGGTTGCTTCTTTTATCGCGCAGCTCGACCCGACGATGGATGAGCTGACGGAAATCAAGACCGTCGTATCAGAAGCGGTAACAAACGCAATCATCCACGGCTATGAAGAAAACTGCGACGGAAAGGTGTACATCTCCGTTACGCTGGAGGATCATGTCGTCTATCTGACCATACGTGACGAAGGCCTCGGGATCACGGATCTTGAGGAAGCGCGCCAGCCGCTCTTTACGACAAAACCCGAGCTTGAGCGCTCCGGAATGGGCTTTACCATTATGGAAAACTTTATGGATGATGTCACGATTGATTCCTCGCCGGAGATGGGAACGACGATACGCTTAACAAAACACCTATCAAAAAGCAAAGCGCTTTGTAATTAAGGAGATTTGTTATGGATGTGGAGGTTAAGAAAAACAGCAAAAACGCGCAGCTCAAGGACCATGAAGTCAAAGAATTAATCAAAAAGAGCCAAGAGGGCGACCAGCAGGCAAGAGACCTCCTCATAGAAAAAAACATGCGTCTTGTGTGGTCCGTCGTTCAAAGGTTTTTAAACAGAGGCTATGAGCCGGACGATCTGTTTCAGATCGGCTGTATCGGATTATTAAAATCCGTTGATAAATTCGATTTGTCCTATGATGTCCGTTTTTCAACTTATGCCGTGCCGATGATTATCGGAGAAATCCAGCGCTTCATCCGTGATGACGGAACCGTCAAAGTATCAAGATCTTTAAAAGAGCTCGGCAATAAAATACGCCGGGCGAAAGATGAACTGTCAAAAACATACGGAAGAGTGCCGACCGTCCAGGAAATCGCGGATCATTTAGAAATTGATGCGGAGGATGTGGTGCTTGCGCAGGAAGCGGTGCGGGCGCCTTCATCCATTCATGAGACCGTGTATGAAAATGACGGAGACCCGATCACCCTGCTTGATCAGATCGCCGATCATTCAGAAGAGAAGTGGTTTGACAAAATCGCCCTCAAGGAAGCGATCAGTGATTTGGAAGAACGGGAAAAACTCATTGTCTATCTGAGATATTATAAAGATCAGACACAGTCGGAAGTAGCCGAACGGCTCGGGATTTCCCAAGTCCAGGTATCGAGGCTGGAGAAAAAAATATTAAAGCAGATTAAAGTGCAGATGGATCATACGGAAAGCTGACCTTTTACGGGCCGGCTTTTTTTATTTGTGCATCGGTGGTAATTTATGGTCTTTTGCCGCTGATGAATGAGAACAAAAGTGAACCACATACTACATATATAACCACCCGAAAGATGGTGATGCAAGATGGAAAGACGAATATTTCTCAGACTTCGCCACCGCGTGAAGGCTCATACCGGAGATATCATCACAGTCGGCGACGCCGCGCAGATTGCGGGACAGCAAAAGCTGAAAAAAAAACTGTCGGCACTGCCGCTGTATAAGGTCACGAAAAAAGACAAAAATATCGTCGTGCTGGACATCATAAAAGTGCTGAAAACCATTCATACCGCTTTTCCCGCGCTTGATGTACAGGCCGTCGGCGGCGCTGAAACGATAGTGGAAATCCATTACCAGAAAAAGCAGCTGTCAGCCGTTTTATTCGTCGGTGTCTGGCTCCTGCTTTTTATCGGTTCATGTCTTGCCATTATGAATTTTCATGAAGATGTCAGTATGAGAGAAGTTCATATCGCCTTATATGAAATCATAACGGGCGAACGGAATGAATACCCGTATCTGCTTCAGATTCCATACAGCATCGGCCTCGGTCTCGGTATGATCGTCTTTTTTAATCACATCTTCAAAAAACGCCTGAATGAAGAGCCAAGCCCGCTGGAAGTCGAGATGTTTAATTATCAGCTTGATCTCGATCATTATGTCGCAATGCACGAAAATGAAGAGACGATGAAAGATCTGCATGATCGTTAGCATTCTTTTCGTTATATTTGTCGGGCTTGGCGGAGGGCTGACCGTGGGCGCGGGCTTTGTGGCTTTTTTAACCGTTATGGGAATCGTCCCCCGCCTTATGCAGCTGACAAAAACAATGCGCTTTGTACAGGCCTACGAAGGAGCTGTTATTTCAGGAGCTGTGTTCGGCGGCTGGGAAACCTTAAATATGAATCATTTTTTTTTATCTGAATGGCTGGCCGTTCCGGTCGGGCTTTTGGCCGGCATGTTTATCGGCATGCTGGCCGCCGCGCTTACAGAAGTGCTGAATGTGCTTCCCATTCTTGCCAAACGGATCGGCTTCGGCAGCAAAATCATTATATTGCTGATGGCCATTGTGTTCGGCAAAATAGCCGGCTCTTTATTTCATTGGCTGTATTTTATCCATCATTCATAAGGAGGAACCGACGTGACAAACTTAAAAGAAAATTACAAAACAAAAGTGAAAGACTATCAGCCGAAACCGCCATATGTTTGGAATTGCGTCAAAGCCTTTCTGATCGGCGGTTTGATCTGTCTGATCGGACAGGCTCTTCAAGATTTTTACATCCACTTTTTTAATTTTAATGAAAAAACAGCGGGCAACCCGACGGCCGCCACTCTTATTTTAATTTCCGCCCTTTTGACCGGATTCGGCATTTATGACAGACTCGGGCAGTTTGCCGGAGCGGGTTCAGCCGTGCCGGTGACGGGTTTTGCAAACAGTATGACAAGCGCGGCTCTGGAACACAGAAGTGAAGGACTCGTGCTCGGAGTAGCGACAAACATGTTTAAATTGGCGGGAAACGTCATTGTATTCGGCGTCGTGGCAGCCTATATCGTAGGCCTGATACGGTTTGCTTGTGAAAAACTGTTTTCGTAGGAGGAGAAAAAATGAAATTAACCGGAAAGCAAACCTGGGTGTTTGAAAACCCGTTATTTGTAAATGCGGCGGGGACGGCAGCCGGACCGAAAGAAAAAGACGGCCCGCTCGGTTCGCTGTTTGATAAGACATACGATGAAATGCATTGCAATCAGAAAAACTGGGAAATGGCGGAACGTCAGTTAATGGAAGATGCCATCAACTCAGCTTTGCAAAAACAGAATTTGAAAAAGAGCGATATTGATTTGTTACTCGCGGGGGATCTTTTAAATCAAAATGTGACCGCCAACTACGTCGCCAGACATCTGAAAATTCCGTTCCTCTGTCTGTTCGGCGCCTGTTCGACATCAATGGAAACGATTGCCGTCGCATCCGCGCTCATTGACGGCGGTTTTGCGAACCGGGCGATCGCAGCCACGAGCAGCCATAACGCGACGGCAGAACGGCAATTCCGCAATCCGACGGAGTATGGCGGGCAAAAACCGGATACCGCCACTTCAACGGTCACGGGGGGCGGGGCGGTCATCATCAGCCAAAACCCTTCTGATATCAAGATTACAAGCGCAACAGTGGGAAAAGTAAGCGACCTCGGGATTACGGACCCGTTCGATATGGGATCCGCCATGGCGCCCGCTGCCGCCGACACAATCAAACAGCACTTGCAGGACTTAAACCGCACGGCGGATGATTATGATCTGATTTTAACGGGAGACCTTTCAGGCGTCGGCTCGCCGATCGTGAAAGATTTGCTCAAAGAAGAAGGCTATCCCGCCGGAACGAAACACGATGACTGCGGTCTTCTCATCTATACGCCGGACCAGCAGGTGTTTGCGGGCGGAAGCGGCTGCGCCTGCTCCGCGCTTGTTACGTACACACATATTTTTAATCAATTAAAATCAGGGGCTCTGAACAGGGTGCTCGTTGTCGCGACAGGAGCGCTTTTAAGTCCGACAATGATCCAGCAGAAAGAAACCATTCCGACCATCGCGCACGGTGTGGTATTTGAGCGGGCGGGAGGTGCATCATAAATGGAATATCTGTTGGCTTTTGTTTGCGGGGGAATCATATGCATTATCGGTCAGCTGCTGCTCGACATTTTTAAACTGACACCCGCCCATGTGATGACAACTTTTGTCGTCATCGGCGCTTTGTTGGATGGGTTCGGAATATATGACAAATTTATCGAATTTGCAGGTGCGGGCGCGACGGTTCCCATTGTCAGCTTCGGTCACAGCTTATTGCACGGCGCCATGCATCAAGCTCACGAGCATGGATTTATCGGGATCGCCATGGGGATTTTTGAACTTACTTCCGCCGGTATATCTTCAGCGATTTTATTCGCATTTCTTGTAGCCATTATTTTTAAACCGAAAGGATAATGCCTGATGACGAAACGGAAGGTCATTCTTGTGACAGACGGGGACGTATACGCCGCCAAAACAATTGAATATGCCGCGGAAAAAGCAGGCGGGCGGTGTATTTCCCAATCAAAGGGCAATCCGTCAACCAGAAGCGGCCCCGAACTTGTTCAGCTGATTAAAGCCGCGCCGAATGACCCGGTGTTTGTCATGTTTGACGATTCAGGCCTGCAAGGGGAAGGGCCGGGCGAAACGGCGCTGAAATATGTCGCCTCACATCAGGACATTGAAGTGCTGGGGGTGATTGCGGTCGCTTCTAAGACCCATCAGGCTGAATGGACGAAAGTCGATGTCTCCATTGACCGTGATGGAGAAGTGACGGAGTATGGCGTCGATAAAACCGGAATGAGAGAAATGGACGAGCACAGAATGAACGGAGATACGGTGTATTGTCTGGATAAATTGGACGTTCCTCTCATTGTGGGCATCGGCGACATAGGAAAGATGGGGAGAAAAGATGACATATCCAAAGGCTCGCCGATTACGATGAAGGCGGTCGAATTCATTTTAGAAAGGAGCGAAAGTCATGCCGGAAAAACCGGAAAACATGATCAAGGTATACCGGGATCCTAGAAAAAATGAACAATTTTTTAAAGACCGCGTCGGTATGGGAACGAGCTATGATGTCGGCGTCCGCAAAGTTCGAGTATTAGACCGGGAAGTCCAGATTTACTTTGTCAACGGATTAACCGATACTTTGTTTATCATTCATTTAATGGAACAGCTCGTCGACGTCAATAATTATGATGAGAATGCGGATGAAGCGATTGACGTTGTTGAAAACAGGCTTGTCAATCAGCAGGTCCAAAAAGTCAAAACGCTCGACGAAGCAACAGATCAAGTGCTTTCCGGACTTGTGGCCGTTATCGTTGAAGACGCGGGCTTCGCCTTTATCGTTGACGTCAGAAGTTACCCCGGACGCACACCGGAAGAACCGGATACGGAAAAGGTCGTCCGCGGGGCAAGAGACGGTTTTATCGAAAATATCGTCATTAATACAGCATTGATCAGAAGACGAATCAGGGACGAAAGGCTCCGCGTCAAAATTACGAAAGTCGGCGAGCGCTCTAAGACCGATCTTGCCATTGTGTATATAGAAGACATCGCGGACCCGGACCTTGTCAGCATCGTCGAAAACGAAGTGAATGCGATTGACATTGACGGATTGACGATGTCTGATAAAACAGTGGAAGAATTCATCGTCAAACAGGGCTACAACCCGTTTCCGATGGTCAGATACACGGAGCGGCCGGATGTGGCCGCCAATCACATTTTGGAAGGGCACGTCATCATCGTCGTTGATACGTCACCGAGCGTGATCATAACGCCGACAACGATTTTTCACCATGTTCAGCATGCGGAAGAATACAGGCAGGCGCCTTCAGTGGGAACATTTTTAAGATGGATCAGGTTCTTCGGTATTATCGCTTCAACGGTTCTGCTTCCGATCTGGTTTCTCTTTGTTCTCGAACCGTCTCTTCTGCCTGAAAGATTGGATTTTATCGGTTTAAATAAAAATACGCACATCCCGATCATTCTGCAAATCTTTTTAGCCGATTTGGGGATTGAGTTTCTCAGAATGGCCGCGATCCATACGCCGACCGCTTTATCCACCGCCATGGGTCTGATTGCGGCGGTGCTGATCGGTCAAATCGCCATAGCGGTGGGGCTGTTTTCAGCAGAAGTGATTCTGTACGTATCGATCGCCGCCATCGGATCATTTACCACGCCGAGCTATGAGCTCAGCCTCGCCAATAAAATGATACGCCTCATCTTAATGGTGCTCGTGGCCATTTTCCAAGTGAAAGGCTTTGTGATAGGCTTTACATTGCTGCTGATCATAATGGCGAATATCCGTTCGTTTCATACGCCGTATTTATGGCCGTTTTTACCGTTTAACGGCAAGGCGCTGTGGCAGGTGCTCGTCCGGACGACAGTGCCGGGAGCGAAAGTCAGACCGAGCATTGTTCACCCGAAAGACCGTCAAAGACAGCCAAGCGGTTCATAATCGCATTGAAACCGACAGAAGATTATGATATTGTATGTCTTAACTTATACGGGACTTGTATAAGGACAGCTCAAAAGAAGCTGTCCTTTTCACCCATAGGCGGATCAGAAAGAGGGAATGAGCATTGTTCTTACATGGCACAAGCAGACAAAACAAACTAGGTCATTTGGAAATCGGAGGTGTGGACGCGCTGTATTTAGCGGAGCATTACGGCACGCCTCTTTATGTTTACGATGTGGCTTTAATACGTGAGCGCGCTAAAAGCTTTAAACAGGCATTCATTGACGCGGATTTAAAGGCGCAGGTCGCGTACGCGAGCAAGGCGTTTTCTTCCGTTGCGATGATACAGCTCGCTGAGCAGGAGGGGCTCTCATTGGACGTTGTATCCGGCGGAGAGCTGTTTACGGCGGTTGCGGCTGGTTTTCCGGCTGACAGGATTCATTTTCACGGCAACAACAAAAGCAAAGAAGAGTTGAAAATGGCGCTCGATCATCAAATCGGCTGCATCGTCGTTGATAATTTTTATGAAATATCCTTACTCGCGGAACTGTGCCGCAAATCAGGGCGCACAATGGATGTGCTTCTCCGGATCACTCCGGGGGTAGAGGCCCATACGCATGATTATATTACAACGGGGCAGGAAGATTCCAAATTCGGTTTTGATCTGCATAACGGGCAAATAGAAAAGGCGATTGAACAAGTATTGCAGTCAGACCATATCCGCCTTCTCGGCGTTCACTGCCACATCGGATCGCAAATTTTTGATACGGCGGGCTTTGTGCTGGCCGCAGAAAAAATCTTTGCAAAACTCAATGAATGGAGAGAATCATTCGGCTTTGTCTCTGAAGTGCTGAATTTAGGGGGGGGCTTCGGCATCCGCTACACGGAAGAGGATGAACCCCTTCATCCCGCCGTTTATGTGGAAAAAATTATCGAAGCGGTAAAAGAAAACGCAGCGCTGCACGCTTTTGACATTCCGGAGATCTGGATTGAACCGGGACGCTCGCTCGTCGGAGATGCCGGAACGACGCTTTATACCATCGGTTCGCAAAAAGAAGTGCCCGGCACCCGTAAATATGCAGCGGTTGACGGGGGCATGAGCGATAATATCCGTCCTGCGCTGTATCAGGCGAAATATGAAGCCGTATCGGCAAACAGAATCGGAGAACACCACGATAAAACGGTATCCATCGCGGGTAAGTGCTGTGAAAGCGGGGATATGCTCATTTGGGATATAGACCTTCCGGAAGTGAAAGAAGGCGATCTTCTCGCCGTTTTCTGCACGGGAGCGTACGGATACAGCATGGCTAACAACTACAACCGTATTCCGCGTCCCGCCGTCGTTTTTGTGGAAGACGGCGAAGCGCATCTTGTCATTAGAAGAGAAACTTATGAAGACATTGTAAAACTGGATCTGCCGTTTAAGACGGGGGTCAAACAATAAATAAAAAAGAGACCGGAACAATGGCGTCCGGTCTCTTTTTGCGTTCAGCTGTCAGAACTTGATCCGCTGTCTCCTGTAAATACAGACACGATCGCATTCCAAATCGAAGCGAAGAAATCAATAACTTTTTGAACAAAGCTTTTGCCTTCATCGGATTGAATGAACTTCGTGATTTTGTCTTTTGCCTTATCGAGCTGGCTGCCGACTTGGCCCCAATCAATCTTTGCATTTTTCATTTTATTAAACAATGAAACGAGCTGGTCTTTTTGAGCGTCAGTCAGTGTAATGTTAAGGTTTGAAGCCGCATCATCGACCTTTTTCTCGATTCCTTCTTTTGTATCGGGCACACCGTTTTTCGCGAAATCATCTTTAATGTTTGCGATAAGCGCGGAGGCGTTTTTATCCCCGATTTTATCCCCGAGATTTGAAGTGGTGACAAGCTCTTGGTTGGCGACCTGTTTTACATCTTCTGAAATCGCTTTGTCTGATGAGACTTCATATGCCTTGATGATTCCCGTTAATGCTGCGGTGCCTGATACCTCAAACGGCGCCGTCACGTATACTTTCGCATCTTTCACTCCTGCTGTCATCAGGGCGTTTAAGTACATTTCATCCGTAATGGAATCGATATTATGGGTCTTAACGTCAAGCCCGGACCCTTTCTTTGCCACCGTAATGGATGACGAAGAGATGGCTCTTGTGCCGATTTGGGCATTCGATATATATTTTCCCAGATATTCATGTTCTTCTTTATTTGTGACCGTCACTTTTGTCGCGTTATCAGGGACATTTAATTCGTCAAGCACTTTCTGACGGTTTTCGTTTGACAGATCCGCCCCCAGCGTGACGATGACATCTCCGACTGCGGCATCGGCCAGGCTGATTTTCGGTATTGTGCACAATACAACGGCCGCCGCCAGCAATCCAATCCACATTTTTTTCAAAGCGGTTAACCTCCTTCTTTTCACAAATGCCGTTTTGAAGCGGTTTGTGAGGACCTGCGTGAAGCAGTTCCGATACATAGACGGCTGTGAAGCTGTTCTGGTTTCATTTTCTTTCTGCGGAAGCGGGGAGATTCGTTTTCCGGCTGAAGGTGTGGTATAATAGCCGCGAAAAGAAGAGCAGAGGCCTCTTCCTTCAAAAGAATATCAAAAAGAAAGCCGGCTTACAATTGAAATTCATATTAAAGAAGGCTTTGACAAAAAACAATACGGAAGTAGGAATGAGAATGAAAACTGGTTACATCGAAATGGAAAACGGCAGCAGAATCGAATTTGAACTTTATCCGAATGAAGCGCCTAATACAGTCGCTAACTTTGAAAATCTGGCGAATACGGGCTTTTATGACGGCGTTATTTTCCACCGCGTGATTCCGGGCTTTGTCAGCCAAGGCGGAGATCCGACTGGGACAGGCATGGGCGGAAGCGGAAAAACGATCAAATGTGAAACAGAAGGCAATCCGCATAAACACGAAGCCGGTTCTTTATCAATGGCGCATGCCGGTAAAGACACGGGTTCAAGCCAATTCTTCATCGTACATGAGCCGCAGCCGCATTTAAACGGCGTTCATACTGTATTCGGAAAAGTGACAAGCGGTTTAGAGCATGCGAAAAACATGTCTAACGGAGACAAAATGAAAGAAATCCGTGTAGAAGGATAATGACGGAAAACCCGCCTTTTTCAGGCGGGTTTTTTTTATGTATATGAAAATTCTCATGTGTAAATCATGAAAAAATACATATATGAACATCGGTGATCATTCTGGTATAGTGAAAAAGACCGATTACAACAATGAAAAGAGGTAGAAACGTTGGTTCAATTGGCAACCGTTTTATTTGTCATTATCATTCTCGCACTTATGATTTGGTTCAGGGTAAAAAAGGGAAACAGGCCGATTAAAGGCGGCGGCTTAGGCATCATTCTCCCGCTTTTGATTATCGCCGTCATTTTCACATTCAGTATCAGCCAGCTCATGAATATCCCGGGAAAGCCGTTTCATTTTCCCGCTCTTTGGGAGCTCGCCATCGCCGGACTGTTAGGCGCGGTATTCGGTGTCATCATGCTGTCGCAAACTGCCTATGAAATCCGGGAAGACGGCTTTGTCTACTCCAAGCGGAATAAAAACTTTAAATATGTCATTATCGCGATTATTGCGATCCGTATCGCACTCAGCCAATATTTCAAAAGCATTGACGCGGCGGAATTCGCCGTTTTAACGATGGAGCTTGCTTTTGTGTATTTGTGCATTTGGCGGATCGGAAGCTTCGTGAAATACCGTAAAATCAGCAGATCCGGCTTATAAAATGAAAAAAAGGGATGGGGTGCGGGGCTTATTTGCCCTCTGTGCAGGGATTCATGGTAAAATAAAAATGACCATGGCTAATGGGAGGAAATCACTTGAAATCAGAAAAAGAAAAAACTTCTAAAAAAAGCGCCGTACTTGATTGGGCGAAAGCCATTATCATCGCTGTCGTTCTGGCACTGCTCATCCGAAACTTTTTATTTGCCCCTTATCTCGTTGATGGTAGATCAATGGATCCGACGCTGCATGACCGCGAGAGAATCTTTGTCAATATGACGGTCAAATACATAAGCGACTTCAAACGCGGCCAGATCGTCGTGCTGAACGGAGAAAATGAGCACTATGTCAAACGGATTATCGGACTTCCCGGCGACACGGTGCAAATGAAAAACGATCAGCTGTATATCAACGGCAAAAAAGTGTCCGAACCGTATTTAGCGGCAAATAAGCACAAGGCGAAGCAAGACGGCTATGACCGGCTGACAGAAGACTTCGGCCCGGTGAAAGTGCCGGACGACAAATATTTCGTCATGGGTGATAACCGCAGAGAATCTATGGACAGCCGCAACGGCCTCGGTCTTTTTACGAAAAAACAAATAGCGGGCACATCAAAATTCGTCTTCTTCCCGTTTAACGAAATTCGCAAGACGAAATAAACCGTACAGGCAGTTTTCTTCATGAGAAAACTGCTTTTTTTATATAAATTTATCTCTCCACCCTCAAAAACAGAACATAAATTCGTATATCTATTTAATAGATAGAAAGTTTTACAGATACATGAAACATCTTCCCTTTATGAAACGTTATATGAATAACTCACGCAGGGAAGAACGGTTTTCTATTCATGAAAAAAAGGAATATGACATAGTAATGAATAGATTGATACGGGCTGGAGGTAGAAAAATGGGAAGAATTAAAACAAAAGCAGCCATTTTACTTGTACTGCTGCTGTTATTAGCGGGCGGTTATATGGTCATAAACGATATTGAACTGAAAGACGTGCCGACTGCAATCGGACAAACCCTGTCCCAGGAAAAAGAAGAATATACAGTCAAAACATATAAAATTACGAAAATCGAAGGAACTGAGTACCACGGTACGGCAGCGAACGGCACAAAAATTATTTTTAACGGCGACAAGCTGAAGCAGGATCTCTCCGATGTGCAAAAAGGTGATAAGATTAAAGCGTATTTCAGCAAATCAAACCGGATTGACGGCTTATTGAAGGTCGTCAAAGTGAACGAATAAATAAAGACGCCTTTTATGGGAAAAGGGCGCTTTTTATTTTTCTGAATAATGAGGTGCAAATTCATTGCGCCTGCCGCAAAGGATGTTATAATAGCGGATAAGGACAAAAAAATATTGATTGTATCCTTCGGGGCTGGGTGAAAATCCCGACCGGCGGTAATAAGGCGCTTTGCGCTTTACAGCCCGTGACCCGTATGCATCTGTATACGGTGGATTCAGTGAAAAGCTGAAGCCGACAGTGAAAGTCTGGATGGGAGAAGGATGAGAGAAGCTATGCAAAAAATAAACTTACTGTATAGTCTTATTTCCTATGGATTAAAACTGGCAAAGCCCCGAACTGTGTAAACATTCGGGGCTTTTTTGACGCCAAATTGCGTGGAAGAAGGGAGGGATAACAATGGATGAATATTATATGAATACGGCAATAGAACTTGCCAGACGCGGTGAAGGACAGACACAGTCCAATCCTCTTGTCGGCGCTGTCGTCGTCAAAAACGGACAGATCGTCGGAATGGGCGCCCATTTGCAATACGGAGAAGCGCATGCCGAGGTTCACGCGATTAATATGGCCGGCAGACACGCAAAAGGCGCCGATTTGTATGTGACGCTGGAGCCTTGCAGCCATTACGGAAAAACACCGCCATGCGCCGAACTGATAATAAAGTCGGGGATAAAAAGGGTGTTCATTGCTGTGAAAGATCCGAATCCGCTTGTAGCCGGAAAAGGCATCGGAATGCTGGAAGCAGCGGGCATCGAAGTGAAAACCGGCCTTCTCAGGCAGCAGGCAGAAGAGCTGAATAAAATGTTTCTTCACTTCATGCGGACCGGACTTCCGTATGTCACCTTGAAAGCGGCCGCGAGCCTTGACGGGAAAACAGCGACCGAAACCGGTGACAGCAAATGGATTACATCAGAGGCGGCAAGGCTTGATGCCCAGCAATACAGGAAATCGCATCAAAGCATTCTTGTCGGAGCAGGCACAGTCAAAGCCGATAATCCGAGCCTGACCTGCAGGCTTCCTGATGCGGTGAAGCAGCCGGTCAGAGTGATTCTCGATACAAAGCTGACCATTCCTGAAACGGCAAATGTGCTCACTGACGGCGCTGCGCCGACATGGATATTTACGGCCAAAGGTGCAGACGTGCAAAAGAAAGACCGGCTGACCGCACTCGGAATAAAAGTTTTTCCGCTGGAAACAGACCGCATTCACATCCCTGAGGTGCTCAGTGTTCTCGCTGAAAACGGAATAATGTCCGTTTATGTGGAAGGCGGAGCATCCGTACACGGAAGTTTTGTGAAGGAAGGCTGTTTCCAAGAGCTTCATTTCTATTTCGCCCCTAAATTAATCGGAGGAACGCTTGCTCCCAGCTTGATCTCCGGTGAAGGTTTTCAATCAATGAAAGATGTCCCCCATTTGCAATTCACACAAATCACCCAAATCGGGCCGGATATAAAACTGACGGCCATACCCAAAGATGGAAAGGATGGTGACGATGTTTACAGGAATCGTTGAAGAAACAGGCACGATCCAAGCAATCAAAAAGACAGGCCTTTCCATGGCATTAACCATCGCCGCTTCAAAAGTGACAAGTGATGTGAAACTTGGCGACAGCATTGCGGTAAACGGCATCTGCCTGACCGTAACCGGATTTTCTGACAATCAATTTACGGTTGATGTCATGCCGGAAACAGTGAAATCCACTTCGCTGAACGGCTTGTCAAAAGGCAGTAAAGTAAACCTGGAAAGAGCGATGTCCGCCAACGGACGGTTCGGCGGCCACTTTGTATCAGGGCATGTGGACGGAACGGCGGAAATTACGCGGATCGAGAAAAAAAGCAACGCGGTCTATTACGATTTAAAACTTTCGCCGGAATTGACAAAAACGCTCGTATTGAAAGGTTCAATTACGGTAGACGGCGTGAGCCTGACGATTTTCGGTCTATCAGATGAAAGCGTGACGGTATCCATCATTCCGCATACCATCTCAGAAACGATTTTTCAGACGAAAACAGTCGGATCGACCGTAAATATTGAGTGTGACATGATCGGCAAATACTTATACCGCTTTTTGCACAAAACAGAACAAACGAAAAGCAATCAAACTATCACGGAAGCCTTTTTAAGCGAGAACGGCTTTTAGAAAGGAAGATCGATATGTTTCATCCGATAGAAGAGGCGTTAGAGGCGCTGAAAAAAGGTGAAGTCATCATTGTTGTCGATGATGAAGACAGAGAAAACGAAGGAGATTTCGTAGCGCTGGCTGAGCATGCCACGCCTGAAGTGGTGAATTTTATGGCGACCCATGGGAGAGGCCTGATCTGCACGCCGCTGTCTGAAGACATCGCCGGCCGGCTGGATCTTCACCCGATGGTCGATCATAATACGGACTCACATGAGACCGCCTTTACGGTCAGTATTGACCACAGGCTGACAAAAACGGGCATCAGCGCTCAAGAACGTTCTTTTACCATTCAGGCGCTGTTGAACGAGGAATCTGTCTCTGACGATTTTCAGCGTCCGGGCCACATTTTCCCCTTAATCGCAAAAAAAGGAGGCGTCCTGAAGCGGGCGGGCCATACGGAAGCAGCCGTTGACCTTGCAAAAGCCTGCGGATCTCAGGGAGCGGGCGTCATTTGTGAAATTATGAATGAAGACGGCACAATGGCCAGAGTGCCGGAGTTAGCCGAAATCGCCGAACGTCACCAGCTGAAAATGATTACGATAAAAGACTTAATAGAGTACCGTTACAACATTACGACACTTGTGAACAGAGAAGTTGATATTACGCTGCCGACTGACTTCGGCACGTTTAGAGTTTACGGATATACAAACGAGGTTGACGGAAAAGAACATCTCGCCTTTGTCATGGGGGATGTCCCGTTTAACAGCGAACCCGTTCTTGTCAGAGTGCACTCAGAATGCCTGACGGGCGATGTGTTTGCATCCCATCGCTGTGATTGCGGACCTCAGCTTCATGCCGCGCTTGCGCAAATTGCTGAAGAAGGCCGCGGCGTTCTATTGTATTTGCGCCAGGAAGGCAGAGGAATCGGTTTAATCAATAAGCTGAAGGCGTACCGATTGCAGGAACAAGGGTACGACACGGTTGAAGCGAACGAAGCGCTCGGCTTTCTGCCTGATCTGCGCAACTACGGCATCGGCGCCCAGATTCTCCGCGACTTAGGGGTTCAGCATATGAAACTTTTAACCAATAACCCCCGGAAAATCGCCGGCCTCGAAGGATACGGTCTCAGCATTTCGGAACGGGTGCCGCTTCAAATGGAAGCGAGTGAGCATAACAAGCAGTATTTACAGACCAAAATGAAAAAACTTGGACATCTGCTTCATTTCTAAAAACAAATCTCACAAAAAAGGACGGATAACATATGAATATCATACAAGGAAACCTAGTAGGAACAGGACTTAAAATCGGAATCGTCGTCGGCAGATTTAATGAATTTATAACGAGCAAGCTGTTAAGCGGAGCGGAAGACACGCTGCTTCGCCACGGTGTAGAATCAAACGACATTGACGTCGCTTGGGTGCCGGGAGCGTTTGAAATCCCGTTTGCGGCAAAGAAAATGGCGGAAACGAAAAAATACGATGCCGTCATTACGCTCGGCACGGTTATCAGAGGAGCGACAACGCATTATGACTATGTCTGCAATGAAGCGGCAAAAGGCATCGCCCAGGCGGGAACGGCGACGGGCGTCCCGGTTATCTTCGGCATCGTGACGACTGAAACCATTGAGCAGGCCATCGAACGAGCCGGAACAAAAGCCGGAAATAAGGGAGCGGATTGCGCAGTATCTGCCATTGAAATGGCAAATTTAAACCGTTCATTTGAATAATTTGTTGAAAAGCGTTTAAAACCGCGGCGAAAATGATATAATGTGAGAAAACGGATCGCCTTTATGTATCCGTTTGATAGGACATGAATGGACATTTTGGATATAGAGGGGTTTTTATGTTAATTCGTTATAAAAAATCGTTTGAAAAGATTGCGATGGGTCTTCTGTCATTTATGCCGAATGAAAAAGATCTCAAGCAGCTTCAGCAGACAATAAAGGACTATGAAACGGATACTGGCCGCCAGCTCTTTCTTTGGAAAGAGGATGAAGATATCGTCGGAGCGATCGGAGTCGAAAAAAAGGACTCAGAGGTTGAAATCCGGCATATCAGCGTGAATCCTTCTCACCGCCATCAAGGAATCGGAAAGCAAATGATGGACGCCTTAAAACGTCTGTTCAAAACGGAGGCACTCGTTCCGAATGAATTAACGCAAAGCTTTTTTGAACGCTGTCAACATCAAAAAGATCAGGATATCTCATATAATAACTGACAAATGCTCCCGGAATCTTCACGGTTTCGGGAGCTGTTTTGATATAGAAAAAGCAGGGCTGACCGTCAGCCTCTGCTTTTTTTTCTTCTCTCAATTTCCCGTTCGCGTTCCTTAATGACATCCGTCCTGTCCCGCAGGCGGTGTTTATGAATAAGAAAGGTATCTGATACGCCGTCTTGCCCCCATGTATAGCCCTTTCGGCGGCATTCGGCAAGACATGCTTCTTTCAGGGCTTCATCTGTAATCGGAAGCATAACACTTCTGTAAGGCAGGCCCGCTTCTATATCGTCTGACAGCGTTTCTATCAGCTCAATCAGCTTCGGATGGCTGAGACCGAGAGAACAGACCGCCTGCTTTTCAGACCGGAGAATACGTAAGCTGTTGGCAATCAGCCGTTTCGCCCCGGCTTCATTTCCCCTGCGCTGGTGATACAGAGCGACGGCAAGCTGAATCAGGCCGACCCAATGAATGCTCCGCTTTTCAGCCGGGCTTTCTTTCCAATATTCCTCTAACAGTTCATGACACTCAAAATAATCTCTTGATGCGTGAAATTCGGCCAAAAAGCCGATATAAGCTTTAGGATACAAGCCGCTTCCTCCTTTTATGCTAAAACCAGTGTACCACAGCGCTTTGAAAAGGAAAAAAGAGCGGCTTGGTGTCTGAAGCCTGAGGAACTAGCAGATGTAAGATGCTCCTACGACAACGAGCAAAATAAACAGAACGACAATTAATGCAAAACCTCCGCCGAAACAAGCTCCGCTCATGTGAAATCAGCCTCCCTTTGTTTCAAGTTTACACGGCTATCCTATGTGCATCCGCCTTTAAAGGTATAGGCGTATATCTTCTTTTTCAGTATTTTCTAAATAACGGAGGACGTGTATAAAAGTATTGGACGAGAGCATTTCGGTGGATTATACTAAAGGGTAGCCAGTTTTTCCGGCAATGAGAGTGATATTGAAAATGGTGAGATAATGGTAGAATATCAAGTGAAAATTGATACGTTTGAAGGCCCATTGGACCTGCTGCTTCATCTGATTAACCGTCTTGAAATCGACATATATGACATACCCGTGGCAACCATTACTGAACAATATTTATTATATGTACATACAATGCAAGAGCTTGAACTTGATGTCGCCAGTGAATATCTGGTCATGGCGGCGACGCTTCTCAGCATTAAAAGCAGAATGCTGCTTCCGAAACAAGAGGAAGAGCTGTTTGAAGACGAAATGCTTGAAGAAGAAGACCCTCGGGACGAGCTGATTGAAAAGCTGATTGAGTATAGAAAATATAAAACCGCTGCGAAGGATTTAAAAGAGCGGGAAGAAGAAAGACAAAAGTCATTTACAAAGCCGCCGAGTGATTTAAGTGAGTATGCAAAAGAAATCAAACAGACCGAGCAGAAACTGTCGGTGACCGTTTATGACATGATCGGCGCGTTTCAAAAGGTGCTTCAGCGTAAAAAAATCACGCGGCCGAAAGAAACGACCATTACAAGACAGGAAATACCGATTGAAGACAGAATGAAAGAAATCGTAAAAAGCTTAAAAACGGCGGGGAGAAGAATAAACTTCACGGAGCTTTTTCCTTCTCGGCAAAGGGACCATCTCGTCGTGACGTTTTTAGCAGTCCTGGAACTGATGAAAAATCAGCAGATTATCATTGAACAGGAAGAAAACTTTTCAGATATATACATTACGGGGAGTGAATCCATTCATGGCGTTTGATATCGTGAATTGGAAAGCGATTGTGGAAGCCCTGCTGTATGCGGCGGGTGATGAAGGACTGACCAAAAAGCAATTGGTGACGGTGCTTGAAATAGAAGAAGCGGAACTGGCCGGAATCATGGAAGAAGTGGCCGCTCAGTACAAGGAAGACGACAGAGGCATCGAGCTTACCGAATATGCGGATACGTATATGCTTGGAACGAAAAAAGAATTCGTGCCTTATTTGAAAAAACTAATCGAAGTGCCGTCAAAAGGGCTGTCGCAGGCTTCTTTGGAAGTGCTGGCGATCGTTTCGTACAAGCAGCCGATCACACGGGCGGAAATTGAAGATATCCGGGGCGTGAAGTCTGAGCGGATTCTGCACAGCCTCGTGTCAAAAGCGCTGCTGTGTGAGGTGGGCCGCGCCGACGGTCCCGGCCGGGCGATTTTATACGGCACGACACCGGTATTTCTTGAACAATTCGGCTTAAAAACATTGGAGGAGCTCCCGCCGCTTCCTGAAAATGCGGAGGAAGACGTTCTCCAGGAGGAAGCCGATTTATTCTTTGAAAACTTCAACCAAACTTTTGAGGATATTAAATAATAATCGTTTTTCATCATACGATAGTAGGGAAAGGCCATTGATGAATGACGCAAATGACGACGTACAAGAGAGGAAGGAAACGGACGGAAATGGGAAATTCGATTGTGAGGGCCCATACTGAAGAAACTGGTGAATTTTTAGCCGAGGTTGTCACGATGGTCAGCAGCTATTTAAATCATACAACATTGCCGGAGATGCGGGCTCAAGGAGAGGCGGATGAGGCATACTGCCGCGACGTGTTCAGTGTGCTGAGGAGGATGACCGTCTTTTGCGAAGGCGCCCAGGAAGCCTGCCGGCGGCTCTTAATGCAGGAGCCGTTTCATGAGGTGAGAGCGGAAAAAACGCTGTATAAAGTGTATCATCAGTGCGTGGAAGAATTTTTCATGCCAAAAAAGGATACATGGTACGAAAACAGCCGCGCCGCTTATACAGGCCAAAGCGCGATTGAATTCTACCAGCAAGTGCCGGATTCGCTGCGGAGCCTTCTGCTTTCGCTCAGCAGTGAATTTCTGCGGATGCGGGAAGAATTGGCGCAATATGAAGCATCAGGCTCAAATATGGCATCAGTCAGATAAAAACTCTTCCTTTTGGGAGAGTTTTTTTATGTGAAAGTGATGCAATTGGTATTCATAAGTCATGGACAGGCGCATAAACTTGTACAAACCCACAACAAGGACGTGAGCATTCATGCGCTTTCTCAAAAAAGCTGCCGTATTTCTTTTGACTTTTGTTATTCTTTTTTCCATTACAGACGGCAATACGGCACATGCCCAAATACATGTCAGCGCAAAAAGCGCGATTATTATCGACGGAGCATCTGGCAGGGTGTTATTCGCCAAGGATGAACATCATAAGCGGCGGATTGCAAGCATTACGAAAATCATGACGGCGGTGCTGGCGATTGAATCAGGAAAGATGGAAGAGACCGTGACGGTTTCCCCGAATGCTGTAAAAACGGAAGGCTCAGCCATTTATCTTCAGCCGGGACAAAAAGTAAAGCTGAAAGATCTTGTATACGGGCTTATGCTGAGATCAGGAAATGACGCCGCTGCGGCAATAGCTGAATATGTCGGCGGAAGCCTTGACGGTTTTGTATTTATGATGAACAAAAAAGCCGAGCAAATCGGGATGGAAAATACAAAATTTCAAAATCCGCACGGACTGGACGACCATGAAAATTTATATTCAACGGCGTATGACATGGCGCTTTTGACTAAATACGCAATGAAAATCAAGGAATACCGGACCGTTTCAGGCACAAAAGTGTATAAGGCGGAAACGATGGACCGGGTATGGAAAAATAAAAACAAGCTTCTGACTGGGCTCTACCGTTACAGCACAGGCGGAAAAACGGGTTACACAAAAATCGCGAAACGGACGCTCGTTTCGACGGCTTCAAAAGACGGAACGGATCTCATCGCGGTCACCATAAATGATCCGGATGACTGGGATGACCATATGAATATGTTTAATTATGTCTTTGAACACTATAAAACCTATGTCGTCGCTAAAAAAGGCGGCATTCCGAAGCTGAAAAAGACGTTTTACGGAAAACACGCTTTTATTGCCCGGGATGTCAAATATTTATTAAAAGAGGATGAAATCGACGATGTAAAAATCCGCACAACCTTAATAAAACCGAAAAAAGCCTGGAAAAAGGACGCCTCTCTCATTCCTGATGTCATCGGCCGGATGACTGTTATGCATGATGGGAAAGTGATCGCCAAGATTCCCGTCTATTATGAAAACGAGCGCCATAAAAAACCGAAAAAGCATTTCATTGAGACGTTTACGAGCCTGTTTATGAGCGCGGCGGGCGGTTCGTCATGGTCAATTTAATCTGGGTATGTCTGACGGTAATCGGACTTGTCTTTGCGATGTTTAACGGTACCTTGCAGGATGTGAATGAAGCTGTTTTTAAAGGAGCAAAAGAAGCGGTTACGATCTCGTTCGGATTAATGAGCGTGCTCGTCTTCTGGCTCGGCCTGATGAAAATAGCCGAGCAGTCCGGCCTTTTGGATATATTCAGCAGAATGTGCCGCCCGTTTATCTCTAAGCTGTTTCCCGATATTCCCCCTGATCATCCGGCCATGGGGTACATCTTATCAAATCTCATGGCAAACTTTTTCGGACTGGGAAATGCGGCGACACCGCTCGGCATTAAAGCCATGGAGCAGATGAAAAAGCTGAATGGAGGTAAGTCTGAGGCCAGCCGTTCCATGATTACCTTTTTGGCGGTAAATACTTCGAGTATTACATTGATACCGACAACCGTCATTGCCGTGCGCATGGCTTATTCGGCGAAATCACCGACCGATATCGTCGGGCCGACCATCTTAGCGACTTTAATTTCGGGAATCGGCGCGATTTTCATTGACCGCTACTTCTGGTACCGCCGCAAAAGAAAAGGGAGGTAAGCGAATGGAAATGGTGAATTGGCTGTCTTTAGCCATGATTCCGATTATTATCGCCGGTATATTGATATACGGCACGATCAAAAAAGTGCCGACGTATGAATCATTCGTTGAAGGCGGAAAAGAAGGAATTGAGATTGCGTTTTCCATCATTCCGTATTTGGTCGGGATGCTGGTGGCGATTACCGTATTCCGGGCCTCAGGCGCGCTGGATTTTGTCATGGGGCTGTGCAAGCCTTTCTTTACAGCGCTCGGCATTCCCGCAGAAGTCGTGCCGCTTGCTCTGATCCGCCCGATTTCGGGGACGGCGGCGCTCGGCATGACGACAGATCTGATCGCCGTGTACGGGCCTGATTCATTTATCGGCAGACTGGCCTCGGTCATGCAGGGATCGACTGATACGACGCTGTATGTCCTGACGGTGTATTTCGGGGCGGTCGGCATCAAAAAAATGGGCGATGCTTTAAAGGTCGGTCTTCTTGCTGATCTGATCGGGGTGGTTGCATCAATCATCATAGTTACGTTATTATTTGGAAGCGCCTGAAATCAGGCGCTTTTTATATATCAGAATAACTCTCCTTGAAAAAGCTTGTTTGTTCAAGGGGAAAAAAGTAAGATTATACTTGAGGTGAACGACATGGAAAGACTGCAAAAAGTTATTGCTCATGCCGGCGTGGCATCACGCAGAAAGGCGGAAGAGCTGATAAAAGAAGGAAAAGTAAAGGTGAATGGAAAAGTAATAACAGAGCTCGGCGTAAAAGTGACCGGTTCTGATCAGATTGAAGTAAACGGATTAAAGGTGGAGCGGGAAGAACCCGTGTACTTTCTGCTTTATAAACCGAGAGGAGTGATCTCAGCAGCTGATGACGACAAAGGGCGGAAAGTGGTGACCGACTTTTTCAAAGAAGTGCCGCAGCGCATTTATCCGATCGGCAGGCTTGATTATGATACGAGCGGACTTTTATTGCTGACAAATGACGGCGAGTTTGCCAACAAACTCATGCATCCGAAATACGAAATTGATAAGACGTACGTCGCCAAAGTGAAGGGGATTCCTTCCAAGGAACTTCTGAGAAAGCTTGAGCGCGGCATTCAGCTTGAAGAAGGCAAGACGGCGCCGGCCAGAGCGAAAATGCTTTCCCTGGACAAAAGAAAGCAGACGAGCATCATTCAGCTGACGATTCATGAAGGCCGAAACAGACAGGTCCGCCGCATGTTTGAGGCGATCGGTCATGACGTGCTGAAACTCAAACGTGAAGAATACGCATTTTTAGATTTAAGAGGTCTGCGCACAGGAGACGCAAGAGAATTGACGCCGCATGAGGTGAAAAGGCTGCGGGCTTTAGCTGAACACGGTAAAAACGCTTTCTAATTTTCACATAACCTTCAAAAATTACAAAACGTGTAGATGATATAATTGAATGGATTTGCAGACAGGGGAGGGGAGCAGTGTACAATGAACAAAAAACGGCGGCGTTTATTCATTCGGACCGGCATCCTTCTCATCTTACTCTGCGCGCTCGGATATACCATCTATAATGCCGTTTACACAAACGGAGAGCGTATATCTGAGGGGTCCAAAGCCCCGAATTTCGCGCTGAAAGATACAGAGGGCAGACTCATAGAACTGAGTCAGTTAAAAGGGAAAGGTGTTTTTCTGAATTTCTGGGGAACGTGGTGTGAGCCGTGCAAGCAGGAATTTCCCTACATGGAGAATCAATACAAGCATTTTAAAGACCTCGGTGTCGAGGTGGTTGCGGTAAATGTCGGCGAATCAAAAATTGCAGTACATAATTTTATGAAAACATACGGCGTCAATTTCCCGGTTGCGCTCGATACTGACCGGCAAGTGCTGGACGCGTACGGCGTATCACCTATTCCGACGACATTTTTAATCAATCCCGACGGAAAGGTCGTGAAAGTGGTGACCGGCACGATGACAGAACGCATGGTTCATGACTATATGAATTTAATTAAGCCGGAGGCGTCTTCATGAAAAAGGTCAAATGTGAGTGCGGGCACGTGAATCCAGCCGGGACGGTTTTGTGCGAGTCGTGCGGGAAGCCGCTTGATGATCAAAAATCGCCGCTTGCCGATATGCGGTACGACGGCAGCGCAAGGCGTTCGCAAACATATAACAAAACAATCGTAGATAAGGTATGGAACTTCTTTTCTTCCGTAAAAGTCGGAATATGGCTGATCGTCATTACTCTGGCGGCGTCTGCTTTCGGCACGGTTTTTCCGCAGGAAGCTTATCTGCCTCCGGGCGCCCAGCCGGATACATATTATGAACAGCAGTACGGCATAATCGGCCAACTGTATTATTTGCTGGGGTTTCATCACCTGTACGGCTCATGGTGGTATATGCTCCTGATCGCATCCATTGGCATATCACTGGTCATCTGCAGCCTGGATCGGGTGATTCCTTTGTACAGGGCGCTTAAAAATCAAGGAGTTCGGCGGAATCCGGTCTTTTTGAAGAGGCAGCGTCTATACAGCCGGACAGAAACCGAGCTGAGCGGGGATGCGGCTGATAGCCTCAGAACACGATTGAAAAAAAAGCATTATAGAGTGCGAGAACAAGAGGGAAGCATCCTGGCGGAAAAAGGCCGTTTTTCAAGGTGGGGACCCTATGTCAATCATATCGGCCTGATCATTTTTCTGATCGGAGCCATGCTGAGATTTGTACCCGGTATGTATGTCGATGAAACGCTCTGGGTCCGTGAAGGCGAAACCGCCCAGATCCCCGGTACAGACGGCAAATATTACTTAAAAAACAACCGGTTCACGATGCAGACATATAACAAAGACACTGAGAAAAAAGTATTCGCCGACGCCATTGACAGAGCCGGAAACGGCAAAGTCGCCAAATCCTTCACTACGGACGCGGTTCTGTACAAGAGGGAAGGCGACATTGTATTCGGTGAAAAGCCGAAGCTTAAAAGAGTCAAAGAAAACAATATTCGCGTCAATGAACCGCTGCGCTTTGACTCCTATTCTGTGTATCAGGTGGACTATAAAGAAAACCAGCTCGATCAGATGGTATTTCAGCTGATCGACCAAAAAACAAAACAGTCATTCGGCAAACTGAAGATCAATCTTCTTGATCCCGACACGGACTACGATCTTGGTAACGGTTACAAAGTGCAGATCGCCAGTTATCTTCCTGATTTTTATTTTAACAAAGACGGAGAACCGAGCACGAAAACGAAGGTTCCTAACAATCCGGCTTTTGTCTTTAAAATCACGGCTCCCGACAAGCCGAAAGGGGAGAAAAGTTTTGTTGCGATTCAGCAGACTGTTGAAGGTTCCGAAAGTAACAAGTACAAATTAAAATTCGACCATGTGGAAACGAAAAACATTACAGGACTCACCGTCAGAAAAGACTTAACCTTATGGGTGCTTGCCGTCGGCGGCGCGATCTTTATGATCGGCGTCATTCAAGGGATGTACTGGCAGCACAGAAGGATCTGGATCAAAACAGGTGATCATGAAGTGCTTGTGGCGGGACATACGAACAAAAACTGGTTCGGTCTGAAAAAGGATATCGAATTTGTTCTTAGCGGGACCGGGATTCAAGAGCCGGCCGATCAAAAAGAATTGGCCAAAAATCAGGCCTAGTGAAAAAGGAGTGGTGTCATGGCGGAGCTGAGCGCAAATTTTCTTTATGCTGCCTTTTTGATTTATTTAATTGCCGTCCCGGTTTTCGGCGGCGCCATCCGGGGAACAAAAGGTGCGAAGGACGGTAAGGGCCGCTGGTCGGCTATCGGAATCACGTTAACCATTTTCGGATTTCTTTGTCATCTCGGCTACTTTATTGCGAGATGGTCGGCAAGCGGACATGCGCCTGTCAGCAATATGTTTGAATTTACGACGTCATTCGGCATGATGCTTGTTCTCGCTTTTATTATTATTTACTTTATTTACAGACTGCCTTCATTAGGCATGTTCACATTGTCTATCGCGCTTTTGCTTATCGCATATGCAAGCATGTTTCCGACAGACATCACGCCGCTTATTCCGTCACTGCAGAGCAATTGGCTGTACATTCACGTCACGACTGCGGCGCTCGGGCAGGCGATTCTTGCGATCAGTTTTGTAGCCGGCGTCATTTTCCTGTTAAAGCATGTCGACCAATCCAGACCGGGCAAAAAAACGTTCTGGCTTGAAGTCATCATGTTTATACTCGTGACGACCGTGGCATTTATCGCCGTCACGTCGGCATTCCGGCTGGCGGACTACAAAGCAGAATTTAATTGGGTGGATAAAAAAGAGGCTAAAAGCGTGATGATATATGATATGCCTGCGCTTGTCGGCCCGCATGACGGAGAACTGCTTACGGAAGGCGCAATGAAGCCGCTTATTGAGCTTCCGGCCATTTTTTCAGGCAGAAAGGTCAATACGGTGATCTGGTCGTTTGGCGCAGGTCTCGTTTTATACGGGGCGCTCAGGCTGATATTCAGAAAGAGAATCAGCGCTCTTATAAGCCCGCTCGTCAAAAATGTGAATCTGGACTTGGTCGATGAAGTCGGCTACCGCGCTGTTTCCATCGGTTTTCCGGTATTCACACTCGGCGCGCTTGTGTTTGCGATGATTTGGGCGCAGCTTGCATGGACGCGTTTTTGGGGCTGGGACCCGAAGGAAGTATGGGCGCTGATCACCTTTTTATTTTACGCAGCGTATTTGCACTTGCGGCTGTCAAGAGGCTGGCATGGCGAAAAGTCCGCGTGGCTTGCCGTCATCGGCTTCGCCATTATTATGTTTAACTTAATTTTTGTGAATCTCGTGCTTGCCGGACTTCATTCGTACGCATAGATGCAAAAAGCCGATACAGTTCTCAAGCTGCCGCACAGTTTGTTAAAATGAAAGTAACAGAAGGAAAGCAGGGGGAAAACGATGGATCAAACAAATGAAACTAAAATATTAGTAGTAGATGATGAAGCCAGAATTCGACGCCTTTTAAGAATGTACCTTGAACGGGAAAACTATGTGATTGAAGAAGCGGAAAACGGAGACGAGGCCATTAAAATGGGGCTGGCATCAGATTATGATCTGGTGCTCTTGGATTTAATGATGCCGGGAACGGACGGAATAGAAGTATGCCGGCAGCTCAGAGAAAAAAAAGCGACCCCGATTATCATGCTGACGGCAAAAGGGGAAGAAGCCAACCGCGTCCAAGGGTTTGAAGCGGGTACGGACGATTATATCGTCAAGCCTTTCAGCCCGAGAGAAGTGGTGCTTCGGGTAAAGGCGCTTTTAAGAAGGGCTTCCCAAACATCTTATCTGACAGCCAATACCCCGACAAAAAATGTGCTCGTCTTCTCGCATCTATCCATTGATCATGATGCTCACAGGGTGACTGCGGACGGCACGGAGGTGAGCCTGACGCCGAAGGAATATGAACTGCTGTACTTCCTGGCGAAAACACCGGACAAAGTGTACGACAGGGAAAAGCTTTTAAAAGAAGTGTGGCAGTATGAATTTTTCGGAGACCTCAGAACGGTGGATACTCATGTCAAACGGCTCCGTGAAAAATTAAATAAAGTGTCCCCGGGAGCGGCGAAAAAAATCGTCACCGTCTGGGGAGTCGGATACAAATTTGAGGTAGGCGCTGAATGAAGTTTTGGAAAAGCGTAGTAGGAAAGCTTTGGTTTACCATTCTTTCACTCGTGTTAATTGTTTTATTTATTTTAACGGTGCTGCTTCTGGAATTTATAGAAAATTACCACGTTGAAGAAGCGGAAAAAGATTTAACGCAGCTTGCCGATAAAATTGCGGTCATAATAGAAAATCATGAAGACCAGCCGCTTGCCAGATCCATCACGTGGGAACTGGCGGACAATTTAACGAGCATCGCGATCATTCAGGATGATAAGCATGTCTGGTATTCGCCCAATGACGATAATCATTTATCCTCTATTACATTAGAGCAGATTAAACATGACCGGGATCTGCACAAGGCGCTGACAGACCGCAATAAAGTAAGCAAACGCGCGGTCCCCAAAAATGCCGGTTCGGATAACGAACGGCTGATCGTCGGAGTGCCCTATGAAAAAGACGGCAAAAAAGGCATGGTCTTTTTATCCCAATCGCTGCTTGCCGTCAAAGATACGACGAAACATACGACACGCTATATTTTTCTTGCGGCGGGCATTGCCATCGTCTTGACAACGTTTTTCGCATTCTTTTTATCCAGCAGGGTGACATATCCCCTTCGGAAAATGCGGGAAGGCGCCCAAGACTTGGCGAAAGGAAAGTTTGATACAAAAATTCCGATTCTGACCCAAGATGAAATCGGGGAACTGGCCATTGCCTTTAATCAGATGGGACGGCAGCTCAATTTCCATATTAACGCGCTGAATCAGGAAAAAGAACAGCTGTCCAATATTTTAAGCAGTATGGCAGACGGGGTCATCACCATTAATATCGACGGCACCATTTTGGTGACCAACCCGCCGGCCGAACGTTTTCTGCAGGCATGGTATTATGAGCAGAACATGAACATTAAAGAAGGAGACAACCTTCCCCCTGAAGCAAAAGAGCTGTTTCAAAATGCAGTGAACACGGAAAAAGAGCAAATGATTGAAATGACGCTTCAAGGAAGGTCATGGGTTTTATTGATGTCGCCTCTTTATGCGGAATCACACGTCCGCGGCGCCGTGGCCGTGCTCCGTGATATGACCGAAGAGCGCAGGCTGGATAAATTGCGTGAAGACTTCATTGCCAATGTCAGTCATGAGCTCAGAACCCCGATTTCTATGCTGCAGGGATACAGTGAAGCGATAGTGGACGACATTGCAAGCACCGAAGAGGAGAAAAAAGAAATCGCGCAGATCATTTATGATGAATCTCTTCGCATGGGCCGGCTCGTCAATGATTTACTGGATTTGGCCAGAATGGAATCCGGACATACGGGTCTGCGCTATGAAACGGTAAACCTGCATGAATTTCTGGAGAAGATCTCCCGCAAATTTTCCGGTGTAGCGAAGGAAAAAGGCGTTTCGCTCACAGAGGACATCTCGGTGTCTCAGCCGGAGTGTGTCTTTGACGAAGACAAAATGGAACAGGTGTTTACCAACCTTATAGATAATGCGCTGCGCCATACGGAGTCAGGCGGAAACGTTCATATCGCGGCTCATACCGTAAAAGACGGACTGAAAATCGATATCAAAGATTCCGGCTCGGGAATACCGGAAGAGGATCTGCCTTTTATTTTTGAACGTTTTTATAAAGCGGACAAAGCAAGAACAAGAGGCAGGGCGGGGACCGGACTCGGGCTCGCCATCGTAAAAAATATCGTGGAAGCCCACGGCGGCTCAATTGCGGTTCACAGCAGCATCGACAAAGGGACGACGTTTACATTTTATATTCCGACAAAAGCGCAGGATGACGTCTGAAATTGACGAACAATCTTGTTCCATACGAAACACCCGCAGAACATGCGGGTGTTTTTTGTTTTTTTCTCCTTTAAAAATTTAAGAATATGTTAATATAAATTCCCTTCCAAATTCCAGTTTCTCGTAATATAGTTGTAATGTAACTTTTCAACGCATTTTTACGACAAAAAAGTGAACGGAGGGGTTTCCCATGGAAGAAACCTTTCAGATATTATACGATGCATACCATCAAGATTTATATCAATTTTTATTTTATATGGTAAAAGATAAGTCGCAGGCTGAAGATTTGACGCAGGAAGTGTATATCCGCGTCTTGAATTCCTATCATACATTTGAAGGAAGAAGCAGTGAAAAAACATGGCTGTTGTCCATCGCACGCCATGTGGCGATTGACTGGTTCCGCAAGCAGCAGACGATCAGACAGCGTATTATGGGTACGTTTGATTGGGATACACAAGATGTCAGAGATCAGCATTTGCTTCCGGACGAACTCGCCGTACAGCATGAAAATGTCCGGGAAATTTACACCGCGCTTGATCATTGCACCATTGATCAAAGAGCTGTTATTATCTTGAGATTTATTCAGGGATATTCCATTCAGGAAACAGCCGCCGCTCTCCGCTTCTCGGAAAGCAAAGTCAAAACGACCCAACACAGAGGGCTCAAAATACTTCGGAAACAGATGGAGCTTTTGAGGGAGGAGCTAATGGATGATGAAGTCATATTGGAACGAAGAAAGAGTAGAGGAGTTGTTAAGACAACTTCCGGCGGTTAGAGATCATCGTTCACCCGAGGCCATTTACCGGAATATTGAAACGGGTAAACCGTACAGGAAAAAACCGGCCCGAAGCTGGATCGGCCCCGCCGCAGCCGGCATCTGCGCATTGTGCATCGCTCTGATTATTTCTCCTCACCTGATGACAAACAAATCTGCCGGTGATCTTACAGCTGACAGCGGTCAAGCTGAAAAAGCCAGTCAGTCAGCTGCTGTCAAGCCGGATCAGAAGACGTTTGTCGTTTCTAACGAAAACAAAAACAATTACATTACTTTGGCGTTTGCCGATTCAGATACATCCGCCGTCATTCCGGTCAGTTTTGAAAAAAAGAAGCCTGACGAATCGGTTTCAGAGGCATTATCTGATGCAGAAAACTTAGAAGTGCCCGAATCTTTCCTCTCTGTGCCGAACCTTTTGGACGGTGTGCAGGTAACGGCGGATAAGAAGGATTTGCTTGTGCAGGTAAACGGACGTCTTTCTATCGAATCAGCTGCCGATTCTGATTTATTGAAAAAGATGCTGAAAGAGACTTTGACATGGAGTCCTTACGAGCGGATTAAATTGAAAAAGGTTCAAAACGGAGACGGACAGGATTTTTATAAATCTTACGGCATTTCCGCTGAGATGTCCGTACATAAACAGACAAACCGGGCGTATTTTTCTTACAGCGACAGTCTGGGACAAGAGTATCTCATCCCGTCTGAACAAACCTATTATTCAGTATATCAGGCTATTGACGGGATGAAGACAACAGACGGAGGCGCACAGACCGCGAGCATTATAGAAGCAGATGCGATTGCATCGGTATCGGAAAGGGAAGACGGCGAGCAGCTGCGGATCCAATTGTCCGAAAAACATAAAGTTGAAGATTCGCTGGAAGGCATTTTAATGATCGAAGGGCTTTTGTTAACCGCGAAGGAATTCGGTTATTCTGAGGTGCTGTTCACACATGCGCACGCAAAGAAAATCGGTAATTATGATGTGACAAAACCGATTGCTGTGCCTGCCGCGCCTAATCCGCTTCCGACCCATTAAACGTAAAAAAACCCAAAACATATGAATGTTTTGGGTTTTCTGTTGGTTACGGAAGGTCAATCAGTTTAACGGAAACAATATCCTGAACCGAAGTCAGCTCATTGACGACTTTATCATCTAAATGTTTATCAAAAGAAAGCATCATAATGGCTTCTCCGCCTTTTTCTTTACGGCCCACCTGCATGGTAGCGATATTGATATCGTTATCGCCGAGGATGCGTCCGACGCGTCCGATTACACCAGTCGTATCCTGGTGCTGGATATAAACGAGGTGGCCGGCAGGATTTAAGTCAATATTAAAGCCGTTCAGTTCAACGATTCGTTCACCGAAGTGAGGGATATACGTAGCCGTTAACGTAAATGTGCTCCGGTCTCCGGTTACTTTTACGCTGATGCAGTTATCATATCCTGATTCATTGGAGGAAATCTTCTCGCTGAAGCTGATACCGCGTTCTTTTGCTACACCGCCGGCGTTTACTTCATTGACCGTTGAGTCTACACGCGGTTTTAAGAAACCGGACAGCAGGCTTTTTGTAATAAATGATGTTTCAAGTTTGGCAATGGTGCCTTCATATTGAATCGCAACATCTTTGACGGGTTCCTTCATACATTGTGACACGAGACTTCCGATTTTATCGGCAATTTGGTGATAAGGCTGGATTTTTTTGAATTCATCTTTTGTCATCGCAGGCAGGTTGATCGCTGACATGACAGGCAGACCTTTTGCAAACTGCAGCACTTCTTCAGAAACCTGTGCCGCGACATTCAGCTGTGCTTCTTTCGTTGAAGCGCCTAAGTGAGGTGTGGCGATCACCAGCGGATGGTCGGGAAGCTTTGATTCAACTGGCGGTTCCACTTCAAACACATCAAGGGCAGCGCCTGCGACATGGCCGCTTTCCAGCGCTTCCAAAAGCGCCGCTTCATCAATAATGCCGCCTCTTGCGCAGTTGATAAGACGGACGCCTTTTTTCGTTTTGGCAATGGTTTCTCTGTTAAGCAGTCCCTTTGTTTCCTTGGTTAAAGGCGTGTGGACGGTAATGATATCCGCGCTTTCAAGCACTTCTTCGAATGTCCGGCTGTTTACGCCGATTTTGCCGGCTCTCTCTTCGGTTAAGAAAGGATCGAATACATGAACCGTCATTCCGAACGCTCTGGCGCGCTGGGCAATCTCGCTTCCGATCCGGCCCAGACCGACAATGCCTAAAGTCTTTCCGTAGAGCTCCGCCCCGACAAAAGCCGTCCGGTTCCATTCTCTTGATTTTACTGAGATATTGGCTTGCGGGATGTGTCTCATTAATGAAGAAATCATCGCGAATGTATGCTCTGCCGTTGAAATGGTGTTTCCATTCGGCGCGTTTATCACGATAACTCCATGTTTTGTGGCCTCATCAATGTCGATGTTGTCTACGCCGACACCGGCTCTGCCGACGATTTTTAAAGAAGTCATCTTTTTAAACAATTCTTCGGTTACTTTTGTGGCACTGCGGACTAACAGGGCATCAAAGGTATGTAATTCATCTTCTGCATCCGCGACGTTTTTTTGAACAATTTCTATAAAGTCTGATTCCATCAGCGGCTTTAAGCCGTCATTGCTCATCTTATCTGAGACCAAAACTCGAAACATTGTTAGATTTCCTCCTAGTTTAGCTGACTAAATATCTGATAATTTATCATATTCTCAATAGAGTGTCAATGTGTATTGACGCAGTAAAGGAGAAAAGGAAACCGCTGAATCAGCTGAAATTGGGCTTCCCCAATATTTTATTTAAATTTGAGCAGTTCTCTATACAATTACAATTTGATCATATATAATGTGAATAAATTCATAAGATCAATCTTCGGGGCAGGGTGAAATTCCCTACCGGCGGTGATGAGCGTCACGCTCTAAGCCCGCGAGCTGCTTCGGCGGCAGGATCCGGTGAGATTCCGGAGCCGACAGTATAGTCTGGATGGGAGAAGATGGAGGTTCAGCAGACGTTTTGATGCTTATATCAAACGTTTCTTTGCCAAGCCTTAGTAAGCTCCCGCTTTTTAACAAAAGCGGTTTTTTTATTGGGGCGCAAAAGAACCTTTCCTCTTTTCGAGAGATTTGATCGAAAAGGAGAGAGCATTGTGAAAGTAAAAAAATTAGTTGTCATCAGTATGCTTAGCAGTATTGCGTTTGTGCTTATGCTGTTAAATTTCCCGTTTCCGGGGCTGCCGGATTACTTGAAAATTGATTTCAGTGACGTTCCTGCAATTATCGCCATTTTGGTTTACGGGCCTGCGGCGGGGATTGCGGTTGAAGCGATTAAAAATATTCTGCAGTATATCATTCAAGGAAGCATGGCCGGCGTGCCTGTCGGGCAGGCAGCCAATTTTATCGCGGGGACGCTGTTTATTCTGCCGACGGCGTTTATGTTTAAAAAGCTCAATTCTGCAAAAGGGCTTGCAGTGAGCCTGCTGGCCGGAACCGCGGCGATGACCGTGCTGATGAGTATTTTGAACTATATTCTTATCCTGCCCGCGTATACTTGGTTTTTACATTTACCGGCATTGTCAAACAGCCAGTTGAAAACGGCGGTTGTCGCAGGAATTCTGCCGTTTAACATTGTAAAAGGCATTATCATCACCATCGTCTTTACGTTCATCTTTACGAAGCTGAAACCTTGGATTGAACAAAAACGCAGCATCCAAACACAATAAAGGCTTAAAGCGTCCGCTCTGTGAAGAACAGCCGGACGCTTTTTTTGTTTGTGCTGATCGGCAAAAAAATAAGACTCCGGCCGATAACAGCCGGAGTCTTATTCAGGACGAAAAAGCTCCTCTCACGGGGAGGGCTTTTTTATTCGTATTTCAGCGGGTCGCCTTCGAACGGTTCATCCGCAACTTTGATTGAATCAGTAGGGCATCCTTCAAATGCGTCAATCATATCTTCTTCCAGAACTTCCGGAACTTCGACGACACCTTTATTTTCGTCAAGCGTAACGAACGCAATGCCTTCATCATCATAATCATAAATGTCTGGTGCCGCAGCTCCGCAGGCGCCGCATGCAATACACGTATCTTTATCTACAATTGTGTACTTTGCCATGAATAAAACCTCCCAGATTGTTCGTGTTGGAACAAATGGTTTACCTTATATATTTTTAAATATAACACCTATTCCTCTTACTTATTGTAATGATGTTAGTGTCAAATTTCAACAGAAAAATGATTGAGAATGCTTATCACATAAGGGATTCTCTTTAGCACTTCCCCCTAAAAGATGACTTTAAACGTCAAATTTATATGAAAATCTGTTAAAATAAAAAGAACCAAAAAACGAAACTTGTCACAAAAGAAATGTAGGTGTGTTTAGATTGGCGATAAACTACTTTGATACCGTGGTTCTCGACTGTCTGGACAAAATAGACGGCGAACGGACTCCGAGTGCTGTGTTTCATTTATTAAAAGGAAAAAAGTCGTCTCAAACCATTCAGGATGCCGGCTTATTTCAGATCGCTAAATATTTCGGCATGGCTTCACAGTGTGAACGCGGCGATATTGCGGCTTCTATGCATAGACTCACCGAGAACTCATACATCACAGCCGGAAAAGAAGAGGGAACGCGGAAAGTGACTGCGCGCGGCGTTCAAAGGCTTGAACGGGCGTTTGCTGAGCGGCCTTGGCCGAAGCACTGCCACGGCGCAAATTATCAAACGCCTGCCGTCATCCTGTGGAGGCGGCTTTCTCTGCTCATTCAAGTCCTGTCAAACAAAGAGCATCAATGCAGTCAATATATCCCGGTTACTAACGATGTGCAGACGCTGAGATGGGTCAAATGGTTCATGCGGAAAAACAGAGATGCTAAAGAGCTTTCCGTCCAAATGCATGACGCGCTGTTTCAGCTTCTGCAAGGCGTAAGTGAACGGCAGGCGCTTATTTTTGTCTATTCTTTAACTTCATTCAACAGAATCGGCAAAACGAATAAGCAGCTCGCTCTCCAGCTGAACGAAGATGAATGGTATGTGTCCGTCCAGTTTTGGGGAGCGGTACATTATGTTATTCAATCGCTTCCGCAATGTGCATATCCCGCTCTGCGCGAGCTGTTGTCCGATCTGCAGGCGGAAAGCGCGCTGACACAGTCTGCCAGAAAAACCTTTGAGCTGTTGGAAAAAGGGTTTCCGATTGAACGGATCGCCGCGGTCAGAAATTTAAAAACCGCCACAATCGAAGATCATATCGTAGAAATATCATTGCATCAGCCTGCATTTTTTATAGAACAGTATCTTTCTGAAGAGGAACAGCGTATGATAACGGCATTTGCAAAACAGCATCAAACAAATAAAATTAAACGGATTCGCGAAGGAATGCAGATGCGCTTCAGCTATTTCCAGATCAGGCTGGCGCTGGCAAAGACGGTGAATCAGCATGACTGAGCTGCATAAAGCTTTATCCAGGTATTTTGGTTTGCATTCCTTTAAAAAAGGGCAGGAAGAGATTATGACTAGCGTGCTCCAAAAAAAGGATACGATCGCCATGCTTCCGACCGGCGGGGGGAAATCATTATGCTATCAGCTCCCGGGTTACATGATGGACGGGCTGGTGCTGATTATTTCACCGCTTCTTTCATTAATGGAAGATCAGGTGCAGCAGCTGAAAGCAAAAGGAGAAAAGCGGGTTGCGGCATTAAACAGCATGCTGAATTCCGCAGAGCGGCATTTTATTCTCAGCAACATCAGCCGGTATAAATTTCTCTATATGTCTCCTGAAGCCCTTTCTTCACCTTATGTACTGAACCGTTTGAAAAACGTTCCGGTCAGTTTATTTGTTATTGATGAAGCTCATTGCATATCGGAATGGGGACATGATTTCAGGCCTGATTATTCGAAGCTCGGGCCTTTCAGACAGGCACTCGGAAAGCCGCCTGTATTGGCGCTGACTGCAACAGCGACAAAAGAAACGCTCAGAGACGTGACGGATGTGCTCGGACTTGAGCATGCGGTGCGTCATCTTTATTCAGTCAACCGGCCGAATATTCTCCTGGCGGCAGAACATTTGGCTGATAATGCCGAAAAAATAAGCAGGCTCACGGAGCTTGCCGAAAAGCTTGAAGGCCCCGGTATCATATATTGTCCGACCAGAAAATGGGCGGAAGAGCTTGCGGCTGAGCTGAATGAAAAAACGGGAAAGCGGACGGATTATTATCACGGCGGTATGGATACAGGGGACAGAATCTTGATCCAGCAGCAATTTATCCATAACCAGCTTGATTGCATCTGCTGTACCAATGCGTTCGGCATGGGTGTGGATAAGTCAGATATCCGCTTTGTCATTCACTTTTATCCTCCCCAAACGGCTGAGGCCTTTATGCAGGAAATCGGCAGAGCGGGACGCGACGGCAGCCCGAGTGTCAGTATTTTGCTGAGGGCGCCCGGCGATACCGAGCTTCAGCAGCAGATTATTCAGACAGAAAGCCTGTCTGATTATGATCTGGAAGGCATTTTGGCCGTCATACGGGATGCCGGTACGGATGATGAGCGAAAGCTTCGGGACGTTCTGATCAATAAAGGCGTCCAGGAAACACAGGCGCGAACGGCCGTCCATCTGTATCTGCAAGGAAAAACCACAAAAGAGCAGCTGCAGGAAGAACTGACATACCGCGTGGAAAAGAAGCTGCGTAAAATGAACCGTTTTTCGGCGTTATTAGAGCGGAAAGAATGTATAAGAAAAGCGCTGCTGTCTTATTTTGATGAATCGTATGAGCCTGAAGGCCAAACCGGACAATGCTGCAGCAGCTGCGGACTTGATCTGGCTCCGTACGAGCAAAAAGGAGAACGGAAAAACATGGAACGGTTTGAAGATTGGAAGCTGGAATTAGGCCGGATTTTCGGTTCAGAGTCTGCGGGTGAGTTCAGCTGAGACGGCAAAGCGAATTGATCCAGCAGCTCTCAGACCGGGAGATTGTGATACAGCTGTATGCCACCCAATTGCTCATATTGGCGGTTTCAGCTGTTATCGGCTTTTTCTTTTTCACCGACATTCACGATTTTTTAAAGCTGTGGCATATACGTGACGATAATATCATATGGTACGGTGTAACTCTTGCCGTCCTTGTCATTTTTGCCGATCTGGCGGTGATGAAATGGTGTCCTTCGCATTTATATGATGACGGCGGCATTAATGTATTGCTTTTTAAGAACAGGCCGGTTCTGCACATTTTGTTTTTGACGCTTCTCATTTCGTTCAGCGAAGAGATTTTGTTCAGAGGCGTTCTGCAGACACATATCGGCTTATGGGCCGCCAGCTTCATTTTTACCGTGCTTCATTTCAGATACTTGGCGAAGTGGCTTCTGTTTATGATGGTTGCGGGCATCAGTCTTTTGCTGGGGCTTATCTATGAATGGACCGGCAATTTATTCGTTCCGGTTACAGCGCATTTTATTATTGATGCGGTATTTGCCTGTCAGATCCGTTTTCAATATGTTAGGAGGGGTTTGCATGACGGAAATGTCAAGAGTTGAAAGAAGAAAAGCTCAGCTGCGTGCCGAGCAGCAGGTTGCCGCGGCCGCGGATGAACAAATTGAATATCTTGAAGACAGCCTCCCGACAAGACAATCTGTAAAAGAGGAGCGTAAAAAAAAGGAAGAGCAGGTGAAGGAAAAAACCAAAACAAAAACGCCGCTGTTCACTTTTCTGACCGTCCTGTTCATTATCGTAACAATCGGTGTCTTTTTCGGTCTTCTTTATATGACGAACAGCAGCAGATTTGACCCGAAGGACTATGAAGATGTCTTCATAGACCACAGTGAAAGCGCGCCTGCCGTTATTCCGAAAGGCGCTCAGAAAGAAACGTCAGAAACCGCTCTTTTAGAACAACCGAAAAAAAAGTCTGACGACAAAGATAAGAAAGAAGCGGCTGCACCTGAAAAAACGAAAGAAAAACCAAGTGAAAAAACACCTGAAAAAACGGAACCGCCCTCAGAAAAACAAGTAAAGCCGACAGACACCGAATACGCGGAGACAAAACAGCAGTCTCCGCCGGCTGTCCGTGAAAAAGCGGCTCCGGCTGAGGCGAGTGATCAAGCCGGGACTGTCCCAAAAAAAGTGCGGACCGTACAGCATACTGTACAGCCGAAAGAAACGCTTTACCGTATTTCAATGAAATATTATAAAAGCCGGGCGGGCGAAGAAAAAATCCGCAGCTACAACGGATTAAACGGAAACGACGTGTACACCGGCCAGGTTCTGAACATTCCGCTGTCTGATTAAAATAAATGCATGTTTTCACCGCGTTTTTCATATAGTGTACCAATGAAAACGGACAAGGTGTGAAGCGCATGGATTCTTTATGGAAGCAATTAGACCGATTTGCTGACGGACCGACGAAACAAATGCTTCAGGCGCTGGTGAAACGGAAATTAAAATACGAAAATTATGCCGCACAGTGCCGAAGATGGCAGTGGGCGTCCCTCGTTTGTTTTTCCCTGATGTGCATACTGCTGATGTTTAAAAGCTTTAACGCCCCCCAAGCCTCTCCGCAGCTGATCCTGCAGGAAATATTAGGCCATACGGTTTATTTGTGCTGGATTATGGCTTCCGCTTTTGCGTATTGCACTTCTTATTATTTTAAAAAAAAGGAAGAAAAAGCTGAGGGTGAATTTCATAAACTGAGATGTGAAATTATCCAAAAAAGCACGGATTTATGGCCCCAGCCTGAAAAATGGAGGGCGAGAGAATCTGTTTTTCACTTGATGAAACATCGGTATGATATCAATCTTTATTTTGAAAGCAAATAAAATGAGGCGTTTTCCGGAAAGGATAGAAACGTCTTTTTTTGTTTGTCCGTCTAATGTAAGACAATGACAGAATGGAGAGTGCGTTTATGAAGCTAACAGCGGGAATTCTCGGCTCATTGGCGGGAGCGGCTGCGGTTATGGCGGCCGTCATGTACAAAACGGCAAACGGCAGCCATCTGAAAACACATACATTTACGCTTGATAAAATGAAAGGGATGAAGCCGCTCACCATCTTCTTTATATCTGACGTGCACCGCCGTTTAATTGATGAAAAGCTTCTCCGCGAAGCGGCAGTTTATAAGCCGGATGCCGTTTTGCTCGGCGGTGATTTGGCGGAGGGCGGAGTTCCTTACGCCAGAATTGAAGAAAACATCAAACGTCTGACGGCTCTCGCGCCTGTCATTTATGTGTGGGGAAATAATGATTACGAGGTCAGCCAGCAAAAATTGCTCTCACTTTTACGGGCATACAAAGTGATTCCGCTGAGAAATGAATCGGTTCAGTTTGCTTATAAAGGGGAAACCGTTACGATCTGCGGGGTGGATGATATCAGGATGATGATGGATGATTACGAAGCTGCAATCAGATATACGGATGCTGATAAAGTAAACCTTCTGCTTTGCCATAACCCCGACATCCATGAGCAGATGAGGGAGTCAGACGGGATTGACGCTGTGTTCAGCGGCCATACGCATGGCGGCCAAATCCGTTTCGGCCGGTTCGGGCCGTACGAATTGGGCGGGGCGGGAACGGTAAAAAAAGCGCATTATCTGATCAGCAACGGCTACGGGACGACAAAAGTTCCGCTGAGGCTCGGGGCGAAGCCGGAGACGCATATGATTACGCTGTGCGGGCCGGATGAGCCGTTTTCCTGAAACAAATCCGGCCGCGGTGATAAAAAACGGCATTCTGCTTGTCTTCCCGCTGTACACGGTGTAAACTGATAACAAATTAAGAACCTATGACTCATTTATTCATATACTGTGTTATATGATTTGTGTGCAAGAAGAGGCAGGAGGGAACATTATGCGGCTTGAGCGTCTGAACTATAATAAGATTAAAATCTTTTTAACCCTCGACGATCTGACTGATCGGGGACTGACAAAAGAAGACCTCTGGAAGGACTCGTTTAAAGTCCACCAGTTATTTAAAGATATGATGAATGAAGCAAATACAGAGCTCGGCTTTGAAGCGAATGGTCCGATCGCGGTGGAAGTATATTCTCTTCAGGCACAAGGTATGGTTGTGATTGTAACGAAAAATCATGACGCGGACGCAGAAGATGACGAATATGACGATGATTATATCGAGATGCAGGTCAAACTTGACGAAAGCCCGGATATTATTTATCAGTTCCATTCGTTTGAAGATATCATTCAGCTTGCCGGAAGCCTTCACCGCATCGGGATTACCGGCGGCACCGTCTACCATTATGAGAACCAATACTATGTAAGCCTTGAAGACCTCGGCTCCCGTTCCGCCGAAGGTGTCATCGCGGTGCTGGCTGAATACGGACACCCGGCGACAATTACGATTTACAGGCTCCATGAGTACGGAAAACTCATCATGGACGGCAATGCTGTGGAAACCATCCAGAAACATTTTTCATAAAAAAGATTTGAAACGGCAGCTGTTTTCAGCGGCCGTCTTTTTTTAAGCGAAATAATGGAAAAATCATTGTCTTTCTTCTATGCACGGAGATATTGAAGGTGTATACTAGTCACTGAAAGGGAGCATGAGAGAAACAGAAGATTTTAGGAGGTTAACTCAAATGGCAGCCGATCGATTCACCGGTCATAATGAAGAAGACAAACATGATGTATTAAAATCAACCCAAACCGTAATACATAAAGCTCTGGAAAAATTGGGGTATCCAGAAGAAGTGTATGAACTGCTGAAAGAGCCGCTCAGATTATTAACGGTTAAAATTCCTGTTCGGATGGATGACGGGTCTGTGAAAATATTTACAGGCTATCGTGCGCAGCACAATGATTCCGTAGGTCCGACAAAAGGCGGCATTCGTTTTCACCCGAATGTAACTGAAAAAGAGGTGAAAGCACTTTCCATCTGGATGAGTTTAAAATGCGGAATTATTGATCTTCCTTATGGCGGTGGTAAAGGCGGAATTGTTTGTGATCCGAGAAATATGTCATTCAGAGAGCTTGAAAGGCTGAGCAGGGGATATGTAAGAGCAATCAGTCAGATTGTCGGACCGACTAAAGACGTCCCGGCACCTGACGTATTTACAAACTCACAGATTATGGCTTGGATGATGGATGAATATTCAAGAATTGATGAATTTAACTCACCCGGCTTTATTACGGGAAAACCGCTTGTACTCGGCGGATCCCACGGCAGGGAATCAGCGACGGCAAAAGGCGTCACCATCTGCATAAAAGAAGCGGCTAAGAAAAAAGGTCTCGATATTCAGAACGCGCGTGTCGTCGTACAAGGTTTCGGAAATGCGGGCAGCTATCTGGCCAAGTTTATGCATGACGCCGGCGCGAAAGTTGTCGGAATTTCTGACGCGTACGGAGGCCTTTACGATCCGGACGGTCTTGATATTGATTATCTGCTTGACCGCAGAGACAGCTTCGGAACGGTGACGAAGCTTTTCAATGACACCATTACGAATCAGGAGCTGCTTGAGCTGGACTGTGATATACTTGTCCCGGCGGCGATCGAAAACCAAATTACAGAAGAAAACGCTGACCGCATCAAAGCGAAAATCGTGGTAGAAGCGGCAAACGGACCGACGACACTGGAAGGAACGAAAATCCTGACAGACAAAGGAACGCTGCTGGTTCCCGATGTTCTGGCGAGCGCCGGCGGTGTAACGGTTTCTTATTTCGAATGGGTTCAAAACAACCAGGGCTTCTACTGGAGTGAAGAAGAAGTCGAGGAAAAACTGGAAAATATGATGATAAAATCGTTTAATAATATTTATGAAATGTCCCAAAACCGCCGGATTGACATGAGGCTTGCGGCTTACATGGTCGGCGTGCGGAAAATGGCTGAGGCTTCGCGTTTCAGAGGCTGGATATAAACCAATCGTTTGCATAAACAAAAAAAATCTCCTATGATAATATAGGAGATTTTTTATATGAGTGGAAACTTATGATGGAAATGCCAATCGCAGGAGTTGAAGGACATGACAGAAGAAAAAGCAATTATAATAGGCGGAGGTCCTTGCGGATTATCGGCGGCTATACATCTGAAGCAAATTGGCGTGAACGCGCTTGTGATCGAAAAAGGGAATGTCGTAAACAGCATTTATAACTATCCGACCCACCAAACTTTTTTCAGTTCAAGTGAAAAATTGGAGATCGGCGATGTCGCCTTTATTACGGAAAACAGAAAACCGGTCCGAATACAGGCTCTCTCTTACTACAGAGAGGTTGTCAGAAGAAAAGAGCTGCGCGTAAACGCCTTTGAAATGGTGGAGCGCGTAACGAAACAGGAAGACGGCCGTTTTCTTGTAGAAACGTCAAAAGACCGCTACCTCACTCCGTTTTGTATCATTGCGACAGGATATTATGATCATCCGAATTATATGAACATACCGGGTGAAGGGCTTCCTAAGGTATTTCATTACTTTAAAGAAGGCCATCCTTATTTTGATAAAGATGTTGCTGTGATCGGCGGGAAAAACTCAAGTGTGGACGCGGCTTTGGAACTCGTGAAGTCCGGTGCGCGCGTCACGGTGCTCTACAGAGGACATGAGTATTCCCCGAGCATCAAGCCGTGGATTCTGCCTGAGTTTGAGGCCCTTGTCAGAAACGGCACAATCCGGATGGAATTCGGCGCTTGTCTTGAAGAAGTGACGGAAGATGAAATCATTTTCCGCTCCGGCCGAAATGAGACGGTCCGGCTGAAAAACGATTTCGTATTTGCCATGACGGGGTACCATCCCGATCACGGTTTCCTCGAAAAAATCGGGGTGCAGATTGATGCTGAATCAGGCCGGCCGTTTTTCCGGGAAGAAACGATGGAAACAAATGTTGACGGTGTTTTTATCGCCGGAGTCATTGCGGCTGGAAATAACGCCAATGAAATTTTTATCGAGAACGGCCGTTTTCACGGCGGCTTGATCGCAAACGAAATATCAAAACGGCTGGGTGCAGAGAGCATATGATCATTCATATGCTCTTTTTTAAAAAATTGAAAGATGTAAAAATATGAACAACATGGTACCATAGATATAGGAATATAAAGGAAAGAGGTTGCCTGATGTTTGCAATCATCTCTGCAGGAATTGCTCCCGGCATTGCGCTGTTAAGCTATTTTTATTTAAAAGATCAGTATGACAATGAACCTGTACATATGGTGCTGAGGTCTTTTTTTCTCGGGGTTGTCCTTGTGTTTCCGACCATGTTTATCCAATATGTTCTTGAAAAAGAGCATGTGGGGGGAGGAAGCTTTTTCGTTTCGTTTTTGTCTTCGGGATTTTTGGAAGAATCGGTGAAATGGTTCGTTCTGATGATCAGTGTGTACCCGCATGCTCATTTTGATGAGCATTATGACGGAATCGTTTACGGGGCCAGTGTGTCTTTAGGCTTTGCCACACTTGAAAATATTCTGTATTTATTCGGCCACGGCGTTGAGCATGCTTTTATAAGAGCGCTTCTGCCGGTCTCCTGCCATGCGCTGATCGGAGTGATTATGGGATTTTATCTCGGAAAAGCCCGCTTTTCGCAGAAAAAAGCCCGTGTCAAATGGCTTGTGATTTCGCTGGCCGTGCCTTCATGTCTGCACGGTTCTTACGATTTTATTCTTACCGCCCTCAATCATTGGGTATATTATATGCTGCCGTTTATGCTGTTTTTATGGTGGTTCGGGCTGCGAAAGGCAAAAAAAGCACGCTCCGTCAATATGATCCAAGTGTGAAGAAACCGCGCATCGCGTGCGGTTTCTTTTTTTATGCCTTGATGAGGGATAAGAAGGAAACGGTGTATAAAAATATCCGCGTGACAGACAATACGGGTACACTTTAAATTTTGCAGTAGGAGGCTTGAAGAGATGAAGTGCAAAGGAGCCTTTATGGCATGTCTCATTCTATTTTCTTTCGCCGCCGCTTTCTTCGATCATCATGAAACGGTTCATGCGTTTTCAAATCAAGTGATTCAAAGAGGCGCAACGGGTGATGATGTTATAGAATTGCAGGCCCGTCTTCAATATAACGGATTTTATAACGGGAAAATCGATGGTGTTTACGGCTGGACCACATACTGGGCCGTGAGAAATTTTCAGGAGAAATTCGGCATGAAGCCGGTTGACGGCCTCGTCGGGGCGAAAACCAAACAGGTGCTGATTTCAAAATCAAAATATTACCGTGAATATGTAATGGAGCAGATCCAAAAAGGGAATACGTTCACTCATTATGGCAACGTCCCATTGGAAAACCAAACAAAACCGAGAGCCGGAGCGCAGAAGCCGGCGGGAACGAATAAGCCTGCTCAAAAGCCGCAAAACAATACAGGCGGTCAGTCAAATCAAAAGCAAAATACGACAGCGGCCAATATGCCTGGCGGTTTCTCAAACAACGACATCAATCTTCTGGCGCAGGCTGTGTACGGGGAAGCGCGCGGTGAGCCGTTTGAAGGACAGGTTGCCATTGCCGCGGTTATTTTAAACCGTATTAAAAGCCCGTTATTTCCGAATACGGTGGCCGGCGTCATTTTCGAACCGCTCGCGTTTACCGCCGTTGCCGACGGCCAAATATACATGCAGCCGAATGAAAGAGCAAAAGAAGCGGTTCTTGATGCGATTAACGGATGGGACCCTTCTGAAAACGCGCTTTATTATTTCAATCCTGATACGGCGACAAGCAAATGGATTTGGGGACGTCCGCAGATTAAAAGAATCGGAAAGCACATTTTCTGTGAGTAAAAGTACGCAAAATGAGGTGTTAACATGATTAGAGGAATCATTATCGCTGTTCTCGGTGTCGCGATCGCCGCAACCGGATACTGGGGATATAAAGAGCATCAGGAAAAAGATGCGGTCCTTCTGCACGCGGAAAATAATTATCAGAGGGCTTTTCATGAACTGACGTACCATGTTGATCAGCTTCACGACAAAATCGGGACGACGCTTGCGATGAACAGTAAAAAATCTCTGTCTCCGGCGCTCATTGATGTATGGAGAATTACATCTGAAGCGCATAACAATGTGAGCCAGCTGCCCCTGACTCTCATGCCTTTTAATAAGACGGAGGAGTTTTTATCCAATATAGGAGATTTCAGCTATAAAACATCCGTCCGGGATTTAGACCAAAAACCGCTTGATAAGAAAGAATATACAACACTGAACAGCCTGTACAAACAGGCGGAGAACATTCAAAACCAGCTTCGCAGCGTTCAGCATCTCGTCATGAGCAAAAATTTACGGTGGATGGATGTTGAAATGGCGCTCGCCTCTGACAAAAAACAAAGCGATAATACGATCGTCGACAGCTTTAAAACAGTCGAAAAAAATGTAGGCGCTTTTTCTGAAGGCAGCATCAGCCCCACATTTACGGGAGCAAATACAGAACGAAAAGGTTTTACGCATCTGAAAGGAAAACAAATTACGGAAAAAGAAGCGGTAAAAATCGCACAAGGGTTTGCGCCTGATCATAATTATTCCATTAAAGTGGTCAAAAGCGGCCGGAAGACGAATCGGGATGTATACAGTATCCGCATGAATGACGCGGATCACAAATCTTTTATCTATATGGATATTACCCAAAAAGGGGGACATCCTGTCTATTTGATTCAAAAACGGGCCGTGAAGAAACAAAAGATCAGCCTCAATGAAGCATCTAACCGGGCTGTCGCGTTTTTAAAGAAAAACGGATATGAAACAAAAGGCCTCGAAATTGATGAAAGCGCGCAATATAATAACATCGGCGTCTTTTCTTTTATTCCCGTGGAGAAAAACGTCCGCATTTATCCGGAAGCCATCCGAATGAAAGTGGCGCTGGATGATGGTGAAGTCGTCGGTTTTTCCGCGCGTGATTACCTGGCGGCGCACCGCACGAGAACGATTCCGGCTCCCGCTTTGTCAGCTGATGAAGCGAAAGCGAAGCTGAATAAAAATGTTGAAGTGCGGGAGACCCGGCAGGCGCTGATCACGAATGAACTCGGTCAGGAAGTGCTTTGCTACGAAATGCTCGGGACGATCGGGAAAGACACGTATCAAATGTTCATTAATGCGGATGACGGAAAAGAGGAAAAAATAGAAAAATTAAAAAGTGCAGAGCCTATATATAAAGACCTATAAAAATAAAGGAGGAAAGGACTAAAAGTCTTTTCCTTTTTTTCATTACATGCTTTAATAAAAGCATAAATAATGAAAGAGTGAAGGCCATGATAGCTGTCGGAGATTATATTTGGATTGAATACATAGAGAACAATGAGCCCAAAAAAGCGAGGAGCAAAGCAGTAAGCGTTGAAAACGGCGAACTCCACATCTCATATCCCGTCGATCTGGATTCGGGACGGACGGTCTTTTTGCATAAAGGATTGGAAATAACAGCGGAATTTATGGGGAATGGCCAAGTACCGTATCAATTTAAAAGCATAATTAAAGGAAAGAAAAAAGAACCCATCCCGATGATCGGATTGGACATCCCACCTCAGGAGGAAATGAAGCGGATTCAAAGACGCCGATACGTCCGTGCAGACGCAGTATTGGATGTATCCGTCAAAATGGAAGCGAAAAAAACCGCTTTTCAAACGGTTTCCTCTAATATCAGCGCCGGCGGAATCGCTGTTGTGATGCCTGAGCATATTTCCGCGGAACCAGGTGAAAAGCTGTATGTCTCATTTTCTCTTCCCGGCAAGGAAAATGAGGCGGATATAACGGCCGAGGCTCTTACCCAGCGGATTTTTTATGATGAAAAGGCGGATAAACAAAAAATGACGCTTGAATTTACAGAAATCGGCCCCGCAGCGCAGCAGCTTTTACTCCAATATTGTATGCGCGCGCAGCTGCAGCAGAGAAGAAACAGTCTGTCGGAATAAACAGCAGCGCACTTTTCCATACTAATCCTAATGGAGGTGCGCGTGTATGAAAACGTTTGAACGTCTGCTGGTCAAATTGGTCTGCATTCAGCTTATAATTTTGGGCGCGGTGCAGTTTTTGCTTCATTATCAGCCTATTGAACCTTATATTTCGAAAGCTGTGAAATATGAGGGAGTTGATAAAATGGAGAAAAAAGAATGGATTGAAACGGTAAAGCGGTAAATCAGCTCAATTTTTTCGCCCCTTTTCCGGCAGTTCATGATACAATCCATAGAGGAGTAAAGAGCAAGGAGAGAGATTATGGACAAGAAATTATCAATTGCGATCGACGGGCCGGCCGCTGCCGGAAAAAGCACCGTTGCTAAAATAGTAGCTGAGAAAAAATCATATGTGTACATTGATACAGGGGCGATGTATCGTGCCATTACATATACGGCGCTCAAGCAGAATGCCGATTTAACCGATGAAGCCGCGCTTACAGAGCTTTTGAAGCGTACGGAAATTGAGCTTGTATCCGCTCCGGAAGGACAAATCGTTCTCGTAAACGGAGAAGATGTGACAGAAGAAATCCGAAAAGACGAAGTCAGCAACCAAGTATCCATCGCCGCCAAGCATAAAGGCGTCAGAGAAGAAATGGTCAAAAGACAGCAGCAGCTCGGACAAAAAGGCGGTGTCGTCATGGACGGCCGTGATATCGGTACTCACGTGCTGCCTGATGCCGAAGTGAAAATTTTTCTGCTCGCGTCCGTAGAGGAAAGAGCGAAGCGCCGATATGAAGAGAATAAGAAAAAAGGCTATGACGTGAATTACGAGACGCTCATTGAAGAAATTGCCAGACGCGACAAACTCGATTCAGAGAGGGAAGTTTCCCCGCTGCGCAAAGCGGAAGACGCGATTGAAATCGATACGACGTCACTCAGCATTGCCGAAGTCGCAGGAAAAATTCTGGAGATCGTCGAACAGAAATCACGTTAACTTCGGGCGGAGCGCTTTTTAATTTTTTTCAAAAGACAAGATGTTATTGCTTGACAAACCAGTCCTTTTATTAGAAGTTAATACTAATAAAACTTTTTATTGATCATTCAAAATCTTTTTTGGATGATTCTTTAATACATATTCGGCTGAAAAGCGGACATTCACATGTTCAGCTTTCAAACCGTATTAATTAAGCTGTGTAGGTTTGGACCAAGGAGGTTATTCAAATGACAGAGGAAATGAATCAAATTGATGTTCAAGTGCCAGAGGTTGGAGATGTAGTAAAAGGGATTGTGACAAAGGTAGAGGACAAGCATGTAGATGTCGAAATTGTCAATGTCAAACAGTCCGGAATCATTCCAATCAGTGAATTATCAAGTCTTCATGTAGAGAAAGCATCGGATGTCGTAAAAGTTGACGACGAGCTTGACCTGAAAGTAACAAAAGTGGAAGACGATGCTTTGATTTTATCTAAACGTGCCGTTGATGCTGACCGCGCTTGGGAAGACCTTGAAAAAAAATTCGACACAAAAGAAGTGTTTGAAGCTGAAGTGAAAGATGTGGTGAAAGGCGGTCTCGTCGTTGATATCGGCGTTCGCGGCTTCATTCCCGCATCACTTGTCGAAGCTCATTTCGTCGAGGATTTCACTGACTATAAAGGGAAAACCCTCTCTCTTATCGTCGTTGAACTCGACCGTGATAAAAACCGGGTGATTCTGTCACACCGGGCTGTAGTGGAAAAAGAACAGACAGCCAAAAAGCATGATTTTCTCCAAACGCTTGAAGTTGGAAGCGTGCTTGAAGGAAAAGTGCAGCGTCTGACTGATTTCGGCGCATTTGTCGACATCGGCGGAATTGACGGGCTTGTTCATATTTCGCAGCTGTCTCATTCACACGTCGAAAAACCGTCTGACGTGGTGGAAGAAGGTCAGGACGTAAAAGTGAAAGTGCTGTCCGTAGACCGCGATAACGAGCGTATTTCTTTATCTATTAAAGAAACGCTGCCGGGACCTTGGAGCCAGATCGGCGAAAAGGTAAAACAGGGAGATGTGCTTGAAGGAAAAGTGCAGCGCCTTGTAAGCTTCGGCGCCTTCGTTGAAATTCTTCCGGGCGTGGAAGGACTTGTGCACATTTCGCAAATTTCCAATAAACATATCGGAACCCCGCATGAAGTGCTTGAAGAAGGACAGACTGTTAAAGTGAAAGTGCTGGACGTGAACGAAAGCGAAGAGCGCATTTCCTTAAGCATGCGTGAGCTTGAAGAAGCGCCGAAAGCCGATCAGGAGGACTTCCGTCAATACCAGGCGAAAGAAGAGCCGAGCACCGGCTTCCAGCTTGGCGATTTAATCGGAGACAAGCTTAATAAATTAAAATAAATTGGTGATAAAACGTGACACGAGCAGAACGAAAAAGAGAACATATAAATCATGCGCTGTCTACCGGCCAAAACCGGGAAACGGGGCTTGATGATATTACGTTTGTTCATGTCAGCCTACCGAACCTAGCATTGGAAAAAGTGGATATATCAACGAAAATCGGCGGACTCACAAGCAGTTCGCCGATTTTTATCAATGCGATGACAGGCGGCGGCGGACAGCTTACATACGAAATTAACAGATCGCTGGCAAGAGCCGCGCGCAAAGCCGGCATGCCGCTGGCTGTCGGTTCGCAAATGTCGGCTTTAAAAGATCCCTCCGAACGGTATTCTTACGAGATCGTCAGAAAAGAGAATCCGGACGGGCTGATATTTGCCAATTTAGGCAGCGAGGCGGATGCCGAGCAGGCAAAAAGAGCAATTGATATGATTCAAGCGGATGCCCTCCAGATTCATTTAAATGTGATTCAGGAGATCGTCATGCCAGAGGGAGACAGAAGCTTTACCGGCGCTCTCGGCCGTATTGAGCGGATTGCGGCGGAAGCGGGAGTTCCCGTTTTTGTCAAAGAAGTCGGCTTCGGAATGAGCAGGGAGTCGGCACGGCAGTTATTTGATGCCGGTGCGGCAGCAGTTGATGCCGGCGGATACGGCGGTACAAATTTCTCTAAGATTGAAAATATGCGCAGAGAGAAGGCGCTTCAATTTTTTAATACGTGGGGAATTTCCACTGCCGCAAGCTTAGCGGAAATCCACTCGCTCTCCGCTGATCAATCAATTATCGCATCCGGCGGGCTGCAAAGTGCCCTGGATGTCGCCAAATCGATTGCCCTCGGCGCTTCTGGCGCGGGAATGGCCGGCACCTTCCTGAAAGCTCTCACCTCCAAAGGAGAAGAGGGGCTGTTTGACGAGATGACGGCGCTTTTACAAGAGCTGAAAATGATTATGACCGCCCTCGGATGCCAATCGGTTGCCCAATTGCAAAAGGCGCCTTTGGTCATAAAAGGTGACACACATCACTGGCTTTCGGAACGGGGGATTGACACATCCCGTTTCAGCAGACGTTAAAAGGCATGCGAACCCGCATGCCTTTCTCTGTTTTTTACGATTTTCTTTTTCGGAATTCACCGTTTTGTTCAAGGCTCGTCGCTCCTTTATGGTGAATTGAATCATCGCGATCAGATTCCACCCGGCGGGAGGCTTTCAGTTTTTTCTCCTGTCTGTCTTTTCCCATTTTTATCCGCTCCTTTCAGGCATAATTGGTTTAAAAAATGCGTTCCCGCTCCATACTGGTCAGAGGAGGAGCGATTATGGAACCGTTTTATTATTACTGGTCAATGTGGTTTTTATGGATACTTGCGACTTTTATTTTTGCCAAAACAAAAAGCCGTTTTTACGTATCAGTCTTTATTTTGACTAATATGATGGCAAGCATACATCAGATAACGGCTTATTTTACGCTGAACGCGGCATATGTCATGTTTTTTGCTGCGGCATTTGTTTATGCGGGAAGCCTCGGCATGCATAAACGGCTCCGTCATATTGTGATTCATCTGACGGCGGCTGCGGCGTACGGCTTTATTTTTCTTTTTGCATTATATGACCCTGTTTGGTTTATCATAAAACCTGAATGGGCGGCGGTTATACTGCTTACCGTTATTACGCTTTCTGTTGAGGGGCGGTTCCCTGAGAGGCTTTGTCTTTTTGTTCTCGGCATGTGCCAGGGGGAGTTATTGTATGCTGCGGTCATCCGCAACATTGCGGGTGCAGCAGCCGTCGGTGATTATAAATGGCTTTCAGGCTGTTCGGCGGGAGTGATTCTTCTCGTCGGGCTGACTACATATGAACAGCTTGCGGCGCGCATCAGCCAAAAAAGCAAAAAGCAGGGCAAAGGAGCGACAAAAATGTCTTGAAAACAGACGGAGACTGTTACATGAATGCGAAACATTTTGAAGAATACATTGTGATCTCAGTGAAAACTGATATAATAAATGAGTTAAGCCCTTCTGTTTGAAGGGTTCTTTTCATAGCGAAGATGATTTTTAATAACCGGTTGAACAATTTTTTGTGAAAATGTAAGCGGCTGGATTGAAAGGAAGGGTACTATGGGTAAACCTGTCGTAGCCATTGTCGGAAGACCGAATGTGGGAAAATCCACAATCTTTAACCGGATTGCGGGTGAAAGAATTTCAATAGTAGAAGATACCCCCGGAGTGACGCGGGACCGGATATACAGTTCGGCGGAATGGCTGAATTATGATTTTAACCTGATTGATACGGGCGGAATTGATATCGGAGACGAGCCGTTTCTGACACAGATCCGCCAGCAGGCTGAAATCGCCATGGACGAGGCTGATGTGATCATCTTTATGGTGAACGGCCGCGAAGGTGTGACGTCTGCGGATGAAGAAGTGGCAAAAATACTGTACCGGACGAAAAAACCGGTCGTATTAGCCGTTAATAAATTAGATAATACCGAAATGAGAGCGAACATCTATGACTTTTATGCGCTCGGCTTTGGAGAACCGTATCCGATTTCGGGGACACACGGTTTAGGATTGGGAGATTTGCTCGATGCTTGTGCCGAGCATTTTAAAAACATTCCGGAGACGAAGTACAGTGATGATGTCGTTCAATTCTGCCTGATCGGCCGCCCGAATGTCGGAAAATCATCCCTTGTCAATGCGATGCTCGGCGAAGAGCGGGTTATCGTGAGCAACGTAGCCGGAACGACTAGAGATGCTGTGGATACGGCGTTCACTTACAATCAGCAGGAATTTGTAATCGTTGACACGGCGGGAATGAGAAAAAAGGGTAAAGTATATGAAACAACAGAAAAATACAGTGTGCTGCGGGCGTTAAAAGCCATTGACCGCTCAGACGTCGTCGGCGTTGTGCTGAATGCAGAAGAAGGCATCCTTGAGCAGGACAAGCGGATCGCCGGATATGCCCATGAAGCCGGGAAAGCCGTCGTCATTATCGTAAACAAATGGGATGCCGTTGATAAGGACGAGCGCACGATGAAAGAATTTGAACAGAATATTCGGGAGCATTTCCAATTTCTCGATTATGCGCCGGTGCTGTTTATGTCGGCACTGACGACAAAGCGGATTCATACACTCATGCCTGCGATTATTAAAGCGAGTGAAAATCACTCTCTCCGCGTGCAGACAAATGTCTTAAATGATGTCATCATGGATGCGGTGGCCATGAATCCGACTCCGACGCACAACGGCTCCCGTCTGAAAATTTATTATGCGACTCAAGTCGCTGTTAAGCCGCCGAGCTTCGTTGTTTTTGTCAACGATCCGGAACTGATGCATTTTTCTTATGAACGCTTTTTAGAAAACCGAATCCGGGACGCTTTCGGATTTGAAGGTACGCCAATTAAAATATTTGCAAGAGCAAGAAAATAAAAAGGTGTGATACAGAGATGAAAAAAGTGGCAATGCTTGGAGCGGGAAGCTGGGGCACTGCACTTTCTTTAGTGCTGGCTGATAACGGACATCAAGTCATGATGTGGGGACACCGTGCCGAATTGATCGATCAAATCAACGAACTGCATGAAAACAAAGATTACCTGCCGGGTGTGGAGCTATCAAGTTCTATCATCGGGACAGCCGATTTAAGCGAGGCTTTAAAAGGAGCTGACTTCATCATTGTGGCAGTACCGACAAAAGCCATTCGGGAAGTGCTGAAAAAGGCTCTGCCGTACATCCCGAAACAATCGATTTTTGTTCATGTCAGCAAGGGAATTGAGCCGGATTCGCTTCTCCGCATTTCAGAATTAATGGAGGAGGAGCTGCCTGAGGAGTACAGAAAAGACATCGTCGTGCTTTCAGGGCCGAGCCACGCTGAGGAAGTCGGATTAAGACACCCGACGACTGTTACATCATCTTCAAAAAATATCAAGGCTGCAGAAGCGGTTCAGGATTTATTCATGAACCAGCATTTCCGCGTCTATACAAATCCCGATATGATCGGTGTTGAAATAGGGGGAGCGTTAAAGAATATCATCGCTCTTGCAGCGGGGATTACAGACGGATTGGGATACGGAGATAATGCAAAAGCGGCCTTAATCACCCGAGGTCTTGCTGAAATCGCCAGACTCGGCACAAAGATGGGCGGAAATCCGCTCACCTTTTCCGGCCTGACCGGCGTAGGCGATTTAATCGTGACGTGTACAAGCGTTCATTCCCGAAACTGGCGCGCCGGCAACCTGCTCGGCAAAGGATATAAGCTGGAAGCTGTCCTGGATAAGATGGGGATGGTTGTTGAAGGCGTGCGGACGACGAAAGCTGCGTATCAGCTGTCTCAAAAATATCAGGTGAAAATGCCGATCACAGAAGCGCTTCACCAAGTATTATTTAATGGGCAGAAGGTAGAAACGGCCGTAGAATCCTTAATGGCCAGAGTGAAAACCCATGAGATGGAAGACTTGGTCAACACATTCGAAAACCGGGTGAAGTGACAATAACATGCCGTCAGCATATTCTGAAGTGACGAAAGTCCAAAACGCAGAACTCTCCGGCTGAAATCGCTTAAAACATTTGCTGATTTAGGCAGAAGAGGATGCAGACGTACGCATCTACGCATACTATAGCATCGAAGTCCAAGAGAGTGTATCTCAGACGTACAGGTGAATATAGTCAACTTGACTGAAGCAAAGTCCCCCTCTTTGCTTCAGTTTTTTTGTTTTTTCAATAGATGGAAAACCTGTTGATCTTTTCAACATTTGTATATTAAAATGAAATATAACGCTTACAATGATGGGACGGGGGGCACGAACTTGAGTGTGGCATTGATGAAAATGTGGTTTGCGCTTGGTGCTATGGGATTAATGTTTGTTGCGGTCGCCTCTATTTATGTCAGCAGGTACAAAGTGAAAAACAAACTGATAAAAACAGCGGTTTCTTCACTCGCTTATGCCTGCATGGTCATCTCGGGATTGATCGTGTTAATGGTCGTTTTCAGCGGGCCTGTCAATGAATAAAGCCAAAAGGGGGCGCGGAATGCATAAGTTAAAAATGGCCGTCATAACGGCAATGGCGGTGCTTCTGCTGTCGGGCTGTCTGTACCCTGAAGCAAAAAAAACTGAAAATAAAGTATCTTACAAACATCAGCTTCAGCAGGTGCAAGCGGCAGTGGATGAATTTAAAAAGGCGAACGGCGGACTTCTGCCGATTCAGACAAAAGATATGAAAACACCGCTCTATCAAAAATATCCGATAGATTTTAAGCGGCTCGCGCCCAGATACATCGAGGAGCCGCCGGCCTCAGCTTATGAAAGCGGAGGAATGTACCAATACGTGCTTGTCGATGTGGAAAATAAGCCTACCGTCAAGCTGGTCGATCTCCAAATGGCGGAAGCAATCCGCGACATGAAGCTGCGTGTCAAAATGTATCAGGAAAAGCATACATATCCTCCCTATGAGGACGCTGTTTCAAAAGGCCTGTTCACTTTAAATAAAAAAAAGCTCGGCATGAAAGACTCTCCTTCAGTCAAAAGTCCGGTTTCAGGCACGTCTCTGCCGCTTTTAATCGGCGCTGACGGAGAAATCTATGCCGACTATCGCGTCGATCTCGCCCGCTGCCTGAAGAAAAACAAAAAGAAAATCAAACCGGGCGCGGAAATTCAGGATATTTTATGGAAAGAGACTCCTTTCGTCCCGGCCTTTTCAGTCACTTACACCGTAAATGAAAAACAGGAACCCGTTTTTTTAGAAAGTCAAACGAAACAGGAATGAACCTTTTTCCCGCGCATACAAATAGGGAGAAAGGTTTTTTTGATTTTGATAGAAAAGACTGCCTGAAAATTTTCTAAAGATGTCATATTGAAATAGGACAACGTCATACACATATAGTGTCCTGTATTTGATTGGAGAATGGTGAATGAAAAATGATAAGGATAGGAAGTCCGGGAGGGGATCACTTGGAAAAGGTCGATATTTTCAAGGATATCGCTGAACGAACAGGAGGCGATATATACTTAGGAGTCGTTGGCGCTGTCCGTACAGGGAAATCTACATTCATTAAAAAATTTATGGAGCTTGTGGTGCTCCCGAATATCAGCAATGAGGCCGACCGAGCGCGGGCGCAGGATGAGCTTCCGCAAAGCGCAGCAGGAAAAACGATAATGACCACAGAACCAAAATTTGTCCCGAATCAAGCCATGTCCGTTCATGTCGCGGAAGGACTTGATGTCAACATCCGTCTTGTGGATTGTGTGGGATATACGGTTCCCGGGGCGAAGGGATATGAGGATGAAAACGGTCCGAGAATGATCAATACACCTTGGTATGAAGAACCGATTCCCTTTCATGAGGCTGCGGAAATCGGTACGAGAAAAGTCATCCAGGAACACTCCACAATCGGGGTCGTCATTACGACAGACGGCTCAATCGGCGATATTGCGCGGGGCGATTACGTGGAAGCGGAAGAAAGAGTCATCGACGAGCTGAAGGAAGTCGGCAAACCGTTTATTATGGTCATCAACTCGGTAAAACCGTACCACCCGGAAACAGAAGCGCTCAGAGCTGAATTAAGCGCGAAATATGATATTCCCGTCCTCGCCATGAGTGTTGAAAGCATGCGGGAAACAGATGTGTTAAGCGTCCTCAGAGAAGCGCTTTACGAGTTCCCTGTGCTGGAAGTCAATGTCAACCTTCCGAGCTGGGTCATGGTGCTGAAAGAAAATCATTGGCTCAGAGAGAGCTACCAGGAATCAGTGAAAGAAACCGTAAAAGATATTAAACGCCTGCGCGATGTCGACCGGGTTGTCGGCCACTTCAGTGAATTTGAGTTTATTGAAAGCGCCGGATTGGCCGGAATCGAACTTGGCCAGGGTGTCGCAGAAATTGATTTGTATGCGCCGGATCATTTATATGACCAGATTTTAAAAGAAGTGGTCGGCGTTGAAATCCGCGGGAAAGACCACCTGCTTGAATTAATGCAGGACTTCGCCCACGCGAAAAAAGAATATGATCAGGTATCAGATGCGCTGAAAATGGTGAAACAGACCGGCTACGGCATTGCCGCCCCGGCCTTAACCGATATGAGCCTTGATGAACCGGAAATCATCAGGCAGGGATCAAGGTTCGGAGTAAGGCTGAAAGCGGTCGCTCCGTCCATTCATATGATCAAAGTGGATGTGGAAAGTGAATTCGCACCGATCATCGGGACAGAAAAACAAAGTGAAGAGCTTGTCCGCTACTTAATGCAGGACTTTGAAGATGATCCGCTTTCTATCTGGAATTCCGATATTTTCGGCAGATCATTGAGCTCTATCGTAAGAGAAGGAATCTCCGCAAAACTGTCACTCATGCCGGAAAATGCGAGATACAAACTGAAAGAAACGCTGGAGAGAATTATTAACGAAGGCTCAGGCGGCCTGATCGCCATTATTTTGTAAGCTGAAGGACCTCTTCCTGAAACGGGGGGTCTTTTTTTATTCTTTTTAGATACTGGAAATCAATCAAGGATTAGGAGGAAAAAAGCAAAAAAAGGAATATTTGTTCGGTAAAACACGTGAAAACCTTGACGAGCAAGGGATTGAGGCTTTAAAATGCTTGATATGGCTTTTTATATGTGTTACTCTACATACAGAAAATCTTCACTTTGTTGGACAAACATTCCTCAAAGTGTCTGTTTTCTTATGAAAAGCCGTTTACTTGTCTGTTCTTCCCTGCTTTGATTTTTTATCAGACAGGTTTAGAATCAGGCTGAACTGTGAAGAAATGATAATAAACTGCTGATTTGATACCCTTTTGGGAGGAGGTGAAAGGCATGAACAAGACAGAACTAATCAATGCGGTTGCTGAAGCAAGCGAATTGTCTAAAAAAGACGCTACAAAAGCAGTTGATTCTGTTTTTGATACGATTTTAGATGCACTTAAAAACGGTGATAAAATCCAACTGATCGGTTTCGGTAACTTTGAGGTGCGCGAGCGTTCTGCACGTAAAGGACGTAACCCGCAAACGGGTGAAGAAATCGAAATCCCTGCAAGCAAGGTACCTGCTTTCAAACCAGGTAAAGCTCTTAAAGACGCTGTTGCAGGAAAATAATTGTGAATATAGATCGTGTATGCATCTGATACATACACTTTGTTTCTTCACAGAAAAGCCCCTTGATAAAGGGGCTTTTCATATTTAAGCAGCCCCGGTCACCGGGCAGGACTTTCGTTTTGCTTTTGGCGCGGCAAATGTGCTAGAATCGAAATTAAATGTATTCAATGGTGGAGGACACAGACAATGAAAGAAGTTAATAAAGAACAGATTGAACAGGCGGTTCGCCAGATTTTAGAGGCGATTGGAGAAGATCCGGACCGGGAAGGGCTTTTAGATACGCCGAAACGCGTGGCAAAAATGTACGCGGAAGTATTCTCGGGATTAAATGAAGACCCGAAAGAACACTTTAAAACCGTTTTCGGAGAAGACCATGAGGAGCTTGTTCTTGTAAAAGATATCGCGTTTCATTCCATGTGTGAACATCACCTTGTTCCTTTTTACGGAAAAGCGCATATTGCCTACATTCCGCGCGGCGGCAAAGTGACGGGCCTGAGTAAATTGGCGCGGGCGGTGGAAGCCGTCTCAAAACGCCCGCAGCTGCAGGAGCGCATTACTTCAACGATTGCAGAAAGCATCGTAGAGACCTTAGATCCCCACGGCGTCATGGTTGTCGTCGAAGCTGAGCATATGTGCATGACGATGAGGGGCGTAAGAAAGCCTGGCGCAAAAACAGTGACTTCCGCTGTAAGAGGTATTTTTAAAGATGACGCAGCGGCGCGTTCCGAAGTGTTAGAACATATTAAACGTGCGGATTAATAATGATAGAGGGTGCAGATATGAATTCAAAGCATTCAAGTGATTTTGTCGTCATTAAAGCGGTCGAGGACGGCGTGAACGTCATCGGTTTAACGAGAGGAACGGATACGAAATTTCACCATTCCGAAAAACTGGACAAAGGCGAAGTGATTATCGCTCAGTTTACTGAGCATACCTCTGCCATCAAAGTGAGAGGCAACGCCCTCATCCAGACCGCTTACGGAGAAATGAACAGCGAAAAAAAATAAGCCGGCTGTTTCCCGCTTTTGCCAAATGCCCGCAAACGGCGGGAGAATACAGCCAATTTCTTTTTTTTATGCTATAATGATACCTGCGTATAATAATGACGAGTAAATCTCATACATATTAGAATAAATGTGAATTTGGGGACAAGGGTGATATTTTTGCAAGACATCTACGGAACTTTAGCGAATCTAAATACGAAATTAAAACAAAAGCTGTCTCATCCTTATTTAGCGAAACATATTTCCGCGCCTAAAATCGATGAGGATAAGCTTCTTCTTTTTCACGCTTTGTTTGAAGAGGCGGACATTAAGAACAACGACAGAGAAAATTACATAGTAACTGCGATGCTTGTCCAAAGCGCCCTTGATACCCACGATGAAGTGACAACAGCCAGAGCGTTAAAGCGAGACGAAAATAAAAACCGGCAGCTCACCGTGCTTGCCGGCGACTATTTCAGCGGACTGTATTATTCGCTTTTATCTGAAATGAAGGATATCTATATGATTCGGACGCTCGCTACGGCAATTAAAGAAATCAATGAGCATAAAATCCGTCTGTACGATCGGTCTGTCAATGACTTGAATCAATTGATCGAAAGCATGGCGATTGTGGAAGCGGCCCTGTTTCACAGAGTGTCAGACCACTTTAATCTTCCGCGCTGGAAAGAGCTGGCGAGTGATTTTTTTGTATATAAGCGGCTGATGAACGGCAATGCTATATTTCTCGATGTCATCGGCAATATTGTAAAGTCAGGGAAATCAAAGGCTGACATAATGGAAGATAGCTTCCGAAAGGCAAAGCAAAGCATTGAAACGCTGCTGCCGCTCAATTCACCAATCCAAAACCTCATGCTGAACCGGCTCAAAGCGATCAGCCAGGACAAAACATATCATCAGAAAGTGGAAGAAGGGTAATCAACATGCAGGAGTCAAAAGAACAGCGCGTACACGGCGTGTTTGAAAAAATCTATAAAAATTATGACCAAATGAACTCTGTTATCAGTTTTCAGCAGCATAAAAAATGGCGCGATAAAACGATGCAGATTATGAATGTAAAAGAAGGCGCAAAAGCGCTTGATGTCTGCTGCGGAACGGCTGACTGGACGATTGCCCTCGCAGAAGCAGCCGGAAAAAGCGGCGAAATCAAAGGACTGGATTTCAGCAAAAATATGCTGAGCATCGGCGAGAAAAAAGTGAAAGAGGGCGGTTACAGCCAAATTGAGCTTTTGCACGGAAATGCGATGGAGCTTCCCTTCGCTGATGATTCTTTTGATTTTGTCACCATCGGCTTCGGGCTGCGGAACGTTCCCGACTATCTGACCGTGCTGAAAGAAATGCGGCGGGTCGTTAAACCGGGCGGGCAGGTCGTATGTCTGGAAACATCCCAGCCGGAAATGTTCGGATTCAGACAGGCATATTTTCTATATTTTAAATACATCATGCCTTTCTTCGGAAAAATGTTTGCGAAGAGCTATAAAGAATATTCTTGGCTTCAAGAATCGGCAAGAGAATTTCCCGGTATGAAAGAACTTGCGCGTCTGTTTGAAGAAGCGGGCCTGACGAATGTCAAATACCATTCGTTTACCGGCGGAGTGGCCGCTACGCATATCGGTTGGAAATGATGAATATACAGATGTTTGGGTGAATGATATGAAATTTAAAATGGCCTATTCTTTTTTAAATGACGATATTGATGTGATCGAAAGGGAGCTTGAGCAAACGGTGCGGTCAGACTATCCCTTGCTGAGTGAAGCCGGGCTCCATTTGCTCCAGGCGGGAGGCAAGCGGATCCGCCCTGTTTTCGTATTGCTTTCCGGCATGTTCGGCGACTATGACATTAATAAAATAAAATATGTTGCGGTGACGCTGGAAATGATTCATATGGCGTCCCTCGTGCATGACGACGTCATTGATGACGCCGAGCTGCGGAGAGGAAAACCGACCATCAAAGCCAAGTGGGACAACCGTATCGCCATGTATACCGGTGATTATATGCTTGCGGGCTCACTTGAGATGATGACGAGATTGGATGAGCCGAAAGCCCACCGGATCCTGTCCAAAACCATCGTAGAAGTATGCCTCGGAGAAATTGAACAGATCAGAGATAAATACAATATGGAACAAAACCTCAGAACCTATTTGCGCCGCATCAAACGGAAAACGGCTCTTCTCATTGCCGTCAGCTGCCAGCTCGGCGCCATCGCTTCGGGAGCTGATGAGAAGATTCACAAAGCATTATATTGGTTCGGCTATTACGTGGGCATGTCCTACCAGATTATTGACGACATTCTTGATTTCACTTCAACGGAAGAGGAACTGGGAAAGCCGGTCGGAGGGGATCTGCTGCAAGGAAATGTCACTCTGCCCGTTTTGTACGCGCTCCGTCAGCCTGAATTGAAAAATCAGCTGAAATTAATTAACAGTGAAACAACACAGGAGCAGCTCGCCCCCATTATTGAAAATATTAAACGCACAGACGCAATTGAAAAATCAATGGCCGTCAGTGACAGGTACTTAAAAAAAGCGTTTGAAAAACTGAATACACTGCCGAGAGGACGGGCGCGCTCATCATTGGCCGCCATCGCCAAATATATCGGCAAACGGAAATTTTAAATTCCTTTTACGAACAAGATGTGAACATTCTCCGCCCTGGATTGATTAATTGTCAGAAAGATGTTACGATTTCGGTGTGCAACTTGAAAGCCTATACATAATGATGGGGTGGAGAATCTTATGGAAAAAACTTTTATCATGGTAAAACCGGACGGCGTACAGCGCCAGCTGATCGGAGAGATTTTATCCAGATTTGAGCGTAAGGGCTTACAATTGGCAGGAGCCAAGCTAATGCAAGTTTCAGAACAGATGGCTGAAAACCATTATGCTGAACATAAAGGGAAGCCGTTTTTCGGCGAGCTTGTGGAATTCATTACATCAGGACCCGTATTTGCAATGGTATGGGAAGGGGAAAATGTAGTAGAGATCACAAGACAGCTGATCGGAAAAACGAACCCGAAAGATGCACTGCCGGGCACGATCCGCGGTGACTACGGCATGTTTGTCGGCAAAAATATCATTCACGGTTCAGACTCCTTAGAAAGCGCTGAGCGGGAAATTGACATTTTCTTCAAACAGGAAGAGCTTGTACCGTATCAAAAATTAATGGCCGACTGGGTGTACTAAGCCGTCAGCCTTTCTTTTTCTCTTGTTATGAAAAGGTTTACATATTTTAAGAAAGACAGAGGCTGCGCTGCCCTGTCTTTTCATTTCTCACAAATCAGCCTGCGGGCTGATTTTTTTATTGAAATCGTACAAATTAGAAAGAAAACAGGCTATACTAGGACAAAAGACAGCGAGATTGGGAGAGAAGCAATGGAGCCTTACGAAATTTTTATCACCAAGTGGAAACAAATAACCGGCGTTGATTTATCTTTATACAAAGAAGCACAGATGAAAAGACGGCTGACGTCCCTTTATGAAAAAAAGGGATTCAAAGATTTTCAGGAATTTGCCGCCGCTTTGGAGAAAGACAAGCTTTTATTAAATGAAACATTGGACAGGATGACGATCAATGTTTCTGAATTTTACCGAAATTATAAACGGTGGGAAGTTCTTGAAACCTCAATTCTTCCGTTAATAAAGCATAACAAACCGTTAAAAATATGGAGTGCGGCCTGTTCAACGGGGGAGGAACCCTATACTTTGGCTATGATTCTCAATCAGCAGACGGGGCTGGCCGGATTTGATATATTGGCTACAGATATTGATGAAAAGGCGCTTGGCAAAGCCAAGCGGGGCATCTATCAGGAACGCTCGCTGCAAGAGGTGCCGGCTTCCGTGAAAAGCCGTTATTTCACCAAGCAGGCTGACAACAGTTATCAAGTAAAACAAGAGATTCAAAAAAACATCCGGTTTAAGCGGCACAACCTGCTCGCCGACAGCTATGAACAGGATTTTGATCTGATCGTCTGCCGCAACGTCTTTATTTATTTTACTGAAAAAGCAAAAGAAGAGCTGTATGTGAAAATGGCGGGCAGTCTGAAAAAGAACGGAATTCTGTTTGTCGGAAGCACAGAGCAGATTTTCAGCCCGGAAAAATTCGGCCTTGAGAGCACTGATACATTTTTTTATCAAAAAAGATAGAAGACATTTAATGAAAACTTGTGGTATAGTTTTACTTAAAAGCGTTAATGCGATGAAGGGAGAAGAAAGAAATGAGATACTTAACAGCCGGAGAATCACACGGCCCGCAGCTGACGACAATTATAGAAGGTGTGCCTGCGGGGCTTTATATAACTGAAGAAGACATTAATTTTGAGCTTGCCAGACGTCAAAAAGGGCACGGCCGCGGACGCCGCATGCAGATTGAAACGGACAGAGCGAAAATCACAAGCGGCGTGCGGCATGCCCGGACACTCGGTTCACCCATCGCGCTCGTTGTAGAGAATAAAGATTGGACTCACTGGACAAAAATCATGGGCGCAGCACCGATTACAGAAGAAGAAGAAAGTGAAATGAAACGTCAGATTTCAAGACCGAGACCGGGACACGCAGATTTGAACGGGGCTATTAAGTATAATCACCGCGATATGAGAAATGTGTTAGAACGATCTTCCGCGCGTGAGACAACGGTTCGAGTGGCTGCCGGAGCCGTCGCTAAAAAGATTTTAGCGGAGCTTGGCATTAAAGTCGCCGGACACGTCCTGCAAATCGGCAGCGTAAAAGCAGAGAAAACCGATTACACATCCATTGAGGATCTCAAACGGGTAACGGAAGAATCACCGGTCAGATGCTACGATGAAGAAGCAGGCCGTCAAATGATGGCAGCCATTGATGAAGCGAAGGCAAACGGCGACTCGATCGGCGGAATTGTTGAAGTGATCGTCGAAGGTATGCCTGTCGGTGTCGGAAGTTATGTCCACTATGACCGTAAGCTGGACAGCAAGCTCGCTGCAGCCGTTCTGTCGATTAACGCGTTTAAAGGCGTAGAGTTCGGCATCGGTTTTGAAGCGGCCGGCAAAAACGGCAGTGAAGTTCATGATGAAATCGTATGGGATGAAGAGAAAGGCTATACACGCGCCACAAACAGGCTCGGAGGATTAGAAGGCGGTATGACGACGGGAATGCCGATTGTCGTCCGCGGCGTCATGAAACCGATCCCTACTTTGTATAAGCCGCTGAAAAGCGTCGACATTGAAACGAAAGAACCGTTTACAGCGAGCATTGAACGTTCAGACAGCTGCGCGGTTCCGGCAGCAAGCGTAGTGGCTGAAGCTGCAGTGGCCTGGGAAATCGCAAATGCCGTCGTAGAACAATTCGGGCTTGACCAGATCGACCGCATTAAAGAAAATGTTGAAAACATGAAAAAACTATCGAGGGAATTCTGATGAAAGAGCTTGAGGTTCGGACAGCTTCCTCCGCATATCCCGTGTATATCGGTGAAGGCATAAGGAAACAGGCCGCTGCTCTTTTGTCTTCACTGAACAGGCCGCTGACAAAGATCCTTCTCGTCATCGATGCTGAAGTTGACCGGCTTTACGGCGATGAGATGTTCCGGCTTTTAAACGAAACATGGCCCGTGAAAAAAGTAATCGTTCCAAGCGGAGAAGAAGCGAAGTCTCTAAAAGAGTATGAACGGATTCAAACGGAAGCGATCGCTTTCCATATGGACCGCTCCTCATGTATGATCGCCTTCGGAGGCGGCGTGACGGGTGATTTGACCGGCTTTTGCGCAGCGACTTTTATGCGAGGAATTGATTTCATTCAAATGCCGACGACACTGCTTGCCCATGACAGCGCGGTCGGCGGCAAGGTGGCCGTCAACCATAAACTCGGAAAGAACTTAATCGGCGCGTTTTATCAGCCGAAAGCGGTGATTTACGATACGGAGCTTCTGAAAACCCTGCCGGAACAAGAGCTGAGATCGGGCATGGCTGAAGTGATCAAACACGCGTTTATCGCCGATCATGCTTTTTTAGAAAAACTTCTCACGTTTGACACGTTGCAAGGACTGACAAGCGCTGAGCTGAATGAAATGATTTATAAAGGAATTTCAATCAAATCGGCCGTCGTGCGTGAGGACGAAAAGGAAGAGGGGATAAGAGCTTTTCTGAATTTCGGCCATACGCTCGGCCATGCCGTTGAGGCGGAATACGGCTACGGCCGGATTACTCATGGAGATGCGGTCGCCCTCGGCATGCAGTTTGCCCTTTACGTGAGTGAACAGGTTGCGGGTTGCAAGATGAACAGGAAAGAACTCACACAATGGCTGATTGGGCTCGGCTACCCGGGAAGTATCAGACAAGATATTGAAACGCCGGTTCTCTCCGCCCGGATGATGAATGATAAAAAAACGCGCGGAGGCATGACACAGTTCATCGTGTTAAAGGAATTAGGCGAAGCGCGGGACTGCATGCTTTCAAAAGATGAGCTCGAAAATTTGCTGAACAAATGGCGAATGGAGGAAACAGCATGATGATACGCGGTATTCGCGGAGCAACAACGGTGGAACAAGACACCGAACAAGAAATTTTAGAAAAAACACAGCAGCTGCTTGAAAAAATCATTGAACAAAATGGATGCAAGCCGGAAGACGTTGTACAGATCCTGTTATCCGCCACGCCTGATATCCATTCCGTATTTCCGGCAAAAGCGGTCCGCCGCCTTTCCGGGTGGCAGTACGTCCCGGTGACGTGCATGCAGGAAATGGATGTCACCGGCGCTCTGCAAAAGTGTATCCGTGTCCTGATGACGGTTCAGACGGATACGCCTCAGGATGAAATCAAGCATGTCTATTTAGAAAAAGCCGTTGTGTTAAGGCCGGATTTATCATTGACAAAAAATACTGACATGTAATACGATAAACAAAGCTTAGAAATACACAAGAGTGTGTATAGAGCTGGTAAGTAAGATATTGAACAGTTGAGTTTAGAATAGGGTAGCAGAGAATGAGTTTAGCTGAGCTGAGATAAACACGTTTTTATTCTGCCCAAAAGAAGCCTTTCTTTTGGGTTTATTTCTTATACGCAAGACTCCTCTCACTCTTCATCTCATTCTCCTTACCGTAAGGAGGAGAATCATGAATTTACAATCGGATGTTTCTTTATTTTTAAAGGACAGTCTGACACACCGCACCATTCCAATCGCAGAGACTTTTACGGTCGACACGATCACACCCATTCAGATGGTTGAAAAACTGGACAGAAACATTACGTATCTTTTAGAAAGCAAGGATGAGTCGTCAAGCTGGTCGAGATACTCTTTTATCGGCCTCGATCCTTTTATCACGATTAAAGAGAGTCATCACACATTCACTGCCGCTGATCCAAACGGGCATACGCTGTTTGAAGCCGGAGAATTAAAAGCCGTGCTTGATTGGATGAATGAAAGCTTCCGCATTAAAACACCCGAGCTTGATATCCCGTTTTCGGGAGGGGCCGTCGGTTATCTGAGCTATGACATGATCCCTTTGATTGAGCCTTCCGTGCCGAGCCACGCGAAAGAAACAGATTTCGAAAAATGCATGCTGTTTGTCTGCCGGAAAATCATCGCGTACGACCACGAAACGAAACAAGTGCATTTCATTCAATATGCGGCGCTTAACGGCCGGGAGACGGAGGAAGAAAAGCGGGCCGTTTTTAAAGAAAATTGCGCGGAGCTTCGTAAGCTTATCGGTATTTTGACAGAACCGAAAGATATGAAAGAGCCGTTTTTTTCTAAAGAAACATTTGAAACGCCAAGTTTTGCCGATGTGACATCCAATTATACGAAAGAAGAGTTTATGGCCGGCGTCGATAAACTGAAAGAATATATAAAAGCCGGAGACATTTTTCAAGGGGTGCTTTCGCAAAAGTTTGACATTCCGGTATCCAGACATTCATTTGAGCTGTACAGGGTGCTCCGCATCGTCAATCCTTCACCTTATATGTACTATATCAAACTGCCTGACAGAGACATTGTCGGAAGTTCGCCTGAACGTCTGATCCGCGTGGATGACAGACACCTGGAAATTCATCCGATTGCCGGAACGAGAAGAAGGGGCGCCGGAAAAGAAGAGGACGATCGCCTCAAAAAAGAGCTGATGAATGACGAAAAAGAGAAAGCTGAACATTATATGCTCGTCGATCTTGCGCGCAATGACATCGGCAGAGTTGCGGAGTACGGTTCCGTAGCCGTTCCGGAATTCACAAAGGTCGTTTCTTTTTCACATGTGATGCACATCATCTCTGTTGTAACCGGCCGTTTAAAACAGGGCGTCCATCCGGTTGATGCGCTGATGTCGGCATTCCCGGCAGGAACACTCTCGGGCGCTCCGAAAATCCGCGCGATGCAGCTTTTAAATGAATTAGAACCGACTTCCAGAGAAACCTACGGCGGATGTATCGCTTATATCGGATTTGACGGGTCAATTGATTCGTGTATCACCATCCGCACCATGAGTGTCAAAAACGGTACGGCGTCGGTGCAGGCGGGCGCGGGAATAGTCGCTGATTCCGTCCCGGAAGCCGAATATGAAGAGAGCTGTAACAAAGCGGGGGCGCTTTTAAAAACGATTCAAATCGCAGAAGACATCTTTTCTGGCGGGGAGGAGAAGACGGATGAACAAATTTCTGCAATCGTGCGTTAATGGCCGCACGCTGAAAACCGGAGAAGCCGAAAAGCTGATGGAGATGATGATGAACGGGGCCATGTCGCAGTCTGAGATCGGGGGGATTTTATCGGTATTAGCCCACCGGGGTGAAACGGCGGAGGAGCTTGCCGGATTTGTAAAAGTGATGCGGGCGCGGGCACAGACGGCGGGTGGCTTGGCGGATGTCGTTGATACGTGCGGAACAGGCGGAGACGGGATTTCTACGTTTAACATATCCACGGCAGCGGCGATTACAGCTTCTGCCGCCGGAGCTAAAGTTGCCAAGCACGGAAATCGCTCCGTTTCGTCTAAAAGCGGCAGCGCGGATGTGCTGGAAAAGCTGGGGGTTTCCATTCAAGCCACTCCAGAAAGCGTCAAACGCAGCATTGAAATGAAACAAATGGGGTTTTTGTTTGCGCCGCTGTTTCATTCGTCAATGAAGCACGTCGCCGCCGCAAGAAAAGAGCTTGGCTTCCGAACCGTATTTAATCTGCTGGGCCCGCTCAGCAACCCGCTGCAGGTGAAGCGGCAGGTGATCGGCGTCTATTCATTTGATAAAGCGCGCCTGATGGCAAGCGCTTTGGAACAATTTGATGTCAGACACGTCATGCTTGTGTCGGCGCGTGACGGATTAGATGAACTGTCCATCACAGCACCGACCGATATCATTGAGCTGAAAAACGGTGAACGTCTGGAATATTCCGTTTCACCTGAACAATTCGGTTTTGCAGAAGGTTCATTGAAGGATATTCAAGTGAGTTCATCAGAAGAAAGCGCGCTTCTCATTCAGAATATTTTTGCAAATAGAGCTCCGTCATCCGCACTGCATATTACCGCCTTAAATGCGGGCGCGGCCATTTATACGGCAGGTCTTGCAAACGATCTGAAAGAAGGAACGAAAACAGCCTTAGAAGCGATTCAAAACGGAGATGCCAAAAGGCAGCTCGAACGTCTGAAACAGAAAGAGGAAGAAATGTATGCTTGATCAAATCATTCTGCAGAAAAAAGAAGAAATCAAATCCATCGTGCTGCCGGAAACCTGTCAAATTGAACGGAGATCCTTTAAAGAAGCGCTCCTGAACCCGAACCGTTTTATCGGGCTGATTGCCGAAGTGAAAAAAGCTTCGCCGTCTAAAGGATTGATTAAAGAGCATTTTGTTCCGGAAACGATTGCGGCGGATTATGAAGCGGCTAAAGCCGACGTCCTTTCGGTTCTCACGGATTCCCGTTTTTTTCAGGGGAGAAATCAATTTCTGACAGATGTTAAACAAACCGTGTCTCTTCCCGTGCTGAGAAAAGATTTTATTATTGATTCCCTTCAGGTGGAGGAATCGTTCAGGATCGGCGCCGATGCCATTTTGCTGATCGGGGAAGCGCTGGAACCTTCAAAGCTTCATGAGCTTTATCTGGAAGCCTGCGGGAAGGGCATGGACGTTCTCGTTGAAGTTCATGATGAAACTGTGCTTGAACGGATTTTACAAGTGTTTCAGCCGGACATTCTCGGCATAAACAACCGGGACTTAAAAACGTTCCGTACTTCTGTTTCGCAAACGGAAAAAATAGCGCAGCTTGTGCCGGACGGCTGCCTGCTGGTCAGCGAAAGCGGCATCGGTTCTTTGGCTGACCTGCAATTCGTCAACAAGCACGGGGCGCAGGCTGTATTGGTCGGAGAATCCTTAATGAGAGAGGATTCGCAGCAAAAGGCGATCCGCGGACTGTTCGGAGAGTGACGATATGAAAAAGCCTGAGTTAAAGTACTGCGGAATACGATCGAAGCGTGATTATGAACTTGCGGCAGCTTCAGAAGCGGATTATCTGGGATTTATTTTTGCCGCAAGCAAACGGAGAGTAACGCCGGATGAGGTCCGGAAATGGAAAGAGCAGGTCCGGACAGACAAGAAACATGTCGGAGTATTTGTAAATGAAACGATAGAAAACATCGCGCAAATCGCATCTGATCTGGCACTTGACGTCATCCAGCTTCACGGTGATGAATCGCCTGAGGATGCCCTTCGCCTCCGTCCGCTTGTGCGCTCGGAAATATGGAAAGCGCTCCATCACGGGGAAGGGACGCTCCGTCAGATGGCTCAATTTACACCTGCTGTCGACGGCTATGTCATTGATTCTTCAGTGACAGGAATGAGAGGCGGAACGGGAATCGCGTTTTCATGGGCCCGTGTCCCCTTGTACCGAAAGCAGGCTCAAAATGCAAGCAAGCGCTGTTTTATTGCGGGCGGTGTTAATCCTGAAACGATTACCGGCTTACTGAGATCGCGTCCGTGCGGTATAGATCTTGCCAGCGGAATTGAAAAAAACGGACACAAGGATCAAACACTGATCCGGCTTTTAGAAGAAAGGATGAACCACTATGTATCCATATCCAAATGAAATCGGAAGATACGGCGAATTCGGCGGCAAATTTGTCCCTGAAACATTGATGCGGCCCCTTGAGGAAATCGAAACGGCTTTCACAGAATTAAAAAATGATCCTGTTTTTCATGCCGAATATAAAAAACTATTGTTTGATTACTCCGGAAGACCGACTGCATTAACGTTCGCAGACAGGGTGTCAGAGTATTTGGGAGGGGCGAAAATCTATCTGAAAAGAGAAGATTTAAACCATACCGGCTCTCATAAAATTAACAACGCGTTAGGCCAGATTCTGCTTGCTAAAAAGATGGGCAAAACGAAAATCATCGCCGAAACCGGTGCGGGACAGCACGGTGTGGCTGCCGCGACAGCCGCCGCAAAATTCGGTTTTAAATGTACGGTTTTTATGGGTGAAGAAGACGTTGCGCGCCAGTCGCTGAACGTATTCCGGATGAAACTGCTCGGCGCGGAAGTGGTGCCGGTCACAAGCGGCAACGGCACGCTGAAAGATGCGACGAATGAGGCAATCAGGTATTGGGTCCAGCATTGTGAAGATCATTTCTATCTTATCGGTTCTGTAGTGGGTCCGCACCCATATCCGTATATCGTTCGTGAATTTCAGAAAATCATCGGCGAGGAAGCGAAAGAACAGCTCCGCCGGGTTGAAGGAACGCTCCCGGACAAGGTTGTTGCATGTGTCGGCGGCGGAAGCAATGCGATGGGCATATTTCAGGCCTTTTTAGACGAAGACATTGAGCTGATCGGCGCCGAGGCGGCCGGAAAAGGGATTGATACGCCGCTGCATGCGGCAACGATCGCAAAAGGGACGCTCGGGGTGATTCACGGATCAATGACCTATTTAATACAAGATGAATACGGGCAGATTATCGAACCGTATTCCATTTCAGCAGGCCTTGATTACCCGGGGATCGGCCCTGAGCACGCCTATCTGCACAAAAGCGGCCGTGTAACGTACGAAAGCGTGACAGACGATGAAGCGATTGCCGCGTTACGTCTGCTTTCTGAAACAGAAGGTATTCTTCCGGCTATTGAATCTGCCCACGCCCTGGCAAAAGCGTTTGAAATGGCAAAGGACATGGATAAAGACAAAATCATTCTCGTCAGTTTGTCGGGAAGAGGAGATAAAGATGTTCATACGCTGATGAATGTTTTGGAAAACGGGGTGGAGACACATGTTTAATCTGCGAGATTCTGAAAAATTGTTTATCCCTTTTATCACAGCGGGCGATCCGCTTCCTGACATTTCTGTTGAACTGGCAATATCATTACAGAATGCAGGCGCTTCTGCCCTTGAAATCGGCGTTCCTTACACAGATCCGCTTGCGGACGGACCCGTCATACAACGGGCTTCAAAACGGGCTCTGGAAAACGGAATGAATATCGTAAAAGCCATTGAACTTGGCGGCAAAATGAAAAAAAACGGCGTTCATATTCCAATTATCCTCTTTACGTATTATAATCCTGTGTTACAATTAGAAAAAGAATACTTTTTCGCTTTACTGCGGGAAAACGACATAGACGGCCTGCTTGTACCCGACCTTCCATTAGAGGAAAGCGCCCTTTTGCAAATGACATGCAAAAAGGAGAACATCGCTTATATCTCGCTGGTTGCGCCGACAAGTGAAGACCGTTTGAAAATAATTACTGAACAGGCCTGCGGCTTTGTGTATTGTGTATCCTCTTTAGGAGTGACGGGCGTACGCAGCGAATTCGATCCGTCTGTATACTCTTTCATCCGTAAGGTGAAAGAATTCAGCTCTGTTCCGGTGGCGGTCGGTTTTGGCATTTCAAACCGCAAACAGGTTGACGGGATGAATGAAATATCTGACGGTGTCGTTGTCGGCAGCGCGCTTGTCAAAAAAGTTGAAGAGCTTAAAACAAAGCTTGTGAATCCCGGCACAAGAGCTGATGCGCTTCTTGAATTTGAAGAATACGCGAAGACGTTCGGACGACTGTACAGTGTAAAATGAGGTGACTGGATTTGCAGATTAAAGAACAGCTGCGGCAGCTGAAACCGTATCAGCCGGGCAAACCAATAGAAGAAGTGAAAATGGAATACGGGCTTGAAAAAGTAGTAAAACTCGCTTCTAACGAAAATCCGTTCGGCTGTTCACAGGCCGCAAAAGATGCGCTGCATCAGGAGATTGAGCAGCTTGCGCTGTATCCCGACGGTTACAGTGCCGCTTTGAGAACGCGGCTCAGTGAGCATCTGCAGGTCAGTGAATCTTCGATCATTTTCGGCAACGGCTCTGATGAGCTAGTGCAGATTATCTGCCGTTCTTTATTAAATGATCAGGCAAACACGATTACCGCCGCCCCGACTTTCCCGCAATACAGACACAATGCGGTGATTGAAGGCGCTGAGGTGCGCGAGGTGCCGCTCCGCAGTGACGGCGCTCATGATTTGGACCGGATGCTGGAAGCAATTGACGGCGAGACGAAAGTCATATGGGTATGCAACCCCAATAATCCGACGGGGACATATACTTCTGAGCAAGAGCTAATTGCCTTTTTAAACAGAGTCCCCGAGCATATACTCGTTGTACTTGATGAAGCGTACTACGAGTATGTTACGGCGGACGATTACCCTGAAAGCATTCCGCTTTTAAAGCAATATCCGAATGTCATGATCCTCCGCACCTTCTCTAAAGCGTACGGACTTGCCGCGCTGCGTGTCGGATACGGCATTGCGGACGAAGCGCTGATCCGCCAGATTGAACCGGCGAGAGAGCCGTTCAATACGAGCAGAATCGGTCAGGCTTCGGCACTGGCAGCGCTTGACGACCACACATTTATTCAGGAATGCGTCGAGAAAAATAAAGCGGGCCTCAAGCAGTATTATGATTTTGCGGAAACTCACGGATTAACTTGTTATCCTTCACAAACCAACTTTGTGCTCATTGATTTTAACCGTCCGGCGGATGAACTGTTCCAAGTCCTGTTGGAAAAAGGATATATCGTCCGTTCAGGACAGGCGCTCGGATTTCCGACAGCGTTAAGGATTACGGTCGGTACGAAAGAGCAGAATGAGGAAATTCTCACAATCTTAGCTGAAATATTATAAGAGGTGATCAAGCATCACCTCTTTGCTCTATTAAAATAGTTGAAAAAGGAAATGAGTGAAATGAAGGATACTATATTGCTTGCGGGGATCGGGCTGATCGGCGGATCGATCGCATTGGCCATCAAAAAGGAGCATCCGCATAAACGGATTATCGGTGTGGATATTTCGGAAGAACAGCTCACTGCCGCGCTGAAGCTCGGAATTATTGACGAGCGGGCCGGCTCATTGACGGAAGGGGCGCAGCAAGCGTCTGTTGTCATTATCGCCACGCCTGTCGCCCAAACGCTGAAAATGCTCGATATGCTGGCCGCATCAGACATCACCCATGAACTCCTGATTACGGATGTGGGCAGCACGAAACAGAAAGTCGTCAGCTACGCCGATAAAGTGCTTCCGGCTCATTATCAATTTGTCGGCGGCCATCCGATGGCGGGGTCTCATAAATCCGGGGCCGCTGCCGCCAAAGAATTTTTATTCGAAAATGCGTTTTACATTTTAACACCCGGAAAATCAACTTCTAAAGAGTCAGTAACGCATCTGAAGGAGCTTTTGAAAGCGGCAAACGCCCACTTTGTGGAGATGACTCCCGAGGAGCATGACGGCGTAACGAGCGTCATCAGCCATTTCCCTCATATCGTTGCTGCAAGCCTCGTCCATCAGGCTCATCATTCTGAAGAAAATTATCCGTTTTTGAAGCGTTTCGCAGCCGGCGGTTTTCGGGACATCACCAGAATCGCCTCAAGCAGTCCGGCGATGTGGAGAGACATACTTCTTCATAACAAAGATAAACTGCTTGACCGCTTCAAAGAATGGAAACGGGAGATTGACACGATCGAATCTTATGTAGAAAATGAAGATGCGGACAGCCTGTTCGGATATTTTAAAAAAGCGAAAGATTATCGCGACGGCCTGCCGCTCCGTCAAAAAGGAGCGATCCCGTCCTTTTATGACCTTTATGTCGATGTTCCCGATCATCCGGGGGTCATTTCGGAAATTACGGCGATACTGGCAGAAGAAAAAATCAGTATCACCAACATCCGCATTATCGAAACAAGAGAAGATATTAACGGAATTCTCAGAATCAGTTTCCAGACTGATGATGACCGGAAGCGCGCGGAAACCTGCATTCAATCCCGCGCCAAATATGACACATTTTACGCTGACTGAGGTGGAAAACATTGAAAAGAGAAAAAGTGACGTCTTTAAACGGTGAAATTCATATTCCGGGGGATAAATCCATCTCCCACCGTTCTGTTATGTTCGGAGCGCTTGCGGAAGGAACGACAACGGTAAAAAACTTTTTGCCCGGAGCCGATTGTCTGAGCACCATTGCCTGCTTCAGAAAAATGGGTGTCTCCATTGAACAAAACGGAAGTGATGTAACGATATACGGAAAGGGCATTGACGCACTTTGTGAGCCTGACAGCCTTCTTGATGTCGGAAATTCCGGCACGACCATCCGCCTGATGCTCGGCATTTTAGCCGGACGCCCATTTCACAGTACGGTAGCGGGTGACGAAAGTATTGCAAAGCGCCCGATGAAGAGGGTGACGGAGCCTTTAAAACAGATGGGAGCCGCGATTGACGGAAGAGCGGACGGAGGGTTTACGCCTTTATCCGTAAGAGGCGGACAATTGAAAGGCATAGATTACGTCTCCCCTGTTGCAAGCGCGCAGATCAAATCTGCCGTGCTGCTTGCCGGATTGCAGGCTGAAGGGACGACGACCGTCACTGAGCCTCATAAATCAAGAGACCATACGGAACGGATGCTGAACGCTTTTGGCGCCGAGCTTGCGGAAACGGAGACGAGCGCTTCCGTAACGGGCGGTCAGAAGCTTCGGGGAGCCGATATTTTCGTGCCCGGCGATATTTCTTCAGCGGCCTTTTTCCTCGCGGCAGGCGCTGTCGTTCCCGGAAGCCGGATTGTGCTGAAAAACGTCGGCCTGAACCCGACACGCACGGGAATGATTGATGTCTTAAAGCAAATGGGGGCTTCACTTGAAGTGATTCCTTCAGAAGCGGACAGTGCGGAGCCTTACGGAGACCTGGTTATTGAAACCTCAGCTCTGAAAGCGGCAGAAATCGGCGGAGAAATCATTCCCCGTTTAATTGACGAGATCCCGATTATCGCCCTTTTGGCAACGCAGGCTGAAGGCACAACTGTCATTAAAGACGCTGCGGAGCTGAAGGTGAAGGAAACGAACCGGATCGACACCGTCGTATCAGAGCTCCGGAAAATTGGCGCAGACATTGAACCGACTGAAGACGGCATGAAAATACACGGCAAAAAAACGCTTGCGGGCGGAGCCGATGTGTCAAGCCACGGCGACCACCGCATCGGCATGATGCTCGGTATCGCTTCATGCCTGACAGAAGAGCCGATCGACATCCGTGATACAGAGGCGATCCATGTCTCATATCCGACATTCTTTGAGCATTTAGATCAATTAGCCAAAAAAGCCTGAAGACGATTCTTCGGGCTTTTTTCTTCATGTGTCATAAAATCTTGGGCTTTGACATAGCTTGTCTTAAACAGAAAACTAAAAGAAAGGGGGAATGCGTTTTCGTTACAGAAACAGCCGGAACAAATTGCGCTGTTTGCGTATAAAGATGCCGTCCCCTTTTTTGCCGTTTTCCTCTTAACCATTTTCTGATAAACTATAATGCCGGGTGAAGCATCTTATTTGCGGGCAGGCCCTGTCTGAATTATGATAAGAATAACCCGAATAAAAACCCTTTTCATTTGGTTGATGAGGTATAGGAAAAGAAAGGACCGGTCTGATTTGAATACATTGATTCAAGAAGCCATAAAATTAGTTGAAGCAGGTGAAACCGAAAAGGGACTCAAAGCGCTTTCAAAAGCTGAAACAGAGCTTCATGACGAAGACAAAGCCATTGCAGCCCAGCTCTACTATGAATGGGGAAACGCCGAAAAAGCGTTAGCGCTGATCAGTGATCTGCATGACCTCTATCCGGGTGAGTCTGAGCTGACGAATTTTTACGCCGAATTGTTAATAGATATTGATGAAGAAGAAAAAGCTCTTGAGGTGCTGGAGACGATTTCTCCGGAAGACCCGTCTTACGCGGAAAGCCTCCTTTTAATGGCTGATCTGTATCAGATGCAGGGCTTATTTGAAGTAAGTGAGCAAAAGCTGTTACAGGCGAAAGCGATGTTACAAGATGAACCTGTTATTGATTTCGCTCTGGGGGAATTATACTTCACTCAGGGATCATATGCAAAAGCCGTTCCTTACTATGAAGAGACGGCAAAAGAACGGCACGAAATCGGCGGCGTAAACGTTCATCAGAGGCTGGCTGAGTCATTGAGCGCGGCGGGTGAATTTGAGGAAGCGATTTCATGGTATGAAAAAGCGGCGGCAGAACATACAGAACCGAATACGATTTTCGGGTACGGGTTCACAGCCTATCAGGCGGGAATGGTCAAAACAGCCATCAAGCAGCTGTCTGATTTAAAAGGGCTTGATCCTTCCTATTCATCGCTTTATATGCCGCTTGCAAAAAGCTACGAGGCAGAAGGCATGTATGAAGATGCATTAAAAACCGCTAAAGAAGGTATTACTTACGATGAATACAATAAAGAGCTTTTTCTCTATGCGGCGAAAATGGCGTTAAAGCTCGGCAGCGAAGAGGAAGGCAAAAAGCTTCTTCAGGAAGCGCTGGCGCTCGATCCGGGTTACGTGGAAGCGCTCCATACGCTTTTAGCCGTCTATCATAAAGAAGAAAGCTTTGAAGAGATTATTGATCTGATTCAGGAAGTCCGCGGCTACGGAGAAGAAGATCCGAAATACAATTGGTATTTGGCGGGGGCCTATACAGGCCTGGAGCAATACGCTGAAGCGAAAAAAAGCTTCGAAGCTGCGTATCTCCATTATCAGGATGATCGGGATTTCTTATATGAATACGCTCACTTCTTATTGGAAGAGGGTCTCCAGAAAGAAGCGCTGCCGCTTTTAAAACAAGTGCTTTCAATGGATGGAACAAACGAAGAGCTTGAAGAAACAATCTTACGGATAGAGGATGAATTTTTAAGATAAGCAGGATTTTGGACCATGCTTGCTGAATGTATAAGTGATGTCAGATTATACGATCGATAGAGGAGGGAATTACATGCAGACCCCTGTTTCTGTCAATGAAAAAAAGGATTTTATCCGTTGGTTTTTAAATCATTATCAGCTTAAACGCCGGGAGTGCGTCTGGATTTTAAATTATTTAATGAGTCATGATTCATTAATGGAAAAAGTCCATTTTGTAGAACAAGCCGAATTTTGCCCGAGAGGCATTATCATGTCTACTCATTGCGTTGATGAGGTGCCGTTTAGGTTTTACAAAGAAAATGTCATGACTACGGACGCGGAAAAATCTTTTCACGACATCCGGTTAAATAAACAGCAGGATTTATTTATCCAGCTGAATTTCCGTTCGGCCTACAGCTCACCGGAATATGCCGCTGTTCTTGAATCAAATCCGCATCTGCCGAAAGACCTGTTTGAAAATAAACAGGATCAGGGGATGGCTGAAAAAATATTAGAACATGCCATTTCCACTTTCCAGCGGGAAAAGCTGCTTAAAGATATCGACGAGGCGCTGGACCGCCACGACAAAGAAACATTTGAAAAGCTTTCCCGCCAATTGAATCAGCTCACATAAATGACAGCCTTGCAGAATATGCAAGGCTTGTTGCGTAAAGAGGAGGAACGAGACATGAGATGGAGGGCCGCTGATGCCGATGCCTATTTACAATCTGCGGATTACATTGATACCGCTGTCATTCCGTTAATTTCCATAACGTCTTCAGGAGGCTTAAAAGAGGCCGTTGAACAGGGGGAAAGCACCCAATTGCTTTCTGAAGAGCTTGAGCGCCAATTGAAGGGACGGGTATATTTATTCCCCTCTTATACATATGTTGATATAGACCAATCACAAATCGCCCTGCTTCAAAAACTCAAAGAAGAGGTGATGACCAACTTCAGGCACGCCTTGTTCCTGACGGCAGACGAAAAATGGAAGGATTCTGAAATAGGGTCTGATGTCATATACATACCTGCCGTTCCGTTTGAACATATGAAAGACTCTTTAAAGAGAAAAATTGCGGATGACAAGTGCGGAGAAATTTTGAACGTTTTGTTACAGAAGTGGAACAATTCTTAAAAACTCCAGGCATCCTGCAAAACACCCGTTTTGCCTCTGTTGACCTTGCTGAAAGATTCATATATTATGAGGGTGTCAAATCTCAGAATTATTTTCTATTTTAGTTAATTTTTGGTCAATCTTTAGGGGGGGAAGAGATGGGCGGAAAACAAGATATATCAAGAAGACAATTTTTAAACTATGCGCTCACCGGCGTGGGGGGATTTATGGCCGCCAGTGCGCTTATGCCTATGGTCCGTTTTGCGCTGGATCCGGTATTAAAACCGACGGGAGATCAAAAAATGGTGCAGGTTGTCAGTGTGGATGAGCTGACGAAGGAGCCGAAGCGGTTTGACTTTAAAATTCATCAAGTCGACGCCTGGTACGAATCGGAAGAATCCAGGTCAGCCTGGGTTTACAAGCATGGGGATGAAATTATAGCGCTTTCTCCGATCTGCAAGCATTTGGGCTGCACCGTAAACTGGAACAATGATCCTAAAAATCCGAACAAATTCTTTTGTCCCTGCCATTACGGGCTGTATGAAAAAGACGGCACGAACGTTCCGGGCACGCCGCCGCTCGCGCCTCTTGACCGTTATGAGCAAAAAGTAAAGGACGGCTTTTTGTATCTTGGAAAAGCAAAGCCTAGGGGGGAAGGGTGACATGCTGAATAAAATTTATGACTGGGTGGATGAACGTCTCGATATTACGCCGATGTGGCGGGATATCGCCGACCATGAAGTGCCGGAACATGTAAATCCCGCTCACCATTTCTCGGCTTTTGTCTATTGTTTCGGCGGTTTGACGTTTTTTGTAACCGTTATCCAAGTGCTCTCCGGGATGTTTTTAACGATGTATTATGTGCCGGATATAAAAAACGCGTGGGAATCTGTGTATTATTTGCAGAATGAAGTCGCTTTCGGGCAGATTGTAAGGGGTATGCACCATTGGGGCGCAAGTTTAGTCATCGTGATGATGTTTTTACATACGCTGCGGGTTTTCTTTCAGGGAGCTTATAAAAAGCCTCGGGAATTGAACTGGATCGTCGGTGTTCTGATCTTTTTTGTGATGCTCGGTCTCGGATTTACAGGGTATTTGCTTCCGTGGGATATGAAGGCGCTGTTTGCGACAAAGGTAGGTCTTCAGATTGCCGAGGCGACGCCATTGATCGGAGCGCAGGTGAAAACTCTTCTTGCCGGCCACCACGATATTGTCGGCGCTCAAACGCTGACGAGATTTTTTGCGATTCACGTATTTTTTCTCCCTGCCGCTTTGTTTGCGCTCATGGGCGCCCACTTTGTTATGATCCGCAAGCAGGGAATTTCAGGACCGCTTTAATACAAATCTGATATAAAAGGGAGGGGATGACATGCACCGGGGGAAAGGAATGAAGTTTGTAGGAGATTCAAGGATACCGGCTGAAAAAAAACCGAATATACCGAAAGACTATTCAGAGTATCCTGGAAAGACAGAGGCGTTTTGGCCGAACTTTCTGCTGAAAGAATGGATGGTCGGGGCCGTTTTCCTCGTCGGGTTTCTCGTTTTAACGATTGTGCACGAGCCGCCTTTGGAACGGGTGGCGGATCCTACGGATACAGGGTATATTCCGCTGCCGGATTGGTATTTTCTATTTTTATACCAGCTTTTAAAATATGAATATGCCGCAGGGAGCTACACCGTTATCGGAGCGATGATTATACCGGGGCTTGCCTTCGGGTCGCTGCTTTTGGCTCCGTTTCTCGACAGGGGGTCTGAAAGAAGGCCGTGGAAGCGTCCGGTTGCCGTCGGGATGATGCTTTTGGCGCTTTGCGCTACGGTCTTTTTAACGTGGCAGTCAGTCGCGACACATGACTGGGCGAAGGCGGAGGAGCAAGGGAAAATTAAAAAAGAAGCCGCCATTGATACTGAATCAGACGGTTATAAGGTATTTAAAGAACAAGGCTGTATTTCCTGTCACGGGGATAATCTTCAAGGGGGGGGCGCCGGTCCGTCCCTGGTCGATAACGGGCTGAGCCCGGAAGAAATTAAAAAAATCGCCGTCAAAGGGAAAGGGCAGATGCCAGCCGGTATTTTTAAAGGGAATGACAAACAGCTTGATCAGCTGGCGAAGTTCATTTCTGAAACGACAGCGAAATAACGTATTGTGAAGTAGACAACAGCAGGATATACTTTATGAAAAGAGCTGACCGGATGTCAGCTTTTTTTGCATGATACATACTTTTTACGGACTGAGAGTTGATGGTATGAGGTGGATTTCTTATCTTTTAGGGTTGCGCGGCATGCTTCTGCTTGTTCTTGCCGTTAATTTTATCGGTACGGTGTACGGCTATTATTGGTATGTGCCGCAGCTTGCGGACACGCCGTTCCGATTTCTGATATTTGTGCCTGACAGCCCGACGGCGACGTTTTTCTTCCTGTTTGTGCTTCTGGCATTTCTCATGAGAAGAAACGCGCCGCTGTTTGAAGCGCTGGCTCTTGTAACCCTTGTAAAATACGGGCTGTGGGCGGTCGGAATGAATGTCTTTGTGCTGGTCAAAATGGGGCAGATGCCTTGGGAAGGGTACATGCTGATTGCTTCACATTTTGCCATGGCCGTTCAAGGCGTTTTATACAGCCCGTATTTTCGGTTCCGGTTATGGCATCTTGCCGTTGCCGCTGTTTGGACGCTTCATAATGACGTCATTGATTATCTTTTCGGCATGATGCCCCGCTACTCAATGCTCAATGACTATATGCAAGAGATCGGCTATGCTACATTCTGGCTGAGCATATTTTCACTCGGCCTTGCATACTATTTGGTGATTTCTAAAAGACGGATAAAGCTTGACTTACACTGATAGAATCTTGGTCTAACCTTGTCCCGCTCCTCATATTCTGTAAAGAGAAGGAGTGGGAGGGACCTCTATGAAACGAAAGCTGACGATCTGTCTTTTACTTGCTCTTATGTGTTTCATCACAACTGCCAAAGCTGAAGATGAGGGCGGTCTCAAGGAACTGAACGACCTTTCGGATACCGTTTTCCAAATGACGCGGCATTCGCAGTATGATGAGGCTCTGCAAGTGCTTGGCTACTTTAAGAAAAAAATGACACACGTAAACTCACTGAGCGGCGCCGAAGTCAGGCAGGTGACTCTGGGTTTCAATGATTTAGTGCGCGTCCTGAAACAGGCAGACGCCTCAGATACCGAAAAAATCCGGGCAGCCGCCCAGTTCAGGTTGGTAATGGATGCGATGGAAGACCACTCCGATCCGCTGTGGGGTTCGCTTGAAAGACCGATTATGGCGACATTCAGCGCCTTAAAAGAAGATGTCAGCGGAAACGGAAGTGGAAATTTCAATGAAAAGTGGAATGAATTTATATCATTATATGATTTAATTTATCCCAGCCTGACAATGGATGTGTCGGCCGGCCAGCTTGATACGGTGGCGAAACATATCGAGGTGATTGAGCAGGAAGGGTTTCAGCAGATGACAAAAGGAACAAAGCTTGAGCGTCTGACGCTCCTGCAGCAGGATTTAAAGCGGGTTTTTGACAAGGTGGAGCGGGATGACGCTGACCCTTCGCTGCTCTGGGTCATTCTGACAACAGGCGGTATCATTATTACTGCGCTGACATATGTCGGCTACCGAAAATACAGAGCGGAAAAAAAGAAAGAGAAAAAGCGTGAGTATCCTAAGTCTAAATAAACACAAATTGCTGTAAAGGAGCTAAGTCAGTGAAAAAACTCATCCAGCAATTGGCTTCAAAACACCTCCCGCAGCCGATCAGAGGCAGAAAAGGGGCGACTGACGAAGGACCGCGAAACCTCGCGCGTGACTTCCAGAATCCTGACATGCTCGTTCCGCCTTCAACGGATGCAGGAACGGTTCAAAACTTGAAATTCTCATTTTCTGATACGCATATGAGGCTTGAAGACGGCGGATGGTCCAGAGAGGTGACGGTCAGGGAACTGCCGGTATCCAAAAACATCGCGGCGGTGAACATGAGGCTGAAACCGGGAGCTGTGCGGGAGCTTCATTGGCATAAAGAAGCCGAATGGGGATATGTGATTAACGGAGGAGTACGTTTAACTGCGGTCGATCAAAATGGGCGGAATTTTATTGATAACGTAAGTGAAGGGGACCTGTGGTATTTTCCTTCCGGCATTCCTCATTCCATTCAAGGATTAGAGCAGGGAAGTGAGTTTTTGCTCGTCTTTGATGACGGCTCTTTTTCAGAAAACAGCACCTTTTCAGTAACGGACTGGTTTGCCCACACCCCGCGCAGCGTGCTGGAGGCGAACTTCGGTGTTCCGGGTTATGAGCTGGCTTACATTCACAAGAAAGAGCGTTATATGTTCCAGTTGGAACCGCCGCCCCCAATTGAGCGGGCAGCAGTCTCTTCCCCGGAAGGCCCCGTTTTAGAGCCGTTCAGCTACAAGCTTTCCCGGCAGGAGCCTCTTGTTACCAGCGGGGGAAGAGTAAAGATTGTCGATTCAAAAACGTTTAAGGTGTCAAAAACGATTGCTGCAGCTCTTGTGGAGGTCGAACCCGGAGGCATGAGAGAATTGCATTGGCACCCGAATACGGACGAGTGGCAGTATTACCTTTCAGGAGAAGCGAAAATGACGGTGTTTGCGGCGGAGGGAAGAGCGCGGACATTTAACTATCAAGCGGGTGACGTAGGATATGTTCCTGTTGCAATGGGACATTATGTTCAGAATACCGGTGACACCGTGCTTCGCTTTCTGGAAATCTTCAAAAGCGACCGTTTCGAAGACGTCTCCTTAAACCAATGGCTGGCACTGACGCCGCAGCGCTTCGTCGAGCAGACGCTCAATGTCAGTCCGGCATTCGCCCGCCGATTGAAAAAGAAAAAATCACCGGTTGTCAAATGGAAACACGAACAGTAAAGGCGGCAAAAGCCGCCTTTTTATTATCGTCTGATCGGATTTTTATTTTCATCAAGCGTAAATCCTTCGCCGAGCACATCATGGACGTCGCTTACTGCAACAAAGGCGTGCGGGTCAACGGAAGTGATGACGCTTTTCAAAAGCACAATTTCGTTTTTCGGAACGACGCAGTAAAGAACGTCCCTGTCTTCTTTTGTATATGATCCCTGTCCTTTTAAAACGGTGACGCCGCGCTCCATCTCTTCAATGATTTTTTGCTGGATCAAATCGTTTTTCGAAGAAATAATCGTTGCCCCTTTTGCGGCATAGCCGCCTTCCTGTATAAAATCAATCAATCTCGCAGCGACAAAAACGGCTACAAGCGTGTACATCGCTTCCTTGTAAGAAAGATACGTAAACAAAGAAAGCAGAATGACACAGGCGTCAAAGGCAAACATCGTCCGGCCCATCGGGATTCCGAAAAATTTGTTGATCAGCCGAGCGATGATATCGACCCCGCCCGTCGTGCCGCCGTATTTAAAAATAATGCCGAGACCCGCGCCGATAAAAACACCGGCGAACAAGGCGGCCAGCGCTAAATCATGCGACAGCGGCATATGAATTTCGTAGCGCTGAAAAACACTCAGAAAAACGGAAAGAGAGACGGTGCCGATCAGGGTATAGACAAACATCGTCCGGCCGAGCATACGCCAGCCGATGAAAAAGATAGGAATGTTTAATACCAGGTTGGAAATAGAAGGGCTGATGTGGAATAACGCATATAAAAGCAGCGTAATGCCGGTAAATCCGCCTTCCGCCAAATTGTTCTGCATATTAAAGTGAACCAGTCCGAATGAAAAAACAGCGGCGCCGATTAAAATAAAGCAAATGTTTTTGATTCTGATTTCTCCAAGCATTGCATCAAACCCCTTTTCCTTCCATAAGATTGCGTAAATATTATAGTGGATACAAAAGAAAACAGCAAACTGCCGTTTTTAACATTTGTCAAATGTACTTGAATTAGCTAACATGGAAGAGATGACAGGAGGTATTCGCACAGTGAGTGACAAAACGATGAAAGACTTACAAGCTGAGGTCGATGAATATATCGGCCAATTCAAAGAAGGCTATTTCAGCCCGCTTGCCATGATGGCCCGTCTCACGGAAGAACTGGGCGAACTTGCAAGAGAAGTCAACCATTATTATGGGGAAAAGCCGAAGAAAACGACGGAAAATGAGAAAAGCATGGAAGAGGAAATGGGCGATGTGCTGTTCGTTCTGATCTGCCTCGCCAACTCCCTTGATATTTCATTGGAGGAAGCTCATAACCGCGTCATGCATAAATTTAATACACGTGATAAAGACCGCTGGACTAGAAAAGAAGAAGGAAAGTAGGAGAAACCATGTCAAATGAAACCATTAAAGTCGTCATTGCCGGACCGAGAGGCAGAATGGGCCAGGAGGCCGTAAAACTTGCCGTCCGCACGCCTCATTTTGAGCTTGTCGGCGCCATTGACCATACATACGATCAGCAAACATTGCGGGAAGTGATGTCAGCTGATTCAGACGCTCTTATTTATACGGATATCCGCGCATGTTTCCAAGAAACAAAACCGGATGTGCTGATCGATTTGACAACGCCTGAAATCGGCAAAAAACATACGAAAGCCGCTCTTGAACACGGCGTCCGTCCCGTTGTGGGAACGACCGGATTTTCTGAAGCGGATTTAGAGGAGCTTCAAGCCTTGACTGAAGAAAAAGGAATCGGCGCCATCATCGCTCCGAATTTTGCATTGGGCGCGGTGCTGATGATGAAGTTCTCACAAATGGCCGCCAACTATTTTGAAGATGTAGAAATCATTGAGCTTCATCATGATCAAAAGCTGGATGCCCCGAGCGGAACGGCGCTGAAAACAGCGGAAATGATTTCAAGCGTCCGTACAGAAAAGCAGCAGGGCCATCCTGATGAAAAAGAAATTCTGCCGGGCGCCCGCGGTGCTGAATTAAACGGCATCCGCCTTCACAGCGTGCGTCTGCCGGGCCTTATCGCCCACCAGGAAGTCATGTTCGGCATGGACGGCCAAACGCTGAAACTGCGCCATGACTCCTATAACCGGGCTTCCTTTATGTCTGGAGTGAAGCTGTCAGTGGAGCAAGTGATGAAAATCGACCAGCTTGTATACGGACTCGAAAATATTATCGACTGAATCGGCAAGGGGGAGAACATCAAATGAAAATTGCTTTGATTGCTCACGATAAAAAAAAGCAGGATATGGTTCAGTTTACGACCGCATATAAAGATATATTGAGCCATCATGAGTTATACGCGACGGGTACGACAGGCTTAAAAATCCAGGAAGCGACCGGATTGTCCGTTGAACGTTTTCAATCCGGCCCGCTCGGCGGAGATCAGCAAATCGGCGCATTGATTGCGGCAAACGCCCTGGATCTCGTCATTTTTCTGCGCGATCCGTTAACTGCGCAGCCTCACGAACCGGATGTCTCCGCGCTGATCCGGCTGTGTGACGTATACGCGATCCCGCTCGCCACAAATATGGGAACAGCGGAAATCCTCGTCCGGACGCTGGACGGCGGGGCATTTGATTTCCGCAATCTTGTGCGCGGAGGAGAGCCGAATGTCTGAACACGTTGATATCCTGGCGTTCGGCGCCCATAGTGATGATGTCGAGATCGGTATGGGCGGCACGATCGCAAAATTTACGGCTCAAGGAAAAACCGCGGTGATATGCGATTTGACCGAGGCCGAACTATCATCTAACGGAACGGTAGGGATAAGAAAAGAAGAAGCGGCAGAGGCGGCACGAATTCTCGGCGTAAAAGAGAGAATCCAGCTTACGCTTCCCGACCGCGGGCTTTTGAAAAGTGAGGACGGCATCCGCCGGATTGTCAGTGTCATCAGAGCCTGTCGGCCGAAAACCGTTTTCATGCCTTATCCGAAAGACCGCCATCCTGACCACGGCAATGCGGCGGCTTTGGTCGAAGAGGCGGTGTTCTCGGCGGGGATTCATAAATACAGAGATCATCAGGAACTGCCGGCTCATAAGGCTCAGCGCGTATACTATTATATGATCAACGGGTTTCACCGTCCGGACTTTGTAATCGACATAACGGAAACCATCGATCTGAAAAAAGAAAGCCTGCACGCCTATCAAAGCCAGTTTATTCCTACGGCGCAGTCAGTGAACACACCGCTGACCAACGGTTATATCGAAATGGTGGAAGCGCGGGAAAGACTGTATGGCAAAGAAGCCGGGACGGGGTATGCTGAAGGCTTCTTTTCAAAACAGCTTCCCGTTTTGAATGATGATGTTTTTGGGGGCGGACAATGAGACCATTAAAAATAGGGATTACATGCTACCCGAGTGTCGGAGGCTCGGGTATTATTGCGACGGAACTCGGCAAGCTGCTTGCGGAAAAAGGGCACCAGGTTCATTTCATCACATCAAGCATCCCGTTCAGATTAAATACATATCATCCGAATATTCATTTTCATGAGGTGGAAGTCAACCAATACGCGGTATTTAAACACCCGCCTTATGACCTTACGCTGGCGAGCAAAATCGCCGAGGTGGCCGCGAGGGAAAATCTTGATATCATTCACGCGCATTATGCGCTGCCGCATGCGGTATGCGCTTATCTAGCCAAACAGATGCTCAAGCGTGACATCGGGATCGTGACGACGCTTCACGGTACAGACATCACCGTCTTAGGATATGATCCGTCATTAAAAGATTTAATCCGTTTTGCCATCGAAGCGTCCGACAGAGTGACGGCGGTATCAACCGCGCTTGCCGGAGAAACATATGACTTAATCAAGCCGGATAAAAAAATTGAGACCATCTACAACTTTATTGATGAACGTGTTTATCTTAAGAAAAATACAGAGAGTATAAAAGAGAAACATGGTATTTTGCCGGATGAAAAGGTCGTCATCCATGTTTCGAACTTCAGAAAAGTAAAACGTGTTAAAGATGTCATCCGCGTTTTCCGTAATATCGCAGCCAACACAAAGGCGAAGCTCCTGCTTGTCGGTGACGGGCCGGAAAAGTGCGTCGCTTGGCAGCTTGTCGAAAAATACGGACTGCAGGATCAAGTGCTGCTCCTCGGAAATCAGGACAGGGTGGAAGAGCTGTATTCCATCAGCGATCTTAAGCTTCTTCTGTCTGAAAAAGAAAGTTTCGGACTCGTCCTCCTTGAGGCGATGGCCTGCGGCGTGCCGTGCATCGGAACAAATATCGGCGGCATCCCGGAAGTGATTAAAGATCAAGTAAGCGGTTTTCTGGTGGAAGTCGGCGATATTCAGGCGGCATCTGAAAAAGCGCTTGCCGTTTTAGAAGATAAACAGCTCAGCAAACGATTGACTGATCATGCGCTGAAAATGGTGGAGACCTCCTTTTCTTCGCAAAGAATCGTCAGTCAGTATGAACGGATTTATGACGAATTGGCAGGACCGGAGTGATCTTATGGAACAGGAATTTGTCAAAGCCCTCCCCATCCTTCATCATCTGATGAAGGCGGGCCATCAGGCGTACTTTGTCGGGGGAGCCGTCAGAGACAGCTATATGAAACGAAAAATAGGTGATGTGGACATCGCAACCAGCGCTTCGCCGAATGAGGTGGAGCGCCTCTTTAAGCGGACTGTCGATGTAGGAAAAGAGCACGGCACCGTCATCGTCCTGTGGGAAGATGAAACCTATGAAGTCACCACTTTTCGTGCCGAATCAGAATATAAGGACTATCGGCGCCCGGAAGCTGTGCGGTTCATTACTTCTTTATCAGAAGACTTAAAGCGGAGAGACTTAACGATTAATGCGATGGCGATGTCTGCCGAAGGAGAGCTGCTTGATTATTTCGGAGGCGCACATGATATCGGACAAAAGCTGATCCGTACGGTGGGTAACCCTGAAGACCGTTTTCGGGAAGACGCTCTGCGGATGATGAGAGCCGTCCGCTTTATGAGTCAGCTCGGCTTTCTGTTAGAAAAAGAAACAAGAGAGGCCGTCATAAAAGACAGGGAGCTTTTGGCACATGTATCAGTAGAACGAAAGACCGTCGAGTTTGAAAAGCTGATGCAGGGCGCTTTCTCACAAGAAGCGATTCAAACGATGGTGCAGACAGGTCTGATACAAGAGCTGCCCGGCCTTTCCGGTTATGAGCAGCAAATGCTTGAAGCAAGCGGCTTTCCGTTTTCTTCTTTAGATGCACGCGAAGAACGCTGGGCAGCGCTGTTATTGTTTCTCGGTCTTTGTCCGAAAAGTGCCGAGGCGTTTTTAAAACAATGGAAACTGCCGGGAAAGGTCATAAAAAAAGCGGTGCAGATCATAAGCGTTTATCCGGCGCAGCTGGAAGCAGAAGCGATGTACCGAGCGGGAGAGGCGCTGTTTTCAGCCGTTAAAATCGGGATGCTGAAACAGCATAAGACGATTGATGAACAAAAGCTGAAAGAGGTTCAGAGCCTGTATGAGCAGCTGCCGATCAAAAGCCTTCGAGACCTCGACATTTCAGGCGCTGATCTGATGGAGCTCAGAAACCGCCGCGCGGGTAAATGGGTGGCCGAAGAACTTCGCCGGATTGAAGAAGCGGTATTGGCAGGGAAGCTTCCTAACCGAAAACATGACATAAAGGAGTGGCTCGCATCATGGGATCAACATTAAGAACCCGATTAATTGATTTATTTTCTGAGGCGGGTGACGGCTTTATCTCCGGGCAGAAAATAAGTGACGCGCTCGGCTGCTCGAGAACCGCCGTTTGGAAACATATAGAGGAGCTCCGCAAAGAGGGCTATGAGGTTGAGGCGGTCAGACGAAAAGGGTACAGGCTCATTAAAAAACCGGGGAAACTCAGTGAATCCGAAATCCGTTTCGGGCTGAAAACAGAGGTTCTGGGCAAACAGCTTCATTACCGGGACGTCCTGCCGTCCACCCAAAAAACCGCTCATGAACTTGCCAATGACGGCGCGCCGGAAGGGACCCTCGTAGTCGCCGATAAACAAACGGCAGGCAGAGGAAGAATGGCCAGAGTATGGCATTCACAGGAGGGAAACGGGATTTGGATGAGCCTCATTCTGAGACCCGACGTTCCTTTGCAAAAAACGCCGCAGCTCACCCTGTTATCCGCCGTTGCGGTCGTACAGGCCATCGAGGCTTTTACAGGCGTACAGGCCGCCATTAAATGGCCGAATGATTTAATGATTCACGGCAAAAAAGCCGTCGGGATTTTAACTGAGCTGCAGGCGGAAGAGGACCGTGTCCGTTCGGTTATTCTCGGGATCGGCATCAACGTGAACCAGCAGGAAACCGATTTTCCCGGCGAGCTTCAGGACATTGCGACGAGCCTGAGCATGGAAGCCGGTGAAAAAATTGACAGAGCGGGTCTGATACAAGAGATTCTGCTGACTTTTGAAAAACGCTATCAGGATTACTTGAACCACGGCTTTACACCGATCAAGCTGCTATGGGAAAGCTATGCGGTCGGACTGGGGAACGAGCTCAGAGCGAGAACGCTGCAAGGAACGTTTTACGGGAAATCGCTCGGCATTGATGATGAGGGAGTTCTTCTTTTGGAAACGAGAGACGGTATAAAGAAGATCTATTCTGCTGATATTGAGCTCAATTAATCTTAGTTGGTACAAGCCTCGTGAATTTGGTATACTTCCTATGGGCAGTATCATAATGAACTGCACCTGATCAGCAGAACAGAGATTACGAAAAGTCTGCCTTGATCCAAAAAAGGACTGGGACAGAGGGATGACATTCGCCGAACGTTAAACAAGTGGGAATCCTTCTTATTTTACAGAAGGCTTTTTTGCTTGCGAAGAATTGGCGGCTCATCTCCTCACCGTTTAGAGGAGGAGAAACAGAATGAAAACAAAACTGGATTTCATGAAAATGAAGGAAAACGGAGAGCCGATCGTGATGCTGACCGCTTACGATTATCCGCAGGCAAAGCTTGCGGAACAGGCGGGAGTCGACATGATTTTAGTCGGGGATTCGCTCGGAATGGTCGTGCTCGGACTCGATTCAACCGTCGGCGTAACGGTCAGGGACATGATTCACCATACAAAAGCGGTAAAACGCGGTGCGAAAAATACGTTTATCGTAACTGACATGCCGTTTATGTCTTACCACCTTTCAAAAGAGGATACATTGAAAAACGCCGCGGCCATTATTCAGGAAAGCGGCGCGGACGCGTTAAAGCTGGAAGGCGGAGACGGCGTTTTCGAATCCATCCGCGCGCTGACTCTCGGCGGAATTCCCGTCGTCAGCCATTTAGGCCTCACACCGCAGTCTGTCGGCGTATTAGGCGGATATAAAGTGCAGGGAAAAGATGAGCAAAGCGCGAAAAAGCTCATTGAAGACAGCATCAAATGCGAGCAGGCGGGAGCGATGATGCTCGTGCTTGAATGTGTGCCTGCTGAACTGACTGCTAAAATAATAGAAGAAGTATCCATTCCCGTCATCGGAATCGGAGCCGGTTCAAAAGCGGACGGCCAAGTCCTTGTCTATCATGACGTCGTCGGCCACGGCGTGGACAGAACACCGAAGTTCGTGAAGCAATACGCCAAAATCGACGGCACGATTGAGTCGGCCCTCAGCGATTATGTCCGTGATGTGAAAGAACGGGTTTTCCCGGAAGAAAAGCATTCCTTTCAGATAAACCAAACTGTGCTGCAAGGCTTGTACGGAGGAAAGTAAGCGATGAAACAACTGACAGAAACTCAACAGCTGAAAGAATTAATTGCACAATACCGCTCAGAAGGCCGGACGATCGGATTCGTCCCGACAATGGGTTTTCTTCATGAAGGACACCTGACCCTGGTTGAAAAAGCAAACAAAGAAAACGATATTGTCGTGATGAGCATCTTTGTCAATCCGACTCAATTCGGACCGGGCGAGGATTACGAAGCATATCCGCGAGATTTAAAGCGCGATGCCCGGCTTGCAGAACAGGCGGGAGCAGATGTTTTGTTTACGCCGTCTCCGAGTGACATGTATAAGGGCGAGCAAAATGTTGCCGTGCAAGTGAAAAGGAGAACTGACGTGTTGTGCGGCGCCTCCCGCGTCGGCCATTTTGACGGAGTGGCCACTGTGCTGACGAAGTTTTTCAATCTCGTTAAACCGACCCGCGCCTACTTCGGCCTGAAAGATGCCCAGCAGGCAGCGGTTGTGGACGGATTGATTGAGGATTTCTTTATGGATATCGAATTGGTTGCAGTGGACACGGTCAGAGAAGAAGACGGACTTGCCAAAAGCTCTCGCAACGTCTATCTGACTGAGCAGGAACGCAAAGAAGCGCCGATGATCTATAAAGCATTGCAGCAAGGTGCCGAACTGGTCAGAGACGGTGAAAGAAATCCGGAAACCGTTATAAAAACCGTCACCGGTATCATCGAAAACACAAGCGGCGTCATTGATTATGCCGAACTGTACGCTTATCCGGAGCTGACTCCGCTTAAAACATTAAACGGCAAGGTCATTCTGGCCTGCGCCGTCCAATTTTCTAAAGCCAGACTGATTGATAATATCATTATTGATATTGATGAATGGGAGAGATCATAATATGTACCGCACTATGATGGCCGGAAAACTGCACCGCGCTACCGTGACGGAAGCCAATTTAAACTATGTCGGCAGCATCACGATTGATGAAGATCTTTTAGATGCCGTCGGAATGCTCGCTAATGAAAAAGTTCAGATTGTGAATAATAACAACGGAGCGAGACTTGAAACGTATATTATTCCCGGTAAGCGGGGGAGCGGCGTCATCTGTTTAAACGGAGCTGCCGCCCGTCTCGTCCAAGAAGGAGATAAAGTCATTATTATTTCTTATCAAATGATGTCTGATCAGGAAGCAAAAAGCCATCAGCCGAAGGTGGCCGTTCTGGATGATCAGAATAAAATCGAGCAGATGCTGGGCCAGGAGCCGGCACACACGATTTTGTAAAAGAGCCCCCTTCATGGGGGTTTTCTTTTAAGATTTAGGGGCAAAAGCTGTTTTTCCGCTCCATTTCCCAACAAAACGTGTTACACTTTTCTCGTATGCAAGAATTGAGGTGTCCATTTTAATGAACAAACAACGGTTCGTTGTCATAGATGTCGAAACAACAGGAAATTCGCCGAAAAAGGGCGATAAAATCATTCAAATCGCAGCGGTTGTCATTGAAAATGGACAAATAACTGAGCGGTTTTCAAAATATATCAATCCGAATCAGGCCATCCCGCCGTTTATTGAACAGCTGACCGGAATTTCGTCCGGAATGGTTGAAAATGAACTGCCGTTTGAAGCGGTCGCAGAGGAGATTTTTCATCTGCTTGACGGCGCGTATTTTGTTGCCCACAATATTCATTTCGACCTCGGATTTGTCCGGCATGAACTGAGCGAAGCGGGCTATGAGCTGCCGGATTGTGAAGTGCTTGATACGGTTGAGCTTTCGCGTATTGTTTTCCCGGGGTTTGAAGGATATAAGCTCGGTGAGTTGTGCGCAGAGCTGAATATTGTTCATGACCGCCCTCACCGCGCAGACAGCGATGCGGAGGTTACGGGCCTGGTCTTTTTAGACATTTTACATAAACTGAAACATCTGCCTTTACCGACGTTAAAGCAGCTTAGAAGGCTTTCACAGCATTTTATCAGCGATTTGACGCTGCTTTTGGATTCTTTTATACATGAAAGCAGGCCGGCGGAAGAAAAGAGCTGCATTCCATACGCCTCTTTTTCAATTAAAGAGCCCGATCACATTCCGGTTTCCCGTCCGGTGAATGCGGCCATTGACCTTGAAAAGTGGAACGAAGAAAAAGAACAGATCTTGTCCGGCATCATCCCCCGCTATGAAAAGCGGAAAGGACAGCTTACGATGATGGATGAAGTGCTTGGCGCCTTCTGCAATCGGGAGCATGCGCTGATTGAAGCGGCGCCCGGCATCGGAAAAACAATCGGTTATCTCGTTCCGGCTGTTTTATTTGCCAAAGCGGAACAAACTCCCGTCATTATCAGCACGTACTCTACTCTTTTGCAGCAGCAGATCATGTCTAAAGATCTTCCGCTTTTGGAGCGTATGTTTCCTTGGCCGGTCAAAGCTGCTATTTTAAAAGGGAAATCACATTATCTGTGCCTGCCGAAGTTTGAACATATTCTGCATGAGGAAGATGACAACTATGATGCGGTTTTGACGAAAGCGCAGCTTCTCGTCTGGCTGACGGAGACTGAAACGGGCGACGCCGCTGAGCTGAATCTTCCATCAGGCGGCAGATTGCTGTGGGAGCGCATGGCTTACGGTGAGAATTCTTTTATGAAAAAAGGGAAGGACTCGGCTGCGGGGTTTTATGAACGGGCTAAAGAAAAAGCGCAGGCCGCAGATCTGATTATCACAAACCATGCTTTGCTGTTTTCAGATCAAAGCAGTGAAACGAAAAAACTGCCTGCAAGCGGAACGGTCATCATTGATGAAGCGCATCATTTCGAACGCGCCGCCAGCGAGCACCTGGGGAAGAGAGCTTCATACATCGGACTGCACACAAAGCTCAGCCGAATCGGGACCTTAAAGGAACACGGACTGTTAAAGCGGATGAGAAAACTGTTTTATACGTATGAACTGCCGGCGGAAAGTTTTTTTGACGCCGATGAGTGGATGAAGCATATTCAATCGGAAAGCGACGCATTTTTCAGTTCAGTGCATTCTTTTGTCAAACGAAGAAAACCTAAAGACGATCTGAACCGTCTCGTCTATAGTCTCAATCATAAAAGCCAGGATAAAGGGTTTCACATGATAACGGACGGAGCGGAGCGGCTTTGTGCGATGCTTGATCAGCTGCTTGACATGTTTTCCGTACAGGAGAAACTGTTACATCAAAAGCTTGATCAGATGAAAAGCGGAGCGGCTTTTTTAGCGGGCGAATATGTAAAGTGTATCAGGGGGCTGAAAGAATATCGCGATACGTTCAGCAGGCTGCTGTTTGAAAATGATGAGAAAGAAGCCGTTTGGGTTGAAATTGATGCGAAGGGCGCAAAAAATGCAGTCAGCATCTATGCGCAGCCTTTGGAGCCCGGTGAAATGCTGGCAGACCAGTTTTTCGCCCGCAAAAAAAGCGTTGTGCTCACATCAGCGACCTTAATGGTGGAGCAGTCTTTTCAATTTATGATTGAAAGGCTCGGACTTGCGGATTTTTATCCGCGCACCAAAAGCATCCCGTCTCCTTTTTCTTACGATGATCAGATGAACGTCATCATTCCGAAAGAGATGAAATCCGTTAAATATGACGGGGAGCGGGAAGTCATTGAGCATATTGCCAAGTATGCAGAAATCATGTCAAAGGGAAAACAGCCGAAGATCCTTGTCCTGTTTACGTCTCATGATATGCTGAAAAAAGTGTATCAGGAACTGAAACTCAGTATGGAGATCTCAGGCATTCAGCTTCTCGCCCAAGGTATTTCAGGCGGGAGTCCCGGTAAATTAATGAAAACCTTTAAAACGGCAAGCCGGGCGATTTTGCTCGGGACGAATCATTTCTGGGAAGGCGTTGATTTTCCGGGGGATGAATTGTCAACCGTCATGATCGCAAGACTTCCTTTCAGGGCGCCTGATAATCCGCTTCACGCCGCAAAATGCGAATTTGCCAAGAAGCAGGGGAAAAATCCGTTTCAGACGATTTCCCTGCCTGAGGCCGTGTTAACGTTCAGACAGGGGATCGGGCGCCTGCTCCGTACGGCGGGAGACAAGGGAACGATCGTTCTTTTAGATCAGCGTGTAAAGACGGCGGGATACGGACGGCTGTTTCTTGAAGCGCTCCCGACTTCATCCCTATTGGAGCTGACGGATGCCGAACTCGGGGCTTATGTCAGCCAAACGGAATAAAAGCCGCATAAACGCGGCTTTCGTGGTGTGGGATGAGGAATTGTTTTTATAGTAAAAGCGGGTTCATGCCGCCTTGTGATTTTATTATGCCGCGGGCGCATCCCGTTATGACTAACAAAATTTGTTCGACCGATGGAGGGTATAAAAATGGAAAGCAAAATTGAAATTCTGTCAACGATTAATGTGGAGCATTCAGATGATTTATATAAAATCGTCGATACATTAAACCGGACTTTGAAACGGGACAACCTGATGTTCGGCCTTGCGCTCGACGAAGAAAATCAAAATGAAGCGGTCTTCACCATTTATCGCACATAGGTGAAAAAGATGAGAAAAAAAGCATTAATATTTACAGCCGTATTTGGTATTATTTTTTTAGCAGTTCTTTTATTTTCGGCCAGCATTTTTAAATCTGCAATGGCTCAAAAAGAAGAAGGCCACGAAACAGCTGCCGCAGCCGCTAAAGAAAAAACGAATCTGACAGACGCTGAGAAAGTGGAGACCTTTGTCGGCAAACAGAAATATTATGTTGTTACCGGAACGGATAAACATGGAAAAGATATGTATGTATGGGTTCCGGCCGACAAAAAAGCAAAAATTCTCTCAAAAAAAGCCAGTGACGGCATTTCAAGCGGCAAGGCTGCCAAGATCGTTCGGGACGAAGGGCTTGTTTCCAAGCTGAATGGCGTTCACCCGGCGAGAGAAAACAATGTTCCGTTATGGGAAGTGACCTATATCAACAAAAGCGGGCAGTATAGCTTTAGCTATGTGGACTTTACAAGCGGCAAGATTCTCAAAAACATCACACCGTGAGACGTATTAGGGGGAGTTCAAGTTGAAATTGGCAAAAAGAGTATCCGCATTAACACCGTCTGCAACACTTGCAATTACCGCAAAAGCGAAAGAGCTGAAAGCGGAAGGCCATGATGTCATCGGCCTCGGAGCAGGAGAACCGGATTTTAATACGCCTCAGCACATTATAGATGCCGCGGTGCGTTCCATGAATGAAGGCCACACAAAATATACGCCTTCAGGCGGTCTGCCGGCCTTGAAAGACAGTATCGCAAAAAAATTCAAAAACGATCAGGGGATTGAATATAAGCCGTCAGAAATCATTGTCTGCACCGGAGCGAAACACGCTCTGTATACATTATTTCAGGTCATTCTCGATGAAGGGGACGAAGTGATTATACCGACTCCTTACTGGGTCAGCTATCCTGAGCAGGTGAAACTGGCAGGGGGGCGTCCCGTCTATGCAGAAGGGCTGGAATCCAATCAGTTTAAAATTTCACCGGAGCAGCTGAAGCAGGCTATCACCGAGAAAACAAAAGCGCTCATTATCAATTCACCGAGCAACCCGACAGGTGTTATGTATACGAAAGAAGAGCTTTCGGAACTCGGAAAAGTGTGTCTGGAGCATGACATTCTGATCGTTTCTGACGAGATTTATGAGAAGCTTACATACGGAGGAAAAAAACACGTCTCAATCGCACAGCTTTCAGATGAATTGAAAGAGCAGACGATCATCATTAACGGCGTTTCGAAATCTCACAGCATGACGGGCTGGAGGATCGGCTATGCGGCGGGTTCGGAGACGATTATTAAAGCGATGACGAGCCTTGCGAGCCACAGCACATCCAATCCGACGTCCATCGCTCAATACGGCGCCATTGCGGCCTATAACGGGCCGGCTGAGCCGCTTGAAGAGATGAGACAGGCATTTGAGGACAGACTGAATACCATTTACGCTCAGCTCAGTGAGATTCCCGGATTCACCTGTGTCAAACCTGAAGGGGCGTTTTACTTGTTCCCTAACGCCAAAGCGGCCGCAGAAAACTGCGGATTCAAAGATGTCGATGAATACGTCAAGGCGCTTCTGGAAGAAGAAAAAGTCGCCATCGTGCCGGGCTCGGGTTTCGGTTCACCGGACAACGTCCGCTTATCTTACGCAACGTCACTCGATCTTTTAGAAGAAGCGGTCAAGAGAATCCGCCGCTTTACGGAAAAACACAGCTGATTCTGAAAAAGCGGCTTTTAAAGCCGCTTTTCACTTGCATTGACCCCGTTAGAGTAGAACGGGTATAATAAAGTGATGAAAAAAGAGATTCAGGCAGATTCCTGAATGTCTTTCTTGTTCTGGAGGGAAAGAGTTTGAAAACAACAATCAACCAAGTGTATAAACACACAGGCGAGGAAGTAACGATTGGAGCTTGGGTCGCTAATAAACGCTCAAGCGGTAAAATCGCATTTTTACAGCTGAGAGACGGTACCGGTTTCATTCAGGGAGTTGTCGTCAAAGCTGAAGTAGAAGAAGACATCTTCCAAATCGCGAAATCAGTGACGCAGGAAACGTCACTTTATGTAAAAGGAATTGTGAAAGAGGACGAGCGTTCACCGCTTGGCTATGAGCTTGCTGTTACATCCATTGAAGTCATTCACGAAGCGACTGATTATCCGATTACGCCTAAAGAGCACGGTACGGAATTCTTAATGGATCACAGACATTTATGGCTCCGTTCGAAACGCCAGCACGCGATTATGAAAATCCGTAACGAAATCATCCGTGCGACTTATGAATTTTTCAACAAAGAAGGCTTCGTGAAAGTTGATCCGCCGATTTTGACGGGAAGCGCTCCCGAAGGCACGACTGAGCTGTTCGCGACGAAATATTTTGATGAAGACGCCTTCTTGTCTCAAAGCGGCCAGCTGTATATGGAAGCAGCTGCAATGGCGCTCGGAAAAGTATTCTCTTTCGGACCGACGTTCAGAGCGGAAAAATCGAAAACGAAACGCCATCTCATCGAATTCTGGATGATTGAGCCTGAAATGGCATTTGTTGAATTTGAAGAAAACCTTGAAGTTCAGGAGAATTATGTTGCATACATCGTACAAAGTGTGCTGGAACATTGTAAGATCGAGCTGAACACATTAGGAAGAGACACATCGAAGCTTGAACAAATCAAAGCGCCATTCCCGCGCATTACGTACGATAAAGCGATTGAATTCCTGAAAGAAAAAGGCTTTGACGATATTGAGTGGGGAGATGACTTCGGTGCGCCGCATGAAACAGCGATCGCAGAAAGTTATGACAAACCGGTGTTTATCACTCATTACCCGACGTCATTAAAACCGTTCTATATGCAGCCTGCCAAAGATCGTGACGATGTCGTGTTATGTGCCGACTTAATCGCTCCGGAAGGCTACGGGGAAATCATCGGCGGTTCAGAACGCGTTCATGATATGGATTTATTGGAAGAAAGATTAAAAGAACACGGTCTGGATTCAGATGCTTACAAATGGTATGCTGAACTCAGACAATACGGTTCTGTTCCGCACTCCGGCTTCGGCCTCGGACTTGAGCGGACAGTGGCTTGGATCAGCGGAGCGCCTCACGTGCGTGAAACGATTCCGTTCCCGAGACTTCTGAACCGTCTGTATCCGTAATAGTTATGAAAAACGAAGTCTCCTGCAAGGGAGACTTTTTCTAAGTAAAGGGGAAAGCTCCCGGAGATAACCTTTTACAATAAGAGGTGTAAGGATGAAAAAACAGCAATTTATAGATATGCAGGAACTCGGCATTTCAAGCATTCCCAACCTGCTGCTGACACATTACCGGCAGCTCGGGCTGAATGAAACCGAATTGATCCTGCTTTTGAAGATTAAAATGCATTTGGAAAAGGGCTCTTATTTTCCGACGCCGTTTGAACTTCAATCAGGCATGTCCATCTCTGCTGAAGAATGTACAAGCTGCCTGAGAATGTTTATTCAAAAAGGTTTTCTGTTTATTGAAGAATGTGAAGACCATAACGGCATAAAGTTTGAAAAATATTCTCTGCAGCCGTTATGGGCGAAGCTGTATGATTACATGCAGCATTCTCAAAATGAAACGCAGGAAAGAACGTCAGAAAGAGAACAAAAAAGCCTGTATACCATCTTTGAAGAAGAGTTCGGAAGACCGCTGTCGCCGCTTGAATGCGAGACGCTGGCCATATGGCAGGATCAGGATCAGCATGATGCGATTCTGATTAAACACGCCTTAAAAGAAGCCGTTTTATCTGGGAAACTCAGTTTTCGCTATATTGACCGGATTTTATTTGAATGGAAAAAGAACGGCTTCAAAACGGTTGAGCAGGCGAAGGCGCACAGCCAAAAATTCCGGCGTGTTCAAACGAAACAGAATGATCCGCAAAAAGAGTATACGAGGCAGGTGCCTTTTTACAATTGGCTGGAACAATAACATGAGAAGGGGAGAAACGTGTTAAATTTAAAGCAGATTGAATATTGTCTTGAAAAAATCGGCGATATGTTTCCGCACGCAGAATGTGAACTTGTCCATTCAAATCCTTTCGAATTGGTTGTGGCAGTCGCATTATCCGCACAATGTACGGACGCTCTCGTCAACAGAGTGACAAAAACGCTATTTCAAAAATATAAACGGCCCGAAGATTATCTTGCCGTATCGCTGGAAGAACTCCAGCAGGATATTAAATCAATCGGTCTGTACCGTAATAAAGCCAAAAATATTCAAAAGCTGAGCAAAATGATCATCGAAGAGTACGGCGGAGAAGTGCCGAAAGACCGGGATGAGCTTGTGAAGCTGCCGGGTGTCGGACGGAAAACGGCAAATGTGGTCGTGTCTGTTGCTTTCGGCGTACCTGCGATCGCAGTAGACACTCATGTGGAGCGGGTCTCTAAACGGCTCGGCATCTGCCGCTGGAAGGACTCTGTTTTGGAAGTAGAGAAAACATTAATGAAAAAAGTGCCGAAAGAGGATTGGTCTGTTACGCATCACAGATTAATATTTTTCGGCCGGTATCACTGTAAAGCGCAATCTCCCCGCTGTGCGGAATGTCCTTTGCTTCCGCTATGCAGAGAAGGGCAGAAGCGTGACAAAAAAGGGCTGGTGAAACGGTGACGGCGATTGACATTCTGGCAGGCTATGAAACATACCTGCGCAGCCTTACGGACTTGGAAAGCTTCGAGATCAAAGCGGCGCTGCGCCGCCATCCGCTGTATATGGATTTCAGCGGTCAGCCAACAGTGCAGCCATGGAGGGAAAGGGGCGAATATGTCCCGTTTCTGTTTCAGATTTGGAATGAAACGAAAGAAACGCTGCTCCCCGTTTTTCAAACAAGAAAATCGAGATGTGATCAAAATGACATGCTGAAGGGAATAGCCTGTCTGATTGCCGCTTTCCATTGGACGGCAGGGGAGCGGGTCACATCACTCGACTGGACTGTGCTTGAAACAAAGCATTTTCCCGCGGAACCGATCAATTGGGCGGAGCGAATGGCGTTTATTTTAACAAAACCGACTCAATTTCACTCGTTTATTCAGCTGGATGAATTGATGACGGAGATGAAGAAACAATATCATAAATATGAAGCCATGAACAAATGTTAAAAACCTCCTTTTCTCATAAGGAGGTTTTTTTGTACGAAAAAATCCTTCACCTGTTTGGGGTGAAGGATTTCGTCCGCTAATGAGCGGGATTTGACTGGATGGTTGACGAATTGGACTGCCCGTTGATAGTTGAAGATGAGTCTTGGTTTTTATCCGTTTGACCGCTGTCAGGTTTATTTGAGCCGTCTGAACCGGAATCGGAATCATTATCAGAGCCGTTATCTTGCTGTCCGTTGTTATCGGTCCCGTTGCCGGGCTGATTCTGATTGTTGTTATCTGTTTGATCCTTATCGGATTGATCCTGATTTTTATCCGGGTCATCAGTTGGTGTTTGATCCGATCCGTCAGACGTATCTGTCTGATCGTCATCTTTGTTTGAATCATCGGTTTGCGTCTTGTCCTTATCTTTATCTTCATCAGTCTTCTGTTCATCGTCAGTCGCTTTATCTTTATCCGCATCGTCTTCTTCATCTTTCGGGACTTTGAAAGATGCTGATGCCGTATCGCTTTTTCCGTCATCGTTTTCCGCTGTCACCTGGAAGCTGTATGTGGAGCCTGGCGTGACATCTGAGACGACGGCTTCTTTTGCCGAACTGTTTTGAATGTCACTGTAGCTTCCGCCGTCAACGGATTGTTTGACATTGAATGTTGCATCACCGTCATAATTCCAGCTTAAGGTTAATGATTTTTTATCTTTGTCGTATTTCACTTGCAATCCTGTCGGTTTATCGGCTTTTTCTTTCGTGTACGTTTTAGAAACGGCAGTTGGCTGCGTCCCTTTCACGAAGTACTCCGTCACTTTTTTATCATCCGGCGTGTTCGGTCCGGCTAAAGCGGCAGGATTCGAGCCTTTCTCAACTGTTTCTTTTACGACGCTGTCAGGCTGCTTGAAGCTTCCTTTACCGTCATCAACGTATGAGATCAGCTTTTGGAAAATCCGTTTTGCGACTTGCTGGTCTGCTGAAGACAGTGATTTCTTGCCTGCTTTGTTGCCAGACTCAACTCCGGTCCAAACCGCCGCAGTATATTGAGGGGTGTATCCGACAAACCAGGAATCCGGAACTCCGCCTGGAGCAATGTTATATTTTTGAATATCACCTTTAGTAAAGTTTGTCGTACCCGTTTTACCGGCAACTTCCACGTTCGGCACCTGAGCCAGCTTACCTGTTCCTGATTCGACAGCTGATTTGAGCATATCTGTAATCATAAACGCTGTGTAGTCGCTCATAGCACTTTTCGGTTTCGGTGTTAAATCAAGCTTAGTGCCGTCATTAAATTCAATCGATGTGACCGCGTGCGGTTCGTTGTACGTTCCGTTATTTCCGAACGCACTGTAGGCGCCTGCCATTGTCATAGGGGAAACCCCCGGATTATCAGCTCCAAAACCGCCGATCGAATAAGATTCCGTTACACTATCCTTGTTTAATCCCAATCCTAAGTCATTTGCGAAGTCGACGGCATTATCTTTCCCTGCTGCTTGGTATGCTTTTAAAGCAGGAATATTACGTGAATCCGCGAGGGCTTCTCGCATTGATATCATATTTCTGTATTTATTGTCCCAATCATGTATCGGAGTGCCGTCAGAGTACGTGTAAGCCGAATCGTCAATCTGCTCATACGTCGACCATTTTTTATTTTCAATGACAGGCCCGTAATCAAGAATCGGTTTAATCGTCGAACCTGGCTGGCGTTGAGTATCTGTCGCGTAGTTAAACCCGCCTGCAGTTCTATTCCGTCCCGGTCCGATGGCGCGGATTTCTCCGTTTGTCGTATCAAGGAGGGTAACGCCGCCCTGCATGCCTTCGGTAAAGCCGGCCGTGTCTCCGTTCATCAATTGATCAAGATAATCTTGTGCTTTCGTATCAAGAGTCGTGTAAATTTTCAGTCCGTCAGTTGAAATATTGACGTCTTTCTTTTCTTTTGTCTCAATTTCTTTCATAACTTCTTCGACAAAAGCGCTGTATTTATTTGTGTCCTTTTTATCGTATTCCTTTTGGCTGACGACGCCTTCATCTTTCATGGACACTTTCTTCGCTTTTTGGTATTCAGAGTTTGAAATGAATCCTTGTTTTTCCATTAAGCTGAGAACGATGTTTCGTCGTTTTTCGGAAGCCTTCGGGTTTTTAACCGGGTTATATCCGGTCGGGCTTTGCGGCATTCCGGCAAGCGTCGCCGCCTGTTCAACCGTAAGCTTGCTCAAGTCTTTTACGCCGAAGAATTCTTCAGCCGCTTTTCCGACGCCGTAGGCGCGCGGTGAGAAATAAATTCTGTTTAAATACATTTCTAAAATTTCATCTTTAGAATAATGGCGCTCCAGCTGCAGTGAAAGCCACACTTCCTGTGCTTTCCGTTTAATCGTTTTCTGATGGGTCAAAAGCGAGTTTTTCACAACCTGCTGGGTGATTGTGCTTCCTCCCTCTGAACCGAACCCATCCGTAAAGTTGGCGACCAAGGCGCCTCCGATCCGGATCGGGTCTATACCGTGGTGCTTATAAAAACGGGCGTCTTCAGTTGCGATAAATGCTTCTTTCACAACATCGGGTATATCCTTAATCGGGACGTAGGTTCGTTTTTCACCGCCCACTTCCGCGATTTCTTTTCCGTTTTTATCGTAAATCGTTGAAGAGTAAGGCGTTTTCAGCTTGGCTTCGTCCAAAGACGGCGCGCCGGAAACCAAAACGGCAAATGCCGCCGCTCCGCCGACTATGCCAAGGACAAACAGAATAACCAAGGACAGCACAATCTTTTTGAATAAACCGCCTTTACGCTGTTTCTTGCCTTTTTTCGGTGAAGAGGGCTTAGTGCTTTTCGTCTGCCTTGCCTTACGGCGTTCTTCACGGCTCGTAAATTGATCTGACATAACATCTCAACCTTTCGTTTATCAACCTTTCGCTCAGTCTACTGTTCCTGCGAAAAATAAAGCTGTTCAATAATACTAATATAATCAATTCTCGGTGAGTATCCAAGGGAAATCGGAAAGGAAGCATCTTCTAATTCGTCTTTGCGAATTGATTTTCTGCCGTTCTTCTCCTTTCTCTCCCAAAAGACAAACAGCTTGTCGGCTTCGAGGAAATAAACCTTTCCGAAAGCGGATATAATAACAAAACAAATGCCGTCTTGCCTGACCACCTGCTTCATATGCTCAATCTGATGATCATGAAAATTCTGCAGGGGAAATGCCGTTTTGTTTTTTGTTTCTTTTGCCTCGAAATCGATGTAGCGTCCTTTATAAATGCCGTTGTAGTCAGTTGTTGAAGACTGTTTAAAATAAGCTTCCTTAATGACTGCGGCGCTTCTTTTCGGATAGTGGACGTTTACAATCTGGACGGGTGTCGGCTTTTTGTGAATGACAGCAATTTGGTTAGCCAGATAATACTTATTCGTTTCATTCAGGTCGTCTTCGAGGGTCATGCCGCGATTACTGTATGAATGAGACCGTTTCTGGCTGTTTTGGGATGAAACCGTTTTGTTCGGCTGAAAAGTTTTTCCATTCGGGTACCGAATCACTTTTTCCATCCTCCTTATCAAACTAATAGTGACGGAAGTGAATGAACGTGCATAAACGACAGACCGTAACCGCCATTCTTCGCCTGATCGAAAAAGAGACGAAAATAAAAAATGCCGATAATATTTCCCGGACGAATGCCTATAAAGCATATTATGACCGCCATCCTGAGATCAAGTGGCCGCTTTTGGCATCCTTTGTGTCCCGCAATGCGGGCTGGTCGATGACTGATTTAAGAGGCGTCCTTTATCAGGAGGGCCTTGACAGCAGTCAGAAAAACTGGTTTTTCCTTTCGTATGAAAGGGCGAATTGGCTGATTTTTTCTGATGCCTATCCTCAGCTTCTGGTCTACCAGTGGTCAAAACAAATCGGCGAACCTCTTTTCCGTCATCTTCCTTATTTCCGCGTCTCGGCTTTTATGCAGGAAGAATGGTTCCGCTTTTGGCGTGACGGAGATACGGAACGGCTCATGTATGCTCTTATTATAAATGAACAAAACACTATCCAAGCACCTATTATACAAAATCCTTCGTTTAAAAAGAATGTTTTTGGCACGATTCCTTTTTATTTAAGTGATTGGTTTCACTTTAATACGGTGATATTCCCTTCATTTGACGGACATTTATACGGAATTTCCGTCAAACGGTTTTCAAAAACCGAAGAGAGAATTACGCTCGGAAAACAGCTGGCCCGCCTTCTGTTCAGCCCTGATCTTCACGCTTCTTTTTACCGTTTTCTTGATACCGTTCCTCATACCGGTTCACGCTTTGATATGGAGAAAATGATCGGCATCAAAAAAAGAACATCACCGATGCTTAGGACAACCTATCCCATTGTTGCCCACCCATTAGACGGCGAAAGGGCGGATTGGTTTCAAAAAAGGTTAAGAAAAGGGGCTTTCTTACAGGAGAAAATGCCGAAACAGCTTGAACTGACGGACTGGTACTTCCAGAAAAGACGGGAGCTCCATGCGCTCTTCGCGGTTAAAGAGTGGCTGAAGAAATGAAAAAGCCCGAAACCGTTCGCTGGGGTTTCGGGCTGCTGATGTGTTACGTGGAAGGGCGGTTTGGGCCGCCTAATTTTTTATCAAGCGTATCAGTCGTTTTTGCTTCGGTTTTTTGCTGTTTACCTGCATTTTTCGGTCTCGTTTTCATACGGCACCTCCTCAACTGTATCGTTTGCATTAACGTGCCGGTTCATACAAAGTTTGCGGCACTTTTTTGTCGAAAGGCACGCCTTTTAGGATAATCTCTGTTTGTTTGCCGAACTGCTTCTAGTTTTGTCATGTGCAGAGGAGAGCGGTATGAAAACGAGAATTATATTTGAAAGAGATGCAAGTGATAAAAGGGAGGAACATGAATGTCTGTTTACACGAGCAAGGCTGATATTCTCCGTCTGCTTTCTGATATCGAAATCCGGATTTCTGCTGCTGAAAAAACGCTTACCCAAGCAGTCAGATGCTGTCAGGCGGAAGCTGAAGAAATCAGACAGGAGAAACTTTCCCGTCTTGAGGAAGAGGCGCGGAAGCTTCATGTTTGTATTGATGACCTGTTTTTGACTGACCGGCGTAAAAAGGATTTGCCGCGAGTCTGCCGGATAAGCTGATTTTGTACAAAAACTTTGGTACCATATGTACTGAGGTGAGTCCGTTTGCAGACACAGTCGTTATTGGAGCTGACAGAACAAATGATAGAGGCGGTTCTGGAAGCCGAAAAAAGGTATCAGGATGGAAAAGAGTCAGGCCGTTCATATGATTTTTTTGAGACGATTAAACCCGATGTTGAAAAAAGAGACCGGCTTTGCGCGCTTTGGACAGAAGCAGCGCTTGCGTTTATTCAGGAAAACCGTCCGAAATACGTTCATCATGCACAAATTCAGGCCGTTACAGAAAATTTCGGGGAGCTGATGCTCCAATCATATGTTCATCATATTCATAAAAAAAGATACAGGGATTTAACTGAATCTGTTTTATATACGCTTCGTATATTAAGGGATGAAATTGAAAAAGAAGGCAGCTGAAAACGGCTGCCTTCTTTTATATAAAGGGGTCGGGTATGTTATTCATACGCCGGGTTTTCTGCTCCACTTGCTTCGAGAACCTTCATACTGTTTCGAAATTCGGTTGCGGTGAGATGGCCTTGAATATAGAGGAATTTTGCAAAGTCCATCAGTTTATCTGCACAATCTGTTTCATATTTTTTCACTTCAGCAAAACGCTTTCTTAAGTATGATACGTTCATAATGGTGCATCCCCTCTCATGTATGTTGAGATTATGTTAACATAACGATTCGACTTTTTTCTGTTTTTAAAAAATTAAGACTTTCGACAGCATTTGACAAAGAGCAGAATCACCGAAAGCACATAACCAAGGCGGAATTCATACATATATAGCAGAAACTTAGTGAGAGACAAGGGGGAATGTCATATGCAATGGAGAGCGCAGCCATATCAAAATATGTACCAGCAGCCGGCGGGATATTTCTACCCGCAGCAGATACAGCCATTACAGCCGCCGTATCCGCAGCAGATACAGCCATTGCAGCAGCCGCCATATCATCAGCAAGGGCAGTACCCGCAGCAATTTTATCCGAATCAGGAATACGGTCATATACAGCAGCCGTTTGCTCCTGCTCCTCCTCAGGCAGGCATGCCCGGGGGCCAGCCGGGGTTTGTGAATCCTTACCCCGTTCCCAGACCGAATCAGCAGCAGTCTTCCCAATTCTCAGGCATACTCTCCCAGTTTAAAAAAACGAACGGACAGTTTGACTTTAATAAAATGATGGATACAACGGGGCAGATGGTAAGCGCCGTAAATCAGGTCGGATCGCTGGTGAAAGGCTTCACCAGTATCTTCAAATAAAAAGCATGAATGATATCCATCATTCATGCTTATTTTTTAGGGAAAAAGAGGGTAAGCGTCTGTTCATTCCAGGATGTTTCCATATCTTCTTCACTTACCTTATACGGGAGGACAACGGTTCTTGTCATGCTTGAAGACACATGGGATGATTGAGCCTGTTTATGATCGTAGCGGATTGTAACGTGAAGGTAGCACCCTTTCGTTTCCACCAGCATATCCCCGTCACGGAACGTCTCGGGAACGCCGATATCAACCGCGAGCCCCGTCGGCTCTTCTCTGACGTCAATCGTCACTTGCGCTTCAGTAAAAGCCGAATTGACAAGGTGCTGAAAACCCTGCATCAATTCTGCGAAGGGACCTGAGTGAAAAAATTGGTCCATCGCATGGCTGATGATGTCCTCATTACTTTGCGGATCAAGTTTATCGTTTTGTGATTGATCCATATGACCACCGCCTTTTTACAAACAGACTATGCGATGCTATGCCGTATGGTTAAGAATTGAAGGAAAAAAGAAAGTATGGTTAAATAGTGGAGAATAAACTGGTAACGGATTCACATTTAGGAAGGGGAGCACAACACATTGCTGAAAAAATTATTCGGATTGGGAGACAGCCGGAAAAAGCCGGCCGAGGAAGTGATTTTTTCTCCGGCTGACGGAGCGGTGATGGATTTGGCTTCAGTGCCGGATCCTGTATTTTCACAAAAAATGATGGGGGACGGGATCGCCGTCGAGCCTGCAAACGGAGAAATTGTTTCACCGGTTGAGGGAGAAGTGATTCAGCTGTTCCATACAAAACACGCTGTCGGCATCCGCACCCTTTCCGGAGCGGAACTTTTGATACATGTCGGTTTGGATACCGTCAATATGAACGGCGAAGGCTTTGAAGCGCATGTAAAAGAAGGAGACAAAGTGAAAACAGGCGATCTGCTTTTAACGTGCCGGCTGGATTTAATAAAAGAAAAAGCAAGCAGCACCGTCATCCCTATGGTGATTATGAATGGCGATGCCGCAGAACCTTTGCAATTTGCAGGCGCAAATGAAGCGAAAAAAGGACAAACAGAGCTTTTTACGATAAAAATGAAGTAGGCAGGGGCTGATTCCCTGCTTTTTTTCTTGTGCAGGATTTTCATCTAGCCAGGCAAACAAATATTCGGTAAACTGTACCTCATAAAGAGGTGTGAACGATGAAGAAAAAATCACTGAGCGAACTGATTCAGGAATTAAAAAATCATGAAAATATTGTGCATTGGCATGAAGAGGAACCGCGGGAGGCGAAAACCATGCCGATGCCGGAGCAAGTAGATCCGAACATTCGGGCGGCTCTCGAAAAGAGGGGGATCGAGCGGCTTTTTACACATCAATACTCCGCTTTTCAGACGGTTCAAAACGGAGAAAGCATTGTGGCCGTCACACCGACGGCCTCCGGAAAAACACTGTGCTATAATCTTCCGGTTCTTCAGTCTATCGCGGAAGATGCCTCAAGCCGCGCACTTTATTTATTTCCGACAAAGGCGCTCGCGCAGGATCAAAAAAGCGAGCTGAATGAAATCATAGACGAGACGGGCATGGATATTAAAAGCTTCACCTATGACGGAGATACGTCTCCGGCTATCAGGCAGAAAGTCAGAAAGGCCGGGCATATTGTGATCACAAATCCCGATATGCTTCATTCAGCCATTCTTCCCCATCATACAAAATGGGTGAGTCTGTTTGAAAACCTGAAATATATCGTCATTGATGAATTACATACGTACCGCGGCGTATTCGGCAGCCATGTGGCGAACGTCATCCGCCGTTTAATGAGAATCTGCGCTTTTTACGGAAGCAAGCCGTCATTTATCTGTACATCCGCCACAATCGCCAATCCGAGGGAGTTGGCGGAGCAGCTGACGGGAAAATCCGTGCGCCTGATTGACGACAACGGTGCCCCGGCAGGAAGAAAGCACTTTGCTTTTTACAATCCTCCGATTGTAAATAAACCGCTGCATATTCGAAAAAGCGCCACCGTGGAAGTGAACGAACTTGCCAAAACTTTTTTAAAAAATAAGATCCAGACGATTGTTTTTGCCAGAAGCCGTGTCCGGGTCGAAATTATTTTAAGCCACATTCAGGAGATCGTAAAAAAAGAAATCGGCTCGAAGTCTGTCAGAGGCTATCGCGGCGGTTATCTTCCGAAAGAAAGAAGAGAAATAGAGCGGGGGTTAAGAGACGGCAGCATTCTCGGCGTTGTCAGCACAAACGCGCTGGAGCTCGGCGTTGATATCGGCCAGCTTCAGGTCTGCGTGATGACGGGGTACCCGGGCAGTGTCGCGAGCGCATGGCAGCAGGCGGGCCGGGCCGGGCGCCGGCAGGGTGAGGCGCTTATCGTGATGGTGGCGAACTCTGATCCGATTGACCAATATATTGTCCGCCATCCTGATTATTTCTTTAAACGCTCGCCTGAATCTGCAAGGATTAATCCCGATAATCTCATTATATTGGTCGACCACCTGAAATGCGCCGCATATGAGCTGCCTTTCAGAGCCGATGAAACATTCGGAGAAAATGATGCGAGGGACATTCTCGAGTATTTAGAGGAAGAAGGGGTGCTTCACGAAAACCGCGAACGCTATCACTGGGCGAGCGAATCTTTTCCCGCCTCCAATATCAGTCTCCGTTCGGCGTCACAGGAAAACGTGGTCATCGTTGACCGGTCAGAGACGGCTGATGTAAAAATCATCGGAGAAATGGACCGCTTCAGCGCGATGACGCTTCTTCATGATGAAGCGATTTATCTTCATGAAGGGGTGCAGTATCAGGTTGAAAAGCTTGATTGGGACCATAAAAAAGCGTACGTGCGAAAGGTCGATGTCGAATATTATACAGATGCCAATTTAGCGGTGCAGCTGAAAGTGCTGGACATTGACAGAACGGACAGCAGAAAGAAAACGGCCTTACATTTCGGCGACGTCACCGTGAACGCACTTCCGACAATATTTAAAAAAATTAAAATGACGACATTTGAAAATATAGGATCAGGACCGATTCATCTTCCTGAAGAAGAACTGCATACCAGTGCAGCCTGGCTTGAATTAAAAGAAACGGATTCGGAAATCGGCGAAAAAACGCTTGAACAGCTGCTTTTAGGCATTGCCCACGTCCTGCAGCATATCGTGCCTGTATACGTCATGTGCGATCGAAATGACGTGCATGTCGTGCCGCAAATCAAAGCCGCACATACGGGACTTCCGACAATCTTTCTGTATGATCATTATCCGGGCGGAATCGGACTTGCCGATGAAGTATATAAACGATTTGATGAAATCAATGAAGGGGCTGAGCGCCTGATCCGACAATGTCCATGTCAAGACGGGTGTCCTTCCTGCATCGGCTCCGAAATAGAAGGAATAGATGCAAAGAAAGCGATACTCCGGCTCTTGAATTACGTGTAAAAGAAAAGGGGGACGAAAGATGTCCTTGAAAAATAAATTAAAGCGGATGAAAAACCACTTGAATGTGCCGGAAGCTGAAAAAAAGCCGGCAGCTTCACAACTTTCGGTCCCGGATATTCAAGTCCCGTTTAGAGAAGAATGGGAGGCACTCGGAGTGAAGCCTTTCTTTTTTGAGGATGAATACTGTCTTATCCGCGAAACCGTCTATCCGCTTTCGCACCGCCACGGACGGTACAGCTTCAGTGAACTTGATGACGTCATGGCATTATGGAATAAAGGCGGTTTGACACATACTTTATCAGCAGAAGGATACGAAAAAAGCCAGCTGTTCTTCTTTGATACTGAAACGACCGGCCTCGGCGGCGGGGCAGGCAATATGATCTTTTTGCTCGGCCATGCAAGAGTGTATGAAGACCGTGTCGCGGTTAAACAGCATCTGCTCCCTAAACCGGGAAACGAGACGGCTCTTTACAAAAGCTTTTTAAGTGAGGTTGACATTACGTCCCTTGTTACGTATAACGGAAAAGCCTTTGACTGGCCGCAGGTAAAAACCAGGCATACATTGCTGCGGGACAGGCTTCCGAAACTTCCTGACTTCGGGCACTTTGATCTTCTGCACGGGGCGAGACGGCTTTGGAAACATAAATTAGAGCGTGTATCGCTTTCGGCGGTTGAAAATGAAGAGCTTGCTTTTAAAAGGGACGAAGACACCCCTGGTTATTTGGCGCCGATGCTGTATTTTCAATTTTTAAAGGCGGAGGACCCGGCTCTTTTAAAGGGAGTGCTCTCGCATAATGAACAGGATGTGCTTTCCCTTATCGCTCTTTACATCCATATGTCAAAAAAGATTTTTGCATCTTCTGATCAGACGTCAGAACGTCAGGAAGCATACGCCATGGCGAAATGGTTTATCGCTCATAAAGAAACCGATCGCGCCGTTTTGCAGCTGGAAGCGCTGCAAGGCAAAGACTTTGAAGATTCGGATCGGGCCCTTTTTGACTTAGCGATGCTTTATAAAAAACAAAACCGCAGGCAAGACGCCGTGCCCCTTTGGGAGAAACTGACGGACTCTGATCTTCACACATGCAGACACCATTCAGCGGTTGAGCTGGCGATCTATTTTGAGCACCATGCAAAAGATTACAAAAAAGCTCTGCAGGCCGCGCAGCAGGCGGCAGAAGACGGGGAAATATCGGAAAAAGAAGCCGAGAAGCTCCATGTGAGAATTGCCCGGCTCAAAAGGAAATATTCCTCTTGAAATATTGCCCGGGAAAGCGCAAAAGCCGAGCTGTTTCGCCAAAAATATTTTTTTCTGAATCCGCATCGATTTTGTTGTAGAATGGTGCCGCATCTTGTAAAATAGCGTTAGTTATTTATAGGGGAGAGTTGGTATGTATAAAGGTGTTTTTTACTTGTTCTTTGTCGTGGTTTTTTTGATTGCGTTTGTATTTTCGAATTTTAAAGACAGTTTGCTGACACACTTTTAAATTGGGTGATTGAATTAGAACATGCACCCTCTTTTCTTCATAACCTAACAGTGTAATAAAAGTTAATGGAGAGGGGATTTAGCATGTTTCATCATCATTGTTGCAGACCAAACGTGATGCCGCCGATTGTCCATCCGACTCATTGCTGTGAACACCATTGCTTTTCTAACACGGTTGTGCCGCATATTCATCCGCAACATACAACTAACGTAAATCACCACAACTTTGAGCACGTTCATTACTATCCGCACACTTTTTCAAATGTTGACCCGACAACTCACCAGCATTTTCAGTGCGGAAGCCCTTGCTGCGATCATTAGTATTGAACGCTTAAGCAAGATCGGTTAGGATATCAGCAAATCAAAATGGGGCCCGATGGGGAGCCCCATTTTTTAAGCAGGTGATTAATTGAAAGTATTAGCCGTAACGGGGTACAAGCCGTTTGAGCTCGGTATCTTTAAACAGGATGACCGGGCGCTTGTTTATATAAAAAAGGCGATAGAAACCAGACTCAGAAGCTTTATTGACGAAGGCTTGGAATGGATTCTCATATCCGGACAGCTGGGGACTGAGCTTTGGGCGGCAGAAACGGCGTACGATCTCAGAGAAGAGTATCCGGAATTAAAGGTTGCCGTTATCACGCCTTTCTACGGCCAGGAGGAAAAGTGGAAGGAGCCGAATAAAGAAATGTATGAAGCGGTGCTTGCTCAGGCAGATTATGAGGAGAGCCTGACGCATCGGCCGTACGAAAGTCCGCTCCAATTCCGGCAGAAAAACGCGTTCTTTATTGAAAAGTCAGATGCGCTTTTGCTTTTATATGATCCGGAGGTGGAAGGATCGCCGAAATATATGCTGCAGCAGGCAGAAAAACGCCGTGAAACAGACGGATATCCGATTTATTCGATTACGATGGATGATCTCCGTGCCGCCGTTGAGGAAGAAGATTTCTTTACATAACACGTCAGAGAATATTTGACAACGGGACGTGTTTCTGAATAAAATATAACATGATGATTCACGATATGAGGTGAAAAAGATGCTTGCTGATAAAGTAAAGCTTTCTGCGAAAGACATTTTGGAAAAAGAATTTAAAACAGGCGTTAGAGGTTACAGACAAGAAGACGTTGACAAATTTTTAGATATGATTATTAAGGATTATGAAACCTTTCATCAAGAAATTGAAGAACTGCAGCAGGAAAATCTGCAGCTGAAAAAACAGCTTGAAGAAGCTAGCAAAAAACAGCCGGTGCAGTCCAATACGACCAACTTTGATATTCTGAAAAGGCTGTCCAACCTTGAGAAACATGTATTCGGCAGCAAACTTTATGACGAATAAGGCAGATGCACTTGTCAAATGAGACAAGTTGCTTTATAATGAACAAGTGTTCTTAACGTTCGGGTAATCGCTGCAGGTCTTTGAATCTGTAGAGGAAAGTCCATGCTCGCACGGTGCTGAGATGCCCGTAGTGTTCGTGCCTAGCGAAGAAATAAGCTAGGGCAGCCTTGATAGGCTGACGGCAGGAAAAAAGCCTACGTCTCCGGATATGGCTGAGTATCCTTGAAAGTGCCACAGTGACGAAGTCTCATCAGAAATGTTGAGAGTGGAACGCGGTAAACCCCTCGAGCGAGAAACCCAAATTTTGGTAGGGGAACCTTCTTGAAGGAACTGAACAGATAGAAGGACAGAATACTTTCTGTAGATAGATGATTGCCGCCTGAGTACGAGGTGATGAGCCGATTGCAGTACGACGGAACAAAACATGGCTTACAGAACGTTAAACATTATTGATATGACAAATTAGAGCTCTCCTTTAAAGGGGAGCTTTTATCTTGAATGAAACGAAAGCTTAAAAGAGACAGGGTGATACGATGAAGAAGTACACACTAATAGCGACGGCACCGATGGGAATTGAAGCGATCGTCGCCAAAGAAGTGCGTGATTTAGGTTATGAATGCAAAGTAGACAACGGAAAAGTCATTTTTGAAGGAGATGCGCTTGCGATCTGCCGCGCTAACTTATGGCTGCGGACGGCTGACCGCATCAAAGTACAGGTCGCCGAGTTTCAGGCAAAAACGTTTGATGAGCTGTTTGAAAAAACAAAAGCGATTGACTGGCGCGCGTACATTCCGGAAAACGCAAAGTTCCCCGTTATCGGAAAGTCCGTGAAATCAGTGCTTGCCAGTGTGCCCGACTGCCAGCGGATCGTCAAAAAGGCGATAGCGGAAAAGCTGAAACTTCAATCAGGAAAACAAAATGAATGGATTGAAGAAACGGGACCCGAGTATAAGGTGGAGATTTCCCTTTTAAAAGATAAAGCCGTACTTACACTGGATTCATCAGGAACAGGCCTTCACAAACGGGGATACAGGGTTGATCAGGGCGGAGCTCCGATTAAAGAGACGCTCGCTGCCGCGTTAATTCTGTTAACCAACTGGAAGCCTGACCGTCCGTTCGTCGATCCGTTCTGCGGTTCCGGCACGATCGCCATCGAAGCCGCTTTAATCGGGCAAAACATTGCTCCGGGTTTTAACCGTGATTTTGCTTCAGAAGACTGGGAATGGATCGGAAAAGAACTGTGGGACAAGGCGCGCCTTGAAGTGGAAGAAAAGGCGAACTATGATCAGCCGCTGCAGATTTTTGCCAGTGACGTGGATCACCGGATGGTAAACATCGCCAAAGAAAACGCAGAAGAAGCGGGACTTGGGGACCTGATCGAATGCAAGCAGATGCGAGTGCAGGATTTTACGACGAAACTCGAATTCGGCGTTATCGTCGGAAACCCTCCGTACGGCGAACGGCTCGGCGAAAAAAAGCAAGTCGAGCAGATGTATAAAGAAATGGGCCGGGCATTTGAATCTCTTGATACATGGTCTGTCTACATGTTAACGTCAAATGAACAATTTGAAGAGGTCTACGGAAGAAAAGCAACAAAAAAACGGAAGCTCTTTAACGGTTTTATCAAAACGGATTATTATCAGTACTGGGCTAAAAAGAAAAAAACACTATCAAAAATATAGTACCTTTTATAGTGGATTTTGTGGCAATATTGATTTTGAAAATATGTTATGAATAGATTTTCAAGTTGGAGCCGAAAAACAGGGACTTAAATTCCTGTTTTTCGGCTATTTAGTATATATAAATATCTTTGGGATATTGTTGGGGAATAAAGTTTTTATGAACGATTTAATATACATACATAAATTAACTTATAAAATTTCTATTAATAAATGCAAATTCTTAACGAATTCGCCTTTTAGATTGTAAGTAGCCATAGTTTAATAATTTTATAAAATTTACCTACTAGTCTTGATATATATATAATATCGATTTATAATATTTTATGTAAAAATATGAAGGAGTTGGAATTAATGAAAAAAACTTCGAAAATCTTGATGGGTGCTTCTGCATTACTGATAGCAGGCTCTACATTTATTTGCAGTCCTAAAGCAGAAGCAGCAATGAGTTCATGGCAAACAGTTCAAGGGATTAAAGGTTGTGAAGCTAGGGTTTGGACTGATGCAACAACATATACAAGAAAAGCTACTTCTATTGATGTATATGCTCAAACAAACGGAAAATGTGGGACATTGAACTATCGAATGGGTGTTACCACCTTAGATGGGGAATACAATATCGGAAATTTTTCCCATAGGGGTTCATTCTCGAATAAAACACCTGTTAAAAAGTTTTATTTCAGTAAACTACTAAAACCTACATTTAAAGAGAGATGGCAGGTTAATGTTGAGTTATACAAAGGCGGGAAAATGAAAGACGCAGTTCAATCCAAAACTATTTATGTAGAGAAAAGAAAATAGTCAGAAAAATTTTTCTGTAGATATAATTTTAACAGGCTGTCGATATTCGACAGCCTGTAAGCATCTTTACGTTTTATTCTGCCATTACCAGCGGTGCGCTTTTGCGTTGCTCCGTAAAATAATGTTGGTCTGGGACATTTCGGTGTGGCCGTTCACCTGCGATTTAGAGCGTTTCGGCCGCGTCCAATTGTGATGAAACAATTCAGAATGCTGATCTAATCGATCTTTATAACTCATGTAACCATCACTCCCGGATAGAATAATTTTGTGAAGATGGATATTCGATCGAATATCTGTTGTAGTTTGTGCAGGTCAGGTGCGGATCATTCAGGATGGCATGTATAGAAAGTGAAGCATCGGCATAGAATGATGATTATTTCTATTTGAGAGGTGATCTTATTTTATGCTGAACAGCGAGCACTTCAGTAAAATACAAAAGGCGTTAGACGCAACTGCTTTCCGGCTGGAGGAAGCCGGAGCGGAGTTCGGTCCTTCCGCCATGACACACGCACAGGAAGAACTTGAAAATGCGGTAAAACATACACATTCAACAGACCATCCGTTCCTATGTACACATATCATTAACCGGAAATGATAATGACAAAAACTTGGCGAGGCCAAGTTTTTTTGTTGTATTGAAAAGGGTTAAATGATATTATAGATGGTCTGAATGCCGAATAGTTAGGGGTTGGAGTTGGGTGACAACATCACGTTTGCCTTTTGCTTTAACAAAAGAAAAGAATTTTTACGAAGAATTGAACAATTGGATTGGTGACGTGTTTTACGATATCCTTCCCGAGAAAGGCTTTGACCTTCGGGATGAGCAGGTATTTATGGCGTTTCAGCTTGAACGGGCATTTAAAGAGAAAAAGGTCATGTTCGCTGAGGCAGGAGTCGGTACGGGGAAAACGCTGGTGTATCTGCTGTTTGCCATCAGCTATGCAAGATATACGGGTAAACCGGCCATTATCGCATGCGCCGATGAAACGTTAATTGAACAGCTTGTCAAAAAAGAAGGCGACATTTCCAAGCTGACAGAACATTTGGATCTGCAGATTGATACACGGCTGTCCAAATCCCATGAGCAGTATCTCTGTCTGAAAAAGCTGGAGAAAACGATGCAGCGTTCTGATGATGAAAAGTGGCTGGATCTTTATGAGTCGCTGCCTTCATTCGTACACGAATCACAAGCGATGCAGCGCTTTTATCCGTACGGCGACCGCAAACAGTACGCTGATTTGACAAATGAGGAGTGGGCAGGCGTCAGCTATGATTCCTTCCAAGATTGTTTAACATGTGATATGAGACATAGATGCGGTTTAACACTTTCGAGAGATCATTACAGAAAATCAACGGATCTGATTGTTTGCTCCCATGATTTCTACATGGAGCATGTATGGACGGAAGAATCACGCAAAAGGGAAGGGCAGCTGCCGCTTTTGCCGGATCACAGCGCCGTCGTGTTTGATGAAGGACATCTGCTGGAATTCGCCGCGCAAAAAGCGTTAACGTATCGTGTGAAGCAGTCGACGCTTGAGCTGTTTTTAGAGCGTCTGCTTCAAAATGACATCAGAGAGGAATTCGCCGAACTGATTGAAGATGCCCTTGCCGCAAACGATGAGTTTTTCTATGTGCTGTCAGAGGAATCGAAGGAAATCGCCGGCTCTCACCGATTGGACATCCAAAACGACCAGCGTGTTAAGCGTGCGGCTGACGAACTGTGCCGTCTGCTCGATAAAATCGGCGAGGCGCTCGTATTTGAATCGGAAATGTATACGATTGATAAGTACGAGCTGTCAGTTGTAGAAGAATACGTCGAACAAATGGCATATTCGCTGTCGCTGTATCAAAAGGATGCCATCAGCTGGCTTGAAACGCGGGGTACAGACTCAACGTTTGTCGTTATGCCGAGAACTGTAGCCGAAGTTTTGGGAGAAAAGGTCTTTTCTAAAAAGATTCCTTATATCTTCTCATCGGCCACTCTTTCTGAGGGCGGTTCATTTGATTATATCGCTGACAGTCTCGGAATCCGTGATCCTTTATCATTTACCGTTGAATCTCCGTACGATTACGAGGAGCAAATGTCTGTTGCGCTTCACGGTGACATGACGTCTGAGCAGAAAACAGCCGAAACGATTGAAACCATTAAGGAGAATGAAGGACGCACCCTCGTTCTTTTCCCTTCCTTTGAAGACATGAAAGAATTTAAAGAGCAGGCTGCCGCGTGGGAGCTGCCGTATCCGATTTACTACGAAGGTGACGAAGAGATCAGCAGTCTGGTCGAAAAATTCCAACGGGATGAAGAATCCGTGCTTTGTTCCGTCCACTTATGGGAAGGTCTTGACATTCCCGGTGACTCGCTCCGGAATGTGACCATTTGGGCATTGCCGTATCCGCCTCATGATCCTGTGTTTACCGCAAAGCGGAACGGAGCGAAAAAAGATCCGTTTGAGGAAGTTGATCTGCCGTACATGCTTTTGAGAGTCCGGCAGGGAATCGGCCGCCTCATCCGTTCTAATCAGGACAGCGGAACCATATCCATTTATGCGGGCGGAGAAAGTGAACGGGTCCTGGCCGAAGTCAAAAAGGTCTTGCCTGTTACACCGAAAATCGTATAAAAACAAGAGCTGCAGGAATCTTATCCTGCGGCTTTTTTTAATCCGGGAAGTTGACTTTATGACGGCGTTCCATTAGCCTGTAATTGATAGTGAAAAGGGAGGGGAACGGATATGGATGTACATACATATGAAAAAGAGTTTTTTGATCTGTTAAAAAGAGTATCCCACTATGAAGAAGCCATTGCGCTCATGCATTGGGACTTAAGAACGGGAGCCCCGAAAAAAGGCTCTGATGACCGGGCGGAAAGCATCGGACAGCTGTCGGCTGACGTTTTTCAAATCCAGACATCCGACCGGATGAAAGAGCTGATCGACATCCTTCTCGCGCATGCAGAAGAGCTCTCTGAAGATACAGTGAAAGCGGCGGAACTTGCGAAAAAAGATTATGATCATAATAAAAAAATTCCTGAAGATGAGTATAAAGAATATGTCATTTTAACATCGAAAGCTGAAACGGCTTGGGAGGATGCAAAGGCGGCCTCTGATTTCTCTATGTTTGCTCCGTACCTTGAGAAGCTGATTGATTTTAATAAGCGGTTTATTTCTTACTGGGGCTATGAAGATCATCCATACAACGCATTGCTCGATATTTTCGAACCGGGTGTTACGGTAAAGGTGCTGGATCAGCTGTTTTCTGAATTGAAGGAAGCGATCATTCCGCTTATCAAAAAAGTGACGGAATCCGGCAATAAACCGGACACTTCTTTTATAACGAAAACGTTTCCGAAAGAACAACAAAGAGATCTCTCCTTGTATTTCTTAAAAGAGTTCGGGTATGATTTTGACGGAGGCCGCCTGGACGAGACGGTGCATCCGTTTGCGACGACAATCAACCGCGGCGATGTGCGGGTGACGACCAGATATGACGAAAACGATTTCCGCACGGCGATTTTCGGAACGATTCATGAATGCGGGCATGCGATCTACGAGCAGAATATTGACGAAGCGCTGAGCGGAACGAACTTATCTGACGGTGCATCCATGGGAATTCATGAATCCCAATCGTTATTTTATGAAAACTTTATCGCCAGAAATCAACATTTCTGGACCGCCTATTATGAAAAAATGGTTGAGGCTTCGCCTGATCAATTTCAAGATGTGAAAAGAGAGGACTTTGTACGCGCCGTAAATGAGGCGAAACCGACCTTTATCCGAATTGAAGCCGATGAGCTGACATATCCGCTTCATATTATTATCCGTTATGAAATTGAAAAAGCGATTTTCAGCAATGAAGTGACAGTGGAAGAACTGCCTGCATTGTGGAATCAAAAATATCATGATTATTTAGGCATTACGCCGCCATCTGACGCAAAAGGCATTTTGCAGGACGTACATTGGGCGGGCGGCGATTTCGGCTATTTCCCTTCCTATGCGCTCGGATATATGTATGCGGCACAGCTGAAGCATACCATGCTTGAGGATCTGCCTGAATTTGATCAATTAATAGAACGGGGGGACTTTGAGCCGATCAAACAATGGCTGACAGAAAAGGTTCATCAGCACGGAAGACGAAAAATGCCGCTTGACATCATAAAAGATGCAACGGGAGAAGAATTAAACGTTCAATATCTCATTGAGTATCTCGTCGGCAAATATTCAAATTTATATTTATAAACGAAACGCCCGGCATACACCGGGTGTTTTTCTAAAAATTCTAAAAAGACGAATAATCGAAAACTAATTCTTTGTAAAAGTTCGGAAATATTCAAATTTCACTATGCAAAAGAAGTGTATCTTGTTATAATTTGATTAATATCATACGAACACTCATATAATCGCGTGGATATGGCACGCAAGTTTCTACCGGTCACCGTAAATGTCCGACTATGAGTGAGCAATGGAACGGCTTTATTCGGCCGTTACGTGTAGATCATTCGGCATTGCTTGCTCTTTTTTTGGAGAGCGGGCAATGCTTTTTTTATTTTTTATAAGCGGGGGTAATCATTGTGGAAGCATTAAAACGAAAAATAGCAGAAGACGGAATCGTTCTTTCTGATCAAGTGCTGAAAGTGGATTCTTTTTTAAACCATCAAATTGATCCGGTTCTCATGCAGCAGATCGGCCGGGAATTTGCGCGGCGTTTTGAAAAAGACGAGATAACCAAAATCGTCACAATTGAATCTTCGGGCATTGCCCCTGCGGTAATGGCCGGCCTTGAACTCGGCGTTCCCGTCATCTTTGCGAGAAAAAGGAAGTCTCTCACGTTAACGGATGATCTGCTGACGGCGTCCGTCTATTCTTTCACGAAAAAAACAGAAAGTCAGATTGCAATCTCCGGAAATCATCTCTCGAAAGAAGACCGCGTGTTAATCATTGACGACTTTTTAGCGAACGGACAGGCGGCAGAGGGGCTTTTGTCCATCGTAAAACAAGCAGGCGCAGCGGTTTGCGGGATCGGAATCGTCATTGAAAAGTCATTTCAGCCGGGAAGAGACGAGCTGGTGAAAAAAGGATGCCGGGTCGAATCACTGGCGAGAATTCAATCGCTTGAAGACGGAAAAGTGACATTTGTACAGGAGGTCCGTTCATGAAAAACGGCTATGCCAAAACACTTTCCCTCGGTATCCAGCATGTGCTTGCCATGTATGCCGGCGCCGTCGTCGTTCCTTTAATTGTAGGAGCGGCATTGGGACTGAACGCAGAACAGCTGACATATCTCGTATCAATTGACATTTTTATGTGCGGGGCGGCTACGCTGCTTCAAGTATGGAGGAATAAATGTTTCGGCATCGGCTTGCCTGTTGTGCTCGGCTGTACGTTCACCGCGGTAGCGCCGATTATTTCCATCGGTAAGGAGTACGGGATTTCAGCCATTTACGGAAGCATTTTGGCATCGGGGCTGCTTGTCATTCTGCTGTCGTTTTTCTTCGGCAAGCTCGTATCCTTTTTTCCGCCTGTCGTAACCGGATCTGTCGTGACGATTATCGGGATGACCTTAATGCCGGTCGCGATGAATCATATTGCCGGCGGGGAAGGCAGCAAGGATTTCGGTGATCCGGCTAACCTTGCCCTCGGATTTACGGTGCTCGTCATTATCGTGCTGCTTTATCGGTTTACAAAAGGATTTTTGAAATCCATTTCAATTTTAATCGGCATTGTCATCGGGACGGCCATCGCATATTTTATGGGAAAAGTGCAATTTAACAATGTGGCGAATGCTGACGCCATTCAAATGATTAAACCGTTTTATTTCGGGACGCCGACATTTCATGCGGCACCGATTATTACGATGTCCATCGTTGCCATTGTCAGCCTTGTTGAATCAACCGGCGTCTATTTCGCTCTCGGTGACCTGACAAACCGGCGCCTGTCTGAACGTGATTTAGCAAAAGGCTACCGCGCGGAAGGTCTGGCGGTGTTCATCAGCGGCATTTTCAATGCTTTTCCGTATACGGCCTATTCCCAAAACGTCGGCCTCGTGCAGCTGACGGGGATTAAGAAAAACGCAGTCATCGGTGTCACGGGCGCACTTTTAATGCTCTTCGGCCTTTTTCCGAAAATCGCAGCCTTCACGACTATCATCCCGTCTTCAGTACTGGGAGGCGCGATGGTGGCCATGTTCGGCATGGTCATTTCCTACGGCATTAAAATGCTCAGTCAAATTGACTTTAAAAAGCAGGAAAACCTTCTGATCGTCGCGTGTTCGGTCGGATTGGGACTCGGTGTAACTGTCGTTCCCGATATGTTTAAGCACCTGCCGTCTTACTTAAATTTGCTGACCACAAACGGAATCGTCGCCGGAAGCTTTACCGCTGTCCTTTTGAATATTGTTTATAATATGATTCCTAAAACGAAAAAAACCCTTGATGTGACAAGGGTTCAAGAGGGTTAGTGTTCCGTTTTCTTTAAAATAACACCTTATTTTATCCAGATCGAGGATGCTTCCGAAAGTTTGCTGAACTTTTTGTGAGGCATTCTCTTTTTTTATTAGTTTCATTGTTTGAAAAGAAATAAATTGAGTGATGCGGCATACGCCTTATTTCGCCGAAAAACCGTCCCGAACTATATGTACGTGAACATATGACTGAATGTAAGAAAAAAAGGAGAATGGGGGATCATATCATAAACGAATATCATTGTTCGGACGGTGATGACACGAAACTTGGTTTAGACATGGAATGAAATGCCCGATGCCGAAGTGCAACTGCAGAATGGGCGCTGAGGGGGAGTGTCTTGTGCACCGATCCTTACAAAAGAGAGTAAAAGAAGGGAAAGCCCCTTCTTCTAATTAATCCATCCTTCAAAAGTTGCGCGATAGAACCCTTCGATTATCTCTACTTTCTTAAGGTAATAAGTAACACCATTTTTAACAGTTGTATTTGGGATATCCCATCTATGAAGGTAATCCATTGTAAAAGAATCTTTGGTCGCTTGTGTCGAAATTTTTGTTTGAGTTAAGTCGCTATTTGTATTGCCAGGGCTGGATGCAAAAGCAGGGGAAGCGGAAACGAGTAAAGCGAGAGACAAGGCAGAACCAGTTAAAACTTTTTTCAATTTCATTTTAAACACTCCTTTGTTTTTTTGATACACTTGTATTATTACATGAAATGCAAAAATAACCAAGGGATTATTTGTTAATATTTTGTGAGCGCAGCGTGAATTTTGTTAGGGGAGTAGATGGCAAAGGGGGCAATCCTTTCATCCGCTGTTGAAGCTTATTTCAGGATACTGATATGTATATAGAGAAAAAGAGTTGATTATTGCTGTCCTCTGGTGAGCTGCAGCCTTTGAGTGAGTGTTTGCTTTAGCTATTCCAGCGCTTTTCCAACGGGAAAGGTGAAACAATTGTACAAAAGTAAAAACTTTATTTAAAATGTTATAAATACTAATTTTCAATATAGGAGGTTATCTGGTGGCAGAAAAGAAAAAAGCTTTAATCATTGTGGATGTACAAAAAGCTTTCGATGATAAAAAATGGGGAGAACGAAATAACGTAAAAGCGGAAAAAAACATTAGTAAAATACTGAAATTATGGAGAGAAAAAGGATGGACAGTCATATACATACAACATATTTCTGATAAACCTGGTTCTTTATTTTATCCAAAAAATGAGGGGGTTGCTATAAAGGAAATCGTTAAACCTATGGATAAAGAGGTCATTATAACCAAGAAAGTAAACAGCAGCTTTATCGGGACTAATCTAGAAGAGATTTTAAAATCAAATGATATAACAACTGTCGTAATAACTGGTTTGACTACGCCCCATTGTGTTTCAACAACTACAAGAATGAGCGGTAATTTAGGGTTTGATACCTACCTCATTTCAGATGCGACAGCAGCCTTCGGAATGAAAGACCAAAATGATACATATTATGATGCCGAGACTATTCACAATATATCTCTGGCTACATTGCATGACGAATTTGCCACAATATTAACGACTGATCAATTAATCAATGATTTTATAAAAACAAACTGATTAACATTATGGCTAAGGCCGGCGGTGGGTATAGCGGCTGAAAAGCATATTCAGTCGCATACAAGGATCTCGTCTGAAAAATGGCATCTGCTTCAGATGTTTTTTTGTTTCTTGAAAAACGGGCTGGTAAAAAATGATCGGCGCGGTTAACGGTCTGATTCGGCTTCGGTTTTGAATAACAAAAGATTTTACTAATCAGCGAATTATTCAAGATTTTTTGGCTTGTGCTGAGTCTGGTGTCTTTTGATTTCCTCGAATAGATTGGCTTGATCATCTTTTTGTGGCTGAGGCTCTTTGTTAAGACTTTTTGGGTCGGTCACATTTTTAAGATCTTTGATGGTTAAAGGCTTACAGTCATCTTTTAATTCGTAGCCTAATTGTCCATTAGCTTCTAAAGTGGCATATTTAATTGAAATGCCAAGAAGCCTTAAACGCATTTCGAGTTGATCTGCTGTCAGTCTCAGCTTCTTTAAGTTTTCTATATTGAGTTGGCCGTCTTCTATATCGAATTTAGATTTTCCGGTTAAAAAAATTCAATCCAGTTTACTTTTACTTGAAACCATTCCATCAACATTAAAGCACTAAAAGGATAGACGCAGCGATTAATGTTTTCAATAAACTGGTTTCTAAAATGGGATGAACGATAATCGTACCGATTGAAATCATCACCATTGTCTGTGCGATGGTCATTTGTGCAATGGATTTTCTCCCTGAAATTCTCAGTAAAATCATTCCGAATGCAATTATAATTAATTCTTCCCAAGCAAATCTCATGTTATCACCCTGGATTGTGTTTTATCAAAAATGAAAGAGCAAGTAAGAGGTTTCTTAACGTTAGCTGGGGAACTCAGGCGTCGATAAAACGTTCTGGATTGATAGAGTTGAGACTCGGCTTTTGGATAGACACGCGGGAGAGAATTTTAGTTTATGTGTTTTTGCGTCTAAAAGCAGAAACATTACAACTAATAATGATCATCGGATGTAATAAAATTACGCACCTAGGTGCTATATGCTGGATCAATTATAAAATGGAGTGAAACTAAAAAAAGGGGCAAAGCCCCCTTATATTAGCAGCTTTTTAGTTGTTACTTGAGACAATCATTCCGCCGTCATGAAAAATCAGCTTTTGTAGACGGCTGTCCAAGTGCCATCAGCACCATGGAAGGTGATGTTGTCTAAATAATAGGTGATTCCATTCCGGTAAATTGAAGTAGGATAATCAGGGCCATAACCATTAAGTATGAACGTCGCCAAAGCAGATACTTCCTTCGTTTTGCTTTCTGCAGAAGGTGTATCAGCAGGACCTGCGGCAAAAGCAGGGGCGGCAGAACAGAGTAAAGCGAGAGATAGGGCTGAGCCGGCTAAAGCTTTTTTCATTTTCATTGCAAACACTCCTTTTCTTTTTTTAATACAATTGTATTATTACATATTATGTTAAACATGTACATGCCTATCTTTGTTAATTTTTTGTGAACAAACAGATAATCTATTTAAACGCAGAGATGTAATAAGTATGATGATGAAGCAATTATCATCTATAAAAATAAGATCAGGAAGCAGATGATTTTCTCGAAACTTGCGAAATGAGGAGTTACATGACATTTACGGAACGGGCGGTAGCCATTATCAAACAGATTCCTGAAGGAAAAGTGATGACGTATGGTCAAATTGCCGGTCTTGCGGGAAGTCCGCGGGGAGCGAGGCAGGTTGTGAGGATTCTTCACTCCATGAGTAAAAAGCATCGTCTTCCTTGGCACAGGGTCATCAATGCAAAGGGTGAAATCGGATTAAGAGATGAAGAGATGTTTTCTGTACAGAAGCTGTCTCTTGAAGCTGAGGGCGTAGCGGTCACGTCAGACGGACGGATCGATCTCAATTTATACGTCCATGATCCGAATATGTAAAAAACCTGCCGTATATATCGGCAGGTTTTTCAGTTATATGCTGCGAGCCGGCCAGAAAGGTTTTGCCGGATATAAGGCCATTCCTCCCGAAGAATGGAGTAGTAGGCGGTATCTCTGAGGCCGCCGTCGACAGCCGGAATATGCGCGCGGCGGATCCCTTCAAATTGGGCACCGATCCGCAAAATCGCAGTTCGTGAGCGCTGGTTGCGAACATCGGTTTTCAGCGTCACCCTGACAGCTTGCCACGCGTCAAACGCATGGGTCAGCAACAGAAGTTTACATTCCGTATTGACACCGGTCCGCTGTACGGCAGAGGCATACCATGTGCTGCCGATCTCACACACTTCCGGGGCTGCGTCCGCCGGCCGCGTAAACACTTCCGCATCCATAAACCGCGTGCTTCCGACGATTCGCTCTGTTTCAAGACTCCGTACTGCAAATGGCAATGCAAGTCCTTTTTCATAATCGGAAAGCGCACGTTCAATATAACGCTTTGTTTCTTCGATTCCGTCAGGAACATGGGTGTAAGCGTAAGTCCTCCTATTTTCTGAAGCAGCTTCACAAAGTGCCTGAGTGTGATCAATCGTCATCGGCTCTAACTGAACGAGTGACCCTTTAAGAATGACGGGCTTCAGCATTCTTATCACAACCTTTTTTTATGAATGGATCAAGTATAGTCGAGCGGCTTATCATTCAAAAGGGCCAATTTTAAATTAAAATGGCATGTCAGTGAAATCCTCGCTTCAAACTTATGCATACATTCAGGAAAAAAGCGGAAACCTTTATGTGAAGAGGTGATGGGCATGGCATATGTGTTATCGGTCGGAACCAGCATTCCGGAATATCATGTCTCGCAAGGAACGGCGGCGGATTTTGCGAGAGGGATGTTTGCCGATTCATTTAAGGATATTGACCGGCTGTTAAAAGCCTTTCAAAACGGCGAAATTGAATCAAGGCAGTTTGTCCGGCCGATTGAATGGTATAAAACGGCGCGGGGTTTTTCAGAAAAGAACCGGCTGTATACGGAAGAAACCGTTAAGCACAGTGCGGATGCGGCGCTTGATTGTTTAACAAACCCGGATTGTTTAACAAATCCCTTTCCTTATGAAAAAGTGGATGCGATCTTTTTTATTTCCAGCACCGGGCTTTCGACACCCAGCATTGAAGCGAAAGTGATGAATCAGCTGCCGTTTTCTGCGAAAACAAAACGGATACCGATCTGGGGCTTAGGATGCGCGGGCGGAGCGGCCGGCCTGTCCAGGGCGTACGAATACTGCCGCGCATATCCTGAAGCATACGTGCTTGTCATCGCGGCTGAACTCTGCAGCTTAACGTTTCAGCCGAACGACAAGTCAAAAAGCAACTTAATCGGAACTTCCCTGTTTGCGGACGGCATTGCCGCAGTACTAATAGGAGGGGAAAAGGCGAACCGAAACGGCGTCAAACAGCCGCTTCTTCCGCGGATATTTGCCACTCAATCGGTGATGATGCCGGATGCGGAAGATGTGATGGGCTGGGAATTCACCGACAGCGGTTTTCAAGTCATTTTTTCAAGAGATATTCCCACCCTGGTTTCACAGTGGCTGAAGGACAATGTTGATGAATTTTTATTAGAATATGGTGTCGGTCCTCACGACATTAAAACCTTTCTTGCCCATCCAGGCGGGAAAAAGGTCATTGACGCCTATTTAACGAGTCTTTCAATGGACATCGGTCAGCTGGAGGCATCTCGGAAGGTGCTGCAAAAACATGGGAACATGTCTTCCGCAACTATTTTTCATGTGATAAAAGAACAGTTGCTCCGCGGCCGGCAGAAAGAAAACGAAAAAGGGCTGATCGGCGCTCTCGGGCCGGGATTTTCGTCTGAGCTTTTGCTGTTCAGCTGGGAAAAGGGGGCTTCTTAATGTTTTGGCTGTTTATCATGCTGCTTGCGGCCCAGCGGATTGCGGAGATGATCGTGGCCCGGCGCAATGAGCAGAAGGTGAAAAAGCAAGGCGCAGTCGAATACGGAGAAGGACATTATCCCTTTCTCGTCCTGATGCACGTGCTCTTTTTTGTCTCTCTTACAGCTGAGGTGGCGGCGTTTCAAAAAACGCTTTCTCCAAGGTGGGCCGCCATTATATGTATTATTTTATTTGTACAGGGGATCAGGTATTGGGCTCTATTATCATTAGGGCGGTATTGGAATACGAAAATTCTTGTCGTGCCGGATGCGGAGCTTGTCAGAAAGGGGCCGTACAGGTGGATGAAGCACCCGAACTACGCGGTCGTCATCTTAGAATTTATTTTTCTGCCGCTGTTATACGGAGCGTATTGGACACTGTTTCTCTTTTCGATTCTCAATGCCTGCATGCTCACTGTGAGGATTCGCGCCGAAGAGAAAGCGCTAGAAGAAAACACCGCAAAATAGAGATTGAAAATCATTCTCACTCATGATAAGATGTAAATATGAAAATGATTCTCATTCAAGGTGGTGCCGAAAATGACAATGTTATTTTTATTTGCAGCCGTTTGTACATACAGTGTTTTAATTGGTTTCGTATTGAAAAAAGTTTCGAATAAATCGATGTCTTCTTAAACATCTGCGGTTTTTAATGCCGCGGGTGTTTTTACTTTATCAGCTGCCGATATCGGCGGCTTTTTTACGTTTCCTGAAGAAAAGTGGGCCATTCTTGTGTAAAATGGGGGAGAGGTTTTTTTCAGAGCTTTCTAAAAATGAAAACGTCATTTGATGCGACAGACACAAAGGGGTTAAGACACATGACAGAAGAAGAACGCCATAACAGGGAGATTTTCAGCAGAACGGGTGCCTTATTTGCACAATTATTGGATCACCAGGATGAAAAACGGGCCGATCAGCTCGCGGCCATTATGAAAAAAGCGGCTGATGAAGAGGTTTATATCGCGTTTACCGGGCATTATTCGGCCGGAAAGTCCTCTTTATTAAACACATTGCTCGGTGAAGACATACTGCCGACAAGCCCGATTCCCACAAGCGCCAACCTCGTTGTCATCCGGCACGGTGAAGATAAAGTCGTGCTTCATACGACGGACGGGGCTTATGCAGAAATTAAAGGAAGTTACGATAAAAAACAAGTGCAGCAATTCTGTAAAGACGGTGAGCAAATTGAAACGGTGGAAGTCTATGCCGGCTTTAAGGAGTCAGAGCCTTATGCGGCCTACATTGACACACCGGGAATTGATTCGACGGACGAAGCGCATTTTTTATCTGCCGCTTCGGTTCTCCATCAGGCTGACGCTTTATTTTACGTCGTTCATTATAATCACGTTCATTCAGAAGAAAATATGCTGTTTCTCAGCTCCATCAAAGACCGTATTCCGAATTTGTTTCTGATCGTCAACCAAATTGACAGGCATGATGAAACTGAAACGAAGTTTGAAGAGTACCGCAGGCAGGTGGAAGATATGCTTGAAGGCGCGGGAATACCGAAAGAATCGCTTTTCTTTACGTCTGTCACTGAGCCTGACCATCCTTTAAACGGCATGGAACAGCTGAAAAAACATCTGCAGAAGCTGAAACAGCAGGCAAAAACAAATTTATGGTCCTTAACGGAGAGAAAAGTCGCACACTTAGTCAAAGAGCATACAGAGATGCTCGTAAAAGATGATAAAAACGGAAGCGGAGAGCAGTTTGACAAACAAGAAGCACTTGTCCGTTCTGTTGAAGATGAACTTAATAAAGCCGTTCAACAGGCTGAAACAGCAGAGAAAGACATCAGAAAAGACGTGCAGAACATATTGCAAAACGCTAATTTGACACCCTTTGAGATGAGGGAGCTTGCATCTGCTTATATTGAATCACAGCAGCCCTCATTTAAAACCGGATTATTCTTTTCAAAAGCGAAAACGGCTCAGGAGAAAGAGAGAAGGCATGCTGAATTCTTTGCCGATATTAAAAAAAGAACGGAAGGGGAAGCGGATTGGCACATTATCGACACATTTACGAAAGCGGCCAAGCGGTATGAAGCGGATTCGGACGAACTGATCAAGAAAATCCAGGCGTACCGCACACCGCTTTCTGATGATATCACCGCTCAGGCCCTTAAGCAGGGGGCGGCCTTTTCATCTGAATACGTATTAACTTATACGAAAGACCTCGCTGAGATGATCAGAAGGGAAGCCAAAAGACAGACAGCGGAACTCATTGAGGAGCTGACCGCTTATGTTCAGGCAAAAAACGGACCGCTCATTGAGAACTTGAAAAACCGGCTCGAAAAAGAAAAGAAGATAAGGGATGAGCTCGCGCAATCGGCAAAAGAAGAACGCAATGCCTTGGAAAAAGCAGCCCGGGTCCGCGCTTTGTGGGAAGAAGAATTGACCTGTGATACGGGAAGCGGCGAATGGTATACGCGAAAAAAACGCCTTGCAAAAGCGCCCGTCCAAAAAGAGAAACCAAAAGAGACTGTACAGTATGAAGTAAACAAGCCAGAAAAAAATGCGATGAAGGAACTTCCTATAAAAGAGCAGACTGATCGGTTCTATGAGCTTGCCGGGATTCTTGAATCCTCGAGCATATTAGGAAAACAGGCAGAAGCCTTTCGAAGCAGGATTGAGCGGCTTGAAAACCGCCAGTTTACCTTGGCGTTATTCGGCGGATTCAGTTCCGGTAAATCATCATTTGCAAATGCGCTTGTCGGTGAATACGTGCTTCCGTCATCACCGACGCCCACAACGGCTACGATTAACAAAATAACGAAACCGCAAGCCGGCAAACCGCATAAAACTGCGGAGATCGTTTTTAAGACGGAGGAGGATCTGGACGCTGAAATGCTTCAGCTGACTGAGCTGAAAGACGCTGATGTAAAGGGGCGTTCACTGAAAGAGAGATGGAATTATGCCATTAAAAAGGGGAAAGTTCCGGATGAACTTATCCCAGTGATTCAGACGATGCTGCAGGCGTTTGATACGTATGAAGAACAGATCCGTCAAAGGCAGGCACTGACGGTGCCGGTGGAAGATTTAAAACCGTATGCTGCCGAAGAAAAAACGGCCTGCTGCGTAAAAGAAGTTACCGTGTATTATGATTCGCCTCTCACGCAAAAAGGCATCACAATTGTTGATACGCCGGGAGCAAGCAGTATAAACAAGCGCCATACGGAACTTGCCTTTCAATATATAAAAGATGCTGACGCGTTCTTTTATATGACGTACTATCAGCATTCTTTTTCAAAAGGAGACAGGTCTTTTCTGAAGAAACTCGGCCTTGTCAAAGAATCATTCGGCATGGATAAAATGTTTTTTGTCATTAACGCCGCCGATCTGGCCAAAACCGAAAGCGAGCTGGAAACCGTCAAAGACTATGTCCGATCAGAACTCTCAAAAGAGGGAATTAACCGGCCGAAATTATATCATGTCTCAAGTAAAGAAGAGCTTGCGGGTAAAAAAGCAGCTTTTTATAACAGGTTCTCTGATGTAAGAACCGGACTTGAGCACTTTATTGAGGAAGATGTAATGAGGGCCAGCTGCGCCCAGCTGAAAACAGAGGCGGACAAATTGTGCGATATGGTGGAACAGCTTCACGAATCTCTTCACCAGTCGGCAGAAGAAAAAGAGAAAAAGAAACAGCGTCTGGAGTCTTCCTATGAAAAAGCTCTCGCTGACATTTCAAAGCGCCGTACGTCTGAGGTCATCATTCGAAAAGTGATGAAAGATACGGAAGAACAGCTCTATCACATTAAACATCGCCTGACGTTTTATGCGAATGATATGCTGAAAACCGCCTTCCATCCGGGCCTTCAAAACGGCGATTGGAAACAAAATATAGCAGCGGCGCTGAATGAAGCGCTCAAGGAATTCCGTTTTGAATATATTCAAGAGCTGAAAACGCTCGATATCCGGATGACCGGTTTTATTGAGCGCCATATGACTGAGGAATGGATGGAAAACTGTCAGAAGAAGCTTATGGAAGACGGAGATTTCTCCATTTATGTGAGCGCCGAAAACGAATTTGCCGTTCAGCTGAAAGAAGTCGCTCCGGTCATTGACGTCTCGGCATTCACACATCACATAAAAGAAGTTAAATCGCCGAAGCAGTTTTTTGAACAGAACGGAAAAGCAGCGTTTGTAGAAGGGCTCAGGCTCAGCCTGCAAAAAGTGACGGAAAAGTGGCTTGAGCAGGAGAAAGAAAGCCTTTCAGAGCGATATACTGAGCAGGTGCGCCGTCTGCAAGAAGACATGGCGGATAAAAGCCTGTCCCAGATCCGCGAGCAGCGGGACACTTATTTACAAGGTCTTGCGGAAAATACGAGTGCAAGGGAAATTGAACACCTTTACGAAGCCGAAAAAGCATGGAAAAAGAAAGATGAAATGCTGAAAATTTAAAAATCCGGTTGGCGGGCAGATAACAGTCGTGGTAGACTAAAATGAAAAAAGCGAGATGAAACCTTTTATGTCAGAAGTCCATAAAGCAATTTCAGCACATTCCGCAAAACAGCATCAGCACGTCAAAACATTTGTACAGCTTGACTACCAGCGTGAACAGGCCATTGAAGAAGCCATTGTAAAATGCAGACAGAATGAACCGTTCACGACAGATGCCATCAATGGCATTACCGCAAAAATGAACCAGCTGGCGAAAAAGGGCATCGTGCCGCAAAGACGATTCGTAAGTGAAGAGATGGTGAAAGAATTCGTCAGCAGACAGTAATGGATGAACCTGCCGCGTGTGTCATCAGCGCTTGCTGTACATACTATCCGTATCTTCTCTAAGGGGGGATATGACAATGGGCAGAACAAAACTGGGAAACAGAAATGCTCAGCAGAATAACAATGCCAAAAAGAAAAACGGTTTCGGACAGAAATTTGATTCTTATGCCGGCCGTGAAGCTGAAAAGCTGATGGCAAGCAATAAAAGACACGGTGAGTAACGTGACGGCAGCATCTTCCAAATGGGGGGATGCTGTTTTTTTACCGCCTTCTTTGGTAAAATAGGAACATTGAATAAAAAAAGGAGTTTCGATATATGAATAACAAATTACTGCTCGTGGACGGCATGGCGCTTTTGTTCCGCTCATTTTTCGCGACGGCCGTTCATCGCAATTTTATGATAAATGAAAACGGAATCCCGACAAACGGCGTCAACGGTTTTTTAAAGCATCTCATTACGGCGGTTGATACGTTTCAGCCCACACATGTCGTCTGCTGCTGGGATATGGGAAGCAAAACGTACCGCAATGATTTGTTTCAAGATTATAAGGCCAACAGAAGCGAACCGCCGCTTGAGCTGATTCCGCAATTTGATTTAGCGAAAGAAGCAGCGCGAGAGCTCGGTTTTTTAAACATCGGCATAAAAGGCTATGAGGCGGATGACTGTATCGGTACGCTTTCTGCCCTATTTTCCGGAGAAGCGGAAATTACGATTGTAACGGGCGACAAAGATCTGCTTCAATTGCTGAATCATCAAGTTCAGGTAGCGCTGCTGCAAAAGGGTATCGGCAATTATAAGGTATATACAGATGAGATATTCAGAGAAGAAACGGGGGTTCCGCCAAAAGCGCTGATTGACATTAAGGCGCTGATGGGAGACACGAGCGATAACTATCCCGGCGTTAAAGGGATCGGGGAAAAAACGGCGTACAAGCTGATCCGTGAATACGAAAACATAGAACGGTTATTAGAAAGCCTCGCTCTCTTGCCGAAGGGCCAGCAAACGAAAATTCAGCAAAGCTTGAAAGAATTGGAGCTGTCAAGGCAGCTTGCTGAAATACATTGCGAGGTGCCGTTAGTCTGTACGCTTGAAGAAGCGATTTTTTCATTGAAGATGGAAGAAGCATCCTTAATGCTCAGACGCCATCAGATAAAAGGAATTGAAAGAATGCTCGAAAAGCTGAACGCCAGAGAGATCAGCTGATCCCTCTAGCGTTTTGTATTGCTTTTTTTTGCGTTGTTTTCAAGGGCTGATTTCGGGTCTTTATGCGCATTTCCTTCCATATTTCCCTGAGGATTCACGCCCCCGGTCAGACGGCCTTTATTTTCTTTTCTCATACCTGTTCACCTCATTTGTAGGATGAACAGTGAAACGCAATTTCATTCCGGTTATTTATTCAGCCGGACCGCTTTTTTTGCGAGCTGATCGGCTGTTTGGTTTTGTCTGCCGGGAATCCACTTAATGAAAAACAATGGAAATCCGGCCTTTAAGCGGATGATTTCATCCACAAACGGCTGGAAAGCCTTGTTTTTAACCGCTTCAAGTTCCGCGGCCCGCTCCACGATATCTGAATCCGTCCGGAATGACACGGACTCAAATCCGCGGGCGGTACACAGCTTCATTCCTTCAATTAAAGCGAGAAATTCAGCTTCCTGATTTGAATGGTCGCCGATCGGAATTGAGAAAGATTCTGTTTTCCCGTCATGTTTAATAAAAATACCGATACCGGAGGGGCCCGGGTTTCCGGCGCTTGCACCGTCCACGTAAATTTCAGCAGGCATCATCCGTCACTCTCCCTTCGGTGTCATCCGTTTTGCCGCATACGCATAAGGGACAGAAATGAGTGATACCGCAAATTTAATCAGGTAAGTCGAAATAAAGATGCTGAACCATACGCCCGCGGAATAAACGCCGATAAAGGCCACGGCAGTGAAGATAAATGTATCCAGCAGCTGGCTGAGCGCCGTGCTTCCGCTGTTTCTGAGCCAGAGAAGCCTGTCTGAAGGAAAGATTCTCCGAATGGCTGAATATACATAAACATCTATCGTTTGGCTGAAAATAAAAGCCAAGAGGCTTCCGAGTGCAACACGCGGCAGAAAACCGAAAATCGTCTCAAGGGCAGGCTGCGCGATATCTGACGCAGCCGGTTTATATAAAAGAGCCCCCTGCATGGCGCATGTCAAAGCGAGCAAAGTGGAAAAGCCGAGCCAGACGGCTTTGCGCGCTTCCCGGGGACCGTATTTTTCGTTCAGCACATCCGTTGCGAAGAAAACGGTGCCGTACATGATATTTCCCAGTGTCGCCGTAAGCCCGAACAGCTCAACTGTTTTGACAACCTGCAAGTTGGCGCACACCGTGGCGAAACCGATCCATACGAATAGGCCCGTTTTGCCAAATCCTTTATAAAACAGAAGAACAATGATAAAATGAATGACCGCAAATAAGATCCATAACACATCGTTAAACAAAACCTGCTGACTTCCTTTCAATTTGAGAATGGTTTGATTATAGCACACGCCCGTCAACTAATGAATGGTAAGGTGATTTCAATGAATCTTAAGCCGTATATCGAAATAGAAGCAAAAGGAACAGGCCCTGTCGCGTTTTTTTCCGAAGATTGGCTGACCGTTCCGAAAGCGCGCATGCTTGCAAGAGAAGTCAGCCGCTTTCCTTATATAAAAGACATTTATTTTGAGGATGAAAAAGGCGCGAGCTGGACGCTTAAAGAATTAGAAAAGCTTACGGAAGAACTTGCGTACGAACCTGACGACATTACAGTGTATTTCGACGGCGGCTTTGACAAAACAAGCGGACGCGCCGGACTCGGAATTGTCGTGTATTATTCTCTCGGCGGCAAGCGGCATCGCATACGGAAAAACAAAAGCTTAACGCTTCAGACGAACAATGAGGCGGAATATGCCGCTTTGTACGAAGCGCTTAAGGAAGTGCAGGAACTTGGCGCAAGCAGAAATTCAATCACGATAAGAGGGGATTCCCTCGTCGTTTTGCATCAGCTTGACGGCAGCTGGCCGTGTTATGATGAAACGCAAAACGAATGGCTGGATAAAATTGAAGCGCTGCTCGAATCCTTAAAGCTGACACCGACATATGAAGCCGTAAACCGAAAGGAAAATCAAGAAGCGGATGACCTTGCCAGAAAAATTCTCTCGGACCGGCAGATTGAAAGCCGCATAACATTAGAAGGTAACGGAGATGACTGATATTGGATAAAAAAAGCATTTATAAAGAATTGACAGAGCTTCAGGATGAATATTGCAAAGACTGTTTCGTAAAAAAGCATTTCCGCAAAGAGTTTGGAAAAACGCACGCTCATTCTTTCTGCATCAACCAATGCACGGTGGGGGAGAAGCTGAAAGCCTACGGCAAGGTGCTGACAAATCAATAAAAAATAAAACCGCAGCTTCTGCGGTTTTATTTTTCGAATTCATCAAGCTGATGCTGGCAATCGTCGAGAAGCATTCGCTGCTTTTGCAGAAAATCCTGGTCGAGAGCTTGCAGTTCACTGGATTGTGACATCGTTCTGGCATCCTGAATCGCCTGGTAAGCAGATTCCACCAAAGTTGAATTTTGGCCCCGGGTAGCCGCTCCCGTTGTTTTCTGGGCCGTTTCCACCGCTAATTCAAGCTGGCGTTTATCCGTCAGTCCGTTTGGAAAAAATTCAGAGTCCATTAAAAAACACCTCCGCAAATAGTTTGGAGATTTTTTTTAGAAATATGTACGGAAAATAGAAAAAAATATAGAAAATAAGCCGATATAACTATTGAACCTGATTAATTAGGGCTTATTTACTATTATTCAGGGTATCTTGGGAGAGAAGGGAAAAACCAGCCGTGAATGATAATGATTTAAAAACAATCCTTCAGCAGACATTTAAAGAAATATACGGTGATTTGGGAAGTTTAGCGGAAATGGCGAAAAAAGGAATGCCGTCAATGGAGAAGCAAATTGAAGAAATCGAGCAGCGCTGTAAGCAGAATCTTGTCGCAATTGAGATTCAGACGGCAATCAAATAGGAGAGGCATACGCCTCTCCTCTATTTGTCATCTGATCAACATGTATTGAGTTTAGAGTTTTACAACATTAGAAGCTTGAGGTCCACGATTACCTTCGACAATTTCAAAAGAAACTTCTTGTCCTTCTTCTAATGATTTGTATCCTTCTCCTTCGATAGCAGTGAAGTGAACAAATACGTCGTCTCCGCCTTCAACTTCGATGAAGCCGAATCCTTTTTCGTTATTGAACCATTTTACTTTACCGTTTTGCATATTGCTTAATTCCTCCTAGTACTGTAGCACCTTCGTGCTAAAAAAAATTTTGTCATCATCCAACCGTACGTATGTAAACGTTGTTAAATGATGGTTCAACTATACACCATATGGGAGCGGGCGTCAAGCGGCCGCTCCCTATTTTTTATCTTTATTTTTCCAGTAACAAAGCTTAACCGGAAAAAAACAAAAAGCACACGAATCGTTCGTGTGCTTTTCTTTTACGATAATGCCATATCCGCCTTCCCGGCCATCATTTCAGATTCTTTTAGAATGTCCTGCAAAATGACTTCAGAAGAGTTGGGGAGGTGAAGGCTTTTAATATTGCTCTTCATCCGGTTCAGCTTCTCCTCATCCGCAAGAAGGGAGGTGACAGACTCTAAAATTTCTTCGTGGCGGTTGACCACGACAGCCGCACCGCGATCTTCAAAGAAAATGGCGTTTTCCTTTTCCTGTCCGGGAACCGGTTTGTACAAAATAACGGGTACGCCGATCGCCGTCGCTTCCGTCAGTGTGATGCCGCCTGGTTTTGTGATCATGCAGTCCGTAATACGGAACAGCTCGTCAATTCTTTCTACATAACCCAGCACTTTCAGCCGGTCGGCATTGTCACCTTCCAAGCTGCTGAGGGATTCTTTCAGCGAGCTGTTTTTGCCGCATACCACCACAACCTGCACCTGATCGTCATGAACGAGATTTTCGCACAGTTCTTTTACGTTTTTCAGCACACCATGCGCTCCCGCCATAATAAGAAGAACTTTTTTGTCGGGAGAGAGATTGTATTTTTTATAAATCGGCTCTTTCGGCATCGATTCCTCGAATTGAGGCCTGATGGGAATGCCTGTGATCTTTACGTTGTTCGGGTGAGTGCCGATTTCAATCAGTTTTTCCTTTACGTAATCTGTGGCGACATAATATTTATCAACATTTTCATGAACCCAGATTTTGTGAAGGCAGAAATCGGTCATAACGTTGAACGTCGGGATCACTTTTCCGGTTCTCCGTCTGTATTCCGGTACGACAATCATCGGAAATGTATTGATAATAATGTCCGGCTTATGCTCTTCGACGAGCTGGCCTAAACGTTTATTTCCCATTTTAAAATAAATATTGAATTTGCGTTTATTATAGATTTTGTCAACTCCGTAATAAAACAAACGATAAAACTGTTTCCCGATTGAGAAGCTTTTTAAATAAAGGTATTGAGTAACCTCTGAAACAATCGGATTTGACTCTTGATACAAATTGGAAACCGTCACATCTAAGCCGAGACGCAGACATTGTTCGTAAAGCGTTTTGGCCACTTGAACATGCCCGTTTCCGTAATTTGCAGTCAAAATTAATACTTTTTTATTGGTATTCAAGTAAATTCACCTCAATGTAATCAACAACAAGCAAGCTTCATGCATCGTAAGGAGTTATTGTCTATAGATAAACATAACACAAGTGCATCATTTTATAATAAGCGCGCCAACATATTTAAACTAAATTTAATTGATATGTTCCATTATTTTAAAGTTTTGTTATACGCATACTGAATCAAGAGTATTTTATCATATTTTTGTCACCGTATCACTTAAAACAAAAATTAATCCCATTCATACGGAGTTTCCTGATATACGTAATAATTCAGCCAATTCATAAACAATAACGTTGCATGAGCTTTCCAGCGGTTAACAGGTTCTTTCCCGCCGGGCGCAAAATAGTGCTTAGGAGCTTCTACGTTTGAAAGATTTCTCTCTATGTCTCTCTCATACTCCTGAAGCAGCGTATCGGTATCATATTCCGGATGACCCGTTAAGAAAATCTGTTTTTCGTCTTTTGAAACGATTAAACAGACCCCCGCTTCCTCTGAAACGCTGAGCACATCCAGATCCGAAGCCGATTGCAGCTGCTCCGTATTAATATCTGTATGCCGTGAGTGTGGCACATAGTATAGCTCGTCAAATCCTCTTACCAATCTCTCATGTTTTTTAAGAACGGTATGCTCAAACACACCGAAGATTTTTTTCGGCAGCTCCACTTTCTCAATGCCGTAGTGATAGTATAAACCGGCTTGAGCGCCCCAGCAGATATGGAGTGTTGAAGTGACGTTCGTTTTGCTCCATTCCATGATTTCCTTCAATTCTTCCCAGTAAGAAACATCCTCAAACGGCAGGTGCTCAATCGGAGCCCCGGTAATAATCATTCCGTCAAACCGTTTGTGGCGGATGCTGGAAAAATCCGTATAAAATTCATCCAGATGCTGCCTTGCCGTATTTTTTGGAGTATGTGTGCTCGGAATTAAGAACGTAAAGTGAACTTGTAAAGGTGAATTCCCAAGCATCCTGAGGAGCTGGGTTTCCGTTTGGATTTTTTTCGGCATCAGATTTAAAATCACGATCTTCTGCGGCCGGATATCCTGATGAAAAGCCCGGCTTTCATCCATTACAAAGATGTGTTCACTTTCAAGCACCTGCTTAGCGGGCAGGTGATTTGGTATATTAATAGGCAACATGCCACCTCCGTTATTCCCCGTTAATTTTCTTCATTATAGAAATTTTTAAGCCATTTTTCAATCCATCCCGGCGTAATAAACCGCATTTAACGCATAATGACAGGGATAAAAGCGGCAAATGGGTATAAATTCGGAGCGGCTCTTTTATTATGACGGGTAAAGAGCCGTTTGTTTTGCAGTGTAAAACAGGTAAAATAAATGAAGAATGTAAAAAGGAGGGCCGCAGATGACAATTTACGATATAAACGTACGGACCATAACAGGCGAAGACATGACGCTATCGGCTTACAGAGGCAAGGTGATCATCATTGTGAATACAGCAAGCAAATGCGGGTTTACATCCCAGCTCAAGCAGCTTCAGGAGCTCTATGATACATATCGGGAGGAAGGTCTTGAAATATTGGGATTTCCCTGCAACCAATTCATGAACCAAGAACCTGGAAACGAAGCGGAAATTCAAGAGTTCTGTGTGAAAAACTACGGAGTCACATTCCCGATGTTTGCGAAAGTTGATGTCAATGGGGCAGACGCTCATCCTCTCTTCAAATATCTGACGGGACAGGCGAAGGGGATGCTCGGCACAAAAGCGGTCAAATGGAATTTCACTAAGTTTATCGTGGACCGAAACGGTGAAGTCAACGGGCGTTTTTCACCGAACGTCAACCCAAAAGAGCTTGAAGATACGGTGCAGAGGCTTTTGGCCCGATAAGAGGTGATACGGTGAACGAAAAAGAGCAGCTGGAAAGCGTCAGGAATTGGGTCAGAGAAAAGCTTATCAATGAACGTACGGGCCATGACTGGCTTCATATTTCCCGGGTCGCAACACTTTCTGTTTATATGGCAAAAGAAGAAGGCGCCGACTTATTTATCACTGAGACGGCCGCGCTGGTTCATGATCTGATTGACGCCAAGCTCGAAAAAAGCGAAAGGCTGACGGCAGGCGAAGTGACAGAACGGCTGGCTGCTTTCAACATTGCGGCTGGCTCCATTGAGGAGATCGCGGATATCATCACGAGAATGTCATTCAGACACAGGGAACTGCTGATAAAGCGGCCGCTATCATTGGAGGGGAAAGTTGTTCAGGATGCAGACATGCTTGATGCGATCGGCGCAGCGGGCATCGGCAGGGCTTTTATGTTTGCCGGGGCGAAGGGTCACCCGATGTACGGAACTCAAACAAGTGTGCTGGCCCATATAGAGGATAAATTAATCAAGCTTAAAGGCTTAATGAATACAAAAGCGGGAGCCGGTTTAGCAGAGGAGCGGCATCAATTTCTTTTGCAGTTCGCCGCCCGTATCCAAAAAGAGGCCGGCATCGGCAAAAGCTAAGCGGCGCAATAGAACGCTTGTGCCGACTATGTTAGAATAAGTGTCAGATTGCGCATAGGAGGACCAATATGAAGATTAAATCAATAGAACCGACGCCGAGTCCGAACACGATGAAAGTGATTTTGACTGAAGAGCTTCCGGCGGGGAAAAGCAACAATTACAAGCCTGATCAGGCAGATGATGCTCCGGCCGTCGTACGTGATATTTTAAACATTGAAGGAGTAAAGGGTGTTTATCACGTTGCCGATTTCCTGGCTGTGGAGAGAAACGCCCGTTTTGACTGGAAGGACATTCTGCCTCAGGTCCGTTCCGCTTTCGGAATGGAACATACGGAGCAGTCTGAGAGCCGTTCTGAACAGGAATCGTTCGGTGAAGTGAAGGTTTTCGTACAAATGTTCAGCGGAATCCCGATGCAGGTCAAATTGACGGACGGCGAACGTGAAGAGCGCTTCGGCCTTCCGGAACGTTTCCAAGAAGCCATCTTAAAGCTGCGTTCCGAAGCTTCAAATGTTGTATTTGAGCGCGCTTGGAAAGAACAAGGCGTGCGCTTCGGGGATTTTACCGAAATCGGACACGATGTCACAGAAGAGCTTCAGGCCGCCTACAGTGATGAGCGGCTCAAACGCCTGACAGAAGCAGCCGTACAGCAAAAGGGTGAGGCCAAACCGGCAGTGCAGCGGAAAGCTTATAAAGTGACTTTGGAAATGCTCGATGATGAAGACTGGAAACAGCGCTATGCCCATCTTGAGCAAATGGATCCGGATGAAGACGATTTACCAGTATTGGAAAAGGCGCTGCATGATCCGAAGACTTCGATCAGAAGACAAGCCGTCGTTTATTTGGGAATGATCGAAAAGCCGTCTGTGCTTCCGCTGTTATACAAAGCGCTTGAAGACAAAACGGTGACGGTCAGAAGGACGGCGGGTGACTGTCTGTCGGATCTCGGCGATGCGAGCGCCATCCCGGCTATGATGAAATCGCTCAGTGACTCAAGCAAGCTCGTGCGCTGGCGCGCGGCCATGTTTTTATATGAAGTCGGCGATGAAAGCGCGCTGGAAGCATTAAAAGCGGCGGAAGACGATCCGGAATTCGAAGTCAGCCTGCAAGTCAAAATGGCGATTGAACGGATTGAGCACGGAGAAGAGGCGAAAGGTTCAGTCTGGAAACAGATGACTGAAAGCAGAAAAAAAGAACAGTGATAACAAAAAGGTGCGCCATGCACCTTTTTTATTTGAATTCACTTTTTATAAAAATTATTTAGAATATTGTTGAAAAATGATTCAAAACTCTATATAGTAAGTACAATATTAATTGTTGGAGGGTTTTTATCGAAATACAGAAAGAATAGAAAAGCGAGACAGGGCAAAGACGCTGTAAACAGGTAATTTGCAGAACGCGCCCTAGAATAAACTGAAAATTTTAAAAATATTGCACAGTCTAAAAACAGTAGGGGGATCACCATGGCAGAATTACGCAGCAACATGATCACACAGGGAATTGACAGAGCGCCGCACCGCAGCCTTCTTCGCGCTGCCGGCGTAAAAGAAGAAGACTTCGGCAAGCCGTTTATCGCGGTCTGTAATTCATACATCGATATCGTTCCCGGGCATGTTCACCTGCAGGAATTTGGAAAAATCGTAAAAGAAGCAATCAGGGAAGCGGGCGGTGTGCCTTTTGAATTTAACACGATCGGAGTAGATGACGGAATCGCGATGGGGCATATCGGCATGAGATATTCACTGCCGAGCCGTGAAATCATTGCCGATTCAGTTGAAACGGTCGTCTCGGCGCACTGGTTTGACGGAATGGTCTGCATTCCGAACTGCGACAAAATTACGCCGGGAATGCTGATGGCGGCTATGCGGATTAATATTCCGACCATTTTTGTCAGCGGGGGGCCGATGGCAGCCGGCCGCACAAGCGACGGCCGCAAAATTTCGCTTTCTTCAGTATTTGAAGGCGTCGGCGCATATCAAGCCGGGAAAATCGGTGAAAGCGACCTGCAGGAGCTGGAACAGTTCGGCTGCCCGACGTGCGGATCTTGTTCAGGCATGTTTACGGCAAACTCCATGAACTGTCTGTCTGAAGCGCTCGGTCTGGCGCTTCCGGGCAACGGAACAATTCTGGCAACTTCACCGGAGAGAAGAGAGTTTGTGAGAAAATCAGCGGCCCAATTGATGGAGACCATCAAAAAAGACATTAAGCCGCGCGATATTGTCACCGAAAAAGCGATTGACAACGCCTTTGCGTTAGACATGGCTCTCGGCGGCTCAACCAACACAGTGCTGCATACGCTTGCACTTGCCAATGAAGCTGGGGTTGAGTACTCTTTAGAACGCATTAACGAAGTGGCTGAACGGGTGCCTCACTTATCGAAATTGGCGCCGGCCTCGGACGTCTTCATTGAAGATCTGCACGAAGCGGGAGGAGTCTCGGCGGCCCTTAATGAATTGGCGAAAAAAGAAGGGGCGCTTCATCTTGACGCGCTGACTGTAACAGGCCGCACACTCGGAGAAACAATTGCGGGTCATGAAGTAAAGGATTATGACGTGATTCATCCGCTTGACAATCCGTTTACCGAAAAAGGCGGTTTGGCGGTCCTGTTTGGGAATCTGGCTCCGGACGGCGCCATTATCAAAACAGGCGGCGTACAGGACGGGATTACAAGACATGAAGGCCCCGCTGTCGTCTTTGATTCCCAGGATGCCGCGCTTGAAGGCATTATAAACCGCAAAGTAAAAGAAGGAGATGTTGTCATTATCCGTTATGAAGGGCCAAAGGGCGGACCGGGCATGCCGGAGATGCTTGCTCCGACGTCTCAGATTGTCGGGATGGGGCTTGGCCCGAAAGTGGCGCTTATTACAGACGGCCGTTTTTCAGGAGCGTCCCGGGGTCTTTCAATCGGGCACGTATCACCTGAAGCGGCTGAAGGCGGCCCGCTCGCATTCGTAGAAAACGGCGACCATGTCATCGTTGACATAGAAAAACGGATTTTGGACGTACAAGTGCCTGAAGAAGAATGGGAAAAACGCAAGGCCGAATGGAAAGGCTTCGAGCCGAAAGTAAAAACAGGATATCTGGCCCGGTATTCCAAACTCGTAACAAGCGCCAATACAGGCGGAATCATGAAAATATAAAACAGAGGCCTGAACAATTGAATTCCGGCCCCCTCTATAGTATCCTTGACTTCATATAAGGATTTTAGAGGGGGCTTTTTTATGTCAATGGCTTATGAAGAATATATGCGCCAGCTGGTCGTGCCGATGCGCCGTGAGCTGACAGGTGCGGGTTTTCAGGAATTAACGACTGCTGAAGAAGTAGAAAGCTTTATGGAACAGGCAGAGGGCACGACATTGGTCGTTGTCAACTCCGTGTGCGGCTGTGCAGCCGGTCTCGCCCGTCCGGCTGCGACTCAGGCTGTTTTACAGCATGAAAAAGCGCCTGATCATACGGTTACCGTATTTGCCGGTCAAGATAAAGACGCAACTGCAAAAATGCGTGAATATTTTACGGGGCAGGAACCTTCCTCGCCATCAATGGCGCTGTTAAAAGGGAAAGAGGTCGTTCATTTTATTCCCCGCCACGAAATCGAAGGGCATGACATGGAGGAAATTATGAAAAATCTGACGGATGCCTTCGATGCGCACTGCTGAAATGCCCAAATTCCGGGCATTTTCTTTTTGGAGAAAAAGATGATCACAACGAGTTACAGACCAAGCGAATACACGATACACACAGCGCAGTCACTCAGTGTCAGGCTGGGTGACACTTACTGCAGCCGCAATAAACAGCCCATTGAAAAAATGCTGGAACGAGCCGCTAGCGATCTTTTAGTCATCGGAAAGGAACGGTTCGAACTTTACACGAAGCAAGGGGAGAAGTTCTTTTTTCACCCGAATACAGCGATGTTCCGCGCAAAGCGGTTTTTGAGAGGGGAAGCCGAGCCGTTGTTAAAAGCAGCCGGATTACGCGAGGGGGATTCCTTTTTAGATTGTACGCTCGGCCTGGCATCCGATGCGATTTTGGCAAGCCTGGCAGTCGGAAAAAGCGGACAAGTCATCGGCCTGGAGAAAAACAAGCTTGTCTCATTGCTTGTAGAAACAGGACTTCAAACGTGGGAAACCGGAATGGAGCAGCTCCAAACCGCCATGAAACGCATTCAGGTTAAACATGCCGACTGCGCCGATTATTTGCGGGAGCTTCCTGATTCATCGGTAGATGTCATTTATTTTGACCCGATGTTTCACGAACCTGTTGAAACGTCAGACGGCATTGCACCGCTCCGCGCGCTGGCAGAAGAGGGTTTTAACGAAGAGTGCATCACGCAAGCCGTCCGGGCGGCGAAAAAATGCGTAGTGCTTAAAGACCATTGGAAAAGCCCGCGGTTTGAACGATACGGCTTCAAGGTGCTGAAAAGAAAGACGGCGCTTTTCCACTTCGGTGTCATCCATGTAAGCTCATGATATCATGGGCTTCTTTTTCGTTAATCAGTGATTTCCATAACGACAAAATAAAGCAGCGTGAGAAGTGATACAGTCGCAAATAAAGCGTTAATCATCTCATCCCCTCCTTTTATCTCCTTCTTATTGTAAGCGGTTTATCCACTCGGTCACAGTTACCAATTTCCCATATTGCATGATAATACGGTGCCGGACATGACGCCGCGCTTTAATCTATGCTAAAATAAAGGAAAAGAGGACAATAAAACAGAGGGGAACAATCTATCATGAAATTGTGGATGAAAAAGACCCTTGTGGTTCTGTTTACCATTGTAACGTTCGGACTCGTGTCTCCTCCGGCTGCTTTGATGACAGACAAGCCTTCAGGACAGTCGAGCAGTCTTGAGCAGAATGATTACACCGCTTTTTATGATGAACATGCCCTGACGGGAGAAGCGAAGGCAGGGCGGGAGCCTGAATTACTGTTTCAATCGTATCAGCAGCAGCTTCTCGGTGATGCTGAAAATCAATCATTTTTAAAATTCGGCAGCAAAATCTCTCCGGTCATTGAAGATGATTACAGAAGTGAAATTCTGCCGAAAATCGAAGATGTCATCACAGGACATTTAGCCAAGTTTCAAGATGATGAAGCGTATCAGGATGTGGTTATTTCCAGTAAACCGTCGGCCGGAAAAACTGAAAAAATTTTTCATGTGTATAACAGGCTGACAGGTGAAGATCTTTTAAGGTTCCACGTCCGCCGGGATCATCCTCCGCAAGACGGCTACTGGTTTAATTTTCATTACCATACCGCTGAAGACGGATTTCAATCACATCATGAGCTCGGCAGCATTTACTGGGACCGCAATACGCCGCCTGACTGGATGAGCGTGTAATAGCGAGAAGAAATAAAAAAATCATTTCTGAGAAATTTTGCAGAAATGATTTTTTATTGTGTTACACTACTAAAAGACTACTTTAAAAGGATGAAAAAAATGAAACAATATAAAGATTTGTGCCGTCATGTGTTAGAAAACGGAGAAAAAAAAGGAGACCGTACGGGAACGGGTACGATCAGCACGTTCGGCTACCAAATGCGGTTTAACCTTCAGGAAGGTTTCCCGATGCTTACGACGAAAAAGCTCCATTTTAAGTCCATCGCGCATGAGCTGCTTTGGTTCTTAAAAGGAGATACAAATGTCCGCTACCTTCAGGAAAACGGAGTCCGCATCTGGAACGAATGGGCGGATGAAAACGGAGAACTCGGACCGGTTTACGGCTCTCAATGGCGTTCATGGCGCGGAGCGGACGGCGAGACCATTGATCAAATCTCCCGGCTGATTCATGACATCAAGACAAACCCGAATTCCAGACGTTTAATCGTCAGCGCCTGGAATGTCGGCGAAATTGATCATATGGCGCTTCCGCCTTGCCACTGCCTGTTTCAGTTTTATGTCGCGGACGGAAAACTGTCGTGTCAGCTTTATCAGCGCTCAGCGGATGTCTTTCTCGGCGTGCCGTTTAATATTGCGTCTTATGCGCTTTTAACAATGATGATCGCGCATGTGACGGGACTTGAACCGGGTGAGTTTGTTCATACATTCGGAGACGTCCACATTTACCAAAACCATGTGGAGCAGGTGAATTTGCAGCTGACAAGGGATGTCCGTCCGCTGCCGAAACTGCGGTTTGCGCGAAATGTTGATTCTATTTTTGATTTTACGTTTGAAGACTTTATCATTGAGGATTATGACCCGCATCCGCACATAAAAGGAGCTGTCAGCGTATGATTTCGTTTATTTTTGCGATGGATGAAAACCGGCTGATCGGAAAAGATAACGATCTGCCTTGGCACCTTCCCGATGATCTCGCATATTTCAAAAAAGTGACGACGGGTCACACCATTGTAATGGGGCGGAAAACGTTTGAATCAATCGGACGCCCGCTTCCGAACCGGCGGAACATCGTTGTAACCTCACGGGACGAATCTTCATTCCCGGGCTGTATTACCGCCGACTCGGCTGAGGAAGTGCTCAAGCTGATCCCGGCGGATGAAGAATGCTTTGTAATCGGCGGTGCCCAGCTGTACAGTGCGCTCTTTCCCTATGCGGACAGACTTTACATGACAAAAATTCACCATGTCTTTGAAGGAGACCGTTTTTTTCCGGAATTTAATGAAGCTGAATGGGAATTGACCTCCCGCAAACAGGGAGTAAAAGATGAAAAAAACCCTTACGATTATGAGTACCTTGTATACGAGAAAAAGAATTAAGCAGGGGGACAAGAATTGATTCGTTACGGCTGCCTTGTGATGTACGTTGTATTTATGTTCATGAAAAATATTCAGGAATATATCAATCAAAAAGAGCTTGACCCGCGGCTCTCTTTTCAAAAACAGATGAGGCTGGTGTATGAGCGGCCGAAAGCCTTTATGAGAGGCTGCATTGACGTGTCGGGATCGGCAATCGGCATTCATCATGATCAGCCGATACCGGACGGCCCCGTATTGTATGTGCATCCCAGATTGCGCCCGGCTGATCTTCTGCTGCTTGCGGGACATCTTGAAGAGCCGGCTGGTTTTATCGCTGGCGAGAAAGCTTTCCGGATGCCGTTTCTCGGAAATTGGCTGCGTCTGATGGGTGTCATTTGTGGCGGAGACAGCCGGGATGCAGTGCTTCAGGAGGCGGAAGTCCGGCTGCAAAAAGGGCAAAGTCTGATTCTGTCCGAAGACGGCAAAATCAATCCGGAGGAACTGGCCCTTCGTTTCGATCTCCCGATTGTGCCCGTCAGCACTTCGGGAACAGACCGGCTGCTGCGGGGCAGGTTATTGAAACGGCTGAAACCGGCTGACATTGAATTACATATAAAGCCCGCTTATTATCCGGCCGGTCAGAAACGGCTCCGTGCATAAAAAAAGCACAGTCTCTATACGAGAGGCTGTGCTTTTTTATTTCAGATAAAGGGAACTTTGACGCAATAAAACAAAATACAGAAAAACATCGAGGCGCTGCCGCCTAAAACAAAACTGTGCCAAATGGCGTGATGATACGGAACTTTTCTCCAAATATAAAATATTGTGCCGGCGGAATACAATAAGCCGCCGAAAAGAAGAAGGCCGAAACCGGGACCTGACAGCGAAGCGTACAGCGGTTTAATGGCGATGATGATCAGCCAGCCCATCATTAAATAGACAAGCGTTGAAAAAATGATAAACCGCTTCACAAAAAAGATTTTAAACACGATGCCTCCGATGGCAAGCGACCAAACAATAATTAAAAGGGTCAGACCGAGCGCCCCTTTAAGGGGTCCTAATAAAAATGGCGTATATGTTCCGGCTATTAATACGTATATCGCGGAATGATCCACAATTTCAAGAATGTCTTTCGTTTTTTTATGCTGGATGCTGTGCAAAAGAGTCGAGCTGAGATACAGCAGGAGCATTGAAGCGCCGAAAATGGAAAAGCTGACGATGTCTGTCGGCGAGCCGTATTTCACCGCAAACATAATGAGAAAAATAAGCGCCGGAATCGACAGCAATACACCGATTCCGTGTGTGACGGCATTTGCGATTTCTTCTTTTATTGTAAACAATCAAATGTCCTCCTTTTTAAAGGATTTGTTTTTGCAGTGACTGCAAAAAGGTCAACCCTTCTAATGTGATTTTTGTTCCTGCGCGTCCCCGGCCTTTTGTCACATAGTTCATCTTTTCTAAGTAATCAAGCCTGTTTCTGACTTGCTGGGGCGTTAATGTCATTGTGCTGTTTTCGCTTAATTCGGATATGCTCCGTCTGCTGGCGGGTTCGCCTTTTGTATTTAAGTCTTTAATTGCTTCCAAAATAAACAAAAACTCTTCTTTCTCCATCAATGTCAGCCGTTTTTCTTTTTTCTTAGCGGTTTTCGCTTTCTGGCTGTTTTTGATATACGGCGGGACATGCTCGGGATAAATCGTGCTGCCGGATGCTGCCGCGGCCATATAGTGCGCCGCATTTTCAAGTTCTCTGATGTTGCCGTTAAAGGTGTGCCGCTCAAACAGCGGATAAACGGACGGATCGATATGAACATGCTGCCCCGAGGCTGTCAGCATATGCTGCAGAAGAAGCGGTATATCGCTTTTTCGTTCAGATAAAGCAGGGAGCGGAAGGCATAACACGTGAAGCCTGTAAAATAAATCTATGCTGAACGTGTTTTCCGCGCCGGTATCGCCAAGATTCGCCGTGCTGCTTGCAATGATGCGGGCGGAAAGCCCGGCGTCCAGCTCGGAAAGAAGGCGGGCCTGTACCGAGAGCGGCATGTCTCCGGTTTCATATAAGAATAATGTTCCGCGGCGGGCCCTGTTTAATGCGCCTTCAGCGCCGAACAGTTCATATTCGAGCCGCTCTTCGCTTTGACTGCAGTGAACGGTAATAAATAGTTCGCTGTTTCTGCGGGATTTATGATGGATCGCTCTGGCCATTTGTTTTTTTCCGGTTCCGACTTCACCCGTTATGAAGACCGGCAAATCAGATAAGGCAAATTGCGAGGCCAATCGTTTCGCTTCTGAAAAGGTGTGATGTTCGCCGGCTAGCTGATAAAAAGGATCAGTTTGTTCAATTACACTCATAAATTGGCTCCTTTTGGTTCTAATTGGTTTAAGTATAACACGTTTATGCGATCGAAAATATCTTTTTCTCTTGTATCGGTTCATTTATTTTTATTTACAAAATTAAAATAATTATCTTATTGTTTGAATATTCATGTTATAATGGCATATTAAATAGGGATTTAAATAAGAAAGGACTCTGTAAATGAAACCGTTGCTTAAAGAAGACTCTCTCATCCAGGTAAAAGACATTTTAAAAGCGCACCAAAACGTAAAGGACGTTGTGATACATACGCCTTTGCAGAGGAATGACAGACTTTCTGAGAGGTATGGCTGCAATATCTATTTGAAAAGAGAAGACCTGCAGGTGGTCAGATCATTTAAGCTCAGAGGGGCTTATAATAAAATGAGGCAGCTCTCAAAAGAGCAGACTGAAAACGGAATTGTATGCGCAAGTGCGGGAAACCATGCGCAGGGGGTTGCGTTTTCATGCAAACACCTCGGCATTCACGGCAAGATTTTTATGCCGTCAACCACACCGAGACAGAAAGTATCCCAAGTGGAACTGTTCGGAAAAGAATTTGTTGAAATCATATTGACGGGTGACACTTTCGATGATGCGTATAAGAGTTCTGCGGAATGCTGTGAAAAAGAAAACCGCACGTTTATTCATCCGTTTGACGATCCCGATGTCATAGCCGGACAGGGAACGGCTGCCATCGAAATTTTAAATGACATTGACGTCGAACCGCATTTTCTTTTTGCAAGCGTAGGGGGAGGAGGACTCCTGTCCGGGCTCGGCACGTACATGAAAAACATCTCGCCGGATACAAAAATCATAGCGGTAGAGCCGAAGGGCGCAGCCTCCTATTTTGAATCGAAAAAAGCCGGACAAGTGGTTGAACTTGAGAAAATTGATAAATTTGTCGATGGGGCGGCCGTAAAAAAAATCGGCGCTGAAACCTTTCAAACGCTCGAAACCGTCGTCGATGACGTTTTGCTTGTCCCGGAAGGAAAAGTGTGCAGTACGATTCTTGAATTATATAATCAATGCGCCATCGTGGCTGAACCGGCGGGTGCATTGTCCGTGTCAGCACTTGATCTGTACAAAGAAGAGATTAAAGGGAAAAACGTCATCTGCATGGTCAGCGGAGGGAACAATGACATCGGCAGAATGCAGGAGATGAAGGAGCGCTCCATGATTTACGAGGGGCTGCAGCATTATTTTATCGTTAATTTCCCGCAAAGGGCGGGAGCGCTTCGCGAATACCTTGATGAGGTGCTCGGTCCTGATGATGACATCACCCGGTTTGAATACACGAAAAAAAATAACAAAAGCAGCGGCCCCGCATTGGTCGGCATTGAGCTTAAGCATCGGGAAGATTACGGCGCGCTCATTGCCCGGATGAATCAAAAAGGATTTCATTACGTAGAGGTGAATAAAGATCAGGATCTGTTCCACCTGTTAATCTGACTTTTTTTAGAACGGCCGCGCAAAATGACAGACACGCTTTCTCAGATTGTATATAATAAAAAGAAAACAATCGAAAAAGAAGGATTGATATCTTGTTACTCAAAAGCCTAGAGTTCAAACGACAGGACGGGATTCAGGTAAAAGTGACAGAAATACCGGTTGTCACGGAAGGTGAACAATATTTTTTTCAAATTCATCAGCACCTTGAGCTTTATTTGAGAGAAGTTTTTGCTTCACAAAGTGTGGGAACAGTGTATTCATTCCGACAATATGTCAAGCGCCGTATGAAGTGGAAAGATTATGAGGCCGTTTTCAGCCAAGAGATTTTAAAACATAACGCATAACGGTGCACATTCCTTAGCGCCTTCCTTTTGATAAGGGAGGGTGCGGGAATTTTTTTATGATGAACGCTGTAAGCGTTTTATCTATGGGGGGAATGGAAATGAAAAAAATGAAAAGCTTCGCTGCCGTCTTTTGTTTGCTGCTCTTGTGCGCCTGCGGGGGGAAAACGATAAAAGACCCGCTGAACTATCAGATTGAGCCGTTTTCATATCAGAACCAAGACGGGAAAACAGTGTCACTGAAAAGCCTGAAGGGGCATGTCTGGATTGCCGATTTTATGTTTACAAACTGTAATACAGTCTGTCCGCCGATGACGGCCCACATGACCGAACTGCAAAAAAAACTGAAGGCTGAGAACCTGGACGTGCGGATTGTGTCATTCAGTGTAGATCCTGAAAATGATACGCCGAAACAGCTGAAAGCCTTTGCTTCCAAATATCCGCTTTCGCTTCGCAACTGGGATTTTCTGACCGGTTACAGCCAAAAGGACATTGAAGATTTTGCGATGAACAGCTTTAAAGCAATCGTCAAAAAGCCGGAGGGAGAGGACCAGGTCATACATCAAACTTCTTTTTATTTAGTCGGACCTGACGGCAAGGTGCTTAAAGATTATGACGGCGTGCAGAAGGTTCCGTATGATGATATCCTGTCAGATGTCAAAGCGGCTGAGGAGCTCAAGTAAACTGGCAGATTAGACATTTTCAAAACTGAAAAAACATGTTACACTTTCCACTAGTAGACGGGGAAGGAGCAACCAGATTGAAGCTGCGAATGTTCTCATTGATCGCCGGACTGGCTTTGCTTTTATCAGCTTGTTCTGTCCAGCGCACCGGTTCTGACGCTGAAGAACCGAAAACGAAAGATCATATTGTCATAGCTGCGGTCGGTGATTCATTGACTGAAGGAGTAGGAGATCCTGACGGTTCAGGATACGTCGGCAAGACAGCGGAGTCTCTTAAGAAAAAGGGACATGTGAAAACGGTAGATATTAAAAATTATGCGGTGCAGGGCGACAAAACGTCAGACCTGCTGAAAAAGCTTGATAATAAAAAAGTGCAGAAATCATTAAGGAGCGCCGACTATATCTTTTTTACCATTGGCGGCAATGACTTAATGAAGGTGCTCCGCCAGAATATGATGCAGCTGACGGTTCAGCCGTTCCAAAAGGAAGAGAAACCTTTTGAAAAACGGTTCAAGACGATCATTTCAAAAATCCGCAAATATAATGAAAACGCAGAGTTGGTGTATGTCAGCATGTATAATCCATTCACGTTTACGCTGCCTGAATTAAAAGAAATTAATGGGGTTGTCACGGATTGGAACAAGATCGCCGCAAAAGAGCTGGAAAAAGATCCTCACGCCGCTGCGGTGAATGTTGAAGACTTGTTCAGTCAAAAAAGCGGCAGCAGACGGATTTCAAAGGATGATGATTTTCATCCGAACGCAAAAGGGTATGCACTCATCGCCGACCGATTATACGGCATCATAGAAAAACAAGGGTTACCAGCAGAATAGGGTGAAATGATGAAAAAATGGAAATCGCTGTTTTTTGTTCTTCTCGCACTCAATGTGATTGCCGCCGCGGTAATTGTGACATTATTGGTTATGCCGGGAGAACAGGCGAAAATACAAGATCAGACAAAAAGTGAGTACGGCTTTCATATCACAAGCTCCAAAGAATCACTTGCCAGGTTTGTGAATTCGTACTTAAAAGAGAAGGCATCGAATCAGCTTGACTACAAAGTGGACATCAATAACGATGTGCACGTGGCAGGTAAAATCAAAGCATTCTCAACCTCCATTAACGCGGTCGTCACATTTGAACCGTCCGTACAGGAGAACGGAGATGTGGTTTTGAAAGTGACGAAGTTTTCATTAGGTGAATTAAGCCTGCCGATCAGCTTTGTGCTGAATTATATGGACAGCTTTTATGAACTCCCGTCATTTGTGCACGTTCATTCCGGGGATAAAAGCATCGAGATCCGTCTGTCAGAAATGCCTTTAGACAACGGCATGTATGTAAAAGCGGATAAAATCAATCTCGACACGGATGAAATTGAATTTTCCTATTATCATCCGAAACAATAAGTTTGCATAAAAAAAACACAGATCCTTTCAGGGATTTGTGTTTTTTCGTGTCAGCGTTTTTTGTCTAGCTTGCTGAACAGTTTGATTAACGTTGCAAGCTCTTCATCAGAGTAGCAGTCAAACCGTTTAAAAAAGTATTCTGTTTTTTTCTGGTTGAAATGATCGACAATTTTCTCCCCGGCTTCCGTAATATGGATTCTGATAATTCGCCTGTCCTCTTTAGAACGGATGCGGGTGATCCATTCCTTTTCTACTAAAGCGTCGGTCACTGCGGTAATGTGGCTTGCGGAGACCTCAAGAATGGGGGCAAATTCCGTTACTTTTTTAGGCCCTTGTTCACTGAGAATCCGCAAAATGGTGAATTCGTTCCTGGACAGCTCTTTATCTAGAATTTCATTAACTTCATTTCTGATTTGTTTAAACACTTTTCGAAGCAAAGCTTCCATATCATACATCATTTGTGTCCTTACTTTCAAATCATGAACCTCCAATATGTAGTCAGCGTGGCATTCGTTCAGCTTCCCCTGAGAGCAGAATTATTTTTATTCTGTTTATACATGCTATAATATAATAATACCACGTATGAACAAAGGAGGGCACCCGTATGTCAGAAAAAAAAGAAATCGCCACATTTGCAGGCGGCTGTTTTTGGTGCATGGTGAAGCCGTTTGACGAACAGCCCGGGATTGAAAAGGTGGTGTCCGGCTATACAGGAGGTCATACTGAGAATCCGACTTATGAAGAAGTGTGCAGTGAAACGACCGGACACAGAGAAGCCGTTCAAATCACATTTCAACCTGACATTTATCCGTATGAAAAGCTTGTCGAGCTGTTTTGGCAGCAGATCGACCCGACTGATGCAGGCGGCCAGTTTGCAGACCGCGGAAGTTCATATCGGGCGGCGATATATTACCATAATGATGAGCAAAAACAAATCGCTGAAGCCTCAAAAAAACAGCTTGAAGAAAGCGGCATATTTAAAAAGCCGATCGTCACAGACATTTTAAAGGCTGAGCCTTTTTATGAAGCGGAAGGCTATCATCAGCACTTTTATAAGAAAAATCCTGATCACTACGGGCGCTACCGTGTAGGTTCCGGACGTCAAGGCTTTCTGGATGAGCATTGGAGGGACAGATAAGATGGCTTTTAATAAAGAAGAAAAAATCAAATCATTAAACCGCATGCAATATGAAGTCACGCAAAATAACGGAACGGAGCCGCCGTTTCAAAATGAATTCTGGGATCACAAAGAAGAGGGGCTGTATGTTGATATCGTATCAGGAAAGCCCTTGTTTACATCTCTGGATAAATTCGATTCTCATTGCGGCTGGCCCAGCTTTACAAAACCGATTGAGGAAGAAGAGGTTGACGAAAAACTGGACACAAGCCACGGGATGATCCGGACGGAAGTGAGAAGCAAAACAGCGGACTCCCACTTAGGCCACGTATTTAATGACGGCCCGGGGCCAAGCGGTCTCCGTTATTGCATTAACTCTGCGGCACTCCGGTTTATTCCGAAAGACAAGCTGAAGGAAGAGGGCTATGAAGCCTGCCTGCATTTATTTGAAAAATAGAGCTCAGCAATGAGGCCTGCCTATCAGACAGGCCTTTTTTCTATGTTTTTTTTTCTTCATGTAATCGTTCAATAATCTTTACGATTGTGTCTTTTGTGATGAGCGGCGCCTGATCCGATTGATATCTGGGGAGATTGACCTTCCGAAATTCCGGATGTTTGGCGGGATCCGGCAATATCGCGTAAAGATTGCCCCATTCATATAAAGATTCCGTCTCATGAGGAGAGGTCAGTTCTTCATGAAGCTTCTCACCGGGGCGTTTTCCCACTTCAACAGCGGCTGGCTGCGGCAGTCCGTGCCGGAACGCATATTCTTCAAACCCGTGAAGCAGTTCTTCAAGCCTCAGGGACTCCATTTTAAAAATAAACGTTTCTCCGCCCTTTGTAATCGCCGCAGATTGCAGGGTGAGCGTTGCGGCGTCATCGATCGACATAAAAAACCTCGTCATGTTTTTATCCGTAATGGTGAGCGGACCGCCTGCCATCAACTGCTCAAATAAAATAGGAATAACGGAACCGCGTGAACCGAGCACATTGCCGAAGCGGACCGAACAAAACACCGTACCGCGGTTTTGAACATGATGATTCGCCTGATGAAACAGCTTCTCGGACAACAGCTTCGTAGCCCCCATTGTGTTTACCGGGGAAACGGCTTTATCAGTACTGATATTAATCACATGCGTTACTTCTTGCAGCAAAGCGGCTTCTGCGACATTTTGTCCGCCGATAAGGTTGGTTTGAATGGCTTCAAAGGGATTATCCTCACATGTCGGAACCTGCTTCAGCGCAGCTGTGTGAAAGACAATATCAACACCTTTCATCACTTGGTTGACTCTTCTGTAGTCACGAACATCGCCGAGCACAAACGACAGTCTTTGTTCATCCGTGTATTTTTGCTTCATCACATATTGTTTACTGTCATCTTTGCTGAACACAATGACTTCTTTAGGGGTTAAGAGCAAAAGGCGTTTTACTATTTGGCTTCCGATTGATCCTGTTCCGCCTGTGACGAGAACAGTTTTATCGTGAAAAAACGGTTGTAGCTCTACTGCTTGCTGTTTAGGCATGGCTTATCCTCCAACTCTCGTTTCTCTACCATGCATCATATGTTGAACAATTTCAGCGAGTTAATGAAAGAAACCAATAAATCAAAAATTAGAGAAAAACATTAATCTGATGCGCTTTCATATCGCGTTACCCGATTAATAGAATAGAAATTACAAATAAAACATTGTACTAAATATTCATTTTAATATTTGCTCACGTCAATTTTTTCTCTTCATAAATCCTCACATTCGGACAATCTTCACAAAAACTTAACACTGAACTTCCTGTATGTATTTTACAATTAAAGTGCACGTTCATAAAAGGAGGATGGAAAATGAATCATTCAAAAACACTTTTGTTAACCGCGGCAGCCGGATTGATGCTCACATGCGGTGCGGTTTCTTCCCAGGCCAAACATAAGCTGTCTGATCCTTATCATTTTACCGTGAATGCGGCGGCGGAAACGGAGCCGGTTGATACAGCCGGTGATGCAGCTGATGATCCTGCGATTTGGCTGGACCCCAAGAATCCTCAGAACAGCAAATTGATCACAACCAATAAAAAATCAGGCTTAGTCGTGTACAGCCTAGAGGGAAAGATGCTTCATTCCTATCATACCGGGAAGCTGAACAATGTTGATATCCGTTATGATTTTCCGTTGAACGGAAAAAAAGTCGATATTGCGGCGGCATCCAATCGGTCTGAAGGAAAGAATACCATTGAGATTTACGCCATTGACGGGAAAAACGGCACATTACAAAGCATTACGGATCCAAACCGCCCGATTGCATCAGCAATTGATGAAGTATACGGTTTCAGCTTGTACCACAGTCAAAAAACAGGAAAATATTACGCGATGGTGACAGGGAAAGAAGGCGAATTTGAACAATACGAATTAAATGCGGATAAAAATGGATACATATCCGGCAAAAAGGTAAGGGCGTTTAAAATGAATTCTCAGACAGAAGGGATGGCAGCAGACGATGAATACGGCAGTCTTTATATCGCAGAAGAAGATGAGGCCATCTGGAAGTTCAGCGCTGAGCCGGACGGCGGCAGTAACGGAACGGTTATCGATCGTGCCGATGGCAGGCATTTAACCCCTGATATTGAAGGACTGACGATTTACTACGCTGCTGACGGGAAAGGTTATCTGCTTGCCTCAAGCCAGGGTAACAGCAGCTACGCGATTTATGAAAGACAGGGACAGAACAAATATGTTGCGGACTTTCAGATAACAGACGGGCCTGAAACAGACGGCACAAGCGATACAGACGGAATTGACGTTCTGGGTTTCGGGCTGGGGCCTGAGTATCCGTTCGGCCTTTTTGTCGCACAGGACGGAGAGAATATAGATCACGGCCAAAAGGCCAATCAAAATTTTAAAATGGTGCCATGGGAAAGAATCGCTGATAAAATCGGCTTTCATCCGCAGGTCAATAAACAGGTTGACCCGAGAAAACTGACTGACAGAAGCGGAAAATAAACATGAAAAAAGCAGCTTATCCAAGCTGCTTTTTGATGTGAAGAGCGTTTCATGAGAAAGTCTTGGAACGGATAGCCGTAAGCACAGCCGGCAGCCGGTCATACGTGTACGCCGGTACTGTCTCTTGATAATTAAGCGCCGCGATTTGTTTACGTTCACCCGGGTTTGTCATATAAAAATGGATCTTATCCGCAAAATCCGCAAACCCGCTGTAAGAAACAAATGTTGAAAACGGGGGCGCGGGAGAAAGGTCTGTCAGCTGAAAGGCCTGACAAGCCGCAATGTCTAAGCTTCTCGTATTTAAACTGGTATTTTCGATGCCGCGTCCGTTCTGATTGAGCGCAAACCGATAAGAACGGTGAGGGTTTAAGACCACCTCTGCGCTGTTGTAATATAATGCGGCAAGTTCGGGTTCAATCCATTCATCCATTACGAGCACATTTTGCTGTCTGGCGATTTTTTTAGGCAGATGTCTGCGCCATCCCTTCCCGATAATACGAAGCGTATACGGAAGCTTCGCCGCTGCTTTCACCAGTTCAACGCGGTTCGGATACGGGTATCCGATCAGAAGCAGATTTGTGTGAAGAGAGGCTTCAGCAGGTTGTTTTTTAAAAAGCCGCTGATTAACGGGGATCGGGACATAATATACGTGCTGTAAGCCCATTTGCCGGTAAGCATCAAGCGCGTTTTGTTCTATCGTTAAAACGGCATCCGCAAGCGGCGCGATTGTCATACTCACATCGAAATAAAAAGGATCCTCCGTCATCCATAGATATACGGGAATCTGTTCTGTCTTCAGCCATTGAAGCCATTCAGACGGAATACGGTCTCCCGTCATCATCAGACTGATGTCTGGTTTGAATGCCCGTATACTGCGGATGGTATCTTCCTCAAACTCAGAAACAGAAAAAAAGCGGACGGAAGACTGTAAAAAGCCTTCCTCGATCCAGCGGTCAAAATACGTGTATATGCCTTTATATCCTGAACGGATATATAAAACGTTCATATGCTGTTACGAAGTGAACGTGACACTTTCAACTTTGTCGACGTCAAGCAATGTTGTAGCAGAGCCTGCCGGTGTAACGGAATTTTCCTGCGTAACAAAAACGATTCCGTGAATTTCGTCAAAGGCAACAAATTGAACCGGGCCGATCATGTCTCCTGAATCCATCACAATGCTGATGACAGTGCCGGGCTGAATTCTTGCAAAAATCCATCTCGCCGCTAATGAAATACCGCTTCCCAATACAGATTGTGCGCTGAGACTGTCTTTCGCCGCTGCTTCATCCACTTTTGCATCAATTGCCGATTCCAATAAATCTTTTACTTTGTTTTCCACATTATCTCCTCCATCTGTGCCGCCAGATAAAGCGCTGTTGTCAAATACAGGGGCTAAAAGAGTTTTTAATAACTTCTTTTTAAGCTCCAAACGATCCTCGCTCATGCGGACATACACCTCCTTTACAATTTCAACCTCACGTTTATTCATATTCCTGATTGAAAAGATTGGTATAAGTCGAATGCCGTTTTGCTTGCATTTTTTTCAATAATTAATCAAACAGCTGAATTTTCGAATCAGGCTTTGTTTGCCTATGCGGATTGTAAGAGTATGACATACGTTGTATAGATTAAAAAATGAAGGAGAGGAATATTTTGGATTCAGGAGAAACTGTAAAACACGGGGGTTTTGAGGAGGAATTTCAGCTCGTACTGCTTCTTCTTCTTTTGTTATCTCATCAGCCGTCCGGAGATCATTCAGATTTGCGGCGTCAGCTTGTAATGGCAAAAGAGCTTGGGGTTCCTGTATCGCGCGTCAATCTGATTAACGGCAGCACACTGCAGAACGTAATTGTCAAAGAAGTGCTGTCAGATTTGGCCGTTTTTCAAAATCCGCTCAATAATACGAGATCAAACGTCGCGATTTCAAGCATCGTCAGCTGGGGGGCTTTTTAATAACGATATCAGGCTCTGTCTTTTTCGGAGCCGTTTTTTACGTTTTACAGAAGGGGTGATGGGATGGAAAAGAAGGTCTCAATTATCTTAACGAGTTACAACAAACCGGATCTTGTAAAACAGGCGATTGAAAGTGTTTTGCATCAGACCTACAGCAATTGGGAGCTGTTTGTGATGGATGATCATTCAAATGAAGAAACCTCGGCCGCCATCAGTACGTATATAAAAGATCATCGCATATATTATGACAACAGTTTTATCAATCCGGCCGAACGGCTGAAGTCGACCCGGTATGCCGTTTTGATTAATGATGCGCTTTCACGGGCCGAAGGCGAATACATCACTTATTTGACAGACGACACCGTATTTCATCCGAATAGGCTCAGCCGCATGGCGGAAGCGCTTAATCAATGCAGCGAGTTTGATGCCGTCTATTCCAGCCAGAAGGTGATACATGTAAACGGGCGCGGAACAGAACAATTCCACTTCTATCGTTTTGCTGAAGAGGTGCTTGATCAGGCCGCTTTTCTCGTTGATCACTGTTCAGTGATGCACCGGAGATCATTGCTTGAGCGTGTGAAAGAGAAGTTCGGCAGCTTTTGGGACGAAGATGTTATGCATTGGAATCACGGAGACTCTGTTTTTTGGAGCAGGCTCAACACATTTACATCATTTCTGCCGATAAAAGAAGTGTTGGATACGACCTATAAAACACCCCACTCATTTCAGAACACGTATCAATCGCTTCCGTCTGTCCTGATCGACGGATCCTTTGTAAAGGGGACGGATCAGAAAGTATATCAGCTTGACCGAAATAAAAGGAAGCCTGTAAACGAGCGCTGGCATACGTTATACGAAGGCCGGACCGTCGTCATTCCGGATCCGTTTTTATTTCAATATGAGGAAGAGGACTCCGCAAGTATTCCGAATTTTCAGCTCGTCAGGGATCAGTTTCATGTTTATTTTATAGAAGACGGGGAGAAAAGGCTGGTTGATCATAGCGCATTTCGCTTTTACCGATTTAAACGGCATGGCATCCCGGCTTTAGAACGGGCCGAAATACAATCGCTTCCGGACGGTCCGCCGATCAGCCGGTGGACATCGGACTGTGTTCAACATTTGCCCGGGAGGATGCTGTTTCGCATTGAACGGAAATTTTATGTTTATTTGAGAGGGGTTCTCCATCCGATCAGTCATGACGTAGCGAAACGCTTTTTTGCGAATCAGAAGGCGATACCCATTTCCTTTCAGCAAATTAAACAATTACCAATTGGAATGCCGTTCTATCCGGTGTACGATGAAATTATAAGAAATCTCAATATAACAAAAGGTTGAGAGATGCAGTCGGATGTGCAAGGAAAAGGAGAGCTTTTATGACCGATCAATTTGATAAAACCGAGAAGCAGTATATAGAGCTTACTTCCGGCATTCAGAGGTTCGAGCATTTCAGTGTATATACGGACCCTTTTTTGCCGCAGATTTTTTCGCATAACTTTGTTCAGCTGCACCGTACATTTCCGTTAGACAAACTGCTGCCGTTTCTTTCGTCCGTTCCGGGCATGCTTCAAGCCAATTATATTCATGTGAAAGCGTCTCCGGAGCACGCATTTCCGCTTCTTCTGAAACAAACTCTGGTAAAGCAGGGCTGCGTAGTGGAAGATGAGCTGTTTTTTGCAAGGAAACTGGAAAATGGGGACCTGCAGGCCGGACACCCGCTCACTGCTTGGGGGACGGAAAAGAGCCTCGCCGATGGGTCGTCTATTATGAACATCTATGATGCCCTTTACATTGGCGAGGCGGCGGCCGAACAAAAGCTTGAGCGGAAATATCCTTTGTATAAGGAGGGAACGGTTATGCTTGTCGTGTGCTACAGCGACGCCTCGCAAACGATTCCGATCGGCTGCGGAGAGCTTTTCATCAACAAAGCAGATAAAACCGCAAAAATAGAAGAAGTCGCAATTCTGGATCAATTCCAACGAAAAGGCTACGGATCGATATTGATGAATGAGCTGATGGCGGCGGCAAAGCTGAACGGCATGGAAACCGTATACCTTGTGACGTCCGGGATGGACGGTGTAAACCGCTTTTATGAAAAACTCGGCTTCAAAAGATTTCGGCGCGTGCATACAATTTTTCATTATTTTCTTACATAGTTGGGCATTCGCATAAACCAATTGGGAGTTGGCCCGCATACAATGCCGTATATCGTAAGAAGAAAGGATGATTTGCGTATGTACGGATACGGATATGGCTACGGTTGCGGCAGTTTTGGCTATGGTTACGGGCACGGCGGCTGCGGAGGCGGAACCAGCACTTTTGTGCTGATCGTGGTATTGTTTATTTTATTAATCATCGTCGGTGCGGCTTTTATTTGTTAGACTGAAAAAATCCTATAATGAAAATCAGCCTGCAGAGAACATCATTTTCTGCAGGCTTTTTGTTATTTCCATGCTGAAAAATCAGCTTGAAAAACATTTTAATACATATTACCTTTCTGGAGAAGGGGGAGAAAATGTGAACATAACGATTGAAGAATTACCCGAATCCAGAATTGCTTATTTCCGAAACGTCGGAGAGTATGGCGGAAAGCAAAACATAGAACTGATGGAGTCATTTAAAAACTGGGCGCAATTGAATGGCCTGCTTGATTATTCTGTCATTTTAGGAATTCCGCAAGATCATCCGAATCGTACTCCTAAGAGAAATGCCGCTATGATGTTTGTCTTGTTATCAATCAAGACCATAGAGGCAGTCAGCTGATTTTGGAACACTGTTTTTTCTGAGATCGAAAAAAATAATTTATCAATCAGAGAACAGCCTATTATCGAAAGGTATACTTTACAAAAGGTGAATCATCATTTGTGTGAAATATTGATTCCCATACAGTAAAGAAGACGGGAATTTTCCGCCTTCTGCTTATACAGATTCAGATCAAAAATGATGTGATGAGCAGATAAATAGCAGAACCGAAGAAAGAAAAAAATTAACAATAGGAATAGAATTTCCAGAACGCTCTTCAGGCTGTCGGGACATCTCCGGCAGCCTGTTTTACAGAAAGGTATTTTCTGCAAAAAACTTTCTGAAGGATAAGAATGCGGTTATTCATCTGTTCATACAATGAAGCAAATGGGTTTTCGAGGTGGAAAGATATGGGGAGCTATTTAATCAAACCGGAGCTTGACGCAAATTATCCGTCAGTCAGTCATGGTAAGGGATCATATGTGTATGATCAGGAGGGGAACAAGTATCTGGACGGAGCATCGGGGGCGGTCACTTGCAATATCGGCCACGGCACGGAGGATATTATACAAGCTTTAAAAGAGCAGCTTGACTCCGTTTCGTTTGTGTATCGCTCGCAATTCACCAGTACTCCGGCAGAAGAACTGGCTTTATTTCTGGCCGATCATCTGCCGGGCGGACTGAATTGGTCATTTTTTGTAAACAGCGGCTCAGAGGCAGTCGAAACAGCGATGAAAATGGCCGTTCAATATTGGCAGGAAAAAGGGCAATACCAAAAATCCGTCTTTCTATCAAGATGGGGAAGTTACCACGGCATTACTTTGGGAGCGCTTTCATTATCAGGGTTCTATGAACGGAGATACCGCTTCACCCAACTGCTTGAACGGTTTCCGGCCGTTTCAGCGCCTAATATGTATCGTTCAGAGCTGCAGGGAGAGGAATTTGTGAAAGCTGCGGCGGCTGAACTGGAAACGGCTGTTCAGCGGATCGGTTCCTCATTTATCGCGGGATTTGTCGCAGAGCCGATTGTCGGAGCAGCCGGGGCGGCCATCACTCCGCCGGCAGGTTATTATGAAGCGCTTGAGGTTGTCTGCCGCAGGCACGGTATTTTGTTTATTGCGGATGAAGTCATGACGGGGCTCGGGAGAACAGGGCGGATGCTTGCTTCTGAGCATTGGGGGATTGCCCCTGATATCGCGGTGCTCGGAAAAGGGTTGGGCGCCGGTTACGCTCCGATTGCGGCAGCTGTTGCGTCTGATGACATCGTTGAAACGATCAAGCGGGGCTCCGGGGTCATTATGAGCGGACATACGTACAGTGCCAACCCATACTGTGCCAGGGCGGCGCTTGAAGTGCTTCGCTATGTCAAGAAACACGAGCTGCTTCGGCAGTCAGAGGAAAAAGGCGTAATGCTGAAGCGGAAATTAGAAGAAATCAAAGACCGCAGCGGGGTGATCGGGGATGTCCGCGGTAAAGGCCTCCTGATCGGGGTTGAATTCGTTAAGGATAAAACGACGAAGGACGTTTTTTCGAAAAAACAGGCCTTCACCGAAAAAATCATTAAAGCGGCAAAAAAACGGGGCCTGCTTATTTACCCAGCAAAGCCTGGTATTGACAGCGGAGAAGGAGACGCCGTCATCATCGCCCCGCCGTTCACGATTTCATATGCGGAGCTGGATGAGCTGTCAGATCTATTTTCCCAGTCCGCAGAAGAAGCTGAAAAAATGATGAAGAAGGATTGAGCTGATATGTCTATTTTTCATAAAAAAATCGATATTCATGAAGCAATTGCCGATGTCAAGGACGAATCTGTCATCATGTTCGGCGGTTTTGGGGGAGTGGGTTCACCTCCGTCATTAATCGAAGCGATTTTGGAAAGCGGCGTTAAAGAATTGACCGTTATCTGCAATGATGCTGGATTTCCGGAAATCGGTATCGGTCCGCTTATCGTTCATAAGCGGGTAAAAAGGCTGATCGCTTCCCATATCGGCTCAAATCCTGTCGCGGGCAGACAAATGACTGATGGAGCGCTTGAGGTGGAATTTTCGCCGCAAGGGACGCTTGCTGAACGGATTCGCGCAGGCGGAGCGGGGCTAGGCGGTATTTTAACTGATATCGGCATTGATAACGCAACCGTTTGTGAAAACAAAGAAACCGTAACGATTGACGGAAAGTCCTATTTAGTTGAAAAAGCGCTGACGGCTGATTTCGCTTTTGTGTCGGCACATATTGCTGATGAATTCGGAAATCTGACGTTTGACAAAACGGCGCGCAACATGAACCCTCTGATGGCTGCTGCGGCCGAAAGAACATTTGCTGAGGCGGCAGAGATTGTGCCTGCCGGGGAACTTGACAGCGAGCATATTGTAACGCCGGGCGTTTTCGTGGAGGGTGTCGTGCAAAGTGAAGGAGTGAAGTGGAGATGGGCTTGGGAATAGCGGAAAGAGAGAGTATCGCGAGGCGGGCCGCCAGTGAAATTACCTCAGGTATGATTGTCAACCTGGGGATCGGCATTCCTTCTTTAGTGCCGAACTTTCTGCCGGCCGGCATGGAGGTAATGCTGCAGGCGGAAAACGGCGTCCTCGGGATCGGCGGTAGTCCGGAGCGCGGAGAGGAGGATGAGCTTTTATGCAATGCGGCCGGATTTCCTGTCAGTACAGTTAAGGGTGCTTCCTATTTTGATTCAGCTCTGTCTTTTGCCATGATCAGAAAAGGTCTGATAGATATTACCATTTTAGGCGCGCTCCAAGTCAGCAGGACAGGTGATCTCGCCAATTGGCTCGTGCCGGGGAAAAAGGTGCCCGGAATGGGCGGGGCGATGGAGCTTGCCCAAGGCGCGAAAAAAGTGGTTGTCGTCATGAGCCACACCGATCAGAAAGGCCGGCCGAAGCTGGTCGAAAGCTGTTCATTGCCGCTTACAGCAGCAGGCTGTGCAGATCTCATCATTACAGAGAAAGCCGTCATCAGCATAGATGATGGGGCTTTTGTTCTTGAGGAACTGCTGAATGGCACGACCATAGACGATGTCATTCAAACAACGGATGCCGAAATCAGATTGGGAGAATGTTTTCTTAAAAGGGGGTCTGTCCATGGATCAATTAGAAAAGAAAGTCACTGAGTGGGCGGAAGAAAACACAGCAAAAGCGGTAAGCCTGCTGAAACGGCTGATCGGGGAAAAAAGCACGTTCGGCCATGAATTTAACGCACAGGCAGTCGTTTTAGAAAAACTGAGACAGTTTGACATGGATATTGATGTCTGGGAGCCGAGTGTCAAACAATTGAAAGAGCATCCTTATTTTGTATCGGAACGCGAAGACTTCCATGAAAGCCCGAATATCACAGCCGTAAAGAAAGGGGCCGGGGGCGGAAGATCACTGATACTGAACGGACATATTGATGTTGTCCCGGAAGGAAATCCCGCCGCATGGACGTATGAACCGTTTACAGCTGTTGAAAAGGACGGCAAAGTTTACGGACGCGGTTCAACGGATATGAAAGGCGGCAATACAGCCCTCTTGTTTGCGTTAGAAGCGCTTGAAGCCTGCGGGATTACGTTAAAAGGAGATGTTCTGTTTCAAAGTGTCGTAGATGAAGAGTGCGGCGGCGCGGGAACACTGGCGGCTGTTATGAAGGGCTACAAGGCTGACGGGGCGCTTATTCCCGAACCGACTAATTTAAAGCTGTTTGTTAAGCAGCAAGGGTCCATGTGGTTCCGCATTACGGTAAGAGGATTGTCCGCACACGGCGGCACCCGCTATGAAGGGGTGAGCGCCATTGAAAAAAGCCTGCATGTCATCACAGCCCTTAAAGAGCTTGAACACGTCCGTAACGCCCGTATCAAAGACCCGCTTTATCGGGACGTTCCGATTCCGGTTCCCATTAATATCGGCACCGTCCAAGGGGGAACGTGGCCATCATCGGTAGCTGACCGTGTGGTGATAGAAGGCAGGTGCGGAATAGCGCCGGATGAAACGCCCGAAGCAGTAAAAGAAGAGCTGGCAAGCTGGCTGAAAGATTTGGAGTACCGGGATGAATGGTTTAAACACCACCCCGCGGAAATAGAATGGTTTGGGGCTCAGTGGCTTCCGAATGATCTCCCGGATGAGCATCCGCTGATTTCCGCTCTGGAATCTTCTTTTGAGAAAATGAAAGGGGCAAAACCGGTTCGTGAAGCGTCCCCGTGGGGAACGGACGGAGGGCTTTTGCAGCACGCGGGACAGACGCCGGTCATCGTCTTCGGTCCGGGAGAAGTCAAGGCGGCGCATCAGGCGAATGAATACATTGAAGTCCGGGCGTTAATCGATGCCGTCAAAATCATTTCTCTTTTTATCATGGAATGGTGCGGGGTGGCAGATGGGGGTGACAGCGCTGATAAAGGAACTGAGGGCTGAAAGCGGAGCGGCCGAGATTGATGCAGACCGTTTCAACGAGCGGATCAGGGTCATTCGTTATGACGGACAGCCCGAGGCGCTTATACCGGCCGTTTTGGCAGAAGCAAAGGAAGAGGGAGCCCAAAAGGTGATTTTCTTTGCCAAGCGCGGCGATGAGCCGGAATTTGTCAAGCATCTTTTTATTATTGAGGGTGCCATAGACGGGTATTACAACGGGCATAAGGCTGTTGTGATGGTGCGCTATTTATCAGAGGAACGGAGACGGTCAGATTCATATGTATCAGAAGATTCGGCTGTTGACCGTTTATATGGGACACCGCGGCGGGGAATGACTCAGACAGAAAGCACGCTGATGTTCAGAAAAGCGGACGAAGATGATGCGGACCGTTTAACGCACTTATATAAACATGTTTTTCTTACCTATCCGACTCCTGTTTTTAATCCCCTTTATATTAAAAAAACAATGAAAGAAAACACCATCTATTATGCCGCATTCGATCAGGATCGTCTCATTGGGGCGGCAAGCGCAGATATCAATCCGGTTTTGGGGCACGCAGAAATGACCGATTGCGCGGTTCTGTCAGATTACAGGGGGAACTCCGTAACGGCACACTTGTTTAAAGCGTTGGAGCAGGAACTCGCTGGCCGGGGAATCATTCATCTTTTTTCCTTGGCCCGTGCAGCGTCTTACGGGATGAACGCCGTTTTGTATCATGCGGGATACGGCTACAGAGGCAGGCTTGTGAACAACTGCCGCATTTCAGAAGGGCTCGAAAATATGAATATATGGTGCAAAACTTTACGTTTGGCCATTCATAAGGAGGAATTCGTTTGACAAACAAATGGTTTCAGCCGAAGCGTCACTGGAAGGAGATTGAATTGTGGAAAGATGTGCCGGAAGAAAAGTGGAATGATTGGCTGTGGCAGCTCACCCATACTGTAAGAACCGTCGATGACCTGAAAAAAGTCATTCATTTGACCGAAGAGGAAGAAGAAGGCGTCAGGATGTCTGTAAAAACCATTCCCCTGAACATTACGCCTTATTATGCTTCTTTAATGGATCCCGATAACCCGAGATGTCCGATCCGCATGCAGTCCGTGCCGCTGTCAGAAGAAATGCACAAAACGAAATATGACCTTGAAGATCCGCTGTTTGAAGATGAAGATTCACCGGTTCCCGGTCTTACGCACCGCTATCCTGACCGCGTTCTTTTTCTGGTGACAAATCAATGCTCGATGTATTGCCGATACTGCACCAGAAGGCGTTTTTCCGGACAGATCGGAATGGGGGTGCCGAAAAAACAGCTCGATGCGGCAATCGCTTACATCCGGGAAACGCCGGAAATCCGTGACTGCCTGATTTCCGGCGGAGACGGGCTTTTAATTAACGATCAGATTCTGGAATATATTTTGAAAAACCTGCGTGACATTCCCCACCTTGAAATTATCAGGATCGGAACGAGAGCGCCCGTCGTATTTCCGCAGCGGATAACGGATAACCTTTGTCAGATTTTGAAAAAATATCATCCGGTCTGGCTGAACACTCATTTTAATACGAGCATCGAACTGACGGAAGAATCGGTTGCGGCGTGTGAAAAGCTCGTTAACGCAGGTGTTCCGGTCGGTAACCAGGCTGTTATTTTAGCAGGCATTAACGATTCGGTGCCGATTATGAAAAAACTCATGCATGATTTAGTGAAAATCCGCGTGCGTCCGTACTATATTTATCAATGTGATTTGTCAGAGGGAATCGGCCATTTCAGAGCGCCTGTGTCAAAAGGATTGGAAATCATTGAAGGACTGAGAGGCCACACAACAGGCTTTGCCGTGCCGACCTTTGTCGTCGACGCCCCGGGCGGAGGCGGTAAAATCGCCCTGCAGCCGAACTACTTGCTCTCCCAAAGTCCGGAGAAAGTTGTGATCAGAAACTTCGAAGGGGTGATTACATCTTATCCCGAGCCGGAAAACTATATCCCGAATCAAGCTGACGACTATTTTGAATCTGTTTTTCCGGGAACAATGGCCAAACGCGAGCCTGTCGGACTGAGCGCCATTTTCGCGGACAAAGAGGTTTCGTTCACACCGGAAAATGTATCGAGGATCGACAGGAGGAAAATGTTTACATCAAACCCTGATCATGAAACGCTGAAAGACCGCAGGGAAAAGAGAGATGAATTGAAAGAAAAGAAATTTATTGCACAGCAAAAGAAAGAGCAAAAAGCAGGATCGGAAGTCGGAGGTGAGTCGCCGTGAAGCCATGCGAGTGGTGCGGCAATCAGAAGGCGTCAGCTTGTCAGGCGGCTGTGTACTGGGAGCTTCCTGACGGTACGAGAGCCATAGAAATTACAGAAACACCCGCATTCGCCTGCTCCTCCTGCGGCATGACGTATCAGGAGGAAGCGGTCATAGCGGAAATCGAAAATCAGCTTTTTTTAGTCGATGCAAAAAAATTACCGGAAACACTCACATATCAAGAGCTGATGGGGACAGAACGGATCTTGAAACGGAATTATTTTGACTTCTCCTAGTCTTCTTTTGTTGTAATTTCACACTTGAATTGTATAATAGTACAACAAAAGACAGTCATCAGGAGGGGAAACCCATGAAATCCTTTTATCACTATTTGATGAAATACAGGCATCCCAAACCGCAGGACGCAATCAGCCGGTTTGCGAATCAGGCATACGAAGATCACGGCTTTCCGAAAACGTCAAGCGATTATCACGAGCTCAGTTCTTATTTAGAACTGAGCGCCGACTATTTAGAAACGATGGCGACATTTGATGAAGCTTGGGAAAAATATGAGACCGAGGTGCATCACGCCTGACGAAAAACCGCACATTGTGCGGTTTTTTTCTGTTGAAATCAATCGCTTATGAGGTGCCGTATGATCAAATCCCGCAATGCCTTTCGTTTTGATCAGCGCGTAAACAAATCTTCCTGACGGCACGGATCATAAGGCAGCAGAATGTATAGCTGCAGAGTTCACCGGATCAGACCTGCTGCCGGCGGGGTCCCGTGTAAGGAGCCTCTTTTCACGGAGAAATAATCAAACATTTAAATGAAGTGAGAGGAATCAAATGATCTATGGTGAGGCACTGACGTTTGGACGGAAAAGGGAATTTTATGTGACAAGGTTGAAGCGGATTGAAGTTGTGGCTTCATTGAAAGCCGAAACGAGTTTGGTTCTTCATGATAAACAAGCCATTGCAGATATGCAGCCGGAATTGGATCTCCATACATCTTCGATGATGTGTTTCACGGCAAATTTTGAACATCACGGCGGTGATATTGTCAACATGCCTTCGGGCCGGGTATTTATCTTTGTGTCATGGAGAAATAAACAAAAACTCATTCAAAAACAGGCGCTTTTTGTCTCGTCATTGTTACTGCTCATTCGATCGAGAGCGCAATGCCATCAGACGCTTCTGTTACGGTAAGTGAAAAAACGCACAAGCATGTTGGGGTTTTTGCCATTTTGAACAGGTGCAGAAATAGATATTTCCTGTGGTTTTCATGCCCATGCGAAATTATGGCGGCCGGCATACGATAGCGTATGACAGTCCGCGGCAAGGGGGAGACAGCATGAAGCCAGATAAACCGAAATTTCAAGTGGGAGACATCGTGGTCGTCGTGATGTACGGAACCGTCGGCACCATTACGAAGGTTCATCAAATTGATAAACATTATCTTTATGAAGTCAATCATAATGAAGTGCTTTATTTTGAATCGTCCATCCAGCTTTATAAAGATTATGAGGGCGTGATCGTCGATATGGAAAAATTAGATATTGAATATGAATTTCTGATCGGCGACGTCGTATATGTAAAGGACTACGGAAAGGAATTATTCCGAGTTATCGGTCACAGAACTGAAATATGGAGATATTTAGAGGATGGCTGGGAGGATATTATTTATGAGCTGACTCGGCTGAAAGACGGAGAGTGGCTTGAAACGGAGGAAGAGGATCTCACGCTGGTTCTGAGAAAATATGAAATGGATCAGTTTGTGCATCAGCTGCTGTTTGTCCACTATGTTGGGGAAGCATCTCATGAGATCGGCGAGGATACCGTCGCGTCTGCTCTTCTTCAGTTTGAAGGCGATGCTGATGATCCCGATGCCCTGCATGTGCTGGCGGTATCGATTGTAGATGAGCTGCTTGATATTTATAACGATTATAAGATTCTTTATCATTTGTTCGGTGACGAAGAATATAAAGATATGATGAATTTTGTGCTGGAAAGCCTGCGGGAGCATTTCAGCTAGCCGGCAAAAAAACGGACGGTGACATATAAAAACCAGGGCAGACAGCCGGCAAAGATGACAAACGACATTCCTTTCAGCACTTTTTCCAATACGATATCAAATCCATCTCCGTCCAATAAAGCCATCATTTTCGTCATTATCTTTTCTCCCTCCGGGGCTTGTTTTTTTAAAAGTATATGAGCGGACAAAACGTTTAGAACTTTCGGGTATAATTTGAACGGTTTTTTCATAAAACATAAAAAAGGAGGCGGTGTTTGCATGAAAGAAATAGATCTTGTGATTGACACAGAAGAAATAGCTGATTATTTTTACAGTCAGCTTGCTATGCGCGGGTACATACCGAGTGAAGAGGAAATCTTCGAAATAGCCGACATCACCTTTGATTATTTATTAGAAAAATGTATGATAGACGAAGAGCTTGATGAAGACTGAAACTGCGGAACCGAAGTGAAAAAGCTTCGGTTTTTTCAATCAGCTCGGGAGAATGAAACATGGGGGGAAAACGTTGTACAAGCCAGCAAGTCTTTTCACATTGTTTATTCTGCTCGCAGCAGCGATCCGGATAGAAGCCGTCCGGGCTTTTGATGAGCGTGTGATAGAAGCGGCTGTCAGGATCAGGTCTGTCTGGCTGAATGAATTGATGTTATGGATAACGGAGCTCGGCACGACCGCGGTGCTTTTGCCGCTTCTTCTTTTGACAGGCGCAGCTCTGTATATGTACAAAAAAACGCCGGATGTTGTTTTTTTGCCGCTTCTCTTTCTCATTGAACGGATTGTAAACATAAAAATAAAAGAATTGATTGAAAGAGCCAGACCCGCTTTTGAACCGCTCGTCCATGAAACCTCATACAGTTTTCCGAGCGGCCACTCCATGAATTCGGCAGTGATGTATCCCGTCATCGCTTACTTTTTGATCAAGCATGTTCCGTTTTTCACGAAAAGAAAGAGGGCCCTCACCGTCTTTACCGGAGTTCTCGTCATTCTGATCGGATTCAGCAGAATTTATTTGGGCGCGCATTTTCCGACGGATGTCCTTGCCGGATTCAGTCTCGGACTTTGCCTCGTTTCGCTTTATGCGCTCTTTGACGAAAAGTATCATCCGTTTCGACAAAAATAGAGACAGGAAAAATGAGAAAAAACGCTAATACTATTAAGAAATAAGAGGGAGGGATCTTGATGCTGTTATCGCTGCCCGTGTTTAAAAAAAAGACTTGTGCCTATGATGTGACGATTTTTCAAACACCCCGCTACGGCGAGAAAAAGGGATACAGGGTCGTCTATCGGACAGAGCTGGCCGCTGACAATCATCAAGACGCACTGGAAAGGGCATTTTCTGTTTTTAATGTGCCTGATACGGTCCCAAACGACTATCAAGCCAGATTCATAGCGACCGGAGACGTCATACTCATAGACGAAGGAAGAAAAGGAAAGACCTATTACAGGCTTAACCCTGCGGGATGGAGTAAAATTAACCGGCTGCTCGTCCAGCCGAGGTAAGACGGAGCCGGCTGAAGATTCAGCCGGCTTCCGTATTGTCTGGGAAAGACAGTGTTAAGGCTTCCGTTTAGCGGCGGAATGCTCTTTTCCATGTGCTTCATCAGCTGCAATGACGTCTGAAACGGGCACGTGATTGTTCTTTTTCTGGCCGGTCACCCGGTTGCGCTGTTTTTTGCCCATTATGTTCACTCCTTTTTCTTTAGGCTTGTCATCCTGCATATTCTGCCCAAGATTGCCCTGATCAATGCTGATGATTGTCTCTTACCGTTATTCAGTGTACAATGGGTGGGAGTTTGAATAGGCAGGAGGAAAAGGAAATGAGTGTACATATAAACGCAGAAAAAGGCCAAATTGCGGATACAGTGCTTTTGCCGGGAGATCCGCTCCGAGCGAAATTTATTGCGGAAACGTATCTTGAAAATGTGGAATGCTATAATGAAGTCAGAGGAATGTACGGTTTTACGGGTACATATAACGGCAAAAAAGTATCAGTTCAAGGCACCGGCATGGGTGTTCCGTCTATCTCTATTTATGTGAATGAACTGATTCAAAGCTATGATGTTCAAAACTTAATCAGAGTCGGCTCATGCGGAGCCATCCGTAATGACGTGAAGGTGCGTGACGTGATTTTGGCTATGACGTCTTCAACGGATTCACAGATGAACCGTGTCGCCTTCGGCAGTGTAGATTATGCTCCTTGCGCAGACTTCGAACTGCTTCATAAAGCGTACCAGGAAGCGCAAAAAAACAATCTTCCCGTAGCGGTCGGAAGCGTATTCACCGCCGATCAGTTTTACAATGAAGACTCCCAAATCGAAAAGCTTGCCAGATACGGCGTCCTCGGTGTAGAGATGGAAACGACTGCTTTATATACGCTTGCCGCTAAATACGGCAAAAAAGCGCTGTCTATCCTGACTGTAAGCGACCACGTATTAACGGGAGAAGAAACAACGGCAGAAGAGCGTCAAACGACTTTTCATGATATGATTAAACTGGCGCTGCATACTGTATCGTAAACTTGAGATGAGGGTTATGCTGATTAAAGCAGCCCTCTTCTTTATGCATCGCCCTGATTCAAAAAAAGAAAGGTAAGGGTAAAATGAAGAAATCCACTAAATGGTTCTCGCTCGCTGCCGCTCTCAGCGTAACCGCAATCGTGGGCACCGGCTGCAGCATTTCAGGCGGCGACAGCCATAAGGACACAAAAACAGCAGCTGAAACAAAACAATCAGATGACACATCAAGCAAAAAAACAACGAAGACAGAAAACAGTGATTTTGTATTAGAGAGCAAATATTTTAATGATATTAAAGAAGTGAACGGGCTTGAGACCATTCAAAACCCGACAAATACACTTGCGCTCGTAAATAAGACATATACGCTGCCGGGAGATTATAAACCGAATGATCTCGTAATCCCGAAAGTCGAATTTTCTTTTACTGAGAAAATCGAGAAACGATATATCCGCAAACCGGCCGCCGATGCTTTGGCGGAACTATTCAGCGCCGGGAAAAAAGAAGGTTATGACCTGGTTGCCGTTTCAGGATACCGTTCTTATGACAGACAGAAAGTTATTTTCGATAATGAAGTCAGTCTGAAAGGTGAAAAAAAGGCGAAAGAAGCCGTCGCATATCCGGGGCAAAGCGAACACCAGACGGGGCTTGCCATGGACATTTCAAGCAAAAGCAACGGATATGAGCTGAATGAGGCGTTCGGAAACACGGCGGACGGCAAATGGGTGAAAGACCATGCGTATGAATACGGCTTTATCATCCGCTATCCTAAAGGCAAAGAAAATGTTACAAAGTATGAGTATGAACCATGGCATTTACGCTATGTAGGCAAAAAAGCGGCAAAAGCCATCCATGACCATCAATTAACGCTTGAAGAATATTTTAATGAAGTAAAGAAAGTGTAATGAGAAGAAGCCCGCTTGAAAAATAGAAAGCGGGCTTTCTTTATTACCAGAAGAGCAGACCTCCAAGCGCAAATCCGGTAATGAAACCAAGGCCGATACCGTAGGCTGCTCCCCAGCCTCCCCAGCCTCCTCCCCAATAACCGAATCCGTACCCTCTGTGACGGCCGCCGACAGGGGTGATATACACTTTGCTGTTAGTCACCCGTACGATTCTTCCGACGTGGACTCTGCCGTTTCGTTCTGTAATTCTTGCTACTTTTCCTTGGTGCTGCCGGCAAAGATGATAATAGTTTTGCATCTTTTCTCCTCCTATCCAACCTATCTTTCTATGTCAGCTTATGATAGAGTGCGGTAAAAAGGTTGGACGAAAACAGGAGGACAATTGCCGTTTTACTTGTAAGCGACAAAAGCGCAGTGTCCCATATATTCACGGTACGTCTGCATAAGCTCGTAATGAGCCGTCAGCGTATCGTAGTGAACCGGCTGAATAACGGGCGATAAATCCATTTCTGTAGTCGGCTCCTGCGCATTGTTTTCATAGACAGCGGGAATGAAATCCGCTTTCTGAAAGCCTTGCTGAAGCAATCTCTGTTTCCATGCGGTTTCATCCTGCAATACGGTAAAACCGTAGAAGTCTTTTATCTGCGTGATGGCGTTTTCCGGCATGGGCTTTTGTAAAGCAGCTTCAATGCCGATCAGCATGCCCCCGGGTTTAAGGACCCGCAGGATTTCAGACAGCGATGAATCAAGATTTGAAAAGGTGAGAACTGATTCGGAAAGAACGGCGGAAAATTGTTTTTCAGCAAACGGCAGCCGCTCAAGCTCCGCTAAATAGCCCGGAATGGTTAAGCCTTCAGCGGCAAATCGTTTTGCTGCTTTTTCAAGCATAAGAGGATCCTTATCCACACAGGTGACGGGATACAGCAGGTGGCCGAGATAAGCGGCCGTCTGTCCCGTTCCGCAGCCGGCGTCAAGAATCGGTTCGCCAGGAGGAGGAGCCGCTTTTGCGAGAACGGCTTTGGAAAAAGCGAGCCCGCCCGGGTGAGCCCCTCCGACTCCGAATAAGGACAGCATTTCTAAATATTTGCTCAAAGGCCGAATCCTCCTTTTTTCCTCAGCATATGTTAAGAGAAAAGCATAGGTTTGGGTAAACGGGAAAGAAGGGCGCCTCACGTTTGAAGTTGACGAATGAGCGTTCGTCTATGATAATAATGTAAGAATAAAAAGGTGGTGTTTTCTTGAAGCGGCAATTTAAACTGTTTTTTATTATATTGATCACTGCGGTCGCAGCCTCGGCGCTTACGCTGTTTATCACGGGCAATACGACCATTTTCGGACAAGGCTCGGCTGCTTTGACGAACAGCAAATTTGAGAAATTCAATAAAGCCTATGAGCAGATTAAAAGTGATTACTATCAAAAAACAGATGACAGCAAATTAGTAGACGGAGCGATAAAAGGCATGATCAGTTCTCTGGATGATCCGTATTCTTCTTATATGGATCCTCAGGAAGGAAAGTCGTTTGAAGAAACAATTTCCGCTTCGTTTGAAGGCATCGGCGCACAAGTGGAAGAAAAGGACGGCAGCATCCTGATCGTATCGCCGATTAAAGGGTCACCCGCGGAAAAAGCGGGGGTTAAACCGAATGACCAGATCTTGAAGGTCAACGGCAAAAGCGTTAAAGGCCTTAATGTAAACGAAGCCGTCGCATTAATCCGCGGCAAAAAGGGAACAAACGTCAAGCTTGTGCTGCACAGAGCGGGTGTCGGCGATCTGAACCTGTCGATCAAACGTGACACCATCCCGGTTGAAACGGTGTACTCTGAAATGAAAAAAGGAGACATCGGCGAAATCCAAATCACATCCTTCTCCGAATCGACGGCAAAAGAGCTGAATTCAGCCATTGACAGCCTCGAAAAACAAGGAGCGAAAGGATACATTCTCGATTTAAGGGGCAACCCGGGCGGCCTGATGGATGAAGCCATCAAAATGAGCAACATGTTTATCGATAAAGGGAAAAATATCATGCAGGTCGAATACAAAGACGGCACGAAAGAAGTCATGAAAGCGACGAAAGAGCGCAAAGTGACAAAACCGACAGTCGTCCTCGTCAATGACGGCACCGCGAGCGCCGCGGAAATCATGTCGGCTGCGCTGCATGAATCATCCGGAATTCCGCTGATCGGCGAGAAAACGTTCGGAAAAGGAACCGTGCAGACGGCAAAAGATTACAGCGACGGTTCTACCGTTAAACTGACAATCGCAAAATGGCTGACAGCGGACGGAGAGTGGATTCATAAAAAAGGCATCAAACCGCAATATCAGGTTAAGCTTCCTGAATATGCGAACCTGCCGTATTTAGATGCGAAAAAAACATACAAATACGGGGATTCCGGAACGACCGTCACCAATGCGCAAAAAATGCTGAAAGCGCTGGGGTACAGCGTGAATGTAAACGGCACGTATAATAAAGCATTTGAACAAGCAGTCAAACAATTCCAAGCAAAAGAGAAGCTGAAACAAACAGGTATTTTAACGGGAGACACAACGGCAAAACTGATGACGGATCTGCAAAAACAGCTTGCGGACAACGATACACAAATGAAACAAGCCGTTGAAACATTAAATAAGAATATGAAATAGTAAAAAACACCCGATGCGTCGCTCGCGCATGGGGTGTTTTTTATTTGCGAAAAGCCCGTCTTATGTCGTTTCCTGTTCAAAAAGGTGGCTGTTCGCCTGAATGAAAAACTGTGATTGCTCATAGTGATAGGTGACTTTTGAGAAATCAAACGGCTGGCCGTTGGTTAAATGAAAAATCGTTTCAACGCAAAGCTTAGGCGCTCCTGTAAACAGACCTAAGTACTCCGCTTCTTCCTCATTTAACATCCCCGCGTACAGATATAAATCTGAAAAACCGCGCTTTAACCCGAGACCGTCTCTAATATAATCAAATATTGATTCTGCCACGATCTCTTTATTCAAATACGTAATAATGGATTTGTTGTAAAATGACTCTTCGATACACAATGTCAGCCCGTCAATATATCGGATTCGCTTGACATAATACACGTCGCCGTCAGGCGGCATATTCAGATTTTGGGCAGCCTCAGGCGTGGGTTTTCTCACTTCCAGCGCTAATAATTTGGAAGTGACATTAAAATCTTCAAGTGATTCTTTAAATCCCTGATTAGAAAGCAGACTGATATACCCTTTTCTTTTATTCCGTCTGACAAAAATGCCGCTTCCCCTCACTTGAAACACAATCCCCTTTTTTTCTAATAAATCTAAGGACTTGGTAATCGTGCTTTTGCTCACGTTAAACCGGGTCATTAAGGTTTGCAGCACAGGCAGTTTATCCCCTTGCTGCAGCTGATGTTCTTCTATGTATTTTTCAATATCTATCGCGATTTGCTGGTATTTTAACATATCCATTCCTCATTCATTTATTGTCCCGCTTCTTTCAGAATTATAGCATAATCGTTTTTAAAAGCCATTTCGTAAATTAACTATAATTGTTTATGTATTGATAAATTATACCGGTACAATTATAATGTAAACGTATAATATGAAAATGAAGGCAGGAATTCTTCTACACCTGCGAAGCGGTGCTTGAAGCTGCTGCAGTGCATTTATTCGGTATGCAAGCGGCAGTCAAATAAAGGAGGATATAAACGATGGGGACATTGCCAAAAGATTTTTTATGGGGAGGCGCTCTGGCCGCCCACCAATTTGAAGGGGGATGGAATAAAGGCGGCAAGGGGCCGAGTGTAGTGGACGTCATGACGGCAGGCGCGCATGGTGTGCCCCGGAAAATAACAGATACAATTGAAGAGCGGGAATTTTATCCGAATCATGAAGCGATCGATTTTTATCATCGTTATAAAGAGGACATCGCATTATTCAGCGAGCTGGGCCTGAAATGTTTAAGAACGTCCATCGGCTGGAGCAGAATTTTTCCTAAAGGTGATGAAGCGGAGCCCAATGAGGAAGGATTGGCTTTTTACGACCGGGTGTTTGATGAATTGCTGAAACATGGGATTGAACCGGTAATTACCTTGTCACATTTTGAGATGCCGCTGCATTTGGCGAGGGAATACGGCGGTTTCAGAAACAGAAAAACAGTCGGATTTTTTGTGAAATTCGCTGAAGTGTGTTTTGAACGCTATAAACATAAGGTGAAGTATTGGATGACGTTTAACGAAATCAATAATAAGATGGATGTGAATAATCCGATCTTTTTATGGACGAACTCGGGCGTCGCCGTTAAAGAAAACGAAAACGCAAAAGAAGTCATGTATCAGGCCGGCCATCACGAACTGCTGGCAAGCGCATTGGCTGTTTCGAAGGGAAGAGAAATCAATCCCGAGTTCAGGATCGGCGCGATGGTATCACATGTCCCGATTTACCCGTACTCATCTCACCCCGATGATGTGATGCTGGCTGAAGAAACGATGAGACAGCGCTTTTTCTTCCCGGACGTCCAGGTTCGCGGATATTATCCAAGCTATGCGTTAAAAGAATTTGAAAGAGAAGGCTATCAGATACACTTTGAAGACGGTGATGAAGAGATTTTGAAAAATGGCCGAGTGGACTACCTCGGATTCAGCTATTACATGTCCACTACCGTAAAAAGTGACGTGATAAACGATAATACCGGGGATGTCGTAAACGGAGGATTGCCAAACGGCGTGGAAAATCCTTATATTACAGCGAGTGATTGGGGCTGGGCGATTGACCCGACCGGTTTACGGTACACATTAAACCGCTTATACGACCGCTACCAGATTCCATTATTTATCGTGGAAAACGGATTCGGCGCCATTGACACATTAGAAGAGGACGGTTCAATTCATGACGCTTCAAGAATTGAATATTTATCGTCACATATAAAAGCTTTGGAAAAAGCAGTCACATATGATGGCGTGGATGTAATGGGCTATACACCATGGGGAATTATTGATATTGTGTCATTTACAACCGGAGAAATGAAAAAACGCTACGGCATGATTTATGTTGATCGGGATAATGAAGGCAACGGTTCAATGAAGCGGCTTAAGAAAGACTCATTTGAATGGTATAAAAAAGTGATTGAAACAAACGGCGCATATGTATCCTAAAGGTGTAAAAAGGGAAGGCTTCACCGTTGTGTGAAGCCGGCTTTTTATCAGTAATTATGAAAGCGCATTCATTAAAACGGGAAGGAGGTGACTGTCCGGCTTTTCATTTAGAATCGCTTATAAAAATAAGGAAAGGGATGGTGGTTCATGTTTTTTAAAAAAAGTCTGCACATGACCCTGGTTTTTCTTATGTTTTTCTTTTTCATATCAAGCAGCACGGAAGCCGAAGTGTATGCGGCTGATCGGAAGGCTTCAGACAAAAACAAAGTAAGGGTGTGGTTCAGTTCTGAAAAAGATCCGGCTTCCCGTACGTGGTATGACGGGCCGCTGGAAGTGAAATACGCCTTAGACGAACAAACACCGCTTACATGGACAAAAAAGAAGGCTTCTGACTCCGCCGCCGTGTATATTGATCCGTCGCGCCGCTATCAAAGTGTGTTGGGCGTAGGATCGTCCCTGGAAGAATCCACAATCCATAATTTATCAAAAATGACACCCGCAAAAAGAAAAGAAGTGCTGAAAAAACTGGTTGATCCCAAAGATGGTATCGGCATGGACGTTATGCGCATAACGATCGGGACATCTGATTTTACGGCACAGGAATTTTATACGTATGACGATATGCCTGAAGGCCAAACAGATCCTAAGCTCCGTCATTTCTCGATCCAAAAGGATATTGATTTACACATTACAGCAACCATCAAGGAAGCGCTGGCGATAAATCCGGAACTGAAAATCATTGCCTCACCGTGGAGCCCGCCGGCTTGGATGAAAACGAATGAAAACCTCAAGCGGGGAAAGCTGAAAGATAAATATATCGGCGCACTGGCCGTTTACTTCCGCAAATTTATTGAGGCGTACGAAAAGCAGGGAATTCCGATTTATGCGATGACCCTTCAAAATGAACCTTTGCTGGAAATCGACTATCCGAGCATGTACATGCCGCCGTCTCAGCAGCGCAAACTGGCGATAGCCGTGAAAAAAGAATTGAAAAAACACATAATTGACACGAAAATTTGGATTTATGATCACAATGCGAGCGGGGCGTGGAACTATATTCCGCCGATTTTAGATGATAAAAAAGGAAACCGGGCGGCAGACGGCATCGCTTTTCACGATTATGACGGTGACCTTTCCGTCATGTCGGAAATCGGAAAGAGATATCCTGATCAATCTATTCACTTAACGGAGCGGTCTGTCTGGGGGACGGCAGGGGCGGATCGGATCGCACAGTATTTCCGCAACGGCGCGTCGAGCTACAATGCGTGGGTGACGATGCTCGACAGTCAAATCAAGACGCATCATTGGATAGGCACCCCGGACCCGACGCTGTTTATTCAGGATGCTAAAAACCCTGACCGCTATTGGAATATCCCGATCTTTCATATGACAGGCAACTTTTCAAAATTTATCGAGCGCGGAGCCAAACGGATAGAAAGTAATTACGGCTCCAAAAACACAGTCTCGAATGTATCGTTCCTTAATCCTGATCAATCCATTGTGACAGTCGTAATCAACCAGACATCTTCAGAACAAAAATTCCATGTCGTTTCAGAAAATCGGCAGTTTGAAGCCGTCATCCCGGCTAAAACCGTCGCCACCTACAAATGGCAGCACAAAAAGTAAAAAACCGGCACATCGATGTGCCGGCTTTTTTCTGTTAAGCGCCTTTTTGGTTCAGTTTATCAGAGGGCGCTTTATTGAATAAACCGTCTTTGACGGCGTTTGAAGACGCTTTTTTTACAAAAAACGGGTTAAGGATAATAACGGCTGCCATGTTAGCGGTCAAACCCCAAAACCCTTCATATATACCGTGGGCGGATTGGGTGATATTTACCGTGAATGTCACGATAAGACCGACGAGAAGACCGGTAATTGTCGCTTCTTTCGTTTGATTCTTCCAAAACAGACTGACGGCGATAGCCGGAAAGATCTGAACCATGCCGGAAACACCGAGAAGCTGAAGGGTAACGAGCGCAGTCGGGAACAGCATACCGAATAAAAGCGCGAGCCCGATGACGACAAATACCATTGAACGGGTGATCATCGTCAGCTTGCTTGGTGACACATTCGGGTGAATCAAATCCCGATATAAGTTATTCGCAAATAAGTTTGATGCTCCGATGGCCATGATGGAGCAGGGAATCAATGACGCAAGGGCGATCGTGGAGTAAGCAAATCCCTGTGCGACTCCGCCGTAAGACGTTTGAATCAGCTTCAATAAAGCGAGCCGCGGATTGGTATCTTCCGGCAGGACAAGAAACGCGATAAAGCCGAGAAAAATAACAAGAATCAAAACAATATTATAAAGCGGCAGAAACATGCTGTTTTTGCGGACGGCATCTGCGCTTTTTGCCGTAAATACGCCGGTTGCCGCATGCGCCCACATAAAGAGCGCCAGCGCAGATACGATGGAAGCTGTGATAAACCAAGGAATTCCTTTCGGCCCCGAGTCCGGTATCGTCAGCATTTGCGGCGCTTTTTCAGCCAAAGTGTGAATCATCGGCGTCCAGCCGTGAAAATGGATCAGCGGGAGTGAGACGACCATAAACAGCATAATCACCCACACCAGAATGTCTTTAATAATCGCCGTAAACGTCGGCCCTTTAATTCCGCTGAAAAAAGTATACAGCGCTACAAGAATAAAAGAGATGATGACGACCATATTGACATTAATGACACCCGTTCCGGCCACCTGAAGCGTATCTTGAATCCCGCTCAGCTGGAGACAAATATAAGGAATGAGCATAAGAACGCCGACAATGGCGACAAGACTGGCCAAAAGTTTACTGTCAAAACGCTCACGGGCATAATCGGCAAGCGTCGTTAATTTGTGAATTTTTGCCACTTTCCACAACTTCGGCAGAAAGAAATAAGCGATAAAATACGCCAAAACAGAATACGGGATTGCAAAAAAAGCAACGCTTCCCCCTGTGTAGGCTGTGCTTGTTAAGCCTAAAAACGTATAAGCCGTATAGAGATCCGCGCCGACTAAAAACCAGACGAGGAGCCCCCCGAACCGTCTGCCGCCGACAGACCATTCCTCAACAGAAGTACGTGATGATTTGTCTCTTCCGGCTATAAAGCCGATACAGACAACGGTTAAAACGATGACGGCTGTAATGATCAATGCTGTTATATTTGCGGGCATCAGTCCAGTCCTCCTTGTTTCTTCTGCAGCCTATAAATAAGAAACGAACATAATGGAGTGACTGCGATCCATAAAAGCAGCCAGAAATGAAAAAAAGGCAGCCCGATAATGATCGGATGAACCCGATTAGCGACTGACAGCAGGGCCAGCTGGCTGAAAGGGATTAAGATGAGAACGAAAATTAGTGCTTTTCTGACCATTTACTTTCCTCCTGAAACTTGATAATGCTCCTTATCATAGCAGGTGTCAGATAAGATCACAAGATATTTTTCAGAAAAAAAAGAATTCTATTACTTTTTTAACTGAAACACTTTAGTTGCATCTTCATTCATATTAAATTAGAATAGTTAATATCTCGAAATCAAGATATTTAGGAGTGAATACATTGAATACACAAGGATTGCACCATGTTACCGCATTTGCAAAAGATCCTGCTGAAAATCTTCGGTTTTATACTGAAGTGCTGGGTTTGCGGCTCGTTAAAAAAACCGTTAATTTTGACGACCCGGCCACTTATCACTTTTATTTCGGCAACCAAAACGGAGAGCCGGGCACGATCATTACATTTTTTCCTTTTCAGGGAAGCCGCCCGGGAACCGTGGGAAAAGGGCAGGCCGGAAGAATTTATTTCTCCGTGCCGAAAGGAGCACTCACGTTTTGGAAGCGCCGGCTTGAAGAAAACGGCTTGTCTGTAAAAGAACAGATCATGCTGTCTGAACAAGTCCTTCTCTTTAATGATACAGAAGACCTGCCGCTTGCCATAATGGAAGATGAAAGAAGCGGACAGAGTGAATGGACTCCTTCGGGCATTACTGAAAAAGAAGCGATCACAGGCATGAGAGGTGTTCTTCTGTACTCATACCGTCCTGAAGCAACCATTCAATTTCTCATAGAACGCTTCGGTTATTCAAAGACAGGAGAAGAAAATCAAATTGTCAGGCTGCAATCGGAGGCACGGATCGGACATATTATAGATGTTGACCTTGCTCCGAAAGAAGCGGGTGCCGGCGGTTACGGGACAGTTCATCATGTCGCTTTCCGCACGAGCGAAAAAGAGCAGGCGGAGTGGAAGGATATTCTTGCTGATTCTCATCTTGCTTCATCTGACATTCTTGACAGGTCATACTTTACTTCAATCTATTTCAGAGAAAGCGGCGGCATTTTATTTGAAATGGCAACCGACGAACCGGGCTTTATGACGGATGAATCCTTTGAAAATCTCGGAACAGAGCTGAAGCTTCCGGAATGGCTGGAAGAGCATCGCAGTCAGATTACAGCTGTTCTGCCCAAAATGGAGAAAGGAGAATGATGATGAAACATATGTTTGAACAGGGAACGTCAGAAAATGTTCTGCTGCTTTTGCACGGAACGGGAGGGAATGAACATGATCTTCTGTCGCTCGGACGTTTTATCGATCCGAACGCAAGTCTGCTGGGGGTCAGAGGATCAGTGTCGGAAAACGGCATGCCCCGTTTTTTTAAGCGGCTGAAAGAAGGGGTATTTGACGAGAAAGATTTAATTGAACGGACGGAAGAATTAAAGAATTTTATTGATGAAGCGGCGCAAATGTACGGGTTCAGCAGAGAAAACGTGATTGCTGCCGGCTATTCAAACGGCGCCAATATTGCCGCAAGTCTTTTGTTTCATTATAAAGATGTTCTGAAAGGAGCGGTTCTGCATCATCCGATGGTGCCGATACGCGGAGTGAAGCTGCCTGATATGGAAGGGCTGCCTGTGTTTATCGGTGCGGGAAAACGCGATCCCCTATGTACAAAAGAAGAATCGGAGGAGCTTTATCAGTATCTGACAGATGCTCATGCATCCGTTGCTCTTGAATGGCAGGAGGGCGGTCATCAGCTCACACAGCAGGAAGCCGAGCAGGCACGAGCCTGGTACAGTGAGCGATTCCTATAAAAAACCCTTAGTCTGCTTAAGCGGACTAAGGGTTTCTTTCATCTTACAGCCAAGTTGACACTTTAGATACAGGCAGCCGGTTGCTTTTATGCGCCGGCTTAACGGCTTTACCGATTGAAATCAGCATGACGGGCACGAAACGCTCGCTCACGTCGAATTCTTTAACGAATTGCTCTTTATTGAATCCGCCGATCGCGCAAGTGTCGTAGCCTTTTGCTTTAGCGGCAAGCATCAGCTGCATCGCTGCTAAAGAAGCGTTTAAAAATGCTGAATCGCGGGCAAACTGATCATTTTGGTATGCACCGTTAATCTGGCCTAAAAGCGTTTGTTTAATCTCTTCTGTGATATTGCCTTGCTCAGCCAGTTCAGCATAAACGTCTTCACCATTTTCATTTGCTTTTAAGTCGCCTAATACGGCAATAACTGCTGATGAATCAATAATCTGTTTTTGATTAAAAGCAACCGGAAGCAGGGCAGCTTTTGCTTCATCACTGTGAAAAACTTGAAAATGCCAATGCTGAAGGTTCCAGGCGGAAGGTGCTTGCGTTGTGATTTCAAGGAGTTCTGTCAATTCCTCTTTTGTAATGACCGCGTCTTTATCGTATTCTTTAACAGATGCGCGTTCCTTTAAAACGTCTAATACGGATGTCATCATGTTTCCTCCTTCGGATAAACGTGTTATCATAATAGAAAAGTTAGAAGCTTACTAAATGTAACTTGAAAACTAATTTTAATGGATCACAAAAAACTTGTCAATTCATAGATGAAGGGATGAATTCACGTGGGATATACAATGTGTCCTAAAATGGAATCCGCTTTTTCTCTTTTGGGAAAACGCTGGAACGGCCTCATTATCCATGTACTGATGGACGGGCCGAAACGATTTAAAGATATGACCGAAACGATACCGACAATCAGTCAAAAAATGCTCGCGGAGCGGCTCAAAGAGCTGGAACAAAATGAAATCGTCGAGCGTCAGGTGCTGCCTGAAACACCTGTCAAAGTCATTTATAAACTGACTGATAAAGGCATGGCTCTGCAAGCCGTTTTTCAGGAAATGCAAAAATGGGCAGACAGTTTTTGCGAGCCCGGGGGATCTGCCAACGACACATGTGATGAATAATAAAGGCTGCCCAAGGCAGCCTTTTCTTAATGATAATGTTTAATCGTCATAAAAACCATTAATATCAAAATTGTTCAGATTGAGGTTCAAGCCTTTTAATTGCTTTAATAAAGCATCGAATGTAAGGAAATGATCATTTTTACATTCCGCCGGAACATCATCTGGAGAAAATAGTTCCATTCCTCCCTCAATCCACTGTTTCCGGTATAACTGAAATGCCGCTTCAATTAAATGATCAGGCGTTACAATAAACCCTAAGCTTACGTCATGGTCCTCACTGTAGCCGAATTCAAACCCGCAGCAAGGGCAGATATCAAATGTTTTTTGATATTCGCCGTTATAAACGGGACTTGTCTCTAATCCTTTAAATCCGCATATCAAACAAGGATACAACTCACTAACCAACATACATCCCTCTTTTATTCAGTTTGAAATCATCCAAAAAACAAGCAGGGAGGCCTTTTACAGTTTCCCGGTTAAAAACTGAGCCTCACCGAGCCCGAAGCTCCAATCGGCGTTCCCGTTTGCTGTAATGGAAATCATGACGTCCTCGGGTGATATGCCGCATTCTGTTTTAAGCTGATCAGCCATCAGTTGATATAACGTTTCTTTCTGATGTTCGGTGCGCGCTTTGCTGACAATGCTGATGATGACAAGATCTTTGCTTCTTTTGAAACCGAGCCCGGTATCTTCAATGATAAGCTCATGAGGCCGATGCTGGTGAACGATCTGATAACGGTCCGTTACTGGGACGTCAAAAGCTTTAACCATGGCGTAATGGGCGGTATCCAGTAATTTTTTTAATGCTGCGTCATCCCGGCCTTCAATAACGTCAAAACGAAGTAATGGCATATTTTATTCCCCCTGATGGTTTTATAATGTCGCAACTTGTAAAAAAAGTATAACAGTTAATCAAAATATAATCAAATTATAACCAAAATGTTTATATCTTAATGCAATATCAGAGAGAGGCACAAGTTGTTACAACCGCCCAATCAATTTCCTCATTTTATGAATACGCTTAAGAATAGGCAGACATAAAGGAGGAAAAACATGTACCCTCGTCATGCATTGTATCGCGGGAATTTCGGTCCTGCCGGATTTCCGGCGAGAAGTCCTTTTTTGTTCGGCGCTCCTTTATTCGGCGGATTTTTAGGCGGTCTTCTCGGAGGCGTGATTGCCACAGGTTTTACAAGACCCCGCTATCCGTACGGGTTTGCCGGTTACGGATACGGAGGCGTCCCATACGGCGGTTTCGGGCCGGGAGCCGGCGGTTATCCGCCATTTTATTAAGAAAAAACGGCCTGCATCGCGCGGGCCGTTTTTTTATCTTAAAATCTCCACTTCCGATAGATTGTAGTCTTCCTGTTTTGAAAACATAACTTCAATCATCCCGTCTTTATAGACTGCTTTTGTTCCTTTCCGTTTGACGAGGCTCGGAAGTACGATTTCTTTTTTTCCTTCTCCCAGGCTGCTGTTCTCTACAACGAGGCTGTGTGACGTATGCTTAATCCTGATACGGTCGAGTTCCTCTTGTTCGGCGGGAATTTTCGCAAAAACATGATCGGATGTTTCAAACAGGTCAATTTCCGGCTTGGGCGGTTCCGCTTCGACCGGATCGGTCTTTTTGGACATCGGGTCGCGAAAAGGGAACTGTCCGGCATAACCGGCGCCGAATACGCTTTCCATCACTCGGTTGACATATGTCTCGACATCTTTCGGATCAGCATTTTTAAACGTTTCTTTAGAGAACTGATTTTGGAAGGGAAAATATCTGTTCCAATCAAACACGGCATCTCACCCTTTCTTAACGGACAACATAGTATATGCCCGCCGGAAGCTTCCCGTGATATAATATAATCTGTTTACAGAAAGGAAGGGGAAGGCCGTGCAAGGGAATAACGTAAGAAAAGGAATCATTTATACCGCTTGTTCTTTCGTCATGTGGGGGCTGTTTCCGGTCTATTGGAAACTTCTTGAACAAATACCCGCATTGGACATTTTAGCTCACCGGATTTTATGGTCATTTGTTTTCATGTGTGTGCTTTTAACTGTGCTTAAGAAGTGGAAAACCGGATGGCGTGAACTGCGTCTTTTGAAATCGGAAGGGGGCCTGCTGGCGCTTTTTTTCGCTTCCGTTTTAATTTCCGTTAATTGGTTTGTGTACATATGGGCCGTCAATCACGGCTTTTTGCTTGAAGCAAGTCTCGGGTACTACATTAATCCGCTCGTTTCCGTTCTTTTGGGCATCCTATTCTTAAAAGAAAAGCTTAACAAGATGCAAACAGCAGCCGTTTCTATTGCCGGGGCGGCCGTGCTCATATCTGCGTTTCAATATGGCGCGGTTCCTTATATCGCATTGCTGCTTGCATTCAGCTTCGGTCTGTACGGCTTATGTAAAAAAAGAACCCGCATGTCCAGCACGATCGGACTGACGCTGGAGACGCTTTTGATTACCCCGGCTGCACTTATTTATTTAGGATATACAGCTGACGGGAGCACTTTTGGGTCCTTGGGGGCAGGAACATGGGCGCTCCTATTTTTCGCAGGCGTATTTACGGCCCTGCCGCTGTTATTGTTTGCAGAGGGGGCAAAGCGTCTGCCGCTGTATCAAGTCGGCATTTTGCAATATATAGCGCCGACCATCACCCTTATGCTTGGCGTATTTGTGTATCATGAACCGTTTTCCGGGCAAAAAGCGTTTACCTTCATTTGTATATGGGCAGCATTGCTTTTGTTTACCTTTTCACAGATAAAATGGAAGCGGCCGATAAAAAGCCGCTAAGCCTTTCGCTTTCCAGCGATAGCTTAAATTATGTATAATCATTACGAGTATGTAAAGGAGCTGTACAATGGGCACTGATAAAGACATAGTAAAAGCCTATCAGGCACTGTGGAATAACCGCACTCTCCCGGCTTCAACCCTTGAAGAAGCGGAGAAGGCGATTGATCTTGAACTGCTTGATCAAAGAACACATCCGAGGCTCCGGAAGTCACCCGAGGAAAAGTTTGCTCTGGCGGTGCAGCGAATTGTAGATTCCCGGCTGCGGCCGATTGAGAAATATGAATTGGTTGAACTACATACGAAGCGTTTGCAATTTTTAAAAGAAGAAAGAGGGGAGCAGCTATGAAAGCGATCATAAAAGAAGATGTGCAAACTTCTTTAGAGCGATATGCCGATCGTCCTGTATATATCCATTTGGAAACAACGACCGGTTCTTATTCAGCGCATCTGAATGAGAAAAATATGACGGTTGTAGCCTATATACGCAATGCAAAAGTGACGTACCATCAGGCGAAAATCAAAGGAAACGGCCCGTACCGCGTCGGTTTGAAAACAGAAGAGGGCTGGATTTACGCAGAAGGTTTGACTGAGTATACAGTAGATGAAGAAGACCGTTTGTTAATGGCGGGGCATCTGCCGGGCGGAAAATTGGCGATTTCGCTTCAAATCAGCGAAAAGCCGTTTACAGTTTAAAGAAAAGGGTGAAAATCATGAAAGAACATGTACTCGTCATCCTGCCTCACCCTGATGATGAATCATACGGAGTGGCAGGACTGATTGCTTTACACAGACAAAAAGATATTCCCGTTACGTATGCATGCGCAACGCTTGGCGAAATGGGCCGGAACATGGGAGATCCCTTTTTCGCGAACCGTGAAACACTGCCGCTGTTAAGAAAGCAAGAGCTGATTGACGCATGCAAAGCAATGGACATTACTGACCTGAGAATGCTCGGGCTTCGTGATAAAACACTTGAATTTGAAGATGACGAGTGGCTCGCGGATATGATGGAAGAGATTATCGACGATGTAAAACCGAGTCTGATTGTCACATTCTATCCGGAGCACGGCGTCCATCCGGATCATGATGCATGCGGCGAAGCGGTCATCAGAGCGCTTTACAGAAAGAAAAAAGAGGACCGCCCGCGCACGCTTTGCATGGCAATCACCCGCAACAGGGAGGAAGCCGTCGGCAAGCCTGATGTCATTCTTGATATTAAAGAGGTTGCCGATATTAAAATGAATGCCTTAAAAGCGCACCGCACCCAAACGGAAGGCATGCTGAGAGAGCTGGAAGAAAAATTAAAAAATAACGAGCCGGTTCTTCAGACATGGTTTGAAGAAGAAGTGTATTGGACATATCCGTGGAAAGACTGATAAAAAAGGGATAAGGCTGAAATGCCTTATCCCTTTTTTTGTGTCAGGTCGGAAGCGATCGCTTCCGCAAGCGAAGACCGTATTGATAAATTTGAAAAACTCAGTCCGAGCTGCACCGCGGTTTGGGCGATTTCAGGACGGATTCCGGATAACGTCGCTTTCACGCCGAGCATTCCGAGTGATTCAATTAAGGTGAAAAGCTGTTGGGCAACCATCGTATCAATCATGGCTACGCCTGATAAATCAATGTACAGCTGCGTGATGCGCTTCTCTGAACACTGGTGCAGCGTATTCTCCAAAATCATTTTGGCTCTTGCCGTGTCAATATCCCCGATCAGCGGCAGCAGTCCGACATTGTCAAAAAGCACAATTACCGGCGAGCTCAGCTCTGTAATCAATTCTTTTTGCGCTTCAAGCTGAATGTTTGTGTTTTTATACATTTCCTCTATGAAAATATGAATGACCACATCAAACGATTTAATCAGCGTATGGAATATATCTTCGGCATCTTCTTCTGTCACGGTGTCTGAATGAAGTCTGGTAAACTGCTTTACATGACCGACATACAAATCACGAACTCTGATAAACTCGCGAATGATGTAATGGATGGGAGTTTTTAAATGTTCTTTATCCCGTGCGGCTTCAAACGCCCACTTTTCCAATGCCGCTGTATATACTTCCTTCTCTTCAGAAAAAATCCGATTGAGTTGATAATTAAACGCCAGATTTTGTTTTTTCAGGTTTGTGAGAACAGCCGGGTCAGTAGAAGCATAAACAGAATCAGGATCCGTATCATGAAGGGTATCAAACCATGTCTGACTGATGTCCTCCGCCCGTTCGGTTAAATAATCGTACAGCAGTTTATGTTTTGGCATTGCTGCTCCTCCTTTATAAAATCATCATTTTTTTCACATAACGCTTTTGCAGCTTCATCAGTCTGAAGAATAAACCGACAGCTCCTGCGGCAAGTCCTGCAATTAACCCGATCCAGTAGCCGTATGCCCCGAGGCTCGTGTAAGTGCCGACTGCGTAACCGAGCGGAAGCCCGATAATCCAATACGAAACAAAAGCCGCACCGAGTGTATAGTTGACATCCTTATATCCTCTCAGGGCGCCTTGTATCGGAGCTGCTACGGCATCAGAAAGCTGGAAAAACAGCGCATAGATTAAAAAGTGCTGCGTCAACATGAGCACCTCCGGATCTGATGTATACATTCCGGCGATTTGCGGCCTGAACAGTAAAATGAAAGCCGCCGTGCATAAAGAAAAACAAAGGGCCATCACAATGCCGATATAGCTGTATGACCGGGCATCCCTGTAACGCTTTGCGCCTGCTTCAAAGCCGACTAAAATCGTCATGGCCATGGATACGCTGAGCGGCAGCATATACAAGAGAGAAGCAAAATTCATTGCCGCCTGGTGGGATGCAATCGTCACCGTCCGGAAATGGCTCATTAGAAGTGTGACAGCCGCAAAAATGCTCGTTTCAAAAAATACCGCAAAACCGATAGGCAAACCGATTTTCAAAAGTTTTCTGCATTCAGACGGAGAAAAACGGTACAGTTTCCGAAATACAGAGTACCCGGCAAACGGCTCAAATCTGAAGACGATAAAAAAGCTGACGGCGCAAATACACCAGTAAGTCAGGGCGGAAGCGAGCCCCGCACCGACTCCGCCCAATGCCGGCATGTTGAATTTCCCGAAAATAAATACATAATTTAAAACAAAATTAATAGGCAATGAGCAAAGCGTAATAAGCATCGTGACTCGCGTTTTGCCGAGTGCGTCAATGAACGAGCGCAAAACGGCGTACACAAACAAAGGAAAAATACCGAGGGATAAAAAGCCTAAAAAGTGTTTGGCGATCGTCCGGACACGAGGTTCCAGGCCCAAATGTCCCAAGATCATATCAACGGTGAAAAAGCCGACCAGGATAACCGCCGCACTGAGAATGGCCGCTACATAAACGGCCTGGATGACGGAAAACGGCACTTCCTTTTGTCTGCCGGCTCCAAACAGCTGCGAAACAACGGGCGTAACGGCCATTAATATTCCTGCAAGGCCCGTATACACCGGCGTCCACAGGCTTGAACCGATTGCAACACCGGCTAAATCGGCGGCGCTCACTTTCCCTGACATCACCGTGTCCAAAAAGGTGATCAGGGCAAGGCCCGCCTGTGTGATTAAAATCGGAATGAAGATATGTAACAGCTGTCTGACCTTTTGGCCGATCGTGTTCGTTTCTCTCAATTTAGGTTCCCCGTTTCTTTATTTTAACGAGAGAAATTATAACATTTTATGTATAAAAAGCAATGAAAGCCGGCCTACTCTTTTTTGTCCGGTTTCGGCTTTTTAAACATCTTGGCATAAATGAATGAAAGTGAAATGACCCCTAAAAAGGTGCAGATATATTGCATCAGCCGTGCGAATTCCATATGATGTCTCCTCCTTTCATGATTATGGTGTACACAGCGGCGCATATCCATGCGCGCGATGCAGAAAATAAAGGAAAGGAGATGATGTGACATGCGCCACACTCAAATGACGGAAAGCGCGTTTACGGCTGCCGTTCAAACGTACTTGAAACAAATTACCGAGGATGCCGGAATGATACTGCGGACATTGGATGAAAAAGACCAATGCCTTCTTTGCGAATTAGATGAACTGGGACATACGTTTCAGGAAATGCAGGCTGTCGCTTCGTCGTTTTACCTGCAGTCATATATCGAACATTTTACGCCTTCCTATACAGAGCTGGCGAGGGCCGTGCAGCATCTGGCGGAAGAAAAGCACGGAGCGCTGATTGTGATTGAACGTGCAGATCCGCTGGACGGAATGATACAAAAAGGGACCAGCCTGCATGCCGAGATCAGTTCAGCTTTAATTGAGAGTATTTTTTATCCCGGCAATCCGCTTCATGACGGAGCCGTATTGGTCAGAGAAAACCGGGTTGTATCAGCAGCCAATGTGCTTCCGCTCACAACAAAACATGTCGATCTCAAATACGGGACGCGCCACAGGGCCGCGATGGGACTTTCGGCCGTGACTGATGCACTCGTGCTCGTTGTTTCAGAAGAAACGGGAAAAATGTCTTTTGCTAAAGACGGCGGACTGTATCCGCTTGTTTCGCCGCGGGCGCTTCATACGAAATAATAAGAAAATGGGAATATTGTACCCATTTAATATTAATAAGGTGAACATCTTTACCTTTTTCTGTATTGGTGTTATCGTTTAAATATACATAAAATTTAAAAGAATAGGGAGTGGAAAGATGGCAAATGTATTGATGATCGGCTTTCCGGGAGAAGGCCATATCAATCCGTCTTTAGGCGTCGTAAAAGAACTGAAGGCAAAAGGGGAACATGTCGTATATTACGGCGTGAAGGAATATGAGCACAAAATCGCGTCAAGCGGAGCGGAATTCCGTGAATGTGAAGATTTCCGAAAAGATGAATTCGGAAAAAACGCAACGGGTGATGAACAGCGGGATGCTACCGAGTTTTTACTGTTAATGATTGAGACTTCCGAAAAAGCCGCACTCCGTATTCTTGAGGAAGTAAAAGATGAATCATACGACTACATCCTTTATGATCATCATTTTCTGGCAGGAAGGCTTGTGAGAAATAAGCTGAAACTGCCGGCATATTCACTTTGCACAACATTTGCAATGAATGAAGCATTTATTAAAGAAGTGTTTTCAAATACAAACCTTATATCAGAGGAATCATCTCATTATCCGGCCTATACCGAAGCGGTCAGCCGGCTTAATGAAGAATTCAGCGCAGACATTAAAACGCCGTATGATATTTTCTCAAATGACGGCAGAAAAACCATCGTATTTACTTCAAGAGCGTTTCAGCCGAAAGAAGAAGAGTTTGGCGATTCTTATCTCTTTGTCGGTCCGTCCATAACTGAAAGGCCGGCGGCTCAGGATTTCCCGTTTGACCAGCTTGAAGGAGAAAAAGTCCTGTTTATTTCAATGGGCACGATTTTTAACAATCAGAAGGAATTGTTTAATAAATGCTTAAAAGCGGTCAGGAACTTTAACGGAAAAGCCGTCATGTCAATCGGCAAACATCTTGATCCGGCGGAGCTTGATGAAATTCCTGAGAATGTTATTGTAAAGCCTTATGTTCCGCAGCTTGAGATCCTGAAGAGAGCGGACTTATTTATCACTCACGGCGGAATGAACAGTACGAGCGAAGGGCTTTACTACAAAACCCCGATGATCGTCATTCCGATGGGAGCAGATCAGTTCGCCGTCGGAAGCCAAGTGGAAAACACGGGCGCGGGCAAGATGTTTAAAAAAGAAGATGTAACAGCGGAACTGCTCACTGAAGCAATAAAAGAATTGAGCGAAAATCCTGAATATCAGACAAAAGCTTCTGAAATCGGAGAATCCCTGAAAGCGGCCGGCGGAGCACAGCGTGCAGCGGAATTGATAGCAGAAGACGTGAAAACTGCCGAGACCCGGGTTCTGTAATCAGCCGTCACCCGCTTCCTTTATAGGAAGCGGGCTTTTTTTTGTTTGTTTTTCGGGAGGATTTTCACGCCGTGAAGAGAATTGTATGAAAAACAGACAAGAAAGGTGGAATGTCGCGGAAAAAAGCCATGTTATGAAAATGATTCCAAAGTCTTTTGTGAAATGTTCTCAATTTATGTAAAATGTGTGGCATTGGTGATGATCTAAGACAAATGAATCGGAATTAATGTCGACTTCTGAATGAATCCTGCATAACAGGAGGCGTCCAAAGAAAAGGAACGTCCCTTTCAGCAATGATAAATAGGAGGTTTTTCGTTATATGAAGAAAAAAATCGCAGCCGGACTGGCTGTATCTGCAGTAATGACTTCAACCTTCGCCGTGCATCCCGCTGAAGCAAAAACCATTCAAGTAAAAAGCGGCGACTCTCTTTGGAAGCTTTCCCGGCAATATCATACAAGTATTTCAGCCCTGCAGGCGGAAAATAAACTGAAATCAACGATACTCCACCCAGGACAGCGGCTGCACATTCCCGACGGCAGCGGCACACATAAAACGGGGCAAAAAGGAAAACGAAACACTGGTGCTTACACAGTTACATACGGAGACTCATTATGGGTGATCGCTAAAAAATACCGAATGAGCGTTTCTGAACTGAGAAGCCTGAACCGTTTGAGTTCAGATGTCATCTATCCGGGCCAAAAACTGAAAATTAAAGGGTCTGCCGGCGGCACGGACGGAGGCGGCAGACAGACAAAGCCTGATAAAGGCGCATCAGGGACTTACACTGTGAAGCCGGGTGACTCGCTGTGGAAAATCGCCAATCAAACCGGCATCACCATCGCCGAACTGAAAAAGCTGAATCAATTAACATCAGACATGCTGTATCCGAATCAAGTATTAAAGATCAAAGGTTCTTCACATAACGGAAACAGCGGCACAAAACCGCCATCTCATTCAAACCCTTCTGAGAAGCCATCCACTTACAAAGTAAAAGCAGGCGATTCCCTCTGGAAAATTGCTAATCGGTTCGGCATCACCGCTCAGCTCATCAGAGAAAAAAATAAACTGACAACTGATGTGCTTCAAATCGGACAGGTTCTGTTGATTAACGGAACGGGAAAAACAGAAGATCCTGTGCGGCAGCCGGGTAACAAACCGGCAAAGCCAAACAAGCCAAATACTCCCGAACCTCCGGTGACAGGGTCAAAGATTGACAGAATGATAGGCGAGGCGAAAAAACATGTCGGCGTGCCTTACCGCTGGGGAGGCAATACGCCTGCGGGCTTCGATTGCAGCGGTTACATCTATTACCTTTTAAATAAGGTAAGCTCTGTTTCACGTCTGAGCACGGCTGGATATTGGAATACGATGAAACATATCAGCCAGCCGTCAGCAGGCGACTTTGTCTTCTTTACGACATATAAAGCGGGCCCTTCTCATATGGGAATGTATTTAGGCGGAGGAGATTTTATTCACGCAAGCTCCTCCGGGGTTGAAATTTCAAACTTAAGCAATCCATATTGGAAAAAAGCTTATTTAGGAGCGCGCAGTTATTTTTAAAAAAAAGCCTTTCGGGGCTTTTTTTGTTTACCATTTTCACGTTTTGACAAGACTGATGGGTAAAAAAATAAGGGGGAGGAAACATGAATCGTCTCTTGCTTTTTCTCATGCTCGCATCAATTACGCTTTGCGGCTGCGGGGCGAGACCCGCTCCTGTTCCGCCCAAAAAACATGGGGAAAGCCGCGCATTGGAAGCATCTGCATACCGTGAGCATGCCGGACTCATCAATCAAAACGGAAAAACGATCGGATATATCGAAGTGAGGGAATCTGATGATGAAGGATCAGACATTCATATATCAGCGGGACATCTGCCGCCCGGCGCTTCTCTCGGATTTCATATTTATGAAAAAGGGACATGTCAGGCACCTGATTTCGAATCAGCCGGCGGTCCGTTCAACCCTTTGAACAAAGAACACGGCTTCAACAATCCGATGGGTCATCACGCCGGAGATCTCCCCAATCTTGAAGTGGGGGCTGACGGTAAAGTGGATGTCATTATGAACGCGCCGCAAACTTCATTAAAAGAAGGGAGCAGACTCAGCCTGCTCGACCGGGACGGAAGCGCGTTCGTCATTCATGAACATACGGACGATTATTTAACAAACCCGAGCGGAAATTCCGGAGCCAGAATCGCCTGCGCTCCCCTGACAAAAAGCGCCCGCAGGGAATGAGCCCTTTTGTATTGAGTATACAAGGGCTTTTTTAGTATACTCGGTTATGGAATACAAATGGAAAGGAAACATCACCTATGACTTCAGAATTACAGCACCTATCACTTCCGGAAGATATACAAAACAAACTGCAGGCTTATCAAAATCATCCCGTTTCCCAAGAATTCCGGGATTTAATCGGATCATCAGGCTATGAGGCCGAAGATAAAGCGATTGTATTCGATGCCGTCATCGCTTTGACAATGGGAAAAAATATCTTATTAAAAGGACCGACGGGTTCGGGAAAAACAAAATTGGCGGAAACGCTTTCGAACTATTTTCATAAACCGATGCACAGCGTCAACTGCTCCGTAGACCTCGATGCAGAAGCGCTTGTCGGCTATAAAACGATTGAAAATGAACAGGGGCAGGCGACAATTGAATTCGTTCCCGGACCTGTAACAACCGCAATGAACGAGGGACATTTTTTATACATTGATGAAATCAATATGGCAAAGCCTGAAACCCTTCCGATTCTAAACGGCGTGCTTGATTACAGAAAAATGATGACAAATCCCTTTACAGGAGAAGTGATTAAGGCAAGCGAAGGATTCGGTGTTATCGCCGCGATTAATGAAGGCTACGTCGGCACCGTTCCGCTGAACGAAGCCCTTAAAAACCGTTTTGTCATCATTGATGTTCCGTATATTAAAGGAAGCCTCCTGAAACAGGTGCTGACCTCTCAGTCTGTCTTAAAAGATGAGAAATTAATTGAGCGCTTTATGACGCTGTCTTCTGATTTAATCGCACAAGCGCATAACGGACAAGTGTCAGAAGAAGCGGCGTCCATCAGGGCTCTCATTGATACGTGCGACTTGGCTGCATACATCCCGCCGAAACGGGCGATTGAAAGAGGCATCGTGGAAAAACTTGACGACGACAGGGAAAAAGCCGCTGTCAGAAATATTGCAGAAACGCTGTTCGAATGAGGGATATACAATGAAGTTTATCAAATTTAACGACAGCACGATTGATTCGTTTTTGTTCATGATGCTGACTGATCTGGCCAAAACACTGACCAGAAGCAGTGAAGTTGAAGTGGAATACGGCGTGCAGTCTTACTACAATCCCTTTGAAAAGAAAATTTACATGAGCCACTTTTGGAAAGACCGATCAGCCGGGGATATGGAAGCCGGCCTGAAAAGCGATGTGTATTTGCGCGCTGTCGGAACACGCAGCAGCTCATTTCGGGTATTTGCGGGGTTTTTAAATGACGTTCACCGGCACTTCACCCGCCAAAGCTTTGCCAAGCAGCTGTTTATGCTGCTTGAGGATATCAGAATTGAAGAGCTGATCAAAAAAGAACGGCCGGGAACGAAACGTGTTTTTCAGAAGCGGAGAGAGATGTACAGGAAATATTTCACGACGCAGCTGACATTGAATTTAGAACGGAGCATTTTCACCGACGCTTTGTATTGCGCGATGTTTGTCAAGCTGACGGCTGAGTCTCCGCTAGAAGGCATTCCTTCCATGCATGAAAATATTGATATGATGATACCGTATATTGAACGTCAGCTCATCCGGGTGTATGAGGCGGATTCTACGGAACAAATCGCAACAATAACGGAAGACCTCATGGAAGGCCTTGATGAAGTGCTTGAGAAAGATATGCTGAACACATACTTTTTTCTGCCGGAACTTGATTACGAAAAAGCGGCTGAAGAGCCTTTATTCGAAAGCGTAAAAAAAGCGCCTTCGTTAAGTGACGATCTCACGCTCCCTGAGTCTTCCGACGGAGATGAAGAAATCCTTGAAGAGAAAATGAATACGTGGCACCGGGAAACCGAAGCGCCGTCAAAAAGCTTCCTTCAATTTGATATTGAGCACGGCGCGAAATCAGATCTTGGGAAAGACGCGGCCAGAGAAGGCGATGACGGTGACCAGGCGCTCGGCTCCGTTCAAGGTTCCGCACGTCAGACGAAAAGAGAGGATTACTCCAAACTGGAAGCGCTTGAATCCATTCAGGATGAACATGAGGGCGCCGGGCTGGCTGACGGAAAAGAAAACAAATTTGCCTTCCCGGTTTATCAAACGCCTCATCAAGCGTCTCCTGAAGAGGAGCAGTCTTATAAAGAACAGGCAAAAACGATAGAATCATATCAAAAACGCCTGAAGCAGATGATACAAAAAACACTTGAGCACAAAAAAACGCTCCCGCGGACCGACCTTCACGCAGGCCGGCTGAATCGCAAACTGATCCGCTATTTTACGGAACGGAACCCGCGCCTTTTCTATAAAAAGCAGGACCCGTCTTCAGACATTGACGCCGTTTTTACATTGCTTGTCGACTGTTCGGCCAGCATGTTCGACAAAATGGATGAAACAAAAAGAGGGATCGTTCTTTTTCATGAGGCCTTGAAATCAGTGTCCGTACCGCATCAAATCGTCGGATTTTGGGAGGATACAAACGAAGCGACCGAAACGAGCCAGCCGAATTTCTTCAATACCGTCATTCCGTTTGAAGAGTCCCTGCTGCAGGCGGCGGGTCCGCTGATCATGCAGCTTGCGCCCGAAGAAGATAACAGAGACGGATACGCCATCAGACAAATGACGAAACAGCTGATGCGGCGGAGTGAGGCGCAAAAATTTTTAATCGTGTTTTCAGACGGAGAGCCGGCAGCATTCGGATACGAACAAAACGGCATCGTCGATACGAGCGAGGCTGTCATCGAAGCGAGAAAAAAAGGGATAGAAGTCATAAATGTTTTTCTGTCCAATACTGCGATAGAAGAATCCCAGATGAAAACCATTCAGGATATGTACGGAAAGTACAGTATTTTTGTTCCGGATGTCGATCAGCTGCCCGATGTGCTGTATCCGCTCTTGAAAAAACTGCTTCATAAAAGCATAGGATAGGCTTTTTCCTATGCTTTTTCGCTTTTTATTTTAAAATGATTTAATTTTTTCGGTATTGATCTGTTTTTTTTACTATTTTGTGAACAATCAAGGTAGAATCCAAACGCAATCAGTGGTAAAATATCCTTGGAAGCGTTTTTATTACATAATTTTGGGCACAGCGTTCAAAAGTTATTTCAAGATAGTGAATTGATCACTTGATTATCTAGGTTGGGGGTAATATTCAAATGTTTCAAAATAATATGAAACAAAGAATGAATTGGGAAGATTTTTACGGACCGAACCTCGGCTACGCACTGGAGCTGTACGACCAATATGCTGAAGATCCAGACAGCATTGATCCGGATCTGAAAGACATGTTTGACGAACTCGGCGCTCCGCCAAGCCAAATAAAAGAGGCATCGGAAACAAAGGAACAGGGACGCGTCACCGCAGATCTGATTCAAAAGATCGCAGCAGCAGTTAAACTTGCAGAAGATATTCGAACCTATGGCCATCTGAACGCTTCCGTCAATCCGCTCAGAAAGGATCCGAAAAAGAGCGAGCTCTTTCCGTTATCCGAGTACGGGCTTACAGAAGAAGAAATGAAAGCAATACCCGCGTCTGTCATCTGTAAAGACGCACCTGCCAATATAACAAACGGCTTAGAAGCCATCCAGCATTTACGCAATACCTATAAAAGAACCATCTCTTTCGAGTTTGACCATGTGCATGATTTCGAAGAGCGCGCATGGATTACAAAAATGGTCGAATCCGGCGAACTGTTCCGGAAAAATTCACCGGAAAAACTGTCAGCCGTTTTAGAAAGACTGACGGAAGTAGAAGGATTTGAACAATTTTTACACCGGACATTCGTCGGTCAGAAGCGTTTCTCAATTGAGGGATTAGACGCGCTTGTGCCGGTTCTTGACGACATTATCGCCCAGTCTGTGAAGGCGGGCACAACCAATGTCAATATCGGGATGGCGCACAGAGGCCGTTTAAATGTGCTTGCGCATGTGCTCGGCAAACCGTATGAGATTATTTTCTCAGAATTCCAGCACGCGCCGAATAAAGACCTTGTGCCGTCTGAAGGATCGACCGGCATCAGCTACGGCTGGACGGGCGATGTTAAATACCACCTCGGTGCAGACAGACAGCTTCAGGATGCTGAAACCAAAAGCGCGCGGATTACGCTTGCAAATAACCCGAGCCACTTGGAATTCATCAATCCGATTGTGGAAGGAAGCACGCGGGCGGCACAGGAAACAAGAACGCAAAAGGGGTACCCGGTTCAAGACGAAACAAAATCGCTCGCCATTTTAATTCACGGTGACGCAGCGTTCCCGGGAGAAGGCATTGTCGCCGAGACGCTGAACTTAAGCTCACTGAAAGGCTATCAGGTGGGCGGGGCCATTCATATCATCGCCAATAATATGATCGGCTTTACAACTGAAAGCGATGAATCACGATCCACAAAATATGCCAGTGATTTGGCGAAGGGCTATGAAATTCCGATCGTTCACGTCAACGCGGATGATCCGGAAGCATGCCTGTCAGCCGTTAAATTTGCGGTTGAATACCGGAAGCGGTTCAATAAAGATTTCTTAATCGATTTAATCGGGTACAGACGATACGGCCACAATGAAATGGATGAGCCGTCAACGACACAGCCGATGCTGTATGATGCCGTCAGAAAACACCCGACTGTCAAGCGGATCTTTGCGGAAAAACTCGTAAGTGAAGGACTGATCAGCGAGGAAAAAGCGCAAAACATCGAAACGGCAGTGACAAAAAGAATTGAAGACGCCTATAAAAAGGTGCCCGCCAAAAAAGAAGACGCCGTACGGGAAATTGAATTGCCGGAGCCTGTGTCCAACGGTTTTCCAGACGTTGACACAGCCATTGATTTTGATGTTCTCCGCAAGCTGAACGGCGAACTTATCAACTGGCCGGAATCCTTTAACGTGTTCGGCAAGCTGAAAAGAATCCTGGAAAGACGTGCAAAAGCGTTTGATGATGACCGTAAAGTTGAATGGTCATTGGCTGAATCGCTTGCGTTTGCTTCCATTTTGAAAGACGGCACGCCGATCCGGCTGACCGGGCAGGATTCAGAGCGCGGAACGTTCGCTCAAAGAAACCTTGTGCTGCATGACAGCGAAACAGGAGAAGAATTTGTTGCTCTCCATCACTTAGACGACTGCGCTTCTTCATTTACGGTGCATAACAGCCCGCTCTCTGAAGGATCGGTTCTCGGCTTTGAATATGGATACAACGTGTATTCGCCTGAAACGCTTGTGTTGTGGGAGGCGCAGTACGGGGACTTTGCCAATGCGGCTCAAGTCTATTTTGATCAATTCATATCTGCAGGACGGGCAAAATGGGGACAAAAATCAGGGCTGGTCATGCTGCTGCCTCACGGTTACGAAGGACAGGGCCCTGAACACTCCAGCGGCCGCGTCGAGCGGTTCCTGCAGCTGGCGGCGGAAAACAACTGGACGGTGGCCAACCTGACAAGTGCGGCTCAGTATTTCCACATTTTAAGAAGACAAGCGAAAATGCTGCTTCGTGAGGAAATCCGCCCGCTTGTGATCATGACGCCGAAGAGCCTGCTGCGCAACCCGAATACGGTATCTGAAGTGCAGGAACTGAGCGAAAGCCGATTCAAGCCTGTCTATGAGCAGTCCGGTCTTTCCCATGCTTACGAAAAAGTGACTCGCGTCGTATTATCAAGCGGAAAAGTGTCAATTGATATCAGCGATCACTTCAACAAAATGGAAGGCGATAAGGATTGGCTTCATATTGCCAGAATCGAACAGCTGTATCCGTTCCCGGCAAAAGATACGAAGGAGCTTTTCGCCAAACTGCCGAACCTGCAAGAGATCGTTTGGGTTCAGGAAGAGCCGCAGAACATGGGGGCATGGAGTTATATCAGCCCGTATCTGACGGAAATTGCGCCAAAAGGAGTAAATGTCCAATACATCGGCCGAAGAAGACGATCCAGTCCCGCAGAAGGAGATCCGACAGTCCACAAAAAAGAACAGGAACGCATTGTATCTGATAGCTTGACTCGCAAAAACTAAGGGGGAAATGTAAAAATGGCGGAAATTAAGGTACCTGAATTAGCAGAATCAATCTCAGAAGGAACGATAGCCCAATGGTTAAAGCAGCCCGGTGATTATGTAGAACAGGGTGAGTACTTGCTTGAACTGGAGACGGACAAAGTAAATGTTGAATTGACAGCAGAAGAATCGGGTGTTCTAAAAGAGGTATTGAAAGATTCGGGTGATACCGTCCAAGTAGGAGAAATTATCGGTACCATTACAGAAGGCGCTGGCGAAAGTTCTGCACCCGCCCCTTCAGAAAGTGCTCCAGCCAATGAACAAACGAAAGAGGAAGCAAAAGCTGAACCTGCTGCACAAGAAGTCAGCCAGGAAGCACAATCAGAAGCGAAATCCAGAACGGTAGCGTCTCCGGCTGCACGCAAGCTGGCAAGGGAAAAAGGGATTGATCTATCACAAATTCCGACGGGGGACCCGCTTGGCCGCGTGCGCAAACAAGATGTGGAAGCTTATGAAAAACCGGCTTCAAAACCTGCGGCACAGCCGAAACAGCAGGCTCAAAAAACACAGCAAAGCTTTGACAAACCTGTCGAAGTGCAAAAAATGTCCCGCCGCAGACAGACGATCGCGAAACGATTGGTTGAAGTGCAGCAGACTTCTGCGATGCTGACTACATTTAACGAAGTTGACATGACGGCCGTTATGAATCTAAGAAAACGCCGTAAAGACCAATTCCTTGAGCAAAACGATGTAAAACTCGGTTTCATGTCGTTCTTTACAAAAGCCGTCGTGGCTGCATTGAAAAAATTCCCGCTCCTTAACGCTGAAATTCAAGGCGATGAGCTGATCGTGAAAAAATTCTATGACATCGGTATCGCTGTCGCGGCTGAAGAAGGGCTTGTCGTTCCAGTCGTACGTGACGCTGACCGCCTGACGTTTGCCGGCATTGAAAGAGAGATCGGCGAACTTGCGAAGAAAGCGCGAAACAATAAATTAACATTAGGTGAGCTGCAAGGAGGCTCCTTCACGATCACAAACGGAGGTACATTCGGATCGCTTATGTCAACACCGATCCTAAACAGCCCTCAGGTCGGGATCTTAGGTATGCACAAAATTCAGCTGCGCCCAGTAGCAATTGATGCGGAGCGCTCTGAAAACCGTCCGATGATGTACATCGCTTTATCATATGATCACAGAATTGTAGATGGTAAAGAAGCGGTCGGGTTCCTTGTCACCATTAAAAACCTGCTTGAAGATCCGGAACAGCTGCTGCTGGAAGGATAATTTGAAACAGACAAAAAGTACACTGCCCTTACAAGCAGTGTACTTTTTTATTGAGCGAAGGGGAGAATTTATATGAAAAGCTGTTATCCGCTTGAGATCGAATTTGAATATAATGAAGAATTGCATTCTATCACTCCGGTTCTTCTGCAAGACGAACATGACACGATATTAATAGACTGCGGATATCCCGGTTTTACAAACCATCTTCAACATGCTGCTGCCCGGCATGGAATGTCGCTTCATTCATTGACAAAAATCATTGTAACGCATCACGACATAGACCATATCGGCTCACTCGCTGCATTACATCGTTTGCACCCGGATATCAGCGTGACAGTACATGAGCGTGAAGCGCCGTATATTGACGGCTCTAAAAAATCTTTACGGCTTGAGCAGGCTGAATCAACGTTTAGTTCATTGCCAGAGGATGCAAAGCCTTATGCAAAACAGTTCATTTGCTCGCTTCAATCAGTCGAATCGGCTCCAGTTCACCGGACAGTTACTGACGGTGAGCTGCTGCCTTGGTGCGGAGGCATTCGCGTTGTAGCCACGCCGGGTCATACACCCGGCCATATCAGTCTTTATCTGCCTGCCGAAAAAACAATGATCACAGGTGATGCGGTCGTCATTGAAGACGGAAAGCTGAAACTTGCTAATCCTGACTATACGTTACATATGGATGATGCGGTCCGATCTGTGCAGCGGCTGCTTGATTACGATATCCGCCAATTGATTTGTTATCATGGAGGTTTATTTCAGGGGGATGTAAAAAAAGCGCTTTTGCGCCTGTTTCGTGATCTGCAGAATAATCAAGGATAGGAGCGGCGGCAGCCTATCCTTGTTCAGTTATGAAAACGGAATCTTTGCCGTTTCTTCTTCGGCGCTGTTTTTCTCTTTTTTCTTAGACCAGTAGGTGGCAAGAACAGACCCCGACAGATTGTGCCATATGCTGAAAATTGCGCTCGGCACGGCTGACAAAGGGGAGAAATGCGCTGTCGCAAGCGCTGCGCCCAGTCCGGAGTTTTGCATTCCGACTTCTATCGCAATCGCTTTTTGTGAAGCATAATCCATTCTGAACAGCTTTGCAGTCAGGAATCCTAACAAATATCCGATTCCGTTATGTAAGATGACGACAGACACAATCAGCAGTCCGGATTGAAGCAGATGCTCACGATTTACGCTGACGACAGAGGATACAATCGCTACGATGCCGATTACCGATACGAGAGGAAGTGCGTGCACGGCTTGTCCGACCTGTTTTTTGAAGAACAGCTTCACAATCACCCCGAGGACGATCGGCAAAAGCACGGCTTGCATAATGGAAACAAACAGTGAACCGAAAGAAACGGGAAGCCACTCTTTCGCAAACAGCATAATAAGTGCCGGCGTTACAATAGGAGCAAGCAATGTTGAGATCGTGGTGACCGCAACAGAAAGCGCCGTATTGCCTTTCGCCAAAAACGTCATGACATTTGATGCCGTACCGCCCGGACAGCATCCGACCAGAATGACGCCCGCGGCGAGTTCTGCGGGGAGGCGGAGCCCGACTGATAAACAGAAAGCCGCAAGCGGCATAATCGTAAACTGGGCAGCGACTCCGATCACGACATGCCAAGGCTTTCTGATTAATTCTTTAAAATCGTCTGCTTGAAGAGTAAGCCCCATCCCAAACATAATAATACCAAGGAAAATCGTCATATAAGAACTGATCCAAGAAAACAAATCAGGGCAGGCGAATCCCAAACCGGCAAAGACGATAACCCACAAGCCAAAGGTTTGGCCCGCAAACCCGCTTATTTTTTTCAGCCATTCCATAAACACAGCTCCTTTTACATCCAATCAATCAGTCAGAAAATATGACTGACTTTTCTGTACTCCATTATAAATAATATTCTGAATAATTCAATATTAAATATAAGTTTTCGATAAAATTATTATGTAAACTAATATCTTCTTGACTATTCAGACATATATTCTTACAATTGATTTTTATACTGAAATGAATTGGGAGTGCTGAAGTGAAAGAAGCTAATCAATGGTCATCTAAGCTGGGATTTATTTTAGCTACGGCCGGCTCTGCAATCGGGCTCGGCGCAATATGGAAGTTCCCTTACGTAGCGGGAACCAGCGGAGGCGGCGCTTTTCTGCTTGTTTTTATTTTATTTACTGTTTTAATCGGACTGCCGCTTTTGCTTGCTGAATTTATTATCGGCAGAAAAACACAAAAAAACGCCGTTGAATCCTATAAGGCGCTGGCGCCGGGGAAAAAGTGGCACTGGATCGGATATCTCGGAATCATTACGTGTTTTATTCTATTATCCTTCTACAGCGTAGTGGGGGGATGGATATTAATCTACATTATAAAAGGCTTTACAGGCGGTTTAACGCTTTCTTCGGGATTTGATACGTTATTTATCGATACCATTTCAAACCCTTATGCAGCGGTTTTCGGTCAGCTGCTGTTTATCGTGCTGACGATTTTAGTTGTGGCAAAAGGGGTGAGCAGCGGCATCGAAAAGGTAAGCCAGGTGCTGATGCCGGCTCTGTTTATTCTGTTTATTCTTTTAATGATCCGCTCCGTTACGCTGCATGATGCAGCGAAGGGATTAAAATTCTTCTTCATGCCTGATTTTGGCGCGATGGATGCCAATACCATTTTATATGCGATGGGTCAATCATTTTTCTCGTTAAGCGTCGGAGTGTCCGTAATGGTTACATACAGCGCATATTTAGAAAAAGAAGAAAATATTGTTCAATCCGCCGTATCGGTGACGGTATTAAATGTCCTTGTTGCCGTGATGGCGGGAGTGGCGATTTTTCCGGCGGTATTTGCATTCGGTCTCAAGCCGGATCAAGGTCCGCAGCTTTTATTTAACGTGCTGCCGACCGTCTTTAACCAAATGCCGTTGGGCATCGTGTTTTTACTCGCCTTTTTGCTGCTGTTTTTATTTGCGACGCTGACATCGGCTTTTTCAATGCTTGAAATTTTAGTTGCTGTTTTGTCAAAAGGCGATTCGGCAAAACGGAAGCGGTATGCATGGATCGGGGGACTTGCTATATTTATTGTCGGGGTCCCTTCGGCGCTGTCGTACGGCATTTTGAGTGATGTTTCTATTTTTCACCGCAGTATTTTTGACGCTGCGGATTTTCTGGTCAGCAATGTCTTAATGCCGTTGGGCGCGCTTTTAATTGCCGTGTTCGTACCGCTGAAAATTCCGAAACAGATGCTGTTTGACGAACTGAAAAGCGGTTCCGGTATAAAACGAAAATGGTTTGCAGTCTGGCTCCTATTAATCCGTTATGTGGCTCCTGTAGCCATTATTATCGTTTTTCTGCACGTGCTTGGTATTTTTTAGACCAAAAGAAGCAGGCCCCCGTTCAAGACGGGGGCCTTTTTTAATAAAGCGGCCACATCACGCGGTGCGCTTGCTCGAACCGTTTCTCCGCCTCCCGCCAATCAACGACATTCCACCATTGATCCACGTAAGCCGCGCGGTCGTTTTTATATTGTAAATAATAGGCGTGTTCCCATACATCCAGCGGAAGCAAAGGAATGACGTCCCATTGGCTGTAGAGCTGATGCTTCTCAGCGGCCAAAATCTCCAGCCGCCCGGAGCGCGGCGCCCAGACAAGGATAGCCCAGCCGACTCCTTCGACTTTTTTTGCTGCTTGAGAAAATTGCTCTTTAAAAGCGGAATAGCTTCCGAATGACACATCAATCATTTGAAAGAGCGCACCCGTCGGCCGTCTTTTTCCGTTTGGATTCATGGAAAACCAAAAAATACTGTGCAAATAATGGCCGGCACCGTGAAACGCCAATTGCCGCTCCCAATGCGCCACTAAGTCGTACTGTTTCGTTTGTCTCGCTTTTTTGAGCTCCAGTTCTGCTTTATTCAGACCGTCAACATAGCTCTGATGGTGTTTAGTATGGTGGAGTTTCATAATCTCTCTTGAAATATACGGTTCCAGTGCGGAATAACTGTATGGCAGTTTAGGGAGGACATGCTTGCCGATCGGCACATAGGCTCTGCGCTCATCCGGCTCTTCCGGTTCGGTAATGTCCCGGTAAAGTGCTGATGCCTGTTCGTACCATTCCGCCTCCGTTAATCCATCATCCTGAAGGGTGTGAAAAATCCGGTCGATTTGTGCCGCGAAGCGATCGAACCGACCTTGCTGTATGACTTGTTCCTTCAAGGTTTCACACCAATTCAGCATTTCGGTTTGATAAGCGTGCCGTTTCATTTTTCTTCCTCCTTTTCACTCACTTTCATAAAAGTGCTGAGCGCAAGCAAAGAAAACACATACGGGTAGCTGTGATACCTGATGTAAAACTGTTTCGGCAGGCCGATTCCGGTCGGATAGCTGAAAGCGTCTCCTTCGTAATGCCGGTTTTCAATAAGAAAAGATATGCCTTTTGTGACGGCTTGATGATGAGGTTTTTCGTATTGCAGCAAAGCTTCGGCCGCCCAAGCCGTCTGTACAAGCGTCCCGTAAGAAAGCGGAACATAGGTTTTGACTTCTGCGCTTTTACAGGATTCTCCCCAGCTTCCGTCCTCGTTTTGAATGGACTTCAGCCAGCGGATCGCTTTTTTCACGGCCGGGTGGTTTTGGCTCACGCCGCAAGCCTTCATCCCTGTCAGCGCTGCCCATGTGCCGTAAATATAGCAGACACCCCATCTGCCGTACCACGATCCGTCCTCTTCTTGATGGCGGATCAGCCATTGGACGGCCTTTTCAATCTGAGGGTGATCAGGAGAAAGCCCCGCTTCTCCTAAACAGTGCAGCACCCGTCCGGTTAAGTCGCTTGTTGAAGGATCGATGGCAGCTTCCTCAGCCGATTCCAGCGGCAGCAGGCGGACCAGCGGATGATTGACATTTTTCTCAAAAGCAGAGAAGCCGCCGTCACTGTTTTGCATGGACAAAAGCCAGCTCAGTCCGCGTTCCCATGAGGCGGGATAACGTTTTCGCGGGATGGCTTTGAGCACTGCGGCTGTGTCATCACAATCAGGATTATTTGTATTAATGTTTGAAAAACCCCATCCTCCCGGTTCAGCATGCGGGTTGTGAACGGCCCAATCAGCGACTTTCGTCTGCTGCCGTTCACGCAGAAACCGGGCGGCTCCGGTTATCATTTGATCGTTATCTGAGATGCCGCTTTTCATAAGCGCATAGCTGAGAAGCGCCGTATCCCAAACGGTCGACGTTGAATTTTCCAGGTACGGTATATCGCTGCAAGACGTGAGCAAAGCTTTCGTGCCGGCAAGCGCTTTTCTGATAACGGGGGAGTGGCGCGATACACCGAGAGCGAGCAGGCCGTACACCATAAAAATAGTGGCACTCGCATAGCTGTATAATGTGCCGTCTTCTTCAATCCGGTCAAGCATATACGTTTTGGCCGTACGCAGACCGAGCTGGTGAAAAGCGGCAGGAATCTGCAAAAGCCGCTTCCAGTGCGCGAAAAGAGAAGAGAGGTCTCTGTTCTCATCATGATCGGAACGAAGCCATGTAAACGGATTTTTAGTCATATGCCGATCTAAATGCGCGAGAGACGGAACATTGGGATTTTTCAGCGAAAATCTTTTGTTAAGCGTCACGGCCATCGGTACGAAATGAATACGAGCGTATGTACTGAACTGGTAAAAATGCAGCGGGAAGGATGGGGGAATGACTAAGAAAGATAATGGCAGATGCAGCGCGGGCCATGGGTAAAGGCCGTTTGCCGCAAGCATCCACTTTGTCATGAAGTGTACGTTGCGCAAGCCGCCATTTGAGATGATACAGCGTTCAGCCTGAATCATATGCGCCTCAGAACGGCTATATAAACCGGAAGCCAGCAAGCCGGCATAGCCCTGTACAGTAGCGGTCACATTTCCTTTCCGGTCATCAGGATAGTTGGCAAAAGTTCCGTCCGGGCGCTGTTTAGCGCGAATGCCTTCTGCAAGCTCAGCGATCAGTTCTTTATCATTGTCTCCAAGAGAAGTGAGAAGGAGGATCAGAAAGGCGTTTGTCAAAATCGGACCTTCAAAACAAAATGACCATGAGCCGTCCGCATTTTGCGTTTCTCTTAATAGGGAGATGGTTTTCTTTTGGCGGCTTCTGACGTTTTCATGAATTGTGCTCACACTCGCTCAACTCCTTCAGAAGCATATATATTCATATGTAAAAGGCGGCATGACAAAAGAAAGAAACTGCTGACAGGCAGCAGTTTCTTGTTTGATTTAATCTTCCAGGTTGATCCAGACGCTTTTCACTTCTGTATAATTATTCAGCGCGTAAGAGCCCATTTCCCGCCCGAGGCCGGATTGCTTATAGCCGCCGAAAGGAGATGCCGCATCGAAAACATTGTAGCAGTTGACCCAAACGGTGCCGGCTTGGAGACGGTCAGCAATGTAATGAGCGTTTTTCACATTTTCAGTCCAAAGTCCGGCTGCAAGACCGTATTCCGAGCGGTTCGCCCGTTCAATGACTTCATCAACCGTATCATACGGAATGGCGGCTAAGACCGGGCCGAAAATTTCTTCTTTTGCGATGGTCATGCTGTCATCCACATCCGCAAATACAGTCGGGGAGACAAAATACCCTTCTTCAAACGGGCAGCTGCCGCCCGCGACAGCTTTGGCTCCTTCCGCTTTTCCTTTTTCAATATATGAAAGCACGCGCTCATGCTGTTCCTGGCTGACGAGCGGGCCGATTTGTGTATCTTGGTGAAGGCCGGCGCCTTGCTGAAGCGATTTCGCATATGAAACCATTTCGCTGACGACCTCATCATATTTGTCTTTGTGAATGAAGACACGGGAGCCTGCGCAGCATACTTGCCCCTGATTAAACATGACCCCGTTTAAAGCGCCGGGAATGGCTTTCTTCAAATTGGCGTCTGGCAAAATGATGTTAGGTGACTTTCCGCCAAGCTCCAGTGTCACGCGTTTAATTTTTTTTGCGGCTTTTTCCATGATTTTTTTGCCGATTTCTGTAGAACCGGTAAAAGCGAGTTTATCGACATCGTCATGGTTGGTCAGCGCTTCCCCGGCCGTCTCGCCGAACCCTGGGACAATATTGATGACGCCGTCAGGGAAGCCCGCCTGATCTATTAATTCCGCTAAATAGAGGGCGGTCAGCGGTGTCTGCTCCGCCGGTTTCAAAACGATTGTGCAGCCTGTGGCAAGGGCGGCGCCCATTTTCCACATCGCCATAAGGAGCGGAAAGTTCCAAGGGATGATCTGCCCCACGACGCCGACAGGCTCATGGCGGGTGTAATTAAAATATGAGCCGGCGACCGGAATCGTTTGTCCGGTTATCTTTGTAGACCACCCGGCATAATAACGCATATGCTCAATTGCGAGCGGGATATCCCCATTCGTCGTTTCATTAATCGGTTTTCCGTTATCAAGTGTTTCAAGCTGCGCGAGTTCCGTTTTGTGCTCTTCCATTAAATCGGCAAGCTTATACATCAGCCTGCTTCTGGAAGCGGCCGGCATAGTGCGCCATTCGCCGTGATCAAAGGCTTTGCGTGCCGCTTTCACTGCACTGTCAATGTCTTCTGTCTGTGCCTCGTAAAGCGTCATCAGCGTTTCTCCGGTTGCCGGATTCGGTGTGACAAATGTTGATCCTGAAGCGCTCGGAACAAATTTTCCGTCAATATAAAGTTTCTTCGTACCCTGTAAAAATGTTTCCAGCCTTTTTGTGATCTGCATCGTTAAAGAACTCATTCGTAACAAACCTCCCGAAATTTTTTATGGTCTGTTTTGAGCATCTTGATGTCCGCGCAAAGTAAGCGCATACAGTCATTCTATAATAACACCCCCGGTAAAATCAATCGATAACCGTTATTGCAATTCACAAGAAAAAACGGCTACAATAAGCTTATCGATTAAGAAAAGGAGTTTTATAAATGATTCATAATAATTGGCAGACAAAAGAAAGCGTCAAAAAGGTCAAATGCGTACATACAGATGCGAAAAAATACATTGTCAAAAATGTGCTGACGCCGGGTAAAGAGTATGAAGTCAAAAATGAAACAGAAGAATTCATTTTTGTTGCAGACAATACAAACAAAGTCGGAGGCTTCTACAAAGCGTATTTTGAAGAAGTTTAAAGCTGAATGAATTTATTTTGCCTGAGCCATACTAAAAAAGACTACATATAAAGGGTGGCTGCAAAATGAAAAAAACAGAGCAAGACAAACAAAATAAAACATCAGATCAGCTTCAGCAAGTGCAACCTGAAGAAGGCACCGACACGACGATGGAACAAATTTCAGATACCTATAAAGAAGGAACAATTGAAGATACGGATCGTTGATGTTTTGTTGAAACCGCGGCATTGGAGAAGCCGCGGTTTTTTATGGCGAAAATAAAAAACTGACTTTTCGAAAAAAATACCGTTTTCTTGAAACCTTTTCTTCCGCTGAATCGTATTACTTCATAACAGCGGCACCTTTCGCGAAGGGCTTTTTTGATGAACGTTCTAAAAATGTAATCTGTTCGTAATGGTTTAAATGCCGTCTATGTCGTATTCTTATATAGGGATAAAGAACTTATTTTTTATGATTGTAATAAAACAATAGTATAGAAGCAGAAAGTGGGGTTCTTCATTGGGAATTTTTTCTGTCAGCAGATCAACCGACACAAAAAAGCTGGAGGCTTTGCTCGTTGAGGGAGAACGGATCGAAACGATTTATAAACTGCGGGTTGACCAAATATGCTTTACGAATAAACGAGTGATTTTCTTTGATAATAAAATGTTCTCCAAAAAGAAAGTGCGCGTATTTCTTCCATATAAAACAATTGAAAGCTTCGCCATTCAAGAAGCGGGAATGTTTGATCCCGATACCGGGCTTGTATTAATGACAAGGGGAAAAACTTTCGAATTGGAATTTGCAAAAGAAACGGACTTGACTGAGGTTCAAGCCATCTTAACAAAATACTTATGCAGTTAAATATCACATAAAAGCCATCCGAATGCATGCGGATGGCCTTTTTATTATATAATGCTTGTTTTTCCGGAGTTCGAATCAATGAGATCCGGATCAGCGATAGAACTGATGGGAATATAAATCGGCGCCAAATCACCATTTTCTTCACCGAATCCGTAGTTGATCTTATTGGATAAAAAATAATCGATTTGCTGATACGGGCCGATCGTAATGGAAGAACCGCGGTCGACCGCATTTACTTTAAAGCCTCCTACATTTACCAAAACCGGCGAAAACATCATAATGGGCCTCCTTTTCCGGCAGGGATTTTGTCGCATGCAGACTCAAAGGTTGATGGAGAATCAATTTGATCCCGGTCATCCACTTTGCCGTTCGTGCCGATGAAGCCGCTTGCATCTCCGAAGTTCTGTCCGTATCCCTGATTCTTTTTATCAGAATTCTGCCATTCCGCCAGTAAATTTTGTCCGACATTCACCGCTGAAGCATTTTCAAAGGAATTAATTTTCAACATGAAAATATTAATATTGATATATGGAGTTGGTTGAACCACAGGCAAACCTCCTTTAATACAGGTGTATGCCGGCTGTTATGACCGTATGCTTAGACAGGGGGCGATAAAAATGGATTTCGATAAGATGAAGCAATGGATGGAAATGGCGCAAAACATGTCCGGCGGCGACTTTTGGAAAAACGTTTTTGATGATGAACAACTGAAATCATTTCAAAACGGCCATTCTCATTTTCCCTTTCAACAGGGAGATGGGCAAATGAGAAGAAATGAGGATGCTTTTCCTCTTATAGATATTGTGGAAACCCATGATGAGCTCCAATTTTTGCTGTATCTGCCCGGCTACCGGAAACAAGATGTTCAGCTTTTGTCCTATGGAGAATATATTGTCGTAAAAGGCACGAGAAAATCCTTTTTCAATGAACAGGATTTTAAACAGAAGACCGGAAAATACGGCGATTTTGAAAAAAAACTCGATCTTCCGCATTCCGCTCAAGGTACGAAGGGAATGCAGGCGGTATTCAAAGACGGGATTTTATATATATCGATTGCTAAACATCTGGGGGATGCAAGCCAGATCATTATCGAAGGCTGATCTTGTTCGCTGTGCCATCTATCAGATCTGAATCATCGATACTCATGATAGGGATGGCGACAACGGTGCAATCACCGTTTTGTTCACCGTACCCTTCATTTCTTTTATTGGCTGCTGTGTTTCTCACCATAACGGAAGAGCCGGTGTTAAAAGCCGCTCCGCCGCTGATTCCGTTCATTTTTATATACTCAAAGTTGATAACGGATGGAAAAAACATCATGATTCGCCTCCTTTTTGTATATCATGTTTATATATTCGCAATACGGGACGCATAGAACTTTCCAAGAGTGACGGGGAAAGAAGTGATTTTCTTTGAAAAAAATAATGAAAGAGATGTTCAAAAAAGTGTGTGAAGAAGAATTAGACCGGCTTAAGAAAGTGGAACAACAGCTTGATGAGCTTCAGGATAAGTGTCATTTTGAGCCGCAAACGGTTGAAGGGGAAAAAACATATGTCCATATTGAGCACGTCAAAGTGGACAAGGTTGAATACAATATTGATTTTGAACAGCTGAGTATAGAAGAGCTGAGCGGTATGCTGAATATCGGCGCCACTTACCATACACCGGCGCACAGGCTCAAACAAGCCTGCGCTGAAGAAAGTCGGGACAACCCGCAAAATGATGCTGCGAAAGAAAAAAGACAGACAAAGCAGCAGACACCCAATGTCACCATCAGGGGGAGAAAGCATTGACCCCCATTGTTTCATCCTCCTTTTTCGAGGGTATGTATTAACAGATGCAGCGAAGAATACAGACGAAAAAGGAGATGATGAATATGTCATTATCAAAAGAACAGCAGGACAGCCTTTATCATAAATTAATCGATTTAAAGGAAAGTCTTCAGGGAGAATCAAAAGAAAATCATTCAATGAGCGAAGACACAGGAGAACTGTCGAACGGAGTAGATAATCACTTAGCTGATCACGGAAGCATTTATTTGGACAGGGTCACGAATCAGACGCTGGACGGTGTCGATCAGAATCTTTTAGATGAGGTGAACGCCGCGCTTGAACGAATGGATAAAGGAACATACGGGATTTGCGAGAAAACGGGAAAAGAAATTCCTTATGAAAGACTTGAAGCCGTACCGTACGCCAGAATGACCGTCGAAGCGCAGCGAGAAACAGAAGGGGATGTGAAAACAGACGCTCCGTCATATGAAAGGGAATTTCACGAGCAGGTGAAAGACCTCTCAAATAAAGAAACCGTTGATCAAAAAAGCTCACAAACTTACGAAATCCTGGATCGCGAGCAGGATTCACAATAATAGCAGCAGGTACATTCATATGTACCTGTTTTTTTATTCCATAAAAAATCTCAGAATCGAAATAAAATCATTGACTTTATATAAAAAAGAAAGTAACATACTATTTGTAAGTAAATATTAAAAGATTACCGGGAGGAATTTAGAATGTCTCAAGTATTATTTGTAAAATCAAGCGACCGTACGGCTGAAGAAGGCGTGTCCGTAAAATTATACGAAGCGTTTCTGGCTGCTTATAAAGAAAACAATCCGAATGATGAAGTGATCGAACTTGATCTTCATAAAGAAAACCTTCCTTACCTCGGAAGAGATATGATTAACGGAACATTCAAAGCTTCAAAAGGAATTGAAATGACAGACGAAGAGAAAAAACAAGCGTCAACTGCTGACATTTACTTAAATCAATTTGTCAAAGCTGACAAAGTCGTGTTTGCATTCCCGCTTTGGAACTTCACAGTGCCTGCTGTGCTTCATACTTATGTTGATTACCTGTCTCGCGCAGGGGTTACTTTCACATACACGCCTGAAGGCCCTAAAGGTCTGATGGGAGATAAAAAAGTAGCGCTCTTAAACGCACGCGGCGGCGTATATTCTGAAGGACCGATGGCATCTCTTGAAATGTCATTAAACTTCATGAAAACCGTTCTCGGTTTCTGGGGTGTCCAAGATCTTCACACTGTTGTCGTTGAAGGTCATAATGCTGCACCGGATAACGCTCAAGCGATCATTGAAAAAGGACTGCAAGAAGCGAAAGATCTGGCTGCAAAATTCTAATTGCCATAACTCTTGCGCCCCTACAGGGTGTGAGAGTTTTTTCTATTATAGAAGAAACTGGCGGCAGCTTTCGATTCAATCTTATATTGATATATTGATATTTTGTCGAAAAAACAATTTTTATGTAGAATAAAGCATTTTTCACAAAGAAAAAAGGTTTTCTGTAAAAGAATTAACCCTCTTGCCAAAATACGACTGATGGTGTAGGATATAAGAGAAGCTACATTGTTCGTATTGTTAATTAAGTTTTAACCTTTAAGCTGTAATAGGGAGTTTTATATCGAAGCCGGAATGTCATGCCTCCATTGCAGAGGACGACAGGAACGCTTCTGCAAACACCCACTTTGAGGAGTGGTGGTTTAAAACTTTCTTACTTGCGTACGGCATACGTAGCGAAAGCCATTTCCCTTGCGGAGATGGCTTTTTATTTTGAATTGCCCTTGAGCAGCGTACTTTATCAGTATGATAAAATGAAAGAATCAAAGACAAAGTGAGGTTTTACAACATATGCTGGATAAAGCCCAATCCCTTCTGGCGCATTATTTTGGCTACGACAGTCTTCGCGCGGGCCAAAAGCAGGCGATACAATCAGTTGCAGAGGAGAGAAAAAACACGGTCTGCATTATGCCGACGGGGGGCGGAAAATCAATCTGCTATCAGATTCCCGCACTGCTGTTTGAAGGAACCACAATCGTTATTTCCCCTCTTATTTCCTTAATGAAAGATCAAGTCGACGCGCTTGAAGAAGCGGGTATCGCGGCAGCTTATATTAACAGCACCCAGACAAGCCGTGACATTCATGAGCGCCTGACCGGTTTGAAACAAGGGGCTTACCGGCTCTTTTACATCACACCGGAGCGTTTGACTTCTTCTGAATTCATTCACATCCTGCAGAATATTACGGTTCCTCTTGTCGCCATTGACGAAGCTCACTGTATATCGCAATGGGGACATGATTTCAGGCCGAGTTACCGGAATATCGAAATCCTTTTTAATGAATTAAAAGAACCGCCCGTCATCATCGCCTTAACGGCGACGGCTACGCCTGAGGTTCATGATGACATCTGCAAGCAGCTTCATATTAAGAAAGAACAAACTGTATATACCGGTTTTGCCAGAGAGAATTTAACGTTTAAAGTAGTAAAGGGCGAAAACAAAGACCGGTTTATCGAGCGGTACCTCGAAAAAAATAAACACGAAGCCGGCATTATATATACAGCGACAAGAAAAGAAACCGACCGTTTATATGAGAAATTAAAACGCAGCGGCATCAATGCCGGCCGTTATCACGGCGGATTGGCGGATGATGACAGAAAAGACCAGCAGGAGCGTTTTCTTAACGATCAGATACAAGTGATGGTAGCTACGTCCGCTTTCGGAATGGGAATCGATAAGAGCAACATCAGGTTTGTTTTACACGCGCAGATTCCGAAAGATATGGAGAGCTATTACCAGGAAGCCGGACGGGCCGGGCGCGACGGTCTTAACAGCGAGTGTGTGCTCTTATTTTCGCCGCAGGATATTATGGTGCAGCGTTTTTTAATAGACCAATCGGCCGCCGGAGAAGAAAAACAAAAGCAGGATCTCAAAAAACTGAGACAGATGGTGGATTACTGTCATACGGAAGATTGCCTGCAGCGGTTTATTCTGAAGTATTTCGGCGAGAATGAGGCGGAAGCTTGCGAAGCGTGCGGCAATTGCACTGATACAAGGACCGCCCATGACGTCACAAAAGAAGCGCAGATGGTATTGTCTTGCATCATCAGAATGAATGAGCGCTTCGGAAAAACGATGGTGGCGCAGGTGCTTAGCGGGTCAAAAAATAAAAAAGTGCTGGAAAACGGCTTCAGCAGCCTGTCCACTTACGGCATTATGAAGCATCAATCCGCAGCGGAAATCAGTGATTTTATCGAATTTCTTATTTCAGATGAATATATCAGAATGGCGGACGGCACATTTCCCACGCTTATGGTCACCCAAAAAGGCAGGGACGTTCTGCTTGGAAAAAGCGCAGTCGCGAGAAAAGAAGCCTTACAGGCCGCCGCCGTTACCGAAAATGATGAATTATTTGAGCTTCTCCGGCGTCTCCGCAAAGAGATTGCAGCTGAACAGGGTGTGCCTCCATTTGTCGTGTTCTCAGACCAGACGTTAAAAGAAATGTCGGCGAAACTTCCGAAAACAGATCAGGATCTTCTTTCCGTAAAAGGGGTCGGGGAACAAAAAAGATTGAAATACGGAGCGGTTTTTTTAGAAGAAATCCGAAATTATGTAAGAGAAACAGAGTGAAAAAAAGTTTTTTTAGAAATTTGCACATTGTGTTTTTCATGGGCGCCGGAAAAATCAGAAGCTTGAAAACCCTTGCTGTATCAAGGTTTCAGCAAGACTTACCAAGCGAGAGAAATGTTTCATGTAAAGGAACTGTAATCTAATTCAAATCGTTTTGTTATTGAACTGACATTTTCATATGTTACGATATCACCTGTTAGCCGCCAATAAAAAGCTAACAAGGGAGGATTTACTTATGAAGAAGACGATTATGTCCTTTGTCGCAGTTGCAGCAATTTCAACAACTGCATTTGGAGCTCACGCTTCTGCTAAAGAAATCACGGTGCAAAAGGGTGACACGCTCTGGGGGATCTCGCAAAAAAACGGAGTGAACCTAAAGGACTTAAAAGAATGGAATCAGTTATCTTCTGATTTAATCATTGAAGGAGAGAAACTGACTATTTCTTCAGTAGAAACAACCACATCTGGGCAGTACACAGTGAAGCAGGGCGACAGCCTCTGGAAAATTGCTCAGAAATTCGGAACATCAGTCGGCAATCTGAAAAGCTTGAATAACTTGCAATCAGATATAATTTACGCAGGCACAACGTTAAATGTGAAAGGTCAGGCTCAGGCTGCACAGCCGGCTCAAGAAGCCAGCCAGCCGCAAACTGAACAAAAACCAGCTGCTGAGACAGAACAGCCGAAACAAGAAGCTGTCAAAAACGAGCAGCCTAAACAAGAACCTGTTCAAGAACAACAACAACCTAAACAAGAAGCGAAGGCTGTCGAAGCAAAACAGCAGCCTGTTCAATCAAATACAAACCAACAAGAGCCTAAAAAGCAGCTGACAATGACTGCAACTGCTTACTCTGCTAACGACGGCGGCATTTCCGGTGTAACGGCAACCGGTGTTGACTTAAACAAAAACCCTGATGCAAAAGTCATCGCGGTAGACCCTAGTGTCATTCCGCTTGGCTCTAAGGTTTATGTTGAAGGTTACGGAGTGGCAACAGCAGCAGATACAGGCGGCGCAATTAAAGGAAATAAAATTGACGTATTTGTTGCAAAGAAAAGTGACGCTAACAACTGGGGCGTCAGAACAGTAAATGTTAAAGTATTAGACTAGTTTCATATAGAGATGAAGAACACAAGGCGAAATGCTTTGTGTTCTTTTTTTCTTCCCTTTTTTGACTGTATATAATCGTTATATGCGGAAAAAGAAAAAGCGTTTCTCTAATATAATAAGGAATGGATGTGAAAAAAGAATCGGAAGGGATGAATCTGATGGAGCCGGAATGTATATGTTTATGGAATGCCTCCACGGAATCACCGGTGTTTCAAGCAGGTATATGCACCGCTTTCGCCATTGTGCTCGTTATCGGACTGTCTATGCCTGCTGTCAGGCTGTTTCAGGCGCTTGACAGAGGGAGAGGAAGGCCAGCCGTTATTGAAAAGGTGAGACGTACTGGCGTGATGAAGAATGGCAGGCACGAGCTTGTACTTATTTTAAACGTAAAAAACCAAGACGGAACGCATGATAAACGTGAACTGACACACGCCGTATATAATGAAGAGATCAGCCGTTTTTATGAAGGAGCTTCCGTATGGGTAACGGCAGCGGCTGGCGGACGAATTATGATCGCTCCTCGCACGCCGCGGCATAAGGCGTCAAAATAAAAAGACGGGGCGGTTTTCCCGTCTTTATGTATTAATGCCGATCGATCCATATCCGTCCGCCTTCTGAGCCGGCTTCTATCCTGCATGCTCCTCCGATCGGGAATGTCATCAAAGGGGAGGTATGGCCGAAATCAGCATTTGCGATAACAGGCATGGATGACAGTTCTTCTTTTGTACGGATGACGGCACGCAGAGCCTCCTCAGACACATTTGAAGCATGCTGGAAACGTCCGATGACAATTCCCTTCACGGCTGAAAAAGCGGGAAGATGGATGAGTGACTGCAAATCCCGGTCAAACATATGAATGTCCGACATATGATCATCTTCTATAAACAGAATCACTTGTTCCATCTCCGGAAAGTATTCGGTGCCCTGCAGAAGATTCAGCGTGCATAGATTTCCTCCGATCAGTGTTCCTTCCGCATATCCGGGCTGAATAACGAGCGGTCCCGGATTCCGATAAAAACGTCTGTCCTCCTGGTTCAAATACCATTTATCATCACTCCACTCGGATGAAGGTTTTACCTCATACGGGTTGTCAGAAGCACAGCAGGCCAAGAAAGAGTCAATCGTATAGTCCAGCCCTTTTTTCATGGCAAATGAAGAAAAATGGGGACCGGAATATGTAATAAGGCCGGTTTTTTGATATATGGCATGGCCGAGAGCGGTAATATCTGAATAGCCGCAAAGGATTTTCGGATGCCGCTTGATGTTTTCATAATCAAGGTAGCGGAGCAGCTGATTTGATTGGAAGCCGCCGAGTGTCGTCAAAATCGCTTTGATGTCAGGATCAGCGAAAGCTTCGTGCAGATCCCGTACACGCGATTCAATCGATGATGAATGAAATTCATTTATTTCTTTCGCATTCTCTGAAAAAGAGACACAAAAGCCCAGCTCCTCCAATTTTGTCTTCGCGGCATTTATATTTTCATCTGACATAGCGGACATGCTTGTGGCCGGAGACACAATACGGATGCCGTCGCCTTTTTTCAATTTTTCCGGATACAAAAAAAACCCTCCTTAAATGGTTTAATCTATTACACCATATTAACGAGGGTTTATCTATCATTTTTTACAGGTCGACCCATTTAATGCCGCCTGATTGCGTATCATTGTCAATCCAGACATCAAATTGATGCTTTTCATAAAAATGAACGAGCCGGTCGACATGATCCCAATCACGCTTAGCGATGTCGCCCGTCACTTTCGGGATATTCTGCTCTCTGGCGATATGTTTTAAAAATTTCATGCAGATCGAGCCGTAGCCGTGGTTCGGCGGGCCTTTAATATCCCCGATATGAATGGCATTGTCATAATAAGAAGCGATCAGTGAAAAACAGCCTCTTCCCCGGTAGGCTGATTCACAATCAGTCAGCATAATCTTACATGTTTGGCCATCATCAATCGAGGAAACAATGATCCAATCATCATTGTTCGATTGATCAATACCAAGCACTCGCGCGTCTTTTGATACATCTATCAGATTTTCCCGCATTCTGAAAATCTGAAATTCAAGTTTATGAAGCTCTTTTTCCAGCTCTTTCTGATCTCTTTCTTCTGCAGTAAACAAAATCATACTCCTTTCACAGCGTAAAAGTCTTAGTCAAACACAAGTATCCATTGTAGTAAATGATGTCTTGGTTTGTAAATGGGTTTTGCAAAAACTTTTTTAGAAAAGTCTGCCGTTTATATGTGGATTGACGTTTTTAAGGCGGTGCAGATAGGGAAAGGAACAGTGAGCAGCGGAAAAAGGAGGAATCTATAATGGCAATTGACTCACTCATCGGCAAATTGAAGTACGTAATGACGGAATCTCCTGATAAAATGCTTTCCTTATATGTAAATACGGATATGAGAAATCCGGATCAGCAGGGGGGAGAGTGGAAAATCGCCTTGAAAACCGGTTTTCGGAGATTAAAAGAGTATCTGTCTGTAAGTGATCCGGAAGAAGAAAAATCTCTCGTCCGCATCATGGAACGTGTCTATCAATATATCGATGGGCTTGGTAAAGAGATGCCGCGAAGCCTCGTATTTTTTGCATCGGGGGAAGGCGGTGTCTGGGAGACGATTGAATTGCAGGTGCCTGTCGAAACACGATTTTATTGGGAAGAAACGGCTGTCCTTGATCAATTAGAACTTCTCCGTGAACAATTTCCAAGCACGGCTTTTATTCTCACCCAGCAGAATGAAGTGAAGATCATAGAAACAGTACTCGGAAAAATTGAAGGGGTGGAGCATTATCAATACGACGTCATCAATGAATCGTGGAAACCGCAGGATGTAAGCGGAAGCTCCGCATCAATGGACGAAGACGCCGCCAAAGTCCATGTCGAAGAAAACCAAAACAGGCTGTATAAACGATTGGCTTCAAACCTTGATCAAAAGGCCGCTTCACACCAATGGGAGCGTCTCGTAATCGCAGGGGACAAAGAAACAGCCGATATTCTCGATCAGCATATGAATAAACCGATAGATCGGATCATTCCAAAAAATCTGTTGAATGAAAACGAACATAAAGTGATAGAAGAACTGTTGAAGGAAGCATAATATGACGAAAGGCCGGGTCTCAAACACCCGGTCTTTTTAGGGCTTAAGTTTGTCTAATTTCTGACGAAGCGGACGAAACCGTTGACATCAAAGCTGAATTCTCATACCATTTGGATAGTCAGTAAAATTGAGAGAGGTCATAAGATGAATCAGACAGAAAACAAACCTAAAAGTTATACCGGTATCGTGCTGACATTGACCGTTTTGATCAACGGGTTAATTGCGGTGCTGTTTTTTATGCCGAAATCGGGACAGGTCAGCATTGCCAATATTCATATTCTGCCGATGTTAAATGCTATTTTTAACAGCTTTACTTTTATCTTTTTGCTGGCAGCGCTCTTTATGATTAAGCAAAAAAATATTCAAGCGCATAAACGCTTTATTTTGGCGGCGTTTACGACGACTCTGCTGTTTTTGATCTGCTATGTCGTGTACCACTCGATAGCTGAGAATACTTTATTCGGCGGCCACGGCATCATTCGGGGGATTTATTTCTTTATTTTGATTACGCACATCTGTCTTTCCGCCGTTATCGTGCCGCTTGCGCTGTTTACGCTGATCAGAGGATTCAGCATGCAGGTGGAGCGCCACAAAAAAATCGCGAGATGGACGATGCCGCTCTGGCTGTATGTCAGTCTGACGGGTGTCATTGTATACTTAATGATCTCACCGTATTATTAAAAAAAGCCGTGCTCTGCGCGGCTTTTTTCTATTGATGGAAAAAGGCGCCTCATCAGGGCGCCTTTTACTCTTCAAGCGTTTCAAGTGTTGTTACATTTAAGGATTGTTCAACGGTTTTTGTTTTTGCTTTTACTTTTTCTGCGTACGTGTAATCACCATAGCAGTAGGGATAACGGAAATTGTCTTTGTTCCCTCCGCAAGTGTAAAGTTTCGGATTCTTTTTGACCTGCTGCTCGGAGTATTGTTTTGCCAGTTCCTCAGTATGCGATCCTCCATGTTCAGCCACAAAATCAATATAGCCGGCTCCCATGTTGTAGCTTTGTATAATCGTATCCAAGTCTACGCCTTTTTTCTTGCCTGTTTGGTACATGAGAGTGAATTGTTTGATTCCCTGTTTGATACTGGTTTGAGGGTTTTTAATCTCATTTCGCTTTAAACCCAGAGATTCTGAAGACTGCATGGGATCATTTCCTCTTCCTTTTGACTCCTGATATATCATGCCGAGTACAAGCGATGTATATTTGGTGAGTCCTTTTTCATCCAGCTCGTCTTCAACAAGCGGTTTGTAATCTGTCAGCCGTTCAAGCACGATCGGTTTGACATCAAACGGAAGGCTTTTGAGCCATTCATTATTTGAAAATAACAGAATGAGGAAGAAGGAAACCATGACAAAAACACATATCATCATAAGACCCGCGGCAGCGAAACAGCCTTTTTTCTTTTTCTCCACTGTGTTTCACCCTCAATTTCAGGAGCATTATGACTTTTTCATTATGACACAGATGAATGCGCGAAACCAAGCGGAAACCCGTATTTGAAACATAAATTTAAAATAACGGTTCTTTTGTCAGGCGCAGGATGTACCTGCATCAATTGACATTTGGTATAATTGGGCTACTTGAGAAAAGAAGGGTGAGGTATATGACTGAATTTCACGAATCCGGAAAGACGAATGACCCCGCTGTCGATTTAGATGAGGAAACTTTATTTTTGGTTGCCCAGACTTTTAAGGCGCTGTCTGATCCGACCAGAATCAGAATTCTCCATTTGCTGTCACAGGGTGAACACGCGGTAAATGATATCGCAGAAAAGCTGAATTTGCTGCAGTCTACCGTTTCTCATCAGCTGCGTTTTCTTAAAAATCTGCGCCTCGTCAAATCACGCAGAGAAGGAACATCCATCTATTATTCTCCTGAGGATGAACATGTGTTAGATGTGCTTCAGCAAATGATTCACCATACGCGGCACGATTAAAAAACATCCCTGCTTTTTAGACAGGGATGTCAGCCGTACTGACTGTTATTGGTTTGGTCTCTGCTCGTTTTTAAAACATAAAAAGAGAAGCCGCTGTAATAAACTGCGATGAAATAAAAGATACTGATGGTCAGCGGATCGGCCCCGACCGTTTGGCTGTATGCCTCCGGATGGGTAAAGTCCGCTGTGACCCGGTAAATTTCAATAACGCGATAAACAAATCTCGATAGGAAAAATGTTAATAGAATAAGTTCAATCCACAGGTGAGTGCGAAAATACATTTTTCCGCGGCGTTCTTCAAAAGAAATATTCCGTTTGGCAAACAGGACCAGAAGCCAGCCGCAAAAAGTGCCGAATATAAGATGGCCGTATAAAGCCGGGTGTGTGATGCTGAAAAACGCCAGAGCTGCGGCCAGCAATGAAAACAAAATCATTCTTGTATAAAGCCAGCGGGGTTTCAAAGGCTGAAAGCCGACGGACCGTTTCACCTTTTTATACAGAAAAAAGGCAATCATTAAGACAGGGCAGATGCTTTGAAGTGTGATATGCATGGTGTGAAACTCCCCCTCCGTTGAGTAGTGTATGCTTATCCGGCTGGTTTTAGTAGTCTGATTTATTCGCAGGCTGAAAGCATCTTTTATCACAGTATGCGCGTTTCTTTTTTTTGCATAAGAGAAGCGCCCGCGCCTTTTTCAGGATTTAAACAGAAAACTCTTGATAAACTAACGGTATTAGTTATAATAAAACTAACGATATTAGTTTTAGGGGGATGTTGATGAGAATCTTACAATACGGAAGGGTTTGGCAGCTGACTTTTTTTCCAGCGCTTTTCCCGGTGAATTGTTATTTGGTCGAAGAAGAAGTAGGAGTAACCCTGATTGACGCCGGACTGCCTAACAGTCATAAAGGAATCAAACAAGCATTGCGGCAGCTTGGGAAGCCGCTGAATGACATATTACTCACCCACGCGCACGGGGATCACATCGGTTCGCTTGACTCATTAGCTGCGGAATTTCCGGATGCCTCCGTCTGTATTTCTGAGCGGGATTCTTTCTTGCTGAAAGGTGACACTTCATTATTTGAGCATGAAGCACAAACGCCGATAAAGGGGGGAGTGCCGAAAAATGTTCAGACCGAACCTGATCGCCTGCTGAAAGGCGGCGAGCAGATCGGATCTTTACTTGTCATTCCCGCTCCCGGTCATACGCCGGGAAGCCTCGCTTTTAAAGATATGAGAAATGATATGCTGATCGTCGGAGATGCCTTTCAAGTACGGGGCGGCCTTGCTGTTTCAGGGAAGCTGAAATGGAAATTTCCGTTTCCGGCTTTTGCTACGTGGAATAAAGAAGAAGCTGTAAAAACAGCAAGAACGCTTATCGCTCATCAACCAAGCAGTCTGGCCGCCGGACATGGAAATGTTCTCTGCAATCCCGTTGAAATGATGGCTGAGGCTGCTGAGGAAGCGGAACGAAGCCTGCCGGGAGGCCGATCATAATGTCACCGAGAGTCGGATTGAGCCTTGACATGATATTGAGAGCCGCAGCAGGCATCGCTGACGAAAAAGGGCTGAACGAAGTGACGCTTGCGGCCGTTGCAAAGTCCTTAAACGTAAAACCGCCTTCCCTTTACAATTTTGTCAATGGCCTTCAAGGAATTAAAACAGAGCTCGCTGTCTCCGGTTTAACTATGTTATTTGAAAAAATGGCGGCCTCTGCAGAAGGACTGACGGGTGAAACGGCTTTGCTCGCTCTTGCCGATGCCTATATCAATTTCGCCGAAGCCAATCCCGGATTATATGACGCAACATTTCAAAAGATAAAAGACGGCCGGATTGAGAATCTGTCAAGCCTGCTTGTAGAGCTTGTTGTCAGGCAGCTGACAGCTAACGGTTATGCACAGTCTGACACTGCGATTCATGCTGCGAGAGGACTGAGGAGCCTTCTTCACGGCTTTGCCGTGTTGAGAAAACAGAGTGCATTTGAATTAACCGAATCAATTAAGGAAAGCCGGAAGTTTGCAGTTGTTGCTTTCCTAAGAGGTTTACAGGGTAGGTAACAATAATATTATTATGTAAACTAAATAAAAAAACGCATCAGTAAAAGGAGGGACAAATGGATTCATTACAACATATCATTTGTGAGCGGCGCACCTATTCACATATTTTTGATTCTCATGCACACACATACTGCCAAATGCTCTTTCCGCTCGAAGGACAGCTGGACTTGGAGACAGAAAGACGTGAAATCAGATTAAAACCTGATCAAATGCTGTATATTCCGCCCGGGCATGAACATCGGTTCCGTTCTTTGGAGCGAAACGAATGTCTCGTTCTCGACATACCGGCATATTTTTTCAAAGGTTCATTTGATCCCGGCGTTCTGAATAAGCTTGATTCTTTTTGGACATCGATTCGGTTTCTGCTGACAGAAGAGACTAAGCAGCAGTCGGCTCATTCATTGCTGAAAAGATACAAGAAAACCGTACGAATGATTCAATTGCGTATATCCGCCGAAATCTCTCAAAGACTTTTTCAATTAAAGAGCTTGCCGCAATGGAACATTACCATCCGGCGTATTATTCCGACTGGTTTAAAAAGCAGACGGGGAAAAGCCCGCAAGCTTATATTGCTGAGCTCCGTATGAAGAAAGCGGAACAAATGCTTATTGAAACAAAATGCCGGCTGACAGACATCAGTCAGGAGGTCGGCTTTCAAAATTTGTCTTCCTTTACCAGATGGTTTGTCAGACATAAGGGAATAACGCCGCGCGTCTTCCGAAACACCTTTCAATCTGATAAATAATCCTGAAAATCAGTTAAATAAACTGCGTCTTTTTTTGGTATCATGATTGTAAAAAAGGAGTTTTTGATATGGCAGTCATCGAAGATTTTATCAAGCTCGATCTCAGAATAGGAACGGTCGTAAAAGCGGAAGTATTCCCGGAAGCAAAGGTGCCGGCCATTAAGATGACAATAGATTTCGGCGAAGAGATCGGCATGAAACAATCAAGCGCCCAGATTACAAAACGGTACGAACCGGGTGATCTGACGGGCAGGCAGGTTACCGCTATTGTCAACTTTCCGCCGCGGCGGATCGCCGGATTTAAGTCAGAAGTTCTCGTTCTTGGCGGCATCCCGGAAAAAGGAGATGTTGTCCTGCTTACGCCAGAGCAGTCAGTACCGAACGGAACGAAAATCGGATAATAAAAAAAGACGTTTGCAGAAGCAAACGTCTTTTGCGTATTGAGGCGATACACCACACGCCACATTCGTGTGTGCCGCAAGGGCATGTGCATCGGCTTACACAATTCAGCTCATCGCTATATGAATATAGCATGGCGGGTGTGGAAATGCAAGAGATTTTTTAATATATGTTATATCTGGCTTTGTTTTGCCGATCCCCGATTCCTTCGTGTAAGGTTTCGTTTGAAATTTTATGATCTTGAATAAAGCAGTTTGACAAATGCAAGAGGGAATTTGAGCAAGTTGTGACCCGAAGTGTGACCTGGAATTAAAATCCGGGTCTTTTTGTGTAAAAAATGCATGCGAAGAGACCATATAGGCATTAAATGTTATTACTGATGTCTTCATTTATCTTTTTGCTAAGTTTCTGAACCTTCTCTTTAACATTTGAAACAGCTCTTTTTTGATTTCATCAAAGTTCTCCTGAATATAGTCCATGACACTTCTTATTATAACTTCACTTTCAAAATTGAATATCTCATTTATTTCTGGCTGTTCTTTATCTGTCAGGTGATGGTATTGAAGTTGTTTAGCATTTACTTCAGCAGCTGCATCAATCCTAACTTAGTTGTTCTGGCTGTACAATTTCATATTCACCTTCTGCATACTTTTGCTCCGCATAATGGCCTCCCCATTGACAGAGCTCCTGCAAGATAGGTTTAAGAGATTCTCCAAGTTCAGTGGATGAATATTCAACCTTCGGCGGTACTTGGTTATACATCTTTCTGCTCACAAGTCCACTGGCTTCAAGCTCTCTAAGTGTTTGAATCAGCATTTTCTGAGTAATATTTGGGATAATGCGGTTTAATTCACTCGTTCTCTTTGGTCCATTCATTAAAAAGTATAATACAAGGCCTTTCCATTTTCCGCCAATCACTTCCTTTGTCACTTCAAACCCACAGCTGAATTTTTTCATGTCTAAAGCTCTCCATTCCACATTTATTACTTTTTAGTTACTATATCACAAAAAAGTAGGTACTTCCGATAATGTGCTTACTGAAGGATACTATTACTTGTAAGTTGTTCTTCAAGTACTTAAAGGTACTAGACATAAAATAATATTAATTCTAAAGGAGTGTTAAGTATGGGTGAATTTGAAGGTAAAGTAGCGCTTGTAACGGGTGGAACAAGTGGGATTGGTCTTGCTGCAGCACAAAAATTTGTAAACGAAGGTGCATATGTTTATATCACGGGACGTAGACAAAACGAACTTGATAAAGCTGTTAACCAAATTGGCAAGAACGTAACCTGTGTTCAAGGTGATATTTCTAAGCTTGAAGACTTAGACAAACTATATGACATGATAAAGCAGGAAAAAGGTAAGTTGGACATCCTTTTTGCTAATGCAGGCATCGGCAGCTTCCTTCCATTAGGTGAAATTACTGAAGAGCAGGTTGATAGAACGTTCGGCATTAACGTGAAAGGAACCATTTTTACTGTTCAAAAAGCGCTATCACTATTCCCGGACAAAGTAGGTTCTATTATTGTAACGGGCTCTACTGCTGGATCAATTGGCAACCCAGCATTTAGTGTATATGGAGCATCTAAAGCAGCATTAAGAGCACTGGTTCGCAACTGGATTCTTGACCTAAAAGGTACTGAAATCCGTGTAAATGTGGTAAGTCCAGGAGTGATTCTTACACCTGCATACGATGAGCTTTTTGGTGATGCACTTGAAGGAGCGATGGAAAATGCCAGAAATACTGTTCCAGCTGGAAAAGTTGGGACACCTGAAGAAGTAGCTAACGCTGTATCTTTCCTTGCTTCAGACGAAAGCAGTTACTTGACGGGTATTGAATTGTTCGTAGATGGCGGGCTAGCACAGGTATAATTTCACTGCGCAGAGGTTACAAATCTTACCCAAAAAAGGTTAATGGGGATTTACTTGAAGAAGCCGTATAGACAGGGAATTCGACTTTTTTATGTTTGAATTTGATTAACGTTGTAAATTCGCATTTTCCTGGGGCTGCCACTAAATGACCTGTAAAAAAGATTACTTTGTGAATAAATGTACTTAAAGTAACGGAAAGGAGAATGTCCAGTTGTTATTTGGAGTGAATTCGGTGGCTATAAAGAACTTAATTCTGCCCATTTTATAAAGTTCTTTTATGAAAGACTTCATGAGATGAAAGAAAATCGGGAAGAAGATGAAGACTAAGACGATTAATAAAAGAAAGCTCTCTTTTAGAGAGCTTTTTTCAGATTTTCAATTTTTAACAGGCTTTATAATGAGCAAACAGGCATTACTCAAAATACTCGCCGCGCCTATCCAAAGCAGCCATTGTGTTGCGGTCAGCCATGAGGCAGTTAGGATAAAGAGTCCAATGGCAATTGATATATAATTGCCGGCTCGGTCCAGTTTACGATTGCAATGAAGTTTATATTTAGCATGAGAAATAAATTGATCAATTTTATCTTTCAGCTCATAGCATTTTTCCTTCATCTTATCCTCAGTTTCTTTTACTTTTCGATAAAGCATATTATTCATCGTTTGCACTCCCATATCGCCGTTTTGAAAATTCAGCCATGATTTTTTCTTCATAGTCATCTGAGATGGATTGTGCCTGGTCTTCAACTTTCAAATGTGCTTTTTCTTCAAAACCGTCCTGTTCTTCACCATCAAAACGATAAAGTTTTTGCAATAGCCTCCAGAATGTTTCAACTTCTTCAGTTGTGAACTCATGAAACATATCCGCTAAAAAATAGGTGGATCTTTCTGAACAGGAAATTAACGCTTTTTTTCCTTCAGGGGTAATCTCAATATTGATTGCACGTTTATCCAGTTTGCTTGGCACAGTGTGAACATATCCTTTTTTCGAGAGACTTGAAATTAATTTGTTAGCGGTTTGTTTTGTTGTGCCCAGCTTTTTAGCGATATTCATAAGTGTGGTATCTTCCGTCGGTAAATGGGCAATAGCAATAAGAGTCATGTGCTGTCGGGAAGTCAACATTTCTAAGTATTCGTCCCCCCGAGTCTGCACCTTATTGACAACCGAAAATAATGATGCGTAACTTTGTTGCATAAAATGCAGTTCCTTCATTAGTAATTTAATATCCATAAGTTATCTCCCATCTAAATTGTCACCATGTTGACAATTACAATATACATCACAAAGGGAAATAAGTCAACATGGTGACTAATAGGCGGGTACGGCTGTTTTCAAAAATGCCACAGACAGTCGGAGTGTTTACAGAAGGGGAAAAAAGTATAATAAATGCGAAAAGGGCATTAATCTAAAGTGGGAAGGTGTTTGACATTCAGAAAGTGAACTGGTCAGAACGGTATGAATGGTTCAATAAACAAGATGAAAAAGATGGGCGTTTAATGGCGTTCCTTCGTCATGAGCTTACATATGAGGAAGTCATACGGTTATATAAGAAAGGGTTTTATTTGAAATCAAAAGAAGGGGATGTTTCGTTACGTAAGAACGATATCCGTCGTATGTTTGGGGTTGAAGAGAGGCAGGGGGGCAAACCTTAATGAACGGGAAGAGAAAAACTCTTCCCGCTTTTCATGGCAGCTGTTATTCTTTTTCCAGCATGGAAGTCAGCCATTCTCTTAATGCCGGTTTCTGCACATACCGCTTTCCGTTTCTCGTGATATGCGGAATGTCAGATGTTCATGAGGATCAGGTGAGTTAAAGTTTTCAATCCGTCTCCGATGAAATATCCGGCTAAAGCGATTCCGATGCCGGTAATATATCCAAACCTCCAATAAACGTTATCATTTTTTATACGGTGAAGCCGGCCGGAGGATTCAGCCTTCAGCAAAACCGCCGTGCGTTTATTGCGGACGGTTTTGATTGCTGAGCTTTTCCACCTGCACCTTTCCGGAGAAGAAAACAGCGCCTCCGCCCATATCCGCCAGCCGATCGGGCGTGAGCGAATTGACGAGCTGTTTTTTATCATCCATATCGGCCCAAAGACCTTGGCTCACCGCAACGCCGGGAAGCACCTGTTCGCCGACCGAAACTGTCAATTCGCACTCACCGCGGTGATTCCAAACTCTAACGGTTTCTCCGTCTTCTATGTTCCGGCGTACAGCATCTTCTGTATGAATGAAAAGCTTTGGCGCTTTTTCCAGTTTTACGTGTTTTTCGTTATTTGAAAATGTCGAATTCAAAAAATTATGATTCGGTCCCGGGACAAATAAAAGCGGAAAATCGTCATCGCTCTCAAGAGGGATGTGTGTCGGCAGCGCCGGATAACCGTCCTGTTTCATCTTTTCCGAATATAATTCAATTCTTCCGCTCGGTGTCTTGAGCTTTCCCGGAAAAAGCGGTTTTTTCCGTTTGGCTTTCATGAAGGAATGGCGTGAGAGCGCTTCGTAATCAATATCCTCGATATACGGATTGTCGGGAAAGTCCAGCGCCTGTCTGATTAATTCTTCATCAGAATCCTGAAGCTCCTGCTCGGTAAATCCCATTGCTCCGGCAAGCAGACGGAACACTTCCGTATTCGATTTGCTGTCCCCGTAGGGTTCGATCACTGGTTTTTGCAGCTGAATAAAATGATGCCAGTAAGACGTGTAAAAATCCGTGTTTTCAAATGCGGATGCAGCGGGGAGCACGATATCCGCATATTTGGCGGTTTCCGTTAAAAACAGATCGTGAACGACTGTAAATAAATCCTCCCGCAGCAGGCCTTTTCTGACTTTATTCGCTTCCGGCGCCACCACTGCGGGATTCGTACCGTAAATAAACAGGGAGCGCACGGGCGGTTTTGTTTCTAAAAGAACGCTTCCGAGCCTGTTCATATTAAATGATCGCGGCTTCCGGCCGTAAAGCAGATCAGGCCGCTGGAGCGCTTGTCTGTTATAGTTTAATACCGCGCTGTTGTGCTTGATTGCGCCTCCTCCGGTGTTGAGCCACTGCCCTGTAACAGCCGGAAGGCAGGAGACGGTGCGGACGATCATTCCGCCATTGTCATGGTGCTGAATGCCGTTTCCGATCCTGATAAGGGAAGGGGAGGTTTCTCCGTACATTCTCGCAAGGCGTCTGATATCGTCGGCTTTAACGCCTGTAATAGCAGAAACCGTTTCCGGATCATAGTGTTTGACATGCGCTTTTAATTCGTCACTGCCTTCGGTGTATTCTGTGAGAAATGCTTCATTGTGAAGGTTCTCAGCGAATAAGATATGCATGATACCGAGGGCGAGTGCGGCATCTGTGCCGGGACGAATGGGAATAAACCAATCAGCAAGCCGGCCGGTTTGGTTCTTATGTACATCGATAACGACAATTTTAGCCCCTTTTTTCCGGGCTTTTTGAGCAATCATGACTTGGTGCATATTCGTGCTGACGGCATTGATTCCCCAAAAAATAAAGAGCTTAGCATGTATGGTCTCCTCCGGATCAGTACCCGCTCCTTCTCCCATTGTATAGTTATAGCCTTCAGAACCGGCTTTGCTGCAGATCGTCCGTTCGAGATGACTCGCTCCGAGACGATGGAAAAAACGGCGGTCCATTCCCTCTGCCGCCAGTTTTCCCATATTGCCGTAAAAGCTGTACGGAAGAATGCTTTCCGCTCCTTCTTCGGAAATAAGCTCTTTCCAGCGCGAACTGATTGTATTGATTGCTTCCTCCCAGGAAATAGGCGCAAACGCGGCTTCACCTTTTTTACCGATCCTTTTTAACGGAACGGTTACGCGCTTCTCATCATAAATACGCTCAGCCATGTGTCTGACTTTGTTGCAAATATTCCCTGATGTGACCGGGTGATCGGGGTCTCCCTGAATGTTAACGATTTTTCCGTCTTTTTTTGTCACAAGCAAGCCGCATTGATCGGGACAGTCTAGTGAGCACACCGACTTAAAGACCCCGTTCGGCTGTGTTGCAGCAGAATTCATAGCCCATTTCTCCTCTTTGTTTATATTGTAAGCATTATAACATTTCAAAATCGAACGTCAATTCAGAAAAAAGTGTTGACATTACGGAAAGACTTTTCTATGATGAGTTTATTCTTTTAAACAGCCTGACAATTTCATCATTTTATTTTCTATCCAGAGAGGTGGAGGGACTGGCCCTATGAAACCTCGGCAACATTTATTGTGCCAATTCCAGCAAGCGTATGCTTGAAAGATAGGAAAGAATGGTCTATACATATTTGTGCGCTTCAAGCGGATAAAGACGGTATATGAATCTCTTTCCTTCTTTGAGGAAAGAGATTTTTTTATGAAAAAATTTATGTGAAAAGGATGTTTTGCACCATGACGGTTTTAATTACCGCGCCATATCACGACGAGGGGCTGAAGGAGCTGGCTGAGCTGTTCGGCCGGACTGTGCACCGGCCGTGGAAGAAGCACGGCCGGGCCTATCGGGAAGATGAATTGATCCGGATGATTCATGAGACAAACGCGTCGGGGCTTATAACCGAACTTGATGAGGTGTCTCAGCGTGTTATTGACATATTGCCGGATTCCGCTTTTATCGGTGTCTGCAGAGGAATGCCGTCTAATGTGGATATTGCGGCGGCGACTAAAAGAAAAATCCCCGTTTTCTTTACACCGGCCCGCAATGCCCAGGCCGTTGCTGAAATGTTTATCGGAAATGTGATTTCATTTTTGCGTCATACGTATTCTTCCCATCAGTGGCTGAAGGACGGAAAGTGGAATGGTGATTATTTGCAGGCTTACGTCAAATTCAGAGGAAATGAGCTGACGGGGAAAACAGTCGGCCTTATCGGTTTCGGAGCTGTCGGACAGAGAATCGCCAGGCTATTGGCCGCTTTTGACTGCAAGGTGCTTTACTATGATCCATTTGTCCGTCATGAAAACCGGGAGTATGAAAAAACGACGATTGAACAGGTATTTTCTGAAAGTGATATTGTTTCCGTTCACTTGCCGCGCACAGAAGAAACCATCGGCCTTATCGGCGCCCGGCACTTTCAATTGATGAAACAGGAAGCTGTTTTTGTCAATACGTCAAGAGCGGCGGTTACAGACAGGGAAGAGCTGCTGCGGGTGCTGAAAGAACGGCGGATTAAGGGAGCGATCCTTGACGTGTTTTATCACGAACCGCCTGAATCTTCTGATTATGAATTGATCTCTTTGCCGAATGTGTTCGCGACTCCCCATTTAGCGGGCGCAACATTTGAAGTGGAAGATCATCATGTGAAGATTTTAAATGAAGCGCTTTTCAAATGGAAACAAGATCAAACCTGCTCAATACGTGAACTTTATAACAAAAGAGAACTTGAAACGGAAGCAGGAGGCTGTAATGGCTGAACAAAAAGGCTACCTTGTATTTGACATCGGGACTGGGAATGCGCGAGTCGCGGTCGTGACTGCCGGCGGCGAAGTGACCGCGCTTGAAAGGGAAGACATTGAATATGTGACGGATCCGCTTTATCCGGACGGACGATATTTCTCACCGGAAGGGTTATGGACGCAAATCAGCGCTATGGCAAGAAAGGCTATTGCCAAGAGCCCTCATATTACATTAATCGGAATCACCTCAACAAGCCAGAGGCAGGGAATCGTTTTGATCAATAAAGATAAAAAGGCATTTCTCGGTCTGCCCAACATTGATAACAGAGGGCGTGAATGGGAAGGCGGGATTGAGGCAGAAGAAGAAGTGCATCAGCAAACCGGACGTCTACCGAGCGCTTTATTTTCCGCCATGAAACTTGTCGGATTAAAAGCCAGACAGCCGTCTTTATGGAAAGAAGTGAAGTGTATCACAAGCATCAGTGACTGGGTGACATTTGAGCTGAGCGGAATTTTAAGCTATGAACCGTCACAGGCTGCTGAAACACTGCTGTTTGACGTAAGGAAAAAGGCGTGGTCAGAGAAATTATGCAACATCTTCGGTGTGCCTTCTGCCATTCTTCCTTCACTCGTCCGATCTGGGACGGTTGTCGGAATGTTAACGTTTAAGAAAGCGGCGGTGCTCGGTCTTTCTGAAAGAGTGCCTGTGATTGCAGGCGGGGGAGACACACAGCTTGCCATCAAAAGTGCAGATGCAAAGCCGGGAGATATCGTCATCGTATCCGGCACGACGACGCCGATTACAAAGATAACAGCGGAGACCGGAACCGAAAGTTTAGAGAATGCATGGCTGAATTGCCATACAGAAGAAGGTGAATGGCTTCTAGAAACGAATCCGGGTGTAACAGGACTCAATTATCAAAAATTAAAATCCATTTTTTATCCGAATGAATCCTACAGCGTCATGGAACGGGAAATCGCAAGTCTGCCGAAACATGATCATGCCTGTATATCTGCGTTAGGCTCCTATTTATCTCCTGAGAAAAACGCACTGGCAAAAGGCGGATTTATTTTTGACGCTCCGCTGTCCCAAAACTTAAGCAGAGCCCATTTTGTCAAAGCCGCACTGCTGGAAATCGCTTTTTCAATCAAATGGAACTATGAGGCGTTAACAGAGGCGGCTTCCTTTTCACAAGATTATGTGAAGGTGTGCGGCGGCGGTTTCCAAAGTGATGCTTTGACGCAGTTTCTTGCTAACCTTCTTCAAAAGAAAATCTATAAGAGAGAGGGGTTCAGCCAGGCATCCGCAATGGGAGCGGTGATGATTTGCAACGAAGCTCTCGGTGTGAAAGCAGAGCTTTCGACCTGCACAAAGGTAATTGAGCCGGAAGCGGATCAGACGGATCTCTTCCTATATGAAGAATGGAAACATACCCAAAAATTATTTACTCATTTTCAGCCGGCGGTGAAAGGCTGACTTGGGGATGAGATGACAACATGAAAGATTGCTGAGGAGGAACAAAAATGCTTAATAAAATAGGAATTCCGAAACAGCTCGCCTGGGGATTTTTAGGGGTCGTGCTGTTTATGATGGGAGACGGCCTTGAACAAGGCTGGCTCAGCCCGTTTTTAGTTGAAAACGGCTTGACGGTACAGCAATCAGCATCCCTGTTTACGGTTTACGGTATTTCTCTTGCTGTGGCGTCGTGGTTTTCAGGGGTCTGCCTCGAAGCCTTCGGCGCAAAGCGGACGATGTTTATGGGGCTGTTGTTTTACGTCATCGGAACAGCCGCGTTTATCGCATACGGATTTGAGAATCTTAATTTGCCGGTGATGTATGTCACGTATTTTATTAAAGGGCTGGGTTACCCGCTGTTTGCCTATTCATTTTTGACATGGGTGATTTACCGGTCGCCGAAAAACAGGCTCAGTACGGCGGTCGGCTGGTTCTGGATTGCATATTGCTGCGGGATGTTTGTATTCGGTGCTTGGTATTCAAGCTGGGCCATCAAATCCTTCGGCTATTTGAATACGCTGTGGAGTTCAATTTTCTGGGTATGCCTCGGCGCGTTTTTTGCTTTGATTTTAAATAGGGACCGCTTTGAAAAGAAAAAGGCAGATAAGCGGGAAAAGGCGCAGGAATTAATGAAGGGAATCACCATCCTTGCTGAAAATCCGTGCGTGCTCTCTGGGGGGATCATTCGGATCATTAACAGCATCGGAACATATGGATTTCCGGTATTCCTCCCGATGCATATGGCGCAGCACGGCATTTCTACAAATGTATGGCTGCAAATTTGGGGAACGATTTTTCTCGGAAATATCGTCTTTAACTTAATCTTCGGCGCAGTCGGCGATGCCTTCGGCTGGAAAAAGACTGTCATGTGGTTCGGAGGAGTGGGCTGCGGCATTTTTACTCTTTTATTATATTATGCTCCTGTTGTATCACATGGGAATTTGCTGTTCGTCAGCATTGTCGGTTTTATATGGGGAGGGCTCCTCGCCGGGTTCGTTCCGATCGGGGCTATCGTGCCGACGGCGGCCGGCAGCAATAAAGGTGCTGCCATGTCTGTGTTAAATCTGGCTGCGGGCCTGTCGGCATTTGTCGGCCCCGCGCTTGCCTGGGCGTTCATCGGGCTTGTCGGCGCACAAGGCGTTGTATGGATTTTCGCAGCGCTCTATTTCGTAAGTGCGATCTTGACAAATCAAATCAAAATACCTGAAGAGAAAACGGCAAAACACAATAAAGCATTGCCTGAATACGCTTCTTAACAGCAGCGCCCCGAAAATTCGGGGCGTTTTTTTACGGCTGCTGAAGAAACCCGGCAAACCGCTGAATTTGTTCACGTAACGATTGTTTGTTTTCGTGAAATTGTTTGAAACGATGTCCGTTTGCTCCGGACGGATGCGGGAAGCCTTCCAGAATGACCGCATGGCCCATTCTGCCGTTCTTCTTCAGCGTGCGGCAGGCTGATTCTGCTGCTTTTCCGAGAGGGATAAGCAGAATGTCTTTTTTCATCATTTCTATTTCATCCGGAAAACATGTCAGCGCGTAACGGCTGAGAAGAGCTGATCTGCTGATGGCCGGCCGGTGTCCCGTATAGTTTTTCTGTTTATAAAAAACAGGGTGTTTGATAACGGATGTCGTATGAAGCAGCTCCCTTTTTGAATCAAAAAACCGGGATGAATCCTCAACGTGAAGCGCGGCCGGCAGACCGCATTCATTAAGCATTTCGATGATGTGCTGCCTCATGGAACCGGAAAGTCCGGCCGCTTTTTTTGTCTCATATGCTATCACCTCAAGAGATTCGCCGTTTTTTAAAAGCTGTGCCGCTGCTTTGTACGCCCGCTGCATCTGAAAAAAACCGGGTGTAATTCCGGAGATGACAACCGCAGCATGTGGGTTGATATACTCATTATGAGGCGAATAATACATATCCAGATCTCCGTCCTTGGCTAAATGGAACTCCGGAGTCAGCAAATCCGATTTTGTAAATCCTCCCGAAGATGATAATGCTTTAAGCTGCTGCAAAAAATGCGCAAGCCGCTCACGATCGCAAATCATGTTATGCCTCCTTGAATCCGCCAGTTTCTCTTAGTGTCATCAAAAACGTCGGATGACATGCAGGCTCATAAACCGCTTTTACCGGCGTTCCAGAGCATTTTCAGGACGTGAGGCGTTCCTTTAACTTCGGCTGCCGTCGTTTGCACGGCTGTTTTTTTAGTAAGAAAGTCTTCCTGCAGTTCTTTCTGCTTTTGTGATAACAAACGGGTTTCTGTTTTGATTTCTTCAACAGACGTCTGCATGGACGCTGTCGCGGCGTTAATCTTCTTTATATCAGGCGCTGTGTTTCTTTTAAAATGCACGGCGGATACGGCTGCATAAATTAATGCGGCAGCCGCAACGGCAGCACTGATATACAAAATGATGATCATCTGCTTTTCACTCCTTTTTTTCAGTTGATACCCTTTACCGATCGTGCTGAATCATTTTATTTGCTAATTGTTTTTTTTCTGCTTATAATGTGAAATCGTACATAAGGACATTCAGAAAGGGTGAAAGACATGGAAAGCTTACAAAACAAAACGGCTCTTATCACGGGTGCGGGCAGAGGAATCGGCCGCGCCGCCGCTATCGCTTTAGCCAAAGAAGGAGTCAATATCGGTTTAATCGGCCGTACAGAAGCAAATGTCGAAAAGGTTGCGGAAGAAGTGAAAGCCCTTGGTGTAAAGGCATCATTCGCTGCTGCCGATGTAAAAAACCAAAAAGAGGTTGAACAAGCCGTCTCCTCTATTAAAGAAGAACTCGGTGAGGTTGACATCCTGATTAACAATGCCGGAATCAGCAAATTCGGCGGATTTTTGGATCTTACGCCTCAAGAGTGGGAAGACATCATTCAAGTTAATGTAATGGGTGTATACCACGTGACACGCGCCGTTCTTCCTGAAATGATTGAGAGAAAATCAGGAGATATCATTAATATTTCTTCTACGGCGGGCCAAAGAGGCGCCGCGGCGACAAGTGCGTACAGCGCTTCTAAATTTGCCGTTCTCGGTTTGACCGAATCTCTCATGCAGGAAGTCAGAAAACACAATATCCGTGTCAGCGCAATGACTCCGAGCACGGTTGCAAGCGACATGTCTATTGAATTAAATCTGACAGACGGCAATCCGGAAAAAGTCATGCAGCCTGAGGATCTTGCAGAATATATGGTTGCTCAATTGAAATTACATCCGCGCATTTTCATCAAAACTGCCGGTTTGTGGTCAACTAATCCTTAAACAAAAGGGGACCTGTCTTCGTGACGGGTCTTTTTTTGTTTTCGCAACCGGATTAAATAGGCATAAAGATCCGTTTTTGCAGAAAAAAGAGTGAAAAAGAAACCGATATCAGCTATAATTAAACTAAATGAACTATGTACCAAATGTTCACTAAGGTTATTTTTCCCCGCATCCAAAAAACAAATCAATACAAACCAAACTGTCCGAACAATAAAAGGGAAAACGGGATATAAAGAGAATATTTAGTACATGGAATAATTTGTTAGAAGGAAGGGTGGGCACATATTGAAAGAAGAAAAAAGAAGTTCAACCGGTTTTTTAGTGAAACAAAGAGCCTTTTTAAAGCTTTACATGATTACAATGACAGAGCAGGAACGGCTTTACGGACTGAAGCTTCTCGAGGTGCTGCGTTCGGAATTTAAACCCATCGGTTTTAAGCCGAATCATACCGAGGTGTACCGTTCACTTCACGAACTTTTGGATGACGGGATTTTAAAGCAAGTAAAAGTGAAAAAAGAGGGAGCCAAACTCCAGGAAGTCGTTCTCTATCAATTTAAAGACTATGAAGCTGCGAAGCTTTACAAAAAACAGCTGAAGACAGAGCTTGACCGCTGCAAAAAGCTGATAGAAAAAGCCATTTCAGATAATTTTTAAATCCGGCCGGAACGCACCCGGCCTCCCGGGCTCAAAAGGTTTGTTCTGTGATTCATTATACATAATAACAGGCTCGGAACAATACATATCAATAAAACCTCCAAACTTGACATCGACTCCTGAAGTGGTAACATAAAAAACGTGTGAAAAATACGAACAAAATACGAACAAGGGAGATGTTACCGATCTTAGATCAAAAGAAAGTTGCTTTTATCGGAGCAGGATCAATGGCTGAAGGAATGATATCAGGCATGGTCCGCGCAAAAAAAATTCCCAACCAAAACATCTGCGTGACAAACCGCCGCAATACAGAGCGACTCGCTGAATTGGAACATCAATACGGAATTCAAGGCATTGCTTTTGACAGCATGAAAACCGAAGACATTGATGTCTTTATTTTAGCCATGAAACCGAAGGATGCTGAAATCGCTCTTGCTACGCTGAAACGGCGTATTCAACCTCATCAAATCATCCTGTCTGTTCTGGCAGGCATAACAACCTCATTTATACAACAATCATTACATGACCGTCAGCCAGTTGTAAGAGTGATGCCGAACACATCCAGCATGATCGGCGAATCGGCAACAGCTGCGGCTTTCGGAGACCATGTCTCTTACGGTGCAGCAAAAACCGCGGTATCTCTTTTGGAATGCCTCGGGGAAGTGTACGTGATCAAGGAAGATCAGATGGACATTTTCACCGGCATCGCAGGCAGCGGACCGGCGTACTTCTATTATTTAATGGAGTTTATTGAAAAAGCAGGTGAAGAAGCCGGCTTAGACAAACGGCTGTCCCGCAAAATCGGGGCGCAAACGTTATTGGGCGCTGCAAAAATGCTGATGGAAACGGGTGAAAAACCGGATGTGCTTCGGGAAAACATCACCTCTCCAAACGGCACGACGGAAGCCGGCCTCGATGCGCTCAGGTCAGAAGGCGGCGGAGAAGCCATTGCCAAAGCCATTAAACACGCGACCGAACGTTCTATTGAGATCAGCAAAACAATTGAAAAAACGGCAGCACTATAATCGTTAAAAAACAGGAGTGATACAGTGACGTCTCGGACGAAGATCAAAAGAGTCGCGGTGAAAATCGGAAGCAGCTCACTGACGAGCCTGCACGGGGAAATCAGCAGAAGAAAGCTGGAAGCATTGGTGGATCAAATCGCACAGCTGAAGGACAGCGGCTATGAAGTGATTTTAATATCTTCCGGCGCAGTGGCGGCAGGTTATCGGAAGCTCGGATTTATTCAGAAACCGGAAGGCCTCCCTGAAAAACAGGCTTCTGCTTCCATCGGGCAGGGATTATTAATGGAGGCTTACTCAAAGCTGTTTTTAGCGCACGGTTATGTCGCATCACAAATATTAATTACAAGAAGCGACTTTTCCGATGAATACCGCTACCATAATGTGCGCAATACGATGAACGTCCTTTTGGAACGGGGCATTATTCCGATTATTAATGAAAATGACACGGTCACAGTCAACCGGCTGAAATTCGGAGATAACGATACACTCGCAGCGAAGGTGGCAGGTTTAATTGATGCCGACATGCTTGTAATTTTATCAGACATTGACGGTTTATATGATGATAATCCGCGCAGCAACCCGAAAGCGAAAAGAATCAGACATGTAAGTGACATCACTCCGGAAATAGAAGCAAGCGCGGGAGATGCCGGGAGTGAAATGGGAACCGGCGGAATGCGTTCGAAACTGGATGCTTTTAAAATTGTGATGGCCTCCGGTATTAAAGGCTTTCTCGGGCAGGCTAACATTCCGGACATTCTGCTTCAAGCGGTAGATGAGGCGGCTGAAGGAACTTATTTTGAAGCGGAAGGAACCCTGCCGTTAAACCACAAAGAACAATGGCTTGCATTTAATTCCGGCCCCGAAGGCGAAATTGTGATGGAAAAGAAAAGCAGCCGCGATGTCGCGAACGGAAATATGGCGCTGTCACCGCAGGATATCGAACAGATTAAGGGCAGATTCAGCAGCGGAGCGGTTGTCAGGCTGCTTGATCAGCAGGGAGAAGAGCTCGGACTCGGCATCGTCAACTATTCCTCAGCCCAGCTGAAGACATTTAAAGAAACGCCTCACAAACAGACCGATCAATCAGTCATTGATCCGGAAGCGTTTGTCTGCCACGTTGAACTATCCATTCCGATCGGCTGAGAAAGATCTATAAAAATATGAAAAAGCCCGAGGCTTCGTTTTGAAGCTCGGGTTTGTTTTTTATTGATATTGTTCAAGTTTGGAGAAAAATTGAATGACAAAATGATAGAAATCATTTGCAGACGGAGCCAGTTCTCTTCCTTTTGGTTTAATAATGCCTACGGTGCGCTTCACTTGAGGAAATTCAATCGGAATTTTGACCGTGAACCGGGGTGTGGTTTCTGCAAAGGTGCTTTCAGGCAATAAAGTAACTCCCATCCCCGCGGAGACTAATCCTTTAATGGCATCTAAATCCTCGCCTTCCGTCGATACAAGCGGCGCAAAGCCGGCCTGTCTGCAAGCGTCAATCGCCATGTTTCGGAGAATAAACCCTTCGGGAAATAAAACGAATTGGTCGCCGCGCAGATCAATTAAATGAATATTTTTCTGTTTGGCAAGCGGATGATGCAGCGGAACAAGCGCGTAAATCTTTTCCGTGAATAAGATATTGCCTGTTATGTCGGGGAATTCCGTCGGAACGGGGCCGAGCAACGCAGCATCTATATCCCTGTTTCTTACCGCTTCGATTAAAAACTTATAAGAACCCTGGCGGAGCAAAAACTCAACGTTCGGGTATTCCTCTTTAAATGCCGAAATCACAGTCGGCAAAAGCTGGCTTGCAAGGCTCGTCGGAAATCCTATTTTGACGGTTCCGCGATTCGGATCAAGATATTCATCAATTTGTTCCTTCGCATAATCAATTGCTTTCATCGCCGTTTTAACATGTTCTAAAAATTGTTTGCCGATCGGCGTTAATTTAATATTTCTGCCTTCCCGTTCAAATAAAGTGACTTTCAGCTCTTCTTCAAGATTTGCAATCTGCCGGCTGATGGCGGATTGTGCGACATGCAGATGATCAGCCGCTTCTGACACATGTTCCCGTTCTGCTACCTCCATAAAATAACGAAGCTGGCGTAATTCCATTGCGTTCACACCCATCTATCTCATTTTGAGATGTATTTGATCTAAATTATATATTGTTTATATTGTTTTGAAAACTTACAATTAATTTAAAGTTGTCAGATTTTATGACCGATAATTAACGGAAACTGATCGGGGGAGAGGAATTATGACTTACAATCAAATGCCGAGAGCACAAGGTCTCTACCGTCCGGAATTTGAGCACGATGCATGCGGAATCGGCTTGTATGCCCATTTAAAAGGGAAACCTTCACATGACATTGTCAAAAAAGGACTGAAGATGCTTTGCCAGCTGGATCACAGAGGAGGACAGGGCAGTGATCCGAATACGGGTGACGGCGCCGGCCTGATGGTTCAGATCCCTGATGCTTTTTTTAAGAAAGAGTGCGGAGAAATGAAGCTGCCGGAAAAAGGCCGTTACGGGGTAGGAATGGTCTTTTTCTCGCAAAATGAAGAGGAAAGAAAAAAGATCGAAAAACAGGTGAATGCATTCATTGAGCAGGAAGGACAGATCGTTCTCGGCTGGAGAACCGTCCCTGTAAATGTCGGAAAAATCGGAACAGTGGCACAAAGCACTTGCCCGTATGTGCGTCAAGTATTTATCGGAGCCGCAAACGATTTGAAAGACAGCCTTGCTTTTGAACGCAAATTGTATGTTATCCGGAAGCAGGCTGAAAATTGGGGCGTTCAAGAACAGCTTGATTTTTACTTCGCAAGCCTGTCAAGCCAGACTATTGTTTATAAAGGGTTGTTAACGCCTGAGCAGGTTGACGCTTTTTATTTGGATTTGCAGGATGAAACCTTCGTATCTGCATTTTCACTCGTGCATTCAAGATTCAGCACAAATACCTTTCCTACTTGGGAACGTGCCCATCCGAACCGCTATCTGATTCATAACGGAGAAATCAATACGCTCCGGGGCAACATCAATTGGATGAGAGCGAGGGAGCAGCAGTTCGTTTCAGAAAGCTTCGGAGACGATCTTCGCAAAGTGCTGCCGATTTTAAATGCTGAGGGCAGTGACTCATCCATTCTTGATAATGCGTTTGAATTTTTCGTGATGGCGGGGCGGAAACCGGCACATACGGCAATGATGCTGATTCCGGAACCATGGACGGAAAACACTCACATGTCTAAAGCGAAACGGGCTTTTTATGAATATCACAGCTCTTTAATGGAGCCGTGGGACGGGCCGACCGCCATTTCGTTTACGGACGGAAAACAAATCGGCGCCATCCTTGACCGTAACGGCCTGCGTCCGGCACGTTACTATGTGACAAAAGATGACCATATTATTTTCTCATCTGAGGTCGGCGTTATTGAAGTGGAGCAGGAGAACATTCTTCATAAAAAACGTCTGGAGCCCGGAAAAATGCTGCTCATTGACTTAGAGGAAGGCCGGATTATTTCAGATGAAGAAGTAAAAACAGAAATCGCCAATGAATTCCCGTATCAAAAATGGCTTGAAGAAGAATTGGTTCAAGTGAATCCTGACCCGGAAATCCGGGAAGAGGAACAATTCGATGATCTTCTCGTCCGTCAAAAAGCGTTTGGCTATACGTATGAAGATATCCAGAAATATTTAATTCCTGTTATTAAAGAAGGCAAGGACCCGCTCGGCTCTATGGGAAATGATTCGCCGCTCGCCGTTTTATCCGATCGCGCCCAATCACTGTTTCATTACTTTAAACAGCTGTTTGCGCAAGTCACAAACCCGCCGATTGACGCGATCCGCGAGCAGCTTGTGACCTCTACGGTGACATGGCTTGGGGCTGAAGGTGATCTGCTGCATCCGAGTGAAAGAAATGCACGCCGCATAAAATTGTATACTCCTGTATTATCAAACGAACAGTTTTATGCGCTGAAAACACTTGTGCACCCTGACATTAAGAGCCAGAACATCCGCACGCTGTTTTCCGATGACCTGGAAAAAGGCCTGAAGGATTTATTTCAGCAAGCGGAAAAAGCGATCAAGGAAGGCGTATCTCTGTTAATTTTATCTGACAGGGCAATGAGTAAGGAATTGACGCCGATTCCGCCGCTTTTGGCCGTCAGTGCGCTGCATCAGCATTTGATCCGTCAAGGCCTGCGAACAAAAGCAAGCATTATCGTTGAATCCGGGGAAGCGCGTGAAGTTCATCACTTTGCGGCTCTCATCGGGTATGGTGCCGATGCTGTCAATCCGTATTTGACTTATGCTACGTATAAGCAGGAAATCGATGAAGGCCGGCTTGATATTCCGTATGAAGAAGCTGTCAGCAAATACGGAAAGAGCGTAACAGAAGGCGTCGTGAAAGTGATGTCAAAAATGGGGATTTCAACTGTGCAAAGTTACAGGGGCGCCCAAATTTTTGAAGCGGTCGGCATCGGTGAAGACGTTATCGCCAAATACTTTACCGGTACTGCATCTCAGCTTGGCGGAATCGATATCGAGACGATTGCGCAAGAAGCGAAACAGCGCCATCAAGCGGCGTACAAGGATGATTACAGCCAAACTCTTGATCCTGGAAGTGAATTCCAATGGCGGAACGGGGGAGAGCACCACGCTTTCAACCCGAAAACCATCCATACACTGCAATGGGCCTGCCGAAAAAATGATTACAGCCTGTTTAAGCAGTATTCTCATGCAGCGGATGAAGAACGAATCGGATTTTTACGCAATCTGTTCGCCTTCAAAGAAGACCGCAAGCCTTTAAAATTAGAGGAAGTTGAATCAGCTGCGTCCATCGTGAAACGTTTTAAAACAGGAGCGATGTCATTCGGTTCATTAAGCAAGGAAGCCCATGAGGCTTTAGCGATAGCGATGAACAGGCTTGGCGGAAAAAGCAACAGCGGAGAAGGCGGCGAGGACCCGAAACGTTTCGTTCCGGATGAAAATGGCGACGACAGAAGAAGTGCGATTAAACAGATCGCCTCCGGCCGTTTCGGCGTAAAGAGCCATTATCTCGTCAATGCGGATGAATTGCAGATCAAAATGGCGCAAGGAGCGAAGCCGGGAGAAGGCGGTCAGCTTCCGGGGAACAAAGTATATCCTTGGGTCGCGGATGTCCGCGGTTCTACACCAGGTGTAGGGCTGATCTCACCGCCTCCTCACCATGATATTTATTCAATTGAAGATTTGGCGCAGCTGATCCATGATTTGAAAAATGCAAATCGAAGCGCGCGAATCAGCGTCAAGCTCGTGTCAAAAGCCGGTGTCGGCACGATTGCGGCCGGTGTGGCAAAAGGCACTGCGGATGTCATCGTCATCAGCGGCTACGATGGCGGAACGGGCGCATCGCCGAAAACGAGTATTAAACATACCGGTCTTCCGTGGGAGCTTGGTCTTGCAGAAGCTCACCAAACGCTGATGCTGAACGGTTTACGGGATCGCGTGGTATTGGAAACGGACGGTAAGCTGATGACAGGCCGAGATGTCGTAATGGCCGCCTTGCTCGGTGCGGAGGAATTCGGCTTTGCTACAGCGCCGCTTGTCGTTCTTGGCTGCATCATGATGCGCGCCTGCCATTTAGATACATGTCCTGTAGGTGTCGCGACGCAAAATCCGGAGCTCCGCAAAAAATTCATGGGCAATCCTGACCATATCGTAAATTACATGCAATTTGTCGCAGAAGAAGTGCGTGAATATATGGCGCAGTTAGGCTTTAAGACGCTTGATGAAATGATCGGACGGACAGACGTTCTTCATGTCAGTGAACGTGCGAAAGCGCATTGGAAAGCGGGCCAGCTTGATTTATCCACACTGCTGTACCAGCCTGAAGGCATACGCACTTTCCGTACGGCGCAAAACCATAAAATCGACGAGTCGCTTGATATGACGGTTATTCTTCCGGCGGTGCAGGCTGCAATTGAAGCCGGTCAGGAAGCGGAAGCTGAAATCAAGATCAATAATACAAACCGCGTAGCCGGAACCGTGACGGGAAGTGAAATTTCTAAACGCTACGGAGCGGAAGGCCTGCCGGATGATACGATCAGACTTCATTTTACCGGATCAGCCGGACAGAGTTTCGGTGCATTTGTCCCTAAAGGGATGACGCTTCATTTGAACGGGGATTCAAATGACTACGTAGGCAAAGGGCTTTCAGGCGGAAAAATCATCGTGAAAGCGCCTGATGCCTTCAATTGTGAAACACACGATAACGTTATTATCGGGAACGTCGCATTTTACGGAGCAACAAGCGGGGAAGCGTACATTAACGGGCGCGCCGGTGAACGTTTTGCAGTCCGTAACAGCGGAGTCAATGTCGTTGTAGAAGGTATCGGAGACCACGGCTGTGAATACATGACAGGCGGCCGGGTTGTCGTCCTCGGCGAAGTCGGCAAAAACTTCGGGGCGGGAATGTCAGGCGGTATCGCATACGTCCTGAGTGAAGATGCCAAAGCATTTAAACGCAAATGCAACATGGAAATGATTTCATTTGAAAAGCTGACGGATGAGGCGGAGATCAAAGAAGTGCAAGAAATGGTCAAACGGCATGCGGCGCTGACAAACAGCAAAAAAGCCGCAAATCTCCTGGACAATTGGGAAAAAGCCGCAGAAACCTTTATCAAAGTCATTCCGAAAAACTATAAACAAATGCTCCTCAGCATCGAAGAACAAAAAGCGGCGGGTTTATCAGAAGAAGACGCAATTATGTATGCTTTTGAAGCCAATACAAAGGTTCAGCAAACGCCTGCCAAAGATCAAAAACAAGCGGTAGTACAGTAAGAAAGGGGAGAGGAACATGGGGAAACCAACTGGATTCATGGAAGAAAAACGAGAAAAACCGGCTGAGCGGGACCCTCTCACTCGCTTAAAGGATTGGAAAGAGTATTCGGCTCCATTTTCAGATGAAGCGTCAAAGCGGCAGGGGGCGCGGTGTATGGATTGCGGCACACCGTTTTGCCAAATCGGCGCTGATATCAACGGTTTTACCTCCGGATGCCCGATTTATAATCTGATACCGGAGTGGAATGACCTCGTCTATCGGGGGCGCTGGAAAGAAGCCTTGGAGCGCCTTCTGAAAACGAATAACTTTCCTGAATTCACAGGGCGGGTCTGTCCCGCTCCTTGTGAAGGATCTTGTACGCTGGCCATTTCAGATCCGGCTGTTTCAATTAAAAACATCGAGCGGACGATCATTGACAAAGGTTTTGAAAATGGATGGATTCAGCCGAGAATTCCCGCGAAACGCACAGGTAAAAAAGTCGCTGTCGTCGGTTCAGGCCCGGCAGGTCTGGCAAGCGCTGATCAGCTGAATCAAGCCGGTCATTCCGTAACGGTCTACGAGCGTGCCGACAGAGCCGGCGGCCTGCTGATGTACGGCATTCCGAGCATGAAGCTTGAGAAAAATGTCGTCGAACGCCGTATTAAGCTTTTGACGCAGGAAGGTATAGATTTTGTGACAAATACCGAAATCGGCGTTGATATAACGGCAGATGAGCTGAAAGAACAATTTGATGCCGTCATTTTGTGCACAGGCGCCCAAAAGCAGCGCAATCTGCTGATTGAAGGCCGGGAAGCAAAAGGCGTCCATTATGCGATGGACTATTTAACACTGGCGACGAAAAGCTATTTAGATTCCAACTTCAAAGACAAACAATTTATAGACGCTAAAGGGAAAGATGTCATCGTGATCGGCGGAGGAGACACAGGAGCTGACTGCGTGGCAACCGCGCTGCGTCAAAAAGCGCGCAGCGTGCACCAGTTCGGGAAACATCCTAAACTTCCTCAGACGCGCACGAACGACAATATGTGGCCTGAACAGCCGCACGTCTTTACCCTTGAATACGCCTATGAAGAAGCGCAGGCAAAGTTCGGCAAAGACCCGAGAGAATATTCAATTCAAACGACAAAAATGGTGGCCGATAAGCAGGGCCGCTTACAAGAGATCCACACCATTCAAATGGAAAAAGTCAGAAACGAATTCGGAAAGTATGAATTTCATGAACTGCCCGGTACAGAAAAAGTCTGGCCTGCTCAGCTGGTGTTCATCGCCATCGGTTTTGAAGGGACAGAACAGCCATTATTGAAACAGTTCGGAGTCGATTCGGCAAATCATAAAATTCAGGCGGCATATGGGGATTATAAAACGAATGTTGACGGTGTTTTCGCCGCAGGGGATGCGAGAAGGGGCCAAAGCCTGATTGTATGGGCGATTAATGAAGGCCGGGAAGCAGCGCGCGAAGTCGACAGTTATTTAATGGGGAGCACTGTTTTACCGTAAATAAAGGGGTTTATTTATAAAACCGGCTGGGATCAGCCGGTTTTTCGTATTGAAATGGAACCTCCTTCTTCTTGTATTGGTCATATAAAGGTAATGTGGAAATGGAGGATAAATATGGAATTTTGTTTTACAGAGCGGAGAGATTGTTTTTTTCCGCAGACTGATACGATTTGCAAGCCTTGCGCAATCGATCAGGGTGCTGCTGACGGCGGAAGTCATCGCTGCCGTTTAAAATGACGCCTTAAAAAACATGACGGGCTCTGTGTGTCTGCAGTCGATTTGCGGGCAGATTTTAATCGATGAAGAAAAACATATTGAATTTCAAGCGGAAACGCTTAAAAACAAATAAGGGAACGGACGGGTCCGTTCCTTTTTTTAGACATCTATACGAAAGCCGATATTGCCGAACTGCCGTCCTTCCCGCATTCTGTTAAAAGCGGCAGCTGCTTCACTGAGAGGGTACATGCGGTCGATAATGGGACGGAGCTCGCAGCGGTTTATCAATTCCAGCATATCCGCGAATTCCTCATTGCTTCCCATTGATGTACCGAGAATATGAATCTGCGGAAAAAACAGCGAGCGAATGGGAAATCCGAGCTGATCGCCTGAACTGGCGCCGAATGTTACGATCCGGCCATTCGGTTTAATAATGTCAAGATAGTGTTGATATAAAGCGGGGCCTACACCGTCAAGTATGATATCTGCTTTTTCGCCATTCAGCGCCTCATTCCAGTCACCGTAGCTGTCAATCGCCCGGTCTGCACCGTATGACAGTGCGGTTTGTTTTTTGTTTTCACTGCGGGAGGTGACGCTGACTGTCGCTCCGATAGCTTTTGCCATTAATAAGGCATATGTTGCCACGCCGCTTCCGATGCCCGGAAGGATAAGGTGTTCGCCTTTTTTTAATTGTCCTTTTGTAAATAAGGCGCGATAAGCGGTTAATGCTGATAACGGCAGGACGCCCGCTTCCTCCCAAGTCAGGTGTTCGGGTTTTAAAACGGCATTTTCCGCAGGAACGATGACATAAGGTGAAAATGTTCCGTCGCTCGGACCGCCTAAAATATCAGGGACGGCTGGTACGTCCTCAACAGTCTTCCAATTCAGTACCGGGTTGATGATGACTTCTGCATTCAGTAAATGAGACCGGACGCCGTGTCCTATTTCGGTTACGATTCCCGCGCCGTCTGAACCGAGAATAAATTCATGGTTTCCGGTTTCGTGTTTTTTCATTAAAAACAAATCACGATGGTTTAATCCGGCTGTTTTCAGCTTTATTTTTACTTCGCCGTTTCCCGGCCTTTTGTCAGGTGCCTGCCTGAAATTAAAGCCATTTTCGTGTATGATAAGGACATTCATGATTCTTCTCTCCTTTATGATTGATGAGAAAAATTTTACAGGCTGTATCAGCTGCAGTAAATAAATGAAAATTGATAGCCGGCTATCAATAAAAATCATAGCAAGAAGGTGCCCTTAGATGGAAAGCGGAGACTTAAAGATTTTTCAGGCTGTCGCCCGCAAAGGAAGTATTTCAAAGGCGGCAGAAAGCCTGCATTATGTTCAATCAAATGTGACAAACCGGATTCAGCAGCTGGAACGGCAATTGCAAACACAGCTTTTTTACCGCACAAATCGGGGAATGACGCTGACGCCAGCAGGTGAAAACTTATTAAAAGACGCAGACAGAATCCTTCAATTGCTGCATGAGGCGCAAAAAACAGCGCGAGAGGCAGGCGATCCGAACGGGCCGCTTCGAATCGGTTCTCTTGAAACGGCGGCAGCCGTCCATCTCCCTCAATTTTTCACGGAGTATTGCAGCCGCTACCCGAAAGTACAGCTGTCACTGTCAACCGGTGATACACATACCTTAGTGCAGCGCGTTCTACACTATGAGCTGGACGGCGCTTTTGTTTACGGACCGGTCGAATATGAAGATCTTGAGCAATTCGCTGTATTTCAAGAAGAATTGGTCTTGGTTTCAAATAAGCGGGAAGGCAGTTTGCAAGACTTGCTGCGAGAGCCGATTCTGTATTTTGCCGCGGGCTGTTCGCACCGCCGCAAAATAAAAAACATACTGAAAGAAGAGGCAGTGCCCGCACATAAAATCATTGAATTCGGTACGTTGGAAGCCATTATTGTGGCGGTGCAGGCGGGGTTGGGGGTCTCCTTTCTGCCTGCATCAGCCGTCCGTTATTTTCAAAACAGGAAAAATCTTTTTCTTCATAAGCTCCCTGAACATTTTCGGAATATGAATATATCATTCATCTACCGGAGTGATTTATTTTTGACATCGGCGTTTGAAGAACTGCTGAATGGATTAAAGACATTATCGAACAGAAGATGAGAAAACAGGACAGCTGTGTACGCCAATTTTTTCGTTCCGGTTTTTCTCAAAAAGAAAGCGGGTATCCGGGCTGAGCTCGATCAGCGTGATGAAAAACTCGGCTATAAAATCAGAGAAGCACAAATGAAAAAATACCGTATATGGCGGTTGTGGGAGATCAAGAGTGCCGCCATCATTCTGTACATGTAAGGCAATACGGGCGGGAAAACACATTTGAAGAGAATGTGAGTGATTTTATTTCCCGGATCATAAGAGAGACAAAACAAAAAATAGAGATTCAAGAAAAATAACATTGACATATCGCAAAATCACGATATAATAAAGCGTATGAAACCTATTGATGTTTTTAAAGCGTTGTCTAATGAGTCACGGCTTGAGATTTTACAATGGCTGAAAGAGCCGGACCGTCACTTCGCACCGCATGATGGCATTGATATGAATGAGATCGGAGTATGTGTCAGCCAGATCACCGATAAGCTTCGGATGACACAGTCAACGGCGTCTCAATATCTTTCCATTCTTCAGCGCGCAGGCCTTATCCAAACAAAACGGATTGGCAAATACACCTATTATAAAAGAGATGAAGATGCGATAAAGGCGATGGCCGATTATTTTCAGCGCGAAATGTAGGGCTGAATCCTTTAGAAGAGGGATTCAGTTTCTTTTCCTGACTACACATCGACATATTGCGATTTGTTTCTGTTTGTTCAACTCTTTATATCGATATATCACAATATATCTTTATATAAATCATCAATGAAGGAGTGTGTCAGGTGCAAAATACCTGGAAGATTTACATTTTGGCAATTATCAGCTTTTTAGTGGGGACGTCTGAATATGTGATATCCGGGATGCTTGATAAAATTGCAGGTTCCTTGGGAGTTACTGTGGCAGCAGCAGGGCAGCTGATTACGATTTTTTCACTTGTTTATGCAATCGGAACGCCTGTCATGATGGCCCTTACAGCAAAACTGGACAGAAGGAAGCTCATGATCTATGCTCTTGGATTGTTTGTAATCGGAAATATCATTTCATTTCTTGTACAGGGATACGGCTTATTTGCGGCAGCCCGGGTGATCATGGCGCTTGGAGCAGGAACTGTGGTGGTCACCGCGCTTACGATCGCAGCAAAAATCGCTCCCCCGGGAAAACAGGCAAGTTCTCTCGCGACCGTCATTATGGGGTTTACGGCGGCGCTCATTATCGGTGTTCCGATCGGAAGAACCGTGTCTGAAGCTTTTGGCTGGAAGGTGGTTTTCGCCGGAATTGCGGCAATCGGAATCATTGCCATGCTTATTATACGTTTTGCGTTGCCTGAGATAAAAGGAGATAAACCGGTGCCGCTTATTCAGCAATTTTCTCTTTTGAAGAAACGAAAGGTGGCTGTCGGGCTTGCTATTACGTTTTTTTGGCTCGGAGGCTATTCGGTTGCGTATACGTACCTTTCTCCGTATTTACTGAACGTCACTCATATCGGCAGCGGAATACTGAGTACATTGCTGCTTATTTTCGGTGTTGCTAGTCTTGCCGGTTCTAAAGCAGGCGGTTTCAGTGCTGACAAATGGGGGGCGCGTATGACATTAACCGGCGGAATGGTGCTTCATGCTATCATGCTCATGTTATTGCCGTTTGTCACACATTCTGCTTTCGGAGCGGCGGCAGTACTTATTTTTTGGTCCTTCGCCGCCTGGTCATCAGGACCTGCTCAGCAGTATCATTTGGCAACGATGGAGCCTGAATCATCGGGTGTATTACTTGGTCTCAACCAGTCTGTGATGCAGCTGGCTATGGCGGCCGGGGCGGGCATCGGGGGCATTGTTGTCACTCATCTGTCTCTTGCATCAGTGACATGGATCGGATCAGCGGGTGTTGTCATCGCGATGTGCGGCGTGCTTTCACTTGCCTCGTTAACATCTGAAAAACCCTCATCTGAATACAGTGCAGAATAAACAAAAGCCTCATTTCTCAGCTTGAGAAACGAGGCTTTTTGTCTAGTTATTTTTTATATTGTTTCAAGTTTACGCCGATTGCGGCTCCGTTTCGGCTTGAGTCGGCAACTCCGGTAAAGGTGCCGTTTTCACGGTCGATCAGGATGCTTTGCACATTACCGATATCAACCGGGCTGCTGCCGAATTTATGCCCCATTTCATTCAGTTTTGTGCGGGCTTCTTCCGGCACTCCTTTTTCATATCGATAGGATGTCATGCTGTTTGTGTAAATTCTCGGCTCTTCGACCGCCGCTTTCAGATCCATGCCGTACTCAACTTTGTTCAGGATCGTTTGCAGGACGGAAGAAATAATCGTTGCTCCGCCGGGAGAGCCGACAGTCAGGACAGGTTCGTTATTTTTGAATAAAATAGTCGGAGTCATGCTGCTGAGCGGACGTTTATTCGGCTGCACTTCATTTGCGCCGCCAGGCACCGCATCGAAGTCTGTTAACTCATTATTCAACACAACGCCGTATCCGGGAACCATAATGCCGGAACCAAACAGCTGTTCAATCGTTGTCGTATAAGATACGACATTGCCGAAGCGGTCGGTTACCGTGAAGTGGGTCGTTTGGCCTTCTTGTTTGTCAGTCGGCTGCTTCACTTGTTTATAGTTTGCAGAACCTTCCTGATAGGCCCAAGGGTCGCCGGCTTTCGGTTTTTTATTGACTTTATCAATATCTATCAGCTGTCTGCGGGCATTGATATAATCTGGATTCAAGAGGCCTTTGAGAGGGACGTTGACGAATTCTGGATCCCCGGCAAATGCGGCGCGGTCAGCATAAGCCAAATGCATCGTTTCTGCGAGAAGCTGATATTTTTGCCAAGAACGGATATCATATTGAGAAAGCTTAAAATCATCCAGGAGGTTCAGCATTTGCAACAGGAAAACACCGCCCGAGCTTGGAGGAGGAGCAGTTGCGATATGATAGCCCTGGTAATCTCCCCAGATCGGTTCGTCAATCGTCACATTGAAGTTTTTGATATCTTTTTCTGTCATTGAGCCGCCGAATTCCTGCACTGTTTCCGCAAGCTTTTTGGAGAATGCACCGTCATAGAATGCTTTTGTGCCTTTGTACTTAATAGCTGTAAATGTTTTGGCTAAGTCTTTTTGGATGAGTGTGTCTCCTTCTTTCAGAGGTTCTCCGTCCGGAAGAAACACGTCTTTTGCAGCGGTGTGTGATAATTTGTCTTTATAATCTGAGATGGCATCAGCTAAAACCGAATCGATCGGAAAGCCTTTTGAGGCAAGTTTGATGGAAGGGGTGATGAGTTGTTTCATGGAGCGTGTGCCCCATTTGTCGAGCGCTTTTTCAAGTCCTTTTAATGTTCCCGGGACACCGACTGCAGTCCCTTTAGTAACGCGTTCGGAGAAAGGGATGGCTTTGCCGTTCTCGTCAAGGAACATATCCGGTGCTGCGCCTGCCGGTGCGCGTTCCCGGCTGTCGATAATGGTGGTGTCTTTCGTCTTCGCATCATAAACCATCATAAATCCGCCGCCGCCGATTCCTGACATCATAGGTTCAGTTACGTTTAATGCGAATTGAATGGCAACCGCGGCGTCAATTGCATTCCCTCCTTTTTTCAGCACGTCGGCACCGATTTGTGAAGCGAGAGGATGGGCGGTGGCAACCATGCCGTCTTTGCCGACATCTACCTGTTTGTAGTCGTCATAGGAAAACGGGTGTTTCTTAGCCTGAGCGTGATAAGGGATGCTTCCGGCCGTGAGCAAAGTACTGAGCAGAACGATAAAACAGAGATTCATAAACTTTTTCTTTTTCATAGTCTGCCTCCTTTGTTTTCCGCTTACAATTATAGAGTAAGTAAAATGTGCTGTTTTCACAAGTGACAAACGGAATAGTCCGGTGCGCAAAAAGCCGGAGTTTCTGTGTGAATATAATCAGTCGCAAATAGGCTAAATGGGAAACCGGGCAGAAAAAGCTGTGAAACAAGCATAAAGACAAAAAATAAGCTACAATAAACAAAACAGAATTCACTCACATGACATATGAAAGGAACGTGAGCCATGTATTTAACGATCAAAGAGACAGCTGAGTTTACCAGTCTTCCTGAAGAATATGTGCACAATCTTGTTTTGACGAATAAAATAAGGGCCGTACATGACGGACAGCAATATTTAATCAACAAGGAACAATTTCAAACCCATCTCGAACAGCTGGAAAAATATAAGGAAATGATTCAAGAGTTTTTAAATGAGCCGCTTCCTGAAGACATTGATGTAAAAGATGAAGACTAGGACACAATTTCATATTGTGTCTTTTTTTTCATTTTTTTCGGTTGCTCACAAAAAAACGAATGCTCAGATTTCGTTTTAAGGGCGTTGTTTTTCTTTTTTAATACCGTGAGTCTCTATTGATTTAAAATCCCGTCATCGGGTCAAAAATGATGTTTTTGAAGACTTCGATGAAACTGTGTGCCTTATTCCTCTTATGTAACACTATGTATATTATGTTACATAAGGCCCTTTATCCTTTATCATTCAACAGGTTTCGGCTATAATAGTAACATAATGCTCAATATGTTACTTTACCAATTATAAGGGGTTTTTTGATGCATATCGTACAGCCGATCCGAAGTTTGGAGAAGATCCAGGAAGTCAAACAGTATTTAATGAAGAAAAGTGATCGTGATTATTTTTTATTTATTTTCGGCATGAACAGCGCACTGCGGATTTCTGATGTTCTGCCGCTTCGCGTGAGGGATGTAAGGAACAAAGATCATGTGTGGGCAACCGAAAGCAAAACGAGAAAGAAAAGAAAAATTCTGATACTGGAGTCTTTAAAGGCCGACATATACGCTTATACAAAAGACATGAAAGAGGATGACTATTTGTTTAAATCGAAACGGACGAATAAGCCCATTTCCCGGATTCAGGCATACAGAATATTAAAGGAAGCAGCTGCCGCGTGCGGATTGGAGGAAATCGGGACGCATACGCTTAGAAAGACGTTCGGGTATCATTTTTATCAGAGGACAAAAGACATTGCTGAACTGCAGAGGATTTTGAATCATTCTTCTCCGTCTATTACAATGCGTTATATCGGAATAGATGAAGATACGACGAGAGCCGCTTATAAAGTGTTCGGAGGGCTGTAGGCTTGAAAAAAACGGCCGCCAGCGTTACTATAATAGAAGCAGGCTCTAGTAGCACAGCGGATAGTGCAGCAGTTTCCTAAACTGCAGGTCGGGAGTTCGAATCTCTCCTAGAGCGTTTTTTGTATAAGATAGGCGCAGATTAATAATGTCGGCAAGACAGAAAACGCCTTGTTATACAAGGGGTTTTTGAGTTGAATATTTCGCAAGAGCCTGGTGGAAATGATGTAAAAAAAGCCCGCTGTAAGCAAGCGGGCTTTTTCTTATATGACAGCATCAAATTGATTGACTTTCCAAACGTTGTTTTCTTTTACGAATGTTACATCGCGTTTTGCTGACGGGGAACCGTCAAGAGTCGGTACAGTGAAGCGGTATGTTTGAACGCTTCCTTTTTTAGAAAGAAGGGTCATTTTTGCTTTTTTCCAATTCAGGAGGTTATCTCCGTCGCCGACCGGAACAGCCAATTTGCCGTCTTTTACAGTGAAGTGGTAATCTTTGAGCCCTTTGTCAATCGCTTGCTTTGTAAAAGCGGGTGTCAGATATTTTACGGCTTTCGCTTTTGTTCCGAGGTCTTTGCACATAAATACGTATTGAAGATTTTGATATTCAAACGGTTCAGATGTGCAGTTTGCGTTTGATTTAAGCGCACCGCCGCTCATCGTGTTCCAGAAATGTTCTCTCGCTGACAGGGCCAGCTGAAGTGCTTGTTTTTGTGTAAGGTCATTAGATGCATTTTTGGCGGTCGCCGCAGTGCCCAATGACAGAATCAATGTAATAGTAGTGAGGAATAATAGCCATTTTTTCATGATATAATCTCTCCTTCAATCAATCTCTTTCTCTTATGTTACAAATGTTACAATAATTACGGTAAGATTACAATACCTTTTCAGAAATATTTTCCGGACTTTTTATTTTTATGGTTTATTTCCATGTAAGACGTGAGAAAAAGATAAAGAGTTTCATTGAACAAAAGGTTTTTACAAGCTGTCTGCTGAATAATAAAATGGAAGAAAATCAAAAAAGGAGTCCTACATATGGAAGTACAAGATCATTTAGAAACAGCGGAAGGCCGCGGCCAGTCTGTCTGGCGATCGATGTCACTGTTTTTAGTGCCGCTGCTTTTAAGCAATGTATTGCAATCTGTCGGCCAATTGGTCGGAATGGTATTTGTCGGAAAGTGGCTCGGAGTTGATGCGCTTGCCGCCGTATCGTCTTTTTTTCCGCTGTTTTTTCTGCTGATCTCCTTTACGATCGGAATCGGTTCGGGAAGTTCCATTCTGATCGGGCAGGCTTACGGCGCGAAAAACGAAGAGAGGATGAAGGCGATTGTCGGCACTACACTGACTTTTACCTTTATGCTCGGTGTTGTTCTGGCAGTTGTCGGCAGTGTGTTTACGCTTGATATTCTGCGGCTGATGGGAACGCCGGAAAACGTAATAGATGTCAGTGTCCGATATGCGCGCATTTTGTTTTGCGCAATGCCGCTGATGTTTTTATATTTTGCGTATACGACATTTTTACGCGGAACGGGAGATTCAAAGACTCCGTTTTATACGTTAATCGTCAGTACAGTCATAAACATCGGTCTCTTGCCCTTATTGATTCTCGGGCTTTTCGGACTTCCGAAGTTCGGCATTTACGGTTCGGCGTATGCAACCGTGATTTCAAACATCGTGACATTTATCGTACTCATGGTTTATTTGCGGAAAAGGAAACATCCATTGGCATTTGACCGGACTGCGCTCCGTTCTCTTAAAATGGACAAAAAGCTGCTCGCGCTTTTACTCCGTCTCGGTATTCCGTCAAGCATCAATATGATTCTCGTATCACTTTCTGAAATTGCGGTCATTTCATTTGTCAATCATTACGGATCAAACGCGACGGCTGCTTACGGGGTCGTCAACCAAGTGGCGAGTTATGTGCAGATGCCGGCGGTAAGCCTCGGTATCGCCGTTTCAATTTTTGCCGCCCAATCCATTGGCGCCAATCAATTCGGCCGGCTGAAGCAGGTCATCAAAGTCGGAATCGGCCTGAATTATTTGATCGGCGGGGTTTTGATTGTGCTGATTTACACCTTCTCCCGGCAGATACTGGCTTTGTTTTTAACCGATCAGGATACACTCCGCATTGCCCGCAATCTGATTATGATTACCCTTTGGAGCTATCTGATTTTCGGTCACGCTCAGATTGTTTCAGCAACAATGCGGGCGAGCGGTACGGTGTTATGGCCGACGATTATCAGCATTTTTACGATTTGGGGAATTGAAGTGCCTGTGGCCTTTATTCTTTCTCATTATACGAATCTCGGCATTCTCGGCATTTGGGTCGGTTATCCGGCGGCTTTTGTCGTCAGCCTGCTGCTGCAATACGGATATTACCGGTTTGTATGGAAGAAAAAACAGATTACCCGGCTGATTCAATAAGGTTTTACCGCACATCGCTCAATTCATACGGGCGATGTTTTTTTTAGAGAAGGAAAATGAGTTTAGAAAATGGAATTCCTATACATGCTAGAAAACAAGGAAAGGGCAGGTGCTTATGACGATTGAACATACGACTTATTTAGGAGTTTCAGCCATAAAGGCGGAGACTGATCAGGCTGAATGCATCATTGTGCCGGAGTGGGGATCAAATGTCATATCGCTTCGGGATAAAAGAACCGGTATGCGGCTTCTGAGAGAACCGGAAACTGCGGAGGAATTCCTCAAAAAACCGATGCTGTACGGCATTCCCGTTTTATTCCCGCCGAACCGGATTACGGACGGGACGTTTCGTTTTGACGGGCGCGCGTATCAATTCGAGATAAACGAAGAGGATAAACATAATCATATTCACGGCTTTCTTCACAATCAGCATTGGAAAGCGGCAGCAGCGAAAGAAGAGGGGGATGGAATGACAGTCGAAACAGAAATTGATCTTTCAAAGATTCCCCGTGTTCATAAACAATTTCCGCACGATGTCATTGTCCGGATGAACTATACATTAAAAGACAATGTGTTTACGCAGCGGGCGCTGATTATGAATAAGGGAACGGAGGCTTTCCCTTGGGGGCTAGGCTATCATTCCACATTTGTTTTCGATGAAGAGCGATCCCGTCTATTTTTGACGGCTGACCGCATGTGGGAATTAAATGAACGTTTCGTACCGACGGGCCGTTTATTGGATGTTCCTGATAAAGAAGCGTTCCGTCATGGGATGTCTTTGAAAAATAAACAGTTTGACGATGTTTTTCTTTCTTCCGGACGGAATGGCGGCAATAACGAAGCTGTTATTTATCATCCGAATGAGAAATTATCCGTTTTGTATCAGGCAGACACGTCTTTCAAGCATTGGGTGGTATATAACGGTGACGGAAAGCAGGGGTTTGTCAGTCTTGAGCCTTATACTTCCGTTACAGATGCATTTAATCTGAATCAGCCTGCATCACTGACAGGGCTTCAGATTCTGAAACCGGGCGAAGAAGCGGCTGCGTCATCCAGGATCACCATTTTGCATGACGAAGAATAGGAAAGAGGCGGGATAACATTGAAAACATATGTGAAACGCTTGTGCGCGGTGATTCTGCTTTTGATCATTGCTGAAGTTCCTTATATTGATGATGCGGCTAAGGCGGCTGAACAAAAAAATACTTTGCAAAAAGAGCTGGAACACATTCTGGATGAAGAACCCGCTTTAAAGGGGGCTTCAGCGGGCGTCAGTGTCCGGTCAGCAAAAACAGGGGAGGTGCTGTTCGGCAGCCGGGAAGATATGCGGCTGAGGCCTGCATCATTGATGAAACTGCTGACGGCAGCTTCGGCGCTTTCCGTTCTCGGAGAAGATTACACCTTTAAGACAGAAGTACGGGCAGACGGCGCCGTGAGAGGAAAACAGCTGCGCGGAAACCTTTATCTCAGGGGAAAAGGCGATCCGACCCTATTGGCTTCTGATTTTGAGAAGATGGCTAAACAGGTCAAAGCCAGAGGCATCCATGTCATTAAAGGAGATCTGGTCGGGGATGATTCGTGGTATGACGATACCAGGTATTCAGTTGATCTTCCGTGGAGTGATGAAGGCCAATATTATGGCGCGCAAGTATCAGCTCTTACCGCTTCCCCAAATGAGGATTATGATACCGGAACGGTGATTGCGGAAATCAGCCCGGCGAAACAGCCCGGTAAAAAGCCGCGCATTTCAATTTCTCCCTATACGGACATCGTTCGTGTGAAAAATGAAGTAAAAACCGTCGCTTCTGATGAAAAGAAAGAATTGACGGTTGAACGGGAGCACGGTGGCAATGTGATTACGATAAAGGGAACCATACCTGCCGGCTCGGCAAAGGCAAGAGAATGGGCGGCAGTGTGGGATCCGTCGTCCTATGCTTTAGATTTATGGAAACAAGCGCTTACTAAACAGGGTATAACTGTAAAAGGGAAAATCAGAACAGGCCGAATGCCGCACCGCACCCAGCTTGTCACATCACGGTCATCCATGCCTCTTTCAGAATTATTGATCCCGTTTATGAAACTGAGCAACAACGGGCACGCCGAAATTCTGATCAAGGAAATGGGAAAAGTGAAAAAAGGGGAGGGCAGCTGGGAAAAGGGCTTGGACGTGATGAAATCGGAGCTCAAATCGTTCGGGCTCAATCCGGATGAATTGATTGCAAGAGACGGATCCGGCGTTTCTCATATTAACGGCGTATCCGCCGGCCAAATCGGAGAGCTTTTGTATGCGGTTCAGAAAGAGAAGTGGTACCCGGCTTTCCTTCGTTCGCTCCCTGTCGCCGGTGCAAGCGACAGAATGACGGGAGGCACTCTTCGGAACCGGCTGAAGAATACTCCGGCAGAGGGCAAAATTAAAGCAAAAACCGGGTCACTAACATCAGTCAGTTCGATTGCCGGCTATGCAGACACAAAAACAGGAGATACGCTTATTTTTTCCGTGCTTCAAAACGGGCTGCTTGACGAAGATGACGGAAAAGACATTGAAGACAAAATCGCAGTCGTGCTGGCAAATCAATAAGAAGGGCCGGATCCTTAGAGGGTTCGGCTTTTTTGATGTCTGTAAAACATTATATTGCGATTATGAATCAATCTTTTCAAAAAGTAATATCGGCAACATTCTTCCTTTTTTTTACATGATACTTTCTTACTTGTTCACTGATTTTTCATTTTTTATCATAAAATTTCTTTTCGGAAAGCAAAACCTTTTTAAAAGCGCAATTAATTATACATTTTATTCCTTATTATAGTGTTTTAGAACCAGTTTGCAGTGTACATACATACTGTTTTACATGGTATAAAAATTATAGAAATGAAGAAGTGAAGTGAGGAATATATACTATATTCTAAAAAATGTTAGAAAAAATTTAATTTTTTATTGTGATTTCTAAAATATGTTTTAAAATAATGCTTATATGGATGATTTAGTCATATGCTGTCGAAATTTAATTGTAATTATTTCACTTTCTTATCCTCTTAAATTGAAATGGAGGGATTCCATTGAAGAACACTGTTTATTCTTTAACTCACGCCCAAAGAAGAGTCTGGTTTACAGAGCTGCTCGAGCCGGGCACAAGTATCTGCAATCTTGCGGCGTGCGTCAAATTCAGGGGGAATATCGACTTTGACGTATTGCGCCGTGCTTTAGATTTCTCTATCTTGCAAAATGATTCGCTCAGGTTTCAACTGACGGAAGGGGACGGCTCAGAACCCCAGCTGTATCTGGCCGGGCATCGGCCGATTTCTTTAGAGACCGTTGATTTTACTCATATTGATCAATCAGAGCGGGATGCATGGATTGACAAACAGACGCGTGTTCCGTTCAAGCTGTTTCATTCACCGCTGTATCATTTTACTCTGCTTGTCATGTCAGACGAAGAAGTTTGGCTTTATTCAAAATTTCACCATATTATTATGGACGGCATCTCGCTCAATCTGCTTGGCAATCAGCTCATTGAAATCTACCAAAAAATCATGCGAAGCGAGGATTTGGCCGAACACCAAAGCCCTTCCTATCTCAGCTACATGGAAAAAGAACAGCAATACTTACAGTCTTCCCGTTTTCAAAAAGACCGTTCATTTTGGACTGAAACATACCGAACCGTTCCGGAACACCTTTCACTGGCGGAACGAACCTCTCATCTTAGACAAAGCACTGCAGCTTCAAGAGATACAATCACTCTTTCCCACTCCTTAGAACAATCAATCCGGCGTTTTTGCAAAGATCATAATGTCAGCATCATCTCTCTGTTTATGGCTTCGTTATACATATGCATCAGCCGTCTGACGGCTAAAAAGGATATTGCCATCGGTACTTATTACGGAAACCGCGGTTCCAAGCTCGAAAAGGATATGCTCGGCATGTTCGTCAGCACGCTGCCGATCAGAATGACGGCAGATCCGGATGCGGAGTTCCTGTCTTTTGTCCGCAGTGTAGGAAAACAGCAGCTGTCTGTTATGCGGCACCAGAAATATCCTTACAATCTTTTTGTCAATGAATTAAGGCAGATTCATCACGACCTGCAAAATATCATCGGGATTTCGATGCAATACCAGCCTCTCGCGTGGCGTCAGGCAGAAGGTTTCGATTATGAAACGGCGATGTTTTTCAGCGGGCATACGGCAAATGAGCTGTCCATTTTAATTAAGGAGCGGACAGATACGGGATTGATTGAGCTGAATTTTGATTATCAATCCGCTTTATTTACTAAAACATCGATTAAACGAATTCAAACTCATTTGCTGACGATCGTTGAAAATGCCGTTAGAAATCCAAACCGGCTGATTCAGCATATTGATATGGCGGATGAAAAAGAAAAGAAACGGGTGTTAACTGCGTTTAACCGTACAGAAACGGCTGAACCGCCGGCTCCGACGCTTCACGGGCTGTTTGCCCGCCGCGCCGCGCTTTCGCCGCATCGTCCGGCGCTCCGTTTTCCGGGCGGTATGCTGACGTACGCCGAGCTTGACCAGTACACAGACAGGCTCGCCGTCCGGCTCCGCCAAAAAGGCGTCCGCAAAGAAAGCATGGTCGGCGTACTCGCTGAACGCTCGCCGGAGATGGCGGTTTCAGTGCTTGCCGTGTTAAAAGCGGGCGGCGCCTACGTGCCGCTTGACCCGGACTATCCTGAGGACAGGCTGCGCTATATGCTTGAGGACAGCGGCGCTTGTCTCCTGCTTGCACAGCCGGGATTATCCGTTCCCGGTTTTTCCGGAGAAACGCTAGAAGCGTCTCTTTCTTCTCTGACAAGTGAGGCGGAGACAGGGGCTGTCTCTGAAGAAGCGGATGCTGATTCGCTCGCTTATATCATTTATACGTCCGGTTCGACGGGAACACCGAAGGGAGTGGCTGTTGAACACCGTCAAGCCGCCGCCTTTTTATCAGGGATGCAAGGGCAGTTTCCGTTAACGGAAGAGGATATTATCGTGCTGAAATCATCCTTTTCATTCGACGCCTCCATCTGGCAATTGTTTTGGTGGACGATATCCGGCGCCTCCGTGTATCTGCTTCCGGCCGGCTGGGAGAAAGATCCTGTGCGGATGATTGAAGCGTTTGCCTCAGAAAAGGTGACGACCGCGCATTTTATTCCGGCGATGGTCAACAGCTTTTTAGACGCGCTGGAAACAGAGCCTGCGGAAACAAGAGCACGCCTCGGCAGAACACTGACACGCGTGTTTGCCGGAGGGGAAGCTCTTTCCCCGCTTACGGCTGCCCGGTTTGCCGATCTTCTGCCGGAGACCGTGCTCATTCACGGCTATGGACCGACGGAAGCGACGGTTGATGCGGCGTTTTACGTCTGTGACCGAAAACGGGACAGCGGACGGACGCGGCTTCCGATCGGAAAACCCGTTCCGGGTGCCCGTCTGTATGTATTAGATAGCGGAGGAGCCATCCAGCCTGCGGGCGTGGCAGGAGAGCTGTACATCGCAGGGACCGGCGTGGCCCGGGGCTATTTGAACCGTCCTGAACTGACGGCGGAACGTTTTGTCGATGATCCGTTTTATCCGGGAGAACGCATGTATCAGACGGGCGATATCGCACGCTGGACAGAAGACGGCCTAGTTGAATGGCTCGGCCGTTCAGACGGACAGGTGAAAGTCCGCGGCTACCGGATTGAACCGGGGGAGATCGAAGCGGCGATCCGGCGCATCGACGGCATTCGTGAGGCGGCAGTCACCGCCCGGACCGAAAACGGCGAAACCGCGCTTTACGCCTATATCGAAGGACGAAAAAGCGATGACGTGCGGGCAGAGCTTGCGGCACGCCTTCCGGCCTACATGATGCCGGCTCAGTTTATAGAGATGACCGAATGGCCGGTCACGCCGAGCGGAAAGCTTGACCGCCGCGCGCTGCCGGCTCCCGGCGGAGCGGCAGACAGACAGGCGTACACCGCCCCGCGGAACGTCACGGAAATGAAGCTTTGCGCCCTTTGGGAAGAGGTGCTGAAAAACGGCCCCGTCGGCATCCGGGATCACTTTTTTGAGCGGGGCGGCCATTCGTTAAAAGCGACGGCTCTCGTCTCCCGCATCGCCAAAGAGTTCGGTGTTCAGGTGCCGTTACAGGACATCTTCGCCCGGCCGACGGTGGAAGAGCTCGCTTCGGTTATTCAGGACTTGGAAGAAAGCCCGTATGAAGCGATTCAGCCTGCGAAAAAACAGGACACCTACCCGGTGTCTTCGGCGCAGAAACGGATGTATGTGCTCCAACAGCTTGAAGACGGCGGTGTCGGCTACAATATGCCGGCTGTGCTGGAACTGACGGGCCCGCTTGACCGCAGCCGGCTGGAGGAGACGTTCCGGCAGCTTGTGGAGCGGCACGAGTCGCTCAGAACGTCCTTTGAAACGGGGCCTGACGGCGAACCGGTGCAGCGCATCCATGACAGCGTACCGTTTCAGCTCGATGAGGCCGAGTCAGCTGACGCATTCGTCCGGCCGTTTTGTCTGGAAGAAGCGCCGCTCTTCCGTGCGGCCCTCGTGAAAGAATCAGATGAACGTCACCTTTTATTAACGGATATGCATCATATTATTTCTGACGGTGTGTCCGTCAACACCTTGATAAAAGAATTCGGCGAGCTGTACGCAGGCCGTTCGCTTGCGCCGATGCGCCTTCAATATAAAGACTATGCCGTCTGGCAGCGGTCGTTTCAGGAGAAAGAAGGATACCAGAAGCAGGAAGCCTATTGGCTGAAGCGGCTTGAAGGAGAGCTTCCGGTGCTTGAACTTCCGGCTGACAAGCCCCGTCCGGCGGTCAGAAGCTTTGCGGGCGGCAGCGTATCGTGCACGCTTGACGCTGACACGGCATCCGGCCTTCACCGCATCGCCCGGGATCACGGCTCCACTTTGTATATGGTGCTTCTCGCCGCGTACAATACGTTACTCGCGCGATTGAGCGGGCAGGAAGACATCATCGTCGGATCGCCGATTGCCGGGCGCCCGCACAAAGACCTTGAACCGATTCTCGGCATGTTCGTCAACACGCTTGCCATCAGAACGGAGCCGAAAGGAGACAAACGGTTTACCGATTATTTGGCGGAAGTCCGCCAGGCGGCGCTTGAGGCGTATGAACATCAGGACTACCCGTTTGAAGAGCTTGTGGAGCGGCTCGGCGTGCAGCGGGACATGAGCCGCAATCCGCTGTTTGATGTGATGTTTATTCTTCAGAATATGGAGCGGGAGGAGATAAATCTGAAAGGTCTGAAGGCGTCACGATCAAAGCATACCGAACATGATGTATCAAGTTTTGACCTGACCTTATCAGCGGCTGAATCCGATGGAAACATCCGCTTTGAGATGGAATTCAGCACCGAGCTTTTTATGAAAGAAACGATTGAACGCTGGATGGGCCACTTACTGAATCTCTTGCGCCATGTTGCCGCCGAACCGGAAGTCACACTATCGAAAGCTGACATTTTGGATGAAGAAGAAAAACAAAAGTTACTGATTGAGTTTAATAACACACAAACCGAATTCATGGAAAAACACAAACTGTTTCACCAGCTGTTTGAAGAGAAAGCAGAAGAAACGCCTCATCAGACCGCTGTTATTGAAGGAGCACAACAGATCAGCTATTTACAGCTCAATGAGCGGGCAAACCGTCTTGCCCGAACACTGCAGAAAAATGGATTCGGTCCGGGAAAAAGAGCAGCCATATTAGCAAACCGTTCGATTGAAGCGATCGTCAGTGTTCTTGCGGTCATGAAATCAGGAGGGGCGTATATACCGGTTGACTCCCATTATCCTGAGGAACGGATTCGCTATTTATTAAAAGACAGCGCGGCCTCCGTCTTGATGGTGCAGTCAGAATACAAAGAACTTGCTTCACAGCTGACGGATCACAATTTATTTCTCATTCAGCTTGATCATGAAGATCAATACGATATTTCCGCAAAGAATATTCAGCCGACAGCGTCACCGGATGATACCGCATATATCATATATACTTCGGGAACAACGGGAACGCCGAAGGGAGTCGAAGTCAGAAATCGCAGCTTTACGCATGCAGCACTTGCATGGCGCAGGATTTATGAGCTTGATCTTATACCGGTCAGAGTGCTGCAGATGGCGAGTTTCTCATTTGATGTATTTTCAGGGGATCTAGCACGCGCCCTGCTAAACGGGGGAACGCTTGTCATTTGTCCGGATGACGTCCGGCTTGAGCCGCAGCAGCTTTATCGGCTCATTGATCAGCACCGTATCACGTTTATGGAGTCGACACCCGCGCTGATTGTTCCGTTTATGGAATATATATACCGCCGGAAACTCGCGCTGCAAAGCGTAAAAATACTGGTACTTGGTTCAGATATGATCAAGTCGCAAGATTTTTATACGCTTCATGAACGCTTTGGGAAAGAAATGCGGATCATTAACAGCTACGGTGTAACAGAAGCGACAATTGACTCTTCGTATTATGAAGCCGAAATGAGCGAAGAGCCGCGGGAAGATGATGTGCCGATCGGTGTTCCGCTTCCGAATGTGCAAATGTACGTCTTAAACAAAGACAAACAGGTCCAGCCGATCGGCGTTTTCGGAGAGCTGTATATCGGAGGCGCCGGCGTCGCCAAAGGATATTGGGGACAGCCTGAGCTGACAGAGGACGCATTCAGTGACCCGTTACAAACGGGAGAAACGCTTTACAGAACCGGAGATCAGGCTTGCTGGCTGCCGGATGGAACTCTTCGTTTTAAAGGGCGGATCGATAAGCAGGTGAAGATCAGAGGCTACAGAATTGAGACGGGAGAAATAGAAAGTGTGCTTTTGAAACACGATCAAGTCAAAGAAGCGGCTGTTACCGTGATGAAAGATGCCGAAGGACAAGCACGATTAGCGGCATACGTCGTTCCTAAAGAGGCCGATATCTCATCACTCCGCCAGTCTCTTATGCAGGAGCTCCCGGCTTATATGATGCCGTCTCATATTATCGGTTTAGACAGCATGCCCCTTACACTGAACGGCAAACTTGATAAATCGGCATTGCCGGCAGAAGAGATACATTCATCACAGGCATTTGTCGCGCCCGGCGATGAAAAACAGGCGATGTTATGCCGGATTTGGGAAGATGTGCTTCATATTCAGAAAGCGGGAATTCATCACTCTTTCTTTGAGCTTGGAGGAGATTCCATTAAGGCGCTTCAAGTGTCAGCCCGACTCGCCGGAGAAGGCTGGAACATGTCGATCCGCGATTTGTTTCAGTTCCCGACGATTGCAGAACTCGCGAAGCACCTCACGCCGGCTGTTGCAACGGCTGATCAGGGCCCGATAGAAGGAAGCGCTCCGCTGACACCGATCCAGCAGAGATTTTTTGAGGAGCCGGGTGCGTTTGAGCTTCATTATAACCAATCAGTCATGCTGTGCAGTGAAGACAGCCTCGAAATAGATGCGCTGTATCAGGCGGTTTGCGCGCTGACAGAACATCATGATGCGCTGCGAATGACTTTCACTGAAAATGAGCATGGGGAAGTTGTTCAATATAACCGCGGAATCACAGAGCAGCATGAAGAAATCTTCACGCTTAACGTCATAGATCTTTCAGAAGAAACACAGCCGGAAAAACGGATAGCCGCTGAGGAAAAAGAAATACAGCAGGCTATGCGCCTTGATCAAGGGCCTCTGTTTCATCTCGGAGTGTTCCGGCTGAAAGAAGCCGACCATCTGCTCATCACGATTCATCACCTTATCACGGACGGCGTGTCGTGGAGAATATTGCTTGAAGATCTGCAGACAGCATATCAGCAGGCATTGAACGGCAAACAAATCGAACTGCCGCCGAAAAGCGATTCTTATATAAAGTATGCCGAAGAGCTTTTTGACATTTCCAAGAGCAAAGCATTGCTGGAGGAAGCCGCATACTGGGACAGCGTGATGTCTGGTGAAACAGCGCCGCTGCCGAAAATAACTGATGAAAACGCCGGACGATTGCAGGAAAACGCGCGCACTGCATCATGGATATTAAGCAGCGAAGTCACGAAGCAGCTGCTGTTGGAAACACAGCAGGCGTACGGAACGGATGTTCATGAATTGCTTTTAACGGCGCTTGGAATGGCGCTTCATGAGTGGACGGGTTCCGAACAGATCCTTATCAGCACTGAAGGACACGGACGCCAGGGGCATATTCCTGACATTGATATGTCAAGAACCGCAGGCTGGTTTACATCTGTTTACCCGGTGCTTTTGGATATGAGAGTGCCGGACGGCTCAGGCGAAACAACCGCGCACCGCATAAAGACGGTAAAAGACATGATGAGACGGGTTCCTCATCACGGAACCGGCTACGGGCTGCTGAGATATTCGCGAAACATTAATTATAAAGACCCAGAAATAAGCTTTAACTATCTCGGTGCGTTTGACGGTCTTGAGGGGACGCTGAAGATGTCACCGTTCAAGCCGCAGCATGATATAGCGGCCGGGCGCATCCGCGAGTTTGATCTGGATATTAATGCGATGGTGGCGGCCGGGCAACTGGAGGTAAAAGCCGTTTATACCGATGTATTTGCACCGGGGGCAATCGAGTTCTTCATGAATCGTTTCCATACTCACCTCGGGGACATCATCGCCCACTGTTCCGGCAAGAAAGAGCGGGAAAAAACATTAACGGATTACAGCCATACAGAATTGACCGCTCAAGCCCTATCAAGCATTGAAGATCTCGTAAAAGGACTTTAATTTCATAAAAAGGTGTGTGGCATTCGTGACACAAGCGACAGAAATTCAAGATATTTACCCTTTATCATATATGCAGGAAGGCATGCTGTTTCATTCGCTTCTGGATTCCGGATCAAACGCATATGTCGAGCAGATTTCGTTTACAGTCAGCGGGGATTTATGCATTGATACATTCCAAAAAAGTCTGGATATGCTTGTCAGCCGTTATGATATTTTCAGAACGATTTTCATAAAAGAAGTGCCTGACCTTGAAGGGCCGCAGCAGGTTGTCCTTTCACGCCGTGACACTGCCGTACGGACTGAAGACATTTCAGACTATTCGGAAGAACGGCAGCAAAGCATCATTGACGAATTTAAGGAAAACGACCGGCATAAGGGGTTTGATCTGCAAAAAGGCCCCTTAATGCGCCTGACTCTTTTTCAAACGGGAGAAAACCGCCATACGTGCGTTTGGACTCATCATCACATTATGATGGACGGCTGGAGCTTGGGCCTTGTACTGAAAGATTTCTTCAGCATGTATTATGCGATCCGGAGCGGGCGGCCTGTAAACCTCGGCAGTCCGGCTCCTTACAGCACTTATATCAAATGGCTCCGAAGCAGGAATAAAGAAGAAACGTCAGCGTTCTGGTCGCGCTGCTTGGAAGATTACGGAGAAACCGTTTCCGTTCCGCAAACGAAGAATAAGACGGCGCAAAACGGTTATGCATCTGAGCATTTCCAATTTTCCCTTGAGCCTGAAACCGTACAAAAACTGACAGACATTGCCCGAGGCATCGGGGTCACGCTGAATACTATATTTACGGGCATTTGGGGTCTGCTTCTCCATCGTTACAACGGGACTGAAGATGCCGTCTTCGGTTCGGTTGTTTCCGGCAGGCCTTCAGCTATCAGCGGCATTGAATCCATGGCCGGACTGTTTATCAATACCGTGCCGGTAAGGGTGCGCGCGGCTAGGGATATGACTTTTTCTTCTCTTCTCAAAAAGGTGCAAAAAGAGTCACTCGCTGCGGAAGAGCACAGCTATTATCCGCTTTATGACATCCAAAACGAGAGCGGTCTGCAAAAAGATCTCTTGAACCATATCCTTGTCTTTGAAAATTATCCGGTTCAGATGCAGGCTGCGGTAAACGGCTGGCAGCAGACTGAAAGCCATGCGCTCTCTCTTGAAAACTTTTCGATGGCGGAAGAAACGAACTATGATCTCAACGTCGTCATCGTTCCGGGGGAAGAGTTTTATGTGAAATTCAGCTACAATGCTGACATTTATGATCGGGAGGACATGAAACGGATCAAAGGGCATATTCTTGAGGTCATCTCCTGTGTAACAGAGGATCCGGACAGGCTCTTATCAAGCATCAGTCTCGTGCCGCCGGAGGAAGAGGCCTTGATTCATTCGTTTAACGACACAAGCCGTCCGTATCCTGAGACAACCGTTCACGGGCTTTTTGAAGAACAGGCTGCCAAAACGCCCGACCAGGAAGCGTTGAGATATAACGGGATAAGCTGGAGCTATAAGAAATTAAATCAGCGGGCGAATCAGATTGCGCATGCGTTAAGGGAAAAAGGCGCCCGTCCCGATCAGATTACCGCTGTTATGCTGCGCCGATCGATGAATACGGTCGCCGCTCTGCTCGGAATTTGGAAATCGGGCAGCGCCTATATGCCGATTGATGCGGAATTTCCGCCTGAACGGATTTCATTTTTACTGAGAGACAGTGAAGCCTCAGTGCTCCTGACTGAAAAAGACCTGCTCCCCCTCATTCCGCCGCATTTCAAGGGCAGCGTCGTCATCATGGAGGAAACGGTTTCCCAGCAGACTGCACCGCTTCCGCCGGTGTCCGGCAGCGGAAATTGGGCGTATGTCATTTACACCTCGGGAACGACAGGCCGTCCGAAAGGCGTGCTTGTACAACACAAAGCGATCAGCAATACATTGCAATGGCGGCGTGAAGAATACGGCATGACAGAAGGCGACATAGCGCTTCATCTTTTTTCATACGTATTTGACGGCTCTTTGACAAGTCTTTTCACTCCGCTGCTGTCCGGCGCTTGTGTACTGTTGACTGATGAAGACGATGCAAAAGACGCTCTTTCAATGAAACAGAAAATCGCCCGCCACGGGGTAAGCCATCTTCTGATCGTTCCGTCTCTGTATCGCGTTCTGCTTGATTCGCTGACGAAAAAGGATGCGCAGACGCTTCGGGCGGTGACATTTGCCGGGGAAGCGGCCACCCCTGATATCGTGGAAGCGAGCCGCAACATATGCCCGAATGCCGAGCTGCTGAATGAATACGGCCCGACGGAAAACAGTGTGGCCACGACGATTCTGCGCAACCTGCAAAAAAGCAGCCGGATTACGATCGGGCGCCCGATTGCCAACACTTCTGTCTATATGATGCACGGAGATCGGCTGCAGCCGGTCGGAGCCGTCGGTGAACTGTGTATTTCCGGAAAAGGTCTGGCGGACGGATATTTTCAGCAAAAAGAGCTGACGGACAAAGTCTTTACCCCTCATCCGTTTCGTGAAGGTGAACGGCTGTACAGAACGGGAGATGCAGCCCGATTTTTACCGGACGGAACGATTGAATATATGGGACGCTTTGACGATCAGGTGAAGGTAAGAGGTTACAGAATTGAATTAGGAGAAATCGAAACGGCACTCAGAAGTCTGTCCGGGGTAAAAGAGGCGGCAGTCATCGTGCGCAAAACGGCGGACGGGGAACAGGAGCTTGCAGCTTATGCCGTGCTGGAAAACGCGGGTGTGACATTTGATCCTCATGCCGAATTGGCCGGGAGATTACCTGCTTATATGATCCCGGGAAGCTTTACCAAATTGACGGAAATGCCGCTGTCTGTGAGCGGAAAGCTTGATCGGGCCGCACTTCCTGAGCCGAAAGAAGCCGAGAGAACCGGTGATTATCAAGCTCCGCGCACAATGCTTGAGACTGAGCTGCTGTCTATTTGGCAAGAAGTGCTGAAACGGGAACACATCAGTATGAGAGATGATTTCTTCCAAATCGGCGGACAGTCGCTGAAAGCGGCGTCGCTTGTTTCAAAGATACATAAACGGCTGGAAATTGAACTTGCCGTCCGCCATGTTTTTGAACATCCGACCATCGAGAGCATGGCCCGCTTCCTAGAACAGAGGAAAAGAGGAGAATATGCAGAAATCACGCCTGCGGAGGCAAAGGACTTGTACCCGCTATCTTTTGCGCAAAAAAGGCTTTATGCCCTTCATCAGCTTGCGGCGGACAGCACGGGCTATCATATGCCCGCTTGTCTGGAACTGAGCGGCAGACTCAACCGGGATCGTCTTCACGAAGCCTTTTCAGCGCTGTTACAAAGGCATGAAGCGTTACGGACATCATTTGTTTTACGAAACGGGGAGCCGATGCAGCACGTACATTCACATGTCGATCTCGATCTCACAGAGATTCACATGCCATCCGGGACACTTCTTCAAGAGGCGATGGAAACTTTCGTCAAACCGTTTGACGTGGAAAAAGCGCCGCTTTTGAGAGTGACTTTAGCCAAAGCCACTGAAGAACGTCATTTTCTGCTGCTTGATATGCATCATCTTATCGCAGACGGTGTGTCAATGAGCGTTCTGATTCAAGAATTGACGGATTTGTACAGAGGAAAAGAGCTGCGGCCGTTAAAACTTCAGTACAAAGATTTTTCCGTCTGGCAGCATGAGCGGTTCGCCGCTGAAGAATTCAAAAGACATGAGCGGTATTGGCTGGATGCGATCGGGGAAAATATTCCCGTTCTTGATCTGCCGCTCGATAAAAAGCGCCCGCAGCTTCCTGATTTCAGCGGGTCCGTTGTTCGAACGCGCCTACAAAAAGAAACGGCGGAGAATTTGCGCCGGCTCATGGATGAGACGGGTTCGACACTGTATATGATTCTTTTGGCAGGCTACTCCTTGTTCCTTTCTAAATTGAGCGGGCAGGAGGACATTGTCGTCGGTTCACCTGCGGCCGGCAGAAGCCGCGCTGAGCTTGATGGGGTCATCGGCATGTTTGTAAATACCGTGGCAATGAGAAGCAGGCCGAAAGGGGATAAAACATTCCGCGCTTATTTAGAAGAGGTGAAAATGCTCGCCCTCGGCGCAGCCGAACATCAGGACTTCCCGTTTGAAGAACTTGCCCAAAAGCTTGATACACACCGGGAAGTCAATCGCAATCCGCTGTTTGATGCCATGCTCGTTTTGCAAAACAGTGATGATTTCAAAGTGAACCTTCCGGGCTTATCCGTTTCTTCACATGCAGTGAAACATGACATTTCAAAATTCGACTTGACGCTTCATGCCGAGGAACAGCCGGACGGCTCACTGGATTTTCATTTTGAATACAGTACCGCGTTGTTTGAAAAAGGTACGATCGAACGGTGGGCCGGTCATTTTAAAGAGCTTTTAGGACAAATCGCAGCGGATGATGAGCGGAAGCTGTCTGACATTCATTTGCTGGACACAAATGAGCGGCAGATGCTTCTTCAAGCGGAAAATCAAACAGCTGAGTATCCGAGGCATGAGACGATCGTCAGTTTATTTGAAGCACAGGCGGAAAAAATGCCGGATCAAATTGCAGCCGTTATGTCCGATGAGCGTCTCACCTACCGCGAGCTCAATGAAAAGGCGGATCGAATCGCCGATATGCTGTCGGAAAACGGCATCCGCTCCGGACAGATTGTCGGAATTATGACCGAACGATCCCCTGATATGCTGATCGGGATTCTCGGTATTTTAAAAGCGGGAGGAGCTTATCTGCCGATTGATCCTGACTATCCTGACGAGCGGATTTCATTTATGCTGACTGACAGCGGCGCGCGTGTTCTGTTGACGCAATCGGGTCTTGGGATATCCGGAATGGACGGGCTGCCGGTTTTATACATCGATAAGCCTGAATCCGTTTCAGCAGACAGAACGAAAGAAATGATAACGCCTGAACAGCCGGCTTACGTGATTTACACATCGGGCACAACCGGAAAACCGAAAGGCGTTATGACGGAACACCGCAATGTCATCAGCCTTATCACACATAAAGGACTGCCGTTTGATTTCGGCTCTGGAGACGTCTGGACCCTGTTCCACTCCTATTGCTTTGATTTTTCTGTCTGGGAAATATTCGGCGCGCTCTTATACGGCGGAAAGGTAGTTATCGTGCCGAAAGAAACAGCCCGTGATCCGCATTTGTACCGGCAGCTGCTGCAAAGTGAAGGCGTAACGGTGCTGAACCAAACGCCGACGGCTTTTTCCGGACTCATTCATGAAGAAGCCGGGCATACGGACAAGCTGAAGCTTCGATATGTCATTTTCGGCGGAGAAGCGCTTCAGCCCGGCATGCTGAAAAGCTGGAAAGAGAAGTACCCGGAGACGGAGCTTGTTAATATGTACGGCATTACGGAAACCACGGTTCACGTCACATGCAAAAAACTGAAGATGGATGATATTGAGAGAAATAAAAGCAATATCGGCAGACCGCTGGAAACCCTCCATGCTTTTGTCATGGACGCCTATATGAATCCGCAGCCGATCGGAATTCCAGGTGAGCTTTATATCGGCGGGGAAGGCGTCGCGAGGGGATATGTAAACAGGAATGATTTAACCGCCTCCCGGTTCATCACGAATCCGCACATTACCGGCATGCGGCTCTACCGGACGGGCGATATTGCCAAAAGACTCTCAAATGGCGAGCTGGAATATGTCGGGCGGAAAGATGCGCAAGTAAAAGTCAGAGGCCACAGAATTGAGCTGGGAGAAATAAAATCAGCGCTGCAGGAGCTTTCCTTCGTGAAAGAGGCCGCCGTGATCACACGTGCTGATCAGCACGGTCAGCACTCCATTTACGCATACGCGGTCCTACACGGGAACGAAAAGATAAAAGAAGCAGAGATTCAGGCCTCTCTCAGAGCTTATCTGCCGGAATATATGATTCCCGCCCGCTTGATAGAGCTTGATGAACTGCCTTTGACGGCGAATGGGAAGCTGGACGAGAAGGCGCTCCCGCAGCCTGAATTAAATGAAAGCCTTGGAGATGATATCAGCCTGAGAAATGAAACTGAAGAAATGATGGCTGACATCTGGGAAGAACTCTTAGGTGTTGAAGGACTCGGCCCCAATGCTCATTTCTTCCATCTCGGCGGGGATTCGATTAAAGCGCTGCAAGTATGTGCGAGGCTGAAACAGCAGGGCTATGAAACGACCGTCCGCGAGCTGTTCGAGCATCAGACACTGGGAGAAGTCTCGATGCGGCTCCGGAAAGTCCGCCGCGTGATTGATCAGGCTCCCGTCACGGGAGACGTGCCGCTGACGCCGATCCAGCACTGGTTCTTTTCGCAATCATTGCCGCATGATCATTTTAATCAGTCCGTTATGCTCAGCAGTGCGGACAGAATCAATGAATCTGCTATGAGAAAAGCGCTGGCACAGCTCGCGGTTCATCATGACGCATTACGGATGGTATGCGGCACACAAAACGGATCATTGATTCAATATAACAGAGCGGATAACCTTTCTGAAGAAGAACTCTTTACGTTTGAAACGCATGACGTGAGAGGGAAAGGGTTATTACAAGAGGAACACGCCGCAATTGAACAGGCGGCCGCCCGCATTCAAACTTCCATTCGGCTGGAGACGGGTCCGCTCGTAGCTGTCGGTTTATTTCACGCTAATGATGGCGATCATCTGCTGCTTTCCCTTCATCACCTTGTCATTGACGGAGTGTCATGGCGGATTTTATTTGAAGATCTCACCGCGTGCTACAGGCAGGCGCTCGAAGGAAAAGAAGCCGCGCTTCCGGCAAAAACCGATTCCTATCAGACTTACGCGAAGCAAATCTCTGATTATGCAAAAAGCCGCCGGCTGTTACAGGAAGCAGACTACTGGTCCGAAAGAGAAAAAGCGGCGGTCAAACCGCTTCCGAAAGATACCCGCATCTCTTCCAATCTTCTGAAAGATACAGATGTGATGACCGTTACATTGACAAAACAGGAGACCGAGCAGCTGTTAACGGAAGCGAACAGAGCATACACAACAGAGACGGGCGAATTATTGCTTGCCGCGTTAAGCCTAGCGCTGAACAGATGGACCGGAAACGAGACATTCAAAATCAGCATGGAAGGCCACGGAAGGGAAGAGCACCTGGAGCATCTTGATATCAGCAGAACCATCGGCTGGTTTACGTCAATTTATCCGGTATTGGTTGACGCAAGTTTTCAAGATCAGCCTGATGACGGCGAGCGTCTCGGCTATCACATTAAGCGGACAAAAGACATGATGCGCCGCATACCGCATAAAGGAGCGGGATACGGGGTGCTGAAATATATAAGCAAACTCTGGGGAGAGACTGAATCTGATTCTCCTGAAATCAGTTTTAACTATCTGGGACAGTTTGACCGGGAAATCCGTTCCAGCGGCTTCGGTGTTTCTCCCGTAAAAGCGGGAAATGAAGTCAGCCCAGACTGGGAACGTCCGTACACACTTGATATCAGCGGCTCCGTATCGTCGGAATGTCTCAGCATGCATGTCGTGTACAACCGTTTTCAGTATCAAAAAGAAACGATTGAAGTTTTGACGGGATATTTTCATACCTTTCTCAAGCAGATCATCACGCATTGCACAGGCAAAGAGGAGCGTGAATGGAGCGCCGCTGATTTCAGTGACGAGGAGTTAACGCTGGAAGATCTGAATGACATTATGGGAGCCGTCAACAAACTATAGAAAAGGAGTGGCGCAATGGGGCAGCAACCGGAAATACAAGATATATATCCTTTGTCTTTTATGCAGGAGGGCATGCTTTTTCATTCTCTGTTGGATCATGACTCAAGAGCCTACTTCGAACAAGCGGTGTTTACGATCAGCGGACAGCTTGACCGGGAACGGTTCCAAAAAAGTATAGACACTGTTTTTGAACGATACGATATTTTCCGTACGACATTTATTCACAAGAATGTGGCAAAGCCCCGCCAAGTCGTGTTGAAAAACAGGCCGAGCCGCGTTCAGTTTCATGATATTTCTCATTTGGACGAGAAGGCACAAGACAAATATGCCGACCGGTTCAGAAAAGAAGATAAAGATAAAGGCTTTGATTTGCAATCAGACCCTCTCATGAGAGTCTCCATTTTGAAAAAAGCGCCTGAACGCTATGTTTGTATATGGAGCCATCATCATATTGTCATGGATGGCTGGTGCTTCGGAATTGTCATGAAGGAATTTCTGATGATCTATCAATCTCTCGGAGACGAACGGCTTCCGTTCCTCGAGCCCGTTCAGCCATATGGGAAGTATATTAAATGGCTCATGAAGCAGGATCGTAAAGAAGCCGAGATTTTTTGGAAAACGAGACTTGCCGATCTTGAGCAAACGGCGTCTCTTCCGAAAAAATCCGCGGAACCAAACGGCGAACTTGAGCAGGCGGTTTTCACCATTTCTGAAGAGCAGACAAATGAGCTGAAGAACATTGCGGCAAGGGCGGGAGCAACGCTGAATACAGTGTTCCAGGCACTGTGGGGCATTTTGCTGCAGCGTGTCAGCCGCTGTGATGATGCCGTTTTCGGTTCTGTCGTTTCCGGCCGGCCGTCGGATCTCGCAGGCGTGGAAAAAATGGTGGGACTGTTTATCAATACGATTCCCGTACGGGTGAAAAGCGGTTCATTTTCTTTTCTGGAGCTTGTCAGGCATTTGCAGCAGGAGACGCTGCAAGCAGAAGCGTACAGCTATTATCCGCTGTATGACATTCAGGCGCAAAGCCCTCTGAAGCAAGCGCTGTTTGACCACATTATCGTGTTTGAAAATGTGCCGGCCCAGCGTGAAATTGAAAATGTGAGTCAGGCCGGTTCATTTGATTTTGCGGTAGAGGATTTTACGATGGAAGAAGTCACAAACTACGGATGCAGCATAAAGGTGATTCCGGGCAATTCTCTTTATATCCGCTTAAAATTTGATACCGGTATATACGACGATGTTTTTATGAAGAATATCGAAACATTTTTACGGCATATGGTGAACTCAGTCATTTCCGACCCTGAAATCGGCGCTTCCGAGATCGCATTGCTGGATGCGTGTGAAGCCAGAAGTATGATGGATGCATTTAACCATACAGAAGCGGTTGAACCGCCGGCTCCGACGCTTCACGGGCTGTTTGCCCGCCGCGCCGCGCTTTCGCCGCATCGTCCGGCGCTCCGTTTTCCGGGCGGTATGCTGACGTACGCTGAGCTTGACCAGTACACGGACAGGCTCGCCGTCCGGCTCCGACAAAAAGGCGTCCGCAAAGAAAGCATGGTCGGCGTACTCGCTGAACGCTCGCCGGAGATGGCGGTTTCAGTGCTTGCCGTGTTAAAAGCGGGCGGCGCCTACGTGCCGCTTGACCCTGACTATCCTGAGGACAGGCTGCGATATATGCTTGAGGACAGCGGCGCTTGTCTCCTGCTTGCACAGCCGGGGTTATCCGTTTCCGGTTTTTCCGGTGAAACGCTAGAAGTGTCTCTTTCTTCTCTGACAAGTGAGGCGGAGACAGGGGCTGTCTCTGACGAAGCGGATGCTGATTCGCTCGCTTATATCATTTATACGTCCGGTTCGACGGGAACACCGAAGGGAGTGGCTGTTGAACACCGTCAAGCCGCCGCCTTTTTATCAGGGATGCAAGGGCAGTTTCCGTTAACGGAAGAGGATGTTATCGTGCTGAAATCATCCTTTTCATTCGACGCCTCTATCTGGCAATTGTTTTGGTGGACGATATCCGGCGCCTCCGTGTATCTGCTTCCGGCCGGCTGGGAGAAAGATCCTGTGCGGATGATTGAAGCTTTTTCTTCTGAAAAGGTGACGACCGCGCATTTTATTCCGGCGATGGTCAACAGCTTTTTAGACGCGCTGGAAACAGAGCCTGCGGAAACAAGAGCACGCCTCGGCAGAACACTGACACGCGTGTTCGCCGGAGGGGAAGCTCTTTCCCCGCTTACGGCTGCCCGGTTTGCCGATCTTCTGCCGGAGACCATGCTTATTCACGGCTATGGACCGACGGAAGCGACGGTTGATGCGGCGTTTTACGTCTGTGACCGAAAACAGGACAGCGGACGAACGCGGCTTCCGATCGGAAAACCCGTTCCGGGTGCCCGTCTGTATGTATTAGATAGCGGAGGAACCATCCAGCCTGCGGGTGTGGCAGGAGAGCTGTACATCGCGGGGACCGGCGTGGCCCGCGGCTATCTGAACCGGCCTGAGCTGACGGAGGAGCGCTTTGTCGATGATCCGTTTTATCCGGGAGAACGCATGTATCAGACGGGTGATATCGCACGCTGGACAGAAGACGGCCTTGTCGAATGGCTCGGCCGGTCAGACGGACAGGTGAAAGTCCGCGGCTACCGGATTGAACCGGGGGAAATCGAAGCGGCGATCCGGCGCATCGACGGCATTCGTGAGGCGGCGGTCACCGCCCGGACCGAACACGGCGAAACCGCGCTTTACGCCTATATCGAAGGACGAAAAAGCGATGACGTGCGGGCAGAGCTTGCGGCACGCCTTCCGGCCTACATGATGCCGGCTCAGTTTATAGAGATGAGCGAATGGCCGGTCACGCCGAGCGGAAAGCTTGACCGCCGCGCGCTGCCGGCTCCCGGCGGATCGGCAGACAGACAGGCGTACACCGCCCCGCGGAACGTCACGGAAATGAAGCTTTGCGCCCTTTGGGAAGAGGTGCTGAAAAACGGCCCCGTCGGCATCCGGGATCACTTTTTTGAGCGGGGCGGCCATTCGTTAAAAGCGACGGCTCTCGTCTCCCGCATCGCCAAAGAGTTCGGTGTTCAGGTGCCGTTACAGGACATCTTCGCCCGGCCGACGGTGGAAGAGCTCGCTTCGGTTATTCAGGACTTGGAAGAAAGCCCGTATGAAGCGATTCAGCCTGCGCAAACACAGGACACCTACCCGGTGTCCTCAGCGCAGAAACGGATGTATGTGCTCCAACAGCTTGAAGACGGCGGTGTCGGCTACAATATGCCGGCTGTGCTGGAACTGACGGGCCCGCTTGACCGCAGCCGGCTGGAGGAGACGTTCCGGCAGCTTGTTGAGCGGCACGAGTCGCTCAGAACGTCCTTTGAAACGGGGCCTGACGGCGAACCGGTGCAGCGCATCCATGACAGCGTACCGTTTCAGCTCGATGAGGCCGAGTCAGCTGACACATTCGTCCGGCCGTTTTGTCTGGAAGAAGCGCCGCTCTTCCGTGCGGCCCTCGTGAAAGAATCGGAAGAACACCATCTTTTATTAACGGATATGCATCATATAATTTCTGACGGTGTGTCCGTTAACACCTTGATTAAAGAATTCGGCGAGCTGTACGCAGGCCGTTCGCTTGCGCCGATGCGCCTTCAATATAAAGACTATGCCGTCTGGCAGCGGTCGTTTCAGGAGAAAGAAGGATATCAGAAGCAGGAAGCCTATTGGCTGAAGCGGCTAGAAGGAGAGCTTCCGGTGCTTGAGCTTCCGGCTGACAAGCCCCGTCCGGCTGTCAGAAGCTTTGCGGGCGGCAGCGTATCGTGCACGCTTGACGCTGAAACGGCATCCGGCCTTCACCGCATCGCCCGGGATCACGGCTCCACTTTGTATATGGTGCTTCTCGCCGCGTACAATACGTTACTCGCGCGCCTGAGCGGGCAGGAAGACATCATCGTCGGATCGCCGATTGCCGGGCGTCCGCACAAAGATCTTGAACCGATTCTCGGGGTGTTCGTCAACACGCTGGCCATCAGAACGGAGCCGAAAGGAGACAAACGGTTTACCGATTATTTGGCGGAAGTCCGCCAGGCGGCGCTTGAGGCGTATGAACATCAGGACTACCCGTTTGAAGAGCTTGTGGAGCGGATCGGCGTGCAGCGGGACATGAGCCGTAATCCGCTGTTTGACGTGATGTTTGTGCTCCAAAATATGGAGCGTGAATCCCTGAATTTAAATGAGCTGCATTTGACTCAAGCCGCGGATACAGGTCATAAAACCGCAAAGTTTGATGCCACGCTTTACGCGGCGGAAGGGTCTGACGGTTCCATCAGCTTTGATTTTGAATTCAATACAGATATCTATCAAAAACAGACAATCGAAAAATGGCTTTCTTACTTTACTCGTATTCTTACAAAAGTAATTGAAGACCAAACAATACCGCTTGGTGACATTCACGTATTGGATGATGCTGAAACAAATCGCGTCATTTATCAGTTTAATCAGACGAAAAGCGATTACCCAAGACATGAAACCATCAGCCGTTTATTTGAGCGGCAGGCTGAAGAAACCCCCGATTCCCGGGCAGTTGTATATGATGGACAAATCTTGACATACCGTGAGCTGAACGAACGGGCTAACAGAATAGCGGCGGCTCTCCGATCAAATGGCGTCGGTCCGGAAAGTGTTGTCGCCTTATTAACCGGCCGCACAACAGAGCTTGCTTCCGGAATCCTCGGAATATTAAAAGCGGGAGGCGCCTACTTGCCTATCGGTGACGATGTGCCTCGGGAACGGGCTGAATGGATGCTTAAAGACTGTAAAGCTGATATTCTTCTCCAATCTGATAAACTTGACGGTCTGCCGCTTTCCGGAAAACGTTTATTCATAGAGGATATTCAAACAAAGGCCGGCTTGAGTTCGGAAAATCCCGAACCGCTCGGCGGACCTGAATCATTGGCCTACATGATTTATACATCCGGGTCAACAGGTGCGCCAAAAGGCGTCATGATTGAACAGCGAAGTGTGATCCGTCTTGTGAAAAACAGCAATTATATTGATTTTACGCCGAAAGACAGACTGTTGTTTACTTCATCATTAGGATTTGATGTAACGACATTTGAAATATTCGGTCCGCTTTTAAACGGTGCTTCTTTATATGTAAGTGACCAGGAAACCTATCTCGACTCTGATGTTCTGGAAACATTTATACAGCAAAACGGCATTACGACACTGTGGCTGACATCGTCTTTGTTCAATCATCTATCAGAACAAAATGAACACGTGTTTTCCGGATTATCCCGATTGATTATCGGCGGGGAAGCACTGTCCCCAAGTCATGTAAACCGGGTTCGGAAAACGCTGCCGCATCTTTCAATATGGAATGGATACGGACCGACTGAAAACACGACGTTCTCGACTTGCTTTTTGATTGAACAATCATACGATCATTCAATCCCGATCGGCCGCCCTGTCGGAAATTCAACTGCATATATCATAAACAGCAGGGGAACACCGCAGCCGATCGGCGTCATCGGCGAATTATGCACAGGCGGAGACGGTGTGGCAAGAGGATATTTCGGCCGCCCTGAGCTGACGGAAGAAAAATTTGTCCCTAATCCTTTTGTTCCGGGAGAACGGATGTACCGCACCGGAGATTTAGCCCGCTGGCTGCCGGACGGAACGATTGAATATGCCGGACGGATGGATGATCAAGTGAAAATCCGCGGTTATCGGGTCGAGCTGGGAGAGATTGAAGCCGCACTAAGGAGCCTGGACGGCGTGAAAGAAGCTGCCGTGTCAGTCAGAACCGGGCAGTCCGGCAATAAAGAACTGATCGCATATATGAGTCTGCAGACGGACCTGGATACAGAAAAAGTGCGTTCATCACTTTCTAAGCAACTGCCGAATTACATGGTCCCGGCCTATATGATGGAACTTGAGAAGCTGCCGCTTACGCCGAACGGTAAATTGGATCGGAAAAATCTGCCCGAACCGGAGCTCGCGCTTCAAACCGCGTACACAGCTCCCCGCAATGAGCTTGAAGAACAGCTTTCCGTGATCTGGCAGGAAGTGCTCGGCACAAAACAAGTCGGGATTGAGGACTCATTTTTTGAGTTGGGCGGCGATTCAATCAAAGCGCTGCAAGTTGCCGCACGGCTCGGACGCTACGGGTGGAAAATGACGGCAAGTGACTTATTCCGGCATCCGTCCATTAAGGAACTCGCGCCTCTTATCCGGAAAGCGGAAAGAGTCATCGATCAGCGGCCGGTGGAAGGAGACATACCTTGGACACCCGTTCAGCACTGGTTTTTATCACAGCGGATGGAAAACAGAAATCATTTCAATCAGTCCGTCATGATGTTCAGCTCTGACGCATTGCATAAACAGCCGCTCAAACAAGCCTTGGAGCATCTTGTCATTCATCATGATGCACTCCGGATCACCGTCAGTTCAGAAAACGAAAGTATCAGACAAATCAATCACGGTATTCAAAAAGATGAACTGTACAGCTTGGACATTTGGGATCTGTCTGAGACAGATACTTGGGAAAGAGAAATAGAAGATGAAGTGGCTGCGCTCCAACAGCGGATGGATATTGAAAAAGGGCCGTTATTAAAAGCCGGCTGGTTCAAAACCCAGTCAGGGGATTATTTATTCATCACCGTACATCACCTGGCGGTTGACGGAGTGTCATGGCGTATTCTGCTGGAGGATTTATCTGCCGCTTACACTCAAGCCGTAAAAGGTCAGCCGGTCCAGCTTCCGCCAAAGACCGATTCGTTTAAGCAATACGCCGTAAGGCTTTCAGAATACGCAAAAAGCAGCAAGCTGATGCGTGAAGAAGAATATTGGCGTTTTATTGAAGAAGAAACAGCCGCCGAACTTCCTTATGAAAAACCGCAGCATCAGACGGGAGCCGACAGCATTCGGCAAACGGTAAGCTTTACACTTACAGAAGAAGAAACGTACGTTTTGCTTCAGCAGGTCAACCGGGCATACCATACCGATACGCAAGATATTCTTCTGACTGCCGCAGCTTTGGCTTTACGGGACTGGACAGGGGGCGGCAGACTGCGCATCGCGATGGAAGGGCACGGGAGAGAGCACATCATGCCGGAGCTCGACATCAGCCGCACCGTAGGCTGGTTTACCTCCATGTACCCGGTGCTCATTGACTTGAACACAGCAGGCGCTGAGCTTGGAACGGCTGTAAAAACGGTCAAAGACACACTCGGAAGAATACCGGATAAAGGAATAGGCTACGGCATTTTAAAATACATGACACCGCCTGAACAAAAAACAATCCGCTTCAGACAAGCGCCTGAAATCAGCTTTAACTATTTAGGGCAATTCAATGATACAGAAGATCAGCACACATTCAGTTTATCCGGTCTTGCGAGCGGGCACGACATCACGCCGACATGGCAGCGGGAACAAGCGGTGGAAATGAGCGCGATGGCTGCACAACATAAACTGCACTTCAGTTTGAGCTATCCGCCGAGCCGCTTCCGCAAAGAAACGATGGAACAGCTGCTGCAAACCTTACAGCAATATTTGCGTGATATTATGTCGCACTGCACCGGCAAAGAGGAAGCAGAAAAAACCGTTAGTGATTTTAGCAGCAAAACGTTAACATCTGATGATTTGGACAGCATAGCGAGTTTTGTCGAGGAACTGTAGAAAAAGGCGACGGGGAGATTATAACATGACAAAAAAGAATGCAATTCAGGATATTTATCCGCTGTCTTATATGCAGGAAGGAATGCTTTTTCATTCCCTCCTGCAAAAGGAATCACAAGCTTACGCCGAGCAGGCCTCTTTTTCAATAACAGGGAAGGTTGACACCCGCGTGTTTGAAGAGAGCGTTCATGCCCTTTTCGAAAGACATGATATTTTCAGAACGATCTTTATCAGCCAGAACGTGTCAGTGCCGCAACAGGTCGTATTAAAAGAGCGGAACGTCAGCATCATTGAGGAAAATCTCACCAATTTAAACAAGGCTGATCAAATCAAGCATATTGAAGAAGCCAAACGAAGAGACCGTAAGAAAGGATTTCACCTGCAAAAAGACATGCTGATGCGGGTGACGCTGCTTCAAACCGGTGAATGTGAATATACGTGCATATGGAGTTTTCATCACATTATTATGGATGGCTGGTGTCTCGGAATCGTGCTGAAAGAGTTCTTCCAGATATACGCCTCGCGGCTCCGCCGGACACCGTTAACGCTTGAGCCCGCTGTGCCGTACGGAACCTACATCAAGTGGCTGATGGAGCAAGATAAAGAAAAAGCCGCTTCGTACTGGGAGCGATACCTTGAAGGCTTTGAGCAGCAGACTGTTCTGCCGAAGCAGAAAAAAGCCGGCGAAAGCAGACAAGAGGAAGTGACGTTTTCCTTTTCAAAAGAGGACACGGCTAAGCTGAAAGATCTGGCCGTGAAAGAAGAGGTCACGCTGAGCACCATTTTCCACACGCTCTGGGGCATTTTGCTTCAGGCGTATAACCAGACAGAAGATGCGGTTTTTGGTTCTGTTATTTCCGGAAGGCCGTCTGAAATCGAAGGCATCGAGCGAATGATCGGCCTGTTCATTAATACCGTGCCTGTCCGGATCAGCGGGGCGGACATCCCGTTTCAAAAGCTGATCAAAAACGTGCAAAAGGACGCTTTGAAAGGACAGGCATACAGCTATCATCCGCTTTATGATATACAGGCGAATTCACAGGTAAAACAAGGCTTAATTGACCACATTCTCGTCTTTGAGAATTATCCGGTTGAACAAGAGCTTGATGTACTGAACAGCAAGGGGGACACGAAAGACCTTTTTCACATCCATGATTTCAGCATGGAAGACGAAACCAATTACAGTTTTTACCTGATGGTGGCGCCGGGTGACGAGATTCACTTGAAAATGAGATACGATTCAAGCGTGTATGACCGCCAATTTATCGAAAATATCAAAGGTCATTTGACACATATCGTTTCCCAGATTCTCGACAAACCTGATATCACGCCGGATAAGCTTGTAATCATCACTCCTGAGGAAAAAGAGCAGCTGCTTGCTCCGATTTCTGAAGAAACTGAAAAGCCTGAGTATGACACGATTCATGCGATGTTTGAACGGCAGGCCGCACAAACGCCGGATCAAATCGCGATCCGGTATGAAGGCGGGTCAGTGACGTACAAAGAGCTGAATGAATCGGCTAATAAGCTGGCCCGTCTGCTGCAAAAACGCGGATTAAAGCGGGAGGAGCCGGTAGGCGTCATGCTCGGCCGTTCTCCTTCTTTAGCGGCGGCCGTTCTCGGTATTTTAAAAGCGGGCGGCGCCTTTGTTCCGATAGATCCGGGCAGTCCAAAGGAGCGTATCCGATATGTTATTGAAAACAGCGGCTGCATCCATGTTGTAACAGAGCGGGATCAGTCACTCCCCGCGGAACAAACGCTGCAGGTTACATATATAGAAGAGGCCGGGACGGAAGCGGACGGAAGCAATGTGCAATCCATTAATACGGCGGACGACCTCCTTTATATGATTTATACATCCGGTACGACAGGGAAACCGAAGGGCGTGCTGCTCGAACATAAAAATATGGCCAACCTTCTTTCTGACCAATTGACGAACACAGGCATTGATTTTTGCACAAATGTGCTGCAGTACGCATCTTTGGCGTTTGACGTCTGCTATCAGGAGTTATTTTCAGTACTCTTGAGCGGCGGCACCCTTTGTATCGTGCCCAAATCAATCAAACGGGATGTTTCTCAGCTGTATTCGTTTATCGATCAGCACAAAACGGAAGTGGTGTTTTTCCCGACTGCGTTTGTCAAGATGCTTTTCAATGAAGAAGGTTATGCACAGTCTTTTCCCCGCTGTGTGAAGCATGTCATTACGGCCGGGGAGCAGCTGACTATCTCACGTTTGTTCAGGCAGACGCTCCGTTTACACGGTATGCAGCTGCATAATCATTACGGCCCGTCAGAAACCCATGTGGTTTCAACGTATACGATTTCTGCGGGAGATGACATACCTGAACATCCGCCGATCGGGAAACCGATCCATCATAACAAGATGTATATTCTCAGCAAAAACAGACAGCTTCAGCCTCTCGGAATTGCGGGAGAATTGTATATTTCCGGAGCGAATACAGGAAGAGGCTATGTGAACAATCCGGCGCTGACCGAAGAGAAATTTTTGCCGGATCCGTTCAGAAAGGGCGCCGTCATGTACCGGACCGGAGATTTGGCAAGACTGCGTGCGGACGGCCAAATGGAATACATCGGCCGGACAGATGATCAAGTGAAGATCAGAGGGTACCGGATTGAACCAAAGGAAATTGAAACCGTCCTGGCAAATCATCATGCCGTGAAAGAAGCTGCCGTGCTGATTCAAACGAATGAGTCGGGCGAAAATGAATTATGCGCCTACTGCAGCGTCTCACAAGCGACTGATCCTTCTCAGCTGCGAAGTGATTTGGCCAAAGAGCTGCCTGATTATATGATTCCGGTCAAATGGGCTTTCGTTGACGCGATTCCGCTCACTGCGAACGGCAAAGTCGATCAGCGGGCCCTTCCGGAAGCTTCGGCGTACGCAGCGGGCCGTCGATATACAGCTCCCCGGAATGTGACCGAACTGAAGCTTACCCGCATATGGGAAGAAGTGCTTCAAACCGGCCCGATCGGCGTTCACGATCACTTTTTCGAGCTTGGCGGCCATTCATTAAAGGCGACGGCACTCGTTGCAAAAATAGCTAAAGAGTGCAGCGTGCAAATCCCGCTGAGTGATGTCTTCAGCTATCCGACTGTAGAAGAACTCGCCAAAATCATCGGTGAAGCAGAAGAGAATCCGTTCGCATCCATAGAAAAGACAGAAACAAAAGAAACTTATCCTGTCTCATCCGCTCAAAAACGGATGTATGTCCTTCACCAGCTTGAAAATGGCGGTGTCAGCTATAACATTCCAGCCGTTTTAGAGGTGAAGGGGCCGTTTGACCGAGACAGGATGGAAGCCGTGTTCAAGGAGCTGATCCGGCGGCATGAACCGCTCAGAACGTCCTTTGAAGAAATAAACGGCCGGCCTGTGCAGAGGATTCATGACGAAGTGCCGTTTGCATTTACAAAAGAACAATCAGCCGAAGCGTTTATCCGGCCGTTCGAACTCGGTAAAGCGCCTCTTTTCCGGGCGGGATTTGTCCAAATAGAAAAAGACCGGCATCTGCTTTTAGCTGACATGCATCATATTATTTCAGACGGCGTATCCGTCAATCTTTTGATACGTGAATTCAGTGAGCTGTATGCCGAGAGAAGTCTGCCGCCGTTACGGATTCAATACAAAGATTATGCCGTCTGGCAGCAATCATTTAAGGCGGGCGCCGCATATCGGAAACAAGAGGAGTACTGGCTGAACCGGCTTGCCGGGGAGATTCCCGTGCTTGAATTGCCGGCTGATAAGCCGCGTCCCCCGGTGCGGAGCTTTTCCGGTGACCGGGTGTCATTTGTCATCAGCGAAAAACATACAGCACAGTTGAAAAAGCTGGCGAAAGAAAACAAATGCACACTTTATATGACGCTGCTCGGTGTGTACACGGTTCTGTTAGCCCGTTTAAGCGGACAGGAAGATATGATTGTCGGGTCTCCGATTGCAGGAAGGCCTCATGCCGACCTTGACGCCGTTCTGGGCATGTTTGTCAATACGCTCGCTTTCAGGACGCGTCCCGACGGAAGCATGACGTTCAAAGAATATTTAAAGGAAATTCGCCAAACAGCGCTTGAGGCTTACGAGCATCAGGATTACCCGTTAGAAGAGCTCGTCGATAAGCTCGGTGTGCCGCGGGACATGTCCCGAAATCCGCTGTTTGACACAACATTTGCGCTGCAAAATATGGAACAGCAGAAGCTTAGGGCAGCCGGACTTGAACTGCAGCCGGCAGACGTCAGCCTGCCGATTTCTAAATTTGACTTATCGCTGTACATCTCCGAAAACGCCGGTGAATTGTACTGCCAGTTTGAATACAGCACTGATTTGTTTGAGAGAAAAACGATTCAAAAATGGGCGGAATTTTTCACGACATTTGCCGAAAACGCCGCAGCTGATCCGGGTTTGGAATTAGACGATATTTCTGTTTTGTCAGAAAAAGAAGAAGTGTCTCTGCTTCAAAATTTCAGCCCCTTGCAGAAAACAGCGTTTCCGCTTCATCAGCCTCTTCATGAGCTGCTGGAACAACAGGCGGAAAAAACGCCGGACCGTCCGGCGATTTTAACTGATGACATTTCGATTACGTATCAGGAACTGAACGAAAGAGCGAATGAGCTTGCGCACCGGCTGATCAAGCGGGGGATAAGGCTGGAGGATAAAACTGCCATTATGGGCCGGCGTTCTCCTGACATGCTGATCGGCATTTACGCTGTCTTAAAAGCAGGCGGTGCATATCTGCCGATTGATCCGGATTACCCGGAAGAGCGGATTCGCTTTTTACTGAAAGACAGCGGCGTGAAATTCTTAATGGCAGAACCAGAACTTTTCGCACCAGATCTTTTTAAGGGAGAAACGATCTCTCTGAAAAGCGGACAAACAGGAAACCCGGAAGCTGCGGCCAACCCCAATGTTCCGGTAAAACCTGATTCATTGGCTTATATCATCTATACATCCGGTTCTACGGGACGCCCAAAAGGTGTGCAGGTTGAACATCAGTCAGCCGTAAACTTTTTATACTCGCTGCAAACGCGTTATGGATTAAAGGATTCCGACACCATTTTGCATAAAACATCATACTCTTTCGATGCTTCGATTTGGGAGCTGTTTTGGTGGCCGATCGCGGGAGCTTCTGTTTTTCTCCTTCCGCAAGGCGGCGAGAAAGACCCTGAAATGATACTGAATGCATTGGAGAAAAACCGCATCACGGCAGCTCATTTTGTGCCATCCATGCTTCATGCTTTCTTGGAATATATAAATTCCAGAAAACAGCCGATCAAAAAGACCTGCTTAAAAAGGGTTTTTGCCGGGGGCGAACAATTGGGCCCGCACTTGGTTTCCCGTTTTTATGACCTTCTGCCGGGAACGGAATTGACAAATTCCTACGGTCCGACGGAAGCGACGGTAGAAGCGGCGTACTTCGATTTGCCGCAAGGAAAGGAATTTCACAATGTTCCGATCGGCAGTTCCGGACATAACATGCGGCTGTATATCTTAAATCAAAAGAAACAGCTTCTGCCGCCGGGCTGTATCGGAGAGCTGTATATCGCGGGGACCGGCGTGGCTCGGGGCTATCTGAACCGCCCTGAGCTGACGGAGGAGCGCTTTGTCGTTGATCCGTTTTATCCGGGAGAACGCATGTATCAGACGGGCGATATCGCACGCTGGACAGAAGACGGCCTTGTCGAATGGCTCGGTCGTTCAGACGGACAGGTGAAAGTCCGCGGCTACCGGATTGAACCGGGAGAAATCGAAGCGGCGATCCGGCGCATCGACGGCATTCGTGAGGCGGCGGTCACCGCCCGGACCGAACACGGCGAAACCGCGCTTTACGCCTATATCGAAGGACGAAAAAGCGATGACGTGCGGGCAGAGCTTGCCACACGCCTTCCGGCCTACATGATGCCGGCTCAGTTCATAGAGATGAGCGAATGGCCGGTCACGCCGAGCGGAAAGCTTGACCGCCGCGCGCTGCCGGCTCCCGGCGGAGCGGCAGACAGACAGGCGTACACCGCCCCGCGGAACGTCACGGAAATGAAGCTTTGCGCCCTTTGGGAAGAGGTGCTGAAAAACGGCCCCGTCGGCATCCGGGATCACTTTTTTGAGCGGGGCGGCCATTCGTTAAAAGCGACGGCTCTCGTCTCCCGCATCGCCAAAGAGTTCGGTGTTCAGGTGCCGTTACAGGACATCTTCGCCCGGCCGACGGTGGAAGAGCTCGCTTCGGTTATTCAGGACTTGGAAGAGAGCCCGTATGAAGCGATTCAGCCTGCGAAAAAACAGGACACCTACCCGGTGTCCTCAGCGCAGAAACGGATGTATGTGCTCCAACAGCTTGAAGACGGCGGTGTCGGCTACAATATGCCGGCTGTGCTGGAACTGACGGGCCCGCTTGACCGCAGCCGGCTGGAGGAGACGTTCCGGCAGCTTGTTGAGCGGCATGAGTCGCTCAGAACGTCCTTTGAAACGGGGCCTGACGGCGAACCGGTGCAGCGCATCCATGACAGCGTACCGTTTCAGCTCGATGAGGCCGAGTCAGCTGACGCATTCGTCCGGCCGTTTTGTCTGGAAGAAGCGCCGCTCTTCCGTGCGGCTCTCGTGAAAGAATCGGATGAACGCCATCTTTTATTAACGGATATGCATCATATAATTTCTGACGGTGTGTCCGTCAACACCTTGATTAAAGAATTCGGCGAGCTGTACGCAGGCCGTTCGCTTGCGCCGATGCGCCTTCAATATAAAGACTATGCCGTCTGGCAGCGGTCGTTTCAGGAGAAGGAAGGATATCAGAAGCAGGAAGCCTATTGGCTGAAGCGGCTTGAAGGAGAGCTTCCGGTGCTTGAGCTTCCGGCTGACAAGCCCCGTCCGGCGGTCAGAAGCTTTGCGGGCGGGAAAGTATCGTGCACGCTTGACGCTGAAACGGCATCCGGCCTTCACCGCATCGCCCGGGATCACGGCTCCACTTTGTATATGGTGCTTCTCGCCGCGTACAATACGCTGCTCGCGCGCCTGAGCGGGCAGGAAGACATCATCGTCGGCTCGCCGATTGCCGGGCGTCCGCACAAAGACCTTGAACCGATTCTCGGGATGTTCGTCAACACGCTTGCCATCAGAACGGAGCCGAAAGGAGACAAACGGTTCACCGATTATTTGGCGGAAGTCCGCCAGGCGGCACTTGAGGCGTATGAACATCAGGACTACCCGTTTGAAGAGCTTGTGGAGCGGATCGGCGTGCAGCGGGACACAAGCCGTAATCCGCTATTTGATGCCATGCTTGTCGTTCAGAATATGGAACATGAGGAATTGCTGTTGGACGGTTTGCATATTCAGCCTGCGGACGTGTCCCGTCCGGTTTCCAAATTTGATGTCACTTTGCAGGCTTCTGAAGGCGGGGGACAGATTCATTTTCTGTTTGAATATGCGGCGTCTTTATTCCGGAAAGAAACGATGCAGCGCTGGGCTTCCCACTTTATGACGATGCTTGAACACATTGTCCGTGAACCGGAAACTTCTATACAAGCGATCAGCATGCTGACTGCTGCGGAACGGGACCGAATTCTTTCGGACTTTAACGGCATGACGGATAAACAGCTGCCTGAAAAAACAGTTCATGAACTGTTCATCACTCAGGCGCGAAAAACACCGGATGCGGCAGCCCTTATCAGCGGGGAAACGTTGGTCACATATAAAGAATTAGATGAATGGTCGAATAAAATCGCCAGAGCTCTGCAAAAACGGCAGATCGGACCGAATGCCGCCGTCGGCATTGTGATACCAAGATCACCGGAACAAGTCGCCGCAGTCTTCGGGGTTTGGAAAGCCGGGGGCGCCTACGTTCCGATAGATCCTGAATACCCGGAGGAACGCAAGCAATATATCATTTCAGACAGCGGCACAGCGCTTCTCCTTACCGTACACGGCGCAATAGATCAAGTGCCTGATCATTTTAAAGGCGAAGTGCTCGCACTGGAGGATATCCAAGAACAAGACGCATCACCGGTTCAGCCATTATCAGCACCGGAAGATTTGGCTTACATCATTTACACGTCCGGGACGACAGGCAGGCCGAAAGGGGTTATGGTCGAACATCGTTCCGTCAGCCAAACCCTTCAATGGCGAAGCGGATTTTATGATCTGAATGAGAAAGATACGGTTCTTCAGCTCTTTTCATTTTCATTTGACGGTTTTGTAACAAGTATGTTCACACCGCTGATTTCCGGTGCGAAAGCAGCCGTTTTAGCCGAAGATGAAGCAAGAGATATTCTTGCCATTAAACACTATCTTGCATCTTACCGCATCACTCATATGATCATTGTTCCCGTACTGTACCGTACACTGCTTGACGTACTGGAGCCGGGGGATGCAGAGTCTCTCAGAATTGTCACATTAGCTGGAGAAGCTGTCGACCAAAACATTATCAGCCGCAGTTTATCGGTTTGTCCTCACACGGAGCTTGCCAATGAGTACGGCCCGACGGAAAACAGCGTCGCCACTACAGCGGCAAGACATATAGAACAAAGTGAGAACATTACGATCGGCCGGCCGATTGAGCATTCACACGTTTATATTTTAAACGGGGATCACCCGCAGCCGATCGGTGTAACGGGAGAACTTTGCATTTCGGGTTCCGGCCTTGCAAGAGGGTATCGCAATCTTCCTAAGCAAACGGCCCAAGCCTTTGTCCAAGACCCGTTCCAGAAGAACCGGCGCATGTACCGCACAGGCGATCTGGCAAAATGGCTGCCGGACGGCACGCTGCAATATATCGGCCGAATGGACGAGCAAGTCAAAATCAGAGGCTACCGGGTGGAACTGAAAGAAATTGAATCGGTCTTAACAGGCATAAAAGGTGTCAAAGAAGCAGCCGTCACCGCTCATACCGCATCAGCAGGCCAAACGGAACTATGCGCTTATATCGTGACAGAAGAAGGAACAGAAAGTAAAACCGTGCAGCAGGCGCTCAGAAATGAAATGCCCGCTTATATGGTGCCGGCGTTCTTTGAAACACTTGAAGCCCTGCCTGTCACACCGAACGGGAAGCTTGACCGCCGCGCGCTTCCTGAGCCGCGGAAAAAAGCGCACACCGGACGGGCATTTACGGAGCCTGAAAGCGACATGGAAAAAGAGCTTTCCGCGATTTGGAGCGAAGTGCTCGGAACTGAAAACATTGCCGCGGATCAATCATTTTTTGAACTGGGCGGCGATTCCATCAAAGCCCTGCAAGTATCAGCCCGATTACATCAGGCAGGAAAACAGATCGCCGTAAAAGATATTTTCAGCCGGCCGACAATTAGAGAGCTGGCTCCTTATGTCCGTACAGAGCGGCAGCCGGTCAGCCAAGCTCCTGCAGAAGGAGAAGTGAAGTGGTCGCCGGTTCACAAATGGTTCTTCACACAAGACATGAAGGAAGCAAATCATTTTAACCAGTCCGTCATGCTGACGAGAACAAATTCAATAGATGAAGAGGCTCTCAGGAAAACGTTAAAAGCCATTACCGTTCATCATGATGCCTTGCGCCTTGTCTGCAAAAAAGACGAAGAGAAAGGTCTTCTCCTCTTCAACAGACCGGCTGACCTCGCAGATGAGCAGCTTTACAACCTGACCATATTAGAAACGGAAGGCGATGAGCATGAGAAGGAACGTTTTATAAAACGCCGTGTCGCAGAGCTTCAGAGAAACATGGATTTGGAGAACGGGCCGCTGGTACAGGCGGGACTGTTCCGCTCTGAAGCAGAAGATTACTTGTTTCTGACGGTCCATCATCTCGCTGTCGACGGGATATCATGGCGGATTTTATTGGAGGACTTGGCTTCTGCTTATGAGCAGGCCGCCTCTGGACAGGAAATCAAACTCCCTCCGAAAACCATGTCATTCAAAACATATACGGAGCAGCTGGCCGATTATGCCGAAAGCAAACAGCTTCTTCAGCAGGCGGAGTATTGGCGGGAGATTGAACACTATGAAACAGAAAGTCTTCCTTACGAGCAGGCAGATCTATCCCAAACTCCTGCAAAAAAACGGAACACGGTATCCTTCACTCTGACAGAAAGTGAAACGGACGCCCTGTTGAAAGATGTGCACAGCGCCTACAATACGGATACGCAAGATGTGCTGTTGGCTTCCGCCGTGCTTGCCCTTCAAAAGTGGTCGCCGCGGCACGCTTTGAAAATCGCCCTTGAAGGACACGGACGCCAATCGGAGCAGGCAGGTGCGGACATCAGCAGGACAGTGGGGTGGTTCACTTCCATTTACCCGGTGCTTGTCCGGAGCGGAGTTTATGAACCTCTTGAAGAATATGAAATTCGCACATTGAAAACCGTTAAAGACACATTGCGGCGCATTCCGGATAAAGGGAACGGATACGGCGTCCTCAAATATTTAACACCGCCGAAGCTTGCCGGGATGACTTTCGGGAAAGCACCGGAGATCAGCTTTAATTATCTCGGACAATTCGATGCGCCCGGCGGGAGTCCGGCAGAAACGGAACAGCCTGACGCGTTTCAGTTTTCTCCTTTGGGAGGCGGAGATGATGTCACAGATACATGGAAACGGGAGCAGTCACTTGAAATCAGCGCGATTGCGGCAAAAGGCCGGATGACCGTCAGCATTTCCTATGAAACGGAGCGCTTCCGGCAAGATACGATCGAACGGCTGTCCGAAAGCTGCCGGTATTATCTCCTGAAACTGTCGGAACACTGCCTCAGCAAAACCGATACGGAGAAGACCGTCAGTGACTTTGATGATCGGGAGCTGACTGAGGAAGCCTTGCAGGATATTGCCGACTTACTCAGCTTCCACTAAACCGAGCGGGAGGAACACATGGACAAAACAAAAAATATCCAAAATATTTATCCCCTCAGCCGAATGCAGGAAGGAATGCTTTTTCATTCCTTTCTGCAAAAGGAGGGGGCTGCATATATCGAGCAATCCGTCTTCACCATAAAAGGCCGGCTTCGTCCGGAATTGTTTGAGCAAAGCGTACAGTCTGTCATCAGCCGTCACGATATTTTCAGAACGGTTTTTTTACCTCATGTCGCTCAGCTGAACGGCCCCCGCCAAGTTGTGCTGCGTGAGCGGGAATTCCTGCTGCACCGCGAAGATCTTACACATTTGGATGAAGCGGAACAGAGCGCCTACTTACAGCGATTTAAGGAACGTGACCGCTTAAAAGGCTTTGACTTGCAAAAGGATATGCTGATGCGTGTGTCTTTGTTTAAAACGGCTGACGAAAAATATGTATGCGTCTGGAGCCACCATCACATCCTTATGGACGGCTGGTGCCTCGGCATCGTCCTTCAGGAATTCATGCATATGTACCGGGCGATTGAATCAGGCTCACCCGTCACATTGGCGCCCGCAAAGCCTTACAGCACGTATATTACATGGCTGACTGATCAGGACAAAGACGCGGCTTCTGAGTATTGGAAAGGATATTTAGCAGGCTGCGAGACACCCTCAGGACTCCCGAAAATATCGGCCCGTCCCCAGGAAAAAGGCTACCGTAAGAAAGAGCTCCTGTTTTCTTTAGATCAAAATCTGACAGACAGGCTGAAAACCATCGCCAAAGAAGAGGGCGCTACGCTCGCGGTTCTTATGCAGACTGTATGGGGCCTGATGCTGCAGCGCTACAACCGGACGGACGATGCCGTATTCGGCGCCGTCGTATCAGGGCGGCCTTCCGTCATTGACGGCGTGGAAAGCATGATCGGGCTGTTTATCAATACTGTGCCGGTACGCATTAAAACGGGTGACGAAAGCTTTAGAGAACTGCTGGGCCGCTGCCAGAAAGAAATGCTTGATTCAGAGGCGTTCAGTTATCATCCGCTTGCTGACATCCAATCTCAGACTGAGCTGAAACAGGATTTAATCGACCATATCATCGTGTTTGAAAATTATCCGATTCAGCAGCAGATGAGAGACGCGGAAAAGGAATCGGATGCACCGTTCCGGATCGGGAATGTCAATGTTTCGGAACAATCGGGCTACGATTTTAACCTCATCATAGCGCCCGGCGATGAGCTGATCATCAAATTCAGCTACAATGCGAACGTTTATGACGAAGTATGGATAGAGAGCGTAAAAGGACACTTGGAAGAGGCGCTGCGCGGCGCCGCCTTCAATCCTGATGTTCCCGCTGATCGGCTTCCGATGCTCGGACAAAAGGAAAAATCAAGAATAATCGGCGAATTTAATGACACGAAAACAACGTATGAAAGAGACGAAAGCATCATCAGCCTGTTCAGCCGACAGGTGAAGAAAACCCCGGACCATCAGGCGCTTCACGCCGGCGGGCTGACGATGACGTACCGGGAGCTCGATGAACGGTCAACTGCGTTCGCCCGCATCCTGCTGGAAAACGGTTTGGCGCCAAAAGGAATTGCCGGGATTCTTGCCGAACGCTCACCGGAATTTATCATCGCTGTTCTCGCTGTATTGAAAGCGGGAGGGACGTACCTTCCGCTCGATGCAGAACTGCCATCCGACAGGATCGCCGAAATGCTCACTGAGAGCGGAGCACAGCTGTTAACGGTACAAAAAGGGATTGAGACTGACATTGACTTTTCTCACATCATCTCTATCCCGGCTGCAGCTGAAAAACAAACAGCTGAGGCGGGTAAACTGAATACCGTTACGTCACCTGGTGACCTTGCCTATATTATGTATACATCCGGTTCAACAGGAAAACCGAAGGGCGTGATGATTTCCAACCGCAACGTCGTATCGCTCGTGTCAAACAGTAATTACACGTCAGCCGGCACGACGGACCGTCTCATTCTGACAGGATCCATCGGTTTTGACGCAGTGACGTTTGAAATCTTCGGAGCGCTATTGAACGGAGCGTGCCTCCATGTGGTTGACCGTACGACAATGCTTGCCCCTGAGAGGTTCGGCAATTATCTTTCTTCCAACCGTATTACGATTCTGTTTTTGACGACGGCGCTTTTTAACCAGTTTGCCCAGGCGGATCCGAAGATGTTTTCCGGATTGCACACCTTATATGTCGGCGGAGAAGCATTGTCCCCGGCGCTCATCAATAAGGTCAGACACCGCTGTCCGAATCTCAGCCTTTATAACATATACGGACCGACGGAAAATACAACATTTTCTACCTTTTACGAAATCAGGCACGATTTTTCTCAGCCGATCCCAATCGGAAAACCGATCAGCAATTCAACCGCGTATATCATTGATAAAAATGGCGGACTTGCGCCGATCGGCGTGCCCGGTGAGCTTTGTGTCGGCGGGGACGGGGTTGCCAAAGGCTATTTAAACAGGCCTGACTTAACAAGTGAAGCATTTGTCAGCCACCCGGTTCATCCTGAAGAAAAGATCTACAGAACAGGGGATTTGGCACACTGGCTGCCTGATGGAAGCATCGGATACATCAGCCGTATCGACCGTCAATTCAAGATTCGCGGGAAGCGTATCGAGCCGGCCGAAATCGAAGCGCGGCTGACTGAAATTGATGGAATCAGGGAAGCGGCAGTCATCGTGTCAGACGAAGGACAAGAAGCAACCCTTTGTGCGTATTATACAGGCGCACATGCTGAAGAAAGAGCCATTCGATCCCTATTGGCCAGGTCGCTTCCCGACTATATGATTCCGCAGTATGTGATGAAGCTTGACCGTATGCCGCTTACCGCAAACGGCAAAGTGGACCGCCGCGGGCTGCCTGCGCCGGAACGGAAAAAAGCTTCATCAAAAGCCGTTCCGCCACGAAACTGGGTAGAGCGTGAGCTGATCGACATTTGGACGCCGATCCTCGGCTGCGGGGAGCTGGGCATACAGGATGACTTCTTTGAGCTGGGCGGCCATTCTTTGAAAGCATTGCAAGTGATTCATCAGCTGAAGACCAGGCAGCAGATGGACGTCCCGATTGAAATGATATTTGAATATCCGACAATCGAACAATTGGCTGAAAAGCTGTATTCAAACACACTGTCAGAAGCTGCCGAACAGCATATCAGCAGACTGAATCAGCCGAAAGGCCGCAATCTTTTCTGTTTTCCGCCTATCTCAGGTTTCGGCATTTTCTTTAAAGATCTGGCGGCGGCATTAAATGGACGGGCTGCTGTGTACGGTTTTAACTTTATTGAAGAAGACAGCAGAATGGAACAATACATTGATAAAATGCTGGAAATCCAGCCGGAAGGCCCTTATATCCTCTTCGGATATTCAGCGGGCGGCAATACGGCATTCGAGGCTGCAAAAGCGATGGAAAAGCGCGGCTTAGAAATCAGCGACGTCATTATCGCAGACGCGTACAGAAAGCTTGACGCACTGCCGCAGCAGCCAACAAACGCAACAGCCGAAAATGTCCCGGAAGCCGTCAGGGAAGCGGTCATCAGAAAAACAGAGCGCTATCAAACGTACTGGGCGGAACTGATAAATGACGGCCAAATTGCGGCAAACCTCCATTTTATCGAGGCCGGCTTAAAGGAAGAGCACAATGCTGAGTCTGAGCCGAAGAAATGGGAAGGCGCCACAACGGGACTCTACCAGGAATATCAGGGCGAGGGAGCCCATAAAGATATGTTTGAGCCCGAGTTTGCACACAAAAATGCCGAGGTCATACTGGACATCATCGCAAACAGCGGAAGACGCTTGGCGCGGAATCTGTAACATCCGGCAGAATGACTGAAGAAGACAAAGGGCAAGATAGGGGAATCACACTCAGTTTTTTTGGAGGCTTTGAGATGACGAACCTATCTTGGCTTACGTATGTAATGATTATTCTTGCCAGCTACCGGCTGACCCATTTGATCGTATTTGATAAGATTACGGAATTCATAAGAAAACCCTTTATAAAGCAAGAAAAAACCGTCGATCAAAACGGGCGCGCCATCCAAAAAAAAGTCCCTTCCTCCGCATTCGGTTATATGCTGCAATGTTATTGGTGTGCGGGCGTCTGGTGCGCCATATTGATCGGCATCTGCTATTTGGTCTGGCCCCGCTATGCACATCCGGTTATTTTCATTTTGTCCATTGCCGGAGCGCAGGCCATTCTTGAAACATGCGTCGGCGTCGGAACGAAGGTCATTGACGTGCTCGCCGCCATAAAACATAAAAAGTCCTGAAGCGTTTTGATTCGCTTTAGGACTTTTTTCTTTCCCTTTTAGGCTGAGAGGAGCAAAGCAGGCTTTCTGATTCACCGCCCGGAATGCTTCGGAATACCGTAAAGCAGAGAGGGGGAAAAACATGAAAAGCTGCCGTTTTAGCATGATATGGTTTTTGGCCGTTGTACTGACAGCCGGCATCTTTACGTTCTCAGCATCCGCACAAGCAAGCGGCACTCAGCCGGAGAGAGAAATGCGAGCCGTATGGATCGCGTCTGTCACCAATATCGACTGGCCCTCTAAAAAAGGGCTGTCACCGGAAGAGCAAAAAAGAGAATACAGCAAGCTGCTGGATGACGTTCAGAAGATGGGAATGAACGCCGTTATCGTCCAAATTAAGCCTGCGGCTGATGCTTTTTATCCATCAGATTACGGGCCTTGGTCAGAGTATCTGACAGGAACCCAAGGCAAAAATCCCGGCTACGATCCGCTTGCTTTTTTAGTTGAAGAGACACATAAACGGAATCTTGAATTTCACGCTTGGTTCAATCCTTACCGGATCACGATGAATCACACAAATTTGAATGCGCTTTCAGATGATCATCCCGCGCGTTCCCATCCGGACTGGGTCGCTGCATACGGAAAACAGCTGTATTATAATCCGGGCATTCCGGAAGTAAGACAATTTATAACGGATGGAATCAAAGAAGTGGTCAGCCGTTATGACATTGATGCGGTTCATATGGATGATTATTTTTATCCTTATAAAATTGCCGGACAGGAATTCCCCGATCAGGCGGAATACGAACGGTACGGAAAAGCTCACTTTGCATCAATTGATGACTGGCGCAGGGATAACGTCAACCGGCTTGTAAAAGAAATCAACGAAACCATCAAACGAGAAAAACCTTATGTCAAATTCGGAATCAGCCCGTTCGGCGTATGGAGAAATGCCGCAGATGATCCGACAGGCTCCGAAACGGCCGCCGGGGTGCGGAACTACGATGACTTATATGCTGATACAAGAGAATGGATCCAAAAAGGATACATTGATTACATCGCACCGCAAATTTACTGGAGTATCGGATTTAAAGCGGCGGCATATGACGTCTTAGCGGATTGGTGGGGAAAAGAAGTGAACAATCGGCCGGTGCATTTATATATCGGGCAGGCAGCTTATAAAATCAACAACAATACTGATCCGGCCTGGGCCGACCCGGGGGAATACGGAAGACAGATTACGCTAAACAGAGGATCAGCATGGATAAAAGGCAGCATGCATTTCAGTTTAAAGGATTTAAACCGTAATCCGCTCGATGTGAAAAACCGTTTGATCAATGACATGTACAGCCGGCCCGCATTAATTCCCGAGATGCCTTGGCTCGGACATTCCGCTTTAAAAAAACCGGCTGTCAAACGGGCGGAGAAGAATGCTTCAGGCCATACACTCTATATCGAAGATGCGAAATCCAACGGTAAAAAAACGGCTTATTACGCCATTTACCGCGCAGAAAAGGGAAAGCAGCCTTATTTAGTGGATACAGTCAGAAAAACATCGTCACGGACGCAGACATTTTCAGATACTGATATTCGGGCGGAAGAAGCATGCACCTATATCGTTACTTCTGTTGACAGGCTTCACCATGAGAGCCGTCCCTCCGCAAAACGGACGATTAAATAGCCATTATTAATAAAACTGACAGTTGCGGCACTGTCAGTTTTTTTTGCGGCGGATGAGTCCGAATGTTCAGACTTTATTTGGATGGAATGAATAAAGACCCCCATTAATAAAATGTAGAAAGCAGCAGAAGGAGGAAGGTTAATGAATTTTCAACTGACAAAAGAACAGCAGATGGTGCGCGAAATGGTCAGAGATTTCGCCAAAAATGAAATTGCCCCGAAAGCCCATGAGGTTGATCAATCAGCCGTCTTCCCGATAGACACATTTAAAAAAATAGGCGAACTCGGGCTGCTCGGAATTCCGTTTCCGGAAGAATACGGCGGGGCGGGCGGTGACACCATTTCATATGCAGCAGCGGTTGAAGAAATCGGAAAAGCCTGCGGCAGCACGGGGCTGAGCTACGCGGCAGCCGTGTCACTCGGCGCAAGCCCATTATACTATTTCGGTACTGAACAGCAAAAGCAAGAACATCTTATTCCGCTTGCTTCGGGAAAAGCGCTCGGATCATTCGGGCTGACAGAGCCGAATGCCGGTTCAGATGCCGGCGGCACCCAGACAAAAGCCGAGAAAAAGGACGATGACTATGTGATAAACGGAGAAAAATGCTGGATCACAAACGCAAATTACGCCCGCACGGTCATTGTCACCGCCGTTACGGGAAAGAACTCCGCCGGAAAACCGATCATTTCAGCTCTCATCGTCCCGACAGACACACCGGGATTTACGATCACAAATCCGTACGACAAGATGGGTGTGAGAGGCTCGGATACGGCCGAGCTTGTGCTGGAGGATGTCAGGGTGCCTGCCGATAACCTGCTCGGTGATCCTGAAAAAGGTTTTAAACAATTTTTATATACATTAGACGGCGGGCGGATCTCGATTGCGGCACTGGCTGTCGGTATCGCTCAAGGCGCACTGGAGGCGTCGCTGTCATATGCGAAGGAACGCAAGCAGTTCGGCAGTCCGATATCGTCATTTCAAGCCATTCAATTTAAGCTGGCCGATATGGCGATGGAAATTGACCTTGCCAGACAAATGGTGCTTAAAGCGGCATGGCTGAAGGATCAAAACCTGCCATTTACGAAAGAAGCGGCATTCGCCAAGCTTTATGCTTCAGAAATGGCCGTCAGAACATGCCTTCAGGCCATCCAAATTCATGGCGGTTCCGGTTATATGAAGGAATGCGGTGTCGAACGTATGCTTCGTGACGCAAAGCTGATGGAGATTGGCGAAGGAACGTCAGAAATTCAAAGAATGGTCATCGCAAGACAGCTTTTGAAGTGAAATGAAAACGTTTACTAAGACAGGGATGGAAGGGGGCAGGTCATATGGCTGAACTTATCCATTTAACAGCCGGAAAGCTGCTTGAGCGGACCGCGGAGCTTTTTCCGGATCATGAAGCGGTTGTTTACCCTGAGCGCGGCCTTCGTTATACGTATGCCGAGTTTGACCGGTTATGCCGGCAAACCGCAAAAGGGCTGATGAAACTGGGAATTGAAAAAGGAGATCATGTGGCCATATGGGCATCCAACATACCGGAATGGCTCGCGGCGCAATTTGCAACGGCGAAAATCGGCGCTGTTCTGGTCACCATTAATACAAATTTTCAAATCGCAGAACTCGATTACCTGCTGGCGCATTCAGACGTCTCGGCCCTGATAATCATGGATTCCTACCGGCAGACATCTTATGTTGAGATGGTGAATAAGCTGATTCCGGAGCTGAAAACTTGTGAGCACGGCAGGCTGCGTTCGAAACGTTACCCCTTTTTACGGACGGTGTTATATATCGGTGATAAAAGTCCGCCCGGGATGCACCGCTGGGATTCTTTGCTGAAGGAAGGCGAAGCTGTAACGGATGCAGCGCTTGACGGAAGGATGGACAGCCTGAAAAAGGATGATTGCATTCATATGCAATATACATCAGGTACGACCGGATTTCCGAAAGGCGTCATGCTCTCACATTTTAATATCGTAAATAACGCGGCCAATATCGCAGAATGCATGAAGCTTACTTCAAGTGACCGTTTATGTATTCCCGTGCCGTTTTTCCACTGCTTCGGGTGTGTGCTTGGCGTGCTGGCATGTGTTTCCGCGGGTGCGGCGATGATTCCGATCGAGCAGTTTTCTCCGCCGGCCGTTCTGAAAACGGTGGAGCAAGAAGCCTGCACGGCTCTGCACGGTGTACCGACGATGTTTATCGCCCTCCTAAATGACAGCCGCTTTTCTGAATATGATCTTTCCCACGTCCGAACCGGGATTATGGCAGGCTCGCCATGCCCGGCGGAAGTCATGAGAGAAGTGATCGGCAAAATGGGGATGACCGGCATTACCATTGCCTACGGACAGACCGAAGCATCACCTGTCATTACGCAGACAAGAACGGATGATTCATTTGAAAGAAGAGTGGAAACAGCGGGGCGCGCGCTTCCCCATATCGAAGTCAGAATCGTTCGGCCCGGAACATCCCAAGAAGCCGCCCGGGGCGAACAAGGAGAGCTCTGCACCCGCGGATATCATGTCATGAAAGGTTACTATAAAAATCAAGAAGCGACCGAAGAAGCGATAGACAAGGACGGCTGGCTGCATACCGGTGATTTGGCTGTCATGGACGAGGACGGGTACTGCAAAATCACGGGCCGTCTGAAAGACATGCTGATCAGGGGCGGCGAAAATATCTATCCGCGCGAGATTGAGGAAATGTTATATCGGCATCCCGCAGTGGCAGACGTTCAGGTCGTCGGCGTGCCTGATCCGAAATACGGAGAAGAGGCCGCGGCGTGGGTCAGGCTCAAAGACGGACAAACCGCTTCCGCAGAAGACATCAGAACCTTTTGCAAAGAACATATCGCCCGCTATAAAGTCCCCAGGTATGTTTTGTTTACAGATGAATATCCAATGACAGCCTCAGGAAAAATTCAGAAATTCAAGCTGCGGGAAAAAACGATTGAAGAGCTCAAGTTAACTTAATGAAAAAGGAGTGCTTCACATTTGTTTAAAAAAGTCCTGATTGCCAACAGAGGAGAAATCGCCTTAAGAATTATCCGCACCTGCAAACGTCTCGGCATCCCCTCGGCAGCTGTGTATTCAGAAGCCGACAGGGACGCGCTGCATGTAAAAGCGGCTGATGAGGCCTATCCGATCGGTAAATCGAGAGTAAATGAAAGCTATTTACATATCGACAGAATCATAGAAGCCGCCAAATCCGCCGGAGCGGACGCCATTCATCCGGGCTACGGGTTGCTGTCAGAAAACAGCCTGTTCGCCGAACGCTGCCGGAAGGAACAAATCACATTTATCGGCCCGCCCGGTGATATCATCGCCAAGATGGGCAGCAAGATAGAAGCCCGAAAAACGATGCAAAAAGCAAAGGTCCCGATCGTTCCCGGTGTTTCAGAGCCATTGCCCGATGTCCACTCCGCCTTAGCCGAAGCCCGTGCCATCGGCTTTCCGGTCATGCTGAAAGCGTCTGCAGGGGGAGGCGGAATCGGCATGCAGATCGTACATTCAGAAGAAGAGCTGGCCAAAGCGTTCGAAGGCAATCAAAAGCGGGCCGCGTCCTTTTTTGGAGACGGCGCAATGTATATGGAAAAAGTCATTGAAAATGCCCGTCATATTGAAATTCAGATTCTCGCAGATTCTTTCGGCAACACCGTTCATCTGTTTGAACGTGACTGTTCAGTACAAAGGCGCCACCAAAAAGTGATAGAAGAAGCGCCGTCGCCGTTTGTTGACGCTGAATTAAGACAAAGACTCGGTGAAACCGCCGTTAAAGCCGCTAAATCGATCGGCTACCAAAATGCAGGCACAATAGAATTTCTCGTCGACCAAAAGAAACAAATCTATTTTTTAGAGATGAACACAAGACTGCAGGTGGAGCATCCGGTGACAGAAGAAATTACAGGACTGGATCTTGTGGAAGAACAGCTGAAAATCGCCGCCGGGCAGGCGCTGACTTTCTCGCAGAAAGATATCAACCACCGCGGTCATGCGATAGAAGTGCGGATCTATGCGGAAGATCCGGTCACCTTTTACCCGTCACCCGGTACCATCTCGTCTTTTTCCGTTTTAAGACACCCGTCAGTGCGACACGAATGCGCCGTCGAAAAGGGAAGCGTCATTTCTCCGTTTTACGATCCGATGATTGCCAAAATGATCGTCACGGCGAATACGAGAAAACAAGCCATTGAACAACTGAAAACCGCCCTTGGCGAATATCATGTAGAAGGGATTAAAACCAACATTCCGCTGCTTACAAAAATTGCACATTCAGAAATGTTTGAAAAGGGTGAGGCAACAACCGGTTTTTTACAAACAATGAACGAGGGGGCATCAAAATGAGCGTCATAAAAATTCAGATGGCGGGAAACCTGTGGAAAATTCATGTGAAGCCCGGTGATGTCATTGAAGAAGGACAGGAAGTGGCCATCTTGGAATCTATGAAAATGGAAATTCCGATTATCGCTGATGCAGCGGGTACGGTGAAAGAAGTGAAAAAATCAGAAGGTGATTTCACTGATGAAGGAGAGGTCCTGATTGAACTTCAATAAAACGGGAGGTGCAGCATGAACTGTCCGGAATATGTCCGCATCAATGAAGTAGGACCGCGTGACGGCTTGCAGAATGAATCGGCGTGGGTGGATACAGAAAATAAGATTGAGTGGATCAATATGCTGTCAAAAACAGGCCTTCCCTATATCGAAGTGACATCATTCGTGCATCCGAGATGGATTCCGGCTCTTCGTGACAGCCTGGACGTCGCAAAAGGCATTGCCAGGTCTGAACATACGGTCTACGCGGCGCTCGTTCCGAACCTCATCGGACTGGAGCATGCGGCAGAAGGCGGAATCGATCAGGCCTGTGTATTTTTATCTGCAAGCGAAACCCATAACCAAAAAAACGTAAACAAACCGATTGACCGGACCGTTCAAGAGCTCAGGCGGGTTATTACTGAAGCAAAAGCTGAAAAAATGGCGACGAGAGCTTATCTGTCCACTGTGTTCGGCTGTCCGTACGAACAGAACGTGCCGGTCGAACAAGTCATCCGCCTGTCAGACACACTGCTCGAAATGGGTGTTGATGAAATATCGCTCGGCGACACGATCGGCGCGGCAAACCCCTTGCAGGTCATAGCCGTGCTTGAAGCCCTTTTGCCGAGAATTCCCGCCTCAAAAATCGCACTCCATTTCCATGATACAAGAGGAACGGCTCTAGCGAATATCATTCCCGCTCTTGATATGGGGATTACATCCTTCGATACTTCCTCAGGCGGGCTTGGCGGCTGTCCGTATGCTCCGGGATCAGCAGGCAACGCTGCCACAGAAGACGTCATTTATATGCTCGAACAAATGGGGATTGATACCGGGACGGACATGAATAAACTTCTTTATGCCGCCGGCTGGATCGCGGATAAAATAGGCAAAGAGCTGCCAAGCAGAAATCTGCAGGCATTCAGAACGAAATGAGAAAGGAGAAGCCATGGGAGATTGCGTCTTGTATTCCGTCTGTCAAGAAACGATCGGTCTGATCACGCTGAACCGCCCGCATGCGGCCAACTCGCTGTCTTCAGAAATGATTGATCATTTACAGCGTGTGATTGAAGACATCAAAAACTCGCCATCCATTCGCTGTGTTATTCTCACCGGCTCCGGAAACACATTTTGCGCCGGCGCTGATTTAAAAGAAAGAGCTGGGATGAATCATGAACAAGTTAAGCAAAGCGTCAGGCGTATCGGTGAAACGGCTGCATCCATTGAAGCTCTCCCGCAGCCGGTCATTGCAGCGCTGAACGGAACCGCTGTCGGAGGAGGCCTTGAACTCGCTCTCGCCTGCGATATCAGAACAGCCGTCAGCCGGGCGGGCCTCGGCCTTCCTGAAACAGGGCTTGCAATCATTCCCGGGGCGGGCGGAACGCAGAGACTGCCCCGGCTTATCGGCCCCGGCGCGGCAAAAGAATTGATCTATACCGGCCGAAGGCTTTCTGCCGAAGAGGGAAAAGACATGAAGCTGATCGAGCATGTTTGTGAAGCCGATGAACTTATGGAAAAAGCAAAAGCACTGGCCGGCCGCATCGCCGCTAATGGGCCGATCGCCGTCAGACAAGCAAAATCCGCGATAAACAAGGGTCTGGAGACAGATCTCAAAACAGGGCTCGAAATCGAACGAAAAGCATATGAACAAGTCATCCCTACACTTGACAGAGAAGAGGGCCTGCGCGCTTTTAAAGAAAAAAGACCCCCTGAATACAAAGGAAAATAAAACATGGAGGGACTCGGATGGATTACGAAAAAGAACGGCAGACACGCAGCAAAACGATTGAAAAGGGAGGAGCCGCGAAATATCATGCAAGCAACGAAAAGAAGGGAAAACTTTTTGTAAGAGACAGGCTGAAGCTTTTATTCGATGACGGCATATCCGTTGAAGACGCTTTTTTCGCCGAGTGCATGTCAGACGGACTGCCGGCTGACGGGGTCGTTACCGGGATCGGAACCATCGGCGGCAGAACCGTTTGTGTGATGGCAAACGACTCAACCGTAAAGGCGGGCTCGTGGGGCGCGAAAACGGTGGAAAAAATCATCCGCATTCAGGAGACGGCGGAGAAGCTTCAGTGTCCGCTCTTGTACTTAGTCGATTCCGCAGGTGCGAGAATTACGGATCAGGTCGACATGTTCCCGGGCAGAAGGGGAGCCGGCCGCATCTTTTATAATCAAGTAAAGCTGTCGGGCCGCATTCCGCAAATCTGTTTATTGTTCGGTCCTTCCGCTGCGGGCGGCGCTTACATTCCGGCCTTTTGCGACATTGTCATTATGGTCGAAGGCAATGCATCCATGTACTTAGGTTCCCCGCGCATGGCAGAAATGGTAATCGGCGAGAAAGTATCGCTTGAAGAAATGGGCGGCGCCCGTATGCATTGTTCTGTATCAGGCTGCGGTGATCTCCTCGCCCCGACGGAACAGGAAGCAATCATGATGGCGCAGACATATCTCAGCTACTTTCCGGCAAATTATACTGAAAAAGCGCCCGTCAACAAATCTAAGAACCCGAAAGCTTTTGAAAAACCGCTCTCAGATGTCATCCCGGCACATCAAAACGCACCGTTCAACATGATGGATTTAATTGAACGTGTCATTGATGAAGACTCATTTTTTGAGATTAAACCGTTATTTGCGCAGGAATTAATAACGGGGCTTGCGAGAATTCACGGACAGCCGGTCGGCATTATCGCCAATCAGCCGCGTGTCAAAGGCGGAGTTTTATTTCTCGATTCGGCGGATAAAGCCGCAAAATTTATCGCTTTGTGCGACGCATTCCATATTCCGCTTCTGTTTTTAGCAGACATTCCCGGATTCATGATCGGAACGAAGGTTGAGCAGGCGGGCATCATCAGGCATGGCGCAAAAATGATCTCCGCAATGGCGGAAGCGACTGTTCCGAAGCTTTCCGTTATCGTCAGAAAAGCCTACGGTGCCGGATTATACGCGATGGCGGGGCCTGCTTTTGAACCGGACTGCTGTTTAGCGCTTCCGACTGCGCAAATTGCCGTAATGGGTCCTGAAGCAGCGGTGAATGCGGTCTACGCAAACAAAATCAGCGAGCTGGCCCCTGAAGAAAGGCCTGCTTTTATTCAAGAAAAGCGTGATGAATATAAGGAAGACATTAACCTTTACCGGCTTGCCTCTGAAATGGTGATTGACGGCATTGTTCCTGCTGATTCCTTGCGGGAAGAACTCAATAAACGCCTCACTGCTTACATGTCCAAACAACTGACATTCACACACCGGAAACACCCCGTATACCCGGTATAAATAAAAAAAGACTGCATAGATCCGGCTCACAGCCGTTCTTATGCAGTCTTTTTTCACAGTCTTGATCTCATTTTCTTCACAACAAAATAAACAACAATAAATACGAGTGCCAATATAATGATCGGAGTTGTATACATTCCGGCATAGCTGTCTACGTCTTTCCACTGTCCCCCGAGCTGATACCCGAGATAAACGAAAATGACAGACCACGGAATAATGGCAAGCGTCGTCAATATGACAAACTTGGAAAGAGGCATTTTCGCAAGGCCGGCCGGGATGGAAATCGCATGTCTGACGACCGGGATAAACCGCGCCGAGAACACAACGCCGGCGCCGTAACGGCGAAACCAGTTTTCCGCAACATCAACATGATGCTTTTTCAGAAGTAAGTACTTGCCGTACTTGTCCAAAAACGGCCGTCCCCCATAACGGGCGATCCAGTATATAAAGCACTGCGCGATCGTTCCCCCGATCACACCGGCGACAATGGCGCCGATAAAGCTGATCGTGCCTTCTGACACCATATAGCCTCCGTAAGCCAGAACGATTTCACTCGGAATGATTTCGATCATTAATCCGAGCGCAATCCCTAAATAGCCCATACTTGTCAGCCAGGATAATATTTCACTAATAAAATTGCCCACACTGTTCACAACCTCTTTATCTTTTTACCCAATTATATGACTGATTGACAAGCAAAATGGTTACAAATTATTTTTTAACGCGCGATTTCTTCAGATTCTCTTTTTAACACCTCTTCTAAATAAGCTAAAAGTTTCGGTCTCATTTCTTCCCGCAGAAGCCCGATCTCCGTGCCGGCCTTAAAACAGCCGAACTTATCTCCTATATCAAACCGGCTTCCTTCAAGCTCCCGCGCGTAAATGCTTCGGGTGCGGCATACTTCGCGCAGCGCGTCTGTCAATTGGATTTCGCTGCCCGCGCCTCTTCCGATCGTCTTCAGCGCTTTAAAAATGGCAGGGGTTAATATGTAACGGCCCAACACGGCAATATGAGAGGGCGCCTTTTCAACGGCCGGTTTCTCAATCAGATCCTCAACCCGGTACACATGACCGCTCTGCCGCCCCGTCTGTATAATACCATATTTGCTGACATCAGCAGGATCGACGGGCTGTACGCCGATCGTTTCTGTGCCGTGTTGGTTATAGACGTCTATGAGCTGTGAAAGAGCGGGAGTGTCAGATACCATAATATCATCACCTAATAGAACGGCAAAAGGCTCATCTCCGATAAAATGCTCCGCACACAGCACCGCATGGCCTAGTCCGAGCGGTTCTTTCTGACGGATGTAATGAATATTGGCCAAATCGGCAATCCGCTGCATTTCCTTCAGCGTCTCTGACTTGCCTTTTTCCTTAAGATTGATTTCCAACTCCGCCGACCGGTCAAAATGATCTTCAATCGAGCGTTTGTTTCTCCCTGTAATAATCAGTATATCTTCAATTCCTGACTCTCTTGCTTCTTCGACAATGTACTGGATGGCCGGTTTGTCGACGATCGGCAGCATTTCTTTCGGCTGCGCCTTTGTCGCCGGCAGAAATCTCGTTCCTAAACCCGCTGCGGGGATGACCGCTTTTCTCACTTTTTTTCTCATTCATCTTCACTCCTGATCCTGTATGTTTTTCAGCGAATCTCCAAATACCCAGATTCGGTTTCCGATAAAATTCATCATCATTCCGCCGATAGTGGCGGCGAGCTTACTCACCAAAAGCGAACAGCCGCCTTTTTGAAACGCGTACAGCAGCAAAAAGGTGATTCCCGACGCTGCAAGATTAATGATGAGAAAGCGCACGATCTCTTTCCCGTCAGCCTTGTGTTTTACACGAAACGTCCACTTCCGGTTCCACACATAGCTGTTGATGATCCCTGCCGAATAGGAGCAGATCTGCGCCGGCAGATAGGGGACAAGGCAAGCGGTGAGAAGAAAGAAGACACCAAAATCGATCAGCGTATTGCCGGCGCCCACGGTGCAAAAACGGCCTGCTGTCTTTACTTTTTCTTTCAGCATAACGGCATCCGGTTTTGACCTCCCTTCATAAGTAAGATGCGGATCGCTGTCCTATTTGTTGATATGGATTACTTTAGCGGACAGTGTTGAATAAACAATTACTAAAATATGAACAAAACATGAAAACGTAATGAGGCTTTGTAAAACCCATTAAGTTAACAGTTTTATATTTTAGGTTGACATATTACGTGCAAGACACTAATATTCTGTATTAGTGTTAACCTTTTATTATTTTGGTTAACATTAAATTTCGAAATAAAAGAAAGGAGGGAAATTTCATGCAGGAAGAGACCTATTACAGCGTCAGAATGAGAGCTTCCCGAAACGCCCCCCATGAGCAGGGCGGAAAACATATTTCCGGCGGAGAACGGCTCATCACTTACAGCGGTTTACAGGAAGCGGTAGATGGCTTATTACATAAAGGCTTCTCACACTCAAGAGGGATACCTGATTTTATGCAGATTCAGCTTGAAAGCGTTCATGAACCGATCGAAACGATCCGCCCTTTGCCGGTTGCCCTCCATCAAACAGACACGCCGGAAAAAGGACAAGCAATCGCCCGCAAGCTTCTGCAAAAGGCGGGGATTCCTCCGCACATGATCGAGAAAGCGTACGAAAACATTGCGGAATATGCAGAAGCAAGAGGAGCGGTCCTGTTTGATATCCGGGCAGGAAAACGCATTGACTGCAGAGGGAATAGAGGTGTGCGGGTATCCCGAGTGGATTGGCCGTCACATGATTTTCAAAAATGGGCTTTTACTCACAACATGCCGGAAAATTCACGAATAAAGGAAGCACATGCCATCGCGGCAAAAGTTTGCGCACATCCGGGAATTATTGCCGAATTGTGCTGGTCAGATGACCCTGATTACATAACAGGCTACGTTGCCGCAAAGAAGCTGGGATATCAGCGGATTGCCAAGATGAAGAATGCCGGAGATGAAAGCGGATGCCGGGTTTTCTTTACTGATGGCTCCATAGATGCGGAGAGCTGTATCCATTTTTTAGAGAAGCAGCCTGTATTCATACAGCGGGAGGAGAACATATGAAACAATCAATGATTGAAAAAAGCAAACAGCATCTTTGGCTGCCTTTCACACAAATGAAAGATTACGATGAAGATCCGTTCATCATTGAAAGCGGAAACGGGATCATGCTGAAAGACATCAGCGGCAAAGAATATTATGACGGCTTTTCTTCAGTATGGCTCAATGTACACGGCCACCGCAAAAAAGAAATGGATGAAGCGATTCAAAAACAGCTTGAAAAAATCGCTCATTCGACTTTGCTGGGTATGACGAACGTTCCCGCAACAGAACTTGCCGAGATGCTGACGGGCATCACACCGGAAAAGCTGACGCGCGTTTTTTACTCCGACAGCGGAGCGGAAGCAATGGAAATCGCTCTGAAAATGGCCTTTCAATACTGGAAAAACGTAGGGAGACCTAAGAAGCAGACGTTTATTTCGATGCAGAACGGCTATCACGGCGATACAATCGGAGCCGTCAGCGTCGGCTCCATTGAACTCTTCCACCATGTGTACGGCCCGCTGATGTTTGAAAGCTACAAAGCCCCGATTCCATATGTATACAGATCTGAAAGCGGTGACCCCGTACAGTGCCGGGATGAATGCCTTCACGCGCTCGAACAGCTGCTTGCAAAGCACCACGAAGAGATTGCCGCACTTACGATTGAATCGATGGTGCAAGGCGCATCCGGGATGATCGTCATGCCTGAAGGCTTTCTGGCAGGCGTACGAAAGCTGTGTACGGCATATGATGTGTTAATGATCGTTGACGAAGTGGCGACGGGGTTCGGCCGCACCGGAAAAATGTTTGCCTGTGAGCATGAAAACGTCCAGCCGGACTTGATGGCGGCAGGGAAAGGCATTACGGGAGGCTATTTGCCGATCGCTGTGACGTTTGCCACAGAAGCCATTTATGAAGCCTTCTACGATGACTACGACAAAATGAAAACATTTTTCCACGGCCATTCCTATACAGGAAATCAGCTTGGCTGTGCCGCGGCAATTGAAAATCTGCGTTTATTCGAATCAGAGCGAATCGTTGAACGAGTCGCCGAAAAATCAAAAACGGCTGCGAAATTTCTTCATGATCTGAAGCTGCTTCCTCATGTCGGCGATGTCCGCCAGCTCGGTTTGATGTGCGGCATAGAGCTTGTGCAGGATAAGGGGACAAAACAGCCTTATCCGCCTGAAAAGCGGATGGGATACAAGGTGTCCTTGAAAATGAGAGAGCTGGGTATGCTGACACGGCCGCTCGGTGACGTCATCGCCTTTCTTCCGCCGCTCGCCAGCACAACCGACCAGTTACAAGCCATGATTTCCATTATGAAAGAAGCGATAGCCGAGGTGACCGGCCGTGGATTTTGACGGATGGCTCCTCGGAAGGCTCGATGCGGTGATAAGAGACGGGCTGTATCGGACGCTGCGAACACAGGAAACCGCTCTTAAAACCAAGGGGCAAAAGCGGCAGACCTGGGCGTCCAATGACTATTTAGGCCTGTCAAAAGATGAACGGCTGATCACAGCCGCGCAAACAGCGCTGAGCCGGTTCGGAGCGGGAAGCGGCGGCTCACGGTTAACGACAGGAAATACTGTGTGGCACGAAAAACTTGAGCAAAAAATCGCGGACTTTAAACAGACGGAAGCGGCTTTATTATTTTCAAGCGGTTACTTGGCGAATATCGGCGTGCTTGCCTCACTGCCTCAAAAAGGCGATGTCATTTTAAGCGATCAACTGAACCATGCGAGCATTGTTGACGGCTGCCGTTTATCAAAAGCGGAAACCATCGTGTACCGCCATATTGATATGGCTGATCTTGAGAAAAAACTTGCCTCCGTCCAGAATCGGAACCGCCGCTTTATCGTCACAGACGGCGTTTTCAGCATGGACGGCACCATCGCGCCTCTTGACCGAATAATGCCGCTTGCAAAGCAGTACCAGGCATTTGTGATAGCAGATGACGCGCATGCAACCGGTGTACTCGGGGAAAACGGCGGAGGAACCAGTGACTATTTCGGTGTTTGTCCTGATGTTGTCATCGGCACATTAAGCAAAGCTGTAGGAACGGAAGGCGGTTTTGCCGCGGGATCAAACATTTTTATTGATTTTTTGCTGAATCAGGCGCGGACGTTTATTTTTCAGACGGCCCTCCCGCCGTCAATTTGTGCGGCTTCGCATACGGCATTTGACCTCATATCAGATATGCACGATACGCGCCGTGAGCTGCAGTCGTCTGTCAAAAAGATAAAAACGCGTCTGGCCGATATGGGCTTTACTGTAAGAGGCGGAGATACACCGATTATCCCCGTTATCATCGGTGATGCAAAAACAGCGGTTTCAGCCGCTGCGCTGCTTGAGAAAAAGGGAATCTGCGCCCCGGCCATCCGCCCGCCCGCCGTTCCGGAAGGCGAAAGCAGAATCAGGCTGACCGTTACGGCGGATCGCAGCTTACAGGACATAGACGAGCTGACAGAAGCATTTGATTCCATTAGAAAAGAGCTGAATATAAACAAATGAGAAGTTTTTTTGTCACAGGAACAGATACCGGCGTCGGAAAAACCATCGTTTCTTGCGGACTTGCCGCGGCATTCAGGCAGAAACAGGCGGATATCGGAGTGTTTAAACCGTTTTTAAGCGGCGTGCCGCGGACTCATCCGGAAAGTGACACCTCGCTTTTGAAAAACATGTCACAAACCGCACTGTCTCATGAAGAAATCACGCCATTTGAATGGAAAGAGCCGCTTGCGCCGTACACGGCCGCCATGCTTGAGGGGAAATCCGTGAGCATGGATGAAGTCATGGCCCACTGGAGTAAGATCAAAAATCGTCATGAGTGTTTCATCGTCGAGGGGGCAGGCGGCATTTCCGTTCCGCTTGGTGAAAATTACTTAGTCAGTGATTTGATAAAAGCCTTGGAATTACCGGCAGTGATTGTCGCCAGGCCTGATCTCGGAACCATCAACCACACATATTTAACCGTTGAATATGCGAAAAACATGGGAATAGAGGTTCTCGGTATTATGATCAACGGCGTAAAGAGCCGGCCGGGGCTGGACGAGAAGACAAACCCGAGCATGATTGAAACATTATGCAAAGTTCCGATTTTGGGAATCACACCGAAGCTGGATCACGTTTCACCGGAAAACATTCAACACATGATTGAGAAACATATAGATGTTTCCTCTTTCATGAATCTGACACAAATGGGGAGATAAACATGAATCAATGGATGGATCTTGCAGAGAGAGTTCTGGACGGGGCGGAAGTAACGAATCAAGAAGCGCTGGCCATTTTAAATTGTCCTGATGAGGATCTTTTATTGCTGATGCATGCCGCTTTTCATATCAGAAAACGATTTTACGGAAAAAAAGTAAAGCTGAATATGATTATGAATGCAAAATCAGGCCTGTGTCCGGAAAATTGCGGGTACTGTTCACAATCTTCAATATCAAAAGCGCCGATCGAGTCTTATCGGATGGTGGATAAGCATATATTGCTTAAGGGGGCAAAACGCGCCCATGACTTGAATATAGGGACATACTGCATCGTCGCCAGCGGGCGGGGACCGTCAAACAGAGAAGTAGATCAAGTTGTTGATGCTGTCAAAGAAATTAAAGAAACGTACGGTTTAAAAATCTGCGCATGCCTCGGTCTGCTGAAGCCGGAACAGGCAGAGCGCCTGAAACAGGCAGGAGTAGACCGGTACAATCATAACATCAATACATCACAAAGGAATCACTCAAACATTACGACTTCCCACACGTATGACGACAGGGTCAATACAGTGGAAACGGCGAAACAATCGGGGATGTCGCCTTGTTCGGGTGTCATCGTAGGCATGAAAGAAACGAAACAGGACGTCATTGATATGGCGAACAGCTTAAAAGCGCTTGACGCCGACAGCATCCCGGTTAATTTTCTGCATGCGATTGACGGAACTCCGTTAGAAGGGGTAAGCGAATTACATCCGGTGTATTGCCTGAAAGTGCTCGCCTTGTTCCGTTTTATCAATCCGTCAAAAGAAATCCGTATCTCAGGAGGCCGGGAAGTCAACCTTCGTTCGCTGCAGCCGCTGGGACTTTACGCCGCAAATTCGATTTTCGTCGGAGATTACTTAACGACAGCAGGGCAGCATGAAACAGAGGATCATCAAATGCTCCATGATTTAGGGTTTGAAGTCGAATCCGTTGAAGAAATGAAAGCCGGCCTGCAATCCGCCTGCAATACGGAGGTATAAGATGACGGCGGGCCTATCGACTGCACATCCGTCCCTCCATGCGGATTCGGATTTTTGGAATGACCCTTACCCGTTTTATGAAAAACTGCGTGCCATTGATCCTGTTTATAAAGGAACCGTATTAAAACATCCGGGCTGGTATGTCACCGGGTATAAAGAAGCGGCAGCGATTTTGAAAGACACCCGGTTTAAAAACCGCGTCCCTTTTCCGGAAGCTTCAACGAAATATCAAAATCTATCGCATATCCAGCACGATATGCTGTTATTTAAAAATCAATCAGACCATAAGCGGATGCGGATGCTTATAGGTAAAGAATTTACCGCAAAGACGGCGGAATCACTTCGCCCCTGTATAAAAGAAACGGTTCATGACTTGTTGGATCAAATCCAAAACAAAAAAAACGCAGACCTTGTTTCAGAGTTTGCCTTTCCATTGGCAAGCCTCATCATTGCGGAGATACTCGGAGTGCCGAAAGAGGAGAGATATCAATTCAGACAATGGACGGCAGACGTCATTCAGGCCATTGATCTTACCCGGTCAAGAAAGATGTTAGTCAGAGCAAGCGACACCGCAGGCAGGCTGACTGCTTATTTCAGAGATTTGATTCACGAGCGGAAAGCACATCCTCAGGAAGACTTAATCAGCAGGTTTATTATGGGGGAACAGCTTTCAAAAGACGAAGTGCTCGCGACATGTATCTTACTTGTCATAGCCGGACACGAGACGACGGTAAACCTCATGAGCAACGGTGTGTTTACTTTATTGAAACACCCTGAACAGCTTAGCGCACTGAGAGAAAACCCCTCGCTTATTGAAACTGCTGTCGAGGAATGTCTGCGCTACGACAGCCCCGCGCAGCTGACGGCACGCACCGCTTCAGAAGACTGTGAAATAAATGGGAAGACCATAAAAAAAGGAGAGCAGGTATATATCCTTTTAGGGGCAGCCAATCGCGATCCAAGCATATTCGATCAGCCTCATAAAATGGACATCCAAAGAAAACCGAATCCGCATCTTGCATTCGGAAAGAACGCCCATTTTTGCATAGGCTCCTCATTAGCGCGCATCGAAGCACAAATTGCAATTCTCACACTGTTTGAGCGGATGCCTAAGCTTCGGCTGGCCGCACACCGCCTTGAATACCGCAAGCTCATTGGTTTTAGGTCGCTCAAAGAGCTTCCGGTTGTCCTTGGCTGAATGACCATGCAGGAGGGCCGGATTTTATCGGTTCCTCTTGCAGGAAATAAATGAAAGAAAAAAGAATACATATTTATAAAGCAAAAATCCTCTCTGATCCATCTCACTATCCCTAAAAAAACTCGCTGCTCCGCCATTCAATATCATACAGCAAGAATCTCCTTTTCTTTCGCCAAAACGGAAAATTCACCATGATGCACATTTTTTCAGCCTCAGAAACGGTGCAAAATCGGCATGTTTTTTGCTTTATTTTCTTGATTTTTGTAAGCGCTTACTAATATTGAGCAGAAAAGAGGGGGATTTGTGGACATTGTTATTATTTTATTGGCATTAGGCATGCTGATGTTTGCGGCTTACCGGGGCTTTTCAGTCATTTTATTCGCTCCGATTTGTGCACTGTTTGCCGTGCTTCTTACAGATCCAAGCTTCGTACTTCCTTTCTTCTCGAATATATTTATGGAGAAGATGGTAGGATTTATTAAGCTGTATTTTCCCGTATTTCTTTTAGGGGCCGTTTTTGGCAAGGTTGTTGAAATATCCGGGCTCGCCGAGTCGATTGCAAAAACAATCGTCAGGCTTGTGGGAGCAAAAAGAGCCATTCTCGCCATCGTCTTAATGGGTGCGATTTTAACGTACAGCGGCGTCAGTCTCTTCGTAGCGGTGTTTGCCATTTATCCGTTTGCTAAAAAACTATTTATTAAAGCTGATATTCCCAAGCGTCTGATACCCGGTACGATTGCATTGGGCGCGTTTACTTTTACAATGGATGCGCTTCCCGGCACACCGCAAATTCAAAATGTCATTCCGACAGCTTTTTTTAAAACAAACATTTATGCCGCTCCCTGGCTCGGACTGATTGGCGCAGCATTTGTGCTTACGGCCGGAATGATTTATTTAGAATCCCGGCGCAAAAAAGCGGCCAATGCCGGAGAAGGCTATGCTGGATTTCAATCTGAAGTTTCCGCTGCAGAGGAACCCTCAGGTCTGGCTAATGAAAAACATACGCCTGTTTTACCGCAGGAGGCAGAACCCAGCCCCGCGCGGCAAGTGCTCGCCTTTGTTCCGCTTATCCTTGTGGGGGTCATGAACAAATGCTTCACGATGTGGCTCCCGCATTGGTACCCTGACGGATTTGATTTTGCGCAGCTCGGTTTAGAAGCGTTCGGGAAGATTGACCTTTCCTCCGTCACTGCGATCTGGTCAGTAGAACTCGCACTGCTCATCGGAATCATGACAACGATTTTGTTCGATTGGAAAAAAGTGCTCTTCAATTTGAAAGAAGGACTGAATGAGGGCATCGGGGGTGCCTTGCTGGCGTCGATGAATACAGGAGCCGAATACGGATTTGGCGGCATCATTGCGGCGCTTCCCGGCTTTAAAATGGTCAGCAGCGGCATATCGCAGACGTTTACTGATCCGCTCGTCAACGGAGCGGTGACGACCACTGCACTTGCCGGAATTACAGGATCGGCATCAGGAGGAATGGGCATCGCTTTAAGCACGATGTCAGCAACATATACAGAAGCAATCAATACATTCCACATCCCGCCGGAGGTCATGCACCGGGTGATTTCGATGGCCTCCGGCGGGATGGACACTCTTCCGCATAATGGCGCCGTCATTACACTGCTCGCGGTCACCGGGTTGACCCACCGCCAATCCTACAAGGATATCTTTGCCATTACCGTCATTAAAACAGCCGCTGTGTTTGTCATCATCGCCATTTACAGTCTGACGGGCCTTGTGTAGCCAAAACAGAAAGGGGAAACGAATATGGGAAAAGGAAAAGTGATGGACTCTTATAAAGATGCTGCTGCACTGATCAAGGACGGAGACACCCTCATCGCAGGAGGCTTCGGCCTGTGCGGCATTCCGGAACAATTAATACTCGCGATCAGGGACAGCGGCGTGAAAAACTTGACCGTTGTCAGTAATAACTGCGGTGTTGATGATTGGGGGTTAGGCCTCTTGCTTGCAAACCGGCAGATCAAAAAAATGGTCGCATCCTATGTCGGAGAAAACAAAACCTTTGAACGGCAGTTTTTAAGCGGGGAGCTGGAAGTCGAATTGGTGCCCCAAGGAACGCTCGCAGAAAGAATTCGCGCGGGAGGGGCGGGCATTCCGGCGTTTTATACACCTGCGGGCGTCGGAACATCAGTAGCCGAGGGAAAAGAACATAAGACATTTGACGGACGCACCTATCTTCTGGAGAAAGGGATTACAGGGAACGCCGCCATCGTAAAGGCCTGGAAAGCCGATCCTCTGGGCAACCTGATGTTCAGAAAGACGGCGAGAAATTTCAATCCGCTCGCTGCAATGGCAGGCAAAGTGACGATTGCAGAGGCTGAAGAAATCGTCGATGCCGGAGAGCTTGATCCCGATCAAATTCATACGCCGGGTATTTTTGTGCAGCACGTTCTGCTTGGCGGGATTCATGAAAAACGGATTGAACGCCGCACCGTCCGGCAAGCATGATAAAGGAGGCTGACAGAATGAGAGATAGCAGAAAACGAATGATCAAACGGGCTGTAAAGGAAATAAAGGACGGAATGAATGTGAACTTGGGGATAGGGATGCCGACGCTTGTAGCCAATGAGATACCGAATGATTATAACGTCCTGCTTCAGTCTGAAAACGGCTTGCTCGGAATTGGGCCTTATCCGGCGGATGGAACGGAGGATCCCGATCTGATCAATGCGGGAAAAGAAACCATTACCGAGGTAAAGGGAGCCTCGTATTTTGACAGTGCCGAATCCTTCGCCATGATTCGCGGCGGCCACATTGATGTAGCGATCCTCGGCGGGATGGAAGTGTCCGAACGGGGAGATTTGGCGAACTGGATGATCCCCGGAAAAATGATCAAAGGAATGGGCGGCGCCATGGACCTGGTCCACGGAGCAAAACGGATTATTGTCATTATGGAGCATGTTAATAAATATGGGGAATCTAAAGTGAGAACGGAATGTACGCTGCCTTTAACCGGCAGGCAGGTGGTCGATCGGCTGATCACAGATTTGGCTGTATTCGATTTTCATGATGGCCGTATGACGCTCACCGAACTGCAGGAAGGTGTAACAATGGAGGAGGTCTTTGAGAAAACAGAAGGTCATTTTACTGTCAGCCAGTCGTTAAAAAACGGGGTCAGACCAAAATGAGGAGATGCCGTCATGCATTCATTGCTTATTGAAAAAACAGCCGTTGTAACAGGAGCAGCCGGAGGAATCGGGCTTGAAATCGCAAGAGAATTCGCCCGTGAAGGAGCAGCCGTCATCATCTCTGATGTAAACGAACAAGCGGGGAAAGAAGCGGCGGCCAGACTGAAAGAAGAAGGCTGTGAAGCAGTCAGCATCACATGCGATGTAACAAATGAAAAGCAAGTGGCCGACATGCTGCAGACGGTCGAGAAACAATTCGGACGCCTCGATATCCTTGTGAATAATGCGGGCATTCAGCATGTCGCGCCCATCGAGGAATTTCCCACCGAACAGTTTGAACGGCTCATTCGTGTCATGCTGACTGCGCCATTTATCGCAATGAAGCATACATTCCCCATTATGAAAAAACAGCAATTCGGGCGAATCATTAATATGGCGTCTGTCAACGGGCTGATCGGTTTTCACGGGAAAGCGGCATATAACAGCGCCAAGCACGGCGTCATCGGTTTAACGAAAGTCGGCGCACTTGAAGGCGCGGCTGACGGCATTACCGTCAATGCGCTTTGTCCGGGATATGTGGACACTCAGCTTGTCCGCAATCAGTTAAAGGACATTTCCGCAACAAGGAATGTACCGTACGAGCGGGTGCTTGAGGACGTCATCTTTCCGCTCGTTCCCCAAAAACGGCTGCTGTCAGTGAAGGAAATCGCTGATTACGCTGTATTTTTGGCCAGCGACAAAGCAAAAGGGGTTACAGGTCAGGCCGTAGTCATGGATGGCGGGTATACCGCTCAATAGTTCTTATATTTTTTTAAAAACAGCCGCTCTGAACGGCTGTTTTTTTATGCCTGAAAAACTTGTTCACTCAATAGGCCGATTTACTGCCCAACCGGTATCCGGGCTGGGTCATTCACATGTTCTGCGGCGTATTTTGTCCTTGCAGATTTTCCTCATCCAGATCCATTTCTGCGCCGCATTTATAATCAAGCGCCATCAGTTTACAATCCTTCACAGATATACAAATGAATTTTTACAATAAACAGAAAATATGTAATTTCTGACACAATAATGCCAATAGCCCTAAAACATATGAAACATGAAGAACGCGACCTAAGTGAAGAAGAGCCGGTAACAGGCTCCACTCCGGCTTTTCATCATCTCTCTTTAAGACTGATTTTCGGTGAAACCCCATGTTTTATTTTATGAATAAATATATCTAATTCGTTTGTAAAATCGAACAATAACTCCTCCGAAAGTATTCTATACACATTTGTTATAATCATGCTAGGATGTTAGATAAAGGGATAATTTGTAGGATATTGTATTTCTGTTCAATATGATCGGAGGAATCTCATGAACAATCTTGCCTTTTTATTTCCTGGACAAGGGTCTCAATTTGTAGGAATGGGCAAACAATTTTGGAATGATTTTGTGCTCGCAAAGAGATTGTTTGAAGAAGCGAGCGATGCGATCTCCTTGGATGTAAAAAAACTGTGTTTTAACGGAGATATGAATGAATTGACAAAGACAATGAACGCGCAGCCCGCTATTTTAACGGTCAGTGTTATTGCTTTTCAAGTGTATATGCAGGAAATAGGGGTGAAGCCCCGCTTCCTGGCAGGCCATAGCTTAGGCGAATATTCAGCGCTTGTCTGTGCCGGCGCCCTTTCTTTTCAGGATGCCGTTACACTTGTAAGGCAGCGGGGAATTCTTATGCAGAATGCGGATCCTCAGCAGCAGGGGACGATGGCCGCCGTGACTCACCTCTCTCTTCAAACGTTGCAGGAAATATGTTCGAAAGTGTCGACGGAAGACTTTCCGGCAGGAGTAGCCTGCATGAATTCAGAACAGCAGCATGTGATTTCCGGACACCGGCAAGCTGTGGAACGTGTCATCAAGATGGCGGAGGAAAAGGGAGCGGCATACACTTATTTGAATGTCAGTGCGCCTTTTCACAGTTCGCTGATACGATCAGCATCTGAACAATTCCAGACTGTATTACACCGGTATTCCTTCCGGGAAGCCGCATGGCCGATCATTTCAAATGTCACTGCACGCCCTTACAGCAGCGGAAATTCGATCAGCGAACATCTCGAGCAGCACATGACGATGCCGGTAAGATGGACGGAATCGATGCATTACTTGCTTTTACACGGAGTGACGGAAGTCATCGAAATGGGTCCGAACAATGTCTTAGCCGGTCTGCTGAGAAAAACAACGAATCACATTGTACCTTATCCCTTAGGACAGACATCTGATGTTCACTTGCTTTCCAATTCAGCAGAAAGAAAGAAACATATTGTCCGTTTACGCAAAAAACAACTGAATAAATTGATGATTCAATCCGTCATTGCGCGAAATTACAACAAGGATTCAGCGGCTTATTCCAATATGACGACGGCATTATTTACGCAAATCCAAGAGCTGAAAGAGAGAATGGAAAGACAGGAAAATGAGCTCTCAGAACAAGAGCTCGAACATTCGATCCATTTATGCAAATTAATTTGCGAGGCTAAACAGCTTCCGGATTGGGAAGAATTGCGGATTTTAAAATAAAGCGCCCAGGAGGGGACCTATGTATACCAGTCAATTCCAAACCTTAGTAGATGTCATTCGGGAAAGAAGCAATATCTCTGACCGCGGGATCCGTTTTATCGAATCCGATAAAAACGAGACGGTTGTCTCTTATCGCCAATTGTTTGAAGAGGCGCAAGGATATCTTGGCTATTTACAGCATATCGGCATTCAGCCGAAGCAGGAAATTGTATTTCAAATCCAAGAAAACAAATCATTTGTCGTTGCTTTTTGGGCTTGTATATTAGGAGGAATGATCCCGGTGCCGGTCAGTATCGGAGAAGATGATGACCATAAGCTGAAGGTCTGGCGCATTTGGAACATATTAAATCACCCGTTTCTGATTACCTCTGAAAAAGTATTGGACAAAATAAAGAAATACGCTGCAGAACACGATTTACAGGATTTCCATCATCAATTAAACGAAAAATCTGACATCATTCAAGATCAAACCTACGATTACCCCGCTTCGTTTTATGAACCTGGTGCGAATGAACTCGCCTTTATCCAATTTTCTTCAGGATCGACAGGAGATCCAAAAGGAGTCATGTTAACGCATCACAACTTAATACATAACACGTGCGCCATTGGGAATGCCCTAGCCGTTCATTCGAAAGACTCTTTCTTATCATGGATGCCTTTAACGCATGATATGGGGCTCATCGCCTGCCACCTTGTTCCCTTCATAACCGGAATCAATCAAAATCTGATGCCTACAGAATTATTTATTCGCAGACCTATCCTTTGGATGAAAAAAGCTCATGAACATAAAGCCAGTATTCTATCCTCTCCTAATTTCGGATACAACTACTTCCTTAAATTTCTGAAAAACGAACCAGACTGGGATTTATCCCACATCAAGGTCATCGCAAACGGTGCAGAACCGATATTGCCGGAGCTATGTGACGAATTTTTGAAAAGATGCGCAGCATTCAATCTGAAAAGATCCGCCATTTTGAATGTTTACGGTTTAGCGGAAGCTTCGGTCGGCGCAGCATTCTCTAAATTAGGTAAAGAATTCGTTCCCGTTTATTTGCATCGTGACTATTTAAATCTTGGTGAAAGAGCTGTAAACGTCAGCAAAGAGGATCAAAATTGCGCTTCATTCGTCGAAGTGGGACGACCTATTGACTATTGTCAGCTTCGGATCTCCGATGAAGCAAATGAAAGAGTAGAAGACGGAATCATCGGCCATATCCAGATCAAAGGAGACAATGTGACTCAAGGGTATTATAACAACCCCGAGAGTACGGAAAAAGCGCTGACTTCTGACGGCTGGGTAAAAACGGGAGACCTCGGATTCATTAGTGAAAGTGGTAACTTAGTCGTAACGGGAAGAGAAAAGGACATTATTTTCGTGAACGGAAAAAATATCTACCCGCACGATATTGAACGGGTCGCGATTGAAATGGAAGAGGTTGACTTAGGAAGGGTTGCCGCCTGCGGTGTATATGATCAAAAGACACAAAGCGGAGAAATCGTGCTCTTTGTTGTTTACAAAAAATCACCTGAAAAATTCGCACCGCTTGTCAAAGAGATAAAAAAGCATTTGCTCAAGCGGGGCGGCTGGAGCATAAAAGATGTCCTTCCGATCCGAAAACTCCCTAAAACAACCAGCGGAAAGGTTAAACGCTACGAACTTGCCAGACAGTATGAGGCAGGGAATTTTTCAACAGAGTCTGCCGCCATCAATGAATATTTGGAGAGCAGCCCGGAAACGTCCGGACAGACTCCCATTCATGAAATTGAAACGGAATTACTGTCTATCTTTTCCGATGTACTCAATGGGAAAAAGGTTCACCTCGCTGACAGTTATTTTGATATGGGAGCAAATTCATTACAGTTATCGCAGATTGCCGAGCGCATAGAACAGAAATTCGGACGCGAGCTTGCCGTTTCAGATCTCTTTACGTATCCTTCTATCACTGATTTAGCGGCATATCTGTCTGAAAGCCGGGCTGAAATCAAGCAGGACGTGGCAGCGAAACCAAGCCACGTGACGCCGAAAGATATCGCCATTATCGGGATGTCGCTCAATGTCCCTGGAGCATCAACTAAAAATGATTTTTGGAATCTGCTTGAAAAAGGTGAGCACAGCATTCGAGAATACCCTGCATCCCGGCTGAAAGATGCGGCGGATTATTTAAAGTCCATCCAAAGCGAAATCAATGAGAATCAGTTTGTGAAGGGCGGCTATTTAGATGAAATCGACCGCTTTGATTACTCGTTCTTCGGTTTAGCTCCTAAAACGGCTCAGTTTATGGACCCTAACCAAAGACTGTTTTTGCAGTCTGCATGGCATGCGATTGAAGATGCGGGCTATGCCGGCGGCAGCATGAACGGGAGCCGTGTCGGGGTATATGCAGGGTACTCGAAGGTGGGCTACGATTATGAACGTCTCCTTTCTGCGAATTATCCGGAGGAGCTTCATCAATATATCGTGGGCAATCTCCCTTCCGTGTTAGCCAGCCGAATCGCTTATTTCTTAAATTTAAAAGGGCCGGCGGTGACAGTCGATACGGCGTGCTCCTCATCGCTTGCCGCCGTTCATATGGCATGTAAATCTTTAATATCCGGCGATTGTGAAATGGCTCTTGCCGGCGGTATCCGGACATCGCTCTTGCCGATCTGTATCGGACTTGATATGGAATCTTCGGACGGGTACACGAAAACGTTCAGCAAAGATTCAGACGGTACTGGCACAGGTGAAGGCGCGGCCGCAGTCCTGCTGAAACCTCTGCAGGATGCTGTTCGCGACGGAGACCATATTTACGGCGTAATCAAGGGAAGCGCGTTGAATCAAGACGGAACAACCGCCGGGATTACAGCACCGAATCCGGCAGCTCAGACTGAGGTCATTGAGACGGCCTGGAAAGACGCGGGCATTGCCCCTGAAACACTGTCTTTCATCGAAGCGCATGGCACCGGAACGAAGCTCGGCGATCCGGTTGAATTTAACGGGCTTTGTAAAGCGTTTGAAAAGTATACGGCAAAAAAACAATTTTGTGCGATTGGTTCTGTTAAATCGAACATCGGTCATTTGTTTGAAGCGGCAGGCATCGTCGGGCTGATCAAATCTGTCCTCATGCTGAATCACAAGAAAAATCCGCCGTTAGTGCACTTTAATGAACCTAATCCGCTCATTCATTTCCACTCTTCACCATTTTACGTAAACCAGGAAGCTGCAGCGTTCCCATCCGGTGATGAGCCGCTGCGAGGCGGAGTCAGCTCATTTGGCTTTAGCGGAACGAACGCTCATGTGGTATTGGAAGAATATATTTCTCAAAGTGAGTATGCGCCCGAGGATGAACATGGGCCGCACCTATTTGTTTTATCCGCTCATACTGAAAAATCACTCTATGAACTCGCACAGCAGTACCGGCAATATGTATCGGATGACAGCCAAGCTTCATTAAAGTCCATTTGCTATACAGCCAGTACGGGCAGGGCTCATTTGGATCATGGCATTGCCATGATTGTATCCGGTAAACAAGAACTATCGGATAAGCTGACCCGCCTGATTCAGGGAGACAGAAACCTTCCCGGTGTATACATCGGCTACAAGAATATGAAGGAAATGCTGCCCGCTCATAAAGAAGAGCTGAATAAACAAGCAGCCGCACTGATTAAGCAGCGTTTACGTACGCAAGATGAACGGATCACATGGCTGCATCGCGCCGCCGAATTATTTGTGCAAGGAGCCGTTATCGATTGGCGCGCGCTTTATTCAGGTGAAACTGTACAAAAGACGCCATTGCCCGTGTATCCGTTTGAACGGAGCCGATGCTGGGCTGAAGCTGACCAATTGCGCTTAAACGAGGACGAAAAGAGAGGAGAAGCAGCATTGAATATCAATCAATCGAAGTCGCACATTGAATCCTTCCTGAAAACTGTAATCAGCAATGCTTCGGGGATCAGAGCGGAGGAACTCGATCTGAATGCTCATTTTATCGGACTCGGAATGGATTCTATCATGCTGTCACAGGTCAAAAAAGCCATCGCGGACGAATTTGGGGCAGACATCCCGATGGATCGTTTTTTTGATACGATGAACAACCTTCAAAGTGTCATAGATTACTTGGCTGAGACCGTTCCATCGTCCTTTGCATCCGCTCCGCCTCAAGAGAATGTTCCGGCGCAGGAAATGCAGGTCATTTCAGAAGCACAGTCTGAATCGGATCGCAGAGAAGGTCATCAAGAGCATATGCTCGAAAAAATAATCGCTTCTCAGAATCAATTAATTCAGGATACCTTGCAAGCTCAATTACATAGCTTTAATTTGTTGAGAAACAGCGGACATCATTCCGATGAGAAAGAATACGCTAAAGCGCAAGAGAGATCAATTCCTTCTGTCCAGCAGGGGCCTCCGGCCGTCACTGCAGAAAAGAAAGCGGCTCAAGAAGCGAAACCCTATGTTCCTTTCCAGCCTCAGAACCTGCATGAACAGGGACACTATACCGCACGGCAAAAACAATACTTAGAAGATTTCATCAAGAAATACGCAGATAAAACGAAAGGTTCCAAACAATATACGGACAACACCCGATTTGCTCATGCAAACAACCGCAACTTGTCCAGCTTCCGTTCATATTGGAAGGAAATCGTATACCCGATTATCGCCGAACGTTCTGACGGTTCTAAAATGTGGGATATTGACGGAAATGAATATATCGATGTCACCATGGGATTCGGGGTTAACCTTTTCGGGCATCATCCTTCCTTTATTACACAGGTTATCGATGATTCAGCCCGTTCTTCATTGCCTCCGCTCGGACCGATGTCAGATGTCGCCGGTGAAGTTGCCGACCGGATCCGCACATGTACCGGGGTAGAAAGGGTCGCTTTCTATAATTCCGGAACAGAGGCCGTCATGGTTGCCCTGCGTTTGGCGCGGGCGGCAACAGGAAGAAAGAAAGTCGTGGCGTTCTCGGGGTCTTATCACGGCACGTTTGACGGCGTATTAGGGGTTGCCGGCACAAAAGGCGGAGCTGCGTCTGCGAACCCGCTGGCTCCGGGTATACCGCAGAGCTTTATGGATGATTTGATTATTTTACATTACAACAATCCCGATTCGCTGGACGTGATCCGCAGTCTTGGTGATGAATTGGCAGCCGTACTGGTGGAACCGGTACAAAGCCGCAGACCGGATTTGCAGCCGCGGGCATTTTTGAAAGAATTGCGGGCGATCACGCAGCAATCCGGAACAGCTCTGATTATGGATGAAATTATTACCGGATTTCGGATCGGTCTCGGCGGCGCACAGGAATGGTTCGGCATTCAGGCTGATTTAGTGACCTACGGAAAAATCATCGGCGGCGGACAGCCGTTAGGGGTAGTTGCCGGAAAAGCTGAGTTCATGAATGCGATCGACGGGGGCACCTGGCAGTATGGGGATGATTCCTACCCGCAAGACGAGGCGAAACGCACGTTTGTGGCCGGAACCTTCAATACTCATCCGCTTACCATGAGAATGTCATTAGCCGTGCTTCGTCATTTACAAACCGAGGGAGAACATCTGTATGAGCAGCTTAATCAAAAAACAGCCTACTTGGTGGATGAGCTGAATCGCTGCTTCGAACAAGCGCAAGTGCCTATCCGCATGGTTCGATTCGGTTCTTTATTCCGGTTTGTCTCATCGCTTGATAATGACTTGTTCTTTTACCATCTCAACTATAAAGGTGTCTATGTGTGGGAAGGACGCAACTGCTTCTTGTCTGCGGCGCATACCGCTGATGATATCGAAAAGATTATTCAAGCGGTGAAAGACACGGTGGAGGATCTTCGCCGAGGCGGATTTATTCCGGAAGGCCCGGACTCCCCTGATGGCGGAGGCCGTAAAAAGTCCGGGACGCGCGAGCTTTCACCTGAACAAAAGCAGTTGGTTATGGCATCCCATTACGGGAATGAAGCGTCCGCCGCTTTAAACCAGTCCATTATGCTGAAAGTGGAGGGCGAACTGCAGCATATACCATTAAAACAAGCCGTCCGGCATATCGTTGGCCGTCATGAAGCTTTACGTACGGTGATTCATCCCGATGACGAGGTACAGCAAGTGCATGAACGGATGAATATAGAAATACCAGTCATTGATTTTACCGTTCACCCGCATGAACATCGGGAGTCGGAAATTCAAAAATGGCTGACAGAAGATGCCAAGCGGCCGTTCCATTTCCATGAACAAAAGCCTTTGTTTAGAATCCATGTGCTTACATCGGCTCACAATGAACATCTGATTGTGCTCACGTTCCATCATATCATTGCCGATGGATGGTCAATCGCCGTATTTGTTCAAGAACTGGAGAGCAACTACGCGGCAATCGTACAAGGAAAACCGATTTCACCGAAAGAGGCAGATGTTTCGTTTCGCCAATACTTAGACTGGCAGCAGGCACAGATTGACAGCGGCCATTATGAAGAAGGGGTCCGTTATTGGCGGCGTCATTTCTCTGAACCGATTCAGCAGCCAATTCTGCCGAGCACAGGTTCTGTCCGTTATCCGAACGGGTATGAGGGAGACCGGTGTACCGTCAGGCTTGGACGGCCATTGAGCGAGGCTTTAAGGTCATTAAGCATTCAGATGAAAAATAGCGTATTTGTGACAATGCTGGGTGCATTTCATCTTTTTCTGCACCGGCTTACCAAACAGTCAGGCCTTGTGATCGGGATCCCCGCAGCAGGTCAATCGCATATAAAACAGCATGATCTGATTGGAAATTGCGTCAATATGATTCCGGTGAAGAACACGTCTACTTCAGAAAGCACTTTAACCGGTTATCTTGGCAGTATGAAAGAAAGCGTGAATCTTGCAATGCGGCACCAAGCCGTCCCGATGACACTGGTGGCCAGAGAGCTTCCGCACGATCAAGTGCCGGATATGCGTATTATCTTTAATTTAGACAGGCCTTTTCGAAAGCTGCATTTCGGAAAGGCGGAAGCGGAGCCCGTTGCATACCCGGTAAAATGCACCCTGTACGATTTATTTCTTAACATAACAGACGCGCATCAAGAATATGTTCTTGATTTCGACTTTAATACGAACGTCATCAGTCCGGAAATCATGAAAAAGTGGGGAGCGGGTTTTACAAATTTGCTGCAAAAAATGGTTGAGGGGGATTCAATCCCTCTTGACGCCATGATGATGTTTTCCGATGAAGAACAGCACGATTTACAAAAACTGTATGCCGAACACCAGAAGCGGGTCTCTTCAATAGGAAGCAATACAGCAAATTTCACTGAAGCCTACGAGGCGCCGATAAATGAAACGGAACGGCAGCTGGCGCGGATTTGGGAGGAACTTTTCGGCCTTGAACGGGTCGGCAGATCAGATCGCTTCCTGGCTCTGGGAGGAAACTCGCTCCAGGCGACGCTTATGCTTTCCAAAGTTCAGAAGACATTTCATCAAAAGGTTTCCATCGGACAATTTTTCAATCACCAGACTGTTAAGGAATTAGCACATTTCATTCAGAACGAAACAAAAGTCGTGCACCTCCCGATGAAGGCTGCCGAGAAAAAAGCGTATTACCCGACATCGCCGGCGCAGCAAAGAGTATATTTCCTGCACCAACTGGAACCGGATCAGCTGGCGCAAAATATGTTCGGCCAAATATCAATAACAGGGAAGTACGATGAGCAAGCCCTGATCTCATCTCTTCAACAAGTGATGCAGCGGCACGAAGCGTTTCGCACGTATTTCGACATTATAGATGGCGATATCGTTCAGAAACTTGAAAACGAAGTTGATTTTAACGTTCATGTCCGGACAATGAGCCGGGACGAATTTGATGCCTATTCAGACCGGTTTGTAAAACCGTTCCGCCTGGACCAAGCTCCGTTAGTTCGTGCGGAGCTGATCAAGATTGAAAACGAGCAGGCCGAACTGCTCATCGATATGCATCATATCATTTCGGATGGTTATTCCGTCAACATCCTTACAAATGAATTGCTGGCTTTATATCATCAGAAACCATTACCGGACATTGAATTTGAATATAAAGATTTCGCAGAATGGCAAAACCAACGGCTGAATGAGGATGCCATGAAGCGACAGGAGACATATTGGCTGGAACAATTTCAAGACGAAATTCCCATCCTTGACCTGCCGACAGACGGTTCAAAAGCGGCAGAACGGTCTTCTGAGGGACAGCGTGTGACATGCTCCTTACAGCCGGATGTCATCCGTTCGCTTCAAGATTTGGCGCAAAAGGCGGAAACCACTCTCTATACGGTGCTTCTGGCCGCCTATAATGTGCTGCTTCATAAATATACCGGACAAGAAGACATTGTCGTAGGCACGCCTGCTTCAGGAAGAAATCATCCGGATATCGAAAAAATCATCGGTATTTTCATACAAACCATCGGAATCCGGACGAAGCCGCACGCCAATAGAACGTTTACGGATTATCTGGAAGAAGTAAAGCGGCAGACGCTTGACGCTTTCGAAAACCAAGACTATCCATTCGACCGGCTTGTGGAGAAATTAAATGTGCAGCGGGAAACAACCGGAAAGTCTCTGTTTAACACGATGTTTGTGTTTCAAAACATTGAATTTCATGAAATCCGGCACAATGAATGTACATTTAAAGTGAAAGAACGAAATCCAGGGGTCTCTTTGTATGATTTGATGCTCACGATCGAAGATGCCGGTCAACAGATAGAGATGCATTTTGATTATAAACCGGGACGATTCACAAAAGACACCATTGAACAGATCACCAGACACTATACCGGCATTTTAAACAGTCTTGTTGAGCAGCCGGAGATGACATTGTCTTCCGTTCCTATGCTGTCTGAAACCGAACGGCATCAACTGCTGACGGAGTGTAACGGCACAAAGACGCCGTATCCGCATAACGAAACAGTAACCCGATGGTTTGAAATGCAGGCGGAACAGAGTCCCGATCATGCAGCCGTTATTTTTGGCAATGAGCGGTATACGTACAGACAGCTCAATGAACGGGCGAACCGATTGGCGCGGATGTTACGGACAAAAGGCGTACAAGCGGATCAATTCGTTGCCATCATCTCTCCGCATCGCATCGAGTTGATTGTTGGTATTTTGGCTGTTCTGAAATCAGGCGGCGCATACGTGCCTATTGATCCTGAATATCCGGAAGATCGGATCCAATATATGCTGAGAGATTCAAGGGCGGAGGTTGTGTTGACACAGCGCAGCCTGCTGGATCAATTACCGTATGATGGTGACGTTGTGCTTTTGGATGAGGAAAACTCATACCATGAGGATCACTCGAATCTTGAATCGGACAGCGATGCGCATGATTTGGCCTACATGATCTATACGTCAGGTTCCACGGGAAATCCAAAAGGTGTCCTCATTGAGCATCAGGGACTGGCTGATTATATTTGGTGGGCGAAAGAGGTCTATGTAAGAGGTGAGAAAACCAACTTCCCATTATACTCTTCCATCTCTTTCGATCTGACTGTGACCTCGATATTTACGCCGCTGGTTACGGGAAATACCATCATTGTCTTTGACGGCGAAGACAAAAGCGCTGTGCTTTCTGAGATTATGCGGGACTCAAGAATAGACATGATCAAGTTGACCCCGGCACATCTGCACGTCATCAAGGAGATGAATATCGCTGGCGGCACCGCAATACGGAAAATGATTGTCGGCGGAGAAAATTTAAGCACCCGTCTGGCCAAAAGTGTCAGCGAGCAGTTTAAAGGCCGGCTGGACATTTTCAATGAATACGGACCGACGGAAGCTGTCGTCGGATGTATGATTTATCACTTCGACGCAGAACGGGACAAGCGGGAATTTGTACCGATCGGCACTCCGGCTGCCAACACGGATATTTATGTGGCCGATGCAAGCAGAAATCTGGTTCCGATCGGGGTAATCGGCGAAATATATATCAGCGGACCGGGTGTTGCCAGAGGGTATTGGAACCGTCGGGATTTAACGGCAGAGAAATTTGTTGAAAACCCGTATGTCCCGGGAGCGAAGATGTACAAATCAGGGGATTTGGCTAAGCGGTTGAAGGACGGAAATCTTGTATATATCGGGCGCGTTGATGAACAAGTCAAAATCAGGGGACACCGAATCGAGCTTGGTGAAATTGAAGCAGCAATGCATAACGCGGAAGCGGTGCAAAAAGCCGCGGTTACAGTGAAAGAAGAAGAAGACGGCTTAAAACAATTATGCGCGTATTACGTAAGCGACAAGCCTATAGCGGCTGCGCAGCTTAGGGAACAATTGTCATCGGAGCTTCCGGACTACATGATTCCGTCCTATTTTGTCCAACTGGAGCATATGCCGTTAACGTCCAACGGGAAAATAAACCGTAAGGCACTGCCAGCACCAGAAGCGAGTCTGCAGCTGACAGCTGAATATGTTCCGCCGGGTAATGAGACGGAGTCCAAACTGACAGATTTATGGAAGGAAGTGCTCGGAATAAGCCATGCGGGGATCAAACATAATTTCTTTGATCTCGGAGGCAACTCCATCCGAGCGGCTGCCTTAGCCGCCAGAATTCACAAAGAGCTGGATGTGAATCTGTCTCTAAAAGACATATTCAAGTTTCCTACCATTGAACAATTGGCTGACAAGGCGTTACACATGGACAAAAACCGATATGTACCGATTCCGGCTGCAAAGGAAATGCCATATTATCCGGTTTCTTCAGCTCAGAGGCGTATGTATTTGTTAAGTCACACAGAAGGCGGCGAGCTGACTTACAATATGACGGGTGCCATGAATGTGGAAGGGACGATCGATCCCGAACGGTTAAACGCCGCTTTCCGAAAATTAATCGCGCGTCATGAAGCGTTGCGGACCAGCTTTGATTTATATGAAGGCGAGCCGGCACAGCGTATTCATCAGAACGTCGACTTTACGATAGAACGGATTCAAGCAAGCGAAGAAGAAGCGGAAGACCGTGTGCTTGATTTCATCAAAGCGTTTGACTTAGCCAAACCGCCGCTGATGCGGGCCGGACTGATTGAAATTGAACCTGCGCGGCACGTGCTTGTGGTTGATATGCATCATATCATTTCTGACGGCGTGTCCGTCAATATTCTGATGAAAGATTTAAGCCGAATCTACGAGGGGAACGAACCGGACCCGCTCTCTATTCAATATAAAGACTTTGCAGTTTGGCAGCAATCGGACATTCAGAAACGGAACATCAAGAGCCAGGAAGCGTATTGGCTGGATCAGTTTCACGGTGATATTCCTGTACTGGATATGCCTGCGGATTATGAGAGACCTGCCATACGCGATTACGAAGGCGAATCATTTGAATTTCTTATACCCGAACACTTGAAACAGCGTTTAAGCCAAATGGAAGAAGACACAGGAGCAACACTGTATATGATTTTATTGGCAGCCTATACGATTCTTTTATCCAAGTACAGCGGACAAGAAGATATTATCGTAGGAACGCCATCTGCCGGGCGGACTCATTTGGATGTAGAGCCGGTCGTGGGAATGTTCGTCAATACGTTAGTCATTCGCAATCACCCGGCGGGCCGTAAAACATTTGATGCCTACTTAAACGAAGTAAAAGAAAACATGCTGAACGCTTATAAAAATCAAGACTATCCGTTGGAAGAATTAATTCAGCATCTGCATCTTCCAAAAGATTCAAGCCGCAATCCTTTATTCGATACGATGTTTGTGCTGCAAAATCTCGATCATGCTGAATTGACTTTTGATTCTCTTCAACTCAAGCCGTATCCATTTCATCATCCGGTTGCCAAATTCGATTTGACCTTGTCGATTCAGGCGGACCAAGACAACTATCACGGACTGTTTGAATATTCGAAAAAACTGTTTAAGAAAAGCAGAATCGAGGTTTTATCAAACGACTACTTACACATCCTATCGGCGATTTTGGAACAGCCAAGCATTCTAATCGAACATATCGGATTGAGCGGCAGCAATGAGGAAGAAGAGAACGCGCTTGATTCTATTCAATTGAATTTTTAGGGAAAAGCATTATTTCTTTAAATTATATAAAATGAGGTGCTCCAATGTCGGTATTTAAAAACCAAGAAACGTACTGGGAAAACCTGTTTGATGAAGAAGACGGACTAAGCGCATTCCCTTACTTTAAAGCAGCGGATAAAGCGTCGTTGGCCCGTACCGGCTACCAGGAAAAATGCATCTGCCGTTCCTTATCTCCGGAAGTATCTCAAAGAATCATGACAATGGCGTATCATTCCGATATGGCGGCCTATCTGATTTTATTGGCGGGTATTGAATGCTTGTTATATAAATATACGGATCAAACGAGCCTGATTCTTGGCATTCCGACGGTATCGAAGCAAAAAGCCGGCCAGTCAGCCGTTAACAACATTGTCCTCTTAAAAAATACGCTTTCAAACGAGAGTACATTTAAAACCGTATTCGGGCAGCTGAAAGAAGCCGTTAATGATTCTCTGAAAAATCAAAACCTGCCGTTTAGAAAAATGGTTCAGCATCTGAGCGTGCAATACAATGACGAGCATCTGCCGTTGATTCATACCGTCGTTTCGCTTAACGAAATTCATTCCTTGCAATTTAAAGAAGATACTGCAGCCGATACGCTGTTTCACTTTGATTTGGAGAACAACGGGGTTCATTTGAAGCTTTTTTATAACGGCAATCTGTACGATGAGCGCTATATTAATCAAATTGTATCCCATTTGGATCAGCTGCTGTCTGTGATCCTGTTTCAGCCTCAAGCCGCGATCCATACGGCAGAGATCTTACCGGAAGCGGAAAAACAGAAGCTATTGGTTGATTTTAACGACACCTTCCGAGATTTCTCCGGGAGCAGAACAGTCTATCAATTATTTGAAGAGCAAGCAGAAAGAACGCCTGAGCATGCGGCCGTCAAGTTTAAAAACGACCATTTGACGTACAGGGAACTGAATGAGAAGGCGAACCGTTTGGCAAGAACATTGCGTAATTGCGGGGTTCAACCCGATACGTTAGTCGCCATTCTCGCTGATCGTTCATTAGAGATGATCGTATCCATTATAGCCGTTTGGAAGGCAGGGGGCGCTTATGTGCCCCTGGATCCTGAATATCCAAAAGAGCGGCTTCAATATTTGCTTCATGATGCGGATGCAGACGTTCTCCTTGTTCAGCGTCATTTAAAAAACAGTCTCACCTTTGACGGCCCGGTGATTGATTTGAATGATGAAACATCATACCATGCCGATAGCTCATTGTTATCACCAGCAGCGGGACACAGCCATTTAGCCTATGTCATTTATACGTCGGGTACAACAGGAAAGCCGAAAGGAGTCATGGTTGAACACGGCGGCATTGTGAATTCGCTCCAATGGAAGAAGGCGTTTTTTAAACATTCTCCGGCGGATCGCGTGCTTGTTTTGTACCCGTATGTTTTTGATGCGTTCATTTTAAATTTCTTCGGCCCGCTCATCTCGGGGGCAACTTTGCACCTATTGCCTAATGAAGAGAATAAAGAAACTTTCGCCATTCAAAATGCCATAAAACAAGAGAGAATTACTCATTTCTCAACCTCTCCCCGTCTTCTGAAAACGATGATCGAACAGATGAATGCAGAGGACTTCATCCATGTTCAGCATGTTGTTGTAGGTGGTGAGCAGCTGGAAACAGATACAGTTGAGAAGCTGCATTCTCTGCAGCCTCGCATTCGGATCAATAATGAATACGGACCGACAGAAAACAGCGTGGTATCTACATTTCACCCTGTTCAGTCCGCTGATGAACAGATCACAATCGGCAGCCCGGTGGCCAACCATCAAGCTTATATTTTAGGAGCGCACCATCAAATCCAGCCGATCGGCGTACCGGGAGAGCTGTATGTCGGAGGAGCGGGAGTGGCCCGCGGCTACCTCAATCGCCCTGAATTGACGGAGGAAAAATTTGTGGAGCATCTGCATGTCCCTGATCAAAAGATGTATAAAACGGGGGATCTCGCCAGATGGCTGCCGGATGGAAGAATCGAATATTTAGGCCGGATTGATCATCAAGTAAAAATTCGCGGCTACCGGATTGAGATCGGCGAGGTAGAGGCAGCCATGTTCAATCTGGAAAACGTTCGTGAAGCCGCAGTCGTCGCGCGGGAAGACGCAGACGGGTCCAAACAATTGTATGCCTATTATGTCGGCGAGCCTTCTTTGACAGCAGCGCAGTTCAGAAAAGAATTATCCCGGGAACTGCCCAATTATATGATTCCCTCCCGCTTTATCCCATTGGAACGCATTCCGCTCACTTCCAATGGGAAGATTGATCTGAAAGCTTTGCCTGCTGCTGACGAAAATACGCGGGCGGAATACGAATACATAGCCCCGCGGAACACAATAGAAGAACTGCTGGCGTCCATCTGGCAAGAAGTATTAGGGGCAGAACGTATAGGAATTTTGGATAATTTCTTTGATTTTGGCGGAGATTCGATTAAATCAATTCAGGTATCATCCAGATTGTATCAAGCCGGATACAAGGTTGATATGAAGCATTTGTTTAAACACCCCTCGATTGCTGAACTAAGTCAGTTTGTAGCGCCGGTCAGCAGGGTGGCTGATCAAGGAGAAGTGAATGGCGGAACCAAGCTGACCCCGATACAGCATTGGTTTTTTGAACAAAACATGCCGCATGCACACCATTACAATCAGGCCGTCATGTTATATTCGGCGGAATGCTTTAAAGAGGCTCCGCTTCGCCGGACGATAGAACAGATCGCGTCGCATCACGATGCCTTGAGGATGATTTTTGAAAAAACGCCGGATGGATACGCTCCGCGAATTACAGGAACAGATGAAAGTGAACTATACCATCTGGAAGTGATGAATTATAAAGGGGAAACCGATCCGGCTCAAGCGATTGCCGATAAGGCGAATGAGATTCAAAGCAGCATGGTATTAGACAAAGGGCCATTGATGAAGCTCGGTTTGTTCCAATGTCCGGACGGAGATCATTTGCTGATTGCAATTCATCATTTGCTGATTGACGGAGTATCCTGGCGTATTTTGCTCGAGGATTTTGCAAGCGGTTATGAGCAGGCAGAACGCGGACAAACGATCCAGCTCCCGCAAAAAACAGATTCGTTTCCATTCTGGGCCGATCAATTGTCCAAGTATGCGGCGGAAACCGATATGGAAGAGGAGATTGCTTATTGGACTGAGCTTTCAAGCATAAAGCCTCAGCCATTGCCTAAAGACACTATCAGCGAAGGATCGTTATTAAGTGACAGCGAAGAAGTGACGATTCAATGGACAAAAGAGGAAACGGAGCAATTATTAAAACAAGCGAACCGCGCCTACAACACGGATATCAACGATCTGCTGCTGACTTCGTTAGGGCTGGCCGTTCACAAGTGGACAGGCACGGAAGACATTGTCGTGAATTTGGAAGGCCACGGGAGAGAACCGATTATTCCGAATGCTGACATTTCCCGCACGATAGGATGGTTCACAAGCCAGTACCCTGTCGTCCTGAGAATGGAAGCCGGAAAAAACCTGTCACAGCGGATCAAGATCGTGAAAGAAGGGCTGCGCCGCATCCCTGATAAAGGAATGAATTACAGCATCATCAAATATATATCCGGGCATCCGGAAGCCGACAGCCTGCAGCTGAATCCGGAGATATCGTTTAACTATTTGGGACAATTTGACCAAAACCTGAAGCATCAGGCTTTGCACATATCGCCATATTCCACAGGGTTATCGATGAACGAAAACCAAGAGAGAACGGCCGTGCTTGATTTGAACGGCATGATTGCCGAAGGGACATTATCACTGACACTGAGCTACAGCAGCAAACAATACGAAAGATCTACTATGGCGCAATTTGCCCAAGGGTTGAAAGAAAGTTTGCAAGAAGTCATTGCGCATTGCGTAAGCCGGCAGCAGACTTCTCTCACACCAAGTGACATCCTGTTAAAAGATATCTCAATCGACGAACTGGAACAGCTTTTGGAGCAGACGCGTGAATTAGGCGAAGCGGAAAATATTTATCCATTAACGCCGATGCAGAAGGGCATGCTGTTTCACAGCTTATTTGATCCGAATTCAGGTGCTTATTTTCAGCAAACGATGTTTGATCTGCATGGAGATCTGGAGATTGATTCATTTTCAAAAAGCTTGGACGGCTTATCGCAAAAATATGATATTTTCCGCACGAATTTTTACAGAGGCTGGAAGGATCAGCCGCTCCAAATCATATTCAAAACGAAAAAAATCGGTTTTCAATTCAATGACTTACGAGAGATGAAGGAATCACAAAAAGAAGCGATGATTCAGCAGTATGCCCGAGAAGATAAGATGCGGGGGTTCGACTTAGAAAAAGGCGCGTTAATGCGGCTATTCATCCTTCGTACGGATGAAAAGACATACCGTTTTATCTGGAGCTTCCACCATATTTTGATGGACGGCTGGTGCCTGCCGCTGATTACAAAAGAAATATTCGAGAATTACTTTGCCTTGCTTCAGCAAAAGCAGCCTGAACAATCATCAATTACTCCGTACAGTCAATATATTGAATGGCTCGGCCGGCAAGATGCGAAAGAGGCCACGGCTTATTGGGATCAGTACTTGGAGGGATATGAGGAGCAAACCGGCCTTCCTAAGGATCATCATGCAGCGGAAGACGGACGATACGTTCCTGAAAAAGTGACGTGTGACATAAGCTCCGATCTCACTTCGAAAATGAAGCGGACGGCAGGCGAGCATCATGTCACGCTGAATACGCTGCTGCAGACGGCATGGGCGGTTTTGCTGCAGAAATATAACCGCAGCCGGGACGTTGTGTTTGGAAGTGTTGTATCCGGAAGACCTGCTGGAATTCCAAACGTGGAAACCATGATCGGCTTATTCATTAACACCATTCCCGTCCGGTTCCGGTGCGAAGCCGGGACAACGTTTGCCGAGCTTATGAAAGAGGCGCAGGAAAGGGCTGTAGCGTCTCAACAATTTGAGACGCACCCGCTGTACGATATTCAAGCGCGCACAACGCAAAAACAAGATTTAATTACACATTTAATGATATTCGAAAATTATCCGGTTGATCAGTATATGGAAAGTATAGGCCGCCAGAACGGAACATCCATCACGATCTCCAACGTGCAAATGGAAGAACAGACCAACTACGATTTTAATTTGACCGTTATACCGGGCGACGAGATGACCATCTCTTTTGAATACAATGCAAATGTGTATGATCGGGCAAGCATAGAGCGGGTTCGGGAACATTTCATGCAAATCCTGCAACAAGTCGTGACAAATGCGGATATCCGGGTGGATCAAGCGGAATTGTTAACGGAAGGCGAAAGAAGAACCCTTCTGCAGACGCTTAACGACACGGCCGCGCCGTTTCCGCAGACGCCGGTTCATCAATTATTTGAAGAGCAATCGCAGCGTACGCCCGATCAAGCAGCCGTCATTGATAAGGACAGGCAGCTCACGTACGGAGAGCTCAATAAGCGGGCCAACCGACTCGCGCGAACGTTAAGAGCGAAAGGAGTCCAGACGGATCAGCCTGTAGCCATCATCACGAGAAACAGCATCGAATCGGTGGTCGGAATCCTTGCCGTTTTAAAATCAGGGGGAGCCTATGTCCCTATAGATCCGGAATATCCGCAAGACCGCATACGGTATATGCTGGATGACTCCCAAGCCGGAATCGTTTTAATGCAGCGGGACGTCAGGAAACAGCTTGCCTATGAAGGCGTCACGGTTTTACTTGATGATGAAAGTTCTTATCACCAAGATGGCTCTGACCTTGCTCAGATAAATGATGTGAGCCATTTGGCATATGTCATTTATACGTCAGGTTCCACAGGCCGGCCGAAAGGCGTACTAATCGAGCACCAAGGCTTGACCAATTATATTTGGTGGGCGAAAGAGGTTTATGTAAAAGGCGAGAAAGCCAACTTCCCATTGTATTCGTCAATTTCTTTTGATCTGACGGTGACTTCTATTTTCACGCCGCTTGTCACAGGAAATGCAATCATCGTCTATGACGGAGAAGATAAAACAGCTCTGCTTGAATCGATTGTGCGAGACCCGAGGGTGGATATCATTAAATTGACTCCGGCCCATTTGCAGGTTTTGAAAGAAATGAACATTGCCGATCAAACGGCTGTCCGAAGAATGATTGTGGGCGGGGAAAACTTAAGCACCCGGTTAGCCCGCAGCATTCATGAACAGTTCGAAGGCCGGGTTGAAATATGCAATGAGTACGGACCGACGGAAACCGTTGTCGGCTGCATGATTTACCGTTATGATGCCGTAAAGGACAGACGGGAATCGGTACCGATCGGAACCGCTGCGGCAAACACGAGCATTTACGTTCTTGATGAGAATATGAAACCCGCGCCGATCGGAGTGCCGGGAGAAATCTATATCAGCGGCGCCGGTGTGGCAAGAGGATATTTGAACCGTCCCGAATTAACGGCAGAGAAATTTGTCGATGACCCGTTTGAACCCGGAGCGAAGATGTATAAGACCGGAGATTTGGCGAAGTGGCTGGCGGACGGAAACATTGAATATGCGGGCAGAATAGATGAACAAGTGAAAATCAGAGGCTATCGTATCGAATTAGGCGAGATCGAGGCGGCACTGCTTCAAGAAGAAGCGATCAAGGAAGCTGTCGTTACAGCCAGAGAGGATGTCCACGGGTTTAAACAATTGTGTGCATATTACGTAAGCGGCGGGCAAACAACGGCTGCCCGGCTCCGGAAACAATTGTCTCATACCCTTGCAAGTTATATGGTTCCGGCTTATTTTATCGAGCTTGATGAAATGCCTTTAACTTCTAACGGAAAAATAAACAAAAAAGGGCTGCCGGCTCCGGATTTCGAGCTGCAGGACAGAGCAGAGTATAAAGCTCCCCGAACAAAAGCGGAAGAAATATTAGTTTCTGCCTGGGAATCGGTATTAGGCGCTGAAAACGTCAGTATTCTTGATAATTTCTTTGACCTTGGCGGAGATTCCATTAAATCCATTCAAGTATCCTCCAGATTAAATCAGCAAGGATACAAAATGGAAATCAAAGACTTGTTTCAATATGCAACAATTGCAGAATTGAGTCCGCATATCAAGCAGAATCTGCGTATAGCCGATCAAGGTGAGGTCAAAGGAAAAGTCAGCCTGACTCCTATTCAGCATTGGTTTTTCGAACAAATAACGACAGATCAGCATTATTATAATCAAGCCGTCATGCTGTATGCGCCGGAAGGTTTTCAGGAAACGCAGCTTCGTCAAACCCTGCAAAAACTTGCTGAACATCACGATGCGCTCCGCATGACGTTCCGGACTACGGAAAATGGCTGCGAGGCACAGAATGAAGAAATCGCCCAAAGCGGACTGTACCGCTTAGAAGTCCTGAATCTGAAAGAAGATTCCGATCCGGGACGGACAATCGAAGCCAAAGCTGATGAGATACAAAGCAGTATGCGTTTAAGTGATGGGCCGTTAATGAAAGCCGGGTTGTTTCAATGCGCAAATGGAGATCATCTCCTCATCGCCATCCATCATTTGATTATAGACGGGATTTCATGGCGCATTTTACTGGAAGATATCGTTAGCGGCTACAAGCAAGCCGAGAATGGGCGAGTGATTCAACTGCCGCAAAAAACAGATTCCTTCCAATTATGGGCTAAGAGACTTTCAGAATATGCGAAAAGTGAAACCATAAAACAGGAACAGGAATATTGGACAAAGATCGAACAAACCGAAGTCAAACAGCTGCCTAAAGATTTTCATGAAACCCATACAACTGCAAAAGACAGTGAAACAGCAACTGTGGAATGGACGAAAGAGGAAACGGAGCTGCTATTAAAACAAGCGAATCGCGCTTATAACACGGAGATAAACGATTTGCTTTTAACTTCTCTCGGTCTTTCCATATCGCATTGGTCAGGACTGGAACAAATTCCGATTCATTTAGAGGGACACGGCCGAGAACAGATTATACAAGATATAGATATCTCCCGCACGGTCGGGTGGTTTACAAGTCTGTATCCGGTTGTGCTGCACGCGCATCCGGGCAAAGAGATCTCTGATTATATCAAGACGACCAAAGAAGGATTGCGCCAAATTCCGCATAAAGGGATCGGATATGGAATAGCAAGGTACTTAAGCGGCGGAATGCCATCGAAACTCAATCCTGAGATCAGCTTTAACTACCTTGGACAGTTTGACCAAGATTTACAGCAGCATGGGGTTCAATTATCTTCTTATTCTTGCGGTTCAGACTCTAGCGGAAATCAAGAAAGACCGTATGTATTGAATATAAACGGAATGATCACCGACGGCCGGCTGAAGCTTACGATCAGCTACAGCAGCAAACAGTACGCAAAAGAAACGATCATGCGGTTATCGGAAACGATTCAAAGCCGCCTGCGGACAATCATTACGCATTGCGTCCATAGAGAACAATCGGAACTGACGCCAAGCGATATTTTGTTAAAAGGCATGTCGATTGACGAATTGGATCAGCTCCTCATTCAACTGCCGCATGCAGGTGAGGTTGAAAACGTGTATCCGCTCACTCCGATGCAGAAAGGAATGCTCTTCCACAGCCTGCTGGACGAGGCCACAAGTTCTTATTTTGAACAAGCATCGTTCGATTTGCAGGGAGAATTAAAGATTGATTGGTTTAAAGCAAGCCTTGAACGATTATTTGAAACATACGCCGTGCTCAGAACCCGTTTTTACAGCGGCTGGAACGATACTCCTTTACAAATTGTCTATAAAACGCAAACACCTCAAATTCATTTTGCAGATTTGCGTGACATAGAGGAGCACCTGCGAGAGGATGCAATCGCAGCCTATCAAAGAGAAGATAAGGCAAAAGGATTTGACTTGGCTCGGGATCCGCTGATGCGCATAGCGATTTTCCGTATGGAAGACCGCAAATATCATTTGATTTGGAGCTTCCATCATATTGTGATGGATGGCTGGTGCCTGTCTCTTATCACGAAGGAAGTGTTTGATCATTATCGCGCCTTACAAGAAGACAGGGAACCAGAACCGTCATCGGCAGCTCCTTACAGCAACTATATCGAGTGGCTTGACCGCCAAGATCAGGGAGCGGCAAAGCGGTACTGGAGCGGGTATCTCGAAGGATATAAAGGTGAAACCACGCTTCTTCATAAAATAGAGCAGCATGAACAAAAAGAATACGCCTATGCCAATGTGATCTGCCGATTTGATCACGAACAGACAAAACAATTACAGCAGATCGCAAATCAGCATCAGGTTACATTAAATACGTTGATCCAAACGTTATGGGGAGTTTTATTACAGAAATACAGCGGGTCCGCAGACGTTGTCTTCGGCAGTGTCGTGTCGGGAAGACCGGCGGAAATTCCTGATGTGGAACAGATGATCGGCCTGTTCATCAATACCATTCCGGTTCGCATCCGCTGCGATGAGGACAGCACTTTTGCTGATACGGTGCAAATGGTTCAACAAAACGCTCTGGCTTCCCAATCATACGATACCTATCCTTTATACGAAATTCAGGCCCAAACGGAACAAAAGCAGAACCTGATTGACCATATCATGATTTTTGAAAACTATCCGATCGGTCAGCAGGTCGAAGAGACGGGACATCATAGTACGGAGCTGAACATTACGAATTTTCATATGCTGGAACACTCCCACTATGATTTGAATGTGGTTGTCATACCTGGCAAACAGCTGGCCGTTCATTTCGGTTTTAATGAAAACGAATATGAAAAATCAGAAGTGGAGCGGATCTGCGGACATTTTGAACAGCTCATGCAGCAAGTATTACAGCAGCCGTCTGTCAAAATAGAAGAATTGGAGCTTCTCTCTAGGCAAGAAAAAGAACATTTGCTCAGCCGCTTTCAGTCTAATGACATGCATTACCCGCTTGAACAAACGATACATGAGCTGTTTGAGGAACAGGCGCATCGTACTCCGGACAATACAGCGGTTGTATTCGAGGGTAAACAACTCACCTACGGAGAACTGAACCGGCGTGCCAATCAGCTTGCGCGAACCTTGCAGGCAAAAGGTGTGCGGAACGATAAGCTTGTCGGTATTATGACTGAACGCTCGCTTGAGATGATTGTAGGCATCTTGGGAGTTTTAAAAGCGGGCGGCGCATATTTGCCGATAAATCCTGATTCTCCGTCTGAACGCATCAGTTATATTTTAAATGATTCAAGCATCAGCGTATTGCTTTACCGCGGGAAGCTGCAGGATGACATCGGCTTCTCAGGAACATGTATCGATCTCATGGAGGAACATTTCTATCACGAAAAAGACAGCAGTCTTGCACTCTCTTATCAGTCCAGTCAACTGGCCTATGCCATTTATACTTCCGGTACGACAGGCAAGCCTAAAGGCACGTTAATTGAACATCGCCAGGTCATTCACCTGATTGAAGGACTTCGACGCCAAATTTACTCTGCCTACGATGCGGAGCTGAATGTAGCCATGCTCGCTCCATATTATTTCGATGCTTCTGTTCAGCAAATGTATGCTTCCTTGCTGTCAGGACATACCTTGTTTATTGTTCCGAAAGAGATTGTGTCAGACGGTGCTGCCTTATGCCGTTATTATCGGCAGCATTCGATTGACATCACCGACGGAACACCTGCCCACTTAAAGCTTTTGATAGCTGCAGGTGATTTGCAGGGAGTTCCGCTTCAGCATCTTTTAATCGGAGGAGAGGCTCTTTCCAAAACGACGGTAAATAAGCTCATGCAATTATTCGGCGATCATGGCGCTTCACCTGGGATTACCAATGTATATGGGCCTACGGAGACTTGCGTAGACGCGTCTCTGTTCAACATTGAATGTTCTTCCAATGCGTGGGCACGCAGCCAAAACTATGTCCCTATAGGCAAGCCGTTAGGCAGAAACCGCATGTACATTCTTGATTCAAAAAAACGGCTGCAGCCGGCGGGCGTCCAAGGCGAGCTGTATATTGCAGGGGACGGCGTCGGGCGGGGTTACTTAAACCTGCCGGAACTGACGGACGAAAAATTTGTTGCCGATCCGTTTGTACCGGAGGACCGAATGTACAGAACCGGTGATCTGGCCCGCCTTCTGCCGGATGGAAATATTGAATATATCGGCCGGATTGATCATCAGGTGAAAATTCAAGGTTTTCGGATTGAACTCGGTGAAATCGAATCGGTGATGCTTAACGTTCCTGATATTCAAGAAGCCGCCGCAGCTGCCCTTAAAGATGCAGATGATGAATATTACTTGTGCGGATACTTTGCTGCGGATAAGACAATACAGATCAGTGAACTTCGCGAAAGAATGGCCCGGCATTTACCGGGATATATGATCCCGGCTCAATTTGTGCAGCTGGATAAGATGCCGCTGACGCCAAACGGGAAGTTGAATCGCCAGTTATTGCCGGCTCCGGTCAAAAAGCGTGACGGCGGCATAGAGTACGTCCCGCCGCAAACTTCGGCAGAAATCCAGCTGACAGCAATTTGGGAAGATGTCCTCGGATTAGAGCAGGTGGGGATCAGAGATCACTTTTTTGAGATCGGCGGACACTCCCTGCGGGCAACGGCGCTGATTGCAAAAATACAAAAGCAATTGCATGTCCAAATTCCTTTGCGGGACGTCTTCCGTCTCCCAACCATTGAACAGCTCGCACAGACGATCACGAAGACGGAGCTGGCCGGATATGCTGCGATTCCTGCAATTGAAAAAAGACCTTATTATCCGGTATCCTCAGCACAAAAACGGTTGTACATCCTGAATCACTTGGAAGGCGGAGAACTCAGTTACAACATGCTGGGACTGATGGCTGTCGAAGGCAAGCTTGACCGTGACAAGCTGCAGCAAGCCTTCCGCACGCTGATTTTGCGCCATGAATCTTTGCGCACCGGTTTTAAAATGGCTGACGGAGAACCCGTTCAGTACGTCTTAGATCACGCAAAGTTCGAAGTAGAGTGGTATCAGGCAGAAGAAAATGATGCGGACCTTTATATCCGCAAATTTATTCGTCCATTTCATCTGGATGAGCCGCCGCTGCTTCGCGTGGGGCTGATTGAACTTCAACCTGACCGCAGAATTCTGATGTTTGATATGCACCATATTATTTCTGACGGAACATCCATGAGTGTATTGATTAAAGAATTTATCCGCATTTATGAAGGAGAAACATTACCGCCTTTGCGCATCCAGTACAAGGACTACGCAGTATGGCAGACCGGCGAAGCGCGGTTAAAACAGATCCAAAATCAAGAAGCCTATTGGTTAGAGCTGTACAGCGGCGACGTTCCTGTCCTTCATCTGCCGACCGATTATATCCGGCCGTCGGCACGGGATTTTGCGGGAGCCACAATGCAGTTTACGCTTGATAAGCAAAAAAGCGCCGGGTTAAAGCAGCTGGCATCCCAAACTGAATCGACTTTATATATGGTGCTCCTTGCGTCTTATACATTATTGCTTTCAAAATACAGCGGCCAGGAAGACATAATTGTCGGCAGTCCTATAGCGGGAAGACCGCACGCCGATTTGGAACCGATTATCGGAATGTTTGTGAATACATTGGCCATGAGAAATTACCCTGAAAAAGGGAAGACGTTCTCTCAGTATCTGTCCGAGGTGAAGGAGAATGCATTAAAAGCTTATGAGCATCAAGATTATCCGTTCGAAGCGCTGATCGATCAACTGAATATCGCCAGAGACTTGAGCCGTAATCCATTGTTTGACACCATGTTTGTGCTTCAAAACACGGAGCAGGAACAGTTAGAGATAAATGACGTCACTTTCAAACCATATCCAAGCGAACATACGATGGCTAAATTTGATTTAACCTTAACGGCTGTGGAAGAAGAGTCGGGTATTCAGTTCACAATGGAATACTTGACGGCTCTGTTTAAACCGGAAACGATCGAACGCATGATGGGGCATTTTGTGCAGCTGATTGATTCGATTATTAAACAGCCTGATGCCGAGCTGGCTCGTCTGAATATGATGACCAAGGAAGAGGAAGGAGACATTCAGCAACTCTTTAACGATACTGCAGTTGCGGAAAAACGAATTCCGACAACGATTCATCAGCTTTTTGAGCAGCAGGCTGAGCTTAACCCGGATCATGAAGCCGTCATGTTTGGAATTCAGACACTGACTTATCGTCAGCTGAATGAGCGTTCCAATCAGCTGGCGCGCATCCTTCAAGATAAGGGGGCCTGCACTGATCAGGTTGTTGCCGTTCTCACGGATCGCTCACCACATATGATCATCGGCATTTTAGCCATATTAAAGGCCGGCGCAGCATTTCTTCCTATTGATCCGGAGCTTCCCGAAAAACGGCGGGCTTTTATGCTGAAAGACAGCGGCGCCGGTGTGCTTTTGATTTGTGCAGGCCACGCTATTCCGCCGCGCTTTGAAGGAGAAGCGCTTCAGCTTGATGATCCGATGATATATCAAGGCAGAGCAGACAATCTTAATCTTTCCTGTTCGGAAAATGATTTAATGTATGTTATTTACACGTCAGGCACAACGGGGCAGCCGAAAGGAGTTCAGCTGGAGCACAAGACGATGACGAATCTGCTCGCTTATGAGCAGGATCATACGCAGCTTCGCTTTGACAGAGTGCTGCAATTTGCCGCGATGAGCTTTGATGTCTGCTATCAAGAAATGTTCTCCGCGCTTTCAAGCGGAGGAACACTCTTTATCATCGGCAATGAGGCAAAACGTGACATACGTCAGCTCAATGATTTTGTCAGAACGCACGGGATACAAACAGCATTCCTCCCGACAGCGTTCCTTAAGCTCCTTGCCTCAGAGAAACAATATTTCGAACCGTTTGCCGCGTGCGTGGATCACATCATCACTGCGGGAGAACAGCTCATCGTAACAAGTATGCTGCGTGACATGCTGGCACGCCATCAAGTCACATTGCATAATCATTATGGCCCGTCGGAGACGCATGTTGTGACCATGTATACCGTCGATCCTGATACAGATCAGGAGCTTCAGCCGATCGGCAAACCGATTTCAAATACGGAGATTTTCATTTTGAATGAAGCCGGAACGCTTCAGCCTGTCGGAATCGTCGGTGAACTTTGTATTTCAGGAGCGAGCCTTGCCAGAGGCTATCATAACAGGGAGCCTTTGACACTCGAAACTTTTGTTCCGCACCCATATGACTCGAATCAGCGGATGTATAAAACAGGCGATCTGGCCCGTTACCTTCCTGACGGAAACATTGAATATGCGGGAAGGAGAGACCACCAGGTCAAAATCCGCGGTTACCGGATTGAACTCGGTGAGGTGGAGGCCGCTCTTCTCAAGCACGTACAGGAAGCAGTTGTCCTATCAAAAGAAAATACCGATGGCCAAATCGATTTATATGCCTATTTTACAGCGGAGCAATCACTCTCGATCAGTCAGCTGAAAGAAAAACTTGCTGGCCAAATACCGGGATACATGATCCCTTCATACTTCATCCAGCTTGAGAAACTGCCGCTAACCGGCAATGGAAAAGTAAATCGAAGAGCATTACCGATGCCTGAAGCAGGTTTACAAACGGGAACCGACTACGTTGCTCCGCGGACGAATATGGAAGAGCAGCTGATATGCATCTGGCAAGACGTTTTGAAGGTAAAAGAAATAGGTGTAAAAGATAACTTTTTCGATTTGGGCGGCCACTCGTTGCGGGGGATGACGCTCATCGCCAAAATTCATAAGCAATTCAGCAAAAACATTTCATTAAGAGAGGTCTTTCAATGTCCGACAGTTGAGGAAATGGCAAAGGCAATTGCAGGAGCTGAAACCAACGGGCCGGATTACATTCCGAAAGCCAAAGCAAAAGATGTCTATCCTGTATCTTCCGTGCAGAAGATGGTTTACCTGTCAACACAAATAGAAGGCGGAGAACTGAGCTACAATATGCCGGGAATCCTTACATTAGAAGGAAAACTCGACATAAATCGCTTGCAAACCGCTTTCCAAAGACTGATCCAGCGTCATGAATCACTGCGTACCGGTTTTGAGCTGGTCCGCGGAGAACCGGTGCAGGTGATCAAACCGCAAGCGGAGTTTTCGATGGAAAGATACAAGGCAACAGCTGACGAGGTTGAGGAATGTTTCCGCACCTTCGTGCGGCCGTTCGATCTCAGCCAGGCTCCATTACTCAGGGCGGGACTCATCGAGTTAGAACAAGACCTGCATATTTTCATGTTTGACATGCACCACATCATCACGGACGGCGCCTCCATGAATATTTTTGTCGAAGAACTGATTCAATTGTATGACGGCAAAGAGTTAGCTCCGCTCCGTATTCAGTACAAAGACTTTACGGAATGGAAACATCAAAAAGAGCAAAGAGAACGAATCAAGAAGCAGGAAGGGTATTGGCTTGGTGTATTTCATGAAGAGCTGCCTTCATTTGAGCTGCCGAAAGATTTTGCGAGACCGCCGGTTAGAAGCTTTGATGGGAAAAGGCACAATTTTACGCTCGATAAGACTGTCACCCAAGGGATAAAGCAGCTGGAAGAATTGACCGGGACGACCGCTTACATGATTTTGTTCTCGGCCTATTCCATACTGCTGGCTAAATACAGCGGTCAGGGTGATATCGTCGTCGGCACACCTATTGCGGGGAGACCGCATGCGGATTTGGAACCCATTATCGGAATGTTTGTCAATACATTAGCCATCCGCACCGCTCCGATGGCGGAAAAGACATTTTTGGATTATATAACGGAAACGAAAGAAACCATGCTGAAGGCTTTTGAACATCAAGAGTATCCTTTTGAAGAATTAGTTGAAAAACTGGGTGTAAAACGGGACTTAAGCCGCAATCCATTGTTTGATACGATGTTTGTCCTCCAAAATACGGAACAAACGGATATTGAAGTGGACTCTCTCGCAGTCAGGCCTTATGAACAAACAGAGACGGCAGCCAAGTTTGATTTACAGCTGAACTTCTTAATAGATCAAGATGAGATTCAGGGCAGTTTTGATTACTGTACAAAACTGTTTAAAAAGAAAACCATTGCTGTATTGGCCAAGGATTACGTCATGATCCTTTCGGCGATTATGAGAAACCCATCCATTCCTTTAAAAGACATTCAATTAAGCGAAAAAGTAAACAAAAGTAAACATCTCGCAAGCACAATCGAATTGGATTTCTAATCACGGGGGCAGCGGCTGTCCCGGCATGAATGCCGCGGCTGCCGCCAGCTGCCTGAAAACAGGAATGAAACCAACTGGAGGGATATGAATGTCAGAATTCAAACAACAGGAGTTGTTCTGGGGCCGAATGTTTCACACGGAAGACCGTCCCGGTGCATTCCCTTCGTTTCAAGTGTCCGACTCAACAGTAAAGCGTGATATAACAAGCGGATCTGACTGTATTCACAGTTCATTGAGTGCGGAGGTATCACGGCGCATCCTGACCATGACGAACCAAACGCCAATGGCCGTCTATCTGGTTCTCCTGGTCGGAATTGAATCCCTTTTATACAAATACACGGGGGATGAGGGAGTGATTACAGGGGTTCCAACCTTTGAAGACGAAACTGATGAAGATCTTCGTTCAGACCAGCTCATGTTAATCAAACAGCATATCAATTCCGGCAGTACGTTTAAATCAATTTTCCATGAATTGAAACATACGCTGGACGAAGCGATCTTATATCAGGACGTTCCCTTTGATAAAATGGCCGGACAGCTGAGGCTGAACTACAATGCAAATCATTTGCCGATCATCCATACAGTTGTTTCACTAGAGCAAATTCATTCTGATGGTTTCATAGAAACGGCTGCTGCAGATGCTTTATTTCAGTTTGCTATGGGTGAAGACTTGATTGACCTAAAATTATGTTTTAATGAACAAGTCTATGACCGTCAGTATATGATGCAGGTGCTCGGACATTTAAACCGGCTATTTTCTGTCATATTATTTCAGCCTGACCTCCCCCTCGGCCAAGTGGATATTTTGCCAGAATCGGAGACACATACACTTCTCGTTGACATTCAAACTGCGAAAACTGAATATCCGCGGGATAAGACGGTTTATCAGTTATTCGAAGAACAGATGAAACGAACACCGGATCAAGCAGCCGTTATTTACGGAGAAAAGCAATTCACATATCGTCAGCTCAATGAACGTGCCAATCAATTAGCCCGAACGTTAAGGAAAAAGGGGGTAAAGACGGACCGGCTCACTGCAATTATTTGCGAGCATGAGATCGAACTGGTCGTGGGAATACTGGCCGTTTTAAAAGCGGGAGGGGCCTATGTGCCAATTGATCCGGATTATCCGAAGCATCGCATACAGTATATAGTAGAAGACTCCCAAGCTGATATCATCCTGACGCAGAGCCATCTTCAAAAACAGTTGGAACTTGCGGGCACAATGGTTTTCCTCGATCAGGAAAGCTCTTACCACGAAGACGGCTCTGACCTGGAACCGATCAGCAATACGAAGGATTTGGCTTATGTCATTTATACGTCAGGCTCCACAGGCAAGCCTAAAGGAGTGGCAATTGAGCATCAGGGCTTAACCAATTATATTTGGTGGGCCCGCCGGGTCTATGTCAAAGGGGAAAAAACCAACTTTCCCCTATATTCGTCCATCGCTTTTGATCTGACGATAACGTCTGTTTTCACTCCGCTAATTACAGGAAATTCCATTATTGTCTACGGAGGAGAAAACAGTGCTGCCTTGCTTGATTGCATTATTCAGGATTCAAGGACGGATATTATCAAGCTGACCCCGGCGCACTTGCAGTTATTGAAAGAGATGAATATCCCTGCTGAGTGCACCATTCGGAAATTGATTGTCGGCGGTGACAATTTAAGCACGCGGCTCGCCCGTAGCATCAGCGGGAAATTCGGCGGAAAAATCGAAATTTTTAACGAATACGGGCCTACAGAGACAGTCGTCGGCTGTATGATTTATTCCTTTGATCCGCAAAACGACAGACGGGAATCAGTGCCGATCGGAACCGCCGCGGACAACATGAACATTTTCGTGCTGGATAAGAGCATGAAGCCGGTGCCGGCCGGCGTTCCGGGAGAAATCTATATCAGCGGGGACGGCATCGCCAGAGGATACTTGAACAGAGCGGAATTAACAGCAGAAAGATTTTTGCAGCACCCCTTTGTGCCAGAGGTGAAAATGTACCGGACGGGAGATTTAGCAAGGCGGCTCCCGGATGGAAATATTGAATATTTAGGCCGGATCGACCACCAGGTGAAAATCCGCGGTTACCGCATTGAAATCGGGGAAGTCGAATCCGCATTTTTCCAAATACCGCCGATTCAAGAAGCTCTCGTTACGGCACAAGAAACCAACGGGGAAACATCCTTGTGCGCCTATTATACCGCACAGCATTCTTTAACCGCAGGCGAAATTCGGGAGCGCCTGTCCCGGCAACTTCCGTCCTATATGATCCCTGCTTATTTTGTACAGCTGGCAGCGATGCCGCTTACTTCCAACGGAAAAATAGATCGTCAGGCTCTGCCTGCTCCAACGGGAAATCTCACTGGAAATCCTTATACAGCTCCGCGGACAAAACTGGAAAAAATACTGGCCGGGGTGTGGGAATCCGTATTAGGCGCAGAACAGGTCGGAATCGATGATCATTTCTTTGAGCTGGGAGGAGATTCGATTAAGTCGATTCAGGTGACCTCAAGCTTATATCAAGCCGGGTATAAGCTTGACATCAAACACTTGTTCAAACACCCGACGATCTCCGGGCTTGCTCCTTTTATTGAGCCCATTACCCGAATCGCAGAACAAGGGGAGATCAAAGGCCGTACCTTATTGACGCCGATTCAGCATTGGTTTTTCGCCCGGCAATACCCTGATCCGCATCATTATAATCAATCTGTCATGCTTTATTTTAAAGGGGGTTTGGACGAATCGAAGCTTCAGAAAGTCATGAAGAAGATTGCCGAGCATCACGATGCTTTGCGCATGGTCTATGTTCAGGGAGATCATGAATACGAAGCCAGAACCCGCGGGATCAGTGAAGGAGAATTATTCAGCCTCGACGTGTTCTCTTTACTCGAAGAAAACAACCCTGCCGAAACGATAGAAACGATAGCAAATGACATTCAGCAATCCATCCATTTAGCCGATGGACCGCTCATGAAACTGGGATTGTTTCAATGTCAGGATGGCGATCATTTGCTGATTGCGATTCATCATCTGGTTGTAGATGGCGTATCGTGGAGGATTTTACTTGAGGATATAACGTCAGCTTATGAGCAGCTCCAAAACGGAGAAGCGCTCACGCTCCCTAAGAAGACGGATTCCTATCTGTTATGGGCTGAACGATTGAAACGTTATGCAGAAAGTCCGGAATTTGAAGCAGAAAATCATTATTGGCTTGAGCAGAAACATATCTCGCAACACAAATTGCCAAAGGATAATGAGCAGGAGACCGGTCTGGCCGAAGACCGGGAAACGATCATCGTCCAATGGACAGAGGAAGAAACCGAGCATTTATTAAAAAAATCGAACAGGGCCTATACGACTGACATTAATGATTTATTGCTGACCGGACTCGGAATGGCTGTTCATCGCTGGACGGGGCATGAAGAAATTCATGTTCATCTGGAAGGACACGGCAGGGAATCTATTTTTCAAGACGTTGATATTTCACGTACAGTGGGCTGGTTCACAACCCAATACCCGGTTTCTCTTCAAATCCAGGCAGACCGGGACATCTCCCAGCGGATTAGGACGGTGAAAGAACAGCTGCGTCAGATTCCCCAAAAAGGAATAGGATATGGCCTGATGAAATATTCGTCCGATCATCCGAAGGCATCAGAATGGACCGGACATCCGGAAATCAGCTTCAATTACCTCGGACAATTTGATCAAGATTTCGAAAATGGAGGAATCGAAGTATCTCCTTACTCCGGAGGGAAAATTGCAAGCGACAGACATCCCATTGCCTATACGCTTGACATTAACGGCATGATCTCAGACGGCCGGCTGTCATTGGCCATCAGTTACAGCGGTAAACAATATCGAAGAGAAACGATGGAAACATGTGCAGCTCTCTTAAAGAACAGCCTAAAAGAAGTCATCGAACATTGCGCAGCTCAAGAAGACATTCGCCTGACGCCAAGCGATATCTCACTGAAGGACATAACAATCGAGGAATTAGATCAATTTGTTCAGCAAACACAGCATATCGGCGAGATTGAAAATATATATCCTTTAACTCCCATGCAGAAAGGTATGCTGTTCCATAGTTTAATCGATTCGGCTTCCAGAGCTTACTTTGAACAAGCCGTTTTTGATCTCAAAGGCGACTTGGATATCGAGGCATTTACAATGAGTTTGTCGCAGCTGACGGAAAGACATGAGATTCTCCGGACTCATTTTTATACAGAATGGAAAGATCAGCCTTTGCAGATCGTATTCCGAAAAAAACCGATCGAAATAACTGTTGAAGATATTCGAAGCATGAAGAATAAACAACGAAACGAGTTCATTGCCGGCTTTGTACAAAAAGATAAGGCAAGAGGATTCGACCTTACCCAAGATGCATTAATGCGCGTATCAATCCTTCGTACAGAGGATGACCAAGTCCGATTGATATGGAGCTTCCATCATATTTTAATGGATGGCTGGTGTCTGCCTCTTATTACGAATGAAGTTTTTGAAACCTATTATGCGATTCTTGATAGAAGAAAAGCGGAGCGGGAAGTCGTCACCCCGTACAGCCGATATATCGAATGGCTGGAAGACCAGGATCATAAGCACGCTTCAGCCTATTGGCAAAAATATTTGGACGGTTATGAAGGACAAACTGTTTTACTGAAAGAACCTGTCTCAAACCAAGCCAAGGGATATCAAAAACAAAGGCTTGCATGCCGGCTCGGAAAACAGCTGTCAGAAGAAATCAGACAGACTGCAAGCAAGCATCACGTCACCGTGAATACGTTCATTCAAAGTGCGTGGGGACTATTGCTGCAAAGGTACAACAACAGTCAGGATGTCGTTTTCGGGTCGGTTGTATCCGGCCGCCCGGCAGAAATTCCGGGTATCGAGTCCATGGTCGGCTTATTTATCAACACCATTCCCGTCCGTATTACCGCTCAGCCTGGAATGACTGTGGAACAAGTGTTGAAAATGAGCCAGGAGCAGGCATTGGCTTCTCAAGGGTATGATACATTTCCGTTATATGAAATTCAGGCTCAAACCGAACAAAAGCAGCAGCTGATCAGTCATATCATGGTATTTGAAAATTATCCGGTCGAGAAACAAATGGAGCATATGAAACCGAATCGTGACGCGCTGGACATTATCAATTTCCATATGGAAGAGCATACCCATTACGATTTCAATTTCATTGTCATGCCCGCGGGAGAAATCGACATTCATTTTGTATACAATAGCAACGTCTATGATCATGCAAGTGTCAAGCGGATGGAAGAGCATTTTATGCAAATCATTAAGCAGATGGTGAACAGTCAGGCGATTCGCGTCCAAGACTTGGATATACTTACGGGGGATGAACGTTCGCTCCTTATAGAGGCATTTAATGATACGGAAGCAGATTATCCAAAGGAAAAGACGCTTCATAAATTGTTTGAGGAACAAGCACAGCGTACGCCTGATCAAACGGCTGTCGTATACGGGGAAAGCCAGCTGACATACCGGGAACTGAATGAAAGAGCCAATCAACTTGCCCGGACATTGCAATCAGAAGGCGTGCAGCCGGATCAGCCGGTCGGGATTATGGCCGAACGTTCCTTGGAAATGATCGTAGGACTCTTCGGAATCTTAAAAGCCGGCGGCGCGTATGTGCCGATCGATCCGAGCTATCCGGAAGAACGGATTCACTATATATTGGAGGATTCGGATACGAAGCTGTTGTTAGTACAGAGTCACTTGAGGAAAAGCGTGCCTTTTACGGGAAAAGTGCTTGACCTGGAAGATCCGCGATTCTCTTGGGAAGATGGTTCAAACTTGAAACAGACGGCCGGACCGAATCACTTAGCTTATGTTATCTATACTTCGGGATCAACAGGCCGACCGAAAGGGGTTATGGTGGAACACCGATCCGTAATCAACCGTCTCGTTTGGATGCAGAAACATTACCCGCTGGATAAGCAGGATGTCATTCTGCAAAAAACCCCAATCACCTTTGATGTATCGGTGTGGGAATTGTTCTGGTGGTCGATGACTGGTTCTAAAGCAGTATTGCTTCCAAACGGAGGAGAAAAGAACCCTGACGTCATCTTAGATACGATTGCGCAGAAAAATGTCACCGTTATGCATTTTGTGCCTGCGATGCTGCATGCTTTTCTTGAGTCCATGGAGCAGAAATCCGAAGAGGAATTAAAGAGAAAGCTGGCGTCATTAAAATATGTATTTGCAAGCGGCGAGGCTTTGACGCCTGCGCACGTTGCCGGGTTTCATCGCTTGATCACACCGGCGGGTGAGGCTCAAATCATCAATTTATACGGGCCGACCGAAGCGACGATCGATGTATCGTATTTTGAATGCGAAGCGGGAGAAACGCTTAACTCAGTTCCGATAGGTAAACCGATTTCCAACATTCAATTGTATATCGTACACCCCGAATCGGAATATTTTCAACCGCTCGGTGTGGCAGGAGAGCTGTGTATCGCCGGAGACGGGCTCGCACGGGGCTATTTGAACCGCCCGGAGCTGACGGCTGAGAAGTTTGCAGCTCACCCATATGAAGCAGGGAAGCTGATGTACCGTACAGGCGACTTGGCAAGATGGCTGCCTGACGGCAATATCGAGTATTTGGGAAGAATTGATCATCAAGTGAAAATCCGAGGCTACCGGATAGAACTCGGCGAGATCGAAGCATCTTTACTACAACTCGATGCTGTCAAAGAAGCGGTCGTCATCGCGATTGAAAAAGAGGGCTCAAAACAGCTGTGCGCTTACTTGTCAGGAGACGAGTCATTAAATACGGCGCAGCTGAAGCGTCATTTGCTGAACAATCTGCCCACGTATATGATTCCGGCTTATTTTGTACAAGTAGAGAAGATGCCGATAACTGCTAATGGAAAAATCGATCGAAAAGCGTTGCCGGCTCCTGAGGGAAATAGGCTTACCGGAACCGAATACGCAGCGCCAGGAACGTTAATTGAAAAGCAGCTGGCCGATATATGGAAGGATATTTTAGCTCTGCCTGACCCCGGGATTAAAGATCACTTCTTTGACGTTGGCGGCCATTCACTTAAAGTATTGCAGCTCATTCATCAAATTAACGCCAGTATGGGAATCAACATGCATTATCAAGCCGTATACGATTTTCCTACCATCGAAACAATGGCACGCGCCATTCAAGCGGCCGTTTTCGAATCCGAGACGGATAACGTATTCGTCAAGCTGAATCAGGAAGATTCAATCCCTGTGTTCTGTTTCCCGCCTTTAATCGGGTATGGACTCGTTTATAATGAAATGGCGAAAAGACTTGACGGCGTCAGCACCATCTATGCCGCTGATTTCTTAGAAGATCCGTCTCATGGGAAAGAGATCGTTGACCGGTATGCAGAGAGCATGATAAGCATTCAAGAACAAGGGCCTTTTGTTCTGCTTGGTTACTCTTCCGGATCGAATTTGGCTTTTGAGGTTGCCAAAGCCTTAGAAAAGCGGGGGCGCACCGTATCTGATGTGATTATGCTGGATTCTAAAATCACCGATTCGGTAACTCATTTATCGGAAGAGGAAATCCAAGAGATCGTCCATCTGAATATGGACATTATTCCGGACTACTACAGAGAAATATTAACCATTCCTTCGATTAAGGATAAAATCAGAGGCTATCTTGCGTATCACAATGAACTGATCAATTCCGGCGCCGTTAACGCCAACATCCATCATTTGCTATGCGGCGATGTAACCGATGATAGGGGCTGGACACAATCAACAGCACAGCATTATCTTGAGTACAAATTAAAAGGAGATCACGTGACGATCTTTGAACCTCACAATATCGAAGAAAATACGGATGCAATTCGATCTATTATCAAAAGGATTGAAGAACGGCATCATCACGGACTTGTTCTTGAAGAACAACTGTCAATAGGATCGTTTGCTGGCGACACGAAGTTTGACAAAATGTAAGTGATCAAGTGTAAAACGCCGCTGGCCTGGCACTCAGCGGCGTTTTTTATTAAAAAGGCGAGAGTCATACTCCTGTGTTCGCAAGTTACTCCAGAGCCGTTCTCCATGACCGGTTGTCATCAAATGGTAAAAAAATCATCATACATTTTAAGGAAAAAGAAGGATGTCAAGTTATTAGAAAAAAGTGTAGCGTATGTTTATGGGTACTAGCTCTATTATTGAGTTGCTTCACTGCGGAGTCTGCTTTTTACTGCCGGTACTGCAATTTGTTCTCAAATGGTAAAAGTTCCCCGAATTTAAAGAAAAAGGAGGAGCGTTAAGTTATGTGTAAAAAATGTTGCGTATGCCTATGGGTCCTTGCTTTATTATTGAGTTGCTTCACTGGGAAGTCTGCGTATGCTGCCAGCACTCCAATTGCAAAACATGTTGGGAATTCAAATCCGCTTATCGACCATCATCTGGGCGCGGATCCGTTTGCGCTGACCTATAACGGAAGAGTCTACATCTATATGTCAAGCGATGACTATGAATATAATAGCGACGGCACGATTAAGGATAATTCATTTGCCAATTTGAATAAAATATCCGTCATATCTTCAGCGGATATGGTGAACTGGACAGATCACGGAGCGATTCCCGCAGCGGGTGCCAATGGGGTGAATGGCGGCCGGGGGATTGCTAAATGGGCAGGAGCATCATGGGCCCCGTCAACCGCGGTGAAAAAGATCAACGGTAAGGATAAATTTTTCCTTTATTTCGCAAACGGCGGCGGAGGTATCGGGGTTCTCACCGCAGACAGCCCGACCGGTCCGTGGACAGATCCGATCGGAAAACCGCTGGTGACGCCAAGTACACCAGGAATGTCCGGTGTTGTATGGCTTTTTGATCCGGCAGTATTCGTAGATGATGACGGTACCGGTTACCTATATGCCGGCGGAGGCGTTCCGGGCGGTTCAAATCCAACGCAGGGACAATGGGCCAATCCTAAAACAGCAAGAGTCATGAAATTAGGGCCTGATATGACCAGTGTTGCCGGAAGTGCATCTACGATTGATGCGCCTTTTATGTTTGAAGATTCGGGAATGCATAAGTATAACGGAAAATATTACTATTCCTATTGTATCAATTTCGGGGGCGCGCACCCGGCCGATAAACCTCCAGGTGAGATCGGTTATATGACCAGCTCAAGTCCTATGAATTCTTTTTCGTATAGAGGGCACTTTCTGAAAAATCCGGGAGCATTTTTCGGGGGCGGCGGGAACAATCACCATGCTGTTTTCAATTTTAAAAACGAGTGGTATGTGGTGTATCATACTCAAACTGTCAGCTCCGCTCTTTACGGGGCCGGCAAAGGATACCGTTCTCCCCATATAAATAAGCTTGTGCATAATCCAGATGGATCCCTGCAAGAGGTAGCGGCAAATTTTGCAGGTGTCAAACAGCTATCCAACTTGAATCCATATAACCGGGTAGAAGCGGAAACGTTTGCCTGGAACGGACGGATTTTGACAGAGGCATCCTCAGCACCCGGCGGGCCGGTCAATAATCAACATGTCACAAACATTCATAACGGAGACTGGATTGCTGTAGGAAATGCAGATTTCGGGTCAGGCGGTGCCAGGACGTTTAAAGCAAATGTAGCGTCCGCTCTCGGCGGAAAAATAGAAGTGCGACTAGACAGTGCAAACGGTAAGCTTGTCGGAACCTTGAATGTCCCTTCCACAGGCGGAACGCAATCCTGGAGAGAAATAGAAACTGCGGTAAGCGGCGCATCCGGTGTTCACAACGTATTCTTTGTATTTACCGGAACTGGTACAGGAAACTTGTTTAATGTTGATTACTGGCAGTTTACACAAAGATAAGCAAAGGTACGTTTTCTAAGTCTATAAAAGACAAATGAAGGAGAGGAAAAAATGATGTCGAGCGTAAAAAAACCAATTTGTGTATTATTGGTATGTTTCACAATGCTGTCCGTCATGCTCTTAGGACCGGGAGTTACTGAAGTTTCAGCAGCGAGTGATGCAACAGTTAATATATCTGCAGATAGACAAGTGATTCGCGGTTTTGGAGGAATGAACCACCCGGCTTGGATTGGAGACTTGACTGCGGCTCAACGGGAGACCGCTTTTGGCAATGGACAGAATCAGTTAGGTTTTTCGGTCTTAAGAATTCATGTAGATGAGAATAGAAATAATTGGTACAAGGAAGTGGAGACTGCAAAGAGTGCGATCAAACACGGAGCAATCGTTTTTGCTTCCCCTTGGAATCCGCCAAACGATATGGTTGAGACTTTCAATCATAATGGTGACACATCAGCTAAGCGGCTGAGATACGATAAGTACGCCGCATACGCACAGCATCTTAACGATTTCGTTAATTTCATGAAGAGTAATGGTGTGAATCTGTATGCGATTTCTATGCAGAACGAGCCTGATTACGCTCACGAATGGACATGGTGGACGCCTCAAGAAATCCTGCGTTTCATGAGAGAGAATGCCGGTTCCATTAATGCCCGTGTGATTGCGCCGGAATCATTTCAATACCTGAAAAATATATCGGACCCCATTTTGAACGATCCGCAGGCGCTTAGGAATATGGATATCCTCGGAACCCACCTGTACGGCACTCAGGTCAGTCAGTTTCCTTATCCTCTTTTCAAACAAAAAGGAGCGGGGAAGGACCTTTGGATGACGGAAGTATACTATCCGAACAGTGATAACAACTCGGCGGATCGATGGCCTGAGGCTTTAGGTGTTTCAGAGCATATTCATCATTCAATGGTAGAGGGAGATTTTCAAGCTTATGTGTGGTGGTACATCCGCAGATCATACGGCCCGATGAAAGAAGATGGGACGATCAGCAAACGCGGATACAATATGGCTCATTTCTCAAAATTTGTGCGCCCTGGCTATGTAAGGATTGATGCAACGAAAAATCCTGAGCCGAATGTTTATGTGTCAGCCTATAAAGGAGACAATAAAGTTGTGATTGTTGCCATTAATAAAAATAACACAGGGATCAACCAAAACTTCGTGTTGCAGAATGGGTCTGCTTCGCAAGTATCCAGATGGATCACGAGCAGCAGCAGCAATCTTCAACCTGGAACGGATCTCAAAGTAACGGATAATCATTTTTGGGCCCATCTGCCGGCTCAAAGCGTGACAACATTTGTTGTAAAGCGTTAAAGGCATCAGCATTGCATTAAGCCAATTTTCTTACTTGGAAAAGAAAATTGGCTTATTTTCTGTGGGAGAGAATGTTGATTTTTTAACGATACACGGACATTGGGTATAATAATGACAATGACTTCAAGGAGTGATCAATATATGTCACGGCTTCACAGCAAAGTATTAATCATAGACGATGAAAAAGAAATTTTGGAACTGATCAAAACCGTATTAATAAGAGAAGGCATTGATCGCGTAGTGACCGCTTCAACTGCCCGTGACGGATTGGCTCAATTTCATCAAGAAAATCCCGATCTTGTGATATTGGATATCATGCTGCCAGACGGTGAAGGCTATGATATCTGCAAGCAAATAAGGGACATTTCACACATTCCTATTATCTTTTTGTCTGCAAAGGGGGAGGAAACGGATAAAATTGTAGGACTTGCCATCGGCGGGGACGACTACATTACAAAACCTTTCAGCCCTAAAGAAGTCGCATACCGGGTCAAAGCGCAGCTGAGACGGGTCTCTTACTTACAGCCTTCTCAAACCGGAACCGTGATAAAAAAAGGGACATTTGAATTAAACCAACAACAAGCCGAGCTCACCAAAAATGGAGCGGCTATTGAGTTAACACCTAAAGAACTTATGCTTATGGCCTATTTTCTGCAGCATCCCAATCGGGTGATCAGTAAAGAAACACTCTATCAAGCTGTATGGGGAGAAGACTTTTTCGGTTCTGACAACACGGTGATGGTTCATATACGCAGGCTCCGTGAGAAAATAGAAACTGTCCCATCAAAACCAGACTTTCTCGTCACTGTGAAAGGGTTAGGCTACAAATTTGTTGTAAAGGATGCGTAAGGATGAATTGGCGATTAACAGGCAGATACATGGTATCTGTCATCATAGTGACCATCATTACAGTCTTCATTAATTTATTTATTTTTATGTTTTGGCTCGTTTTCCAGGCGAACACCCAACATGACGAAGAAAGTACACCGGAAACTTTCACAAGATCATTCGGACAATATGTCACGTTATCGAACAATGGTATCACAGTAAACAAAGAGGGACAAAAAGCTTTAAAAGAGCAGAATGCATGGATTCAAATATTAGATGAAAACGGACAGGATGTTTATCATGATAGAGAACCTAAAGGACTGAAGAAAAAATATACGCCTATTGAAATTGTAAATTTACATAAATATAAGGATGAACAATTATTATCAACCATTTACGCCGGCGGAAAAAAAGTAAACGGCAAGGAGTACAGTTACTTTATTGGGTTTAAAAATCCCTCTCTCGGAAAATTTGTCCTCTCATATGATACCAAGGAATTTGTGACGAAGTTCAATACAGGAACCATCATATTATTATCAATAGATGCATTGATCGCGTTACTCATTGGCTATCTATTCAGCCGGCAGCTCACAAAACCGCTCGGCCGTGTCATCCAAGGAATCCAGCGGTTAGCTAATGGAGATTATACGATCAAAATGAAATCCAAAGGCATTTATAAAGATGTCTTCTATAATGTCAATCACTTATCGGAACAACTATCTTTAAGCAAAAAAGAAAAAGATAAATTAGAGCAAATGCGTGAAGAGTGGATCAGTCATATTTCTCATGACATTAAAACACCATTAGCATCTATTCAAGGCTATGCAGAAATCATCAAAGATCCGAATTATCATCTCACAGTCGAACAGATCAGAGATTACGCCCGGATCATTGAGAGTAAATCGCTCTATATGAAAGATGTGATGGAAGATTTAAATTTAACGACAAGGCTGAAAAACAACGATGTGATGTTAAATAGAGAACGGGTAAACCTTGTATCGCTGCTGCGGGAAACGTTAATTGATATTTTAAACGATTCGAGATATGCGGATAAGTCCATTGAGCTTCAAACGAACCTGGAAAAGCTGATGCTGAACCTTGATGCGATATTGATTCGGAGAGCGGTCACGAATCTCATTTTAAATGCCCTCGTTCACAATGATCCCGATGTGAAGATCGTTGTACAGCTTGAACAAAAAGAACGAACTCATGTGACAATTAAGGACAACGGCAAAGGGATAGAAGAAGAGGAGCTGGAAAAAGTGTTTGACCGCTATTACAGGGGGACAAATACAGGAACGACGCATGCAGGCTCTGGTCTCGGAATGGCCATAGCAAAGGATATTATCCAAAAGCACGGAGGGGACATCACCATTCACAGCACCGCGGGAGAAGGGACAACGATAGATATACAATTATCATAATGGCTATACAAAAAAAACGGTTCTGCTGATTAATAACAGAACCGTTTTTTCCTATTGTTCCGAAAACACTTTGATTCCTTTGACAATGTTCCAAATGAAAAAATAGATCGCCACAAGGAATGTAACAGCATAAGTCGCAAGCAGGAAAGGCCCGGCATGTCTGATATCATTCATACCAAGTAAACCTGAAGCGATGATGCCAATTCCAAAAATCAAATAAGGAATCAGATGCGTCCACAAAGATTTTTTCGCATGTTCTTTCACATCGTCCCGGCTTAAGAAATAGACGATAATCGGAAACAGAAACGGCGCAAAAAATATACTGAAGTAACATAATGAAGACAAAATTTTATTTTCTCTCAAACCTTTTCACCTCTATGATTTATTGAAGGGGGAATTCTTCTGGCTGAATCCCACACTGAAGTACAATCTTATTGTACAACTCCAACCTTAACCCGTATTAATCCGAACCTTACATCAACCTTAAATTAACAAGGACGGGCAAGGGCTCGTCTTATTACAATCATAAGATTCAATGCCATATTGAGACTCATCACATTTAGCGCGTCTACGTCAGAAATACATTTAATTTTTCGACTCGATTGAAAAATGACGTGTAAAGTCCCGGTTCAGTCCAGTTTTCTTTGTTCTATATGTGTCAGGTGCAACTAATTCAATAGAGAAAGAGCACATTCACAGGCTTTTACACCTTCTAAAAACAAGAAATTAGGTTGATAGACAATCATGAGAAAGATTTTTACAATGAGTTCGTGCTCATAAGAAGTGGAGAGCCAAAATGATGAGAAGGAGGAAAAGATCAGATATGAAACGGTCAATTTCTATTTTTATTACGTGTTTATTGATTACAGTATTGACAATGGGCGGCTTGCAGGCTTCGCCGGCATCTGCAGCAGGGACAAAAACGCCAGCAGCCAAGAATGGGCAGCTTAGCATAAAAGGAACACAGCTCGTAAACCGGGACGGCAAAGCGGTACAATTGAAAGGGATCAGTTCACATGGATTGCAATGGTATGGCGATTTTGTCAATAAAGACAGCTTAAAATGGCTGAGAGACGATTGGGGCATAACCGTTTTCCGCGCGGCGATGTATACGGCAGACGGCGGTTATATTGATAATCCGTCCGTGAAAAATAAAGTAAAAGAAGCGGTTGAAGCGGCAAAAGAACTTGGGATATATGTCATCATTGACTGGCATATCTTAAATGACGGCAACCCAAACCAAAATAAAGAGAAGGCAAAAGATTTTTTTAAGGAAATGTCAAGTCTTTACGGAAACACGCCAAACGTCATTTATGAAATTGCAAACGAACCAAACGGTGATGTGAACTGGAAGCGTGATATTAAACCGTATGCGGAAGAAGTGATTTCCGTTATCCGCAAAAATGATCCAGACAACATCATCATTGTCGGAACCGGTACATGGAGCCAAGATGTGAATGATGCAGCCGATGATCAGCTAAAAGATGCAAACGTCATGTACGCGCTTCATTTTTATGCCGGCACACACGGCCAATCTTTACGGGATAAAGCAAACTATGCACTCAGTAAAGGAGCGCCTATTTTCGTGACGGAATGGGGAACAAGCGACGCGTCTGGAAATGGCGGTGTATTCCTTGACCAGTCGCGGGAATGGCTGAATTATCTCGACAGCAAGAACATCAGCTGGGTGAACTGGAATCTTTCTGATAAGCAGGAATCATCCTCAGCGTTAAAGCCGGGAGCATCTAAAACAGGCGGCTGGCCGCTTACAAATTTAACTGCTTCAGGAACATTCGTAAGAGAAAACATTCACGGCAGCAAAGATTCAACGAAAGAACGCCCTGAAACGCCAGCACAAGATAACCCCGCACAGGAAAACGGCATTTCTGTACAATACAAAGCAGGGGATGGGGGTGTGAACAGCAACCAAATCCGCCCGCAGCTTCACATAAAAAATAACGGCAATGCGACGGTTGATTTAAAAGATGTCACTGCCCGTTACTGGTATAACGCGAAAAACAAAGGCCAAAACTTTGACTGTGACTACGCGCAGATTGGATGCGGCAATCTGACCCACAAATTTGTGACGCTGCATAAACCTAAGCAAGGTGCAGATACCTATCTGGAACTGGGTTTTAAAACAGGAACGCTGTCACCGGGAGCAAGCACAGGGAATATTCAGCTTCGTCTTCACAATGATGACTGGAGTAATTATGCACAAAGCGGCGATTATTCCTTTTTTCAATCAAATACGTTTAAAACAACGAAAAAAATTACATTATATCATCAAGGAAAACAGATTTGGGGAACAGAACCCCATTAGTTAAGCTTTAGGCGGACATCAGCAACGATGTCCGCTTTTATTATCTTAAACAGCAATACATGGAGGTTTACGTGGCGGAAGAAACTTAAACAGTATATGAGCCTGTACAAATGTTGTTAGCAATCTCAAGAAAGCCAAGGAGTAGATATGATTCACTGAACATATGTTCAATTTAAATCTACTAATGAAGAGGGCCTTTGACTAGGCCCTCTTCATTAGTAGATAAGACATAATCATTACACAAGATTTATGTCGTGGTTCTATATTCATATTTTCATTGTAATAAATTGAAAATATGAATATAATAGGTAGTGATCGCAATACTAACATTGGAGGTTTTATGTGGAAGTTTAAAGAATTAATAAGAGATAAGACATTTAGAAGGTGGGCTCTGAGTATAATTCTGACTATTCCAACTAGTGTGAGTACATTCATTTCATTTCTAGACTTGGATGCTCGTTGTAGATTAATTATTTTACTTATATTAGTAGGGTTGTCGCTAGTCATAATAATTGTTCAATTCATTAGACTACTTTTTATGAATAATATCACTCTTAATCTCAATGGTTCCGAAGTTGAAATTAAAAAAGGTGATATTTTTGAAGTGCCAAGAAATAATTATAAAGTCATTGCATTTAATGAGTATTTTGACACTCAAGTAGATGACGTAATAATCGCCCGCGAAACATTAAATGGTCAATATATAAAGCGTTATTATTCACATCAAGATATCACTGAGTTGGATCAGAAAATTAAAGATGACGTAAAACTTAAAATTGAAGAAAAAAATGTTGAAAGACCTTTTGGAGGAAAAACAACACGTTACAGCTTGGGATCAGTCTTTAAAGATATGGATTTTTTTCTAGTGGCTTTTTCGAAGTTTGATAGAGAAAATCGTGCCCAATTAAAACTAAATGAATATGCAAGCTGCATGCTTAATGTATGGAATGAAATCAATACATTACATGCAAGCAAAGAAGTGTTTATCCCCTTATTAGGTTCTGGAATAACAAGACATGTGGATTCTGATGTTGGAGTCAATGAACTATTACATATAATGTTGTGGACATTTCAGATCAGTAAAGTAAAGTTTAGAGAACCAGCCAAAATTACAATTCTTTTGTACAAAAATGATCACAAGAAGATCAATTTTTATAAGTTAAAGGAGTTTGAGAAGAATGGGTTATAGGAATGGAAATTATGCTGCTTTCTATGTCAGTGAACCGTTTAGTGAAAGTAGTTTAGGGGCTAATGCAACCAAGGATTTTGTGTCGTATAACATGTTAAGAGCATGGAAAGGAAAAGATAATAACTACCCATTTAATGACTCCCACGATAAAACATACAATGTACGGGACGGTAGTGATTGGGAGAAAACATTAAAGCCAAGATTAAGAAAAAGATTAGATCAATCAAAAAATATAATCTTTTTTTTAAGTAAGCATACTGAAAACAGCAAAGCTTTGCGAGAAGAAATTGATTACGGTATTAATGTGAAGGGGCTACCAGTTATCGTTGTATACCCTGAACTTTCCGAAAAGAGTGACATCATCGACTGCACTACAAAGGTTTTCAGATCAGAAGTGGTGAATTTATGGAGTAGAGTCCCTGTTTTTAAAGACTCTATGCTAAAGGTACCAACTATTCATATTCCTTATAAAAAAGACCAAATTAAAAAAGCTTTAGAGAACAAAGATTTTATGATTAATTCAAAGATTTCTGCAGGTTCGGTTTATTTTTATCCATGTTAATCCTAATGGTAGCTCATTAATTCAAAAACCTCTATGCCCAATTTAATTTATTGAGGAGGTAGAGGTTTTGATATTAAAATGATGAAGATAGATTATTGGATATGAATTTCATTTTATCTAGTTTACATAATATATATTCTAGGAAGTTATGAAGAGGGATGAATTATGAGTCTCATAAACCAAGTATACTTTAGTTATTGAGACAAATAAGAGAAATTTATAACTGCAATAATCGCACATTGTGTTATTGCAGTTACACGTATAAAAATGTTTACAGCGTTAGTTTTGATTCAGCTGAAAAACCTAACGCAAAAGCAAGCTTGAACAGCCGCCAGCCAGAGTACTGCCGCGAAATAAAATCCGGCTCTGAGCCCAGCCAATCATTAAAAATTCCCGCAACCAAGGTCCCCCGAAAATACCGAGTGCATAAAGCGCCTGGTATGCCCCATCGATGTTGCTCTCATGCCCGCCGGAACAGACTCAATCGACATTCCAATATGCCGTCGTGAAGCCAAACATTGTCGTAAAAATCATGCCATGGGCTAAAATGGACAAAAACAAGATTTTCAGCAGGGCCATCTGCCCGGCTGCCTTCATCATACCGCTCAATGTAGGAATCTTTGCAGCCGTTTTCATTTCACGAATCGTGAGAGACAGGCAAAGACCGCAAGACCGAGGCCGCTCCCGGTCCAAAACGACAAAAAACTTTCTCCATAAGATAAACGTGACAATGAGAAAAAGCACCTTGTCTTTCGTAACGCATCACATCCTCTAATATGAATTGACTTCCGGGTGCATTATCTTCTTCCTATCTATTCATATAATGAGAAAAAGCCGCCTGATGAACAGACGGCTCTGCAGCTTGTTATTTGCTTCGGTTACCTGCGGAAGCATGAGTGATCCGATAATGCACAGTTAAAAATTTCAGTCCGAACAGCCACATATGATGAACGGCCTTCAGGCTTGTTTCGCTCTGGGCTGAAATAAGAAATGTCTCTGCCAGCGGAAGATGACACGTCCCCCATTTCGTCTGGAGATAAATCCCTTCATCACCCGCTCCGCTTTTTCGCCGTCTGCTTGTCAAAACAAGATTCTGCTTACGCGCATAAGGTTTTAAAATGCCCGTCATTTGGCCGTACGGCAGCGGAAGAGAGATATTCATGTATCCTTCCCCTTTTGCCCTGTACGCTGAATACAGCGCAGTAAAAACGGTTTCCTGCTTTTCATTTGTTCTGATCCACGCACGGACATTTTTTCTGCCGTCTTTATCAGAGTCAACTCCTATAATATCACTGTGCATGATATACCAATCCGGATTCATGGACAGATGAATCTGCCCCGCTCTTCTGCTGAACGGCTCGTACACGCGCGCGAACGGACGAAACCAACCGCTCCACGTCACTTTCGCCATGATGTCATAATCAATTGTCTTTTCATAAAAGGAAATAACGGCCGGCGCCAGCTTTTCAGTTGAAAAGTCTTCAGAATGCAGTTCTCTCAGCTGATCCTGAAGGCCGGTATAATGGATGTCATTTGCTGCATGAATGTCAGTCAAAAAATCTTTGCCTATCGTTCCCTTCCCGTAAATTCTGCTGAACGTTCTTTCACTGTTCTCATCGAACGGTCTAGGATTTTCTATTCTCCACCCCGCCAAAGCCGGCAGGATAACGCCGAATGCATTGACGGCCCCATGAATCCAAATCATCTGGCTGATCGTGAGCGTTGCCTCCGCGCGGTAGACACCGTACGAATATATCAAAGAAAAAGCAATTGTGATCATTAACACAGCCGAAGAACTCCTGATCAAGATCCTGCCTGTTTTCGTAACAAACGGCGCCTTAAAGACGAGATATGCATTTACATACAGACCCGCAAGATACAGAGCGACAGCAATCACATCAAGTGTCTTTGAAAATGTAATCCCCAAGGCAATTAGGACCGGCGAAATCAAAATAATGACCGTGCTCCACCGGTAAAGTCCGCGTTTCTCCCGTATGATCCTGCCGAGCAATCCGTTAAAGATCGGAATGAGAAAAGCGGAATAGTGAAAGTGCACCGCCGTCAGCAGAACGATAAGCGGGCCGAAATTCAGGACGGGAATCTCAAGGACATATGCGAAGAACCAGAATCCGCCCCCGGCCAAATAAATGAAACCCGCCATAACTGACATCTCTTCTGTTCTGTGAATATTTGTTTTCATCAGCCGGCGGACAGCATACAGTGCCAGTCCAAGCGTATAAATGAACCACACAAAGGCAAAAAAGCTGAAGCCTGTGACAAGCGCAAGCGCCGCACATATAGCGGCAACAGGATAACTCCGTAACCACACATTCTCTAAGGTCTTTGACGGCCGAAAAGCAAAGCAGAATACAGCGTGAACGAAAAAAAGCACGGAAAATAAAACAAACGTCTCAGCCGCTGATATATGCGGAGCTTCAGCCGCCGCAAATCCCAAAAAGCAAACAACGCTTACCATGAGATGACGCTTCAGCATGTTTCTCCCTCTGTTTCCCGGAAAGTCCCCCGGTAAGAGAAAAGCGTGCCGAGTATCCGGTTTTTCACATGAACCTTTATGCTGAAGCAATTCATTTCCTCATCATAAGCCTCATAAACGGTTGAATTCCCGCACAGCCATGCCGGAATCGGGATTTTCTTTCCGCCTATCAGGAGCCACTGCCTTCCGGATGTAATAATAAGCCCTCCGTCTGAAGACGCTTCTAAATGCAGTTCAGACAGTAGGATGTGAGGTTTGCCGAAGTAATCAAGAATTCTGTTTTCCCGCTCATCATATTCCATGACCGCATCAAAAAAACGCGTTTTGCCTTTAAAGAAAAAGGTACGATTCCATTCCACGCCATTTTGCCTGTTTTTGTTTTCGATAGTGAAAGGGATATCGTTTCCCCTCTCTGAGAAAAAACATCTGAAAAAAACACCGCTCTTTAAAAGCATTCTGACAAGAAAAGAACCTCCCTTTATTTCTGACATAACGCCTTCTCCGCAAAACGTGCGTGATCCGTCAAATCTGTACCGTTTCTGCAGCATCGGGTGCAGTGATTGATAATGAGTAATCGTTTTTTCATACATTGAATCCGTCATTTCACTTCTCTCTTTCGTTTTGTATGCCAGGCGCTCGGCAGCTTGAGCTTAAGAATCATGCCGGCTATCGTAAGGACTCCTAATGAAATCAAGAATCCGCCGCCGGAATATAACAGTGCCGTTACACAAAAGAAGACTGACTGCCCGGCGTGAATCAGCCACTTTCTCCGCATGGGAAGCAGCCATAATACCCCTAACCCTGTCTCCAGCGTTCCCCTCACGATCTCTGCATCGGCACAGCCATCATGAAAGCCTTGAAAAAACCAATACAGACTGAATACGAGGCACATACAGACATAGACAAATCCGAAACGGACCGATATCTTCGGATGTCTGTTTTGTTCTATCCAAAGCCGCAACGCATCAAAGCTCCATGCGGTAGCCCAGCTTAGCAGAGGACGAAATAAAAACCGGTCTATCCAACTTCCCGGCAGACCGCGGGCCGTTTCATATTGATATTGAGTCAAAAATGAGGTTTGTCCGTTATCCCGCTCTATATACTTCCAGTAGCCCCTGCCTTCTTTTATAAGTGACAGCGGATGATCAGAGGCAAAAGCGAGCGAAGACACTCTTTCTGACAAGCGAGGCCTTATGTCACCTATTGATTCGCCCGTGCCGGATACCTTCAGCCCAAAACCGATTCGTGTTTCATATAGAAATCTCTGCGGTTCATCTGGCAGCCTATGAAGATATGTAATGTCAGAAAAACGCAGATCCCATTCCTTATGAAGATGCGGGTTTTGCGTATATTCCCAAAGCGTTTCTATATCAGATGCAATATTGATTTCGACATATATCGGCTTCTGTTTCATGCCCCCTCCTCTTCCCTTCTTTTGTAAACAATTCCTATATTATCATAGGAACAGATCAAGCGGCAGAACGAAAAGGCCATCCCGTTATCGGCAGGACAGCCTCAGTGGCTTTGATGACTTACGAATAAGGTATCGTATCTTTTTTATCTTCAGAAGCGGTTTGAATGATAATCGGGCGCACGAAACGGATTACCGCAGCCGAGGCCAAAACGGCTAATCCGCCTGCAAGCAAAAACGCCCCCGAGAATGATCCGCTTTTATCCGCGATAAAGCCGGTTAAAGCAGGCCCGATAATACCGGCCGTGTTTGCAAGAAAATGCATAAAGCCGCCGACTGACCCGACATTCCTTTGATCAACCACATCATGAATCACCGCCCAATAGATAGAGCCCGTTATATATAAAAAGAAGACTGATAAAGCAACGAGAATAACGGCACTTACGGTAGTGGTAACAAGTCCGGCAAGTCCGATCAGTACAGCGGAAGCGAACAGGCAAGTGACAAGAATGACTTTCCGTGAGAACAGAACCCCTTTTCCGGCGGTTTTTTTGTATACATAATCAGAAATCATTCCGCCTGCCGCCAAACCGATAAATCCAAGAATCCAGGGAATAACAGTCACCACGCTCATAAATTCAACACTTAAACCGCGTTCTTTCACCAGATAGCTCGGAAACCATGTTAAGAAGAAAAATAAGATGTAATTGTAGGCGAAAAAGGCAAAAGCCGTGAAGAGAACCGTTTTTTGTTTTAAATAAAAGGTCATCGGGATATGCTGCTCATGCGATTGAACCGCCGCTTTCATTGCCGGGGTGTCTTCCGTCTGTGCCGGCCGTTCTTTGACAAATTTAAACCAGATAAACGCCCAGACTAAACCGACGATCATGATCAGGACAAAGGAAACCTTCCAGCTGAATGCCACAGCAATCATCCCGACAATCGGGCCGGAAATCGCTCCGCCGAGCGGCGTGCCGCTGTTTGTCAGGCCGATGACCGTGGCGCGCTGAGACGGAGGAAACCAATTGTTGACCATTTTGCTTATGGCAGCCGACAGCGGCCCCTCGCCCATACCGAATAAAACACGGATAATCAAAAGACTTACAAATCCGAAAGCAAGCGCAACCGCCCCGCTGAAAAGAGACCAAACGATCATCGCCGTACACAATGTCAATTTAGCCCCGTACCGGTCAGATGCAACACCGCCAAGGAAGTTACACACAGCGTATCCGACAGAAAAACTGCTGAAAATCAGCCCCATTTGGGTTGCAGACAATGTGAGATCCTGCTGTATGAACGGCGCCGCAATAGACAGCGCTGAACGGTCTAAATAGTTAATCACCCCGGCTGAAAATAAAAGAAGAATAATAGGGAATCTATCCTTTGAGAACATAAAATCCCTCCCTCTTATTTCATAATTTAAATTGCCGGAGTAAACCGGTTTATGTAATGAAACCGGTTATCCGGATTGCCTTGCCAGAAGCGCCGGTTTATAGCGGTGAATCCGTTTTTCACCGCTATCTTTTTCTTGTATCTGGCAAAGAAGAAGGCTTCCCGCTTTTCGCGCCATTTCTGCCGCAGGCTGGACGATCGTCGTAATCGGAGGAGTAAAAAAACCTGCAAAAGGAACTTCATCAATTCCGATGACGGCTGCCTTATCCGGGATTGTCATATCATGCTCCTTCATATACTTCAGCACCTCAACAAGAACGATATCGTTTGCCGCCAATATCGCTTTCGGAGGCTCCTGAAGTGAGAACAGCTCTGACAAAACATTGGAAATATCAGCCGCATCGGCTGTTTTGATATATTCGTTCCGCACCATCATCCCGTGGCGGTCAAGCGCCTTTTTATACCCTTCAATCCGCTCTACCCTCGGACTGATTTCCCGAATAATGGACGTCGTAATAATCGCGATTCTCTTAATGCCGCTCTCGATAAACCGGTCAACGGCAAGACCGGCTGCATGATGGTTATCAAGCATCACTGTCGGAATCCCGAGTTTTTCAATGGTTCTGTCCATAAACACAACCGGAAACGTATCGCGTTTCATCTTTTCATATAAAGAGAGATTTTCGCCCGTCGGAAAAATAATAATTCCGTCCACCTGCTTGGCCCTGAGCATTTCAATATATTTCTTTTCTTTTTCCGGTTCATCATCCGCATTGCAGACAATAATATGAAATCCTTGTTCATGAAAATAGTCTTCCACCGCCCTGATGACCTGAGTGGAAAAGGTGTGAAGAATATTAGCCACCACCACACCTACCGTAAATGTTGATTTCTGTTTTAAGCTGCGGGCGACGAAATTCGGCTGATAGTTCAGCTCTTGAATGGCCGCTTCTATTTTTTGTTTCGTTTTCTCGCTCATATAGTCATAGCGCTGATTTAAAAATTGAGATACGGTGCTTTTAGATACGTTTGCATATTTCGCCACATCAGAAATTGTAATGGTTTTCATAGACTCATCCCCGTCTGTCTTCATTTTTCACTAGTATAAGTCAGAAGTAAATAGTTTACAATCTGACAGGGAACTGGATTCTGTCACACTCCCGAATAAGCCATAAAACCTCCGTCGACGGGAACGGTGACCCCGGTGATAAAGCCTGAGTATGAATCATCCGAAAGCCACAGGAGCGTTCCCAGAAGGTCTTCCGGTTTCCCGAAACGTTTCATCGGTGTATGTGCCATAATCTTATTGGATCGGTCTGTCAGACTTCCATCTTCCTGTAATAACAACTCACGGTTTTGCGCAGTCAAAAAGAAACCCGGAGCGATGGCATTCACCCGCAGCCCTTTTTTCGCGAAATGAACAGCCATCCACATCGTAAAATTCTGAACCGCCGCCTTAGCCGCACTGTAGGCAGGCACCTTTGTCATCGGTGTATACGCGCTCATAGAAGAAATATTAATAATCGCGGGACATTCCGCCTTCAAAAGGTCTTTTCCAAACACTTGCGATGCCAGAAATGCACCGGTAAAGTTGCTTGAAAATACGCTGGAAAATCCCGTTTCGTCCATATCAAAAAATGATGGGCTCTGCTCATCCTCTTCATACGTCTCATTGGCAGTGATCGCATCAGCGTGGTTTCCCCCGGCTCCGTTAATTAAAAGATTGACAGAACCGAACCGGCTGATAATCTCGTCTTTTGCCTTTTCGAGCGAATCACGGGCTGAAACATCAGCCGGTACAGAAACCGCGGTTCCTCCAGCGTCAGCAATCTCGCCCGCCGCACGCTCTGCTTTATCAGCATTCCGGCTGACGATCGCAATTTTCATCCCCTGCCGTGAAAGCTCCTTTGCCATTGCTGAACAGAGAACACCGCTCCCGCCTGTTATGACAGCGGTTCTTCCTGATAAACGTTCATGAATCGGTCTCATCTCTTCACCTCTTTCTCATGAGACGAGAACGCATCCCACAGTCCGCTCAAGTACATAATTCCTAAGGCACGATCATATAAACCATAGCCCGGCCGGCATTGTTCGCCCCAGATATGACGGCCGTGATCAGGCCGTACATATCCTTTGTAGCCTTGGCCGTGCAATTCTTTTACCACACCGGTAATATCAATGGACCCATCACTGGTAAGATGCGAAGTTTCCGTAAAATCACCGTTATCGCAGATTTTCACATTTCGTATATGGGCAAACGGCGCAGCTCCCGCATAGTGTTTGGCGATCTTCACCATATCATTGGCGGGATCCGCTCCCATCGAACCCGTGCACAACGTAATACCGTTGGCGGGTGAATCTGAAATCTCTCGCAGCTTTTCATAACTTTTCTCACCGGTGATAATACGGGGCAGGCCAAAAATTGACCAGGGCGGATCATCCGGATGAATGGCCATTTGAATGCCATGTTCCTCCGCTACAGGAAGGATTTCATGTAAAAAGAATTCTAGATTGGCCCAAAGCTGTTTTTCACCGACCGTTTGATAGGCTTCAAACAGTTCCTTGATCCGGGCCATTTTCTCCGGCTCCCACCCGGGAAGCGTCAAATCAGAAGATTCTTCAACCGTGCGGATCAGTTCTTCCGGAGGGAGACTTTCCACTTTCGCTTTTTCAAAAAACAAAGCAGTTGACCCATCCTCCAGTGCGCGGAACATATCAGTACGCGTCCAGTCAAAAATCGGATGAAATTGTAACAGATGACTTTCACGCCGAATTCGGACAGATTGCGAATGGTCTGTTTATAGTGCTCAATATATTGTCCGCGTTCTTCATGGCCGAGTTTAATGGCTTCATGAACATTCACGCTTTCCACGACCTCTGCATGAAACCCATAGGATTGAATGAATCTGACTTCGGCTTCAATGTCCTCCTTTTCCCATACTTCGCCCGCGGGCTTCTGGTGAAGAGCCCAGACGATGCCTTTGACCCCGGGAATTTGTCTGACATGTTCAAGCGTCACCGTATCATTACCTTGGCCGTACCAGCGAAACGTGATATTCATGTTACACCCCCGTATATTCGTTTTTTCGGCAGACGTATTCTTTGCTGAGGGATACGGCAGCTTCATAGCCGCCCTTTTGATATGCTTTTGTCAAGTCGCTTCCCACTCCGACCGCGACCGCTCCGGCAGAAAGCCAGTCATTCATGCTGTTTAATGAGATACCCCCGGTCGGCATAATGCGGACATTCGGCAGAGGGCCGTTGACCGACTTGATAAATGAGGGATTAAACGAATTAGCGGGGAACAGCTTTACCACATCACATCCGGCTTCGAGCGCCAAAGCCATATCAGACACGCTCATGCATCCCGGCAGATACGGTACGCTGTACTGGTTGCATAGAGATGCTATCTCTTTTACAAAATGAGAGCTGACGATAAATGAGGCGCCTGATAAAATGGCGTGTCTCGCTGTTTCGGTATCCATTACAGAACCGGCTCCAAGAAGAATATCTTGATGCCGGAGTTCCTTAAAGACATCTTCCACTTCAGGAGTTGTGTATGTAAGCTCAATGGCGCTGATACCTCCTGAAATGGCCGCTTTTGAAACTTCAAGCGCCTCTTGGCTGTTTTGTCCCCTTATGACAGCCACCACTTGTGCATGCAGAAGTTTTTCGTAAATGGCGTACTTAGGCAGCATTCTCGCTCCTCCTTTAATCAAACGTAATGATTGCTTTTCCCACCTTGCCCGGGTGCTGTTCGATCAACTGAAATGCTCGATGGACGTCATCTGCTGAAAATGTATGTGTAATAAGACCGCCGTGCGTTAACAGGCCTTTATTCAGTAAGTCTGTAATGTACGGAAACTGATTCGTCTGCAATCTTGAACCGGTGATCGTGACTTCCTTTTTTGTGATCGGAAGCTGAGAAATGCCGGCAGTCCTCTCATCAAAACCAAGCACAACCACATGACCGGCCGGAGACACTGCGTCAATTGACGTTTCAAACGTTGAGGGGAGACAGACGGCATCAATGACGACATTAGCGCCTTCATTTTTTGTCCATTCGTTCACCCGCAAAACGGGATCTTCATGAACGCCGAACACCGAAAGCGCTTTGCAGACGTTCGGACGTCCTTTCCGGCAGGCATAGCATGTTCCGCAATAAGATATCGGTTCAATCACTACCCGGTCACCCGGCTTGAAACGCCGGACATGAGAACCGGTCTTTGCGACTTCCCCTGTGACTTCATGTCCGATTACTCTCGGCAGGGACGCTAACGGATTTGTCCCATGATAAATATGCAAATCTGATCCGCAAATTCCGACCCGCTTCACCTTGACAAGAACATCATCCGCGTGGACAACAGACGGTTTCTCACATTCCGTCACCATCAGATCAAATGCTTTCCGTACTTGAACCGCTTTCATTTTTTCACCCGCTTTTTAAGTTGTGCTTGCTACCGTTCAATCACAGTCTCTTTGTTTACAAATGACAGAACCTCTTCTAGGCAGGGAAGCCCTTCATTGTCACCGGAAACTGTGGTGACGAGCGCACCGACTGCATTTGCAAACTCCAGACGTTTTTCCGGTTCAAAATCATGCAAATAACTGTACAGGTAGCCGGCATTAAAGCCGTCACCCGCTCCTACCGTGTCGACAGGCGCAACCGGGAAAGCCTCTTTGTGAACCCACTTATGATCATGATACAGCGCAGAACCCGCTTCACCGTCTTTTATGACTAGCTGACTGATTGAATAGCTCTCTGCAAACCGGGCTAATGCTTCATTTTCTCCTATACCTGTCAGCTGTTTCATTTCGTCCCGGCCCGCCAGAAGAATATCAGTATGCGGAAAGATTTGATGAAATGCCGCACGTGCCTCCTCAATCGTCCACAGCTTCAGCCTGATATTCGGATCAAAAGATACGGGAATCTTTCTTGCTTTGGCGATAGAAAGCACCCTTTCAGCAATTTCAAGATTTTTCTTATCAAGCGCGAGGAACACACCGGTAAGATGAACGATGTGAATGCCGTCAAACATATTCTCAGTTATATCTTCCGGTGCAAGAGTCAGAATTGGTGAATTGAAACGATAATAAAACGTCTTGCCTGAACCGTCATTTCTGATCTCTTTGACATTTAAAGATGTAGGAAAGCCTTCAACAAAGGAGACGTCAGTCACATCAATTCCTTCTCCTTTGGCAAACTGATAAATCACTCTGCCGAACTCATCCTTCCCCAGTCTGCTGACCCACTTTGAGTGCAGGTTCAATCTGGCGCATGCAATCGCAAAATTCAGTTCAGCTCCTCCTGCTTTTCGTTCAAAATGGGTAACAAAACGCAAAGGTCCTGTGCTTGCGGGATTTAAGGTGATCATCGCATCACCGATCGTAAAAATGCCATAATCAGAAGCCACATCAATACTCCTTTCCTTTAAGACTAAATCGGTTTGGTAAACCGGTTTAGTTAAACTTTATATGAAAGCACTTACATATACAAGAGAAAAATACAATAAATTCAAAAAAATCTGTTTTCAGTAAAAATAACCCGGTTTTTCACATAAAAACCCCTTCACAACAAAATGTAAGGGGGTTTTTTGAAAATTGTATGCATGTTTCCTCAGTTAGCAGTCTTACGTTCAGGGCTTGTACCTTCTTCTTCCGCCCATGTTTCAATATGCTTGAGCTCCGGAGTATTCTCGGCTTTGAATACGGGATCAAGACCTTTTTTGCGCTGAGCGGCATAATCCTTATAGATCTTGTAGGCTACATTACTCAGCAGTAAGATTGCCACTAAGTTAATGAGAGCCAAGAGTCCCATAAACAAGTTTGCCATGTCCCAGACGATCTGGAAGTCAGCCAAACATCCGTATACCACCATCACTACGACGAATACGCGGTAAATATTAAGCCATGTTTTGCTTGTTTTAATAAATTCAATATTCGTTTCACCATAGTAATAGTTGCCGACGACTGAGCTGAATGCGAATAAAAACATCGCAATCGCAATAAATGTCGGCGCCCATCCGCCGAGATGGTGCTGCAGTGCGGCTTGCGTCACTTGGATGCCGTCGCCTTTAGGCGTAACGCTGTACAATAAAATGATAAAAGCAGTCGATGTACAAACGATAAACGTATCAAAGAACACGCCGAGGGTCTGAATTAATCCCTGCTTAGCCGGATGCGACACATGTGCAGCTGCTGCGGCATTCGGCGCGCTTCCCATACCCGCTTCGTTTGAAAACAGGCCGCGCTGCGCTCCGATAATAATGATGCTTCCTAAGCTTCCGCCGACGATCTGCTCAAGACCGAACGCATTTTTCACAATCGTAACAAGAAGCTCAGGTACCGCCGAAATATTTACAATCACGACATACAGCGCGATCAGAATATACATTCCCGCCATAACCGGAACGATTAATTGCGAGACAGAAACAACACGCTTCAGACCGCCGAATATAATGAAAGCCGTTAATACAGCTAAAATGATTGCGATAACTGTTTTATTCACATGGAATGCTTCGTCAAACGCCACAGAAATCGTATTTGACTGCACCGCGTTAAAGATAAGTCCGAAAGAAACGGTAATCAATACGGCGAATAAAATACCGAGCCAGCGGGCGCCCAGTCCCTTTGCCATGTAATATGCCGGACCGCCGCGGAATTCGTCACCGGAACGCACTTTATACAGCTGCGCCAAGGTGCTTTCCACAAAGCTGGAAGCCATACCGACAATCGCTACGATCCACATCCAAAATACTGCGCCGGGACCGCCTGTTGCAATCGCCAGCGCGACGCCGGTCAAGTTTCCGGTTCCGACACGAGAAGCTGCTGAGATAAAGAATGCCTGCATTGAAGACACTCCTTTATTTCCTTGCGGCTTCTCCCCGACGATTCTGAACATTTCAAAAAAGTACTGGAATTGAATAAAGCGAAAACGGAACGTAAAGTACAATCCGATCCCGACTAAAATATAAACAAGATACTTCCAAATAAAATCATTTGGAACATTTATGATTTCACTGATGAAAGCCTCCATGTTTAACCTCCCTTTTACATATCTTTTACTGTCATTTTTGCTGTATATGTTAGATCTTTTAACACAACGGGTATTATTATATCACAACAACAGTGGTTGAGAAGTTTTTTTAAGAAAATGTTTCGGTTTCTTCATCACATCTTTTGCTGTCATGCCCCGTTTTTTATCTTACAGCCCGAAAAATGTTGTCACGTCATAAGGAATGCGTGCATATCATAACAAATAGGTCTTTAAGAAAAAAGAGATGAAAAGATGGATGGAATGGTATATACTTAACCAGGATAATAATTTTTTAAATTTAATAAATGTGTTTACTTTACATTTAAATTAGGGTATTATAATAAAAATATTCAGACTTATGAAGGGAGGAGAACATTTGAAAAAAATCTTGTTTTTAAAAGCTTCTATTTTATTTTTAGCGATTGCAAGCTTTCATTTGCTCTCCATTCCCCATGCGTTTGATACCGCTCATCATTTTAAAGCGGTAGCCGACCAGCAGGAAATGCACGAAATGAAGGCCGGCCAAAATGCTGATGATGAGAAAAAATCGCTGACGGGCTCATATATCTTGACGGCGCTTTTTGCCGCTTCTGTCTCACTGATCGTGATATCAGACAGGAGACGCCCCGCTTCCCGGAGAAGACAGCGAAAGAAAAGCTTTTTAATCGCTAAATTTTATCAGTCCTCGTATTTCGATGAGCTTCATGTTCAACATCGCCTATCTATGTAACATAAAATGAGGAGGTTGTTAAACATGTTGTTTATCTTACGAATGGTGATTTTAGGGTTGTTTTCATTCACTGCATTGAATTTATTTGTATGGCAGGGAATCGAAGTCATTCACGCTATCACTGACTTATTCGGCAGCCATGAAAGCTAAATAGTAAAACCTCCGCTCAATGAGCGGAGGTTTTTTATTTTATTTTTACTCTTAAACATCGTATGCAGGGATACGCCATACATCTGTTACCGGCCCTGTCTCATCTTCATCGGTAAAGAAGGAGCCGTTGCTGTATCGGTCATTCGCCCGCAAGGACTTCACGGCGATTTCGATTCTCTCGCCTTTTTCTGTTTCCGCAGCGATCATGTCGGCCAAAGCGCACGCAAATACGCCGACTGCCCGATGCGGGTTCTTTTTAAGCTCACGCAGCATGACGACACCGCGTTTCGCCCTGGATGTTTTTTCGAATTCAGATAGGTTCATCCGTTTGATTGCTCCCCGCTGTGTGACGAGGACAAGCGAATCTGTTTCATGCAGGATTTGCCCTGATACGACGGTATCACCGTCTTTTAAATTTATGCCCTTTACGCCGGCCGCACGGGCACCGACTACATTTACTTCATCTTCACCGAACCATAAACCGTACCCAAGGCGGGTGGCGATAAACAGCTGGCTGACGCCGTCTGTGACATGAACATCAATCAGCTCATCATCCCCTTTAAGGTTAAGGGCAACAAGCGCTTTCGAGTAACGCTGCGCTTTGTAATGCGTCATTTCAGTTCTCTTCACCATACCGTTTTTCGTCATGAACAATAAATATGAAGAGGGATCAAATTCTTTTACCGGTATAGCTTTCACGATGGTTTCATCACGGTCAATCGTGATGATGTTCGTTACGTGCTGTCCCATGTCTTTCCACCTGATATCGGGAAGCTGGTGAACCGGACAATAAACATAGCTTCCCTTATTGGTAAAGAGCAGAAGAACATCCGTTGTATTCATTTCAAATTGGTGAATCAGCCTGTCAGTATCCTTCATACCGAAATCCTGGCCGTTAGAAGCGGCAAATGACCGCTGGCTTGTTCGTTTTACATAGCCGTCTTTTGTGACTGTCACATATACGTCCTCAGAGGCAACCATGACTTCAAGATTGATTTTAATTTCCTCAATCTTTTCTTCAATGACAGACCGTCTGCTGTCAGCATAGGTCTTTTTCAATTTTTTCAGGCTGCTTGTAATGACTTTTAACAGCTTTTTATCATGACTTAAAATGGCTTCGAGCTCCTGAATTTTCTTGCTGAGCTCTTCCGCTTCCTCTTTTAGCGCCGTAATATCCGTGTTTGTCAGACGATACAGCTGCAAGGATACGATCGCTTCGGCCTGCGGCTCCGTAAATGCGAATTTAGAAATTAAGTTTTGTTTCGCATCTTTCTTGTCGCTGCTTGCCCGGATGACCGCTATGACCTCATCTAACACGGACAGTGCCTTCATCAGTCCTTCAACGATGTGATGCCGCTCTTTTGCTTTTTGTAATTCAAAGACGGAGCGGTTTGTCACCACTTCCTTCTGATGGGAAATATACGCATCCAGGATGGCCGTAAGACTCATCAGCATCGGCCGGCGGTTATGTATGGCGACCATATTAAAGTTATATGTTGTCTGCAGATCAGTGTTTTTATATAAGAAATTCAGGATGCCTTTTGCATCGGCTTCTTTCTTTAACTCAACGACCACCCGAAGCCCCGTGCGGTCAGTTTCATCCCTGACTTCAGAAATGCCTTCGACTTTTTTGTCTATGCGGTATTCGTCCATTTTCTTAACGAGATTGGCTTTGTTTACTTCAAACGGAATTTCTGTAATGACGATCTGCTCCCGTCCGCCTCTTACGGATTCCACTTCAGCCTTGCCGCGGATAATAATTTTGCCTTTACCGGTTTCATAAGCCTTCCGAATGCCGTCGACTCCTTGAATAATGCCTCCTGTCGGAAAGTCAGGCCCTTTAATCACCTGCATCAAGTCATCGACGGTGCAATCCGGAGATTCAATCCGTTTAATGACGGCATCAATGACCTCACCCAGATGATGAGGGGGAATATCAGTCGCATAGCCCGCTGAAATCCCGGTTGATCCGTTAACAAGCAAGTTAGGGAACATGGCGGGCAAAACAACCGGCTCTTTACTGGTGTCATCAAAGTTCGGAACGAATTCAACCGTATTTTTATCAATATCACGCAAAAGCTCTGACGCGATAGAAGATAATCTCGCTTCCGTATAACGCATGGCAGCCGGCGGATCACCGTCAATGCTTCCGTTATTGCCGTGCATCTCAATCAGCACATTCCGCACTTTCCAATCCTGGCTCATCCGCACCATCGCTTCATAAACGGAGCTGTCACCGTGCGGATGATAATTACCGATAACGTTTCCGACCGTTTTTGCCGCTTTACGGAAATTTTTATCGAATGTATTTCCGTCTGCGTGCATGGCGTATAAAATTCTCCGCTGCACCGGCTTTAAACCGTCACGAGCGTCGGGCAGCGCCCTGTCTTGAATAATGTATTTACTGTAGCGTCCGAAACGGTCGCCGATTACTTCTTCTAACGGTAAATCATGAAATAATTCTGGCTGTGCCACTATTAAACCTCCTCAGCGACCGACAAGTTTTCATTTTCCAAAATATTGCTTTCCTCATCTAATCCGAAGGCAACATTCTTTTCAATCCATTTTCTTCTCGGTTCTACTTTGTCTCCCATTAATGTCGTTACACGGCGCTCTACCCGTGCCGCATCGTCGATCTTGACTCTGACGAGCGTTCGCGATTCGGGATTCATCGTCGTTTCCCAGAGCTGGTCTGCGTTCATTTCTCCCAGACCTTTATAGCGCTGGATGGTATATCCTTTGCCGACTTTCTTTAAAACGCCGTCCATTTCTTCGTCGGACCAAGCATATTCAATAATCTCTTTCTTGCCGCTTCCTTTGCTCACTTTGTAAAGAGGCGGAAGGGCGATGAAAACTTTTCCGTGCTCGATTAAAGGTTTCATATAGCGGTAGAAAAACGTTAACAGCAAGACTTGAATGTGCGCGCCGTCGGTATCCGCGTCCGTCATGATGATGATCTTGTCATAGTTGATGTCCTCTATATCAAAATCTGCGCCGACTCCTCCGCCGATCGCATGAATAATCGTATTGATTTCTTCATTTTTGAAGATGTCTGCTAGCTTTGCTTTCTCTGTGTTGATGACCTTTCCGCGAAGGGGCAGCACGGCTTGGAATTTCCGGTCTCTTCCCTGTTTTGCAGAACCTCCAGCAGAGTCTCCCTCCACCAGATACAATTCATTCTTCGCCGGATTTCTGGAACCGGCCGGTGTGAGTTTTCCGCTCAGCGTCGCTTCTGATTTTTTGCGCTTTTTGCCGCTTCTCGCTTCTTCTCTCGCTTTACGGGCCGCTTCACGGGCCTGGCTTGCTTTAATCGCTTTTTTGACAAGCAGGGTTGCCGTATCGCGGTTTTCTTCCAAGAAATAAGCAAGATTCTCAGAAATGACGGCATCCGCGGCGGATCTCGCCTCACTTGTGCCGAGCTTCCCTTTCGTCTGGCCTTCAAATTGCAGCAGTTCCTCCGGGATACGGACGGAAATGATTGCGGACAAACCTTCCCTGATATCGGCGCCTTCAAGGTTCTTGTCTTTCTCTTTTAAAAGGGCGACCTTTCGCGCATACTCGTTAAACGCTCTTGTCATTGCCGTTTTGGCTCCTGATTCGTGGGTGCCGCCGTCCTTTGTTCTGACGTTATTAACGAATGACAGCATATTTTCTGAATACCCGTCATTAAACTGAAACGCGAAATCGACTTCAATGTCATGATGCTCGCCTTCAAAGGACACCACTTCGCATAAAGCGTCTTTTTCCTCGTTTAAATAAGCGACAAATGCTTCAATTCCGTTCTCATAATAAAATACTTCTTTTACGCCTTTCCGTTCATCAATTAATTCTATTTTCAAACCTTTTAACAAGAAAGCCGATTCGCGCAGACGTTCTGACAGCGTGTCAAAATTATAAACCGTTGCGCTGAACATTGACGGATCAGGTTTAAAATGGGTAAGCGTTCCCGTTTTTTTGGTCGTTCCGATTTTTTCAAGTGAAGTCACGGGCTTGCCGCCGTTTTCAAACCGCTGTTTATAGACATATCCGTCACGCTCAATAGTAACTGTCAGCCACTCCGATAATGCGTTTACGACAGATGCGCCGACACCATGCAGACCGCCGCTTGTTTTATAGCCGCCCTGTCCGAATTTCCCCCCGGCATGCAGCACGGTGAAAATAACTTCCGGCGTCGGCTTTCCGAGCTTATGCATCCCGGTCGGCATTCCGCGTCCTCTATCCTGAACGGAGATGCTGTTGTCCTTATGTATCGTTACGATAATATGATCTCCGTAGCCGGCAAGAACTTCATCGACGGAATTGTCGACGATCTCATATACCAGATGGTGCAGGCCGCGTGCGTCCGTCGAACCGATGTACATTCCCGGTCGTTTTCTGACGGCTTCCAGGCCTTCAAGCACCTGTATGGCATCTTCGTTGTAATCAAATTGCTGTTTTCTAGCCAAACGTACAAACCCCTTTCAAAAAACCTGCTCTTAATCATTCTCTTTTTTAAATGTTTTCATGTCTTTGTTTTTCAGTATGCGCAAGCTTCGGTCCAATTCTCCTCGGACTCACAATTATAACCAATATGCTTGATTTCGCAACATATTTAAGCGAATGGCTCGTTTTTTAGGCCGCAAGACATACATTCGAACGGCTTTTCATCTTTTTGGTGCCCTTTTCGGCAGATAAGAACATGAGTTCGCTTTCTATTATATAGCTTTATGCCGGCCATCGCAAACAGACTGCAAACCCCTGTATAAAGGGGTTTCTAAAAAAGCTGTTCATGCTTTATTGTATCTGTTTCATCATCATACGCAAAGAGTATTCTTTCAATAAAAAAGCAAAAACCCCTGATTTACCAAGGATTTTTGCCTTTTTTGTTCCTATTTTATAACAGCGCGGGCGACTTTTATACATAAATCCATTACAGCCGTCCGTCCTTTGTCTGTAATCATGCGATACGCTTCATCATTTGCAAGGCCCTGCTGCGCCCAAAAAACGGGAGCGTCCGTCTGTAAAAATTCTTCAGCAACGCCGGGAAGCTGCTCAGAGCGTCTGAACACATTCACGATATCAATCGGTCCCTCCACGTCTTTTAATGAAGCAACGGCTTTAACGCCAAGCGCCTCATCAATCGTTGGGTTGACGGGAATAATTTCATACCCTTCATCCTGCATCGCTTTGGAAACCATGTAAGAAGTCCGGTCGGGACGGTCTGACAGCCCGACGACTGCGATCCGTTTGCTCCGGTCCAGAATTTCTTTAATCTCTGATTTTGAAGGATTTTGCATCTTTACCATCTCCTTTTGATATATTGTACATGACCGCTTCGCCGGAATCAAAAAAAGCGATTTGTCAGCTTAATTCTCAAAAAACTTGTCATCAGACGGTAACAACTCGTGTTAAAATAGAGTGAAGGGACATTGAAAAGGAGAAATGTAGATGTTGATTGCTTTATTGATTATTTTGGCCTATGCAATAGGCAGCATCCCGTCAGGTTTAGTCGTAGGCAAACTTGCGAAAGGGATCGATATTAGAGAACACGGAAGCGGCAATTTGGGCGCTACAAATGCTTTTCGCACGCTTGGCGTTAAAGCGGGATCTGTCGTCGTCGCAGCCGATATTTTAAAAGGCACCCTGGCCGCGGCGCTCCCATATTTACTGCACGTCCCCATTCATCCTCTTCTCGCAGGGGTGGCAGCAGTGATCGGCCATGTATTCCCCGTGTTCGCAAAGTTTAAAGGAGGCAAAGCCGTAGCCACATCAGGGGGCGTCCTGCTGTTTTATGCTCCGCTGTTATTCGTTACGATGGTTGCAGTATTTTTCGTATTTTTATTCCTTACGAAATTTGTTTCTCTGTCTTCAATGTTAACAGGGATTTATACGATTATTTACTGTCTGTTTGTAAAAGACCCTTATTTATTAATCGTAGTGACGCTCTTGACCGCGTTTGTTATCTACAGACACAGGGCAAACATCAAACGGATTATAAACAAAACAGAACCGAAGATCAAATGGTTTTGATGAAACTTCAATTTTGACATCAAAATGCCATATGCGTTTATAATAGAGATAATTTCTTTATATGAGAAACAAAAAGGGAGTGTTCCGGATGAACATGAAAGTAACGAAAGGCGCGCTGGATTGGTACAAAGAAGAGCTCGATCTGGAAACAGGCGACCACGTCCGTTTCTTTGTCCGTTACGGGGGATGCAGCAACGTTCAGAAAGGCTTTTCTCTCGGCATTTTAAAAGACCTGCCGATGAACATCGGCACCAGCACGGAAGTTGAAGGCATTACCTTTTTTATTGAAGAAAGCGACTTATGGTACTTTGATAATCACGATTTGTCAGTCACATATTCAGATCAGGCAGAAGAGCCGGTATTTGATTACGTGTAAAAAAAAGAACGCAGCGGATGCGTTCTTTTTTTTACAGCCTGAACCTTTTTAGGTGATCAGTCAGACGTTCTTTTTCTAATATGCTTCTTTGCGTTTCTCCGAGCAGGTCAAAGTGGGGAAATTCATTTTTATGGTGAATCCACTCCGGCTTCAGCCCGTACTCCGCTCCCCATCTGATCAGTTTATTGAGATCGCTTGAACCAGCCTTCGTCACGGTCTTAGCCTCCGGAAAGCGGTCGTCCAGCCAGTAATGCGTTAAAAAAGCGATTTTCCCTTCCGATACATCCCGCTTCCATCTTTCCAGTTCCTTACGCGTAATTCCAAATGCCATAAGTGCAGCCGCTCCTTATTTTTTTGCCTTTTCGTAAGCGGCATGCCAATCAGGAAAAGCCTTGCGAAACTGAATCGGTTTGAAGCTCTCTTTATCAACGCATATATGAGAGGATGTCGCTTTGATGGCAAGTTCTTGATCCGGATTATAGATGTGGTAGCCGTAAACGGTTTTAAATCCGTTATATTCTTCAATCCAAGTATGTACGACAGCCGTTTCACCGTAGCGGAGCGGCTTTTTATAAGAAATGCTGATATCCAATACAGGGGACAGCACTCCTCTATCTTCCATATCCTTGTAAAGGAATCCGAGTTCCTTAATCAGCGCCGTTCTGCCGACCTCCATCCAGACTAAGTAATTGGCATGATAGACGATGCCCATTTGATCTGTTTCCGCATAACGCACTTCTATTTCTTTTTTTGACACATGCAACGTTCTCTGCTCCCTTTTTATCAGATTAGCCCCATTTTATCACAACGAGCCGGAAAGAGAAAAAAACCAGGTTTCCCTGGTTTTTATTATGATTGATAGCCGTTTTCTCTTGCAGCCGATTCATCCTGAATTTCACTGCGGAACGATTCAATGCTTTCATTGCGTCTGGCATTCTTTTCTTGAATGCGCTGTTTTTCCTCATCTGTCGCAAATTCCATTGATTCTTTCGCTTCTTCTATATTTTCAATTGTATTCTGCACCATATCCTGCAGCTTTTCAACGTTATCGGAACGGTCATCCGGATTCGGTTTTTGATCATTGTTTGTCATAATGTCTGCTCTCCTTTGATGATGTTATTCGCCTTTCGTCTGCATGACAATCGGATGTCCGTTTGACTTGTCATGAAACTTTTCCCCTTTGTTGCGTTTATATTTAACGGGTTTTGTCCCTAAGTGGCTCGGAGCGTATTGCGGCTGGCCGTCTTTCTTGTTTATGCCCATGTTCATCCCTCCTTAAGAGTATATTTTGCAAAAGGAGGTGTAAACATGACTGCAAATTAAAGGTTATTTTTGTTTGAACCGCTGCTCCAGCTTTTCTTCAAGCTGATTCAAATATTCCGTATTGGTCATCAGCTCACGTTTATTTTCCATAACCAATTCATGAAAAGAACGTTTTCGCATTTTTTTCAATCTTCTCACCTCCGTGTTTTCATTCATTTTTTCCAATTTTTCAAAACCTAAGCCCTTCACAATAAAAAAACTGAACCTCTATTTGAGATCCAGTTTTTCTTTCATTTCTTTTTTTGTCATCGTGCCTACGCGAATGTGCTGAATGGTTCCTTTTTCGTCTAATATGTATGTTGTCGGATAAGAAAGCACGTTGAAATCCCCGTTAATTCCGCTTTTGTCAATCAGAATAGGAAAGGTCAGCTGATAATGATCAGCAAATGATTTCACAGCCTGTATATTTTTTTCAGAAGACGTAAAATTAACGGCTGCTACCGCAATATCAGGATATTCTTTCTGCAGCTCCTGCATATCCGGCATTTCCATTCGGCACGGCTTGCACCACGTCGCCCAGAAATTGAGGAGCACTTTTTTTCCTTTATAATCAGATAGGGAGATACTTTTTCCTGACAATGTATCAAGTGTAAAGTCAGGGGCTTTCATCCCTTCTTCTGTCCCTTCTTTCGGACTTTTTTGCACGGAATAAATGTTCCAGCCCGCATATACTAACAACCCGATAAGTAACATTCCGCCCAGCCATTTTGCAAGCATCTTAAGCCTCCCGCATAAAAAGAGAGAAAGCAGACTGCTTTCTCTCTTTTGTTCATTCTGCTACTGTTTCATTTTATCGCGAAGCACCATTTGTAAAATGCCGCCGTGGCGATAGTAATCAATTTCCACTTCACTGTCAAAACGGACAACGACTTCAAACGTTTTTACCGTACCGTCTTCACTGATTGCTCTGACAGTCAGCAAGTCGCGCGGACGTACAGATTCATCAACATCCACCTCGATGACTTCCTTACCGGTTAAGCCGAGTGTATCCGCGTTTTCACCCTGTTTGAACTGAAGCGGCAGCACACCCATGAAGACGAGGTTGCTTCTGTGAATTCTTTCAAAGCTTTCGGCAATAACTGTTCTGATGCCGAGCAGGTTTGTTCCTTTTGCAGCCCAGTCACGTGAAGAGCCCATTCCGTAATCTTTTCCGGCCAGGACGACAAGACCCGTTTTATCTTCTTTATACCGCATGCAGGCATCATAAATAGATGTCACTTCCCCGGTAGGCCAATGTGTTGTGTAGCCGCCTTCTGTACCCGGTGCGATTTGGTTTTTAATGCGGATATTGGCGAATGTTCCTCTCATCATGACTTCATGGTTTCCGCGGCGTGAGCCGTAAGAGTTAAAGTCACGAGGAGAAACGCCTTTTTCCTGCAGGTATTTGCCCGCCGGTGTGTCTTTTCCGATCGCTCCAGCCGGAGAAATGTGGTCAGTCGTCACGGAATCGCCGAATTTGCCGACAACGCGAAGTCCTCTTAAAGGCTCAACTTTTCCCGGCTCTACAGACATTTCCTCAAAGAACGGCGGGTTTTGAATGTAAGTGGAATCCTGGTCCCACTTATACAGCGCTTCATCCGTCGTTTCGATTTCGTTCCAGCGCTGGTTGTCGTCAAATACCGTTTCATACTCTTTGCGGAATAATTCCGGCGTAACAGTCTGTTTGACGAGAGAATTGATTTCATCCATGGACGGCCAGATGTCATCGAAATAAACATTTTGTCCGTTATTTCCGACACCGATCGGGTCCGTTTTCAGGTTGATGTTTACAGTGCCCGCCAATGCGTATGCGACAACAAGCGGCGGTGACGCAAGGTAGTTTCCTTTAACAAGCGGATGGATCCGGCCTTCAAAGTTTCTGTTACCCGACAGGACAGAAGTGATCAAGAGATCATTTTTAGCAACCGCTTCTTCAATCTCTGGAGAAAGCGGGCCGGAGTTCCCGATACATGTCGTACAGCCATACCCCACAAGGTTAAAGCCGAGCTCCTTCATGTAAGGAAGCAGACCTGAGTTGACTAAGTATCCAGTAACAACCTTAGACCCCGGTGCAAGTGAAGTCTTCACATAATTCGGCACTTTCAAGCCTAATTCTACCGCTTTTTTGGCTACCAATCCGGCACCGATTAATACATAAGGGTTTGATGTATTCGTACAGCTTGTAATAGCGGCGATTGCAATCGCCCCTGTTTTCATAACCGCATCTTCACCGCTGTTAAGTTTAAATGAAATTTCTTTGTTCTCTTCAGCAGCATCCGCTCCGAATCCTTGGTTGCCGGCCGGGCTGACAAGATGTTTTTTAAACGTTTCCTGCATAACGGAAAGCGGGATTAAATCCTGCGGACGTTTCGGGCCTGAAAGGTTCGCTTCGATTTTTGACAGATCAATTTCCACAACGTCTGTAAAAATCGGCTCTTCCGCGTCAGGCGTATAGAATAAACCGTTGCTGCGGCAGTATGCTTCCACAATATCGATCTGCTCTTCTTCACGGCCGGTCAGACGCAGGTAAGAAAGTGCTTCCTCGTCAACCGGGAAGAATCCGCAAGTCGCTCCGTATTCCGGCGCCATATTGGCAATAGTCGCCCGATCCGCAAGCGGAAGCTCAGCAACACCAGGACCGAAGAATTCAACAAATTTATTGACTACGCCTTTTTCACGCAGCACTTGAGTGACTTTCAGCGCCAAGTCAGTCGCCGTCGTTCCATTAGGCAATTTTCCGACAAGTTTCGCGCCGATGACCTCAGGAACAGGGAAATATGAAGGCTGGCCGAGCATTCCCGCTTCCGCCTCAATACCGCCGACACCCCAGCCGAGGACGCCGATTCCGTTAATCATTGTTGTATGGGAATCTGTTCCCACCAAAGTATCGGGATAGGTCACAAGTTCTCCGTCTTCCTCTTTCGTATGAACAACACTTGCCAAAAACTCAAGGTTTACCTGGTGAACGATACCTGTTGCAGGCGGAACGGCCTGATAATTGTTAAACGCTTTCTTTGCCCAGCTTAAAAATTTATAACGTTCTGCATTTCTTTCGAATTCTAAGTCCATATTAATGGCTAACGCATCTTCCGTACCGGCTTTGTCAACTTGTACGGAGTGGTCAATGACCAGGTCAACCGGAATTTCAGGATTGATTTTATCAGGGTCTCCGCCGACAGAGGCCATGGCTTTTCTTAAAGATGCCAGGTCAACTACGGCCGGAACGCCGGTAAAGTCCTGCAGAATAACCCGTGACGGTTTAAACGGCACATCGATATCTTTTAATTCAGCAGTACCCCATCTTGCTAAATTTTCAACATGTTCTTTTGTAATGACGCGTCCGTCTACCTGACGCAAAACGGATTCCAAAAGAACCTTAATAGAATAAGGAAGTTTTGAAACATTGCCGACCCCTGCGTCTTCCAATGCTTTTAATGAATAGTAGTTGTATGTTTTCCCATTTGAAGAAAATGTTTTTCTTGCTTGGAAAACGTCTTGTGTTGCGACTTTTTGCTGATTTGTCATTCTCCAAAATCCCCCTTCAATGATCAAGATCGTTCTTTAGATGAATGTTCACATTCCATCACAATTTTCTCACAATTTCATCTTAGTATAAAATCATACATAAGTAAATATCAATGTTTTTATTAAATACAATAAGATCGTCTTATGAGAATATTTTCGGTAAATTTTGTCCGATTTTCCGCCTCATACAACGGGCTGTAAAGAGCCATATTAATGTTGAGGTGATGATCATGGTAAAACGGAAAGCCAATCATGTAATTAACGGCATGAATGATGCGAAAAGCCAAGGCAAAGGCGCGGGTTATATAGAAAATGACCAGCTCGTCCTGACGGAAGAAGAACGGCAGAACAATAAAAAAAGAAAAACAAACCAATAGCCGGAACACCTTAAAAAGGAGGCTTTAACATGACAAATAAAAATACGAGTAAAGATATGCATAAAAATGCTCCGAAGGGCCATAACCCCGGCCAGCCGGAACCGCTGAGCGGAAGCAAAAAAGTGAAAAACCGCAACCATACAAGACAAAAACATAATACAAGCCACGATATGTAAAACAGACCCCGGTGTCTGTTTTTTTGTGCCATTCACCCATTTAAAGCTTCTGCATACGTTATAGCAAGGCTTTTTAATATGGAGGAATGCTTCCATGAATCACTCAAAAAACGCTGAAGAATTTGATGATACGGAAGAATGGCTGCGGCAGTTTTACGAGGACCCGTATGCTTGGTATGACGAGACGCTGCCGATCGATCTATATGAAACAAGCCGTCAATATATCATTGAAGCCGACCTGACGGCCCTGAAGCAGGTGCAGGCGATCACCGTCACTCTTTCGGGAAATGAGTTTATGCTCTCTGTTAAAACGCTTGAACGGACATTAAACAAACAAATGGTGCTTCCTTTTTATCTGAATGACAAACATATTTTCACTGATTTCACCAACCATATTCTGACCGTCTCCATGAACAAGGAGCCTAATGAGACTCCTGCCTCATTTTCCTTTCAATTTCCTCTATAACATAAAAAAGCCGCTTTCATCCCTCAATGGAAGCGGCTTTTTTGTCCGGTCATATCAGTCATATACCCTCAAAGTGAATCTCCCATGGCCAAATAGCAGAATCACTATACGATAGAATATGTTCTAGCAACCGAATTGACTGGACATCTATCATTTTTTCTATTCTTTTTTTCATGTGTTCTTCTATTCTGTCTTCGTTTACAATATGGTTAAAGTAAGGAGGAGATAGAACAATGCTAGAAGGCTGGTTTATGTGGTTTATTTTATTTTGGGTCATCGTGATGATCGGATTGCTGTCTATCGGCGGATTTTTTATGTTTCGAAAATTTTTAAAACGCTTACCGAAAGAAGACGGCCGGTCAGAACTGGATTGGCAGGACTATTATATTGAAAAAAGCAGGCACTTATGGAATGCGGGTGACAAGGCGTTTTTGGATGAATTGGTCGCTCCCGTGCCGGAGCTCTTTCGGGATGTAGCCAAAGCGAAAATCGCCGGAAAAATCGGTGAACTTTCCTTAGCGGAGGAAGCTGAACAAATAAACCGTGATTTAATCATCAGGGGTTACATACTGGCCACTCCTAAGCGTGATCATCAATTTTTAAAAAAGCATCTCCGCGAAAAACAGATTGATCTTACTCCTTATCAGGCCCTGCTCAAATAAAAAACCTTTCCGGCGGACGGAAAGGTTTTAATTCATCTGAATATCAGCGGTCTTCAGTTCATTCGAAAGTTTGCGGTAAGACATAAACATCGCGATGCGCCACGGGACAATCATTCCGAAAGCCAGAATCCAAAACATTCCGCTTAAAGCTCCGTAATCAATCGTCGTGCTCAAAATGGATTTCATAGCGATTCTGATAACCAGCAAACCAATCAGGATAAACACAAACGCTTTTGACCGTTTTAAATAGATTTCATTATTTTTAATCTCAAATTTAGATGTTTTAATCAGAAAAATAGAGAAGATCACGCCCAGCGTAATGGCCTCCAAAAATTCTTCGCCCGTCACTCTGAAAATCGGAAAAAGGAACATAAGCGCTCCCGTACTCATGAAAATCGGCGGGAGAATTATTTTTTTAGGTGAAGCGGGCTTGTCGGAGGCTTTAATCCTGACGATCATCACGGAAATGGCCATGGCCGCTGCAATAACGGATGAAATTATAATCATCATCTTTATCATTCCTTTGCTTGCACGGAGTTTGATACTATATACTATACTCCAAAAACATAAAAAAAACCAATTTGAAAAGAGAACACGTTTACGTTCCCGTTACCCGGCCTACGGCCTCCAGCACTTTAGATGCTTCAAACGGTTTAACGATAAAGTCTTTAGCGCCTAATTCAATCGCTTCCAGAACGATCCGCTGCTGCCGCATGGCGGTGCACATGATGATCCGGGCTTTCGGGTCAAAAGCTAAAATATCCTGCAGCGCCTGTATACCGTTTTTGACCGGCATGGTAATATCCATTGTCACCAGGTCGGGACGGATTTTTTGATATACTGCCAGGGCTTCCTCCCCGTCAGCCGCTTCCCCGGCCACTGTGTAATTCGCCGATTCCAGAATCTCTCTGATTTTCACCCTCATGAACTTGGCGTCATCTACAACTAAAACTCGTGTCATATTCCCCTCCACATATTTAACATTAACTAGTCTTATTGTACCAAAAACGAAAGGGTATATAATAGTTCAAAAGTTATTAATCCGTTACAGACCCGTAAATCCTCCGAAAAGATTTGACAGAACGATCAGAATGTAGCTCATCCAGTTAAAAAACAGCATAACTCCGATCAGAATCATAAGAATGCCGCCGATTTTCATGATAAGCAGCTGATGCTTGCGAATCCAATTCATTCTGGTAATAAAAAATGAAAGAATAAGAAAAGGAATCGCAAAACCGAGAACATATAAAAACATATACGGCACTGCTGAAGAAGGATTTGTATTTGCCAGCGAAAACACAGCTCCTAAAATAGGCCCGCTGCACGGCGACCAGCCGGCTGCAAACGCAAGACCGATCAGAACCGAACCGATAAACCCCTCCGGACGGCGCTTAAAGTGAATGCGCCGCTCTTTCATCATGAATTTCGGCTGAAACACACCGGCAGTAATCAGCCCGAAAAGGATCAGCATGATAGCGCCAAACTGGCGGATCGCTTCATGATATTGGGTAAAAAAACTGCCGATAAACGAAGTTCCATATCCCAATGCGATAAAAATCACGGAGAAGCCAAGCAAAAAACAAAGTGTATGCACGAGGCCACGCTTTTGCAGCATCACCTTTTCTGTTTTCACCTCGTCCATACTGACACCAGTTATGTAAGATAAAAAGGCGGGGTACAACGGCAGACAGCATGGAGAAATGAAAGACAGAAATCCGGCCCCAAACGTCAGAAAGTAATTAAAACTCACGATGACACACTCCCTTCGAGTTATGACAAAATCATTTCATTTTTTTAACACTTTCCCGAGAAGGATTACTTTTTATAGAAAAAGCTTATATAATTTAATTTGACATCGAGATATTATACTCCTTCTTATTTGAAAAACAGTATAAATGTGGATATAATAATAGCGACTCAGGTGAAAGATTTATGTATGAAAGGATATATCCCTGTGATTAGAGAGCATCTATTAAATGAAATTGAAAAAAAACGGGCAGAGCTGCTTAAAATCGTCATGACAAACGGAATGACATCAAACATTACGATAGAACTCAGCCAGGAGCTTGACCACCTTCTCATACAATACCAAAAAGAACTGCACACCGGCAGTTGGGGTGAAACATGACGCCAAAATAAAAAACCCTCTCCGGGTTTTTTATTTTTATAACCATGTATCTCTATATCATAATCTGTACGTATTATTTCGCTTGATTATTCATGGCTTTCATCATTTGATTAATTTTCTTTTGAGAAGGTTTCATTCCCATTTGCATCATCATCATGCGTAACATTTGTTCATTAATAGGCGGATTCTTTTTCAAATAGCTCATCATATATTTACGAGCAATAAAAAACCCGAGTGCAACACCTATGAGCAATGCGACAACGCCCACTAGGATGCCAACCCATAAAGTCATTTTATTTCCTCCTTCATGTTGTCTAGTTTAAAGTGTACTAAACCAAAGGCTATTATACAACATTTACATCTCTTTTTCCTCGTTTTTAGACAAAATTTCTTTCCCTGACCGGATTTAACCACCCGTAGCGCCGTGTCTTGAAATCCATTGCAAGAAAACAGGGGCTGATTTTACGCAGAATCTCAAAGAAAATCGTTTCCGCCTCATAATCTCCCGAAGCCGCAATCTCAATTAAACTGTCTTTCATCATGAAGGTGGCGCGGCCCTTTTCTCCGGGCAGTGTAAGCCGGTAAATGGAATCCAAACGGCTGTAACTCATTCGGTTTAAATGCAGCTGGAGCCGCTGATGCATATGTATCACCGGAATCGGTTCCGTTATATATTGAACTTGCTTTTCTGTCATTTGATATTCCTGGGGTGTCAGATCTGTCCAATGATAGTCTCGAAACAACTCAAACATAGCCGTTTCCCGCCCGAAGTAGTGGTTCGCAAACTCATCCTTTATCAGGTGCGTATAGTAATGACGTTCCATTTCCTCATCCCCTTTTACAGCGCTTCGTTATTGCTTTCTATTATACAAAAGGAGAAAAGAAAGAATTGTCTATTACTGTTACGCCGCCCCTTCTATTTTTGTCGCATAAACAGGAAAAAGAGGATGATTTGACTCATCCTCTTTTGTCTCGTTATTTGTTTAGAAGTTTTTTCACGCGGTCAACTACGTTTTCTGCAGTAAACCCGTATTCTTTCATAATTGTTTCTCCCGGAGCTGAAGCACCGAAACGGTCAATTGCGAGAACGTCTCCTTCAAGACCGGTAAATTTGCCCCATCCGAAGCTTGAACCCATTTCGATCGCAAGACGTTTCGTCACATTCGGAGGAAGCACGCTGTTTTTGTACTCAGCCGATTGTTTTTCAAAGCGGTCCCAGCTCGGCATGCTGACTACAGATACGTGAATGTTTTCTTCAGCCAGTTTCGCTTGAGCTTCGATCGCAAGTCCGACTTCAGAGCCTGTCGCTAAAAGAAGGGCGTCCGGTGAATCGGTTTTTGCTTTGGAAACGGTATAAGCCCCTTTTTCCACGCCCGCATACGCTTCTTCAGCCTGCTGATCAATCGTCGGCAGGTTTTGGCGTGTCAATACAAGAGCTGTCGGATGATCTTGGCTTTGAACGGCAACCTTCCATGCAGCTGCGGTTTCATTTCCGTCAGCAGGTCTGATCACAGAAAGGTTAGGAAGTGCGCGTAAAGAAGCAAGCTGCTCAATCGGTTCGTGAGTCGGCCCGTCTTCTCCTACGGCAATACTGTCATGCGTGAATACATAAGTGACAGGGAGTCCCATCAATGATGCCAGACGAATGGCAGGTCTTAAATAATCAGAGAATACAAAGAATGTGCCGCCGAATACGCGGAGGCCGCCGTGAAGCGCCATTCCGTTTAATGCAGCGCCCATCGCAAATTCACGGACACCGAACCAGAAGTTTTTCCCGGCGTAGTCTTTGGCCGTGAAGTCTCCTCCATTTTTGATTGTCGTTTTATTTGAACCCGCAAGGTCAGCAGATCCCCCGACAAAGAAAGGAATTTTCTTGGCGATCCCGTTCAGTACCTCACCTGAAGATGCGCGGGAAGCAAGGCTGCTGCCTTTTTCATAAACGGGAACTTCCTGATCCCAGTCTTTAGGAAGCTCGCCTTTCATGCCGAGTGACAGCTGTTCAGCAAGCTCAGGATATTTTTCTTTATAAGCCGCGAACAGTTCATTCCATTCCTGTTCTTTTTTCGAGCCGGCTTCTTTTACAGCTTGATTGAAATGCCCGTATACTTCTTCCGGAACATAAAAATCTTCTTCAAACGTCCAAGCATACGCTTCTTTTGTCAGCTTGCTCTCTTCTAGTCCTAACGGAGCGCCGTGAACGCCGGATGTGCCCGCACGGTTTGGAGAACCGAAACCGATCGTGGTTTTCACTTCAATCAAAGTCGGTTTTTTATCATTCTGGCGCGCTTTTTCAATTGCAGCCGTCAATTCAGCGATGTTGTTTCCGTCCTCAACATAAAGAACTTCCCAGTTCATTGCTTCAAAACGCTGCTTTACATTTTCAGAGAAAGAACGGTCTAAATCGCCGTCTAAGGAAATGTCATTAGAATCGTATAATACGATCAGGCGGCCTAATTCAAGATGGCCTGCAAGAGAAGCGGCTTCGGAAGAAATGCCTTCCATTAAATCGCCGTCTCCGCAAATACTGTATGTATAATGATCAACTACATTGAATGAATCACGGTTATATGTCTCAGCCAGATGGCGTTCTGCAATTGCCATTCCCACTGCCATTGCAATCCCCTGTCCAAGCGGCCCGGTCGTTGCGTCTACTCCGGCTGTATGCCCGAACTCCGGATGTCCCGGTGTTTTGCTTCCCCATTGACGGAACTGTTTCAAGTCTTCAATGCTGAGGTCATATCCGCTTAAATGCAGCATGCTGTATAAAAGCATTGAACCGTGGCCTGCTGATAAAACAAAGCGGTCGCGGTTAAACCAGCCCGGATTCTGCGGATTTACATTCATAAATTTCGTCCACAGCGTGTATGCCATCGGAGCGGCTCCCATCGGCATGCCCGGGTGTCCGGAATTCGCTTTTTCAATTGCGTCTATAGATAGTGTACGAATGGTGGCAACTGATTTCTTTTCAATTGTATCCATTATAATCCCCTTCCTTATTGTTGTACCTTTTCATCATAAAGCGATGCTGACTTTTTCTCAACTCTTTCAGCTTAAATTTGAGATAAACTTGTTGAAAATTGTCGTAAAGCACATCCTGATATTAGTATATACGAAAAAAGAATACGTATTGCCGTATTCTTTCTGTTTAGTGAAGATTATTTTTCTGTTGTTCTCTTTTTAATTTTTCAGGGGTGACATCGTTGCCTTCCGGATCAATCACTTTTACGCTCTTTAACGTATTTTTCATTGAGGAGCGGAATCCTTTCAAATACTCCTGGCGAAGCTTTTGCTGTTCAGCTTTTTCCTCATCCGTTATTGTGTTTGATTTAGCTTTTTGAGCCAATTCGTTAATTCTTGCGATTTTTTCTTTAGAAATCATAATAAGCTCCTTTGGTGCGTGTTGATTATATACTACTAAAACGCAGTCTTTTTTACAACTGATGCGCGTCAGCTGCCTTCTGTGTCTGCGGTATATTCCTGAAACCGCCGGTGAACCGTGGCTTTGGACACGTCATACCCGAATCCTCTTAAGGTCGCTGCGATTTCTGCAAAGGTAAGCTTGTTGGCTCTCAGCCTGATAATTTCCGAAACCGGAACCTCTTTTTTTTCTTTTCCGCTGTTTTCATGTCTGTTTTTCAGATTCCGTTCAGGCTTGTAGCCGTTTTTCACGGCTCTTTTCATTCCCCGCCGGATTTTCATATTGTGAATTTTCCTTTGATATTCCTCAACAATACTGACGATTTCAAGTACCATCGAATCAGCTTCGGAAAGCTCCAGTTCACCTTTATGAGCCGTCGTATATATTTTAACGTTCTCCCTGTAAATACAATGCAAAAGCGCAATCTTGGCGTTTCCTCTTCCCAATCTCGTTTCGTCCTGCACCAATATCGCGTCAATATGTGATTTTTTAATTTCATCAAGCATTTCAAATACTCCGTCGCGGTCCATTTCGTAACCGCTGGCTTTCTCAGAAATGACTTTCACGACTTCCATGCCGTTTGCAGCAGCGATCTCACTGAGCTCCTCTTCCTGTCTTTTTAATGACGTTTGCTGCTGTTCTTTGTTTGTGCTTACGCGGGCATAAATGAGCGCCTTCATTTCTCTCTTTCCTCTCTAATTGACAATGGCCAGCTGATATACGGCCGGATGCTTCTTCTTAACCGGTAGAATAAGTTCGTCTCCGGGCTTTATATCAGCAGTCTGGAGATGATTATTCTCCGTCACCCACTCAATGAAATCTTCTTTATTAATGTGTTTCTTTTCTGCTACATGATCCGCAAGTGACCAGAGTGTATCGCCGTCCTGAACCTTTATTTTAACATATTGGCTGAGGGACTGATCATTTCCCGCACATGAAACAAGTAAAATAGCGGCACTTAAAATCGCAGTAAACAGCCCGACAAATATGATAGATTCTTTCGCCATGTAAACAACCTCCGATAAGAATGTTTGTTCGCTTTTTATATCTTTCAGTATATACGAACAAATGTTTCTGTCAATCGTTTTTTTCGAACCTATGTTTGTACTGTCAGGAAAATCATGCTATAATCTACTTAAAATCGACGTTTTGAGGTGCGAAATATGACGAAGCTATCAAAAAGGCAGCTTGATATCCTGCGTTTTATTAAAGAAGAGGTAAAAACGAAAGGATATCCGCCTTCTGTAAGAGAGATAGGAGAAGCAGTAGGACTGGCTTCCAGTTCAACCGTGCACGGCCATTTGGCGCGGCTGGAGACAAAAGGCCTGATCAGACGGGACCCTACGAAACCGAGGGCGATTGAGGTATTGGATGAAGAAGAAGTCCATATTCCGAAAAGCCAGGTCGTAAACGTTCCGGTCATCGGGAAAGTGACGGCGGGTATTCCGATTACGGCTGTTGAAAATATCGACGAGTATTTTCCGCTTCCTGACCGGATGGTTCCTCCGGGCGAACATGTCTTTATGTTAGAAATCATGGGAGAAAGTATGATTGACGCCGGCATTTTTGACAAAGATTACGTCATTGTCAAACAGCAGAACACGGCCAATAACGGAGAAATCGTCGTAGCTATGACCGAAGATGATGAAGCGACGGTCAAGCGCTTCTATAAAGAAGACAATTATGTGCGGCTGCAGCCGGAAAATCCGACGATGGAGCCGATTATCCTGCAAAACGTAAGCATTTTGGGGAAAGTGATCGGCGTATTCAGAGCCGTCCATTAATTCTATTAAACTTCATTTATCGTAAAAAACCCCTCTGTAAGGGGTTTTTTTGCATAAAAAAAGCAGATTCGCCCTGGCTTAAGAAACGAACCTGCTAAGGAGGAAAAACTTACATTCTTATTATCCGACATCACACTTTTGAAGTCAACTAATAATGTTTCCCTCAAGAAACTTTTCATCCATTTTTCAACTTTTTATATATTTGTGCGTGATGAATTTGCTTTTTTATCTTTTCTTTGGGCGGGCACGTCAAAAATTTATGTATGAATATTTAGTACATAGTGTAATAAGTTAAATATAAATATAAAAAAACCCGCTGCCTTTAGCGAGTATCTATTTTCAATCAAAATGATAATATTCTACACCGTAGAACCCTTTAATATAGACGGGACCACAGACGTTTGAAGAACTTTCAACCAGAATCCTGTATTTGTGATACGGATCAATTGATTTTTTATCCTGGGCACTGAGGTTTAACCAGCTGCCGCTGTAGTTTTTAGAACTTAATGTATAAAAATTTCCGTTCAGCGCCATCCGCTGGAGTTTCATGCTTAAACCGCACGAAGAGTTGTTCATTATGGTGAACTTATAGCCTAAAAAGTAATCGTCGGCAGCTACAGCACCCGGATTTTCAATATGAAACTCTTTTGCGTTTCCCTCCAAAGTGAAGCTTGTTTTTGATCCGAATTCAGTGGTAGCCGCTTTAGCTGAGTGTATTCCGCTAAAACATAATAAAAAAACAGCAATACATATCCAGTATTTTTTCATTTGCATCCCCCTTTTTACATATTTTAACTTGTGAATCCTGTGATGTCTATTCACATTTTACTTTATAACCACTATATACCAGTTTAAAAATTTGCGGATTGCTTACAATGAAGACTAAACGAAATAACGAAGGTGGTTCAAATGAAACACGTAATTGCTTTCGCTTCTAAAACGGCGCTCACACTTGCTTTACTGTACATTGTTCTGGATCTTATGTACCAAGTAACCTTTTTAAACGTTCTGTTTATTACAGTGATCTTAAGTTTAATCACTTATTTTGCGGGTGATTGCATGATTCTGCCGAGAACAAGCAATTTCACAGCCGTTGCAGCTGATTTCGGAATTTCATTCATTATATTATGGATATTCCTGATGAACATTGGCGGGTTTAATGTCTCTCCTGCCGCGGCAGCGGTTATCTCTGCACTTTGCATTTCTGTTTTTGAGGCATTTTTTCACCGGTATTTGCAGCAATATGTACTTCCCGAAGATTATAAGGACACAACAGAGACGGATAGCACGCTATGGAGCTATCAAACCGAGGCGTCTGAAGAATTAGTGTCGGAAAAAGACCCTCAGGAAAAAACATAAAAAGGAGGCAATCGCCTCCTCCTCTTTTTACTTTTGCTTCTGATCGTCAAGCGGCAGCTGCAGCAGTGAGTCTGTGCCTGTCGCTTTCGGCGTTTTTCCGTCCCATTTTTCAATCCATTTATATTTGATCATTTCATCGGACATTGATTTCTTAATGATTTCGTTATAGTCAGCGATCCCTTCCGCTTCAATTTTTTTCTTTTTCGCTTCGGCTTCGGCTATTTTAATTTCAGTTTGTGTCCGTTCAAGTTCCTGTGAAGACTTCACCCTTGCATCGATGGCTTCCTGTGTGGCTTTATCCGGCTTCGGTACGCCAAGCGTCAGATCATCAATTAAAAATCCGAGACTCTTCATATCATCAGCAAATCTCTTTTGAACATCGGCAGCGGCTTCAGCAGATTTTTGCCCGTATGTGTCAATAACCGAGTATTTGCTGATTGATTTTCGCGCCGCATCCCACAGCCTTGTTTTTAAATATGTATTTTCAATCGTTTCAACGTCTACCGCCCCGAATTTGTTAAACAGATCGACTACTTTATCAGGCTGCACGACATAGTTGTAAGCGATATCCATTTCTATATTTTTACCGTCAGAGGTTGCCACTTTTATATTTTCATTATTCACTGTCTGCATACGCACCGGATATTCCGTTACTTTATTAAATAATCCGACTAAGTGCCAGCCTTGGTCCAATGTGTCGGATTTTACCCCGCCATTCGGTGAGTATACAACCCCGACATAACCGTTCGGTATTTTTTCAATGAATAGTGACGCTGTGACGCCCGCAATTAAAAGGGCTGCACCTATAATCACACCGCCGAGAATTTTTTTTGTGTTTCCGCGCTTATTTTCGCTCATGCTGATCTTCTTCCTCCCATGACTTTTTTAATTTTTTGGCTCCGCTTCCCACTTGTTTAAAGATTGGACTAAGCATCAGCCATAAACCGAATCCGATGATGACAAGAAGAATGATAGACCCGATCATCACTTTCATTTGCCCACCTCTTTTCTTTCATCCTGTCAATTATGTATACGATCTTAAGAACTTAAAGTTTCATAAATTTCAAAAGAAAAAGCCCCGCCGACAAAATAAGCGTGCTTATTAATAATTGTCACTGATAAAATCAGAAATCGTTTTTGTAAATTGGTAAAAGGTCCCGTTTTGTGCGGATGCTCTGCTTTTCAGCGTAAAGGTGTCAAATAGTGATTTTCTGAAGCCGGTGCTCATTTCGATTTGAATACTCAATCCGGATGAAGATTGATTGGCAAGGTTGTTCGGACTGACGCCTGCGTATTTATCATTTGTGCCAAGAAGAACGGCAGGATACCCGTGCCGTTTCAGCACATCGGTCAAGAGTTCGGCCCGTTCTCTGTCTGTACCGCCGATTTTTATCTTTTTATCATCACTGCCGTAACCGTGCAATGAAATGACATTAGAGTGCCCTTTCACCATTTGCACGGCCTTGGTTTCATCGAAATGCGAACTTGTCAAATGCAGAGCTGCATTACCGGCTGATTTTAACCCTTCAAATAAATATAAACTCCGGTTTTCGGCAATTTCTCTGGCTAACTCACTGGTCCCCGGCTCTATGCCTCCGCCGTGTATAGCTAATATGAGGACAGAAGGGTCATGCTCCCGCGTTGAAATGGAAAAATCGGAAGGATCTTCATTCAGCTTTAATTCCTCGAAACTGCCGTAAAGATCTGAAGCGGCATCAGCCCGAAAGAACGGCAGAAGCAAAAACGGTAAAATTAAAATTGAAATTCCTTTTTTGGTTATTGATGGCATTTGTATGTTTATGTTACAATACAAATGCTTCAGCCTTTGAAGCGAACGGCAGAACAGGGTGACTTTGGACGGTTTCTTCTGCTCTGCCTCTTTGCCGGCTGCTTTACGGTCTACTCTTCTAACCCTTTTTTCCATAACATCATCCTTTCTTTTGTTTACACTTTTGTCACAATATTATATACGTTGGACAAAACCTCCGTTCATCTTGAAGAATAAAAACATCAAAACAACCTCTATCCTTTAACCTAAAAAAGTCTTTCTGTTCAAAGAGACGGAAAGCTTAAATGATAAAAATGAAACCCTTCTCCTTAGTTTTGTTTGATTTCCCAATTCAAGAATCCCCGAAAAAATTTGAATGTAACTGCTGTATCCATAAAAAAAGACTGCTGTTAAGCAGTCTTTTTTTCGTTTTATTTCGTGCCTGTTGATCCCAGTCCGCCGCGGTCATTGTTCCCGAGCTTGTCTACTTCGATCAGCTCCACTTCAGGCATTTTCTTCATGATTCTGAATTGGCAGATCCGCTCCCCCTTGGAAATGTCGGTATCCCGAAGCGCGAATGCAGGAAAAAACCAGAAGTCATTGTCGCCTTTATAAGATTCATCAATGACTCCCATTGAATTTGTCTGAATGATCCCGAAATGCTTATATGTACTTGAACGCGGAACGACATGGGCCTCGTATCCTTCCGGCAGTTCCATCGCAACTCCAAGCGGGATAAGTTTGAATTCATCTTTTTTGATTGTTATATGTTCAGCTGCCCGCAGGTCAATCCAATCGCCCTGTTCAATTTTACTGATTCTCGTTTGCGTATCATCTGAATATTTAATTCTGATTTGTAAAGTCATGTTCGCTGCTCCTTTTGCTTCCCTATTTCAGTCGTATTGATGACCAATCCGTGCCCCATTATACCATTTAACTGATAAGAATGCTGATTTTGGTGTATATGCAGCCGAAGAGGAAGCACGGCGAAGACAATGAGAATAAACCTAAAATGAGGACCCCTCCTATCAGTTTTTCCCTCCATTTTCACATGACAGTTTCAATTACAATAATGCAAAGCTATATGTCCGTTCTTTCAACAGAGCTTTTTTAAAATTTCGCCTCGGTTTCAAAAGGAATTTCGTTCTGAATAAAGAATTTGAAGAATAAGCGCTTAAAGGGCGCGCGATTCTTTTCTGTCACCTGCCTCAGGCGCTTATATCAAAAGAAAGAGGTGTCTTTAGAATGGTTCAATTTAAAAACTTTCCTGATCCGTCTTTAAACGCCCCATTGCAGTCTCGCCCTGCACAGCCCTCTGAATTGGAGCATCTCAAAGCAAGGATGCAGAATTTTATTAAGCATTCCGCAACGGATGATAATCTTGAGATCGCAGATGCCCGGGTGACGGCGGAAGGAATGGTCACCTCACTTTTAAAAGAACGGCTTGATACAGAATACGAAATGCTTATGAATAAAATCACCCGGGAAGTGAATGTGGAGGATTACGGAGCGGTCCCTGACGGCCGGGACAATACAGAAGCCTTTCGGAAAGCGATCGGGAACGGCCGGGTCAAAGTAAATGTTCCCGCAGGAGAATTTTTGGTTCAAGGGATAAAACTCCCCTCATGGACTACTATTTCCGGTGAGGGACAAGGGATTACCGTGCTTAAGCTTCATGAGGACACTCCCGCATACGAATGGGTCATTACTAACGATGATTACGAAAATGGAAACCGTAATATTTTTGTCCAGAACATGACTTTAGACTGGAATCCTGACCGTCAATGCGGAGTCAGGAACCCCGGAGGACAGTGTTCCAGCTGTTTAACGTTTGCTAATGTGCAATACGGCTGGATTAAGAATGTTGAAACGGTTAACGCGGGTCTGCATGGTATAGATATTACATCTCCGACTTACGATCATTTGCCTGAAACAGAATGGACGAAAGACGGCTGCCGTTATATATGGATTGATAACTGTGTGGCATACGGCGCCGGAGACGACGGCATTACCACCCATTACAGCGAATATATTTTCATTTCCAACTGCCATTCCGGAAACCCCCGCGGCACAGAGCATGCTGAGGGCAGCGCAAACTCGAACGGCATTGAAATTGACGACGGCTCTAAACATGTGTGGCTTTTAAATAACTATACGAGCGGAAATATCCGCGGGATTGAGGTAAAGGCGCACAGCCTGTGGCCGGCTTCTCAAAATGTTCATATTATCGGTCATGTTTCGTATCGTGATGTACGTTCATTTGATATTCGTCATATCGGCCATCATCAGGCCTCAGACCCCGAAAGCACGACGGCTTATGATGTTACTTTAACCGATTGCACCGCGATTGAACCGGTATTCAATGCCCTCTATGACGGTGTGACCCCGAGGGCGCTGGTCATCTCTGCCTATAAAAACGTCAATGTAAACGGATTCACAGCTATTGGTGATCCATCATACGACTATGGCGGGAACCCAGTCGTGGCTCTTCAATACCGCAGTCAAAATATTACGATCAACGGCATTAAAATACGCGGCTTTACACAAGCCGGGGTTGACATCAATATATCCGGCGGATCTAATAAAACCGATCATGTTAAAATTTTAAATTTTGATATATACAAGTCTTCTCCTAAAGGCATCTCAATCGGCGGAGGCCAATATAACGTAAATATTATGAACGGTACGATGATCGGAGACGGCGGTTCCGTCGGAATTACGTCCCCTAACAGTCAGGCTGTCATTCTCGGGGTGCAAGCTGAAGGTTACAGCGCGGCCGCATCTATAAAAGGACAGACTTATGAGCAGATCCCCGTCAATTTAAAGGGAGGCGCACAGCTCGCGACCAGCTCCGGTTTTGCATTCAACCCGACAAGCGCCGTTATTGCGGGAACAGGCGATATTACGGCCAGAGGTGACAGAAATGCGATCATCAGCTCTTCCGGAGGTTCAAGTTCCGAAGGTTCAAGGGCATTTATCGCCGCTTCAAACAATGTCCATATTACGGGCGGCAAAGTCTCCAGAACGATTCTGTCATCAGAAAGCATTACATTGGAAGAACCATACACGGTTGCCGGAGGGCATCAGTCCATCAAATGGAAACTGGATTCAGCGGGCGGCCACGGTACGTTCGCCGGAGCTGTCACCTCTTCCCTGTCAGGGTACGGAGAATATTTTGAAAGTGTAACCGGCCAGACGATTCCCGCCGGGACGATCGTCACAGTGAAAGGCGAAAAAATTGAACCGGCTCACGTCGGAGATTACATGCTCGGCGTCATTTCAGAAACAGCCGCTTTTATCTCAGGAGCCGCAAGCTTCGGATGGCAAAGCCGCTTTTTGACAAATGAGTTCGGCGGTTTCATATACGAAAATGTGACTGACGAAGAAACAGGAGAAACGGTACGCGTACCGAAACAAAACCCGGACTGCAGTCCGGCTCTTGAAGCTGACTATGAAGCACGCGCGGCCAGAGACGAATGGCATATTGTCGGACTCAACGGCCGGCATTACGTACGGGTCGACAGTACGGTCAGCCCGGGAGATTATATCACGGCTCATAACGGAATCGGGACTAAAGCCGCGGAAGGCTGGAAGGTATTGAAACTGACGGCCTTATACAGCGCTGAAAAAGGGTACGGCATTGCAATTGCGGTTATCAAATAGGATCTCAATATCAGGATCATCTTCTCTCTTTTCTATCGGGCGGGTATGATTCTGTTTTTTATACCGAATGAGATGCCTCTTTTTCAGCATACCGTTTCATTTGTCCAAGCCATCCATGCTTTCTGTCATAGAATACTACCGTCAGATGAAAAAAGGAGGAATATGAGTATGAGTATGGATATGGGTATGGATATGAACGGACATTATGATCACCAGCCAAAGCAGCCTAAACAAAAGAAGAAAAAGAAGAAACAAGATAAAAAGCATCTTGATTATGATTACATCGTTGTTTATAAAAGAAAATGCAAAAAATGCTGCTGACTTGACATATCAACACTTTTTACACCCGGTAAATCCCGGGTGTTTTTCTTATTATGACGTTTCTCCGGGCTATTTTCACCCAAAATCCGGTCATCCTATCACAATACATAAAAAGACTCTATTATTTTCTTCCCTTTTCGCCTGATTAAAAGTATTTCATTTACAGAAAACAACATAAATAGAATGACATGACTTTTGAGAAAATCTGCTCTTTGCTTGGTCAATTTTTCTGCGATACCATGAATTTGCAACAATTTTTAAAAATTTCCTCAGGAGGTCATAGACATGAAAATCGCCAGAACAATAGTCGGATCATGCTTAGCTTTATCTCTAACAATTCCTTTCACAGCCAGTGCCTCAGCAGCCAGTCAGTCTGAACACCCGAATGCGCCTCACGTTTCACCCGTTGCAAATCCGTTAGAAAGTAAATTATCCCAAACAGCAGGCCAAAACGTAAAAGCAGCAGGTGTTGATGCCGGGCTGAACGTAAACGTAGATGTTCTCGGAATTTCAGATCGCATTGCTGAAGCGGTTAAGTCAGATCAAAACCGAACCGGCTGGGTAAAAAATGTCATGGAAACAACATTTTACGCATCAGGACAGAAGTACAACGTCATGGTGTTCAATTTAAATCAAGAATATGAAGACCGCTTTAACGGCGTTCAATTTTACGGATCAGCCGTTTATGACGGCATTACTTACGGAATCTGGGTCTTCGAAGACGGTTCCTTTGATAACAAAGGAGACGGGGGCTGGATCAATTGGGCATTCAGAGGATGGTTCGATCGTGATAATCAGCATATTGAATTCCACAGACCTTAATTCAGAGAAAACTTGCGGCAGCGCCCGCAAGTTTTTATTTTGATAACGAGATACTGTACATTTTTCACCGTTATAACGACTATACTTGAAGTGCGGGCTCCGATCGCAGCCCCGGTAAAGTCTTTCAAAGTGAGGGTATGCCATGTCAAAGTCTTTAAAAATAGTGTTGTGGAGCATATTGGTTTTCATTATCTTGTTAGTGATGATCGGAATCGTTTCTTACAATCAAACTCCGTCTGCAGAAAGCGCAGCAAAAAGAATGCTTTACAGCGTCTAATCAATTTTAAGCCTTCATCGGCTTTTTTTATTTACCGCAGAACACTTGAAGTTCTTCTGTTTAGATCGTTACGTTCCCATTCGGAATGGAGTATACGCGTATATCACCAGGCAGTCCGTTTTGATACATGGTTCCGATTATGCCTTTCGCATCTTTTTTCTCTATTCCTCATCACATCCACTTTTTTCATGCTGCTGCTCTTGAAACCAACCAATCATTTCTTCAGCCTGTTCCGTTGAATCAAAAGGTTCCAATCCTAATAGCGTGTTACATTTTCATTTTTAAAAAAACAAGCCAACTGCGCACCCTCTTCGCAACTTCTCAATGTATGAGCCTATCCGTTTCTATTACAGGAAGCAGTACGATTCCTCCTTTTACTCATTTTAACGGATGGCCATGTAAAGGAAATATAGACTAAAAAACCTTTTTTCAAAAAGTAAACTAGCATCCCTATCAAACTTTTCATTTCGGCATAGTATGTATTAATCCTCTTTAGGAGGTGAGATTATATGGGATTCTCAGGTGGTTATGGTAGCTCCTTTGCGTTAATCGTGGTGCTATTCATTTTATTAATCATCGTTGGGGCTTCTTTCCTCGGCGGTTATTAAGAATCCTCTTACCTCCGCATCCATGTCAGCAGCACCTCCATGATCGTACGGCGCCATAAATGAAATGTTTATGGCGCTCTGCTGTTTTTCCCCTTTTCATTCACACATTAAAACTAAAAAGATCGGCCGATGAACATGCAGCCGATCAGTAATTCATAGATTATTGTGTAAGGTTTACATCGATGACGTTATAGAAGGCATTGGAAGTATCCGCAACGTCCCATACCCCCAAAATGACATGATACCCGCTTCGATCAGTCGGCACAAAAATCTTATGAGTCAGATTCGTATCTGCCTTGGAACCGTCGTGGTTTACCGTTCCGATTAATTCGAATTCATCTCTTGACAAAGGTTTATTCGGATTCCAGTTTTTCTTGGTGATATAATAGTGCCACTTTGATGTCGCATGAGGAGCCGTGTAGTACCAAGTAAAGGTGTTAAAACCGCCGCGGATGTTTTGTTTTACCCAATAATCTGCAGTCTGCTTGTCTAAACCGAAGTCAATTTGTCCCGATCCCCCATTTGCAGACGCAATTCTTCCATCCGGCGGACCTGCAGCCGGAAATCCTTTCGGCCCTTCTACAGACTGAGGATTATCAATGACGGAGCCATATTTCTGCGCAGCGGCCGTCCAGCCCAATGTTTGTTTCTCTAAAGCTCCCATGTACGCTCTGCTGACGGGCTCTTTTATATACCCGTGCGCAGATGCATCACTTGAATAGAAAGCGCCTCCAATCCCAAGAGTAACAGTTAAAACTGCAGCTTTGACCAAACCCTTCATTACTGCATCATCCTCCCTTTTTTGTTAATAAAATCCCTTTCGGTATATACACTTCACGATAGAGGATGAAATGACCTTCCTTTTCTTGATAGGAAAAAGCAATGAGGTTCGCGCTTTCCCCTTTGTTTTTTATAATCATAAAGAAAAAGCCGGGCCGATTCTGTTTTCGAATCCGCGATTGCCAAAAACCGGCCCGCCCCTTATGCTCAGAACTTCATTCGCTGGATTTGCGGGTTTCTTTTCGGATAACCGGTGCTACTTCCGCTGCTAATCGTTCGATGTTTTCCGCGGCTTTTTTAAACGGCATACCTCCTATATCGATTTGCGCGAGAAATCGCTGATGCCCGAACAACTCATATTGATGCATGATTTTTTCAATGATCTGCTGTGAACTTCCCACAAATAAAGCTGTTTCTTTTCCGGACGCCCGCTCAAAATCTTCCTTCGTTAAAGGCTCATCGATCCCGTGATATGAATGAACGTGAGACCAGTAATTTGAATGATACGGGTAAAATTCTTGTATTGCCTGTTCATTCGTTTTTGAAATGAACATATGTCCGGTCACGGCAACCTTCACATTTTCCGGAGGATGATCGGCTTTAGAAGCCGTTTCCCGGTATTTGTCAACAAGCGGCTTAGATGACATCGGATCACCGCTCAGTACAGCCAATGCCAAACCCGCACCTGCACGCCCGGCTCGTTCTGCGCTTTCCGGAGTCCCCGAAACACCTAACCATAGCGGAATGCTTCCGCAAAAAGGCCGAGGAGAAATTTCTGCCTCGCGCAGCGGCGGCCGGTAACGTCCTTTCCAGGTAACCGATTCTTCCCCGGAATTTAATTTTAAAAAAAGGTCAATGTGTTCTTCAAACAGTTCTTTATAATGGCCTACGTCATAACCGAAAAGAGGAAACGAGTCTAAAAATGCGCCCCGTCCCGCAATGATTTCCGCCCGGCCGTCTGAAATCAGATCAAGCGTTGCAAAATCCTCAAATAAACGGACGGGATCTGCGGTGGATAATACAGTCGTGGCACTGGTCAGCTTAATATTTTCAGTAATCTGTGAAATCGCTGATAAGATGGCCGGCGGCGAAGATACCGCATAATCAAGACGATGATGCTCGCCTACCCCGAATACATCAAGCCCTGCGTCGTCAGCCAGTTTCGCCAGCTTCATCAATTCATCTATCCGCTGCTTTGCGCTGACTGTTTTCCCTGTCAGAGGATCGGGATATAATTCTGCAAATGAATAAATTCCAATTTCCATACAATCACGGTGTTCAGCCCTCACATTTCTCTCCTCCTGCACTGTGTAAAAAAGCTTTTATGTTATTCTATTCAGCCGTTTTATAAATAGGAATTTATTCAAAATAAATACAGAAGCTTAACATGCAGAAGGCCGGTATGAGAGGAAAAAAAGTTTCCGGCGCCCTTCAATTCTGCCCATTATACTCATGCAGCCGGACTAGGCAAGAACAAAGCCGGCACAAGCGGCTTCGAATTCATGTGTTCGTTTTTTCAGTCCAATTCAATCCAATCGTGATATTGATCATAAAGCTTTCCTATTCTTCCGGCATCAAGAGCGATGACTTCACACCCTCTGTCATCATATAGAAAGAAAATAATATCTTTTGTCATATTCACAAAGAAAACATCGGGATACCCAACGGAACAGCCCCCGAACCTTGGCTTCAGCGGAAAATCTTCGTGGACGGCTGCCTTAAGTAATTGGGGAATACGCAGATCTTTCCGTTTACATAATAAAGAAAACTGCTGCATTTCATATTCTTCTGCATCATCTTCTTCAAACGGACAGGGGCAGGTCTTCACCTGGATCCGATATAAATCATCCTTACACTTCAGAAACGGCTGATAAACCTTTAATTTTCTCGGGTGATTACCTTGAGTTTTGTGCTTATATACGTTGGCAACAAGGAACATGTCATCGCTATGTTCAAACAGTTCATTGAAAAGTGCGGCGGTTTGATGATGAACAAGCTGAAAATACTCAAGATTCAAAGCACCGCTTTCATTAAATTGATACATATTGCCGCCGAGAGAAAAATGAAGTCCCACGTCCCATTGATGATAAATGCCGGGCACTAATTTTAAAGTCGGAAACCTTTCCTTCAGATAATCATTTATTTTCATTCAAACATCTCACTTTCCGTTTCCCGCTCCAGAGACAGAAGAAGCCGAAAACATTCCGCTTATTTCTTTTTCACCCTTGTAATATTATTCCGATTGGAATACAATGAAATAGAACACTGTGAACCCCATTGATCAGGGTGGATGCTGGTCACATTCATCCTGATCCTTTCTTTTACACAAGATCGCACCAACTTTGATCCCCTCCGTTTCCAACCTTATACATATATTTCAATGGTATTATTTTCTTATACATAAGCATCAAGAGGTGTCAGCTTTGAACAACATCAGAAGATGAAGAGCATATTTCCGGTCTCACCGCAAAATGGGTCTTGACTCTGAACTGCTTTTCACATTTTGATTATCAAGCGCTTCTTTAAATTCATCAAAATGAATTGAACATTGCTGATTCAAATTACTTCCTGCACCTTCTGTCGCTAAACTGCAAAATGTCCGTCACAATCATCCTCTCTCTAATTTTACAACATTGCTATAATGATTTTCATGTTTTTCCCAACCTTCAAGCTGAATCTTTTTGATCGTTACTAGGTAACCTAATGAAGTATTTAACTTAAAAAAACCTGCTTTCAGCAGGGTTTTTTCGGTAAAGGGGAGATTATTTCCCCACAAATTCTATTAACTATGTTTTTGTTTTAACCATTCTTTCTTTAGCAATGCGTATTGGTAAGTGTTTTCATATTTAGGTGTTCCATCCTCGTGGGCAGTAAATGAAATAAATTCAAGAAAATAACCTTCTTTACGCATTCCTAATCTCTCACATAGTTTTTGTGACCTGCAGTTATCATCTTCAACATATGCATAAAGCCTTCTTGCTTCTTTTTGCATAAAGAGATACTCAAAGAAAGCCTTCGCACTTTCACTTGCGTATCCCGCCCCTTCAAAACGGGCATTGAAATTCCAACAAACGGAATAGGTATCTGGCTCTTCTTTTAAATAAAATAGTTCTCCGACTAGATCATTACTGTCTTTTAAACAAACTGCAATATAAGAGTCATCTCGGCTTCTTTTTTGAACGTTTACGGCAGCTTCTTCTAACGTAGATATTCTGTCATCAAGAAAACAATTCACTCTCGGATGTGCCGAATATTCCAACAGACCTTGTGCATCTCTTTCGGTAAAATTTCTTAAAATTAAGCGATGGGTTTCAATTTTTTGCATTTGCAGTCTCCTGTTTCATTGTTATCGACCTTTGAAAAGAACTTCTTCGTTTGTTGAAGAACTTATCACAATCTATTTTTACTATAATGATGGGTGTTATCATCTTTGTCAAAAACAATAATCATTCATTTGCCGCCCGCAATGTAAAGTACTGAACAATTTTCGTGAAAAACCCTCAGTATCGAATATAAAAACGAGCAATAGTAATAAAACAAAGTTAAGCCATTAAAAGCTTATTGAGTTTTTTTTCAAACTTATTTACGCTCATCATCTCATGAGTGAGAAATGTCCCATTATAAAACACGCTGAAAGTCGTCCAAACTGCCGGGGATTTTTGCGCCATATCTTTTGACGATATTCGCCGGGCCTGAAAATGAAGTCCTTTCTTTTCAGTCAGTTTCTTTAAATCCTTTAACACTCCGACTGCAAATGGGCATTGAGCTGTATAAAATATTGTGATTCCCTCATCATTAACGGAATTACTTTTCACCTGTTTTTTAAATACAGGAGGATGTGCATGTTCATTCCACGTCAGTGACATCAACTGAAAATAGGGTTCTGCCTCATCTTGTACAGCAAATCCCATATGCTCGAAGAAATGCTTATCACTTAAATAAGGGAGTTTTTTCTTCCCCACTATATGAACTATCCCATCCATACCGCGGGATTTTGCATCTGACACACATTTTTCTAACAAGTGTTTCGCATGTCCGTTATTCTTATATTTACCTGAGACCCAAAGACAATTAATAAACATAAAATGAGGTGCGCTTACCGGGACCCACGCTTCTTCTGCAGGTAAATATTCAATAAAAACTTTGGCCCGTTCGTTTAGGCGGTAGAACACCAAGCCATCACTCATCCGATCTTTGAGCCAGCTCTTCTTTTCATTTACCGCATCCTCATATTGCTTCGTACCTAATGCACAGCAAATATGATTGTCATCAATATTGTCCCTGGTCAACTCAATGTATTCCATTTTTCCTCACCCGCTTTCTTTTGGAAACATCAGCTTTACTTCCGGTGAACATTGTAATTTCTCAGAAATATAGAGTCCCAGAACCAATATATGAACGCAGCAGCAATGCTCATTATGTAATAAATAAAACTTCTGAAAACTGCGAAATCAATTGGCGGATTATCTATGTGCCAGAACAAGAACACAGCAAAAAAAGCGACTGTTGTATAAATGAAAAGATGAACCAAACTAAAGTTTTTAGGCTTCTTTCTTAGCCATAGTTGCACAGGAACAGCAAACAAAAAGTAAGTAATCAATGCGTAAAAAGCAATGATTACTACAGTAACCAATGCAATTGGCACAAAACCCGAGTATACAAACATATATAGTCCGAAAATCAAACCATACGACAAACTTGAAAAAGCCAATGTGTAGGTATAGCTCTTTAATCTTGTTGAATTCAGCTTCAAGTCACCGCCCCGTTCATTTACTTCGCACTTACAATATCGTAGTTTTATTGTCTATTTGTCTGTTTTAATCACTATTTGACATTCAATTTTATAATCTGTTTCTCCTGTTTCAATCTTTGTATCATCGCGGTTAACTTTATATTTCCCTCCATACAAACTTGCTGATATCGGGTGCCTTATACCACTCTTTAACTGATCGTAAATGTATTTCTTGCCTTCTTGAAAATTCTTTCGAGGAACATGTCCTACTTTGCAATCATTTACATAGACAGCTATAGCTTCCGGATCGTACTTGTTGTTCTCTTCTAACCGCAATTCACAATTTGAGAAAAGGGAATTATGATAAATAAATATCGGCTCATCAAAAGTTGATTCTAGAATCTCTTTATTTGTCATACCATCATATTTTTCATCGAAGAAAAAGCTGTCTTCATCCTCAGTCTTGATGGCTTTCTTAATATCTTTTTGATAGTGTGATGTTCCTGCAACCTTAAAGTCTATATACTCGAAAAATGCAGACTTTTCTTCATATTTCCTTGAGAAGCCTGTCTCTTGAATCAAGATTGGGAAATTTTCTTTTTTCGATACCATCTCTGTTTCGTTATTAACGCCAACAGTGTTCATATTATTATTTTTATTCTCATTTTGTTCATTTTTAACTTTGTTCTTGAAAAAGTTGAGTATACCCAAATGTACCCCTCCATTTGAAATAAAAGATTGGTTTAATCAAAAAACTCATCATCAATAAAATCATTTTCTCTTGCAAGTTTATTCGAATCCTTTTTAAAAAACCTTTGCTTCAATTTTTCTTTAACTGTTAATTTTTTGTTTTTGTCCTGGCATATATGACATATATAATCTCCGTTGTTTGATAAATGAATAAGTAATTTATCGACACCTGACCTTTTGCAGATACACATCCTGTGCTGACCATCACTAAACGAAATATGACCGCAAGCATTTACGCTTGCATATATTCCTGAATGTTTTTTATGCATGTCCGGTTTTATGTAGTGCGCAGCCAATCTTCTGCATTTTAATGCATATTCATGCTCTTCGCCTTCTAAAGCATTAAATTCCTTATCAGTTAAATCTAAGGAGCACTTTCCTGTTCTAACTTTATAACAGTCATGTTTACTTAGCCTAAAATAAAAAGAATGTTTCGTAGGATTTATTAACTGATCCAACCTGATCCCCTTCTCTTTAAAAGAATGATTTTATGCAACTCCTTAAAATTTGTATTTCGTTACTTTTATTGTAACTTTAGTATACTATGATTACTTTTATATTATCAGTATACCCATAAAAAAGGTCAAGGAAATACCTTGACTGTGTATCGCTCACCAATCTGCATCCGGCTCATCGTGTTCGAATCCGTGAAATCCACACATCTCCGCAGCCTGCTCCTTTTGTGATCAATAAGTAATGATTTATGTTTGCATCACCATTCACCTTATCAGCCGAGCTCAAGTTCAAATGATTACCCGTGAAATTCTTTTCACTAAGGGTAAAATCATATCCTGCCGGTGTAATTCTCTGCAGTGCAAGTCAAATATCTATAGAAAGATTATGACCACAAATTCAAAGCATTCAGTGCATTTGGAGATGACAACCCCCCATTTAAAACACCCTTCGGATGACAAATCATCCATAGAATCCTCCCTGCATAGCTCCCTCAATTTTTGTAGAGACACTTGTCCGCAAAAATGTAAGGGTTTTCAAAAGAAGAGTCGTGTGCTAAATTGTAAGATAAGTAAAAATTTTCTGCGAATATTTGAAAGGGGTGTATGATTTGAAAGCAGTAGTAGCAACGAAAGACAAAAGTATAGAGATCGTACAAAAAGAATTACGTCCTTTGCGGCATGGTGAAGCCAAAGTTAAGATGGAATACTGCGGTGTATGTCATACTGACTTGCATGTTAAAAATGCTGATTTCGGGGATGTTACAGGCATCACTTTAGGTCATGAGGGAATAGGCATTGTAACTGAGATTGGTGAAGGCGTAACAAGTTTGAAAAAGGGAGACCGCGTCTCTATTGCCTGGATGTTTGAAAGCTGCGGCCGCTGCGAATATTGCTTAACAGGCCGTGAAACCTTGTGCCGGGATGTAAAAAATGCCGGCTATACAGTTGACGGCGCAATGGCTGAAGAAGCAATCGTAGCAGTTGATTATGCAATAAAGGTGCCGGAAAACTTAGACCCTGCAGCAGCAAGCAGCATTACTTGTGCAGGTGTAACAACTTATAAAGCCGTTAAAGTCAGTGAAATTAAGCCAGGTCAATGGATCGGTGTATTTGGAGTCGGCGGTTTAGGCAACTTGGCTGTTCAATATGCAAAAAATGTCTTTAACGCTAAAGTAATTGCTTTCGACATTAGCGATGAAAAATTGAATTTTGCTAAGAGCTTAGGCGCTGATGCGGTTGTAAACAGTTTAAACGAAGACCCCGTCGCTAAAGCAAAAGAAGTGACTAACGATTTAGGGCTTGATGCAGTGGTCATCACGGCTGTCTCTAAAACCCCTTTCAATCAAGCGATTGATGTTGTAAAAGCAGGAGCTCGCGTAGTCGCCGTCGGTTTACCGGTGGACAAAATGGATTTAGATATTCCCCGTCTCGTGTTAGATGGAATTCAGGTAGTAGGTTCATTAGTGGGTACCAGAGAAGACCTGAAGGAAGCTTTTCAATTTGCTGCAGACGGTAAAGTTGTACCTAAAGTGACAAAACGCCCGATTGAAGATGTGAATGATATTTTTGAAGAAATGGAGCAAGGCAAAGTGACCGGCCGCATGGTTATCGATTTTACTTCCTAATCATTAAGGCTGCCGGGAATGATACGGCAGCCTTTGATCTCTATTCTTGCTCTGCGCCCCACCCAGACTGAATGAGACTTTGTCATTTAGTTCAGAAAAGAAGCTCTACAGACCATTCAGCGGTTATTCATTTTGCAAGTACTCTCTGAACTAACCCTGATACCAATATAATGCAAGGTCATTCATTGCCGAAGCGTAGCCCTGCTGTCTTAACATAGTTGTTATGCTGCCCCGATGATAAGTTCCGTGATTGGCAACATGGAATAAAATTTCTGAGTAAGCAGTTTCTCTGTAACCTAACCAAGGATTATTTAAGTTCATTTTTTGTTCTAAATCTGTTTGGCTATTCATCCATTCTTCAAACTGTGAAGCCAGTTCTTCATAAGACGCCGCAAATTCATCTGCAGAATATAAATGAGCTCTTTCCGCATAAGCCACAGAACCTTCCAATGCTTCCTGCATGTCTATTCCTTTAAGCACTTGCAGCCACATAACATCCACCGCGCAGATGTGACTGAACGTTTGAGCAATTGTAGGATATGAACTGTGAACCTCTTCATAAAGGACATTACTTGGTAATTCCTTTATTCTTTCTAATAACGCTTTATTCGCCCACACATGATACTGATACATATTTTTCGCATGGTTCATTTAACATCTCTCCTTTAAAGTTGATACTTGTGATTATAAAAAAAGATATATGACAGCAGATTGTCATACATCTTTATAAATTTTCATTATTTTTTCGGCTTCATCCATTAAAATTGATTGCAGTTCCAGCGGTTTTATAATTTTAGCGCCACTGCCAAAGCTCAAAAGAATTGATTTAAGCCATCCGGCATGCTGAGGCCGATACACAGAGATTGTAAACGTCATACTTCCATCTCTGTTCATGACTTTTGAAGCGTTCTGAAATTGATCTAATACTTTAGCTATGGAATTAGGATTAACCCAAATGACTACATCCGCAAACCCTCCTAGGTCGGATTCTGAATAAGATGGTTCATCTTTCACTTTGTGACTGCGCAAAAACTCTTCTTGAGTAAGCGTTATATTCATCATACGTGATACTCTAAATTCTCTATCATCTTGACGTTCTCTGCAGAAGCCATATACATACCAATTACGAAACTTATAATGAAGGTGGATAGGTTCTACTTCACGTGATGTAAATTCATTTTTATTACTGACATAATCAAAGCGTACTGCCTTTTTTTCCTGTATAGCTTTTCGCAGCCGGATTAATGAATTCGGTTCTGTTCTAAGGCTTTCCAAGTTAACATACAAAGTCCCGCTGTTTTCGCTTGTATCCAGAGATTTTAATCTATCTATCGTGTGTTCAACTTCTTTATCTTCAAAAACACTCGACAAACTGCTTAATACTGTAATTAAATTCAATACATCATGAGAACCGATTAAACTTTTATCAAATTTGTATCCTCTCATTATCCCAAAACCGCCGTTAGCCCCTTGGTATGAAACGACTGGTATTCCAGCTGTACAAATCGCTTCGATGTCTCTATAAATTGTCCGCGTTGATACTTGAAATTCATCAGCTAAACTGGAAGCAGATAAAATTTCATTATGTAAGAGCTTGAAAATGATTGATAACAAACGTTCTAATTTCAATTCTCAATTCCTTTCCTTATTAGGGTTGAAAGTGCTCTTTTTACTCTGACACATTTATGCCGTTCACCTCCTGTCACTTCAAGATACCACGCAGAAAGCTTAATTTTTCCACCCAACCGCATAATACGCGAATTACCATATACTTTGTGACCCTGATAAACCCTTCTATCGCTTCATCTGATATTCAATAAAACGCCTGTTCTCTACACTGAGTAATTTGAATAAATATGGTAAAATTCTTAAAAACAAGGGAGTGTTGTTACATATGAGTCTTATCATTTTAGCATCCACGCTTTTATGGGGTGCAGTGATCCACGAGCTAAACAAACCTTCAAAAAAGCAAAGTAAACGAAAAATGATCCCTTTGGTATCCCTCAGTTCTTTATCTACTTTAATCATCACAATTTCGCTTTTTTCTAATTTAATTGGTTGATATTTGTTATGAGGAACCCCCCCAGAGGTTCCTCATAACACTAAAAACCTACTCACTGCACTTTTTACAGCAGACCTTATCAGAGTGTTTGCTTAACACTTTGTCCATTCTCCCCACAGGCATTTTCTTCTCACTCGGAAGTGTAAGATAAGCTGTTATCTCATCCCCTGATTTTAATGTTTTTCCGCAGATAGAGCATTTTAACTCAGTATTAAAGAAATTTTTCAATCCCATTCAAAAGCCTCCTTATTTACCTTTATAAAGTAATACGTTAATGCTTTATAAAAGTTTCAGGTTAAAGAAATGCTCCTTGCCCGGGAATTTACTTTCTTCCAGTTGTTACGTACCCGCACAGGGTTAACAATCGTCTTGTTCTTTAACTCACAGTGAGAAGATCGCCTTGTAAAACATTAGCGTAAAATCATCTTCATGCATTGACCAGTTTACTGCAGTGTATAGATTGTTAATTTGTGACATTTATTTGTCCTCTTTAAATTTTTTCTTCTTCTCTCAACTTGAAAAAGAAGGAATTATTTTATAAATATTGTAAATTTATAACTGTATCACATTCACTATTAAGAGGAGGAATACGAATGAAAAAGAAAATTATTGCCGGCGCTCTTGCTTTTGGGTTAATTCCGCTAATGGGGGCTGCAGATGTTTCTGCAAAATCTTTGCCGAATCAAGATAAAGTCATGAAACCTGCCGGTTGGTCATGTGACGCTCCGTATATTGCGTGTCAGCCTTTTTCTGGCGGTACCGGTAAGATTTCATTCAACTATCAAGGCAGCTCTCCAGGAAAAATCAGAGTTTTTGTAGCGAATGACGGCAGCAAATCTTTCAAATTCACCATTAATTATCCTAATGGAAATACACTCTTATCCTCTACGACATTAAATGCGGGGAAAACGTTCATTCAAGAATTCAGCGTTAACCAAAAAGGAGAATACATCCTGAAATATGATAGCGGCACCGGTGATAGTGTCGATGGTTTCTTTAGATCTGTTGAGATCTAAATTCCGTTAGGAAAGTCGGCAGTTTTGCCGACTTTCTTTTCCAAGCATTCTGCAGAAATAAAAGTAAAGTGTCGAATAAACATATGACCTTTTTGAAACGGAAACTTTATCTGCACCACAAACCCGCAAGCAGCCTCCTTGTATCGTACCTTCTGTCCCTTTGTGATTTGTTTTGATTTGTCGTATACTGCGCTTGCCCGGGAAATGATGAATATTTTCGTTAACTATAATTTCCCTGTACCTCTTCGTATGTGGCTCTGCATGATGAAGTAACTTCATGGCTCACCACTTTCATACACAGTTTTATTGCATGTTGAGCCATATCCCTCCTCTTTAAACAGCAACCCGTCCCATCCATTTCTCTCTTTCCATTATTTCATATTCTTAGAAGCTCTTCATTTTAGACTTAATATCCATTTTTTCTTATTTAGACTTAAATCTATGTCGAAATTTATCGTCCGGCATATTATGTACTATCCTAACAACAGGAGGTGGCAATAATATGGGGAACTACGGTGGAAATTACGGTGGAAGTTCTTTCGTATTGATCGTTGTGCTGTTCATTTTGTTAATCATTGTAGGTGCTGCATTCCTTTTCTAGCACATTGACGATTTATATTCGTCTCCCAAACATTGCATCCCTTAGTTCGGACAGACGCCATAAGAAGTTTTATGGCGTCTTTACTTTTTAAAAAAATCTATCTAAGATAAACATTTTTTATTTTCACTCTGGTAAGCGGGAGAGTTTTCTCCCCTGCCTGCGCCAATATTGCCGCTATGAAGAATAAGGCGAACAATTCAATTCAGAATAAAGACTTGTTCATGAACAAAACCCCTAAATAGTTGTTAAAAAACTAAGGCGTTTTTAATTCATCAGGATTACAGAGGTTGTGAACTTAAAAAGGATATTACTCACCTTTATAAAATTGTCATCGTTAGATTTAGCCACTGAATCTTTTTTGTAAGGGTTCGCCCACAAAATGCGGTGTTCTCACATTAAATCATTTTCACATAAAAAAACCGGATTCCTCTTCTAAAAGGTTCCGGCTTTTCTTTTTGTTCGGTATTTGTCAGTTAAAATGCGGGAAATATCTGGTGACGTGCTGCACACACCCGCTATTATAATATTTCAATAGAGCCTTCTGTTCCATGAACGCGGATTCGCTGCCCATCTTTTATCAATTGGGTTGCATTTTCAACTCCAACAACTGCAGGTAAGCCGTATTCACGCGCGATAACCGCTCCATGGGTCATCAGTCCGCCAACTTCAGTGACCAGGCCTTTTATGGACACAAACAATGGTGTCCAGCTGGGATCAGTATAGGGGGTAACTAATATATCCCCATCTTCCAAATCGGCATCTTCCATGTTTAAAATAACCCGTGCCCTGCCCTCTATGACTCCCGAGGAAACGGGCAGCCCGGCAATCGCTCCGGCCGGGAGATTTTCTCGTTTGTACTCGCCTGTAACGATTTCACCGTCAGACGTGATAACACGCGGCGGAGATAGTTTTTCATATACTTTGTACTCGCCTTTTCGTGTGCTGATGATTTGGTAATCCAATTCATTTGTGCGTACGACTTCCTGAAGTTCTTCAAAAGTGAGATAGTATATGTCTTCTTTTTCATGAATAACCCCCGCTTTTGCGAGTTGTTCGGCTTCTTTCAGTAAAGCCTGCTTATAAACGAAGTAGCGGCTGATCATGCCGTATTTTGGATATTCTCTGAATCCGCTGAAGTTCCGGATGATTTGGATCATTCGTTTAGTTTCTCTGGCTTTTTGTTCACCATCCGGTAATTGCTTCAATCGGTCTAATAACTCTTGTTCTTTCTTCAACGCCTCCTGCCGCCCTTGCTCAAATTTCCGCTGGCTGGCATTTGGCTCAAAGTTTTTGAGATTATTAAGAATCATAGGGACAAGTGCAATTGGTTTTTCGCTCCATCGAGTTCTTGTGATATCAATTTCTCCGGCACATCGCATTCCGTACTTGTTGAGATAAGCATAGATAGCGTCATGGGTTTCCCGCCCGCCTTCAAACTTCACCAGCCCATCCAAAAAGTGATCATCTTTTACATTCTCTAAATAGGCAATTACTTCTGGATAAGGACGGATCACATCGGCGACGTCCAATAGCGCAAGCCCCATTTCTGAAGTAATATTATGGGGTACAGATTGAGAAAGCGTATCTGCTGCGTTTTTTTCACCTAACCACTCGTTCATTTTTTCGTTAATCCATGATGAAGCATCCATTGCAGTTCGAATCAGCACCGAACTTTTTGGATTAAATAAAATATTCTTTAATTCCTGGATATCTTCCAAAATAAAACGAAATAAATCAGATCCTGATTTCGTCTGGATGTTTTGTTTTAACTCTTCTATCGATGCCTGACTGCTCTTAATCAAATCAGAAACAATTGCAGGATCGTTTTCAGCTTGATCCGGCATATCTGCATTGCCTTTGCCGGGAATCGGCGCCGTTTTATCATGTATCGGTTTAATGAAATCATCTCGCTCTATTATGGTCATAAGTGCGTCTTTTAAGAGCGGATCGTGCTGCCCCATACCTTTTAAGAAAACTTCTCTGACATTAGGGGATGCCAGTTGATGTGTGACATCGACAAATAGCCTTCCGCCGGCTTTACGCATGGGTGCAGCAGTCGTCAACAGAAAAAAAGACAATCCAAGGGGTTTTATGGGATCCGTCATCATTTGCTGATGACCGACAGAGATATAGACGTGATTTTCTTGATCGTTCGCTTCAGGAACGGGGTATAACGTTGTGATCGGACGACTTTGGACAATATAAAAAGTATCGCGGTCCAAACACCATTCGATATCTTGCGGCTGGCCGAAATGAGCTTCGATCTGTCTCCCGATACGTGCCAGCTGTAAAATTTGTTCATCAGTCAGTGTTTGAATCTTTTGCTGATCAAGATCGATCTCCCGTGTTTCCGTTCCGCCTTCTCTTCGTTCATAGACAGCCTTTTTTTTGGTTTCTATTCTCTTATCGACGATTTTCCCGTCCTGTACTTTATAACAATCGGCAGATACTAAGCCGGAGACCAGTGCTTCACCAAGTCCAAAACCGGCATCGATGGACAGCAGCTTTCGGTTTCCGTTCATCGGATCAGCGGTAAATAAAATCCCCGAAGCCTGAGGGAACACCATCCTTTGGATGATAACAGATAAATAAACTTGGCTGTGACCAAACCCATTTTGCATACGGTAAATGACCGCGCGATCCGTAAATAGGGACGCCCAACATTTACTGATATGCTGCAAGATCGCATCGACGCCGGTAATATTTAAATAGGTGTCTTGTTGACCGGCAAAAGAGGCATGCGGTAAATCCTCAGCTGTCGCACTAGAACGTACGGCATAGGCATGTTCTTCGCCGAACCGGGAGAGATGGCAAGCGACTGCTTTGACTACATCTGAAGGAATTTCTGCTTCCATAATGGTTTGCCGGATTTTTTTGCTGACTTCACCAATTTGATCCCGATTCTCCGCTTTCAGCATGGTCAGTTGACCCAACAGCGCTTGTAACGTTTCGTTTTGTTCAATGGCTTTTCGATATCCGGCGGTTGTGACACAAAATCCTTCCGGTACTTGTATTCCTTGAATTTTTGATAATTCCCCTAAATGTAACCCTTTTCCTCCAACGAGCAAAGGCTGTGTTTTTTCAATTTCGTGAATGCCGAGAACCAAAGAACTCATTCTATATCTCCCCTTCAAAAAAATTTGACAAGAGCTTTTCAGCATGATATAATCATAATATAAGATGGATAACTATGACTTTTCACACAGAAAGCGCGCGTGTTCTGATTATATCACCGTGTCTGTTTTTGTGCAATATAAAAAGAACCTGGCCAATTTGGCGAGGTTCTTTCTTCATTTTCTAAGGAACTCCTGAAGTTGAGTGATACCTGTGACCTCCTGAAAATTAGGTTTGTCTAAAGCTCTTTAAAGCTGTATTGAGATCTTTTGTGTGAACGTAAATGTTTTTATACAACTCGAATAGTGTTTTATATTTTTGAACATTTTGTTCTTTTGGATAAAATGCAGCTGCTTCATGAATGAACTGCTCTGCACATTCTTCAAGAGAGTCAAACCACCCGCTTCCGAAGGCAGCTAACATCGCAGCTCCCATGGCCGGACCTTGTTCATTTTCTAACTTAACCACCCTCGTATTGAAAATATCAGCCTGCATTTGAAGCCACGTTTCATTTTTAGCTCCCCCGCCAATAGAGACAACCGTATCAACTGATTTTCCCGCTTCGCGGAATAGCTCAATTGATTCATATAAAGAGAATGTGATGCCTTCCATTATCGCCCTCAAAAAGTGCTCTCTTTTATGGGCTCCGTCCATTCCGATCAAGCTTCCCCGAATAGATGAATCAGCATGCGGCGTTCTTTCACCGACTAAGTAAGGAGTGTACAGCAGTCCATTTGCTCCTATCGGAACAGATTCCACCCCCCGCAATAATTGTTCAAACGATTCGTTCGGCGCAAACGTTCTTTTAAACCAGTCCAAGCTGTACCCTGCAGCGAGCGTGACCCCCATCGTATAAAAAGAATCCTTTTTTCCATGATTAAAAAAGTGCACTTTCCCTTTAAAATCTCTTTCTTTGTCTTCTTCACAGGAAAGTATGACTCCTGACGTCCCGATACTGCATAATGTTTTTCCGGAAGAAAGAATACCGGCTCCGACAGCACCGCAAGCATTATCTGCTCCCCCAGCGTACACTTTTGTTTTTTCGAGCAGCCCTGTCTTCGCCGCAACGCTCGGAAGCAGCGATCCTACACAGGCATGGGATTCAACCAGCGGAGGACAAATTTCCGCTGAAATACCAAATTGATTGCAAATCTCATCGCTCCACTCTTTGCGGGTCATATGTAAAAGTAACGTTCCCGCCGCATCGGAGTATTCGGTGTGAATGGCGCCAGTCATGCGGAATCTCACATAGTCTTTCGGAAGCAGAAAAACAGCGGTTTTGTTAAAAAGTTCAGGCTCATGTTCCTTCACCCATAACATTTTAGGTAATGTAAACCCTTCAAGGACACGATTTTTTGTGATATCAAGCAGATGATCGCCAAATGTCTCGGTTATCCTGCTGCATTGAGGCGTCGTTCTGGTATCATTCCAAAGAATCGCATGACGCAGCACCCGCCGATCTTGGTCAAGCAGTACTAATCCATGCATTTGTCCTGAATAGCTAATCCCGTCAATATCCCCGGCTTGAACGTTGGATATCGAAATCAATTCAGCCAACGCTTCAATTGTTTGCTGCACCCAGTCTTCAGGATTTTGCTCACTATATCCCGCCTTCTCTTGGATGAGCGGGTAACTTTTGGACGTTTCTGCACAAACCTTGCCGTTTTGATTGACTAAAATGGTTTTAACAGCACTCGTTCCAAGGTCTATTCCAATGACATACTTCATTTTTTCACTCCTTCCTCTCTAAATAGATTTCCGTTGAAATGACCCGCCATAACAGTAACTTCATGACGGGCCATTCCGGGAACTTGGCTGCCTGCATCTTTTATGGCGGGATCTGGAGCTTCTTTTTTCATTTGGTTATACCTGTAAAATGTATTGGTTTAATATCGCTTTTAGCCGTTCCTGTCTCCCTGATTCGTTTTTAATTGGCTGATTGTTCAGCGCATATTGCTCAAGTGTCTTAAAATCAGCTCTTCCTTCTGCAATTTCAAGACCAATCCCTTCAGTAAAGCTGCGGTAACGGTGTTGAATCACATCTTCAAACACACGATCTTCGATTAATTTGTGGGCGGCTTTCAACCCTCTTGCAAATGTATCCATCCCTGCAACATGGGCATATAGTAAATCATCAGGCTCAAAAGAAGATCTCCTGACCTTTGCGTCAAAGTTTAATCCCCCGCTTCCAAGACCGCCATTTTGCAGGATTTCGTACATTGCTAATGTCGCAGAATATAAATCTGTCGGAAATTCATCTGTGTCCCATCCTAAAAGCGGATCACCCTGATTCGCGTCAACAGAGCCGAGAAGGCCATGCACTCTCGCCATGCGTAATTCATGTTCGAATGTATGCCCGGCTAATGTGGCATGATTGGCTTCGAGATTTAATTTAAAATGATTGTCTAAGCCGTATTGCTTTAAAAAGGCAATGGTTGTTGCTGCGTCCGTATCATATTGATGGGTGGTCGGCTCTTTTGGTTTTGGTTCAATCAAAAACTGCCCTGTATACCCGATTTCCTTCGCATAATCCACTGCCATATGCATAAATCTGGCCATATTATCAAGCTCAAATTTTAAATCGGTATTTAACAAAGTTTCGTACCCTTCACGTCCGCCCCAAAATACATAGTTCTCGGCGCCAAGCTCTTTTGCGGTTTCTAATCCTTTTTTTACTTGGGCTGCGGCATACGCAAATACATCTGCATTACAAGAAGTCGCCGCACCATGCACAAAACGGGGATTCGTGAACATATTTGCAGTATTCCATAATAGCTTAACGCCGCTGGTTCTCATGTAGTCTTTTATCATGTCCACGATTATATCCAGATTTTGATTTGTCTCTTTTAACGTACTTCCTTCCGGTGCGATATCCCGGTCATGGAAAGCAAAAAATGGCGCATCCAGTTTTTCAAACAGCTCAAACGCTGCTTCTACTCTCGCTCTCGCCAGATCCATGCCTTTATAGTGATCCCACGGTCTCTGCATCGTAGCTGCGCCAAACATGTCTGTGCCGTCAGCGGTAAATGTATGCCAATAGGCAATAGAAAATCGCAAATGCTCTTTCATCGTTTTTCCGCCAATTACTTCTTGAGAATTATAGTATTTAAATGCTAAAGGATTCGTGGATTCTTTCCCTTCGTAAATCACTTTGTTTACGCTTTCAAAATAGTTAACTGAACCGGAATGAGAGTGAGCCATGTGTGATTTCCCCCTTAAAAATAAATTCTAAACTTGATGATTCGAATACAGATGATTTTATGTCATGTTATATATTAGTTTGTTGCCTAAACAAACTAACTTATTTTCATCTTATATAACCTCATCAGTATTTTCAATATTTTTTTTAGTTTTTTACGAACACATTAGATATAATAAAGGTTGGATTCGCTATGTAGCGTTTCGCACGATAAACACAGAACGTTCAACTTAATTTAAAGATTATACAAACGGAGTGGATGAAGTGGATATCGCTGATCAAGCCTTTGTCAAAAAAGTTAACCAAAAGTTATTACTAAACGAAATACTTAAGAATGCTCCTATTTCAAGAGCAAAATTATCTGAAATGACCGGATTAAATAAATCGACTGTTTCATCACAGGTAAACACATTAATGAAAGAAAATCTTGTATTTGAAATCGGTCAGGGACAATCAAGCGGCGGCAGAAGACCTGTCATGCTTGTTTTTAATAGAAAAGCAGGATACTCCGTAGGAATAGATGTAGGTGTGGATTATATTAACGGCATTTTAACCGACCTTGAAGGGACAATTGTTCTTGATCAACACCACCATTTGGAATGCAGCTCTTCTGAAATAACGAAAGATATTTTAATTGAGATGATTCTTCACTTTATTGCAAATATGCCGCAATCTCCGTACGGGCTTATTGGTATAGGCATATGCGTTCCCGGGTTAATTGATAAAAATCAAAAAATTGTTTTCGCTCCGAACTCCAACTGGAGAGATATTGACTTAAAATCTTTCATCCAAGAGAAGTTCAATGTGCCTGTTTTTATTGAAAATGAGGCAAATGCCGGCGCATATGGAGAAAAAGTATTCGGCGCTGCAAAAAATCACGATAACATGATTTATGCAAGTATCGGTACAGGGATAGGAATCGGCGTTATTATAAACAATGATTTATACAGAGGGGTTGGCGGATTCTCTGGAGAAATGGGACATATGACAATAGACTTTAATGGTCCGAAATGCAGTTGCGGAAACCGAGGCTGCTGGGAATTGTATGCTTCCGAAAAGGCTTTATTAACATCTCTTCAGACGATAGAGAAAAAAGTGTCCACTCAAGATATCATAGACCTCGCCCATCTGAATGATATTGAAACTTTACATGCGTTACAGAATTTTGGATTCTATTTAGGGATAGGCCTGACCAATATTTTAAATACATTCAATCCGCAAGCCATCATTTTAAGAAACAGCATCATCGAATCGCATCCTATGGTTTTACATTCAATTAAAAGCGAAGTATCGTCCAGGGTTTATTCCCACCTAGACAATAGCTATGAATTATTACCATCTATCCTAGGAAAAAACGCACCGGCATTGGGAATGTCCTCTATTGTGATTGATCATTTTCTCGACATGGTTCATAACTGAAATGTACAAACTTCTATGTTTTACGCTCATCTTTAAAGATGGGTTTTTTGTTTTGTTATTTTCATCCTGAATGGGAGCATTTCTGACGTGTTTTTCCACACAGGCATTTTCTAATATGAAAAAGGAGTTCCAAAATAGAAAGCTCCTTTTTCATGCGGACATTCATTTTTCTTTATAACGAAAATATCTGAAGTCGGCCGGAATATGATTTCCGCTCGTATCTTGGCATTGCATCCCTACAAAAGCTCCTGTAAAGAATCCCCCGCCGCGGATGTAATCATCTGATAATTTTTTCGATTCCAATGCAATATCGATTTTGTACCAATCTTCTTTGTTAAATGAATAGAAATAATAATATTTTTCGTTTTCAATATTCACTTTTAAATAGACGTACTTGACTTCACGAGGAATCACAATTTTATTTTTTAACGGTTGTGAAAAAGAAAAGTTATCACATATCGTTAATTCAAGAATACGGCCAAGTTCTTCATCATGCGTGACTTGAAGAGCCGTCCAGTTCTCTGTATTGTAATAGTTCACCAAACCAGCGGCTTGCTGAAAATTTTCCGGATAAAACGCAACAGCCGTTTCCGCTTCAAAATGGAGACTTTGCCAGCGTCTGGCTACAAATGCCTGAGTAAATGTCGAAGTTAAGGATTCATGGCCGTATAATCGTAAATGATTTGGCGCTTGAGTTAATGAACCTAATTTCTCCGTAAAAGGGATTCTTAACGTTTGAAAATTAATATTTAATGTTGCATCCTCAAATTCATCAACTTCCGGATACGTGTCTTCAAATATGGTTTCAGGTATAGAAGGCGCATCCACCTCCAAGCTCCCTTCTTTTCCGCCTTCTACATAAGGCCAGCCATCTTTCCAATAGAGCTTTTGAATAGCTGTTTCTCTGCCCAAAGGACAATATCCTCTCTGCTGAAAAATTGAATCATCGTCCGGATGAATGGGACGTCCCGTTAAATGGGCTAAATACCACTCACCTGTATGTGTTTGTACAATGGATGCATGCCCGCATTTTTGCAATGGGTTTCCCGGATCATGCCATGACGTTAAGATTGGATTATCGGGATGAACTTCATATGGACCCTCGATATTTGCAGAACGGGCAATTGTAGCAGCGTGTTCGAACCGCGTTCCTCCTTCTGCGGTTAATAAATAATAATAGTTCCCGATATGATAAAGGTGCGGCGCTTCCGTCAGCTTTCTTTCAGTTCCTTTAAATATCACTTTCGGTTTACCGATCAGTTTTTGCTCTTTATCAGAATATTCCTGCATAACAATGCCTCCAAAGGAGTGCCGATCAATACGCTGATCCCATAACATATTTAATAAATATTTTTTTCCATCCGTATCATGGAACAAAGAAGCATCAAACCCCGAGCTGTTTAATGTGATCGGCTCCCCCCAATCACCATCAATCGTGTCACAAGTCACTAAATAATTGTGGCAATCTTTCCAAGCGCCATCTACGACCTTAACATCCGTATAGATCAGCCAAAACTTTCCGTCGCTGTAACTTAAACATGGCGCCCAGACCCCGCCTGAATTAGGATTTCCTTTCATGTCTAATTGCGAAACTCTCTGTAATGGATGTGCAACTAAGTGCCAATTGACTAAATCTTTTGAATGGTGTATCTGGACTCCCGGAAACCACTCAAATGTAGATACAGCGATATAATAATCCTCTCCCACTCTGCAAATACTCGGATCGGGGTTGAATCCTTTAAGTACTGGATTGATAATCTTCATGCAGAACGCCTCCTCAGCTATTTTCTGTTGACTATCATGTTTTAAGCTTTGAAATCGTCAATATGATCCAAATAAACTTTGTCTCTATTCTCTAATTCTCGAACCATGTTTTTATATTTTTTCTCATCTAAGTTATAGAAATTAATATCAATCATGGCCAGAACCAGTAAGAACACGGGAATAATGGTTGCTGTAATTAAAATTCCCGTCAATGCCTCCGGCGTTTGCGCCTGATTTGCCACATATCCAAACTGATCTAGAACCAAACCCGGTACAACCCCTCCCAAGGCCATGCCGAATTTAAAGAAAAATCCGATAATAGCGTATATGAGACCGCCCATTCTTTTCCCGGTCTTATACTCTCCATATTCGATTGTTTCAGGAATAAGCGCCCACATATATCCCCCGGCAGTGAGACTTCCTGCAGCGGCCAGCAATCGAAAGGAAAGTATCAGGAATACATTACTTGGCGGAACAAACAGTAAAGCTAAGAGGCCGATCATATTCAGTAATAATGCATAGTTTAGTAATTTCTTCTTCCCTAATAATTGATGAAGCTTTGGAATAAACGGTAAAATGACCAAAGCAGGCAAACTTCCCAACAAACCGTACCACTTCACTAAATCCGCTCTTTCTAAATTATACGTTACGTAATAGATGCCAACCGAATTACTGATTGAATTCACTCCAAAAATAATAATAAAGAAAATACTTAATACAACTAGAGGCCGATTAACACGAAATTGCTCAAATATATCCGATAATTTAATTTTTTCTTCAGATTTTTGAAGCGTGACACGCTCTTTTGTGCTTTTAAAACAAAAGATTAAAAGGCACCCGCCTATAACTCCCATAATACCCATGGTTAGCTGCCAGCCAAGAGATTCGCTGCCGGAAGTATCGCTTAAATAAGCAGCCAGCAAGGGAACAAAAAATGCAACGACAAGTCCCCCAAGATTCGCAAATAACATACGGACAGACGTTATACTAACAACTTCTTGATTATTTCGGGTCATTGCAGATGTTAACGCGCCATATGGCACGTTTATCATTGTGTATGTAAGCGACAAGCCGACATAGGTGATATAGGCATATATTAATTTCCCCATATCCGAAAAATCCGGGGTTGTAAAACAGAGTATTGCCAATATGACAAATGGAAAAGCTCCGAATAAAAGATACGGTCTGAAGCGTCCAAACCTGCTATTTGTTCTGTCTACTATCGTTCCAATAAAAGGATCAGCGAGAGCGTCGATGATTCTAACCACTAAAAACATCGTACCGGCTGTTGCTGCCGGTAAACCAAATATATCTGTATAGAAGAACAAAAGATAAGTAGACACTGTTGCATAAATTAAATTACATGCAAAATCTCCAGACGCATATCCAACTTTTTCAACCATGCTGATCTTCTTTACATTTTCACTGAGCATGATTTCCTCCCCTTTTCGATCCTTTACATAAGGAACATGATGAATGGTATAACATTTCTTCAATTTTATCGGCCAGTGAGGTCTTTATAAAAGCGCTTTCAAAAAAATGATAGCGGTTTACTTTCACAGAGCATTTTCATCATAGTGAACAGGATAAAAGCTTGGCTTTCGTTTTATATATACCTCCAATTAAATTGAGCCTCTTATCCCCCTCCCATTTAAGATTTTACATGATGGACAATTAAAGCGGTTTATTAGTTTGTTGATCGAACAAACTAACTTGGTTTCATATTATAAAATCTTTTCTGCTTTTTCAACTCTTTTTTCAGAAAATTTAAAACCGATTCAAAGGACATACCATGTTGTAATTGCCGGCTCCTTCGACAGACGTTAAGTAAAAACCCTATGTGTCACCTGACTGATTTATTAAATGATAAGCACTTCCATCATCTTTTGTTTAGAAAAACTTATTAAGAAACATGCACTTGAAAAAATGCGAATCATATATAAGTGATATCCCGTTTAATTGGTTGAGGAGGATATGATGAAACCTATGCTGCCTTTTGAAAAATATTTTGGTGATTTAGAACTGGTTTATGCATTTTATGGAGCTATGCCTACCGGTGTTACTGTCTCAGAAACCGGACGTATATTCATTTGTTTTCCGAAATGGGGAGACGATGTTAAATTTACGGTAGCGGAAATAATTGGGGATAAATTGCAGCCTTATCCTGATTTACAAACCAATTTGGTTAACTTTGAGAATATCAAAATGACTTTCATCAGTGTCCAAAGTGTAGTTGCTGATGGAAGAGGAACGCTTTGGATACTAGATACAGCGGCGCCCAATTTTTCTGAACCAATTAAAGGCGGGGCAAAATTAGTCGCTGTTGATTTAAAAACCAATACAATCAGAAGAGTGTATACCTTTACAGAAGATGTTGTCCTTCCAACAACCTACCTGAATGATGTCCGATTTGATTTTCGTGTCGGAACTGCAGGTTATGCCTATATAACGGATTCTTCTTCCAAAGGACCAGGAGCTATTATCGTCGTTAATTTAGAAACCGGAAACGCATTTAGACGGTTAAATGGAGCAAATCCAACTTCACCGGATTCCTCTTTTATACCGAAAGTAGAAGGCAAAATTTTGATGAATCGTAACAAGGATGGTTCAACTTCCCCATTTAGGCTGGCATCCGACGGTATTGCGATCTCTCCCGACGGAAAGGTATTATTTTTTTGTCCCCTGACCAGCCGCCATTTGTTCTCTATCTCAACAGAAGCCCTGAGAGATAGAAATATATCGGACATGGATTTACTTTATCATGTGGCGTATTGGGGAGAGAAAGGCGCGTCTGATGGAATGATTACAGATGCAAAAGGAGCCGTTTATGCCGGAGATTACGAGAACAATAGTATTCGAAAGATGCTGCCGAATGGCACAATGGAAACCATCGCACATGATCCGAGAATTTTATGGCCGGATACTTTTTCGATTGGTCCGGATGAATACTTATATGTCATCGTGAACCAATTACATCGGCAGGCTAGATTTCATTATGGAGAAGACTTACGACAGAAACCTTATAGTTTACTTCGTATCAAAATTGATGAATTTCCTGCTCCTGCTTTTTGAAAATAAAAATGGCCGGTTCAATTTTAGAGCATAATTGGCATCATTTAGCCTTCATCCTAAACCGAATAAGGGATTACAATAAATACGTGTCCTCAATTATGGAGTTAGATTCATAACTTCATTTTTTTTGGTCAAGGACCAAAATATCGACCTCTTAACCTTTTGACCAAAACTTAAAAAATCCCCTGACACCAATAGTGCCAAGGGATTGAGAGATTAATACTGAGACATGTATTGTTCGCGCTCCCACGGATGAACCTGTGTGCGGAACATATCCCATTCGATTTCTTTTGCTTCAATGAAGTGTTCGAACAGGTGCTCGCCGAGCGCTGCAACCATGACTTCGTTTGATTTGAATTCGTCGAGAGCTTCCGCCAGTGTCGCCGGAAGATCTACGATGCCGTTTTCCATGCGCTCTTCTTTGCTCATGACGTAGATGTTGCGGTCAATCGGAGCCGGTGCTTCAAGTTTGTTTTTGATTCCGTCAAGGCCTGCTGCAAGCAATACGCTTAACGCCAGGTACGGGTTTGCCGCCGGGTCTACGCTGCGGACTTCAACACGCGTGCTGATGCCGCGGGAAGCCGGGATACGGATCAGCGGGCTTCTGTTTTGCGCGCTCCATGCCACGTAGCAAGGTGCTTCATAGCCCGGAACAAGGCGTTTGTAAGAGTTCACTGTCGGGTTTGTGACAGCCGTAAAGCTTGTCGCATGTTTTACGATACCGGCAATGAAATGTTTTGCTGTTTCACTCAGCTGAAGATCAGCGTCTTTATCAAAGAATGCGTTAACGTTATCTTTAAAGAGTGATAGGTTGCAGTGCATACCGGAACCGTTTACGCCGAACAGCGGTTTTGGCATGAATGTCGCATGCAGACCGTGTTTGCGGGCGATCGTTTTGACAACCAGTTTGAAAGTTTGGATGTCGTCACAAGAACGGATGGCACCGGCATATTTAAAATCGATTTCGTGCTGACCAGGAGCAACTTCATGGTGAGATGCTTCGATTTCAAAGCCCATTTCTTCAAGCTCAAGCACGATATCGCGGCGGCAGTTTTCTCCCAAGTCAGTCGGAGCCAGGTCGAAGTATCCGCCTTTATCGTTCAATTCAAGCGTCGGTTCGCCTTTTTCATCTAATTTAAAAAGGAAGAATTCAGGCTCAGGTCCAAGATTGAAATCGCTGAAACCGAGTTCTTTCATTTCTTTCAGAATCCGTTTGAGGTTGTTACGCGGGTCACCTTCGAACGGCGTGCCGTCCGGATTGTAAATGTCACAGATGAAGCGTGCTACTTTACCTTTTTCAGCCGTCCACGGGAAGATTACAAATGTGTTCAGATCAGGATATAAGTACATATCAGACTCTTCGATACGGACGAAACCTTCGATGGAAGAACCGTCGAACATGCATTTATTATCAAGTGCTTTTTCAAGCTGGCTCACAGGAATTTCCACGTTTTTAATCGTTCCGAGAATGTCTGTGAATTGAAGGCGGATATACTTTACGTTTTCCTCGTTTACTAATTTTACGATGTCTTCTCTTGTGTACTTTGCCATTTCGTAAAACTCCTCCTCTAAAAGGTAAATGTATATAGCAAAACAGTTGCTAACGGATTAATGAAAGAATCGGGACATGTCACCTTGGCGGAAAGTATTTCCCCGCTGGAAACGGCCTGCCTGCATCAGTTCGTTTTTCAGAAGCTTTCTGAGTTCGTCATCAGACAGATTGTGCTTCATCGGTTTGGCGGTTTTTTCGGATTTTTCTTCCGGTTCGGCAGATGCCTTATCCAGAATTTGTTTGATCCCCGCCATATTGACGCCTTGTTCAATCAGATTTTTGATTTCTAACAGTTTATCTACATCATGGAATGAAAATAATCGTCTATTTCCTTCGCTTCTCGCTGGAAATATCAATCCATTTTCCTCATAATATCGAATTTGCCGGGCAGAAAGTTCTGTTAACTGCATGACAATCCCAATTGGAAATAAAGGCATTGAGCGGCGAATGTTATCACTCATCTCAATTTCCTCCTTTTCTTATCTTAGTCTCATTATAGGTGATGTTATATTTTGTGTCAACACAATGTAAGGAATCTTAACATCAAATTCTTTGAAAATTGCAAACGCCCTAAATCAGCTCTTTTTCCATTAAAGCATTTACGGCGCTGCAAATCGCATTTTTCACGTGCGCGTAGGTTAATCCTCCTTGGACATACGCGACATAAGGCGGTCTGATAGGTCCATCTGCTGATAATTCAATGCTTGCTCCCTGTACGAAAGTGCCCGCTGCCATAATGACATCGTCTTCATATCCCGGCATATAGCTCGGATAAGGCGTCACATGCGCATTAATCGGTGATGCATATTGTATCGCCTGGCAAAAAGCGATCATCTTATCAGGGTCCTGAAACTCAACTGATTGAATCAGATCCGTTCTCGGCGCATTCCATGCAGGGTTTGACGTAAAGCCGAGCTTTTCAAGAAAACGGGCGGTAAATACCGCTCCCTTCAAGCTTTGCGCCACTACATGCGGAGCGAGAAAGAAACCTTGATACATTTCCTGCAGTGAATAAAGCGAAGCACCGGCCTCACTTCCGATTCCCGGGGAGGTCATCCGGTAAGAGCAGGCCTCAATCCACTTGGCTTTCCCTACAAGATAGCCGCCCGTTTTAGCAAGGCCGCCGCCCGGGTTTTTAATCAGGGAGCCGGCCATAAGATCCGCTCCGACGTGGCAGGGTTCCCGCTCTTCTGCAAATTCTCCGTAGCAATTGTCCACAAAAACAATGACATCCTCTTTGATTTCCTTTACGAAACGAATCATCTCTTCAATTTCATTTATTCTGAAAGACGGACGATTCGCATATCCTTTTGAACGCTGGATGCCGATCACTTTTGTATTCGGCCGGATTGCAGCCCGGACTGCTTCAAAGTCCACTCTGCCTTCTGATGTTAAATCGACTGCATTGTATCCGATTTGAAATTCCTTAAGCGAGCCTGAATACTCCCCGCCTCTTACTCCGACGATTTCCTCGAGTGTATCGTAAGGCTTGCCTGTGATATAAAGCAATTCGTCCCCGGGTCTCAGCACGCCGAAGAGCGCGATTGAAATCGCATGCGTACCGGAAATGATTTGCGGCCGCACAAGTCCCTCCTCTCCTCCGAACACATCAGCATAGATCTTCTCCAGTGTATCCCGTCCGATATCATCATAACCGTATCCGGTTGAAGGCGTAAAATGCGTATCGCTTACTTTATGTTTTCTGTAGCTTTGCAGGACTCTCCATTCATTCCGTTCACTGATTTCTTCTATTCTTTTATGAACGGCGGAGATTTCCGCTTCTGTTTCTTCGGCGGTTTTTTGTAAAAGAGCGCCGTGGGTCAGTGTGTCAAACATGTTGTGTATACCTTCCTTACATGAATTTCTTCAATTCTCCGAGTATGCTTTGTTCTTCCTGTACATAACCTGAAACTTCGTAGCGTTCATTTTCTTCATTAAAATAAAGGCTGTCGATCATGGTCTCTGATTTGATGCGTGACATCAATTTGCCTTCGGCGGCAGGCACATGAACTTCATACGGTGTCATCAGCTCCCGGCGCAAATAAGCTTCGATTTCCGCTTTTAGTTTCGCTTCATCCCCGGCGATTCGGGCGCTGATCATGATGTGGCCTTCTCCCGCTGTCGGGATGAAGTCAGGAAGTGTCTCATCACGTTTGTTATAAGCGGTCAGCACCGGAATATCATCTGCCTCAAGCTCTTTTAACAGTCCGAGGACAGTCTGTTCATGCCCGGCATAATCTTCATTGGATGAATCAATGACATGAATGATCAAGTCTGCTTCCTTCACTTCCTCAAGCGTTGAACGGAAAGCGGCAATCAGCGTCGTCGGCAGATCCTGAATGAAGCCGACCGTATCAGACAAAAGGACGCTGTAGCCGCTTGGGAGCGCCATCTTTCTCGTCATCGGATCAAGTGTTGCAAACAGCAGATCTTCTTCATAGCTGTCTGAGCTTGTTAATTGATTGAACCACGTTGATTTTCCTGCATTGGTATAACCGACGAGTGCAGCCTGAAGCACGCCGTTCTTTTTGCGTCTCTCCCGATAACGGCTTCTGTGGCGGATAACCGTTGACAGCTGCACGTTAATTTCGTGTATGCGGTTTCTAATGTGGCGCCGGTCTGTTTCAAGCTTTGTCTCACCGGGCCCTCTCGTCCCGATTCCGCCGCCTTGTCTTGAGAGATTGATTCCTTGTCCGCTCAGACGCGGCAGCGCGTATTGAAGCTGGGCCAATTCGATCTGAAGCTTTCCTTCTCTCGTCTTCGCCCTTTTTGCGAATATATCCAAAATAAGCTGCGTGCGGTCGATGATCTTCGCTTCAATTGCAGTGGCGAGTGATTTAAGCTGGCTCGGTGACAGTTCATCATTAAAAATAACCAGATCCGCTTCAAGCTCTTCACACAGCGCCTTCAGCTCGTCTACTTTCCCCTTGCCTATGTATGTAGCGGCATCCGCTCTGTTCCGTTTTTGCGTAATCCGGGTCAGCACCGTTCCGTCAGCCGTTTTTGTCAATGAAGCAAGCTCTTCCATGGAATGTTCAAAGTGCTCATCTGTCATGTGCGGAAGCTGGCAGCCGACCAAAATGACCGTTTCTTTTTTTCCTTCCTGTTCGTTCAAATGGATGTTCCTTTCTGTGTCGTATTGGGCAGTAGTACTATCATACCAAACCCGCAGGGCGTATACCACACATCCGGCGGGTTTTAAAGAGAGAAATAAAAAAGAGACCCCTCAAACCGGCTGAGAGGTCTATTCGTGAGCTGCCGCCTCATCTTTTATAAGTAAATCCTGGCTCTTGATCGTCATTAAATCGTTTTTTAAGTATTGGTCTCCCATTAAAAGCCTCATGGCCTGAGCGCGGATTGATTTTTCAATCACGTTTCTGACAAAGCGCCCGTTGCTGAATTTAATGGGGCTTGTCGTGCTTTTCACTGTCATTAAGTAATCTTTTAACTTCCACTCGGCTTCCTGGCTTAATTGATACTCCCGCTCTGCTATCATGCGCTTTGCGATGTCCATCAGCTGAGTGACAGAGTAATCCGGAAAATCGATGCTGATAGGGAAGCGCGATTGCAGACCGGGATTTAATGACAGGAAATGTGTCATTTCTCTCGAGTACCCTGCCAGGATCAGAATAAATTCATGCTGTTTGTCTTCCATATGTTTGACAAGCGTATCAATCGCCTCTTTACCGAAATCCTTTTCTCCGCCTCTTGCAAGTGAGTATGCTTCATCAATGAATAAAATGCCCCCAAGCGATTTTTTAATCAGATCTCTCGTTTTTTGCGCCGTGTGTCCGATGTATTCACCGACGAGATCGGCACGTTCCGCTTCGATCAGATGTCCTTTGGAAAGAACGTTCATCTCGAAGAAAAGCTTGCCGATCAGTCTCGCGACGGTGGTTTTCCCGGTGCCGGGGTTCCCTTTGAACATCATATGAAGAGCTTGTTTTCCGACTTTCAGCCCTTGTTCGGCCCGTTTTTGGTTGACGAATATCCACGCGTAAATTTCTTTAATGTTGCGTTTCATTTCTTCCATACCCACTAATGTGTTCATTTCTTTTTCAATTTCTTTCAGAATGCTGTGCTTGGCTTCATTTTTTTGCAGGGCGGCCTGATATTCCGCCTCAGCTTCTGCATTTGTCAGCACTTGCTTTTGGCCATTAAGAATGATGTTAATTTGTCCGTTATTTTTATAGGTTACAGCGCGCTCCAACATGCTCACCTCTCTGTTCTCTCTTTATCTTACTCATGATGAAGCGGTTCTGTGACATCCGCCTATCATCATGAGGCCCGTTTTCCTCTTTATCTGTCACTTTTTCCGTTCTCTTCGGGAATGATGTTGAATCCTGCGCTTTCCCGAGAAATATTTTTCATTTCTTATTGTATTCAGCAAAAACGGGAGGACAAACCATTTATTTTTATTTTCCGGGAAATGTTGGGTGTATTTCTCATTTTTTTCATGAATGACAGCCGTACAAGCACCTTTTGAATATCATCATATGCTGTAATGAGGTGATGGAGAATGGTTAAAATTTTTATAGACCCCGGTCATGGCGGAACTGATTCAGGTGCAACCGGAAACGGACTTCAGGAAAAAGCGGTCACGCTGGAGATCGCGCTGGCTTTGCGCACGATTCTGACGAATGAGTATGAAGGAGTTTCTGTCACGATGAGCAGGACAAGCGATAAGACGGTCAGCCTGACGGAAAGAACGGATGCCGCCAACAGCTGGGGCGCAGATTATTTTTTATCCATTCATATTAACTCAGGAGGCGGAACCGGATTCGAAAGCTATATTTACCCCGGTGTCGGAGCGCCGACCTCGACTTACCAATCAGCCGTCCACACGCAAGTAATTCAAGCATCGGGTTTTAATGACCGCGGAAAAAAAACAGCCAACTTCCATGTGCTGCGGGAGACAAGTATGCCGGCGATTTTGACGGAGAATGGTTTTGTTGATACGTCAGCTGATGCAAACAAACTGAAAACAGCCAGTTTTATTGAAAGCCTTGCAAGAGGACATGCTAAGGGCTTGGAGCAAGCTTTCGGTCTAAAAAAAAAGCTGACTTATATAAAGTGCAAATCGGCGCATTCAAAGTGAAAGCAAATGCTGATGCGCTTGCCGCCGATGCGGTGTCTAAAGGTTTTGACGCGATTGTGCTTCCAAAAGGCGGCTTATTCAAAGTGCAGATCGGCGCATTCTCTTCCAGAGATTATGCTGAAGCGTTGGCAGCGCGGGCCGAAAAAGCCGGATTTGATGCCTTCATTGTGCAAGACTAAATGGAAAAAACCCCTGCTCTCCCTTTTTGGGACGAACGGGGGTTTTTTGTTATTGAAGTATATCGGCGACAAACCGAGACCAAGCTTCAAGACGCTGATACACATTTTCCTCTTTCAGTTCGCTCAGTTTCATCCAGCGCCCGGCGATTTGATCTTTTTCTTTCACTTCGACTTGTGCTGCAGGCGCTAACTGGAGCGCAGAAAGGATGCCGATATGCACCTTCCCTACATCGTTTTCATCATCATTGATCAGGCCGAGTGTGACAATATTTTGTTTGTCCTCCTCGCGAATGTACAGTTCTTCCGCCAGCTCCCGGTCGGTGTTCTGTTTCAGCACTTCCGAAAATGAAGCCGCCCCTTCCATAGGGTTCATGTGTCCGCCGAAGCCGAGAGAAAGCTTATTATGGAGGCGCGATTCCCCTCCGCCCGCGAGCCGTTCATACACAAATACCTCATCATCGCGGCGGATGACGACATACGGAATCGGCTGTTTAAATCGCGGGTCCTCTTCCGCGTCGCCTCTTCTGATTTCAAAAAAATGCGCCTCAATTTGAGCCATAATTTTTATGATACGTTCATCCTCGCTGTTGACTCCCTGAAATGTCAGCATTTCGTTTTGAAAGACGTCACTCCGCGGTGCAGCCAAGATGATTTCATCCATTTTATTCATGCCCGTTCCTCCTGTCTTACCTCTCCACTCAAGCCAAAAGAGCAGATATTATATCTGCTCTTCATCTTGGCCAAAATAAAAATCTTCGTCCTTAATCGGTTCTACCGTCGCCTTTTTGTAGCCGTTCCCTTTCATGGAGAAGAAATCATGTGATTTTGTTTTGGTGTTTAATCCGTTTAATACAATCGGATTAATATCCTCTTCTTCAAAGTAAGGATCGAACCCTAAGTTCATCAAAGCTTTATTGGCGTTATAGCGGATGAATTTCTTTACGTCATGAGACAGCCCGACTTGGTCGTAGAGATCCTCTGTATATTCAAGCTCATTGTGATAAAGCTCTTCTAAAAGCTCAACCGCAAATTCGCGAAGTTCCGCTTTTTTCGCTTCTGTTTGTTTATTGAATATTTCCTGGGCCAGCAGTCCGACATATACACCGTGGATCGCTTCATCACGAAGAATCAGGTTGATGATCTCACCGCTTTGCATCAGTTTTCCCTGTCCGTAGAAATATAACGGATAATAGAAACCGCTGTAGAAAAGGAAGCTTTCCAGATAGACAGAAGCAACCATCGCTTTGAACAGTGAAATTTCATCATCTTTTTGAATGGCTTTGTAAAGCCCGACAATCATTTGCGCTTTTTTTTGCAGATATTTATTCTGCTTTACCCATTCAAATACTTCGTTGATCGTTTCAGTCGGAGCAAGCGTCATAAAAATATTTGAATATGATTTTGCGTGCACCGCGTTTTCCATCATCGCCATGAAATTAAGAACCGCTTTTCGCTGATGGCCTTCGACGTGCTCGGCCACAATCGGCATGCCTGTGTTCCCCTGCTCTGTATCAAGCAGTGTCAGGCCGGCGAGCACCTTCATGTACGTATCCTGCTCATTTTTACCCAAATACTTCCAAGTAAGAAGATCGCCGTTTAATGCGATCTCTTCCGGAAGCCAAAACTGCTTTACGTTTTGGTTGTAGAACATTTGGGTGAAATCATCTTCATGCTTTGACCAGTTTGCTGCGTCATAAATTTTTGTCACTGTTAACTCTCCTTTAATCAAACGACACAAGAAAGACAGCTGTCCTGCCCGGTATCTTTCGTTCTTGCATAGTAAATGGTTTTGATGCCTCTATGGTGGGCATACAGATCAATACGGTTCAGATCACGAGTTGTCATCGTATCTTTCAAAAACAGGGTAAAGCTGATTCCCTGATCGATATGCTGCTGGATTGTCGCGATCATATCCACCACTTTGAACATGTCCATATCATAAGCTTCTTTGTAGAAGAACCAGTTATTAGACGCTAACCCCGGCATCGGGTAATACGTTTTTGAATTTCCGTATGTTCTTTCTTCGATCCGTTCCATGATCGGCATAACGGACGCCGTGCTGGATTGGACGTAGGAAATGGAGCCTGTCGGCGCGATGCACAGTCTGTAACTGTGGTACATGCCGTTTTCGGCGACAAACGCCTTCAGCTCTTTCCAGTCTTCAATTGTCGGGATGTGCATGCCTTCAAAGAGCGCAGCGATTTTTTCGTATGCCGGTGAGAACTCTTTTTCGATGTATTTATTGAAATATTCTCCCGTTGCATAAGTGGAGCCTTCGTAATGCTCAAACGTTTCGCCTTTTTCTTTCGCAAGCTCAGCTGAACGCTGGATGGAATAAAAGTTCACCATCATAAAGAACGTATTCGCAAAATCTCTTGCTTCCGGGCTTTCATAAGCGATGCCGTTTTGGGCCAGGTAGCCGTGAAGGTTCATGGCGCCTAAACCGATCGACTTCATCGCTTTGTTCGCGCGTCTGACTGCCGGCGCGTTGCGGATATCCGTCGTCTCAGATACATGAGTCAGGGAATCCGTCGCGAGTTTCACCGTGCGCTCAATCGATTTATGTTTCATGACATTCAAAATATTTAATGAACCAAGGTTGCAGGAAATGTCCAGGCCGATTTCGTCTTCCTCGTCATAATCTGTGTAAGCCGAAACCTGTGACGCCTGAAGCACTTCAGAGCAAAGGTTCGAGAATTTCACTTTTGATACGTGGTTATTCGCATGCTCTTTGTTTACGTTGTCCTGGAACATAATGTACGGATAACCTGACTCAGAACGGAGAACGGCAAGCTTTTCAAGCAATTTGCGCGCATTCACTTTTTCTTTTTTGACACGCGGGTTGTCGACAAGCTCCTCATACATCGCCGTCATGTCCATCTCATCCATATGCTGGCCGTATTCTTTATAAATCGTGTGCGGATAGAATACATAAGCCGCTTTGTCCTCACGTGCAAGCTCAACGAACTTATCCGGAATGACGACACCGATAGAAAGCGTTTTGACGCGCACATCTTCATCCGCAGAAATCTTTTTCGTATCAAGAAAGTCATTGATATCGCGGTGGAAAATGTTTAAGTACGCCGCGCCAGAGCCTTGTCTTTGGCCCATTTGGTCAGCGTAACGGAACGCGTTATCAAGAAGCTTCATGACGCCTACAACACCTTTTGTGGCGTTTTCAACATCTTTAATCGCTTCACCTTTCGCGCGGAGCTTGGACAGGTTAAGAGAAACACCGCCGCCCAGTTTAGAAAGCTGCATGGAAATATCGATCGCCCGTGAAATATCGTTTAAGGAATCATTGACTTCGAGCAAGAAACAGCTCACCAGTTCTCCGCGGCGTTTTCTGCCGGCATTCAAAAATGTCGGTGTGCTCGGCTGATATTCCTGATTGATCATCAGATTCACATATTCTTTTGCTTTCTCAGTGTCGCCGTTTGCGAAGAACAGCGCAACAATTGAGATCCGGTCCTCATAACGCTCGAGGATTTTTTTCTTGTCATTCGTTTTCAAAGCATAGTCATTATAGAATTTAAACGCACTCATGAAGGAAGGAAAACGAAACTTCTTAGCGTAAGCTGTCTTAAACACTTCTTTAATGTCTTCAAAAGAATAAAGGCTTAAGAATTCCTCTTCGTAGTATTGGTTTTCAATCAAATAATCCAGCTTCTCTTTTAAATCGTGAAAGAAAACTGTGTTTTGATTGATATAGTCTACAAAATAGCTATGTACAGCCTCTTTATCTTTATCAAACTGGAATTTTCCATCTTGTTGGATCATGATTTCGTTATTTAACTGGATCCATTTTGGCACTTGATTTTGTGACAACTCTTTCTACCTCCTGAGTAAACAATTCAACGTCTTTAGATGTGCCGCTGAGTTCAAATTTGTGCAAGATCGGCACCTGATATTGTCTAGAGATGGTATCGGCGCTTTTTGCAAAGTTATCGCCCCATACTTTGTTGCCGCTCGCAGCGACTCCTAATAAGAGATGGGCGTATTTTTCGAGAAATGATTGTGTTGATGCCGGTACCTGACCGAAGTTTGTCGTGTAGGTGACCAAAACAAACGGAGTGTCCACGTGGTCCATTTCGTCCACCTTGCGGATCAGCTGAAAGTCTGTTTTATTCACAAAACGCTGAACATTCCCTGTCTTTGAATCAAATATGATTTGAACCATCCTTATCACGACCTATCAAAAATAATGAATCTCTTAACACTATATATAGTATACTAACCTCTCAGAAAAACACAACATATTGAGATCGATTTATAAAAAATTCATATTTTTGAAAGAGCGGACTTTGGCTCCGGCCCGATTAACGCCCAAAAAAGAGAGCAGAACGAGAATCATCTCTCATCCTACTCAAGGTGTCATGTGTAAGCCGATGTCTATCATAACATGAAAAAAAACTGCTTAGTAGTCTAGACTTTTATTCTTATTTTTTGTAAGAATCACATTTTTTTTCGCTTTCAACGGTTTCTTCAATCTCCACATCAGCACCGATTTCTTTCAGTACGGCTTTCAGAGCGCTTGTGATGGAAGCCTCCCTGATCAGTTCTTTGCCGTCAACGATGATGCTGGTTCCATATTCATAGCAGGAATCATCTTCACAAGTTTCTTCCCAATGGTTGATTATCACCTTGTGTTTCAATCGTCTCACCCTCTGCATGATCAATGTCAGTACTTAGTGTAGCTTGTGCGGCCCGCTTTGTAAATTCGAACGCTTGTGAAATTTATTCAAGCTCATCCAGCGCCGTTTCTTTTTTCAGTTCGATTTTATTCGTTTTTTCATCATAGCGGTATATTTTTAAGTAACCGTCCTCGACAATGCCGAAACGATTATGTTCCAGCTGCACCATGCCTTCTGTCTGCGATTCGGCATCCGCCAAGCCGCCGTCATCATCCGTCACCACCGTCTCGTGATTGCTGCAAGCTCCAAACAGCAAAAAAACAGCGATCCAAACGAGCGTAATCCTGATTCTTCTCAGTTCATTTTCACTTTCGAACACGATTTTCCGAACCCCCTTTTATCTTTCCGATATACGGCCTGCAATATACAGACGCGCATAGAAAAAGACCATTGTTCATGGTCTTTGTCAAAAAGTCTATTCAAGCTCAAGCTGGACGTTTTTTTGCGGGGCGAACGTGGAGATGGCATGTTTATAAATAAGCTGCTGCTTCCCCTCCGTTTCGAGCAAAACGGTAAAGTTGTCAAAGCCTTTTACCTGGCCGCGAAGCTGAAAGCCGTTGAGTAAAAACACCGTGACGAACGTATTGTCTTTTCGGATTTGATTCAAAAACTGATCTTGAATATTAATCGGTTTCATGTTTCGTCCTCCTTGGTTCTCAATACAATACTGTTTCGATTAAATTTCCAGTTTTCCTGCTATACACTCGAAAATTTCCTTTTTTTTCTGCTCAATATCAACAGGCGGCGTCATATCTGTCCATGAAACGGGCATTTTATTGCGAAACCAGGTCAGCTGGCGTTTCGCATATCGCCTTGAATTTTGTTTTAATTGCTCCACGGCCTGAGGAAGCGGCACTTTTCCATCAAGATATTCATACAGCTCTTTATAGCCGATCGCCTGAATCGATTGGCTGTCCCGGATATTCATATCATACAGCCGCTTTACTTCGTCAAGAAGGCCGGTTTCCAGCATCAGGTCAACGCGCTCGTTAATCCGGCCGTACAGTACTTCTCTGTCCATTGTAAGACCGATAAGAACCGCATTGTAAAGCAGCTCCCGTTTTTGGGTTTTAAGATGCTCTGACATTGTTTTTCCCGATACATGCAGGATTTCGAGCGCGCGGATGACTCTTCGCGTATTGTTTTGATGAATGGCTGCCGCCGCTTCCGGGTCGGCTGCCGCAAGCTTGGCATGAAGCGCTTCCGCCCCTTCTTCAGCCGCCAGTTTCTCCATTCGCTCCCGGAATACAGGGTCGCCGGAGTTTTCCGTGAACGTATAGTCATACAGCACGGACTGAATGTACAGACCCGTCCCCCCGACAATCATCGGCAGCTTTCCTCTACCGGCAATCTCGGTGATTTTTCCCCTCACCATTTTCTGATAATCCGCCGTTGAAAAAGTGTCGGACGGCTCCAAAATATCAATCAGGTGATGCGGCACACCTTCTGTCTCTTCTTCGGTGACTTTGGCCGTTCCGATGTCCATCCCTTTATATACCTGCATGGAATCTCCGCTGATGATTTCCGCATTCAGCATTTTCGCGAGTCCGATGCTTAGTTTTGTTTTTCCGACTGCCGTCGGTCCGACGAGTATGACGACAGGCTGTTTTTTATTTTTCAATATGTATCACTCTCTTTTATAAATCTCCCCCTAATTATAGCATTCATTTCTTCAGGCACCTATTCATTTTGCCCTTTTTCCTGAGCGCTAAACGTCCGCTACCACCCGATCGGCTCGTTTCCGACAACCTCTCTCGTTTTTCCTTTGAGCGTATGGCGGTGCGTTTTCCGTCCTTCCTCCCGCGGATCGTAAACGACGCCGCCATGCTGGATCCGAATCGGCTCATTGTAGGCGGCAAAGGTGGTCTCTGAAAGCTCATGGTAATGTGTTCCGTCATCCCTCGGGATGGCAGGGCCGGAAATGCCGTAATACCTATGAAAATGGCCGTTTTCAAACGAGGTGATGCCCGTATAGAAATGTGTATGCTCATCTGTATTGCTGCCGTTCTCCGGCTGCGAAAAGCCTTCGATCATATGGTAGTGCCCCTGCACTACATCCGTAACAGCCCGGTATGCGTGTGTGTGCGGAGGTTTTTTTGACCAATCGGACTGATACAGGCCCACAAAAGCTCACTCCTTTATTTTTTTGATAAATGCCCAATCAAAAATTGGTGGGCTGAATACTCTGTTATCATCTCAAATTTATTCTTGGAGGTACCTAAATTATGAATGAAGAATACACATATGCAGCAGATAGTGATATGAGACCGTTTGGACGGCCCGGATTTGGGTTTGGACGGCCGGGCTTCGGGTTCGGGCGTCCCGGATTCGGCTTCGGCTTCGGGCGGCCGGGTTTTGGATTTGGCCGGCCTTGGTTTGGTTATGGATTCGGACGGCCGTTTGGTTTTTACGGCGGACCGTTCTTCGGAGGGCTTGTCGGGGGGCTTGTCGGAAGCGCTTTGTTCAATCCGTATTTGTACGGAGGTTACGGCTACCCTTACTATCCGTATTACTACTAAGACAATCAAAAAGGGCTCCTTTCAGGGGCCTTTTTATATAGGCCTAATGTCTTGACTTGGCGGGCAAAGTTCGGATATTATTTTATTTTACTGCCTTAAACAAAAGGCATAAGGATTATGATGAGAGGGGGATTTGATATGATTCTGGGTTATATCTTCCTCACAATTGCTATTTTATCAGAGTCAATCGGCGCGGCCATGCTGAAGGTCTCCCGCGGATTTACGCGGTTTTTGCCGAGCGCGCTTGTAGTGGCAGGCTATTCATTGGCCTTTTATATGCTTTCACTTACACTGAATCTCATTCCGCTCAGCTTATCCTATGCAACATGGAGCGGAGCGGGAACGGTGCTCGCATCCATTATCGGAGCGAAATGGTTTCATGAAAAACTGGACAAGCAGGCCGTCATCGGACTTGTATTCTTATTGGCCGGTGTCATTCTGATGAATTGGTAGAAAGGAGAAGCATGATATGAAAGGATTACTCTGCCTGGCATTAGCCATTGTATCAGAAGTGTTCGGAAGCACGATGCTGAAGCTGTCGGACGGTTTTACGCACTTATGGCCCGCTCTCGGCGTCATTGCCGGAATCGGAGCCTCTTTTATGTTTTTGAGCTTCTCTTTGAAAAGCCTTGATTTATCCGCCGCATACGCGACATGGTCAGGTGTCGGCACGGCTTTAACGGCAATTGTCGGCTTTTTTGTTTTTAAGGAAGCCATGACAGCTAAAATGATGATCGGGCTTATTTTTGTCATCACGGGGGTCATCCTGCTGAACCGTTCCAAGTCTCAAAAAGCTAAAAAAAATCAAACGGCCCGGAGCTGACCGTTTGAACTCGTCAAGCGCGGGCAACTTTTACTTCAACCTCAAGCTCCATCTCCACGTTTCCTTGGACCGCTCGTGAAATCATACATGAGGACTCCGCTTTTTGCGCTAACTTCCTGGCGAGCGTAAAGTCCGTTTCGGCTGCATCCGGCTTTAATAATATAAACGGGCGGTGAATGATTTTCTGGTACGTGAACACACCGTTCGTGACGTCTACAATTCCTTCAGATTCCATATGTAGATCTTCTTTATCCAGGCCGCTTCTTTCCAACATCGCCGCAAGCGTTATAATATAACAGGTCGCGGCCGCTCCAAGCAGCATTTCATCAGGATTTGTGCCTTCTCCGGGTCCGTCCATTTCCTTAGGAATGGACACAGCAGTTTCCAGCCGGCCGCTTTTAATATCGCCGACGTCATTGCGATTTCCGGGCCAATTTGCTTTTAAATAAAAGTGATGTTTTGCCAAGGGACAAACCTCCTTTTTTTTCAGTTTACTCATCTTTCACAGGTTTGTCTTTTTTTAAGCTCACGAATACTCTTGATTGATCACTCTTTTTATCGTACGGACAAACCGGTAAAATTCCTCCGTTTTTGTGAATTCCCTTTCGCGGTAATCAAAATTATCAAAAAACGCTTCCCGCTGTTCTCTGCTGATCTCAAGCTGTATACTCAGCCCGGTTTGCGCCTGGTTATTGATATTTTCGGTGTCAACCCCGGCCAGACCGGTTTTTGAGGTTGCCAATTCTGCAGGAAATCCGTTTCGTTTGAGAGCTCTCACCAATTTTTTCGCCCGCTTCCGGTCGCTTCCTCCGACAAGAGTATTTTTCTCGTCGCCTTTATAACCGTGAACTGCGATAACATAATGGTGCTGCTTAATGCTTTCGACTGCTGAAGGCTCATCGAACTTGGTGCTCGTAATATGAAGAGTCTGGTTATCATGCGCTTTTAATCCCTCAAACAGGTAGGTTGAATAATCATCCCTGAAAGAGCGGACGATCTCGCTCACCCCACCCTCAATTCTCCCTCCGTGCGGGGACATGATCAATACGGGGCTCCCCTTTCTCTTATTGTACGATATATGATAATCATCGGGGTCTTCATGTTCAGCCAGATCTTTAAAATCTGTGTATGTATCAGAAGAATTCGAGGGATCAGGGTCTGACGCATAATGAGCACATCTTATTAGTAAGACCATTGCTACGATAATGATGACATTAAGTAAAATTCTTTTCATCAGCTCTCCTTCTTTGCTCCTTTCTGAAAAATGAAATATTCATTATATGGATTTTTGTCAATAGGTCTTATCTTAACATTCTATTAACATTATCATCAGTGAAAAACTTCCCGGTTTCGAAAAATCAATGGATTGTCACGGTTCAAGCGCTCAAATGCCGGGCATCAGTGAAAAAAGGTTGAGAGAGGGCAAAAAAAAAGGGAGGAACGCCCGAATTTTCAGGGGCGGGAGATTCACGGCCGGAAACGGACGGCATCAAGAATACGCTTTTAGAAATGAATATCCGCCTCCCGAAGCAAATGCGCAGGACAGAATGGAGCCCGTCAAAAAAGTTCTCATCTGCCTTTTTGTACAGCAAAATGCCATTACAGCCCGCTCATCCCCTTTTTTTATCATAATGGTCCGTTTTGAAACGGAGCCGTCTTTTTTCATATATATAATATCAATCGGAAGCTGTTTTTCCAAGGAATGTCTCAATATGATGTTCATGTATATACTACCTTCCGCCGGCTTCATTACAAAACGAACAAACGTTCTGTTTCAACTCGATTTCTTCTCCTGAAAAAGCCGCAAGTAACCAGCGCTCCTGAAGGACAAACAAACTGACCGAACTTACGGCCTGTTCATATGGTATAGAGAGAATCGCCAGAATGGGAGGAAAAGTATATATGTTTGGTTACTCAATGGTACAAATGGTGCGGTCAAATGCTCATAAGCTGGACTGGCCGCTCAGAGAAAACGTATTACAGTTATATAAACCTTTCAAATGGACACCTTGCTTTTTACACAATTTTTTCGAAAAAAAGGTGAAAAACAGAAAGAAAATGTCAGTCATCATTGAATTTGAAGAGGGCTGCCATGAATCCGGTTTTCACAGCACAGGACAGGTCTTATCAAAAGAAAAACGCTGCACTATAAAAAAGCAGTTTCAAACAATCAATTGCTGCAGCGCCGAAGTCACGCCGTCCGCCCTTCACATGCTTCTTTCGCAATGCCGGGATATCCGTAAAATCTATTTAAACCGTGAAGTAAAAGCTCTCCTTGATACAGCAGCTGAATCGTCTCATGCAAAAGAAGTGACCCGTAACGGCACCGTATTAACAGGAAAAGGCGTAACCGTCGCCGTTATTGATACCGGAATCTATCAGCATCCCGATTTAGAAGGCAGGATTATCGGATTTGCGGACTTTGTCAACCAAAAGACAGAACCGTATGATGACAACGGGCACGGCACCCATTGCGCCGGTGATATCGCAAGCAGCGGCGCTTCATCTTCGGGTAAATATCAGGGGCCGGCGCCGGAAGCCGATCTGATCGGAGTCAAGGTTTTAAACAAATCAGGATCAGGAACCTTGGCTGATATCATTGAAGGTGTGGAATGGTGCATACAATATAATAAAGAACACACAAAGAATCCGATCAGAATCATCAGCATGTCACTGGGCGGAGATGCGCTCAGATATGATAAAGAAACGGACGACCCGCTCGTCAAGGCCGTTGAAGAGGCATGGAATGAAGGAATCGTCGTCTGCGTCGCCGCGGGCAACTCCGGTCCGGAAGCTCAAACGATTTCAAGCCCCGGTGTCAGCGAGAAGGTCATCACGGTAGGCGCCTATGATGACAATGATACGGCCAGCAATGAGGACGATACGGTCGCTTCTTTCTCAAGCCGCGGCCCGACGGTGTACGGAAAAGAGAAGCCTGACATTCTTGCGCCCGGGGTCGATATCGTATCTCTACGTTCTCCGCGTTCATATCTTGACAAATTACAGAAATCAAACCGTGTAGGCTCCTTGTATTTCAGTCTGTCGGGCACGTCCATGGCCACTCCGATCTGTGCGGGCATCGCTGCCTTAATCCTTCAGCAAAACCCGCAGCTTTCGCCTGACGAAGTGAAAACATTGATCAAACAAAGTCCGGATCAATGGACAAATGAAGATCCGAACATTTACGGAGCGGGCGCAGTGAACGCTGAAAACGCTGTGCCGAAAGAGTAACCTTTTTATCATGAGAACGGGGTCGTCTGCACGGCAGATGACTCCGTTTTTCAGGTGAATAGATGAAACATTTATAATGAAGGAACTCGGAACAGTTCAGAACCGGCTGTCAGAAAAAAAGATCAATGCAAGGCAGTGTATTTCTAAAAAAATAGGGAATAAGTATGGTGTAGATAAAAGGAGGAATCACAATGGCACTTACAAACACCGAATTGTCTGAATGGCTGCAAAAACAGATCGGACAAACGCTTGATATCAGAAAAGGAGAGCTGACAGACAGCCGAAACGAGATTTCTGATATGGATCAGATCATGCTTCACCTTGATGACGTTCTCGTCCGCCGGACAAACCATCCCGATGACTATGTAGCGGATGAAGAACTCGTTTTAAAAGGGCACGGCACAACCTATACGGAGGAAGGAAATGTCCCGCTTCCCCAAGATGCGTATGAAATTCCTCTGCTCGGCGACATTACCATCCAACAGGAGCAAGACGGATTAAAGGTACATACAGATCGGGCCGTGTATACAATCGGGACCCGGAAAGAGCAATAAAAAGAAAAAACGCCGCTGATTCAGGGCGTTTTTTTATTGTTTTTTTCTTCAGAATATCCGTGGAACATCGTGAATGCGCAAAGCATAATGCCTAAAATAATGATAATCGGGAGCCAGATCACGGCAAACTTATAATCCGGTTCGGCAAAAGCGCCTATGACCGCCCCAAAGCAATACAGAACCAAGGCAAGCGCGCGCAATACAGCATCTCTCGTAAACTGCTTCCGCTTGTCCGCTTTGTAAAACCTTGCGGTGAGATCTTCAAAAAAATTAGCGAGCGTTCCCGTTAATACGGTCGTGGAAATCCCCGCTACACCAAGTTTTCTCGCGGCTGTCGTCTGCATTCCCATTGCGAAGCTGAGCAGCATAATCAGCACATAAACAGAAATGGCGTCTGCAAAAAAGCAGGAGAACAAAGCAAACAGCAGTAAAACAGCTCCTTCAATAGCTAAAGCGGCAGTTACCGCAGGGGGCCAGAATGATTTCTTTTTATTGCCCACAAGCAGGGCCGCGGCAATAACGCCGGCAATAAATCCGATTAACGAGGTTAACGATTTGAGTACAGCAAGGTGCCATGAGTTGCCGATCGCCAGGCCGAACAGAACGATATTCCCCGTCATATTGGCGGTAAAGATATGTCCCAGGCTTAAATAACCGATCACATCCACAATTCCCGCTGTTAAACAAAGAAGTAAAAGTGCAATATTTCGGTATGTAGTCACTGTCAATGTGATCCAATCCTTTCTCATGCTGATTCCAACATATAAGTTTACTCTTTGCCACTTCATATGTCCAGCCGGCGTGCCGCTTTTTCAAAGCATAAAAAAACTCCGGCGAACCGGAGAAGTTACTGAACGATAAATAATACTCTCGTGCCGTCGGAATAGCCGCTCATTTGATTTCCAACCCATGAACCGGCCCCGCGGTTATCCGATGGGGTTACATATCTGATATCAGCCCCCGCCCCGCCTTCTGTGCAGACTGCCATGGGCCATTCATCACGGTCAAACCCGGGCTTTGTCGGAATTCCTTTCAATGATTCTTTCCTTCTGTTCTCCGCTCCGCCCCGATCAATTGTACAAATCTCAGAATGACCTGCCGAAATGGCGTCTTTTATATGATTTCCCGTCTCCGGATATTTTGACAGCGGGAAATACAGCACCTGATCGTATCGGGATGCAGCATGAGCAGCACTGTCCGAATGGATGCCGGCGCCCGTAAGGCCGAACTGAAGAGAGATCACCAAAAGCAGACTTGCCGCCCATTTCATAAACGCATTCATTCACATCCTCCTTAAGAAGTTGATATGAAGCGTAAATATGTATATTAGCCGGATTTAACACACATGATGAAATGGCAAAAAAAGTTTGCTGTTTTGTTGATAATCAACGAAAATGGCGGCTTTACGATTTGTCTATTGAACCGGCTTCTGTTTCCTTATATATTTTAGACATACTTATGAGCCGTTGTGATCAGTGTCTTCGGCAGATAAAAGGAGGAATGCCGTCCGGTCGGCAGGCACCGGCTGTTGGTTATGTCTTTTCAAAAACATGAAGGCGGGGAAATCCAGATGGAAAAAACAATGTTTCACCCACACTCACCCGAGTTTCACGAAGACCCTTTTGCGGTTTTAAGCAGATTCAGAGAGCAGGACCCCATACATAAATTCGAACTGCAGCGTTTCGGAGGCACCTTTCCGGCATGGCTCATCACGCGTTATGATGATTGTATGGCGTTTTTAAAAGACGGCAGAATTACGAGAGATGTAAAACGGGTTATGCCGAAGGAGCTGATCGCGAAGCTGAATGTCAGCGAAGATATCGATTTTGTCTCAGAGCATATGCTGGCAAAAGACCCTCCGGATCATTCACGTCTTCGATCTTTGGTGCATCAGGGGTTCACTCCCCGGATGATTGAGCAGCTTCGCACCGGGATAGAGCAGATCACAGAAGAGCTGCTGAATGAAATGGAAACAAAAGCAGACCCTGATATCATGAGAGATTTCGCGGCACCGCTTCCGTTTATCGTCATTTCCGAGCTGCTCGGAATTCCGAAAGAGGACCGCGCCAAATTTCAAGTATGGACAAACGCGATGGTCGACACGTCAGAGAGCGGACAAGATGCGACCAACCAGGCTCTCAAAGAATTTAAACAATATATGAAAACACTGATCGAAGAAAAAAGAAAACATCCGGCTGAAGATCTGACAAGCAAGCTTATTTACGCTGAAGAGGACGGCCAAAAGCTGAGTGAATCAGAGCTGTATTCCATGCTGTTTTTGTTAGTCGTTGCCGGGCTTGAAACAACGGTTAATCTTCTCGGCTCCGGCACCCTGGCGCTTCTTCTGCATAAAGACCAGATGGAGAAGATAAAGCGGCAGCACGAAAATATCCAGACGGCGGTCGAAGAGCTTTTGCGTTACACCTCTCCCGTCATCATGATGGCGAATCGATGGGCGATTGAAGATTTCACCTATAAAGATGTTTCTATTAAAAAAGGCGATATGATATTTATCGGCATCGGTTCAGCCAATCGGGACCCGGAATATTTCGATGATCCTGATACATTAAATATAGCGAGAACACCGAACCGTCATATCTCTTTTGGATTCGGCATTCATTTTTGTCTCGGGGCTCCGCTCGCCCGGATGGAAGCATCCATTGCCTTTACTTCTCTTTTAAAACGGTTTCCGAATATAGAGCTGAAAGGCGCGCACGAGGATGTAACGTGGAGAAAAAACGTGTTTTTGAGAGGGCTTGAAACATTGCCTGTCAGATTTTAATATCGCCCCCTGTTTATCGGGGGTTTTTTAATATCTTATAAACAGGAAATCAATATAATAGTGAATATTTAGTACATAGTGTATTTAGTTCTATTTGTAAAAAAAGCGGCCGGATTGCTCCGGCCGTTCTCTATTACCGTTTTACCAACTCATTTGTTTCGTCCAGCTTTTTTTTGAAAGATTTAAGGAAATTTGCGCTTATCGTTCCTTTGTTTGCGTACAGTTTTTCGCAGAATGCCTTAATGGCGTTTTGCGGCTTTGGTTCCGACAGCATTGTGACATGATTGGAAGAGTGGACGTCCAGCAGGTGAAAGTGTTTTATCTGGTGTTCCCATTCTTTCCAATACGCATCATGGTCTAACGGAATTTGTTCTTCCTCTGCTGTCAGATAACGTTCAAGATCTCCGAGAAACAAACCGCTTTTATTACGGAAGTAGTAGCATTGCAGCGCTTCCGGATGAGGCAGCGGCTTCATGTCATACTCTTCCATTCCGTAAGCGAGCTGCGTCTTCATCATTTGCTCCAGCTGCATCCGGATCGCTTCTTCGGATTTTGGCAGACCGCGCTTTTTGGCAAGGCCGATCAATTCTTTCAATACTTCTTCTTCCTCAGCCTGGACGGTAATGTCTTCTCTGCTGATTAATGCCTCTTCATGGTTTTCAGGCTTAAGATATGCCGTAAGCATCGTATTGATCGTTTGCAGCATGACTGACTTAACAGATGGTTTTCTCTCTTTCCATTTTTCACTGTACGGGGTGTCGATCATGACGGCGCTTTTTACTGTATGACCTTCCTCCTGCAAGAGGCGCGCGGTTTCATAAGCAAGCATCCCGCCCAAGGAATATCCGCCGAGGTCATAAGGGCCTTTCGGCTGTACCGCTTGGATGATTCTCATATAAGAAGCGGCCGTCTCTTCGATTCCTTGCAGCGGCTCTTTCCCTGTCAAACCTCTTGCCTGGATGCCGTAAAAAGGACGCTGACTCTTTTTGGCGAATGGCTGGTATGCTTCAACGCCTCCTGTTCCGCCGTGAAACCAAAAAACAGGACGGCCTTTTTCTCTTTCATTCAGCTTGACGAGTTCGGGAAAATTCCGGCCCGCCTCATGCGGCTGGTTCGTTTTTAACAGCATGCCGATCTCCTGAAGAGTGCTGCATTTCTGAAGAGCTTCCAGACTGATGCGGCTGTCTCCGCCCTCAAGTTTTTTCAGCAGCTGAATAGAGGAGATTGAATCAAAGCCGTATTCAGTCAGCGGCTTATTTTGATCAATTTCCGCTGCCTTCATCCCCAAAATGTCAGCCACAATGTCAGCTGCGCTCTCGCGGCGGAGCTGAGGGTCCTGGGAAACCGGCGCAAGGCTGATGTCTTCTGGCTGACCGCCGTTCCAATACTTGTGGTGTTCAAAAGGATATGTCGGAAGCGGCACTCTTTGAACAGATTTGCCTTGGTGGAGTCTGTCCCACGGTATATCCGCTCCTTTCACCCAGCAAAATGCAAGCTTTTCCAGATTGTTTTCAGCCAACAGCGTCTCCGTGACGACTGTACCGAGAGTCCCTTCCAGTAAAACGCCGATATCTCCTGATCCAGTCTGCTGACTGCCTGTAAAGAAGCTTTTCATTCCATTGCTTTCTTCGGAAAATGCTCTGTACTCTTTCAGTTTTTCCAGCAATTCATCTTGATTGCGGGCAACGAGTGCCAAGCGGCAGTTCATCGCCTCACGGCCGGTCTGAAGCGTATAAGCAATATCCCGCAGTGACGGAGTATCTCCAGTTTTCACAAAATCAGCCAGCTGACCTGCGGCCGCCTTAAGACGCCCTTCGCTCTTAGCAGAAAGCACGATAAGCTGCGAGTCATGCGCAGATTCTTTGTCTTTATGGCTCGGACTGTACTGTTCCAAGACGACATGCGCATTCATGCCGCCGAAGCCATAGCTGTTAATTGCGGCCCGGCGCGGGATCGGTCTGCCCTTATGGTCGGTGAGCTGTGACCATTCCTGATTGTCTTCGGTGAAACGGAAGCGGCTTTTTTGAATAACCATTTGCTCATTTGCAGCTGTAAATCCGGGAATGCCCGGGATGGTATGATGCTTCATGGCCATCGCTACTTTTATAAGGGCGGCCAGTCCGGAAGCGAGTTCGCCGTGCCCGATGCAAGGTTTCACGGTGCTGATATAACAAGGCGCGCTTTCCTCTTGATTTGCAGACTCGCCGTAACCCGCTTTGATTGCATTAAACTCCAGCGCATCTGCCATTTCGGAGGCAATGCCGTGCGCTTCAATATAAGTGACGGTTTGCGGATCAACATCGGTGTCTTCGTACGCTTTTTTCATCGCGGCCTTCATTCCCGCCGGATTCGGTGCGTGAAGCGACATGCCTTTACCGCCGTGAGACACTCCTGTTCCTTTAATGACCATGTGAATATGATCGCCGTCTTCAATTGCCGCCTCAAGCGGTTTGATGATGATAACGCCCGCCCCTTCGCTTCTGACAAAGCCATCGGCATCTTTTTGGAACGATTTCGCCCGACCGTTTTTGCTTAAATATCCCATCGAGTCAAAACCGATAAAACCTTTCGGCGATTGCAGAATATTGGCGGCGCCCACGACAGCCTGCTCACATTCGTTATGACGGATTGATTGAACCGCCCTGTGCAATGCCACCAGCGTTGACGTGCAGGCAGCCTCGTAATATTCACTCGGTCCTTGTAAATTCAAGGCATATGATATCCTGTTCGGAATGATGGACGGAATGGCTGTTCCATTGTTCGGATCGCTGTTGCCCGCGGCAACGAAAACGCCTGTCGGTCTGCTTGATAATGCCTTATTTGTCAGGCCCGCATCCTCCATTGCCTTCCATGTATGCATCAAAAGCAGAAACTGCTCCGGCCCCATTTGTGATGCCTCTTTAGGAGAAATTCCGAAAAAGAGCGGGTCAAATTCGCCGACACCGTCAATAAAACCGCCCCATCTGAGACTCGTGTCATTCTCATCGCCGGCGTAACGGCGCCAGTCCCAGCGGTCCGCCGGAATTTCGGTAATACAGTGATCCCCGTTTACGATGTGCCCCCAAAAAGACTGGATATCCGGGGATTGCGGAAACTGAGCTGACATACCGATAATCGCGATTCCTTGCTTGACATCGGCGTTATCACAAGGCGTATGCTGTTTCTTCGGTAAAGTGCGCTCTTCTGTTTCCATGACCCCGGCCTCTTCTGAATGCTTATGATCGGCAAGCAATTGAGAAAACTTGCTCTCATATGCTGACGCGAAGTGGCGGGTCAGCTCCTCCGCCGTCGGATACTCGAAAAACAATGTTGGATTCACATCGATGTCCGCCTCTTGGCCGATCTCTTTTGTCAGCCCGATCAGACTCGCTGAATCAAGTCCCAATTCCATGATATTCGCATTAGAACGAAGAGATGACGCGGGTTCATCCATCATCTTGGCGAGCTTGCCAAAGATGTAGCTGCGGATATCATCTGTCAGACTGCCGGCAGAAATCGGTGCTCCCGCATTCTTAACAGCCGTTCGGGCCGGCTGATTCATCTGTTCGGTTTTCGGGCGGAACCGTTTCAGGGCATAGCCTTCAAAACGCATCACCACTTCCGATCGGCTGCTGATGACATCTGCGTTAATCAGAATCATTTCCCCCGTTTGTTTAGCCAGCTTGATGTGCAGCCAGCAATCGGTAAGATTTTCCGGGCTGCTGAAGGTGACGGAATTAATGCCGAACGGCAGATAGCTTTCCGTCTCTGTTTGGTCCAATAAAGAAAGCGAGGCCAAGTAAGCACTGTTGGCGATTAATGGATTTATGGCATAATGATGCGCTTGTTGTGAGTCGCTATTGTTCAGGTTCACTTTCGCTAAAACGGCATCAGTGCCTTTGTACAGACGGGTGATCGTTTTAAATTCTTCTCCCCACACGACGGTTCCCGTTCCGTCTCCGTATAACTCATCTATCCGGCCCACTTCCCGGTAAGAGCGCTGAATGGCCGCCAGATCTGCGTGCTGCTTTTGAAACGGATACGGGCTGCACTCGGCATACGCCGCTATGCTCCAATCAGGAGACGTGCGGCTGCGGTGCATTATGCTCAGTTCAAATCCATCCCCGTTTTGTTTCGATTCTGTTTTCAGCTCGATGTGATCGCCTTTTTTTACGGTAATGGGGCTGACGTAATTCAGTTTTTTAATATGTCCTCCTTCCGCTTCAGGAAAAAGGTCACAAAAATGATCGACTGCCAGACTGTTATATGTAGCGCCGACGAGTACCGGTTCTCCGCCGAATTGATGCCCTTTCACGTATGGGTCGTCATCACTGTATACCGCCTGAACGCCGGCAGCGTTTTCTGATTCACCGAAATGAAAAGAAGTCCCGTGGTCAAAAGCGTAGGCCGGCAGATGAACGGCGTGCTCTTGCTGCAACTGATCAAACGTGATATTCTCTCCTTTTTCCCATTGCCGCGCACGCCGGCCGATATCAGAATCGGAGAAATTGAGATTCCGCTGATCCATGCGGTAAGCGGCCAGTTTTTCCAGCAGTTCCTGAACGGAAGCAGCCGTAAATGCCGCCCGATACTCCGGATGATGCGTTCTTTTTTGCAGCGCAGATGCGATGGCGGCCGGATGAAGAGATGGCGTCTTTTCTAAAAAGGCCGCAAGTCTCTCAAGATAGGCTTCAAAACTCCATTTTGTTTTCGCTGACACAGGGAAAATATATTCCTCATCGCCGTGACGGGCCTGATCGGAATTCGGGCTGATATATTCTTCTACGATGAGATTTGCATATGCCCCGCCTGCCCCGAAGGAATTGATCATGCTTCTCCGCGGTACGATGTCTCCCGTCTCGGCATCCTTCAGACGCTCCCAATACTCGGTTTTCTCCTGCAGGTAAAAGGCCGTTTGTTCAAGCGCGATATTCGGATTTTGCGGTTTTGCGTTAATGGTCGGAACTAATGTTTCCCGCTCCATTTGCAGCAGCACTTTCGCGAGCTGGGACATCCCGGAGGCCGCCTCTAAATGGCCGAGATTTGACTTGACGGATCCAAGCGCACAAAATCGTTTTTTATCGGTATATTGCGAGAACGCGTTCGTAAGGGCAATGACCTCAATCGGATCTCCCAATACAGAGCCGTTCGCCGCTGATTCAACATAACTGATTGTTTCCGGATTGATTCCGGCTTTGTCAATGGAAGCCGCCATGAGCTTCGCCTGCTGTTTCGGATCCGGAGCCGTGTACATCTGCCTTCCGCCGCTATGGCACAACGCGCTGCTTTTAATGACCCCGTAAATATGGTCTTTGTCGGCAACCGCTTTGGAGAGCGGCTTCAAGAGCACCGCACCGACTCCTTCTCCCGGCATCAGACCCGTGCCGGTTCCGAAGCTTTTGCTTTCACTTCCCTGTTCAAGCAAATTCGCCCGTTCGAGCGCATCATATTTAGACGGTTCAAGCGTGAGATTGACCCCTCCGGCAATCGCCATGGAACAGCTGTTAAGCTTCAGGCTTTCACAGGCGAGATGAATGGCGCTCAGTGAGCTGGAGCATGCGGTCGTAACGCCCATGCTCGGACCCGTTAAATTGAAAAAGTGGGAAATGCGGTTGGCGATATGCCAATCCCCTCCGTTAGAGCTGAGCGCAGCTTTTTCCAATGACGGGATATTCCAGAAATATTGATTGTACATACTGCCCATAAATACACCGATTCCGCTGTCTGATTCCTGCCATTCGTTTACTCTCTCTAACGAGTAGCCGCCGTTTTCAAATGTTTCCCATACGGTTTCAAGGCTTAGACGGAGCTCAGGTGTCATCTCCATCACATGGTCTTCCCGGATGTCAAACAAGTGATGGTCAAAAGCGTCAATATGCTGCAGAAATCCGCCGTACCGTGTTTTGCGTTCTTCTTTTCGTGTTTCTTTTGCCATCGTTTTCAGAAGACCGGACTTCCATCTGTTTTCCGGAGCTTCCGTAATACAGCTGTCTCCGGCTTTTAAATGCTCCCACAGCTCATCGAGGGTTTCAGACTCGGGATAGCGGCCGCTGATGCCGATAATGGCAATGTCGTCACGATCTGAGCGATTATCGGTGACGTTTTCTGTTTCCGGCTTTGGCGCTTTTGGCTCTTTTTGTTCAGTGATAAATCGCCGCGTTTCCGTGACAAGCGGCACCGGTTCATTCATTGCAGGTTCCGGATGCTCCGTTTCAGGAGGCGCTTGATCGGCTCCGAATGCCTGTTGCAGCTTATCCGGGTAAGTTTCCAGCAAATACTCGGCAAGTTCTTTCGTATTCGTGTGTTCAAATAAGACCGTTTTCGGCAGCTCGCCCGTCAATGTTTCCAGTTCACGGATAAAATTCACCTGCAAAATGGAGTCGATGCCGTATTTTTCAAAGCTGGTTTCCGGCTGAATGCGCTCGGGAGCAAGCTTTATGGACTTGGCTAACGTTTCTTTTATGAATTGCACCGTCCGGTCTGTGACTGAGAAAGACGGTTCTGTGAAATCAGCCGGCTCTTTGGAAGCCGCAATTTCTTCAACCGCCGGCGCGTCCGGCTGCTTTTGCCTGATGACGCCGTCGCTTTCTGCCGCCACGATCTGCTGGCCGAGGTGATGTGACGATTCCGCCATAAATGTAACGTACCGATATCCCTCGCTTTCCAGCGCAGACTGCCACGCTTCAGGATACAGCCCAGGGCATCCGGGAATACGCAGTTTGGCGTCTTCATACAGCCACCAGCCTTCCAAAAGACCGAATGTCAGATGAGAATAAACCGAATGGCTGCTGATCTCATTTAATAGCAAAATCCCATTCTTTTTAAGCACCGCTTTGGCATTGCGAAGTGTCCGCCGAATATTTTTTGTCGCGTGAAGCACATTTGCCGCAATTACCGCGTCATATGCACCCGCCTCTATACCCTGCAAAGCCGGGGGCTCTTCCACATTAAACCGCTTATAAGTCAAATACGGATTGTCGGGACCGTATTCTTTTTCAGCATGCATGAAAAAGGCCTTTGACAGATCGGTGTAGCAATATTCTTTCACATGATGTTTGACCTCTTTTAATCTTTTGAAAACGGCCGCGCTCGTCCCGCCCGTCCCCGCTCCGATCTCTAATATCCGGATTTCCGCGTTCGGGTCTTCTTTCAGGCGTTCTTCAATGAAAGCCGTCAATGTGTCAGCGAGCACCTCATTAAAGTAGTCTGCCGTTTCATTGTTTTTATAGATTCCTTCAACCAATTCCATTGAGGAATCAGGAAACAGAACATCAGTGGCAGAAACTCTGCCGGATAAAATATCCGGCAAAGCTCTGAGAGCGGTCTCCACTAAGGTGATCATCGCCCGTTTGCTGCTGTCCTTGAGCAAAGGAGCTTTCTTTTCATCCCATTCTTGCCACAGAACGTCCGCACGCTCTATCGGACCCGTTAACACATACGTACTGCCAGACTGTTTCAAAAAGCCTTTTTGCACCAAGATGGAGATGCTTTCTTCCAGCCACCTGCCGTAAAACCCCTGCATAACAGGCTGCGTTTCGTTTTCCGTAAAAAATCCGACAGATTTCAGCTGGCCTGCCAATAGTTTGTAAAGAAGATCTTCAGTGTTTTGCAAAGCCGTCCCCTCCTTAACTCAATTGTTGTACATGTCTTGTTACTTTAGGCTGATAGCTTCGCAGTTTTTGCATCGCCGAGCCGTGATGTTCAGGGTATACTTCTATCATTTCTTCCGGTTTTTCCTCCGGCTCTTCCGCCTGTTTCATCATGACGAACTGATTCAATGGGCCGCCGAGCAATCGTTCAAGCGCCGCCATTGCTTCCGGCGCTTCAATTGATCCGACTCCCGCCTGTTTCATCCGTTCTTGATATTCGGCAGATGATACGATTCCGACACTGCCCCAGTAGCTCCAATTCATCACTGCCGCCGAATACGGCCGAACTTGAGCCAAATGAGCGGCAAAGGCATCTTTGAAACTGCACCCGGCAGCATAATTGCTTTGTCCGGCCGCTCGCGCAAATGATTGAACGGATGAGAAGAACAAAGCAAAGTCCAGCGGCTCATTTTGGAACACGCGGGCCATATTCACGCTGACATTGACTTTTGCAGCGAGCACGCTTCTCAAACGGCTTTCCGGCATATTCGCCAGGCTCTGATCCTCTAAAACAATTGCGGAATGGATGATTCCGTTAATTTGCGGGTGCGTGCGTTTGATCGTTTCATACGCCCGTGTGAGCTCATCCGGGTTTGCCGCGTCAGCTTCAATATAAATCGGCGCCGGCCCGAATTGGCTGAGTCTGTCGATTTTTTCCTGGATGGCGCTGTTATGTTTTCGTCTGCCGATCCAAACGACTCGCGCCTGATACGTTTTCACGGCATATTCGCTCCATGCTTCGCCGATGCCCCCCGCGCCGCCAATGACGACATAAACGCCGCCTTTTTGGTAAGCGGGCCGGCTTGACACCGGCTGCTGTACAGGGATGAGGCGCTGTTTGTACCAGTGATTGTTGCGGTACGCCCATGTATTGCCTTGCTCATCAAACGGCGCTGAGAACAGCTCCGCCTTTGAAACATCTTCCGGACATCCGGCATCAATCAGCCGTGTTTGCCAGTTCGGATACTCTTTTGCGAGCGAACCGATCAAACCGTGAATGCCTGCATGAGCCGGATCAATGATGTCCGCCGGCTGTACGGACTGTGTTTTTATTGTGACTGCAGTCAAGCTGATTCGCTTGCTTCCGTATCCTAAAGCAAGCATCGCCTTAATCACTCTGTACATCTGGATGACGCCCGCATCTTGAGCTTTCACCATGTCACCATCGCTGTGAAAAGGAGCGATCCATACGATATGCCCGAAAGACCCTCTTGCTTTCAATTCAGCCGCAACAGCCTCTATTTCATCCTCCGGGTTGATATGAAGCCGTTTCGCAGAAGGATGATGCAATTGAAAAGCCTCGCTTTCCTCATCCCCTGCGATAAAGACAACCTCTTCCGTCTTATATGCCGGGCTTTGGTCACGGAATTCCGCAAGATCCCATACCGGAGCCAGAAGGTTTGCTCCATTTAATGATGTTTCCGGCGCCGGGCCTTCCATCATTCTGGAAGAAATCCCTTTAATCCTGACACAGACCCGGCCTGTCTCATCGCATAAGTCAATGTCCAGCCGCTGTATTTTTTCATCCGTTCCCCGGGAGCTGACATACGCCCACATGCTGGTCGTGCACGGGCTGAAAATGTCCAGTTCCTCAAGGGCGAACGGCAGTGACAGCTGGTTATCATCTGCATGCAGCTTCAGTCCGATTGTCGCTTGCAGAGCTGAATCAAGCATACACGGGTGAAGAACGTATTGATCTGCCGTTTCTTCGAGGAAGGAAGGCAGACGGAGCTCAGCTAATGCTTGATTGCTTCCGATATGAATGTGCTGAATTCCTTGTTGTCCGGGACCGTAGTCAATGCCGATTTTGCTGAATAAGCCGTAACACTGTTCAGAAGTCAGCATACTGAGGCCGCATTGAGCTTTCAGTGCGCCTATATCACGGTGCGGAGCCTCCCCGGCGCCGAGAATGCCGGCAGCCCCCTGACAGTGTATCTGCCTGCCGCTTGCTTCTGCTTGTGAATCCGTGTAAATGTCATACACGATTTCACCGTTTTCCCTCGGGTTCAGGCTGATTTGCGCTTCAATCGGGCGGTTTCCCGCTTCGATCGGCCGAACCCAAACAATGTTTTTCAGACGGATGACAGACGGAACTTCCTTTTGCCCTTTGACTGCCTGAGCAACCGCCGCCCTGGCCATTTCCAAGTAGGCGACGCCCGGCATGACCGGCTTGCCTTTAATAAGATGATCGGTGAAAATCGTCTCTTGTCCCGTAAATTCGGATCGGTACCGCTGCTCTGTTAAATCCGATACATTCTCGTGAAGCAGCGGGTGCAGCACCCGCGCCGTCGGCACAGCTTGCGGTTTTTCTGCTTTCGGCCGGTTGTCCGTGATCCAGTACCGCTCTTTCGCAAACGGGTAAGCAGGAAGACTCATCCGTTGGGGCTTGATATCAGAATATAAGCCGTCCCATTTGATATCCGCGCCCTGCACCCATAATTCCGCAAGCTTGTCATTCTCTCGGCGGCTTATCAGCTCTTCGATATCCGCTTCGCCGTTTGCGCCTGCCATAATGGATTTCAGCGGGATTTTACCCGCTTTTCCTTTATAAATGCCCGCTTTGTCATAACGCCCTTTCGCACAGCTCTTTAGCTTGTCCCGCAGTTCTGCGGCCGAGGAAGCGATAATGGCCGCTCTTTCTTCCATCGCATCACGCCCCTGCTGAAGCGTGTAAGCAACATCGGCAAGATCCGCATCCGTAAAAGAAGCTTGCGCCAGCTGTTGCGCCTGTTCCTGCAGACGTTCTTCTTCTTTGGCCGACAGCACAAAGATTTGAGGGTGTGTGAAAACAGCTGTTTTTCTTTCTTCCTTCGGGATATATTCTTCAATGACGACATGGGCGTTTACGCCGCCGATGCCGAAAGAACTGATTCCCGCACGGCGCGGCAGATGATTGCCGTTTTCGTCTTTCAATGCTGTCCATTCTCTTTTTTCCTGTACGATGTAAAACGGACTGTCTTTCAGTTTGATATACGGGTTGATGACCTCGCTGTGGAGGCTTTTTGCAAGTGTTTTATGCTTCATCTGCATCAGCACTTTGATCACACCCGCGACACCGGCTGCCAGTGACAGGTGGCCGATATTGGTTTTTGCCGATCCCAAACCGCAGTGACTCGCGTAAACGGCGGGATCGCCTGTTTTTTCGTACAGCTTTTGAAAGGCGGATTTCAGGCCGTTGATTTCGACCGGATCGCCAAGCTCCGTTCCGGTTCCGTGCGCTTCTATATAAGTGACGGTTCTCGGATCAATCCCTGCTTTGTCATAAGCCGTTCTGACGACTTCCGCCTGGGCTTTCGGGTTCGGTGTCGTCAAGGAGTTCGCGCGTCCGCCGTGGTTGACCGCGCTGCCTTTAATGACGCCGTAAATATGATCGCCCGATTTTTCCGCTTCTGACAGCTTTTTCAAAAACAGAATTCCGGCACCTTCACTGACGGCAAATCCGTCCGCCCTGTCGGAGAACGTTTTGCATTTCCCTTCTTTGCTCAGCGCACCCGCTTTGTCATAAGCGATGTGGCCTTGCGGTGTGACGACGGTATTCACGCCGCCGGCGATCGCCATCTCGCAGTTCCCGTTTTCAATGGCGCATACGGCGTGATGAATCGCGACCAGCGAGCTGGAACAAGCCGTGTCGATCGGTTCACTCGGCCCGTGCAGATTGAGCATATAGCTGACGCGGTTCGGCCCTGCTGACGGACTCATATTTGCGGCTGACGCACCACCGATATCCAGATCGGAAAACAGTGAGCCGTACCCGGTATTCCCCGTGCCGATATACAGGCCGGTTTTCGTGCCGGAAAGGCTTTTAGCGGAATATCCCGCATCTTCTATCGCCTTCCACGCATACATCATTAACAAGCGCTGCTGGGGATCCATCTGTTCGGCTTCCAGCGGTGAAATTCCGAAGAACAGCGGATCAAATTCCGCAACTCCGTCAATAAATCCGCCCCACTTTACATTTGTTTTGTTGGCTTCGTTAAGCGGGTCACCGTAATACTCCCGCCAGTCCCAGCGATCCGCCGGCACCTCTGTTATACAATCTTTTCCCTCTTCTAAATTGCGCCAATACTCATCAATATTTGCGGCCTTCGGAAACACTCCGCTCATGCCGACAATGGCGATCGGTTCCGGTTTATGTTCAGCCGCAGTCTGAACATGCTGTACGGCTGTTTTTGCAAATCGTTTGTTCCCTGCCAGTCTGATGCCGCCATCATCTGTTACACCGCTTTTCTTTTCTTCTTTCGGCTGTGTGCTGCCGGCAAATTGCGTTTGATAGTCTTCTGCTAAATGATGCGCCAAGGCTTGAATCGTCGCATATTCAAAAAATACGGTCGGTGTCAGATCAAGCTGATAAGTGTCATTCAGCTTGTTGGCGAATTCCGTCAGCGTAATGGAATCAAATCCGTATTGATTGAACTCCAATTCGATATCGATTTCTTCAATGTTTATTTTCAGAAGCCCGGAAACTTCTTTTGCCAGCAATTCCTGAAGTTTGGCCGTCAGGTCTTTCGGCGCAGGTGTTTCTTCCGTTTTCTTAACCGGTGCAAAAGCGGCTGCGGGAGTCTTTTGAAGCAGTTTTTCCCGCATTACGGCGCGGTTTCCTTCCATAACGAGCACGCTTGTTTTCCCCGTGCTCCATGCTTTGTAAAGAGCTTCTATTCCGGTTTCAGTGCGCATCGGCGTTACACCGGTTCTTTTTTCGGTGAGCTTCGCCATTTCTTCATTGACTTGCATTCCGCCGTCTTTCCAAAGCGGCCAATTGATTGACAATGTGTGACCGTGGCGGTACATTGCCGTAACCAGCGCGTTGCGGTATGCCGCATAGCTGTCCATAAATGCGTTTGCCGCCGCATAATCCGCCTGTCCCGCATTCCCGGTGACACCGGAAATGGATGAGAAAACGATGAAAAAGTCCAGCGCTAAATGCTCGGTTGCTTCATCAAGGTTGACAAATCCGTCCGTTTTAGGAGCCAATACACTGTAAAACTCTTCGGTTGTTTTCTTCGCGATATATTGATCTCTCATCACACCCGCGCTATGAATGATGCCGTGAAGGCCGCCATATTCCGTTTCAATTGTTTTGACCAGGTCTGCCGCAGTTTGAGCGTTTGTTACGTCAGCCTGTTTGTATTCCGCTTTTGCTCCGAGTGATTCAAGCGATTGCAGCTGCTTCCGCTGATTCTCTCTTAATGCGGAACGGCCTGTCAAAACCAGCGTCGGCTCTTTGACTTTCCGGGCGATTTCTTTCGCGAAAATAAAGCCGAGGCCCCCGGCTCCTCCGGTAATGAGATAAATCCCTCCGTCGTTCCACGGAATGCGTATTTTGCCGCCGGACACGGCCGTTTCTTTGACATCTGCGCTGTATCGGATGCCGTTTTCATATTTGATATGGCTGTCATCAGCCCTTGTTTTATTTTCTCTGATGATGCCTGTGATTCTGCCGTTTTCCGCCGGTTCTATTTCAATCAGCTGGGTTTTCAGTTTTTTATGTTCCAGGCCGGCTGTTTTTAGCAGAGCTGAAATCCCTGAGAGCAGCTGATGCTTATCTGTTTTAGAGAGAACCGTCTGGATAAGGACGTCTCCTTCCGTCTCTTCCTTCAGCAGTTTTTGCAGCGTCTCCAATATCCGTCCTGTATAATCACGGAAGCGCGCCGCCGCTTTCCCGTGCGGGGAGGTCATTTCAAAACATTCAGCTCCCGCGGCTTCAACGGCTTGTTTTAATCCGGCGTCTGTGTCACAAAGCATTACGATATGCCGGGCAAAAACGGGTTCCGTTTGAACGGCAGTTTCATCGCTTCGTGTCCATACCGGCTCAAGCATGAGCGTTTCCGGAGCTTTTTCTTTTTTCTCAGGTTCTTTTTCAGCCGTTCTGAATGACAAACCTTTCAGCCTTACGCAAACCTTGCCATTTTCATCACAAATATCAAGATCGCGTTTTTCAACCTGGCCGGCTTTGTGGTCTTCAGAAAGTCTGGCGTAAACCCACATCTCGGCAGCGCATGCGCTGAATACTTCAAGCTCCTGAACCGCAAACGGAAGCATCAGTTGTTCATCATTTGTTCCGGTTAATATGCTTGATGCCTGCAATGCAGAGTCCATTAATCCCGGATGCATGACATACTCCTGTACCGTGTCCGCACAAGCCGCATCAAGAGACAGTCTGCCCAATACGAAATCATCACCTGTATAAATCGCTTTGACTCCCCGGAAAGCCGGGCCGTAATCAAAACCGATTTTGCGGTACATATCGTACACTTCATCTGCAGAAAACGGTGTCTCGGCGGATTGTGATCTCAGTTTTTGGAGATCAATGACCGGAGCCTTTGCGTCAGGGCGGACTGATACTGCCCCTTGGCTGTAAACGGACGGCTGATCTGTTTCCCGGCCGCAGTAAATGTCGAATTGAACGTCATTTGCCGTTTCGGGAATGAGACGGATGTTGACATGAACCGGCTCGTCTTCAATGGTAATCGGCCGCACCCAAACCGTATTCTTAAGCTTGACGCTTCCTTGTCCGGCCGGAACTTCAGATGCCTGTTCCATTGCTGCGCGCGCCATTTCAAGATGTGCCACACCCGGTAAAATCGGCACGCCTTTTACAACATGATCCGCAAGGTAAAACTCTTCTCCTGTATAGATTGAGCTGAACCGCTGTTCTGCAAGGTTTGAAGTATTTCTGTGCAGAAGCGGATGAAGCGCGTCTTGTTTTCCGGCAGATACAGTGCTTGTTTTTTCGTGTTTTCCGGTGTGTTTCGCCGCCCAATAGCGGTCTTTTGCAAAAGGATACGACGGCAGGCTCATGCGTTTAGGCGGCCGGTCTCCATACAGCTTCGCCCAATCGACGTTCAGCCCTTTGACCCATAATTCAAGCAGCTTCGCGTATTTGCCTCGTGCCATCCATTTTTCAACGGCTTCTTGAATTTCTTCATCTTCCGTCAGCATTTGCAGCGTGCCTTTGTCTATTCTTCCTCTGTACAAATCCGCATGCTTATCTCCAGTGATAAACTGTGACAGTTTTTCCTGCAGTTCTTCTGCGGATCCGGCAATAACCGCCAGGCGTTCTTCCATGGCGTCCCTTCCGATTTGGAGAGTATATGCCATAGAAACGAGGCTGGAATGATCGTACCGTTTTTCAGTAAGCGCACGTTTCAGCTGTTTTGCCTGCTCTTTCAGGCGTTTTTCATTTTTGGCGGACAGAACGAAAAGACATGGGTCGATATGAGAATCATCTGCTTCCTCTCTGTCTTCTGGAATGTATTCTTCGATGACGACGTGGGCATTTACACCTCCGATGCCGAATGAGCTGATGCCCGCGCGGCGCGGCTGTTCGTTTCCGCGTTCGTCCGTCTGCGTCTTCCATTCCATCGTCTCCCGCACCAGATAAAACGGGCTGTCTTCAAGCTGAATGTACGGATTTACCGTCTCACAGTGGAGACTTTTGACTAATGTGCGATGCTTCATCTGCAGCAAAATTTTAATAATGCCCGCTGCTCCCGCGGCAAGGGATAAATGGCCGATATTCGTTTTGACCGACCCTAAGCCGCAATAGCCGGCCGCTTTCTCTTTTCCGTCTGCAAACGAGCTGAACGCTTGTTTCAGGCCGTTAATTTCAACGGGATCTCCCAATTCTGTTCCGGTGCCGTGCGCTTCGATATAAGAGACTGTTTTCGGATCAATGCCCGCTTTTTTGTATGCGGCTTTAATGACTTCCGCCTGTTGTTTCGGGTTAGGCGTTGTTAAAGATGCCGCACGGCCGCCGTGATTCACCGCGCTTCCTTTAATGACGCCGTAAATATGGTCCCCATCCGCCTCAGCGGCTTTCAGCTTTTTAAGGAAAAAGAGCCCGGCTCCTTCACCATGGGCAAAACCGTCAGCCTGATCGGAGAACGTTTTGCATCTTCCTTCTTTACTCAGCGCGCCCGCTTTGTCAAAGCTGATATACACATCCGGAAGAACAATCGTATTGATTCCTCCCGCCAAAGCCATGTCGCACGTCCCTTCTTCAATTGAAGAAACGGCATGGTGTATGGCAACGAGTGAGCTTGAGCAGGCGGTATCAATCGGCTCGCTCGGCCCGTGCAGATTGAGCGTATAGCTGACACGGTTCGGTCCGACAGACGGACTTGTATTCGCCGCGGATGACCCTTCAATCGCCGCATCGGCATTGGCTAAAAGAGAACCGTAGCCGGTGTTTCCGGTCCCGATAAACACACCTGTCTTTGTGCCTGAGAGACTCTTTGACGCATATCCGGCATCTTCAATCGCTTTCCACGCATACGTCAGCAAGAGGCGCTGCTGAGGGTCCATTTGCTCCGCTTCCCGCGGTGAAATCCCGAAAAACAACGGATCAAATTCAGCAATTCCGTCAATAAACCCGCCTTGGTTGACGTTTGTTTTATTGGCTTCTTTTGCGGGATCCCCGTAATAGTCCCGCCAGTCCCAGCGGTCTTTCGGAATCTCGGTCATGCAGTCTTTGCCTTCTTTCAGGTTCTGCCAGAAAGCTTCAATGTCTTCTGCCATCGGGAAAATCCCGCTGATGCCTACGATTGCGATCGGTTCCGGCCCTTGGTCCCGCTGCACTGTCTGCGGAAGTGTCTCAGGCAGAGTGCGGCGTCGCTTAACGGCCGGGCGCGTAATTTGAGTCTCTTTTACCGGTCTTGCCGATTGAATCGTTTTTGTATTTACCGCAAACCGTCCGGCAAATTCCTCTTCGTATTCACTGATTAAATGAACGGCAAATTCATGGATTGTCGGATGATCAAAGAAAATCGTCGGCGTTAACGTAAGCCGGTACGTTTTGTTTAACTGGTTCGTAAACTCAGTCATCGAGATAGAATCCAGCCCGTATTTTGTCATTTCTTCATGAGGATCAATTTTGTCAATGTTTACTTTTAACAGCGAGGCCGTCTGCTGTTTTAACAGATGCTTCACTTTTTCAAGCAGGCTGTCAGCATCAATGTCATGACGTACGCCGGTCTCTGCTTCCGGATGATCATTCTCTTTGCGGAACCGTTTTGCTTTCATGTGTTTCACATCTCCTTCAAAAACCGTCATCCGGGCTGTCCCGCTCATCAAGCCTTGATATAAAGCCTTGATGCCGGCATCTGTGCCGAGCGGTGCGATTCCCGCCTGCTGCATCAGCATATCTTCCGTCTGCTTTCCTGCCTGCATTCCGCCTTCTTTCCATAACGGCCAGCTGACAGAAAGCGTCTTTCCGTATCTTTGTCCTGCGGCTTGTAAAGAACGGCGGTACTCGGCATACATCTCCATAAAGACATTTGCAGACGCATAATCAGCCTGGCCGACGCTTCCAAGCACACCTGATAAGGATGAGAAGACAATAAAGACATCTAATTTCTCATGTTGTGACGCTTCATCAAGATACACAAGGCCCTTCACTTTCGGAGCGAGAACGTGTTGGAATTCCTCTGCCGTCTTCTTCACCATGTAGTTGTCTTTTATAATGCCGGCACTGTGAACAATCCCGTCCAGCTTGCCGTGCCGTTTACGGATATTGCGGATCAATCGGTATACTTCTGCTTCGTCCGTGACATCGGTCTGCTCGTAGAAAACAGAAGCGCCGGCAGCACGTACTGTTTCCAGCATGTCTTTCTGCTTTTCTCCGAGAGCGGATCGGCCGGTTAGTATGATGACGGCGTCTTTTGTACGGTTTGCGATCTCTTTTGCAAAAATCAGACCTAAACCTCCGGCACCTCCTGTAATGAGATAAACGCCTTCGTCTTTCCACGGAATGTCCGGCTCCGCTTGAGAAATACCCATCTCTTCCCAATCAGCGGCAAAGCGCTTGCCGTTTTCATATTTCACATGGACGCTTTCGGCATGCATACGGTTTTCCGCCGCTTTTTCCGCGATGCCTTCAGCACTTTCTTTCTCCTCGGCTTCGATCATTTGACAGATCAGCTTGGAATGTTCAAGACATGCGGTTTTGAAGAGGCCGGTAATGCCTGAGAACACCTGCTGTAAGCCTGCTGACCGCGTAACAGCCTGAAAAAGAACGCGGCCCTTCGGCTTGCTTTTCATTATGGTTTTGATATGGCCAAACAGCTGACCCGCATAAGAATGATACCGCTCTGCAATAGATGCGGGACGATCGTCCAGGATAATGACGCGTGCATGTTCAAGCTTTGCTTCGACAGCTTGTTTAACGGCTTCATCGTACTCACAAAGGAAAATGATATGCTCTTCATACGAAGGCGCATGATCGGCCGGTGCCGTCTGCTCTTTCCAGACCGGTTCAGCGAACAATGTGTCCGTACGGCTGACCGAAACGCCGGCACCCGCGTTTTCTTCCATGATCCGCGTTGAGAAACCTCTCATCCGCACACAAAGCCCGCCGTAACTGTCATATAAATCAATATCGGCTTTTTGGATAGGATCGCCGGCTTTATTGTTCGCACTGAATGTGACGTGCACCCACATATCATCAGCGCACGGATTCAGAATGTCCAGCTCCTCTAAAGCAAACGGCAATGCGGCTTTGAATGGTTCCCCGCTTTCTGCCAGCAGCGCTCTCGTCACGTTTTGCAAATATTCGGCGGCCTGAAGCGCACCGTCCATCATACTCGGATGAAGGATATAATCAGCTTTCGTATGGGAGACGGATTCAGGAAGCTTCAATTTAGCAAGCAGCCGGTCTTCGCCTTTGTATACAAGCTGGACACCTTTGTAGCCCGGCCCGTAATCAGCTCCGATCATTCCTTTGTAAAACGCTTGAGATTCGATTGTTCCCTGCGTGCACCGGCGCTTCAGCTGCTCAATATCCGCCGCTTCCTCCGGTTCCTTCCGGATGATTTCAGCGATGCCCTGATTATAAAGAGGAGCTTCTTCACCGATAGAATCGTTACCGCCGTACATTCTGTATTGAATCTGTCCGTCCTCTTCTTCATAAAGTCCGATATGGACACGGACAGCGTCCTGATCGACTATCACCGGGCGGACCCATACGATATTCTTTAAGCGCAGGCCGAGAGAATCCTCTGTTGCCCCGCCGATGCTTTTCTCCGCCGCGGCCCGTGCCATCTCAAGGGTGACGGCAGCCGGCACGATCGCCATTCCTTTAATGATATGCTCGGCAATAAAATACTCTTTTCCCGTAAATTCCGAACTGAACCGCTGCTCCTGCAAGACGGATGTATTCTGATGTACCAGCGGATGCAAAAACTTCGCATCTGTTTGCTTCACAGTTTCTTCCGGCCAGAAGCGCTCCTCTGCGAACGGGTAGGTCGGCGCACTGATTCTTCGCGGCGCGGAATCCTGATACAATAAGCCCCAATCAACACGCGCTCCTTCAATCCAGAGCGCCGCAAGTGCTTTCAGCTTTTCATCACGTGTCTGACATGCCGCAAGCTCTTCCATCTCCTGAGCCGACACTTCTCTGCTTCTCACTTTTTCGCCCCGTAAGATGTTTTGGTCATTGCCGTTGATGAAATCCTGCAGCTGACGCTTCAGATCGTGACGATCATGACTGATAAAAACGGCTCTCTCTTCCATCGCTTCACGTCCGGTCTGATACGTAAATGCCAGATCATGCAAGGAAACATCGTTTTCGGCTTCATCCAGAAAGCCGGATAAACAAGTTGCATAGGCAGTAAGACGCTGCTTATTTCTCGCTGACAGCGGAACGATATAAGGCGGCTGTCCGTCATTTGATCCGCTGATCGTTTTGTTTTCATACTGTTCAAAAATGGCGTGTGCGTTTGTTCCTCCGAGTCCGAATGAACTTAACGCTGCCCGGTGCGGCGTCTCTCTCTCCGGAAGCGGTTTTCTCTTATCCGCCACATAAAACGGCGAACCGCTGAATTTGATATTCGGATTCGGTGACGTGTAATTAATGGTAGGCGCCAGCTCCCGATGATATAAACTCATGGCGACTTTGATGCACCCGGCCAGACCTGCTGCTGTATCCAAATGTCCGATATTCGTTTTTACGGAGCCGATTCCGCAATACTGCTCCCGGTCCGTGTAACGTTTATACACTTGCTGCAGCGCGGACATTTCAATCGGATCACCCAATGTCGTTCCTGTGCCGTGCGCTTCGATATAGGAAATCGTCTCCGGGTGAATATTCGTGCTGTCTAAAACATGCTGGATGACGTCAGTCTGACCTTTTACACTCGGTGCGTAAAAACCGACTTTATCCGCTCCGTCATTGTTCAGACCGATGCCTCTGAGCATGGCGTATATGTGATCTCCGTCCTGAACGGCTTGCGACGCCTTTTTCAGCAGAATGACGGCAGCTCCTTCTCCGCCCGCCATACCGTCGGCTGAAGCGTCAAATGCCTTGACATGCCCGTCGCTTGAAAAATTCAATCCGTTTTGGTGCACATAGCCGATGCTTGTCGCTGCATGCAGCGTTGCTCCGCCGACGAGCGCGTATTCCGATTCCCCGCTCGTGATGCTTTTATAGGCTGAATAAAGACCGACTAATGATGATGAGCAATTGGAATGAACGAAATAGCTTGGCCCTTTTAATCCGAGCTTATGGGAAACCATCGTCGGAATCGTGCCGCTCTGCGCTAACACCCATGACACATAGCCGTCGGGAGATTCATGGCCTTCTGTCGTTTTTTCCGGTAAAAGCGACCGATACGAATTATTGCTTGCCGACATATATACGCTTGTCTTCGGAATCTCTTTGGATACATATCCCGCGTCCTCGACGGCTTTCCAAGAATGTAGCAGCAGAAGCCGAAGCTGAGGATCCATAAATTCTGCGTCTTTCGGAGAAATGTGAAAGAACTCAGGGTCAAAGAGATCTTTTCCTTCTATCGTCGATAATGCCGGCACATAGTCGGGATTTTCGATCAAATCTTCAGGCACGCCGGCTTCCCGAAGTTCTTCTTCCGAGTAGAACCGGACGCTTTCCTTTCCTTCTCTTAACTGCTTCCAAAACTCATGATGATTTTTCGCGCCGGGGAACTGGCAGGAAATTCCCACAATCGCCACACTGTCGTCAAAGTAAGACGGCACCCCGTTTTGCGGTGTTTGTTCTCTTTCTCTTTCATCTTGGCCTGATGCCTCTGATTCAGCCGTCTGTTTAGTTTCAACAATAAATCGGCTGATCGCCTGAATGGTAGAGTGTTCGAATAAATCCGTGACGGTAAAATCGCATTCCAGCTCCTGTTTAATGCGTTCTGCCGCCGCAACTGCCAAAAGCGAGTCGCCTCCCACATCGAAAAAGCCGTCTTCTGTTTTGATGCCCGCCGTATTCAGCAGGTCTTCCCATATTGCGGTCACTTTCGCTTCCGCTTCTGATAACGGCAGTCTGCCCGTCTTTTCAGACCGGTGAACAATTACCTTGCGCTGTTTTAGGTCTTTGCGGTTCACTTTTCCGCTCGGTGTTAACGGCAGCGCATCCAGACGGATAAAATGGGCAGGCGCCATATAATCCGGCAGACTCGATAAAAGATGGTTGCGGAGCGCTTTTTCATCTGCCGTATGACCGGAGCGGGCCGTATAATAAGCAATCAGCTTTTTATGTCCGTTCTTTTCCTGAACAACAACCGCCTGATCAAGAATGTCCGGATGTTCGTTCAATTTCGTTTCAATCGCTCCCAATTCGATGCGGAAGCCGCGAATTTTCACCTGACTGTCAATCCGGCCGGCATATTCTATATTTCCGTCAGGCAGCCATCTGGCCAAATCACCTGTCTTGTAAAGCTTTTCTCCTTCACTAAACGGATTATCAATAAATGATGCCGCCGTCAGCTCAGGCTGATTGTAATAGCCTCTGGCCAGACCGGCGCCGGCCACGCAAAGCTCGCCGGCCACACCGTCAGGGACGGGGCTGAGCTTTTCATCGACGATATAAAGCCGCGTATTGTGAATCGGTTTCCCGATCGGCGTATTCCTGCTTGTGATTTCCTTTTGGCCGCAGCTGTAGTAAGCGGCATAAATAGATGTTTCCGTCGGGCCGTATATGTTTTCAATTCTGGCATGTTTGAAGATGGAAACGGCCTTTTTGACTAAATCTTTCGGAAATGCCTCACCGGCCACCATCACATATTTCACAGGGCCGTCTTCTGTAAATGCCGTATGCCGCTTTACCGTTTCCAGAAATACATTAAACACGGCGGGAGCAAAATTCAGATGCGTGACCTGGTGGGTTTGGATGTATTCCATACAAAGCTGCGGGTTTTTTTCTGCACCAGGCGGCAAAATGACAAGCCGTCCGTTTCCGATAAACCAGCCGAATAATTCAGAAATCGAAACGTCAAATACGTAATTCGTTTTTAACAAATAGGCATCCTCTTGTGCGACCGGATACTCAGCTTCCAAAAACTGCAGCGTATTCATGATGGCCCTGTGCTCAACCATGACGCCTTTCGGTTTTCCCGTGCTTCCGGACGTATATAGAATATAAGCGAGATGATGCGGTTTTGAACGCGGCGTCAGTTTTGCCCCGCTGACAGAACGTCCGCTCTTTTCAATTTCCACCGTGCTCACACCGCCGACGGCCAACTGTTCAATCATGCCGCGCGTATTTGCTTGCGTTAATACGATTGAAACGCCGCTGTCAGTCAACACGTGCGCCATCCGTTCGTTTGGAAAAGCCGGGTCCAGCGGCACATACGCGCCTCCTGCTTTTAAAATGGCGAGGATGCCGATGACCATCTCAAAAGAACGCTCCGTACAAATGCCGACCGGGCATTCCGGTGTGACGCCCTTTTCTTGCAGGTACACGGCGAGCGCCGTGCTTCGTTCATCTAATTCGCGATATGTAAGACTGTTTTCACCGTATGTGACGGCTTCTCTGTCAGGGTGGCGTCCGGCTTTTTCCGCAAACACTTCATGAATGCAGCGCTCATTCGGCTGATGAGATCGGCTTGCTTCACGTTTTTGATTGAGCAGGCCGGAACAGGCTTCAAAAGTGATCTCCGGATCAGAAAGCACCTTTTTTGCCAGTTTCATATAATGCTCCGCCATCCGTTCGATGAAAGAAGGGCTGTAGACATCCGGGTTGTACAGAAATTGCAGGACGGTTCCCGTTTCTTTTTTATAGACTTCAAGCGCAAGCTCAAATTCGCCTTCCTGATGAATGTCTTCTATCATTTCAATGCCGAGTGATTGATATAGTTCCGCCAGCTTTTCCGCTCCTTCTGTCCGGAAGAAGTTTTGATAGAAAAACGCGGTTTGAAAAACAGGCGAAACCGCAGGCGAGCGTTCCGTCTTCAATTCTTTGACAAGCGCGGGAAACGGATACGCGGCATGGTCCAGCCCTTCTGCCAGTGTCAGCTGCAGCTCCTTCAAAAACGCCGTAAAGGATTTGGCGCCCGTCGCCCTGCTTCTGACCGCGATCATATTAATAAAGTATCCGATGACAGACTCAAATTGAGCCTCAGAGCGCCCCATCGTCGGCATGCCGACGATGACATCTTCCTGATTCGTATATTGATAGAGCAGTCCTTTGAAAATAGCGAGATACACAACGGATTCATTGACATTATGTTTTTGGGCGCACACTTTAATCTGCCGGTTCAGTTCATCAGGAAGCAAGCGCTGATACGCCTGCCCTTTGCAAGTTTGAACCGATGATCTCGGATAATCCGACGGAAGCTCAAGCACCGGCAGCGGTCCTTCCAGCTGCTTTTTCCAATAAGAGAGATGCGTTTTTCCCGCTTCGCTTTCCAGCAGCTCTTTTTCCCATTTCACAAAGTCATGATAATCTGCGGCCTGCTGAACCATGACAGGTTCTTTGCCTTCACTTGCTTTTACATAAGCGTCCAGCAGCGCCGACATAAACGTCATAAGAGAGACGCCGTCAAAAATGATATGGTGAATGGTGATTAACACAATCGGCTCCCGCTTCGCCCGCCGGAATACATGAACACGCAGGAGCGGCCCGGTTTCAAGCGCGAACGGTTCTTTTGCTTTTTCTTTAATAAACGAAAGAGCGTCACGTCCGCTTAATTCAGAAAGATCCATTTCTTCAATCGGAAAATGCCGATCCGTATCTTCTATCTGATACGGAAGGCCGTTTTCCTCTTTTATCACACTGGTCAAAATAGGGTGCTGGCGCTGCACGGACAAAAGGGCGTTTTTGAATGTCTCGATATCCAGCTTTTGAAAACGAAAGCATAACGGAATGTTATATGCGCTCATCTCCGGAAACATTTTCTGAAGCATCCACAAACCTTTCTGGCCTTCAGAAAGCGGACGTTTTGCAGTTGTCCGCTTGAAAGCCTGAAGCTTTTGTTCTACTTCAGCGATGGTGAGCGTTCCTGATCTGTAGGCATCGAGAAGTTCTTTATGATTCATAGGTCTTACTCCCTTCTATGATGTCTTGCACTCTTTTAAAATCTAATGTCCCCTCAGAGACCTGTTTCATCATGGCGATGATCTCCTGATCCGTATACTCCTTGTTACCCGGAGCGGCGGCTTTTGTTTCGGTTTCTTCCGTTCGGTAAAACGTTTCGATCGTTTCTTTGTGTTCTGTCAGGTAATAGCTGATGACGTCTCCGAGCGTGGCATAGCTGTAAAATAACGCCGGAGTGACTTCAATGCCGTAATGACTCGACAAAAGAGCGGCAAATTTGGCTAAATAGATGGAATCAAATCCGAATTCCGCCCAGTTTTTATGCAGGACGAGTTTATCTTTAGATATTTTCAGCAGACTGTGTATCAGCTCTTTCAAATCCGCTTCGAGCCGTTTTTCCGTGCTTTCTTCCGGGATGCGGCGGCTCACGGTTTCCAAAAGCGCATCCGGTTTTGATGAATCGTCCCGCCGTATGCCTAAAAATCGTTCGGCGCGGCTTCTTTTGCCGGCAATGACAAGGCACTGGGTGTTGTCTTGAGAAATGATGCGCTCAAACAGCTCAATGCCTTCATCTGTTTCTAACAGGCGCTGTCCGCTTGATTGCAGGTACATGCCCGTCGTCTCTTCACCGCCGACGGCCATTCCGCCGTTTTTCCAGACCGGCCAGTTTATGACAAAAGCGTTTCCGCTTTCGGATTGTTCGTTTTTATAGCGGGCATACGCCATTTGGAACCTGTTCGCGACCGCGTAATCACAGCAGCCGAAATCTCCTAAAACAGCAGATGTGGATGAAAAGTAGCAGATGAAATCAGGCGTTTCGTTTTTCAGCCACTCGTCAAGAAGCAGGCTCCCGTTTATTTTCGGTTCAAGCGTACTGCGGAAATTCCCGATTTCATTTTCAAAGACGGATGTTCTGCTTTCGATGCCCGCCGCATGAATGACGCCGTGAATAGCTCCGAATCGTTCTTTCGCGCGCTTGATGCAGTCGCCCATTCCGATCGGATCACAAACATCGGCTTCGGCGTAAAGAACACCCGCGCCGAGATTTTCCAGGTCTTTCATTTTTTCTTTCTTTTCTTCATTGATCGGCGACCGCCCCGTGAGAATGACATTTGCCTGGTAGTTCCGGGCGAGATGGCGGGCAAATAAGTAGCCGAGCCCTCCTAATCCGCCTGTAATGAGATATGTTCCGCCGGTTCTGATCCTGCCGTTTTCTTTCGTTAGTCCGGTTGGTTCGGTGTGATAGACATATCGTTTTCCCTCTTCCAAGAAAACGGTATGGTCTGTTTCAGCTTTCAGCTCGTCCCAAATGGTTCTCATCCAGTCCGTTATGGCCGCGCCGGCTTTTCGGAAGTGGCCGGTAACACTTGTTTTCGGAAGAACAATGCCGAGCGAACGCTCAAAGCCGATCCATGATTCCAAGTAGCACCTTTCCAGACCGGATGCATATTCCCCCGCCAATAACAGCCTTTCCGGCTGCAGACCGGTCTCAGCCATTGCTTTGAGAATATGGACAATACATGAATAATCTTCGATGCAGCTTTTATCTTCAAGCGCCCATAAATACAAAATGGCAGAAGCTTCACCGTACTCTTTTTGAATATCCGCAAAAGCGTTCACATATGATTGCGGATCTTCCCGCACCACTTGGCAGCGGCCGGCGGACAAGGCCTCATACCGGTCTCCCTGAGCGATAAAAATAACGTCAATGTCACTGTCATACGATTTGATCACAGAGACGGCTTCCTGCTGCTTCTTCTGATCAGTTAAGAAAGAAATCACCGTTTTGACTTGCTTTTCTCCGGCAGCCGGCAGAGCCTGTTCTTTAAGAACTTCTCTAAAAGCCATTACTTCAAACTGCTCCGCCGGATCACTTTCATCAGCCGGCGCGTTAACGGGCGCGGCCTTGCTTTGTACAGGCTGCTGATGCCAGAAGCGTTCTTTCGCAAACGGATAAGCAGGCAGGCTGATGCGGACCGGAGGACGGTCTCCGTATAATTTCGCCCAATTGATGTCCAATCCTTTTACCCAAAGCTCAAGCAGCTTAGAATATTTCCGTTTGCTGATCCAAGCGTCTATGATGGTTTCCATGTCATCATCGGCCGCAAATACGGCAAGCATCCGTTTGTTTTCTTCCGTGCCGTCACGGTGCAGTCCGGCGCTGTTTTGTCCGGCGATAAATCCGTTCAGTTTTTCCTCAAGTTCATGAAGTGAATGGACGATAAAGCCGAGACGCTCTTCCATCGGCACCCGGCCAGTCTGGAGAGTAAAGGCTATGCTCATAAGATCGCGGCCGCTGTATCTTTTTTCACGGATGGCGTCTCTGAGCTGTTTTGCTTTTTCAGTGAGCCGTTCGCTGTTTTTCGCGGACAGGACGATGATGGCGGGCTGATCTGCCGGCGTCTCATCAGGCTCTTTGTCTGCCGTATATTCTTCTATGATGAGGTGGGCGTTTGCTCCTCCCGCGCCGAAGCTGCTTAACCCCGCCCTTCTCGGAAGCTCTTTGCCGCCAATGACGGGACGTTTCCACTCACCGAGCTCCTGCTGAACGGCAAACGGCGTATACGCGAAATCAATATTTGGGTTCAGCTGTTCCGCGTGCAGGGACGGCGCAATTTGGCGGTCTTTGAGCTGGAATAATATTTTTGTCAGACCCGCAATGCCCGCTGCGCTTTCGCAATGGCCGATATTTGATTTTGCTGAGCCGATGGCGCAAAACTGTTTGTCTGTTGTATCCTCTTCAAATGCTTTCGTTAATCCGGCGATTTCAATCGGATCCCCTAATGCGGTCCCCGTGCCGTGGGCTTCAATATAACTGACGGTGCGCGCCGGGACGTTTGCCCTTTCGAAAGCTTCTTTTATTAAGGCGGCCTGCGCATTCGGATTCGGAACGGTGTATCCGTTCGTTTTGCCTCCGCTGTTAATGGCGCTTCCTTTAATCACACCGTAAATGTGATCGTTGTCGGCAATCGCTTGCTCCAACGGCTTTAATACGACAGCGCCCACCCCTTCTCCGTCTACAAAACCGTCCGCGCGGTCTCCGAACGATTTGCACGTGTCGCTTGCGGAAAGCATGTTCATGACTGACAGATTCATATAATGAATCGGGTCGGTCACTATGTTTACGCCCCCGGCAATCGCGCATTCGCTTGAACCGCTGTATATGCTCTCAAGCGCCAGATGAATGGCTGTCAAAGAAGAGGAGCAGGCTGTATCAACGGCAATGCTCGGCCCTTGGAAATCAAAAAGGTAAGATACCCTGTTGGCAATGGACCAGTAGCCGTAGCCTGTCGGGTAGTTTTTGTTCATCGCGCCGGCAAAAACACCGATTTTTCTGCTTTGGCACAGGTTGTCAGGCGTATAGCCGGCATCCTCGATACTCGCATACGCCGTTTCTAAAAATAATCGCTCCTGCGGGTCCATTCGCTCCGCTTCCAAAGGAGAAATCTGAAAGAACAGCGGATCAAACTTGTCCATATCCTCAATGAAGCCGCCCCATTTCGTATAAATAGAGCCTTCTTTACCTTTCTCTTCATCATAGTAATCCTGCCAGTTCCAGCGTTCCCGCGGAATTTCTTCTATGCAGTTTTTTCCTTTTTTAATATTGGCCCAAAGCTGAGCCGCTGTTTTTGCCTGCGGGTAGCGTCCTGAAACACCGATGATGGCCACGTCGCGAACCGAACTTTGCCGGACGGTCTCTCTGGCTGCCCGCTTTTCCCTCCGCCGCCAGTCAGTGCGAAGCGGCTTGGCCGGCTGTACAGCCTGCGGTTCTGGTGATGCCTTCCGTTCTTCCTGAACAGGCGTTTGTCCCGTCAGTTTGATCATCGCGTCTTTTTTCGTTTTGATTAAGTGAGCGACGAGCGCTTCGATCGTCTGATATTCAAAAAATAAAGTGCTGCTGACTTGGTCCAATACATTTCGTAACGCGTTTGTCAGCTGTACGACGACGATAGAATCAATTCCGTATTTTTCAAGCGGCGCTTTCGGATCAATTTGAGCCGGCGGAATTTTTAACGTTTCTCCGATTAACGTTTTCAAGTACTCGGTGCTTTTTTCTGTTAAAGACGTGTCGCCTTTTTGCACCGTTGTTTGCGGCGCTTTAAATTCCGGCGCTTGTGCTGCTTTTGGCGGAGCGGTCCGTTTTCCGGCCCCTGCTTTAAGCGTTTTTTGGCGGACAACGCCGTTGCTTTTTGCCGCTATAATCTGATGGCTTAATTCATGTGCCGCTTCTGCCGGGAAGAAGACAGAATGCCAGCCTTCACTTTCTAACACGCGCTTCCAGCTTTCCGGATACAAGCCCGGGCACCCCGGAATACGAAGGGCAGAATCTTCATGCAGCCACCAGCCTTCAAGCAGTCCGAAAGTAATATGCGGGAACAGGCTGTTTCCCGCCATTTCATTTAAGAGCAGCAAACCGTTGTCTTTTAAGACGGCTTTAGCGTTTCTCAGCGTCTGGCGGATGTCTTTCGTCGCGTGGAGCACATTGGCGGCAACGACGATGTCGTATGCGCCCGGCTCTATGTCCTGGCCGGCAAGCGGCGCTTCTGCGTTAAAAAGCTTATACGTCAGATAAGGATTCCGTTTGCCGTATTCCGTCTCCGCATGCACGAGAAAAGCTTTCGATACATCGGTGTAACAGTATTCTTTTATATGGTTTTGATACGGCCTAAGCTTTTCAAATATGCCTGCGCTTGTGCCGCCTGTGCCCGCTCCGATTTCCAGTATGCGGATCTCGGCTTTTGAATGTTTGCTGATGTTTTCTTTCACATAAGCCGTTAATGTATCTGACAGGGCGCTGTTAAAGTAATCCGCGACTTGATTGTGCTTATAAATTCCTTCAACAAGTTCCATTGAAGAGTGCGGGAACATGATGTCAGTCGCCGGCACATCTTCGCGCAGAATGTCCGGCAGTGCTTTAAGCATCGTCTCGGCTAAAACAGTCATCGCTTTTGTATCGGCGTTATTGAGCCATTCCTCTTTTTCCTGCTCCCATTTTTGCCATAGCGAGGCGGTTGTGTCTTCGGCACGGGCCGACAGTTTATATGAATCCGCATTCCCTTCCAGATAACCATGTTCCAGAAGGAAAGCGATCGTTTGATTGAGCCATTTTTTAAAATATTCGTGTTCGGGCTCATACGCTTTAAGGCTTTGCGGCGTCAGCAAGTCTGCTTCTTTAAGCTGGGCGATCAAAAGCTGATACAGAAAATCATCGAGCTTTTGATGTTCAGCCTCTTTTACAAGACGTGCGCCGGGCGGAGCGGCCTTCAGCTGTTGTGAAGAGACAAGCGGCTGAGACGGATAAACGGAAATTTTTTCTGTTTCACTCATCCCTTCGACTGCGACCGGTTTTGTCGTATGAATGAAAGCCGCTTGATCAACCGGCAGCGTCATAAGGGTTTCAAGCGCCTCCATTGCAGCGTCCGGTTCGATCAATCCCAATCCGATCTGATCCATCAGCTGAATAAAATTGCCGTCTTCAGCCGCTTCGCTGTTGCCCCAATAGCCCCAATTCATGACTTTGACCGGACAATTCCACGTCTGATCAAGTTCTTTCGCAAATGCGTCACTGAAAGCGCATCCTGCGGCATAGTGGCTTTGTTTCACGTTATGGATAAATGCCACAAGCGAGGAGAAGAAGAGCGCAAAGTCAAGCGGCTCCCGTCCAAATACCTCCGCCATGGACACACTGACATCGGCTTTTGCCCGCAGCACCGATTTGAACTCTTCTGTCTTCATATTATTTAAGCTTTGCTCAGACAGATCCATTGCCGAGTGGATGATTCCGTTCATTTTTGTGTGACGCTCTTTTATGAACTGATAAGCCCGTTCTAAGGAAGCACTGTCAGCGGCATCGGCGGAAACATATTCAGGCGCCGGGCCGAATGCGCTGAGCCGGTCGAGTTTCGCCTGTATGGAATCATTCAGTGTGCTTCTTCCGATCCAAATGATATGTGCTTTGTAGCGGCGGATCATGTATTCACTCCATGCCTCGCCAAGATATCCGGCGCCTCCGATCACGGCATAAACCCCGCCTGTTTGGTACAGCGTGCCGTTTTTCGGCATATTGTCAAGCGGTATCAGCTGCCGCTCAAACAGCTGCTGATTGCGGTACGCCCAAATTTGACCGTTTTTTCCGGCAGAAAGACTGAGCGCCTCTTTGACCGGCCAGCTGCCGTCCGTTTCCGTGTCAATCATGCGGATATTCCAATGCGGATATTCTTTCGCCATTGTTCCGGCAAGTCCGCTGACTGCGGCCTGTGACGGGTCGGCGCTGTCTTGATCGGAAAACGGCTGGGCATTTGCTGTGACGATGCACCAGTCCAAATGTTTTTCTCCGTACCCCAAGGCAAGTAATGCTTTCATCAGCTTGAACACATGAAGAACGTTTCTTTCCTGTTCCTTGAGGCTGCAAGCACTCTCAGCCTGCGGAGCAAGCCAAATGATTTGCTCCAGTTCTTTTTGTCCTTCAAGCATGTGCGTAAGAGATGTGATATCATCCGTACCTCTGATCGGATAATAGGAAGCGTTCGGCAGATGTTCTTTTATGCGCGTATGCGTTCTGTCAGTTTCACCGAAAACCGCAGTCTGCTTTTCCGCTGTTTTTGCTTTCTTCGTTTTTTCAAGTGCAACGGGCTCCCATGCCGGAATCAGCATCGTATGGCCGACAGGCGCCTCCGGGGTTTCTCCGCCCGCTGTTTGGCCTGTGTCAAGCGCCCGGACGGACGCGCCTTTCATCCGGACATAAACCGTACCGGCATCATCGCACATATCAATGTCAAATTTTCTTACGTTGTCATCTGCTTTGCTGCCTTCTGTGTACCGGATATATGACCAGATATGTTCAGGACACGGCCCGAACACTTCCACTTCCTGCATCGCAAACGGCAGAGAAAGCTCGTGGCTGTCTGCATCGTCATGTATTGAGCGGACAAGCAGACCGACGGAGGCGTGAAAAGCGGCGTCCATCATACTCGGGTGAAGCGTATACTGTTCTTTATTGTCATGTACGGCAGCCGGGAGTGAAATACGGGCCAATAATCGGTCTTCTCCGATCAGCAATTGCTGTACGCCTCTGTATGCCTCTCCGTAATCCAGACCGATCTTCTCAAAAGCACCGTAACATTCTTCCGCAGTCACGGTCCCTGAATTGCAGGAAGCTTTGACAGACTCGATATCAATCTGGGCGCTTCCCGGTTCGGTAATGACCGCTTCACCCTGGCTGTGAATAACCGGATCTTCGCCGTTTTCTGCCTCACTGTATATTTCATAGGTAATCTCACCATTATCTTCTGGGTAAAGGGCAATATGTATTTCCTTCGGTTTGTCTTCAATCATGACCGGCCGGACCCAAACAACCTGCCTGAGTGTGACGCTATGGTCTTTTTCCGTCACGGCAGCAGCCTTTTTAACCGCCTCTCTGGCCATTTCCAAATAGGCAACGCCCGGCAGTATTTTTTGTCCGTTGACGACATGGTCAGATAGGAAAAATTCATCTCCAGTAAAAAGAGACGTGAAGCGCTGCTGCGAAAAATCTGACGTGTTTTCTTGTAAAAGCGGATGCAGCACTGTGCCTGACGGGCTTTTCTCCTGTTTTTTCTGCTGCGGAATCCAATAGCGTTCTTTTGCAAACGGATACGTCGGAACGCTTGTTTTACGCGGTTTACCCGAAGCGTACAGCCTATTCCAATCTATTATTTTCCCTTCTGCCCATAACTCGGCAAGCCGTATCGGATCGTCCGTCTCAGGAGCGGTTTCGCTCAGTTCCGGCAGCTCGGCTTGTCCGCGCCAAAGACCGGGGATGTTTTCGTTTCCTTTTACGAAATCATTCAGCTTTTCTTTCAAGTCGCGGATGTCATTTACAAGGAAGACAGCTCTCTCTTCCATTGCTTCACGTCCTGTCTGAAGTGTATAAGCCAGTTCAGACAGCACCGTCTTTTCTGAAAGCGATCGGGCTAGTTTTTCCGCATAGGCCAGAAGCCTGTCTTTATTTCTTGCTGACAGCGGGATGAGTTTTGCTGCATTGTTCTCAGGTGCAGGCGCTTTTTGTTCAGGCTGAATGTATTCTTCTAAAATGATATGGGCGTTCGAACCTGATGCACCGAAGGAACTGAGTCCGGCCCGGCGCGGATAATGTGTGACTTTTCCGTTTTCTTCGGCTGCCGGCTGCTTCCACGGAGCAGTCTGCTGCTGTACGTAAAAAGGAGATCCCTCAAATTTCAGGTAAGGATTTAATTCCGCAGAATGCAGTGATTTGACAAGCGTTTTGTGATGAAGCTGCAGCGCCGCTTTTGTTAACCCGCTGATCCCCGCCGCTGATTCTGCGTGACCGATATTTGATTTGACCGAACCGATGGAACAAAATTGCTGATCCTGCGTCCCTTGGCTGAACGCTTTTGACAGACCTTCAATTTCAATCGGGTCTCCTAACGAAGTACCCGTGCCATGGGCTTCCACATAACTGACGGTCCGCGGGCTGATACCTGCTTTTTTCAGACAGGCCTTAATGACTTCTGCCTGTGCAGCAGGACTCGGGACGGTAATTCCGCTTACTTTCCCGACGTGGTTAACGGCGCTTCCTTTAATGACCGCGTAAATGCGGTCGCCGTCTTGTTCGGCTTTTTCCAGCGGCTTGAGCAAGACCGCACCGACTCCTTCTCCGGAAACGTAGCCGTCCCCGCCCTCGCCGAATGTGCGGCAGCGGCCGTCACTTGAGTGCATCCCTACGCTTCCGTAGCTGAGATATTTCGCCGGGTGCAGCGACAAGTTCACCCCTCCCGCAAGCGCGGCTTCACATTCGCCGCGGCGGATGCTTTCAATGGCCAGATGAACGGCGGTCAATGATGAGGAACAAACGGTATCCACCGCGATGCTCGGCCCGTGGAAGTCACAATAATAGGACACTCTGTTGGCGATCTGCGCATAATTCAGTGAAACCGGAAAAGGATCAGCTTCAGATAATTGTTCTGCGCCGATTAAGGAATAATCTTTATGCATCACCCCTGCAAATACGCCGATCGGATGCTGTTTCTCCCCTTTATTCCCCAGCGTTTCAGGCGTATACCCCGCATCTTCAATCGTTTCCCAGCATGTTTCTAAAAACAGGCGCTCCTGCGGATCCATCGTTTCCGCCTCACGCGGTGAGATTCTGAAAAACTGCGGATCGAAACAGTCGGCATCATCAATGAAACCGCCCCATTTTGATACTGTTTTTCCGGACGGGGACGTTACGTTTTGATATGTTTTCCAATCCCATCGGGACTTCGGAACTTCAGTGATGCAATCCGTGCCTGCCTTAAGGTTTTCCCAAAACTCCGCCACACTTTTCGCTTTCGGATAGCGGCCGGCCATTCCGATAATCGCGATGTCTCCGGTGTTTTTATGATGTTCTGGCGCGTCCGGCGCTTCAGCTTCAGACCGTGATGATTCGGCTGCACGTTCCTCCGCATATTCAAATGAACCAGTCTTTTTCAGAAAGGCTGCGAGTTCTTTTATATTTGTATATTCAAAGAGAAGAGTGGGCGCGAGGTCCGCACCCGTCTTTTTACTGATATCCTGTACAATCTCAAGCAAAGAAGATGAATCCAGTCCAAGCTCGTAGTAGCCTGCAAGAACGTCCAGCGTCTCCCAAGGCTGCCCAAGCTTATCAGCCAAAAGCTTCTTTAAAAACAGAATGATGTCTTTTTCATCTGCGCTTTCCGGCTCAGCTGCAGCCTGTTGATTCTGTTCGGCTGTATTCGCGTCTTCTTCGAGCCGAACCGCTTTTCCCGTAATGTTTTTAAGCTCCGCCACCTTTTGTCCGGATCGGCTGAAGTACTCGATCGTCATCGTTGTGAGTTCTTTTTCCTGACGGACGCCGGAAGCGGCGATACGCGCCGTGCACTCTGATTGAAGCCTGTCAGCGGCCGTGAACGATTCATAATATAAAGGCAGGTGAAGCCGGTTTGTTTCTGAAAGCAAACCGCTCCCCCCGATTCCGCTCGCATCCAAAAGGGCCGGATGGAATAAAAAGAAATCTTTTCCTTCTTCGCAAGAAAGCTCAGCCAGCATGCCGCTTTCTGTTTCGTACAATCGTCCATTTGATTTCATCATCCCGGAATGAACCAAGTCATGATCCAGACAGCGGCTATACATGTCATCAAGATTCCGAGACCTGGCTGACTGCTTCACATCGCCGAGATCAATGATTTCGTCAAATGTCACAGCGTCTCTTTTCACCATCTCAGCCGTCGCATATTGTATATTGTCTGACAGCTCGTCACCTTGCTGTTTCTGCCCTGAAAGGGAGATGAGCCACTTTCCATCTCCGCTATCAGAACATTGAATGGTCAGAATGATTGCAGCCGTTTCACTGACGGTTAAAGGCTGATAAATCGTAACGTGCTTCAATTCAAGCTCATTGTATACATAACCGTGTTCCTGAAAAACCTGATAAATCAAATCGATATAAGCAAGACCGGGCAATACCGCTTCACCAAAGACCATATGGCCCTTCATGATGGGATGATCCAGTGAGATATTGATTTTTTCCGATATCATTCCTTCCCACTCCTCTCTTATTTAAATGCTTTCCAAAACATTTTTTTCGCAGGAAGCTCTTGTTTCTCCGCTCGTACGACAGGTTCTTTTACCAGAGCCTTACGTCTTAATGACGGTACCGGCAGCGGCTTTCTTTTCAATCGGGTATCTTTTTCTTCCCAAGCTTCCAGAATGACGTGGGCGTTCGTTCCGCCGTCGGCAAAGCAGTTGATGGCTGCTGACGGTCTGGCTGCATCCCATTCGCCGGCTGTTTTATGAAAGTGAAAATCTGTCTTTGTTATATCAAAATGCGGCATCGGTTCGTCTCCTGAGAGAAACGGAACCGTTTGTTTATGCTTCAGCATTAATACGACTTTAATGAAGCTTGCGATGCCTTCTGCGCAAAGCGGATGCCCGATGTTCGGCTTGATTGACCCGATGCCGAGCGGAACATGCGGACCTGAGCGGTATACGGATTGAATCGCCTTCAGCTCAAGCAAATCAGTCACCGCGGAACCCGATCCGTTTGCTTCGATATAACTGATGTCTTCCGGCTTTTTGCCGCTTTTGAAAAGCGCGCTTTGCATAACGTCTTTTTGCGCCTGCATATTCGGGGCTGACGGGCCTGCCGTTCTGCCGTCATTGTTCATGGCGGCAGCCTTAATGACCGCGTGTATCGTATCGCCGTCTTTTTGCGCCTGGCTTACTGTTTTTAACAGCACCATGCCGACGCCTTCACCGAGGACCACTCCGCCTGAACGCTTGTCAAATACGTGAAATGCCGGTTTCTCGTTTAACAGCCCGCGCTCTTGGAACATCCGGTGCGCCGCATCCGTGTTCAGCAGGCTGACGCCGCCAACTACCGCCGCTTTGATATCGCCGCTTCTCAGTGCCTGAACGGCCATGTTCATTCCTGTCAAAGCTGATGAACAAGCCGTATCAAGCACGATACTCGGCCCGCGCAGATCAAAAAATTGCGAAACGTTTGCCGCTAAATAATTCTGCCCGCCCGCAACAATCGGGTTGCGGGTATTCGCAAGACTTTCAGGATCAGGCTGATGCTGGCTGCGGCCTCCGATATACACACCGGCCTCTATGCCCTTGATTTCTTCACGGTTATAGCCGGCATGGCACCAAAGTTTCAAGCTCTCTTCCAGCACCGCCAACGCCTGAGGGTCCATCGCTTTCGCGTCGTTTTCCGGAATGAAAAAGAATTCGGAATCAAAGTGATCCATATTGTCAATCAATCCCGCAACATATTGATTTGCATATCCGAAACGTTCCGCCGGGACGGAGCCGATTGCGGACCTGCCGCTTCTCAGCAAGTCCCAATATTGTTCTAACGATTCCGCTCCCGGAAAACGGCAGCTCATTCCGACGACGGCAATGTCTTCAGTTACAGCAGCACGCTTTTGCTCAGTGTGAACCGTTTGTACGGCAGCCGGAACCAACATTTCCGTATCAGGTTCCTCCCTTTCTGCAAGCAGCGGCTGCCCATTGGATACAAGCCATTCGGCAAACGCGTCAATCGTCGGATGTTCATATAAGACAGACGGATCTAAATCCTCTTTGAGCGCTTGATTCATTTGCTGTAAAAGTTGCGCTAAAATGATCGAATCAACCCCGTAATCCTGAAACGGTTCGTCTGTTTCCAGTTCATCCGGAGCGATTTTCAGCTCATCGGAAAACAGTTTCACAAGCCACGCCTTCGTATCAAGAAGCAGTTCTCTGTCTGAATGTTTTTCCGCGTCTTTGCCGTTTATTACGGCTTCAGTCTCTTTTTGTTTTTTCTCTTGACAGAGCAGCCTGTCGGGATGCCATTCGCTCCGATCAACGATAGCCGGCAGAACGGACGGGCGGATGTTTTCAGATAAAATGCGGTCCAGCAAGTCAAGTCCTTCCGCGTTGGACAGTCCCAGCAGCCCGGTCTGCTTCAGGTTTTCTGTGCGGACTTCACCCAATCCGGTTTCCTTCCAGTTCGGCCATTGAATGCTGACTAACGGATATTGATGCTGATGAGCCGCCGCGAAATAATCCATGTACGCATTTGCCATCGCATAATCCGACTGTCCCGCCGCGAGCGCCGGAACGACTGCAGATACTGAAGAAAATAAGACAAAAAATTGCAAAGGATCATTTGTGAAAAGGCTGCTTAATGTTTGAAGCCCGGCGACTTTCGGTTCAAGCACTTCTTGTATGTCGTCGGCAGTCTTTCTGATAAACGCCGGATTTACTGAATTAACCGATCCCGCACAGTGAATGACGCCGCCGATCGGTCCCATCGTGCGCCGGATCGTTTCAATTTCCGCTGCCGCCGCGTCATGATCAGACAATTTCAGACTGATCACCGCCACTTGCACTCCTTTTGCTTCAAGCTCTTCAATCGCCCGTATCTTCTCTCTCAGCCTCGTATTAACGGCTGACCGTTTATGACGGGGAGGAATCGGCTCCCTGCCTGTCAGCACTACTTTTTTCACGCCGTGTTTTTCTGTGAAATGGCGGGCGCATAAGAGACCCAGTCCCCTCGTCCCTCCGGTAATGAAAAGCACATGGTCTTCAGGAAACGGTGCTGGCTTATGTTCTGCTCGCTTCCCGCTTGGAATCTCGCTGAACAAAGCACGGTATCTTTGTCCGTTTCGGCGGCAGACTTCCGGTTCTGTGCTGTCCGCCGAAAATTCATCTGCAATCTGTTTGGCAAGCGTCTGCTGATCCGTATCTGTATCGGCATCCATGTGTCTGGACGTCACGTTTTGATACTCATTTTGAAGCATTCTGTACAGGCCGCTTTTTGCCGCTCCTGCAAGATGAATCGTTTTCTGCTGAAATGGCTCCAAGCCTTTTGTTACATATAGCAGCGTCAGCGGCCGCGCTTGCCGGCGGCTTGTATCAATCAGAGTCTGGAGCCGGCTGATCCCTTCCAGTGAAGGGTCTTCGTCTCCGCATCCCGTCAGATCGATTACGCCATCTATGTGATTCCAATCGCTAGCTGCAGTGTCAGCGTCAGCGGCCGGGAGAATGAACGAGTCAGCGAAATGCTTCGCAGTCTCTTCGGCAAGTTCCGCTGTTCTTGCATCAGCCAGAATCATGACCGTCCTGCCGCTTTTCTCACCGGCCGAATCGATCTCACACGGAACCCATTGCTTTTCTAAAAGCACAGCCTTGCGCCGGTCTTCTGTTTCCTGCGGTACGGCTTTCGGCTCAGGCAGCCAGTACGGCTCCTTCGCAAACGGGTAAGCCGGCAGACTGATTCTGCGGGGTTTTTCGCCTTGATAGAGTCTGTCCCAGTCCGTCTGAAGCCCTTTGGCCCACAATTCCGCTATTTTGGCGTATTTTTTCTTATCGAACCACGACCTGACAAGCTGCTTCAGATCATCGTCCGTTTCAAATGCTTTGATTTCTTTTTTTGCCGTTTTGATGTGGGCTTCATATATCCCTTCACCCGTATTTCCGTTTACAAAATCGGTTAAACGGCTGATCAGTTCTTCTCTCGAACCGGCTGTAACCGCAAGACGGTAATCCATCGCATCACGCCCGGTCTGAAGCGTGTATGCCATATCCGAAAGATTGATATTCTGATTGGCTTTTGCAAATTCGATCACAGACTCAGCATAGGTTTTTACCTGCGGCGCTTTTTTCGCCGACAGCACAAAAATGTTTGTCTCATCAGACTTGCGGCTTCCCCTGTCTTTCGGCTGATACTCTTCGATAACGAGATGAGCGTTTGTGCCGCTGTAGCCGAATGAGCTGACGCAGGCCCGCCGCGGTGCTCCGCCTGTTTCCCAAGGTTTAAGTTCGGTATTGACAAATAAAGGCGAGTCATCGAAATCAAAATGTTCATTCGGCGTGCTGAAATGAAGGGTCGGCACAAGCTGCTGGTGCTTCATCGACAGCAGAACCTTCTGTACGCTTGCTACACCTGCCGCCGCCGACGTATGCCCGATATTCGATTTAACCGAACCGATGGCGCAAAATTGTTTGCGGTCCGTTTTTTCCTTGAATACAGAAGATAAGGCTTCTAATTCAATCGGATCCCCCTGCTTTGTGCCGGTGCCGTGCATTTCCGCATAGGTGATGCTCTCAGGGTGGATGTTGTGCGCTTCATACACTTGACGCTCTAAATCCATTTGGCTTTTCGCGCTTGGTGCGGTAATGCCGTTGGTTTTTCCGTCTTGGTTAATTCCAGATCCGATAATGACTCCGTAAATATGGTCTTGATCGGCTTCCGCATCTTTCAGCCTCTTCAAAACGAGCGCCCCCGCGCCTTCGCCAGGCACAAATCCGTTCGCACTGTTATCAAATGCTTTACATTGGCCGTCAGGAGACAGCATTCCGGCTTCACACATGCTGATGTATGATTCAGGCGTTAAATACAAGGTGACGCCGCCGACAAGGGCCATGTCAATTTCATGATTCAACAGCGCCTGACGAGCCAAATGAGTCCCGACGAGAGATGAAGAGCATGCCGTATCGATCGGAATGGCCGGCCCTTTCAAATTGAGATAATAAGGAAGGCGGGCCGCCGCGATGCTGAAACTGTTGCCCGTCGCGCTTCCTCCTGTCTGATGTTTGTTTAACATCATTCCGTATTCATTGTTCATAATCCCCAAATAAACGCCGCAATTTTTTCCGTTTAATTCTTTTGAGCTGTAACCCGCATCTTCAAAGGCTTTAAAACCTTCCTGTAAAAATATCCGGTGCTGCGGGTCCATAAGTTCCGCTTCAGACGGAGAAATATTAAAGAACAGCGGATCAAACTCTTCAATGCCGTCAAGCATACCGATTGATCTGCAGTATACTTTGCCCTTCTTGTTTAAGGCCGGATCATAGTATTTGTTTACATCCCAGCGGGAAAGCGGGATGTCGCGAATGGCGTTTTTCGCACGGGCTAAGTTGTCCCAATATGTCTTTAGGTCCGGCGCATCCGGGTACTTGCCCGACATGCCGACGATGGCTATCGCGTCCGCTATCTCGTCTTTAGGCTCCCGTTTGGCCTGCACCGGTTCAGGTTCCTTTTGAACCGTTAATCTCTCCGGCTCGGCAGGTGTTTTCTCCTGCGGGGCGGCTTGCTGTGTAAGCGGCTTTGGACGTACGGGAACCGCCTGTTTTTTTCTGCCGCGGACGGACGGCTGCGTACGCAGAAAATCGGCAAATTGACGGATTGTCGGATAATCATACACTTTCGTTACGTTACAGTCCGTGCCGTACCGTTTATTGACGGCCTTTATCCATTCAAGACCGGTAATCGAATCCATACCGAGGTCAATAAAGGCCTCATCAATATCCACTTCATGCCGCTCCATGTACAATACATCAGCCAGTGCTTTTGATAACTCGTCATGCACCGCTTCAATCGGTTCTTCCGGTTCGGCGGAAGCTGCCGTTTCAGACATCGCCTCCAGAATATCCGCTTCTGCTTGTATCACATGCTGCTTATGAGCGTTTAAAGGCTGCAGCAGTATGTTTGACGGTTTTTTTACGGCCTCTGTTTTCTGCGGTTCGGCTGCTTCCTCAAGGATCGGTTCTGTCCCGAGTTCTTTTTGCAAGAAGGCCGCAAACTGGCGGATTGTCGGATAATCATATACTTTCGTCACCGTAAGGGACGTGCCGTACGCTTTATTAACGGCCTTTATCCATTCAAGACCTGTGATTGAATCCATGCCGATATCAATAAATGTGTCATCTGCGTCGATATCGTCGGCATCCATATATAACACGTCCGCCAACCTTTCCGTTAATTCGGCACTTACTTTTTCAGCGGATACCGCCGGACGGGAAGCAGATTGTACGGTTCTTTTCGGTTTCACGCCGCTCAAAGGCTGCAATGAAATGTTTGACGGTTTTTCTTTGGCAGTCTCCTCATGAAGAGTTGCTACTTCAATGACCGGTTCCGGGACGGCCGCCGGTGCGATCGGCGCAGACTGTGTTTCGGCCGGTCTTTTGACAGCTGCATCAGCTGATGTGTCGATCCAATAACGGTCTTTTGCAAACGGGTAGGCCGGGAGACTGATTTTTTGCGGTCTGCCCATTTGATACAGCTTATCCCAATTCAGCGGAAGGCCCTTCACCCAAAGCTCTAATACCTTTGCGGCTTTGCCTTTTTCAAGCCATGCCTCAATGGTTTTTTCCATGTCCTCATCAGCCGCAAACAGCGCCATCGTGTCTTTATTCTGTTTGACTTGTCCGCGGTAGAGCCGGTCAATTGACTCCTTGCCGCCCGTAAATTCGTCAAGCTTTTCTTCAAGCTCGCGCAAATTGCTGACAATCATTCCGAGACGCTCTTCCATCGGTTCACGTCCGATTTGAAGCGTATATGCGATCCGGCTCAGATCCGCTTCCCGGTAACGCCCGCTCCGCAGCGCATCAAGAAGACGTTCCGCCCGTTTTTGAAGCCGTTGTTCATTTTTCGCGGAAAGGACGATCATCGACGGATGAGGTGCGGCAAAAGCCGTCTCCTTATCCTCATCAGCGGTATATTCTTCGATGACGATATGAGCGTTGACGCCCCCGGCTCCGAATGAGGAAAGCCCCGCGGTTCTCGGCAGTTCTTTATTTATTCCGTTTTCATTTATGACTGGTCTTTTCCACTCTTCAAGCGTCTGCTGCACTTTAAACGGCGTAGCGAGAAAATCAATATTCGGGTTAAGCGTCCGGGAATGCAGTGACGGTGCGAGTTTCTTATGTTTCATTTGCAGGAGCACCTTCGTCAGACCCGCGATGCCCGCCGCGCTTTCACAGTGCCCGATATTGGATTTTGCTGAGCCGATGGCACAAAACTGTTTATCTTGTGTTTGTTCTGAAAAGGCTTTTATCAGACCCGTGATTTCAATCGGATCACCGAGTGAAGTCCCGGTGCCGTGGGCTTCGATGTAGCTGACCGCCCTCGGATCGGTTCCCGCGTCTTTTAACGCCTGTTTGATCACCGCAGCTTGGGCGTTCGGATTCGGTACGGAATACCCGTTTGTTTTTCCATCATGGTTCACGGCCGTTCCTTTGATCAGGCCGTAAATATGATCACCGTCCGCTTTCGCTTTAGAAAGCGGCTTAAGGAGTACCGCTCCCACTCCTTCACCGGGCACATAACCGTCCCCGCCTTCACCGAAACTTTCACATCTGCCTTTGCTTGATAAAAATCTGTTCTGGCCGAGCATCAAATATTTATTCGGATGAACGGATACATTGACGCCCCCGGCAAATGCTGTCTCGCATTCCCCGTTCCGCAAGCTTTGGCATGCCAGATGAATGGCTGTTAAAGAAGAAGAGCACATCGTATCCAGCGCCATGCTCGGACCGTTAAAACCGAATACATAGGAAGCCCTGTTCGCAATAGATGACGGATTTCCGGTCAGCGCAAGCGATTTTCCGCGCGCCTGTTCTTCGGCTCCGTAAAGCTGATATTCCTCATACATGACGCCTACGTAAACACCGACATTGGCGCCAAGCAAATCACCCGATTTTTCCGTGAGCTTTTTGCGCGTGTAACCGGCATCTTCCATCGTTTCGTAGACACATTGCAGGAATAACCGCTCCTGCGGGTCCATCAATTTTGCATCCCGGGGCGAAATAGAGAAGAATTGCGGATCAAATTTGTCCACGTCTTTCAAAAATCCTCCCCATTTTCCGTACGTCTTGCCTTCTTTATCTTTATCAGCGTCGTAATAAAGACTGTGATCCCAGCGATCGTTTGGAATTTCAGTTATGCAGTCAGTGCCTTCACTCAAGTTCTTCCAAAATTCCTGAAGATTTTCGGCTTGCGGATATCGTCCTGATATACCGATAATCGCGATATCTTCACGCTCCGTCACTGGATTTTTCCGCGTGTCTGTGCGGACTTGCGCAAAGCCTTTTTTGGCTTCATTCCGTTTGGAAACGGGCTTTATTTCGGCTTTCTCAGACAGCGCCGGTTTGGCTGCAGAGGTTTCTTCTGTTTTCAGCCCGGTCACTTCCAGCAGCATGTCCCGGTGTGCTTTCATAAAATACTGCGCCAGCAATTCGATATTCTGATATTCGAAAAACAATGTTTTTGACAATGAACCGAAGCTCTTTTCCAGCCGGCCCGTCAAATGCATAATCATAATCGAATCAATTCCGTAATCTTCCATAGGCGCCTTGGCGTCAATTTTGCCGACAGGAAGTTTTGTTACTTCCGAAAGCACATGTTTCAAGAAATGCTCCGTTTTTTCTGCAAGCATGTTCTCTCCGTCTGCCGTAAGACCTGCCGGTTCTTCCGTTTCGCTGCCCTTATCCGGCTGATCATCCGCTGATTTTTTCAGAAACGCCCGGATTTTTGCGGCGTAGCCTTCCGTCACCATGATTTGGGATGTGTTTGCCGCCCACCCGCGGTACAAAGCATGGATGCCGTTTTCTGTTTTCATAGGGACCATGCCGCTTTCTTTTGTCAGCATCGCTTCCGTTTCAGCATCAACCGTCATGCCGCCGTCTTTCCAAAGCGGCCAGCAGATTGAAAGGGTGTGTCCATAGCGTTCATTTCGGGCTTTTTTACGGTTTCTTTTTTCACTGAAGGCGTTCATGAACGCATTGGCCATCGCATAATCAGCCTGGCCCGCGCTTCCGGCGCTTCCGGCTCCGGAAGAGAAAAGAATCAGAAAATCAAGCTCAATGTCCTTTGCCGCTTCATCAAGATGAACCAGTCCGGAGACTTTCGGCGCCAGCACATCACGGATTTCACCTTTGTGCTTTTTCAGAATATAATTGTCTTTTATCGTTCCCGCGCTGTGTATGATACCGTTTAATCCGCCGTACTGCCGGCAGATGTCCGCTGTGAGCGATTGAACTTCTTGTTTTTCCGTCATGTCCGTTTGTTTGTACACGGCTTCCGCGCCGAGATCGGACAGTTCTTGAAGCTGGTCTTTTTTACGGTTATCCAACAGAGAACGCCCCGTTAAAATAAGCACGGCGTCTTTTGCATGCCGGGCGATTTCTTTGGCGAATAAAAATCCGAGTCCGCCCGCGCCGCCTGTGATCAGATAAACACCTTTATCCTTCCACGGCTTTTCGGCGCCGAACTGTTCAAGCCCTGTTTCCTGCCATTGTGCCGTATAGCGCTTGCCGTTTTCATAGCGAATATGTTTGTCATCAGGATGAGCGCTGCATTCTTTTACATATCGGGACAGCGTGTCTGCCTTGACGTCCGGCTCCAATTCAATCAGCTGGCCGGTCAGGTTCGGGTTTTCAAGCGCCGCTGTTTTCAAAAGCCCCGTTAAGCCGCAAAGGAGCTGCGTATCCGCTTCTTGAGGCACGACAATCTGAATGAGCTCGCGCCCGCCGGAATTTGAAGCGAGAATTTTCTTCACTTCTTCGAACGCCTGAAGCGCACAAGCTTCAAACCGGTCGTCTTCACTCTTATGCTGATCACGGAGCACGTGACAGCTGAAGTCTGTCTGTATGCTGTTCATTTGATCCGTAAACCGGTCTGATATCATCACGTGACGGGCTTTGAAATGAGTCGGCGCTTTTTCATGTACAGCGGCCTTCTCTTCCCATACGTGTTCAAAAAATAGTGTATCTGTTTTATCCGTTTCAATTTCCCGTGCGGAATAACCAGTCATTTTCACACATACATTGCCTTGTTCGTCACATACATCAATATCCAGCTTCTGCACGGCATCTTCTGGCTTGCTTTCGCCGCTGTACGCAATGGAAACCCACATATCGCTTTTACAGCTTTTCAACACATCAATCTGTTCGAGAGCAAACGGCAGCATCGGCCTTATGTCATTCCCGTCTCTGTCAAGCATTAACCCGATTGTCGCGTGGAAAGCCGCATCCAAAAGGCTCGGATGGAGGACAAACTGATCTTTTGTATGAGAAATAGATGACGGGAGTGAGAGCTTCGCGAGCACTTTGCTGTCTTTTGCATAGATTTTCGTGACCGCTTTGTGAGCATCCCCGTATTCAATCCCCATCTGTTTGTATGCCTGATAGCAAGCGTCAGGTGTGATCAGACGGCGTGACTCTCTTAATTTGTCAATCTCGATTTTGGCCGGTTCGCCCCCTCGGACAAACGCCGCGCTTCCTTGCGCATAGAGAACGGGCTCTTGTTCCGAGGAAGCCGATTCACCGTAAACCGTGAAGCCCATCTCCCCATTTTCTTCATCATAAAGACGGAGATACAGTTCTGCGGATTCATCCGCCGCTGTAAACGGACGTATCCATACGACGTTTTTCAGACGGACTGTTCCTTCTTCCTTCGTTTCTGCCGCGTGTTCAACGGCCGCCCGGACCATTTCCAGATAAGCCGCGCCCGGTAACGTCCGCTCGTTTTTGACGACGTGATCTTTCAGGAAAAATTCTCCGCCGCTAAAAGAGGACCGGAAACGAACACCTGACATGTTTGATACATTTTCATGAAGGAGCGGATGCAGCATGCCTGCCCTTTTTTGCGGCAGCGATTCTCTTTTCTCCGCCTTCGGCACCCAATACCGGATTTTTTCAAACGGATATGTCGGCAGGCTGATCCGATTCGGTTTGTTTTCACCGTACAAGAGATTCCAATCCATCGTTCCTCCGCCGGTCCACTTTTCGGCAATCATCTCCAGACTCCCGGAAGAAAGCCATTTATGTATCAAGTCCGGAGCAAGCTCTGCCTGATTGCTTTTATCGGCTCGGTTCCGCCAGCATCCGCTGACCGTTTTACCCGCCAGAAAGCCTTCCAGCCGCTCTTTGAGCTGTGTCATATTCTGAGCGGTGAACGCAACCCGCTCCTCCATCTGTTCACGGCCGATCTGAAGTGTATACGCCGCATCCTCAAGCGGCAGGCCGGGATGAATAAATGCAGACAGCTTCGCAACATACTCTTTTAGCCGTTCTTCATTCCGGGCGGAAACCGGGAAAATGAAAGTCTGTTCTTCTGCCGGTTCATACGCTGTTCTCTGTGATTCTTCAGGGATAAATTCCTCCAGAATGAGATGCACGTTTGAACCTGTCGCCCCGAAAGAACTGATGCCCGCACGCCGGGGATATACGGTCTCGTTTCCGTTTTCCGTCACTGATGGCTGCTGCCATGCTTCGGTATGATGCTGGACGTAAAACGGTGATTGTTCAAAATCTAAATACGGATTCAGCTCCTCGGAATGAAGAGACGGCACCAAAGTTTTATGGTGAAGCTGCAGGGCAACCTTGCTTAAGCCGCTGATGCCCGCCGCCGATTCCGCATGGCCGATATTGGACTTCACTGATCCGATCGAACAGAACTGTTTGTCCTGTGTGTACTGGCGGAACGCCTTGACAAGGCCTTGAACCTCAATCGGATCGCCGAGAGAAGTTCCCGTCCCGTGCGCCTCAATATAACTGACCGTGCGCGGATCGATGCCCGCTTTGTCCAGGCATTCTTCAATCAAATCGGCCTGCGCGACAGGACTCGGCACGGAAATTCCGCTCACTGTCCCCACGTGGTTGACGGCACTGCCCTTTATCACCGCATAAATCCGGTCTCCGTCTTTTACCGCCTCTCGCAGCGGTTTTAATAAAACGGCACCGATTCCTTCAGCCGGTACATAGCCGTCTCCGTCTTTCCCGAATGTATGACAAACCCCGTCTGTTGAAAACATGTCCCATAAACCGTATGTCAGATATTTATTCGGATGCAGCGACAAGTTGACCCCTCCGGCAACCGCCGATTCACATTCCCCGCGCCGAATGCTTTCCGCAGCAAGGTGAACCGCAGTCAGCGAGGATGAACAGACCGTATCGACCGCCATGCTCGGCCCGTGAAAATTGCAAAAATATGAAACTCTGTTTGCGATTTGCGCATAATTAAGAGAAAGCGGGAATACATGATCTTCAGAAGAAGCTTCCGCCCCGACCAACGTATAATCCTTATGCATCACCCCTGCGAAGACGCCGACGCGCTGTCTCTTATTCCGTCCGCGCGCCTCTGCGAGCGACTTCGGCGTATATCCGGCATCCTCAATCGTTTCCCAGCATGTTTGTAAAAACAGCCGTTCCTGAGGGTCCATTGTTTCAGCTTCCCGCGGCGTAATCCGGAAAAATTGGGGATCAAAGCAATCCGGATCATCAATAAATCCGCCCCATTTTGAAATGCTCTTTCCGGAAGGCGACTTTACATTTTCAAACCGGCGCCAGTCCCATCGAGACTCCGGAATTTCGGTGACACAGTTTTTTCCTTCTTTCAGGTTTTCCCAGAATTCATGAATATTTTCGGCCTGCGGATAGCGGCCGGCCATGCCGATAATCGCGATATCTTCATCTTGCGGAACACTGCTTTTCCGTCTTCTTTCTGTTTGCTTCTCAACCTGCTTCTCTATTTTTGCAGGAGACGCGCTGAAATGGCTTCCGTACTGCTCTGTCAGGAAAGCCGCCAGCTCTGATGCCGTCGTATATTCAAACAGCAAAGTCGGAGAAAGGGTTTCGCCGATTTTTTCACTGATCGTTTCGACGACGTCAAGCAGTCCGGACGATGTCAGCCCCATTTCATAGTAGCCGACTTGAGAATCAATCTGTTCAAGCGGCTTGCCGATTTTTTCAGCCATCAGATTCATGACATACCGTTCTGCTTCCTCATGCGGGTGTCCGCCTTCAAGCGATGCCGCAACTTCCGGTAAACCGGATTTTTCAGGAGGCTTCTCAGCAGTCTTTCGGTCTGTATTGATCAGCTCGGCATCCCGCACGAGCTTGCTTGTGAAATCTTTCAGCTCGGCTACTTTTCGGCCGGATGTGTTAAAAAACTCCAGTGTAATGTAAATGAGCTCTTTTTCCTGCCGAAGCGACGAACGTTTGATCCTCGTGATGCAGCCGGCCTGCAAAGGTTCGGAAGCTGTAAAAGATTCGTAGAAAAGAGGCAGAAACAGCCTCTTTTCCCCATTTAACAGCGAGGAGATCAATAGGTTTGCGCCGACGCCGCTTCCGTCAAGAAGAGTCGGATGGAACAAAAACCCTTCGGCCTGTCCCATCGCGTCTTTTCCGAGCGATACATCAAAGGTGACGCCGTCCCGCTCCTCAAACACTTCTCCTTCCGCTTTCATATATCCGCTGTGAACCAATTCCTGGCTTCTGCATTGGGCATACAGCTCATTTAAATCGATGGTGTGTTCCGCCTCGCGTTTGACAGAGTCAAGATCAAGCGTGTCACTGAAAACTGCGGGTGCCGTCTCGTGCATTTCCGCTTTGACGTAAATACGTTCTTCCGGCTGGACTCGTCCGCCGCTGACCTCAGCCCCTTTTGCGGTAAGTTTCCAGCGCCCTTCTTTTACCTTTGTACATTCAACCGTAAGCTTGACGGCGCTGTCTTCTTTCGCGATAAGCGGCTGATATATGGATAAATGGCGCAGCTGAAGCCCGTCGTATGAATAGCCGCGCTCTTTGAAAATCTGATAAAACATATCAATATAAGCCAATCCCGGAAGGACTTTTTGTCCGTAAACGTCATGATGTAAAATAAACGGATTTTTCAGCGATAAAGTGATTTGCTTATTGAAGTTCTTCACGTTAAACCTCCACTTCATAGGTATCCCAGATGTTTGCCGCAGCTTTTTCGTCTTTGCTGTCCGGCGAAATCAGCCGCTTATTTAATGCAGGCGGTGTTAAAGGGTGGCGCTTGATTCGGCGCCCTTCGTCTTCTTGCCACGCTTCCACAATGACGTGGGCGTTTGTTCCGCCGTCGGCAAAGCAGTTAATTCCTGCCGCCGGTATTGGTGACGGCCAGTCTGCCAGAGTGCGGCTGAACTGAATATTGGCCTTTTCTCTATCAAAATGTGTGTTTTCATGCTCACCTGATAAAAACGGGATAAAGCTCTTTTCTTTCAGCATGAGAACAACCTTTATGAAACTTGCAATTCCTTCCGCGCAAAGCGGGTGCCCGATGTTCGGTTTCACAGATCCGATTCCGAGCGGGCCGGCGTCTTTTGAACGGTAGACGGATTGAATGGCCTTCAGTTCTAACAGATCCGTCACGACCGTGCCTGAACCGTTCGCTTCAATATGAGTAATGTCTTCCGGCTGTTTTCCGCTTTTTTCAAGAGCCGTCTTCATGACGGATTTTTGCGCTTCCAGACTCGGCGTAGCCGGGCCTGCCGTTCTTCCGTCATTATTGACGGATGCCGCCTTCACTACGGCATAAATAGAATCTCCGTCTGCAATGGCCTGAGACACGGTTTTTAAAAGAACCATTCCGACTCCCTCGCCCAGCACGACTCCATCGGCGCGTTCGTCAAATACATGGAACGACTGCGCTTTACTTAATATGCCGCGCTGTTCAAATAATTTATGGGTTTCTTCTGATTCAAACAGGCTCACGCCGCCGACGACGGCCGCTTTTATTTCTCCTGTTACAAGAGCCTGCACGGCCATATTCATTCCGACTAAAGCAGAAGAACAAGCCGTATCGAGGACAACACTCGGGCCGCGCATATCAAAATATTGAGAGAGATTGGCGGCCAAATAATTCTGGCCCAGCGCGACGATCGGGTTTTTCGCATCCAGCAGTTTCTCTTCACCCGGTCTGTGACGGCTGCGTCCCCCGAGGTACACACCTATTGCTTCTCCCTTTATCTCATCCGGCGTATAGCCCGCGTGATACCACAGGTTAAGACATTCTTCCAGAGCGGCCAAAGCTTGAGGGTCCATTGCCTTTACATCTTCTTCAGCCAGTAAAAAGAAGTCCGGATCAAATTGATGAATTCCATCAAGCATTCCCGCGTAATAAGGCGTCTTCACCCCCCATCGCTCAGCCGGAACAGGACCGATAGCCGAACGGCCTTCAGCCAAAAGCGACCAGTACGCCTCTAAGGAAGCCGCCCCCGGAAACCGGCAGGACATGCCGACGACCGCGATATCTTCCCGGTGAATCTGTTTTTCGGCCGCCTCTTCTTGCACCTTAACGGCTTGTGTTACAATTACCGGCTCAGCCGGCTTCTTCATAACAGGCTCAGCCGCCGCCAAATCAAACCGTTCTGACAAAACTTCTGTATATCCTTCGAGAAGCCATTTTGCGAAAGATTGAATCGTCGGATATTCATACAGAATGGACGGGTCAAGCGATGCCGAGAGATTCCGATTGATCCGCTGCAGAAGCTGAGCAAGGATAATGGAGTCCACTCCGTAATCTTGGAATAATACGTCTGTCTCAAGCTGATCCTGGTCAATCCGCAGCTCTTCAGAAAATAATTCTTTCAGCCATTCTTCTGTTTTCCTTGTTAAGTGAGCGTTGTCTGCGGCAGTATAAGCGGTTTTTTCCGCCGATTTTACCATAGCCGGGCTCATTGGCTGATCCTGCCTGCTCCGCCGCAGGAATCGCTCCGGCTTCCACAGCTTAGGATTCAGAACGGCCGGCAGCACCGGGCCCCTTGCTGATTCAAGAAGTATGCCGTCAAGGAGCTGTAACCCTTCTGCATTCGTGATGCTGTATAGCCCGCTCTCTTTATAAGCTTTGTTTGTTACTTCGCCCATTCCGGTTTCTTTCCAGTTCGGCCACTGAATGCTTACGATCGGCAGCTGCTCTTTGTATGAGTCTGCAAAATAGTCCATATACGCATTGGCCATGGCATAGTCGGCCTGTCCTGCCGAAAGCGCCGGTATCGCAGCTGACACGGAAGAGAACAAGACGAAAAACTTCAGCGGCTCTTCGCTGAGCACACTGTATAACGCCTGAAGCCCGTCTACTTTCGGCTCGAGCACGCGCTGTATGTCTTCATCGGTTTTTCTGATGAATGCGAGCGTCTCTTTATCGGTCACACCCGCACAGTGAATCACGCCGCCGATAGGTCCGAGCGTCTGTTTGATCTGACTCAATTCCTGTCTCAGCCCGGCTTCATCAGCTAACGGGACTGACAATACCTTCACTTGTACACCTTTGGACTCCAAGTCGAGAACAGCTTCAATTTTCGCTTTTACAGAAGCCGTCACCCCATTCAGTCCGCCCGTCCACTCACTTCGCGGCGGAAGGGTCTCACGGCCTGTAAGCACCAGTTTTTTCACTCCGTAATGTTCGGCAAAATGGCGTGCGCATAAAAGGCCGATCCCTCTCGTCCCTCCGGTGATCAGAAGCACATGGTGGTCCGGAAAATCAATTCTCTCGCCTTGCGTATTCATATTTTCTGATCCGCTCAATACGGCGCGGTAGCGCAAGCCGTCCCTCCGGCAAACTTCCGCGTCATCAGTACGGGCATAAAACTCATCGGCAATCTGCTTCGCCAGTTTGTCATCCGAAAGCGCTCCTTCAAGGTCGAGATGCCTTGAAGACAGATGACTGTACTCGCATGCCAGCATTCTGTACAGCCCGGCCCGTTTTGCTCCCGTTATTTGATTGGCCTCTTTCCCCATTGACTCAAGGTCTTTCGTGACACAAAGCAGTGTTATCCCTTCTTTATGCCCATGCTCAATCAATTGCTGAAGCCATTTGATACCGGTCATATCTCCAGAAGCTTCTTCTTTCGCTGCGCCGAGAAGGTCGATGACTCCGCCAAACGCCTGCCAGTCATATTCACCGGTAAGGTCTGATGTTGTGATAATACGGTGATTCGGCATATGCGCTGCGATCTCTTCTGCGAGATTGATCGTGTCCCCGCCTGTCAAAATCGCAACGGAACGTGGGCACGGTTCACGCAGTTCGAGCGGGCTCGGTTCCCATTGTTTTGTCAGAATACGTTTCATCCGTTCCTCTGTATGGACCTTATTTTTGTCAGGATTCTCAGGCACCCAATACGTGTCTTTTGCGAACGGATAAGACGGAAGACTGAGTAAACGCGGCGTACCCTTTTCATACAGCCGGTTCCAATTCAACACGCCGCCTTTCACCCATACCTCTGCCAGCTTGGCGAATTTTCCTTTTTTAATCCAGGCGTCAATGACGATGTCCATATCTTCATCTGCCGTGAACAAGGCAAATGTATCTTTATTGCGGTGAGACTGGCCGGTATACAGCCCCGCGATGTTTTTCTCATTTTTCGTAAATGCTTCCAGCTTTGTTTCCAATTCCGCCATCGTCGCTGCAAGAATGGCCAGGCGCTCTTCCATTTCGTCCCTTCCGGTTTGCAGCGTATAAGCGACGCCCGCCAAGTCTTGATCTGTATACGGCGTTTGACGGATCGCTTTTTTCAGCTGCTGCGCCTGTGCAAACAGTTTTTCTTTTGATTTGGCGGACAAAAGGATGATTGCCGGATTTTCCGGGCTGTGCTCAGGCAGAGCGGCTGCTTTCGGGACATACTCTTCAATGACGATATGGGCGTTGACCCCGCCGATGCCAAATGAGCTGACCCCGGCCCGGCGCGGAATGGCATTTCCGTTTCTATCTTTCGCTGCCGTCCATTCCTGATTTTCCCGCACGATGTAGAAAGGACTGTCATCGAGCTGAATGTACGGATTGATCGTCTCGCAATGCAGGCTTTTCACCAGCGTTTTGTGCTTCATTTGCAAAAGCACTTTCATGACGCCTGATACTCCCGCGGCAAGCTCTAAATGGCCGATATTGCTCTTGACCGAACCGATGCCGCAGCGGTGATCGGAGACTTCAGGCTCTTGATTTGTTTTCGCCAGCTCGTGAAACGCCGCTTTCAAACCGTTTATTTCAATCGGGTCGCCCAATTCCGTTCCTGTACCGTGCGCTTCAATATACGTGACGGTGCTCGGGTCCACTCCCGCTTTCCGATATGCTTTCACCAATAAATCAGCCTGCAGTTTCGGATTCGGCGAGGTTAACGTATTCGCCCGGCCGCCGTGGTTTTCAGCCGTACCGCGGATCACGCCGTAAATCGGATTGCCGTCACGTTCTGCATCTGTCAGTTTCTTCAGCATCAGAATTCCCGCGCCTTCTCCCCTGACATACCCGTTGGCATCTTTGGAGAAGGTTTTGCATTTTCCGTCTTTGCTGAGCATGCCTGCTTTGCTGTAGCTGATATGCGCTTCTTCCGTCAGAATCGTGTTGATTCCCCCGGCGATCGCCATGTCGCATTCTCCGTTTTCTATAGCGGATACCGCCCGGTGAATCGCAACAAGCGAGCTTGAACATGCCGTTTCAACCGGCTCGCTCGGCCCGTGAAGATTTAACAAATAGCTTAAACGGTTCGGACCGATGGAAGGAATCATGCTGCCTGTCGCCGCATGTCCTTCCGGCGCAAGACCTGCCCTTGTGAACAAATCTTTATAACCGGTATTTCCGGTGCCGATAAAGACACCCGTATTTGTGCCGGAAAGGCTTTCCGGCTTACAGCCCGCATCTTCTATCGCCCGCCATGCATAAGTCAATAACAGCCGCTGCTGCGGATCTAAATATTGGGCTTCCCGCGGTGAAATCCCAAAGAACAGCGGATCAAATTCAGCTATTCCGTCGATAAAGCCGCCCCACTTAATATTCGTTTTGTTCCTTTCAAGATTCGGGTCGCCATCAAACGCTTGCCAATCCCAGCGTTCTTTCGGAATGGTTGTGATAGAATCTTTTCCTTCTTTCAGATTGCGCCAAAATTCCTCTATATCCTTCGCGCCCGGGAATCGGCCGCTGATTCCGACAATGGCAACCGGGTCCAAGCGGCGCGGCTCTTGTGTCGCTGCCCTAGCGTTCATCACCGTTGCGAAACGCTTTTTCCGATGCGTTTTCGGTTTTTGGGCTTTTGGCTGCTCTTTTTTCGGAGACTCCTTCTTCTTTTCGCCGAAACGGCCCGGATGTTCTTTTGCCAAATATCCGGCGAGATTACTGATCGTTCCGTACTCAAAGAAAATCGTCGGCGCCAGCTCCAGCTGATACGCTTCATTTAATTGATTCGTAAAGACGGTAAAGGATACGGAATCAAAACCGTATTCACTCAGTTCCGTATCAATATCAATCTCGTCTTGGCCGACTTTTAAAATTGAACTGACCAATCTGATAAGCGCACCGTGCCATTTGTCTCCCGAAACGGCGGATACAGGCTCTATTTTCTCCACCTGCGGCTTTTCAGTTTCAGAAACGGACAGGAACGACTGTTTTAATTTTGCTGCGTGTCCTTCAGCTGCTAAAAGCTGCGGCCTTTCCTGAGCCATTCCTTCATAAAATGCAGCCAGGCCTGACGCCTTTTGAAGCGGAACCATGCCGAAAGCTTTTTTCATCATTCTTTCCGTCTCGTCTCCCGCCTGCATACCGCCATCTTTCCACAGCGTCCAGTTAAAGGCGATCGTTTTTCCGTGCCGCAGGCCATTCTCCGTAAGGGATTGCCTGTAAGCGGCGTATGCATCCATAAACGCGTTGCCGGCGGCATAATCAGCCTGCCCGACATTGCCGAGAACGCCGGAAACACTGGAGAACAATACGAAAAAGTCAAGATTGCAGTCTTTGCTGGCTTCATCTAAATAAGCGGTGCCGATGACTTTCGGATCAAGCACTTCCCTGAACTCTTCCTTCGTTTTTTGCAGCAGGAAACGGTCTTGTATCACGCCCGCTGCGTGAATAATTCCGTTAAGCTCCCCGAATTCCGCCGTAATCTCTTTTATCAGCGCTTCATTTTCCCGCCGGTCTGCCGCATTCAGCTTTTTGTAGACGACATTTGCGCCTGAGTCCTGAAGCATAGCAAGTTCACGCTGTTTGGCTTCTGCCAGATTTGAGCGGCCGGTCAGAATGATTTTCGGGTGTTTTACGCGACCAGCGATTTCTTTTGCGAACATCAACCCCAGGCTTCCTGCGCCTCCGGTAATCAGATATACGCCTTCGTCCTTCCAAACGGCGCCGCCACCTGCAGGATGCATTTCTTCCCAAGCCTTCACATACCGTTTTTCTCCTGTATAACGGATATGTTTATCATGCGGCCGATGGCTGTCGTTTTTCAGTTTTTGAGCGGCAGCCGGCATTTCGCCGATTGATTCCATCTCGATGAGCTGACAGTCAAGTTTTCCGTATTCCAGCTCGGCTGTTTTTAACAAACCTGTTAACCCCGCAAACAATTGCTGGCTGCCGTCTGCTGAAATAACAGTCTGAATCAGAATGCGGCCCTGCCTTTTTTCGCTGATGATCCGCCGGATGTGTTCGGCGATTGTCTGCGCATAGCTTTGGAAGCGTTCAGCGGCTGTTTCTCCCTCACCTTCTGCAATCAGCAGCTCGGCGTCTTTCAGGCCGGATGCCGCTTCATCTTTTATACGGCAGGCATCTTCACAAAGTATGATCAAATGCTCATCAGCATTGACAGAAGCTTTCTCGGATGCGGCGGCTTCTTTCCAAACCGGTGCAAACAAGACCTTTTCCGAGCCTGATGGCCGCTGAGCCGATTCTGCATCGCCTTCAAGCACTCTTGTAGAGAATCCTCTCACCTTCACGCAAAGCGCTCCTGTTTCGTCGAACAGGTCAATGTCGGCTTTCTGCACGGAATCACCGGTTTGATATCCTTCGCTGAAGCGTGCATGCGCCCGCATAGTCGGTGTGCATGGTTTGATGACTTCAAGGTATTCCAGCGCAAACGGCAGAATCAGCTTTTGTCCGGAAAACTCCTGCATAATGCAGATCGTCGCCGTCTGAATAGCCGAATCAATGATGCTCGGATGAAGCGTAAATTGTCCGTTCGTATGAGAAACAGAATCCGGAAGCTGTATATCCGAAAGCACTTCTTTCTCGCCGATAAAGGCGGACTTAATGCCTTGGAAGGCTTTTCCGTGGAACATCCCCCTGCTCCGGCCTTCCCGATAAAAGGCCGCCGGATCAAGAATGTCCGCTGTGCATCTGTTTTGTATGGCAGAAAGGTCGGCCTCAGGCTCTCGTTCAGCCTTTATGATTTCAGCCCGTCCTTGGCTGTGCAGCACTTCTTCATCGTCAGCGTTTACGCTGTAAATGTCATATGAGATGATGCCGTCCTCTTCAGGAAACAGCGCGATATGGACTTGGCGCTCTTGTTCGTGAACGACGATCGGTTTCATCCAGACGGTATGATGGAGCGTTATTCTGTCTTGGTCTTTTAATAAGCCGCCAAGCGCCCGTTTTACCGCTTCATAAGACATTTCCAAATATGCCGCTCCCGGCAGCACCGCTTTTTCCCTGACCACATGATCCTTCAGGAAAAATTCTGAGCCTGTAAACCGTGAGCTGAACCGCTGAACGGCCAAATCTGACGTATTTTGCTGCACAAGCGGGTGTAAAACTGAGACTCCGGTGTGTGCGGCAGATGTTTTCTTTTCTGCTTTTTTCGGCCAGTACGGCTCCTTTGCAAACGGGTAGACCGGCACGCTGATCCGTTTCGGATGCTTGTCTTTGTAAAGCTTGTGCCAATTAATGGCGACACCTTTACTCCACATTTCACAGAGCTTCGTTCCTTTTCCTTTCGCAAGCCATTTCTCAATGAGTTCAGCGCTGTCATCATCATCAGAAAGCCAGGCAATATCTTTTGCCTGCTGTTTTTCTCCTCTAAAGCAGCCTGTTACAGCCGGCTTATCATTGATAAAATCGGCAAGCTGCCGCTTGAGCTCCGCAGTGCCGCTTGTGATAAAGGCCGCGCGCTCTTCCATCGCTTCCCTTCCGACTTGGAACGTGTAGGCAAGATCAGCGAGGCCGGCGTCCGTTTTTCTTTCCAGAAAAGCCAGCAGCTGTTTTGCGTACTCCTTCAGACGATCTTTTTTTCTGGCAGACAACGGAATGATGAACGGACCGGCAGCGTCTGCTGCTTCGGATGCATCCGGATATTGTTCAAAAATCGCGTGTGTGTTTGTTCCGCCAAGACCGAAAGAGCTTAAAGCCATGCGGTGCGCTCTGTTCTCACGGGTTAACTCTTTCTTTTCTCCCGCTACGTAAAACGGAGAGTCTTCTAAATGAAGATTCGGGTTCGGCTCTTTGTAATTGATGCTCGGCGCGATTTCCTGATGATATAAGCTCATGACAACCTTGATGCAGCCCGCCATTCCGGCCGCTGTATCCAAATGCCCGAGATTTGTTTTGACTGAACCGATGCCGCAGTATTGTTTTTTATCTGTATATCGGCCGTACACCGATTGAAGTGCGGACAGTTCGATCGGATCGCCGAGTTTTGTTCCTGTGCCGTGAGCTTCGACGTACGCGATCGTTTCAGGATGGATGCCGGTCTGATCAATGACCTTCTGAATGACCTCAGCCTGTCCTTTGACGCTCGGCGCATAAAATCCGACCTTATCCGCTCCGTCGTTATTGACGCCGATTCCGCGCAGCAGCGCGTAAATATGGTCGCCGTCCTTAACGGCATCCGACGCTTTTTTCAAGAGCACGGCGCCGGCTCCTTCACCGCCGATCATTCCGTCAGCAGCCGCGTCAAACGCTTTAATATGCCCGTCGCTTGAAAAATTCAGCCCCGGCTGATGAACATATCCGGCACTTGATTCCGTATGAAGGGTCGCACCGCCGACAAGGGCATACTTGGCTTCGCCGGACTGCAGGCTTTGAAAAGCCGAATGCAGGCCGATTAACGAAGATGAGCAGTTGGCATGGACAAAATAGCTCGGCCCTTTCAACCCGAGTTTATGAGAAATCATCGTCGGAATCGTGCCGCTTTGGGCAAGCACCCATGATACGTAGCCATCCGGCGTTTCCAGCTGTGCTGTCGTCTCCTCCGGCAGCAGGCTGCGGTAAGAGTTCGTGCTTGCAGACATATACACGCTTGTTTCCGGAATTTCTTTTGAGATATATCCCGCATCCTCGATTGCCTTCCATGAATGGAGCAAAAGCATTCTCAGCTGAGGGTCCATATATTCCGCATCTTTCGGTGAAAAGCCGAAGAAACCGGGATCAAACATTTCTTTCCCCTCTAAAACTGATTTAGCCGGAACGAAGCCGGGATGATCAGCCAGTTCTTCAGAAACACCGGATCGGCGGAGCTCCTCTTTTGAAAAGAAGGTGATGCTTTCTTTGCCTTCTTTGATGTTATTCCAAAATTCATAATGATCTTTTGCTCCCGGAAACTCACAGGATATACCGATAACCGCGACACTGTCCTCATAATAATCGGGAATTTCTCCCGCTGGGTGTTCCCGGTCTTCTGTATTCACTTTCTTTTGCGGCACAGGAGCCAAAACGGTTTCTTTCAGTTTTTGTTCTGTGATGTACCGGCTGATGTCTTTTACCGTCGCGTATTCAAACAGCTCCGTTACACTGAATTCACAATCCAGTTCCTGCGTCATCCGGTCAGTGACAGTCACGGCAAGAAGCGAATCTCCCCCCGCATCAAAAAAGCGGTCATCAAGCTCTATATCTTTGCTTTTCAATACATCCTGCCAAATCGCCAGCACCGCCTGCTGGATATGAGATGATGAAAATGTTTGTGTGTCCGGCTGCTTTTCCGTCAGATCGCGCGCAGCAAGAAGCTTGCGGTCAACTTTTCCGTTCGGTGTGAGCGGCAGCTCTTCAAGACGGATAAACGAAGCTGGCGTCATATAGGCCGGCAGCGCTTGTTTCAAATGATTGCGCAATTCCTTTGCAGACGGAAGCGGCTCTCCGTTTTTCAGGATATAAAATGCGCAAAGTTTTTCATTTCCGGAGTGATTGTTCACAACCACTACGCTTTCCTGTACGGCCGGATAGGCATTCAGCCGGCTCTCAATATCTCCGGGTTCAATCCGGTAGCCGCGGATTTTGACTTGGGTGTCCATCCGTCCCATGTATTCAATGCGGCCGCCGGGAAGAAAACGCGCCATATCGCCTGTTTTATAAAGCTTTGATCCCAGTTCGAGCCGGTGGCTGACGAAAACTTTATCTGTCAGGTCAGGCTTGTTGAAATACCCTCTTGCCAATCCGTCTCCCGCAATACAAAGTTCTCCCGGCATCCCTTCTAAAACAGGGTTGAGAGCGGAATCCATAATATACACACGGGTATTGGCGATCGGGCGCCCGATCGTAAGCGCGCTCTCATTTTCCGTTATACGCTGCACCGCGGACCAGATTGTCGTCTCTGTCGGCCCGAACATATTCCAAGCCTCACTTTTCGTATCGAGAAACTGCTGCTTCAATTGTTCGCTAAGCGCCTCTCCGCCGCAAAGGATTTTCACTTTTTCTTCATTTGACCATCCGGAATGAAAGAGCATTTTCCACGTAAACGGCGTCGCCTGCATGATCGTCGGTTTGTACTCTTGAATCAGCTCTTTCAGCTTCCGTGCGTCTTTTGTGAATTCTGTCTTACAGATGTTGCACTCTGCTCCTTTGATTAAAGGGAGGTAAAGCTCCAGTGCCGCGATATCAAAGCAATATGTCGTGACGGCAAGCAGTTTGTCTTCGGACGTAAGCCCCGGTTCATTCGCCATCGAGATTAAGAAATTGGTCAGCGCCCGGTGCGGAATCATCACGCCCTTCGGTTTGCCCGTGCTGCCCGACGTGTAAATGACGTACGCCAGATCGTCAGGTGTCACTAACCGCTTCAGCGACGTTCTTTCCGCGGCTGTACTTTCAATACGAGACCAATCGCGGTCAATGGCAGTTGTCTGCACGCCTCCCCAGTTCAAGGAGTGCTCTAAATCAGCTGTCGTCAGACACATTGAAATCCTGCTGTCGTCGACCATATATTCCAATCTGTCAGCGGGATAAGAAGGATCAAGCGGCACATACGCTCCCCCGGCTTTTAAAATGCCGAGAAGGCCGACAGCCATATGCAATGAACGGTCTGTATAAATGCCGATGAGATCATCAGGGCCTGCACCGTGCGCCTGCAAATAGAGCGCCAGCTTCGTGCTTTTTTCATCAAGCTCACGGTATGTCAGCTTTTGCTGTTCATACACGACCGCACAAGCGTCCGGCGTTTCTGCCGCCTGACGTTCGAATAATTCATGGAAGCAGGCATCCGGATATTCACGGCTTGTCTCATTCCAAGTCTTAAGAATCATGTGCTCCTCTCTTTTTGTCATGAGAGAAACGTTCTCAAGCGGCATATCCGGATTCGCCGTCAAAGCTTCAGCGGCCTGTACAAATTGGCTGAAAAGTCTGGCCGCCCCTGCTTCGTCGAATAATTCGGTGCTGTATTTAATCGTAAGATCCATGCCTGATGCTTCTTCCCACATTTCAAATACAAGATCATATTCCCCCTCCTGATGAATGTCTTTTACAAACTCACAGGAGAATTCCTTGTATTCATCCAGCATCGATTGATAGCTTGAATGCTGCAGAAAGTTCTGATAGAAAAAGGCATTGCTGAAAACAGGCGAACCGTTCTGCAGGGGTTTCGCATGCACATCACGCACCATTTTCGGAAACGGATAAAAGGAGTGATCCAGTCCGTCCAGAACGGCATCCTGCACCTTTTGAACAAAGTCAGCAAATGTTTCTTTTCGTCCGGCTCTGCTCCGTATAGGAAGCATGTTGAGGAAATGGCCGACCACTCCGTCAAAGCGTTCTTCAGGTCTGACCATTGCAGGCATGCCTGTCACAATATCTTCCTTATCCGTATATTTGCTTAAAAGCACCATATAGCAGCTCAGCATAACGGTAGACAAATGAATCGAACGGGATGCGGCAAACGCCGTTAGATTATTCAGCAGCCGTTCGGGAAGACGGCGTGTCAGCGTATCTTCTGTAAACTCCGGAACGCTGCTGTCCGTGCGCATCGGCGGAAGCTGAAGGTCAGGCAGATCGCCCCCGAGCTGTTTCATCCAGTAAGCGCGGGCAGCTTTGCTTTCTTCACCCGCTAAATACCGCTTTTCCCAAGCCGCGAAATCGGGATGAATACCGGGGACGGCGGCCGTAAGCTCTTCTTTTCCCTCCAGCAGCGCCTGATAGTGATCCAGCAGACTGTGAATAAATGTAATGGATGAAATGCCGTCAAACACGATGTGGTGAATGACCGTCAAAAGATAATGTTCTGAGGCGGATTTTGAAAGCAGCCGCACGCGCAGCAAAGGCCCGCCTTCTTTGACAAACGGCTCTTTCACTTTTTTCCGTATCAGAGCGGGTATTTGTGATTCATTGACGTCAGAAATATCTTCTTCCGAGAATACAAAAGGATCTGCCGCTTCTATGAAATAAAACCCGCCGTCTGTTTCATTCACGGCGCTTTTGAGCATCGGATGCTGCTTTAATACGAGCTGAAACGCCTGTTTCAGTTTCTCTTTGTCGATTCCGGTTGTGAATCGGAAACAGAGCGGGACATGGTATGCAGTCGTTTCAGGCGACATTTTCTGCAATGTCCACAGCCCTTTTTGGACTTCTGAAAGCGCCGGCGCCGTTTGCCGTCTCTGCCGTTCTGCCGGCGGTTCGGCTTTTTGGGAATGATGCTCCGCTGACATGTTTGCCGCTTTTTCAGCAGTATAAGCCGCTAAAGCGCCAATCGTCGGGTTTTTGTGCAGCTCTCTTGCCGTCAGCCGGATGTGATACGTTTTTTCAATTGATCTGGCGAGTTTCATCATCTTGATGGAATTGACGCCAAGGCTTTGAAACGGTGTATTTGGATCAACAAGCTCATCCGCGATGGAAAGTTCCTCTTTCAGAAAACGGATAAAATCCCGTTCAATTTCTTTCTCTGCAGAAGCCGGGGCTGAATTGCCGCCTTCTTGTCTGTTATTATGTAATGAATCAAATTGCCCTTGTTCGAATGAATGTTTCAGCTGAGTGCGCTGGATTTTCCCGATTGCCGTCTTAGGAATGTCTTCTTTTGCGACCGGAAGCAGATAATCAGGGGTAACGCCGATTCTCTGTGTCACGTGCTGGTGAATGTGATGAAGAAGCTTCGTCATGCGGTTCTCATCCAATGGAACAGACGTAACAAAGAAAATCGCCAGCTCATCTGTCGTGCTTTGATTCGGCCGGACGGCGCATGCCGCTGTATATGACGTTTCAATTTCCGGCAATTCCTCAACGGCTGATTCAATGGCGTGGCTGTAATAATTCACACCGTTGATAATGATGGCATCTTTCGTGCGCCCCGTTATCGTCAGGCGGCCTTCACGCAGAAATCCGAGATCTCCCGTTTCAAACCAGCCGTCTTCTGTAAAGACACTCTCGTTTAAGTCCGGGCGCTCATAATATCCGCTCGTTACAGTCAGACCGGACACTTGAAAGCGGCCGATTTCTCCTTCTTCCACCACTTGATTGCGGTCATCCGTAATTCTCATATTAAACCCCGGGATCGGCAGACCGATCTCGACGAAACGATCGTCGTCACTCGTGTTTTCCAGTGTAAACTCATCTGAGAAAATAACGCCCGAAGACGTTTCGGACATTCCCCATGCGGGACGGATGGCATTAGCCGGCAGACCGTGCGGCTCTAAAAGCTCCATAATTCTGCGTCCGACTTTCGCCACCGCGGCCTCCCCGCCGTTCAGCATATAACGCATGGAAGATAAGTCCCATTTCCGTGTTTGAATCTCTTCTGCGAAATCGGCAAGCAGCCCAAAGGCAAAATTGGGGGCCCACGTGACCGAAGCGCGGTAATGATCAATCAGGTCGAGCCATTTTAAAGGATCCATCAAAATGGATTCGCTCGGTATGTTGATTTCCTCACATCCGAGATAAACATCACGAAGATGAAGCATTCCGATGCCGCCGACATGGTCAAAAGGCATCCAGTTAAACGTGACATCCTCACTTGTATAGCCCTGCATCTGAATATTTCCTTTGACCATGCAGACGATGTTTTCATGGCTGAGCATCACGGCTTTCGGCGTGCCCGTGCTTCCCGAGGTCAAAAGCAGCATCGCCAAATCTTCCGGACGGGGATGATGACAGTCCGTATCCATTTCATGCGCACTGAGATCTTCTGCCGCCAAAGCGCAAAACCCGGAAAGCTCCTGCTCCTCCGCCCATTCAGTCATCTCCGGCAGCACTTCACGGCTTGTGATGACATACGGCTGATTCAAAAGCGTCCAGGCGTCTTTCAGTTTTTGCGTCCCGCTGTTCATTTCTGTATAAGCCGGAGCGGCCGCAAGCGGAACCGGGATCGCTCCTAAAAAAACACAGCCCCAAAACGCAGGAATCAGCTGGGAATTGTCACTGAGCTGTAATATGACTTCATCCTGAGCCTTCACTCCTGATTGGCGGAGCCCTTTCACAATCGAAAGAGCGATCTTTTTCAGGCCGCTGTAAGTCTGGTACACTTTGGTGCCGTCAGGCTGTATATATGTGATGCCCTTTTGATCTCCCGCTGCCGCGGCGGTTTTGTGCAGGACTTCAGGAATCGTCATCGGCTGATCCGCTGAAAGCCGCAATGGTTTTCCGTAGCTGACAGATGGCTTGAGTAACCCGCTTGCCTTCATATCACTTTTCATAGAGCTGCCTCCATTTCATCTGTATGTAAGATGTATGTCTTATACTCCGTACATCGTCGTGATTCGTTTTTTCACTTCATCATCATGAAACGTCTCATCGTGCATGATTAACTCCTTCTCAATGACAGCCGGAAGCTGCTCGCGAAACGGCGTCACCAAGTGCCTTTTCAATGTAATTAAAGAGTTTCTCGGTTTTTCCGCAAGCTCACGGGCCAATTCCTGCGCATAGTCTAATACTTCCTGCCGCGGAAGCACCGGAAAAGGCACTCCTCTTTTCTCCAGGTCACCGCCGCGGTAGTGGCCGCCGTTTAACAGCATTTCATGGCCGAGGCTTGCCCCAAGCTTCTCCGGAACGATAAAGGTAGCCCCCATTCCGGGAGTGAAACCGTATTTCATAAAGTTTGCGGTATACACGCTTTCTTTGCTTAAAATGACAAAATCACTGAAAAGCCCCATGACAAACCCGCCTCCGATTCCGTGGCCCTGCATGGCTGAAATAACGGGGATATCACATTCCAGCGCCAAAGAATACATGCGGTCTTCCGTAAACTTCGTGATGCCCTGCTGAATCCTGAGCAGACCTTCCTGTGTGCCTCCGGAAGCAAAGTAATGGCCGTATCCTGTTAAAATCACAGCTTTATAGACTGACGATTTTTTTATACGGGTGAATGCTTCCATCAATCCATCCGTCAGTTCTTTGGAGAAGGCGTTTTTATGGGCTTTATCCTGCATTGTCACTTGGATAATATCCGGTTCAATTTCGAGCAGTTCAACTGCGGCGTTCGGCATGATATCCTCCTAACTGTTCTCCGTTTCCCAAGGAAGCCGCCCCGTTTCTGCATAACGGAAAATGGCTGATTGGTTATCCGGATCTGAAAACATCGCTTGATTTTCGGCTAAAGCAATGGATTTCGAACGATGAACAAGGTCGTTTAAGGAATCCATGTATTTTTTATAGCGGATGACTGCTTTTTTCGACAGCGGGCGAAGACGCAGCAAATGCTTTCTCAGCTCTGTTGCTGAGTCCGGAACGCATACGTCACAAAGTCCCCATTCAAGCGCCTGATGCGCCGGCACGGGCTTTGTCATAATCGTCATATAATGCGCCTTTTGAAATCCGATTCTTTGAATTAAAAACGGCAGAACGCAGGCTGGATAAAGTCCGAATAACAGTTCAGATAAACTGAACGAAGCACTCTCCTCTGCTATGACGATATCGCACGCGGCGGCAAAACCGACACCTCCCGCATTTACTTTTCCGCGGACGCGGGCGATTGTGATGTACGGCCCGGATTTTAATGCCAGCCACAAACGGTAAAGCGGCTCCTGCGATTCCGCATGCTGCATTCCCTGCCTCATTTTCCGGTACATCTCATCAAAATCCGCCCCGAAACAAAATACCTCCGGCTGCCCTTCAAGCACTACGGAGGTCACGGAGTCTTCACATTCAGAAAGAACGTGCAGGCATTCCTCCACTAAACGCTCATTAATCGTATTGTTGGCTTCAGGCCGATCAAAGGTGATGAAGCAGACATTTTGCTGAAAACGGACGTTGATCGTCTCATAGGTCACGGCATCCACCTGTATTTCCGATGAAATTCCGTGATTTCTTCCAAATATAAACGAGGGCTCCCGGCATGATGGTCTAAAATGTTCGGAATCATATTCATATCCAATTTGACATTCCGGGTTCCGAACTTCACCAGACCGCTGCCTTTAAACAGTTCTTCATACTCTTCCATGGACAGCCTGTATCTGTTGTTCAGATGCTCTTCTATTTTGAAAGAATGCTGCCGCGTTTGTCCTTCAGGCGTCACAACGCCGCTGTAAAATTCCGAACAGCATCCGGAGCCGTACGAGAAACAGCCGATCCGCTTAGAAGTGTCGAAAGCCCCTTGGTCAATCGTGCTTGCAAGAGCCAGTAAAGAGGCTGCCCCCATAATGTTTCCGACTCTTTGGCAGTAGCGGAGCCCCGGCTCTACCCTGGTTTGAAAATCCTGTTCGATCTCAGCGTTTTTCGCTTTTGCAAGCTTACGCATCATCGTCCGGTGAGCTCCTTTGACCATGCCGCCAAACGGTGTATGGAAGGCAAGATAGTGAAACGTCTCTTTATAGTCAGCGCCCGGCACACGGTTTTTGTACTCGCGAAATGTCTGTTCGCAGCAATCGAGATAAGACATCAATGACAAGTCGGCGTCACCGGCTTCACTGTCCGGGATCGGACGGCATGTATCCATCACCTCATAGCCGTAATAGCCGTTGGCGCCCGCATCCGCCTGAAATACGATTGGGTTTTCACCGATCAATAAGGCGACGGCACCCGCTCCGGCGCTCGGTTCGGCGTAAGACCAATCCTCGCTTAACGCATCGCCGCCTTCGGCAATTAAAAACCGGGAAATATCCGTCGCGACGACAAGCGCCTTCGCTCCGGGGGATGTCTGCGACAAAATAAAGTTAAGCGCCATCTGCAAACCCGCCGTTCCTGAATAACAGGCCTGCTTCAGTTCAAATAAACGGCAGTTCCGGTTGAGGCCTAAGTAATCATGAATATATGTACTGAGTGATTTTCCGAAGTCGATGCCGGACTCCGAGCAGGTAATCAGCAGCTCGATTCTGTCTTTTTCAGCCTCTGTCAATCGGTCGATAATCGGCTTTGCCGCATTAACGCCGAATGTGACGGGGTCTTCGTACGGAAGCGCCACCGCTTTTTCTTTCATCAGTAAATTCTCAAATCTGGCAGGGTCTAAGTTTCTGTACTCCGCCAGCTGCATGACATCAAGGTATGCCGTCCCGCCAAACACATTTATCGCTTCTATTCCGGCAGCCGCCATGAACTTCGCCTCCAATATGAATTTTGAGTTTCCGATTTTTTCACCGTTTTATCAGACAGCCTGTACCTTTTCATAAAGCTTTGCCGCCAATTCGCCGATGTTTGACACTCCCGTCAGCTCAACACGCGGGATCTGCAGTGATAATTCTTCAAGCATCATCGTGATAATTTCGGCGCGGTCCACTGAGTCCGCCCCCAGATCAACTAACCGGTCTTCCTTTGAAAGCTGTTCGCCTTCTAAATCAGGCAAAACCTCGTAGATTGTGTTCTGCAGCAATTCAAAGATTCTTTCTTCACTCATTGTCAGTTCCTCCCTGTTTCATCTTTTATGAATATTCCATGTTTTCAATCTATCATTTCGTCTTGTCAACACGTTTGCAGAAATGAGCCTAACTTCTGATTCAAAAGCGAGGCCGTCTCTTCCATAAGACGAAGGCCGATACCATCGGCATGGCGGTTTTTCCAGGACTCCAGCTCCGTACCTTTCACCCATTGATTAAAGGCGCCTAATGCCGGGCCGCAATGAATCTGGAAGTCTACCTTGGCATCCGGGTCTCCTTTAATCGCCGAAGCAGAGCTTTGCCTGAAATACCATTTGAATATGAGCGCCATTTTCTGTTTCGGATTCCGTTCGGCTTTTGAAATGTCTTCATTCGAATAATGAGCCTTCACTTTGTCATAAATACTGCTTACACTTGCCTTAAAATACTTCTCTTCTATTTGTCTGAGTGTCTTTTCATCAATTTCTTCAATTGAGCGGTGACGCTGATACAGTTCATGCAGCTTAGAGGCCCGGGTCGGAAAGAACAGCCCTTTCTTTAATACCTGCACCTTGCTGCCTGATTCAAACATATCGCCGGCCGGCGCGTAGGCCGTGTCCTGTACATTCATCTGCTGCAGGAGATCCTTTACAAGGCCGCTCGTCGCTGCTTCAACGGTGCATTGGTTAATGGATCCGGTCACAATAAAATCAGCGCCGAGCATAAATGCGGCCATAGCAGCCTCAGGCGTTCCGATTCCCCCTGCGGCTCCGATGCGGACGGTTTTGCCGTATCGGTATTTTTTCATCATGTCATCTCGTAAACGGATGATCGCCGGCATGAGACTGTAAGCAACTCCGCCGTCAGTGTGGCCGCCTGAATCAGCCTCTACGCAGATGTCATGCGCAACGGGTATTTCTCTCATCAGACTTGCTTCTTCAGCGGTAATTTTGTTTTCGGCTGCAAGTTTCTGCAGAATGTGATCAGGCGCCGGGCTGAGAAATGCTTCCGCTACTTCCGGACGGGACAGCTTTGCGATAATCCGCTGACGCGCTATTATTTGTCCGCCGGCACCGCGTTTTAACCCCTTAGCGCGAAACCTTACTAAAGCAGGAGTAACCGTTAAAAATGCTGATGCTTCCAAGTTCTGAACCCCATGCTTCAGTAAAAGATCAATCATTTTTTCTTCTGAATCTGTATGTTTCATGTTATGTACAACATTAATACCGAAGGAACCGCCGTCACGAAGCTCATGCTGAATTGACAAAATGGCGTCCTCAACGTGCGCGATGTTCAAACCGCCCGTTCCGAAAAAGCCCATCATTCCTTTTTCGGCCAGTTTGACGACCATTTCCTTCGAAGAAATTCCGCGGTACATGCCGCCGGCCAAGTAGGCGTATTTCAATTGATAATCGCGCTTAAACTCTTCATTTCCTAAAGACTCCGCCGTAATTGAGCTTTTTCCAGCTTCAGCCGGGACTTTGATTTCATCTGTTATCGGCTCCGCTTCAGCCGTAATTCTTTGAATCAGCCCCGTCAGCACTTTTCCGGGACCGATTTCCTCAAAGATCATGTTCTTTCTTCCCATTAAAAAACGGATGCTGTCTGTCCAGTTCACCGATCCCGTTATTTGTCCTGTGAGTGTCTTTTTCAGCTCGGTCTGCTCATAAGGTCTTGCCGTCACATTTGAAATGACCGGAATGGACAGCGGCTTAAAATGGAAAGTTTCAATAAACCGTGAAAATTCCTCCTTCGCTTCCAGCATGTATCTGGAATGAAAGGCGCCGCTGACATTTAAGCGGTGAACCATTTTTACGCCGTTTACGGCTTCAAAAACGGATGCGGCTTTTTCAATATCTTCTTTATATCCGGAAATGACAATTTGCTGCGGAGTGTTCATGTTGGCGATATCAATCGTATGCAAGTGATATTCTCTTAAAACGTCCGTCACCTGCTCATGAGTCAGGCCGATCACCGCTGCCATGCCGCCTCCTTTTGCGCGGCTCATCAGGTCGCCCCTTTTTTTGACCAGCTGTAGGCCTTCTTCAAAATCAAAAGCGCCCGAGGCGTATAACGCGTTATATTCGCCTAAACTGTGTCCGGCGGTAAAATCCGGTTTCAAGCCGGTTTCTTCTGTTTTTTTCAAATAACTGAGGGCATTGACGACATAGAGCGCCGGCTGAGTGAATTGAGTCTGATTGAGACGTTCTCCGTCCCGGCACAGCTCCTGAATGGAATATCCGAGAATGTGATCGGCCTTTGCGGTTAATTCAGGATAGCGGCCGAACAGGTCCTCTCCCATCCCTATTTTTTGCGAGCCTTGGCCTGGAAAAACAAAGCTGATCATCTTACAGTCTCCTTCCGGGCGGTGATAAAATGCTGTCTTCTATTTGCTGCAAATGGGTTTGTTCTTTATGAAACGGCGTCATAATGGCACGGATGCGTTCAGCCGATCCTGCGGGAAGAATCTGTTTGGCAAATGCGGCCAATGTTCCGGAAGGCCCGGCATCGATATACAATCCTTTTTGGCGGCTGTCTGCGAATTGAAGCGCTTCGCGGAATCGAATCGGCTTTCTTACAATATCCCAGAAAAAGTCCGCTTGTATATCGGTCTCAGCCTCTCCGGTCGCACTGGAGATGTACGGTATAAACGGAGTCCGGATTGATTTCTGAGCTAAAAAGCGCTTGTACGGCTGTTCCGCCTGATCAACCAGCGCTGAGTGAAACCCGTAAGATACCGGCAATAGCTGATGAGGAATCTGCTTTTCTCTCAGATCGTCCATGATCTTTTTGATATGTTCCCGCTCTCCCGAGATGACAAAGTGAGAATGATAGTTTACAGATGCCAATTCACTATGTTCGCCGAGCAGCGGATCATCTTGATATAAAGCCGGATCACCCAGTATCGCAAGCATGCTGCCGTTACGGCAAGTTTCCGTAATGATTCGGGCCTGTTCCAGCACGCAATCTAAAGCATCCTCAGCGCTCAGCACACCCGACACAGCGGCCGCTGCATACTCTCCAAGGCTTGCTCCGATCACATAATCGGGACGTATGCCTCTTTGCTCCAAAGCATATGCAAGTGCGTACTCAGCCATAAAAATGGCAGGATGGCTGAAAAGAAGGCGGTCAAATGGATCAGACAGACGATTGCCTGTATGATAAACCTCTTTCAGGACAGAGTAACCGAAACGGCTGACTGCAAAATCGTCCAAGTCAAGCATTTTCTGCCGAAAAGCGGCGTTATGTGCAAACAGCTCTTTCCCCATTTGATAGTATTGGGAACCCTGTCCAGAAAACATGAAAACAATTGGCTGGTTCATTTGTTCTCCTTTTTGCTCTTTATTTTTTTAAAATATTGATTTGTAAGTTTTTCTTGATGTTGTGTGCAGGTGAAGTGGTCGTGATGTTGTATGGCTGGCACTATTATGTGAGATAAGAATTTTGACTTGCATTCCGCTACATGGCGGGTGAAGCTTCAGTTTCTTTTTTGATGCGGTGAATAAGTCCTGTCAGCACATGGCCCGGGCCGACTTCTTCAAATTCCATCCGCCCTTTGTCCAGCAGATAGCGCATGCTGTCGTTCCATCGCACTGAATGGTCGATCTGATCGGCCAGAACGGAGTGGATTCCGTCTTGCTCATAAGGTCTGGCATGCACATTAGAAATGACAGGAATTGATATAGCAGAAAAATGAAATGACTGTAAAAATTTTTCGAACTCTTTTTTTGCTTCGCTCATATATCTCGAGTGAAAAGCGCCGCTGACGTTTAACGGATGAAACATCGTAACGTCCTTTATTCCTTCGAATACGCTTTTGGCTCTTTCAATGTCTTCTTTGCGTCCGGATATGACAACTTGGTGAGGAGAATTCATATTGGCAATATCAATCGTATGTAATCCGTGCGTTTGAAGGGCGTCCGACACTTGAGCTGCGGTTAACCCCATAACGGCGGCCATTTTTCCGTCAGTGGCCATACTCATTAATTCGCCTCTTTTACGGACAAGCTGCAGGCCGGTAATAAAATCAAAAGCACCTGCTGCAAACAGCGCATTATATTCTCCCAAACTGTGGCCGGCCAAATAATCCGGCTTTATGTCATTGTCTTGGATTTTTTTCAAATAGCTTAACGCGTTTACAACATATAAAGCAGGCTGGGTGAACTGCGTCTTGTGAAGGTTGGAATACGGATTCTCAAGACAAAGCCGTTTCATGGAATATCCGAGTGTTTCATCAGCCTGCTCCGTTAAGTCTTTAAATTCATCAAACAATGAGCTTCCCATTCCCTGCTTTTGAGAACCTTGTCCGGGGAATATGTATGTGATCATTTTCTCAGCCATCCTTTCTCGGATTCAGTTAAGAAGCATGTTCAAGTTGATAGTAACTTCACAAAAATACCATGTCAAGTTAATTTATCCTATGCGGAATCCTGAATAATGCCTATTTTTCCCTGACGGAAGGCGGACTCAGGGCTTTTGGAATAGACATAAGCAGAATGTCCCATTCGGCCTGCCCGGCGCTTTTATCCGCAAACTACCGTTACTCAGCCATTCATCACCAAAAAGCGAGCAATGACTATCATTTCAATTCAGAAGTTCCGTGGCCTAAAAGAAAAACTAGTTAGATAGAACCAAATTATACGCTACTTAAAGTGAAACAGCCCTTTTTGATTTTTTCTGTTGCGGAAGTTCACGAAATGTTCTTTTTTTTCAATCTGAAAGTAAATATTGTTTTTCAAAAGACTCTCCATTTTTTGACCCGGCTTCTCCCCGAAGGAGTGCCCCGGATACACTCGCACATGCGGCGGAATAGAGGCTTTGATCCTCTGTATACTGTGAAACATATCTTCAGCTGAGCTGCCCCTGTCCTCACATATACCGCACCCTTCTGTAAACACGGTATCACCGGTAAAAAGGTGATCAGATAGCAAATAGCACATTCCCCCGGCCGTATGTCCCGGGGTCAATATACTTCTGATGATAAACCCTCCGGCCGCAAAGGTTTGTCCGTCTTCAAGCGCTATTAAGTTTCTGCACCGGAATTGATAGAAATCGATTTCTGCCGACGACATATATATATCAGAATGATAGATTTGCTGAAGCGGCTCCGCCAAGTTTACATGGTCATAATGCGAATGTGTTAATAAAATAGCTGATAAATCAACATCCAATTCATGCAGTTTATCGGTTATTTTATCGATTTCCCAGGACGGGTCCACCGCTATCGCAGATTTTTTTGAGCGGTCTGCGATAATATAACAATAGTTGGACCACATCTGGTGATAAGTTTTGATTTGATGCACTTCATATGTATGATCCATTGTCACCATTCCCATTTAAAAGATCCGGGCAGACTGCTGCCGCCGCCCAGCCGACTGTAACCACTTTACCAGATGGCACCACGTTTTTCCATGGATTTTCCGGTAAAGTTTAAAAAACTTTCTGCTCCCGCCAAAAGCACCAGTCTGGGCCTTTTTTACAAATTGCTATGCTGATATATAAGGAAATCAGAATATTAATTCAGATGAATTCTTTAGGGAATTTTATTCAGAAAATGAAGGATGAATATGAGTTTCGGATAAAAAGAAAACAAATTGAGCTTTTGTTTTGAGAAGCAATTACAGAAGCGGCCGGAGGAGATAATCAGTTTTTAGAAATGACCCGCAATTAAGATTATTATTTCAATCCTTTTCTTCAGATAAACTAAACCACACGGGCTCTCGAAATATATCAGAATACCTTAGTTCTTACACCGAATTCAACGTTATGTTGACATTAACATAATTGAACTGAGAAAAGTACGGCTTAATTTACACTCTTTTCTTTTGCGAGAAAACCGTTCAAAAACAAGTCTAGCTGCAACAATTCACGAAAGCGTCGCGCATGAAAAAAGACGTCAGTTGAAGACGATTTATATTTGATTATTGACAAGGAGCTCAGATGTTTTTGTTAGGGCTAAATAAAGTTATCTTTTTACTGTGCAAAAACAAAACTAACATAAAATCATTAAGTGTAAAAAGTAAATATTAAGATTTAGACAAATAGACTATGTTATATGGGTCGGAGTTTACTGCTCAAGGTGATTTGTCCTGAGCTATAAAAGCACTGAGAGCAGCTCGGGACGCAATACCTACTAAAGTTAAAGCTGCTATGGGTGGAATCGGCGGTTTTGAAATAATTCTTAATATCATTGACAATTTTACTGGTGCAGTTGAAGATGCGTGCTATGCGGATGCTCTAAAAGTAACTGGCAACCCGGCAGCAACTTTGTGGGTTACTAAAACTCTTATGCTTTTCCTTTAAACGGGGCTATTGTTGGTGTTTAACAAATTTATCCTGTGTTAAGCTTTAAAGTGATTATTTTCTAAAGTGTTTAAGATCGGAGGTAACTATGGAAGATAAAAGTAATGCTGAACCGAGCCCGAAAGCTATAAGAATTCTAACTTACATCATTCCTATATTTTTAATAGGGCTTATCCTTGTTCTTAAGAATATTAACACCGCCGCAGCGGAAATTTCATTTTATATTGTTGCTGTTGGTGTGGTTCTCTTAGTGGTTTTCAGTTTGATCAAAAATAGAAAAAACCGCAGAAAGAACTAAATGTAAGGGGGACTAATCACTAGTCCCCCTTGACTAACTTGCGGATAGTATAACCCGCCAAATTCCAATTTTATTTAAATTCTTCCCTATCTCTTCCCTGTGACTTTGCAAAAGCAGGTACCCACATACAGAGTAATCATCTTGTACTTAAGGGATCCTTCCCAAATAACATGAGTTTCAGGAAACGTTTTCTCCATTATTTCACTATTAATGCAGCCAATTGATGATATAGACGGTTCCACAAAACACAGGATACTACATCGCCAACCCCAATTACTACCCATAAACAATTTTTATATGACAGAAAAGCAGCTGGATGTTAAACAAATTATCTTCATAATTTACGGTATACCATGCAACAATTATGCCAGAACTCAAAAGTTATCTCTGAAAGGCTGGGTCATTCAAACTAGTAAGGCTGCTTGTGGGAAAATAACAGTTTAGTCTCACATAAACGTTGTTATTACATCACACGCTTAAACATCTTCTCCATTTCATACGTACTGTGGTGGATAATGATCGGCCGGCCGTGCGGGCATGTGAACGGGTCTGTCGTTCGGCGCAGGTCGTCCAAGAGCGCTTTGATTTCGTCGTTTCTCAAATGGCGGTTCGCTTTGATTGAGCCTTTGCAGCTCATCATAATGGCCGCTTCCTCCCGGAGTTTTTTAATATCGATCTGTTTGGCGTCAAGCACCTGCTGAATGATTTCTTCAATCAGTTCAGCTTCTTCCCCTTTTGGAAACCAGGCCGGATGGCAGCGGACGATGTAGCTGTTCGTGCCGAATGCTTCTAAAAATACTCCTACGCTTTCAAGCTCATGCTGATGCTGGTCAATGATCAGCGCTTCATTTGCCGCATAATGAAAGGTGAGCGGCACGATCATATCCTGCACTTCAGGCTCGACCTGCCCGACTTTCTCCCGGAAATATTCGTATTTAATCCGTTCTTGCGCCGCATGCTGGTCAATGATATACAAGCCGTTTTCGTTTTGGGCTAAAATATATGTCCCGTGCATTTGGCCGATCGGATACATCACCGGAACTCTTTCTTCCCGTATTTCTTCAGAGTCAGCTTCCTCTTCGGGCTCCGGAATATCGGAAACAGGCGCTTCCGTTACCGGCATGCCGAGTTCCGGCGGCACTCCGTGACCCGCTTCATCCGGCAGGGACTCTTCTTCTATGACCGGCTCCGGCTCTTTTACGACCGAACTCAGCTTCATCGGTGAGTAAGACGGCTCCGGCGTTTTTTCAGGAAGTTTCCGCTCAGGCGCGCTTTCCTCGAATGTCATAAATTGCTGTTCGTTTTTGGCCGGTGCCGGCGCTGTTTTTTTCGGGAGCTGGGCGCTCGGAATAAGCCGCTGCTTTTGAAACACTTCCTTTATCCCGTCACGGATCAGCTCATGCAGCTCCGTCTCTTTGCTGAGGCGGACTTCAAGCTTCGACGGATGGACATTGACATCGACCAAAATCGGGTCCATCGTAATTTCGATAAACGTAATCGGATGGCGGCCGATCGGCAGAAGTGTGTGATAGCCCTCATGCACCGCTTTTACAAGCGGGAAATTCTTAATGTATCTTCCGTTAATGACAGATGACATGTAGTTTCTGGATGCACGCGTGATTTCCGGAAGCGCGATGTAGCCCTTGACTTCAAAATCAAGCGAGCTGACATGGAGCGGTATCATTTTTTTCGCAACCGCCGTCCCGTAAATTGCGGCCAGCACATGGCGCACGTCCCCGTTACCGTTTGTCTGCAACAGATTTTTCCCCTGATGGCGCAGACGGATGGATACTTCCGGATGCGCAAGAGCAATCCGGTTGACAACATCCGTAATATTGCCGAGCTCCGTATGCACGGTTTTCATATATTTCAATCTGGCGGGCGTATTGAAAAACAGGTTGGTAACGATAATCTCCGTTCCTTTTCTGCTGGAGGATTTCTGCTCAGAAATGATATTCCCGCCCTGAAGAATGAGATGGGTTCCCGCCCCCTCTCCGATGCTCGTTTTGATTTCCAGATGAGAAACAGACGCGATACTTGGCAAAGCTTCTCCGCGGAAACCGAGTGTTCTCACCCGGAACAGGTCGTTTTCATCTTTGATTTTACTGGTCGCGTGGCGGCGGAAAGCCCGCTTGCAATCATCGGTTTCCATCCCTTCGCCGTTATCGAGCACCCGAATCGACGAAAGCCCCGCTTCCTCTATGTCGATCTCAATGACTGTGCTGTTTGCGTCAATGGCGTTTTCCACCAATTCTTTAACGACTGAGGCAGGCCGTTCGACCACCTCGCCGGCCGCTATTTTATTCGAAAGTTCATCTGACAGCTGGATGACTTTTGCCAAGTCCGTCACCTCTTTCTATTTTAATTTTTTTTGCAGCTTGTACATTTCATTCATCGCCTCAAGCGGCGTCATATCGAGAATATTGATTGACTTAAAAGCTTCAAGCACTTGTTTTTCTTTATTAGAAACCGCCGGTGCCTTCTGTTCTTTTTCACCGTCAGCAAAAAAGGACAGCTGTGCCGGTTCTTCTTTGACGGCGGGCTTTTTCTCAGGTGCCGCCGGAAGCTCCGGTTTATCTCCCGTCTGCTCAAGCTGTTTCAAAATCTCCTGCGCGCGGCTGATCAGATCGTCCGGGAGCTCCGCAAGCTGGGCGACATGAATGCCGTAACTTTTATCTGCGGCTCCTTCTTTGATTTGATGGAGAAACACGACCGTTCCGTTATATTCCTCTGCACGCACATGAACGTTTTTCAGCTGAGGAAGCTTATCTTCAAGCACCGTCAGCTCATGATAATGCGTGCTGAACAGTGTTTTAGCGCCGATATGATCATGAACATATTCAATAATCGCCTGTGCCAGCGCCATTCCGTCGTACGTTGATGTCCCGCGGCCGATTTCATCAAACAGGATCAGGCTGTCTTTTGTGGCGTTCACAATCGCGTTTTTCGCTTCCAGCATTTCCACCATAAAGGTGCTTTGTCCGGAAATCAAATCATCCGCTGCCCCGATTCTCGTGAAGATTTGATCAAAAATCGGCAGAACCGCTTCTTTTGCGGGCACAAAACAGCCGATCTGGGCCATGATCGATAGAAGTGCGATCTGTCTCATGTACGTGCTTTTACCTGACATATTCGGACCTGTAATCAGGAGCATTTCCCGCGAATCGCCCATCAAGCAGTTGTTCGGCACGTATTCTTGACTGTCCATCACCTTTTCAACGACGGGGTGTCTCCCTTCAATGACTTTTACTTCATTATCAGAAAAGACGGGCTTTGTGTAATGCCTGTTTTCACTGATCGTAGCAAAGCATTGCAACGCATCCAGCTCACTCATTTGTTTGGCAAGACGCTGCAGACGCGGAATAAATTGTTTGACCTTTTCACGCAGACCGGCAAAAAGCTCATATTCCAGCTCGCAGATGTTGTTTTCCGCTTCTAAAATAAGCGCTTCTTTTTCCTTCAATTCCGGCGTAATGTACCGTTCGGCGTTTGTGAGGGTCTGCTTCCGCTCATACCGCCCGTCCTCAAGCAGATGAAGGTTTGCTTTTGTGACTTCAATATAATAGCCGAACACTTTATTGAAACCGACCTTTAATGAACGGATGCCCGTATAAGCGCGTTCCTGCTGCTCCAGTCTGGCAATCCAGTCTTTACCGTTTTTGCTGGCGTCACGGTACTCATCGAGCTTCTGATGATAGCCGTCTTTAATTAAGTTGCCTTCTTTTAACGATAACGGCGGGTTTTCATGAAGGGCTTCTTCTAACAGGTCAAGCAAATCTCCGCACGGATCAATCAAGCCGGCGCGTTCTTTTGCTTTTTTATGGTTAAGAGATCCTACAAGCTCTTTAATGCTCGGCACTTGTTTTAAAGATTCTTTCAGCTGGATTAAATCTCTTGCGTTGACGTTTCCGAATGCGACCCTGCCCGCCAGACGTTCTAAATCGTATACTTCCTTCAGGCGCTCGCGCAGATCTTCACGCTCAAACAGATGATTGATCAGCGTCTCGACCATTTCCTGGCGTTCTTCGATTTGGGATGCCCTGATCAGCGGGCGGTCAATCCATTGTTTGAGAAGCCGGCCGCCCATTGCTGTTTTCGTCTCGTCTAAAAGCCAAAGCAATGACCCTTTTTTGCTTTTCGAACGGATCGTTTCCGTCAGCTCAAGATTCCGTTTTGAATACAGGTCAATTTTCATCGCTTCTTCCAATTCATATACTTGAACCGGCTGCAGATGATCCAGGCTCCGTTTTTGCGTTTTCTGCAAATACGTATATAAACGCATAAACGTCTCTGTCAGCTCTTCGCCCGGCAAGTGCTTTGCGATTTCAATGCGTTCTGTTATTTCCCCGTCTTCGATAGAAATCGTTGCGCCGCACCGTTCTTTCAGCTGAGCAGCTGTATGTTCGTTAAACTTGCTTGATACGACAATTTCCTTTGCGCCGACTGAGTAAATTTCTGACATGACATCTTCAATCCGCTCAATAAATACGGCCAGGTTTTCTCCGGTCGTTAAGTCTGATAAAGCGAGACCGTATCCGTTACGAAATTCGGAAACGGAAGCGATAAAGTTGTTTTCCGACTCATGGATGCCTTTTCCATCCATCACGGTTCCCGGGGTGATCAGCTGGACGACTTCTCTTTTTACAACGCCTTTAGCCGCCTTCGGATCTTCCGTCTGCTCACAGATCGCCACTTTATAGCCCTTTTTAATCAGCTGTTCAATATAAGCCGCCGCGGAATGATACGGCACGCCGCACATCGGAATTTTATCAGCCGAACCTCCGTCTCTGCTTGTCAGTGTAATTTCAAGCTCTTGCGACGCTTTTTTTGCATCTTCAAAAAACATTTCATAAAAGTCACCAAGCCGAAAAAATAAAAAGGCATCTTGGTGCTCTGCCTTTATCTTCAAGTATTGCTGTATCATAGGCGTGTAACTAGCCATCATTTAATCCCTCACTATGTATCTTCTCTTATCCGAATCCCATTATAACATAAACAAAAGAGTGATATCTTTATATATAAAAAAGAGACTCGGGGTGTTAAACTCCCCTAGCCTCAACTTATTCTTCAGGATCTCCGACTAAAAATTCAGGGTTAATGTCCTCTAATTCTTCGTCAAGATCGTCTTCCCAATCATCATCATCGTCTTCTTCCCAGTCAGGATTGACTTCGACGACGACTTTCGTTTCACCGACCACTTCTGCTAAAAATTCCCTCTCTGCCTGAACCACGATTTTATTTCCGTTAGGAGAAATGGTGACTTCAAGACAATTCGGCTGCTGCAACACTTTGGCAATGACTTCGTGTTCGTCATCTAAGTAATTTGTATCTCTGTATCTGAGTTTAATCACATCGACATACTTTACTCTCTCGGTTACAACTTCCGTTTTTGTATTATCGGCGTAAGAGTACCAGACGTTTATATCATAATACCCTTCAATTTCTACAGTCTTCCCGATCTTTTCGGCATCGTACTTGTGGTTGATAATCCAGCCGCCCAGTATACTTGACGGTTTTTCTCCAGGCGAGATCGTGTTGGTGCATTGGGTGAATTTTCTTCCTTTCGCAACTACCGCTTTCGTAATAATTTCCCTGTATTCAGACATTCCGGCAGGCCTCCTTGTTCTTCTTCGTGTTATCTTATGCTGGGCATTTGTCTCATGTGCATTTTTATAATAAAAATATAAAAATACAAAGTTTCTGTTTCATTGTATGCAGCCCTGCCCAGAAACTTTACTTTTAAGTATGATAAAACTTTCCAGTAAAAATAGGACAAAACGTTGAGACAATGAAAATTTAGTACATATTACAATTAGTTCTCAAACAGAAAAAAACACGGGCCGATGAAGGCCCCGTGTTTAAATAGAACAGCTGTTATTCGAATGTTTTACTTTTGAACCGGTTTCTCCCGTCAGCAGGTTGCCTCCGGTAGATGTAATAATTTCGTTTGTCACCTGATTTGAGATCGTATGTGCGACAAGCTGAAGAAGGTCATTGACCTCAATCTGGGAATCTCTGAATTCCTGAATGATCGGAATCCCTTCAAGCTCTTCCTGCAGGGCGTCAATTTTACTTTCCACTTGTTTCAGCGCTTCAAGCTTTTCGTAGTGCTTCAGGTTAACGGCTTGCTTTTGCAGGGTTTTAATCTGATTAATAATCGCAGAGACTTTTTCATTTTCGTTAATCTGCGCCTCGGCGCGTTTGAAAAAATCAACTTCTTCTGTTTCAGAAATCATTTTCGCAAGGTTCCTAGCCTGCTGTACAATGTCTTTCTTTGAGTAAAGCGTCATTATTATTTCACCTCGATTGCTTCTCCTGCCATCACACCGTCAAGCGACCATGTTTTCGCCTGTTCGATTTTGACGCGTACAATCTTGCCGATGGCGTCTTTCGGCCCTTTGAAGTTGACGAGCTTGCTTTTTTCCGTATAGCCGGCAAGAATGTCAGGGTTATTTTTGCTTTCTCCCTCAACTAATACTTCGACAGTCCTGCCTTCATATTCCTTCATTTTTTTGGCTGAAATTTCTTTCACCAAATCATTAAGGCGCTGAAGACGTTCTTTCTTGACCCTCATCGGAACATTGTCTTTCATCTTCGCTGCCGGCGTGCCTTCACGAGGAGAGTAAATAAACGTATATGCGCTGTCAAATTCCACTTCGCGATATAACGAAAGCGTTTCTTCAAATTGTTCATCGGTTTCATTCGGAAAACCGACAATAATATCGGTCGTCAGTGAAGCGTTCGGCATCGCCGCTTTAATTTTTCCGACAAGCTCCAGATAGCGTTCTCGGTCATATTTACGGGCCATCATTTTTAACATCGCTGAGCTTCCTGATTGAACCGGAAGATGGATATGGTCTAAAAGGTTGCCGCCTTTGGCGAGCACTTCGATCAGATGATCATCAAAGTCACGCGGATGACTCGTCGTGAATCGGATTCTCGGAATATCAATTTTACGCAGTTCGTCCATTAAATCACCGAGACCGTACGTCATATCCTCAAAATCTTTTCCGTACGCATTCACGTTTTGACCGAGCAGCGTGATTTCTTTATAGCCTTCGCTTGCAAGTCTTCTGACTTCCTGGATAATTTCCTCAGGACGGCGGCTTCGTTCTTTTCCGCGGGTATACGGTACGATGCAGTATGTGCAGAACTTGTCGCAGCCGTACATAATGTTGACCCAGCCTTTAATTTTTCCGTTGCGGACTTTCGGAAGGTTCTCAATGACATCCCCTTCCTTCGACCACACTTCAATGACCATCTCTTTTGATAAATATGCCTCTGATAACAGTTCCGGCAGACGGTGAATGTTGTGCGTGCCGAAAATCATATCGACAAACGGGTGCTTCTTAAGGATGCGGTTTACGACTGATTCTTCCTGTGACATGCAGCCGCAGACGCCGAGAATCAAGTCCGGGTTATTTTTTTTGAGCGCCTTTAAATGGCCGAGCTCTCCGAACACTTTGTTTTCAGCGTTTTCCCGGATGGCGCAAGTGTTTAATAAAATAACGTTCGCGTCATCTACCGAATTTGTCGCTTCATAACCGAGCGCCATAAAAATACCCGCCATGACTTCCGTATCATGCTCGTTCATTTGGCATCCGTACGTGCGGATATAAAATTTCCTGCCTTCACCAAGGCCTTTAAATTCTTCAGAGATTTTAAAATCGTTATGATATTGAACGGATTCTTTGCCCCGTTTTTTTGCATCTTTTAAAGAAGGCGGAATATATACGGCTTCAAAATACTTGCTGTAATCCTTTTCGGATTTTTTGTCCGCCGGATTCACTTGTCCGCTTTCCTGCTTTTGCTTTTCATTCATGTTCGAATGTCTCCTTTCAACCGAAACTTCCACCCTCAAGTATACTGGTTAAAAGCGTTTGGCACAACCGCCAGCCTATTATTGTACACCTTATTGAGAATAAGAATCAATAAGAAATAAAAAAGAGGGAATCATTTCCCCCTTACACAAGCTGAAGCTCTTTTGCGGCTGAACGGATTACTTCAAGGGCCCGGTCAAGCTCCTCTTTTGTATGCTCCGCCGTAATAATGGTGCGGATTCTCGCTTTTCCTTGGGCGACCGTCGGATACACGATGCTTTGTGCAAACACGCCGCGGGTCAATAAAAGGTCTGATAATGCCTGGGCTTTTTCTTCCTCCCCTATTAATATCGGCACGATCGGTGTTTCGCTTTTTGTGAGGGTCAGCCCCATTTGAACCAGTTTGTCTTTGAAATACGCCGTGTTCTCCCATAGCTTTTCCATATGCTCAGGCTCTTCCAGCAGGACGTCAATGGCTTCTATGCATGCGGCCGTTACTGCAGGCGGATGAGAAGTGCTGAATAAGAAAGGACGCCCTTTATGGCGCAGGTAATCGATCAGAACCTGCGACCCTGCGGCGTAACCGCCAAGCACTCCGATGGCTTTGCTTAATGTGCCCACCTGTATGTGGACTCTTCCGTCAAGCCCGAAGTGATTAACCGTCCCCCTTCCGTTTTTTCCGAGTACGCCGGAAGCATGCGCATCGTCGACCATCACAAAGGCATCGTACGCCTCGGCAAGTTTGACGATGTCAGGCAAAGGAGCGATGTTGCCGTCCATTGAGAATACGCCGTCGGTGACGATCAGGCGCATGCGGTAATTCATTGATTTTTTCAGCACCCTTTCCAAATCGTCCATATCAACATGGCGGTACACCTTTTTATCTGCTTTTGTCAGCCTGATCCCGTCAATAATGGAAGCATGGTTCAGTTCGTCAGAGATCACGATATCTTCTTTTGTAAGAATGCTTGATAAGACGCCCTGATTCGTTGTGAACCCCGATTGAAAAACAAGTGCCGCTTCTGTTTTTTTAAAGGTTGCCAATTTTTTCTCCAGCTCATTGTGCATTGTGAATGTTCCGGCGATTGTACGGACGGACCCCGTACCCGCTCCGAATTCTTCCGCGGCGCGTTTGGCCGCTTCGACAAGTCTCGGATGCGACGTCAAACCGAGATAATTGTTCGATGAAAGCTGTATCACGTTTTCCCCTTTGACTTCCACCGACGGACCCTGCTTCGTTTCAATTTGTTTCATTTGCTGCCACGTTTTATTTTCTTTCATTTTATCAAGCTCTGCTTTTAGAAATTCAAATTCTTTCATTATAGAACCCTCCCCTTATGGAATCAAAATGACTTTGCCGCACTGTCCCTTTCTCATCAGGTCAAACCCTTTTTCAAAGTCTTCAAGCGGAAACTGATGCGTGATCACCGGCGTCAGATCAACAAGGCCGGATTCAAGCAGGTGCGATACCTGCCGCCATGTTTCAAACATTTTTCTGCCTGTGATGCCTTGGACGGTAAGTCCTTTAAACACCACGTCATTTGTCAGGTCAACCGTCACCGGACGTTCCGGCAGACTCAGCATGTGGAACCTCCCCCCGTTGGCCGCCATCTTTAATCCTTGTGTTATGGCTGCCGGGTGGCCTGACATTTCGCAGACAAGGTCGATCCCTTCTCCGCCTGTTAAGGTGTCGATCACCTCAAGCGGATCTTCCTCGTCAGCTGAAATGGTGATCGCAGCTCCCAATTTCTTCGCAAGAGCCAGCCTGTAATCATTTTTATCAATGGCCGCAATACGGGATGCACCGGCCGCTTTAGCCACCGCCACCGCCATCAGCCCGATCGGTCCGCAGCCGATAATTGCAGCGGAACCGCCCGCAAGCCCGCTGCTTTCCAGCACCGTATGCACCGCGTTGCCAAGGGGCTCTTGAACAGAGGCGACGGCGGGGTCCATATCAGCGGGGTTTTTCCAAACATTTCGGGCCGGCACTTTGACATATTCAGCGAAGGAGCCGGCTGTATCTACCCCGAGGATCTTTGTATGGGTGCACACATGATGTTTTCCTGTTAAACACGGGACACAAGTACCGCAGACGAAGTGGGTTTCAGCCGAAACGTAGTCACCTATTTTGACATTTGTGACGTGCTTGCCCGTTTCCGCTACGATACCGCTGAATTCATGTCCGAATACTTGAGGTGTTTTGATTCGTTTCTGCGCCCATTGATCCCAATTATAAATATGCACATCTGTACCGCATATAGATGCGGCCTGTACTTTAATGAGAACTTCATTCTCATTAATGGAAGGTATGGGAATTTCTTTCAGCGTTGCTCCGAAAGCGTTTTCATTTTTAACGATAGCTTTCATCTTTCCTCCCAACATGTACACTCCTCCTCGAAAAAACACTGTAATAACTGGATTGTAACATGAGATAAAAAGGAGGTAAACACCAGTGTCCACTCGAGGAAAACAACTGCTTCCGTCCGGAAAAATGGGCGGGATTTTTTTTGAATATTATATGAATAAAGCCATTTATCATCTCTTCGTACTATCAATATAATATTGTGAGAAAATATGACAGCAATAAAAACAACCTGCTTGCCTTACGCAAGCAGGTGGAGAATGTACATGTTTTTGTTTTTAACGGGGTTCGACGATTAACTTAATCGCCGTTCTTTCTTCTCCGTCAATCTGTATATCTGTAAAAGCCGGAATACAAATCAAATCTACGCCGCTTGGCGCGACAAAGCCTCTGGCAATCGCAACCGCTTTAACAGCCTGGTTTAAGGCACCCGCCCCAATTGCTTGAATTTCGGCGGCTCCGCGTTCCCTCAATACGCCGGCAAGCGCGCCTGCTACTGAATTTGGACTTGATTTTGCTGAAACTTTTAAGATTTCCATTTCTGCTCCCCCTTAGTTTTACAATGGATAAGTGAGTGTTCATTAGAACAATCATTATTAGATGTTGCTATCCAAAAAGCCATCCCCACAATGCTTTTCAAAAATAGCGGGCTACCTTCCATTTCTACTATATTCACTAAGAAGTTGCTATATTCCTGCTTTTCCTTTTAATATTTTTATAAAATAAACACATGATCACCTATTCAAAGAACATATGGTCATCATTGATTAATATCCGTTCGATATTTACGGCCTTTTTCGTTTGATCGTCGATGTCAATGAGCACTCCGCTCAGCGTAGTTTTACCTTCCGCCACCGTAAACCGGACGGGAAGATTGGTTTTAAACCGCTTGATGACCGTTTCTCTGTCCATACCGAGAATTCCGTCATACGGACCCGTCATGCCTACATCAGTAATATATGCCGTTCCTTTCGGCAAAATGCGGTTATCTGCCGTTTGCACGTGTGTATGGGTGCCTACCACGGCAGAGGCTCTTCCGTCTGTATACCAGCCGATCGCAATTTTTTCGCTTGTCGCTTCCGCGTGAAAATCAATAAAAATGTACGGTGTGCGCTTTTTCGCTTCTTCTATTAATTCATCCGCTTTAGCAAACGGATCATCAAGCGGCGGAAGAAACGTCCGCCCCTGTAAATTAATGACGGCAAGCTCTTTTCCGTTCGATTTAATATAAGTAATGCCTTTGCCCGGCGTACCTACCGGGAAATTCGCCGGCCGGACAAGATGCGGCACATCATCAATAAAGTCGAAGATCTCTCTTTTATCCCACGTATGGTTTCCCATTGTAATGGCGTCGGCTCCCGCTTCCATCAGGCTGTGGTAGATCTTTTCCGTCAGTCCTTTTCCGTGTGCTGCATTTTCTCCGTTAATAATTGTAAAATGCGGTTTATGTTTCGCTTTCAGTTTCGGGACATATTCTTTTACCATGTCGCGGCCCGGGGAACCGACAACATCTCCGATAAATAAAATTCTCATACATTCCATTCCTTCCTTTTCAGGGACTCAAAAAAATAAAGTGATGCGCTAAGCATCACTTTATTTTGCATACTCTACGGCTCGAGTTTCTCTGATCACGGTCACTTTAATGTGTCCCGGATAATCAAGCTCGTCCTCAATTCGTTTACGGATATCACGCGCCAAACGATGGGCTTCTAAATCATTAATGGAGTCCGGCTTCACCATGATGCGAACTTCACGGCCGGCCTGAATCGCAAATGATTTTTCAACACCTTCGTAAGACTCGGAGATTTCTTCAAGCTTTTCAAGTCTGCGGATATAGTTTTCGAGCGTTTCACTTCTCGCGCCCGGTCTTGCGGCTGACAGTGCATCAGCGGCAGCGACCAGAACGGCGATAATGGAAGTCGGCTCTTCGTCTCCGTGGTGTGACGCAATACTGTTAATGACGACTGGATGCTCTTTATATTTGGTCGCAAGCTCCACTCCGATTTCCACGTGGCTTCCTTCCACTTCATGGTCAATTGCTTTTCCGATGTCATGCAGAAGACCGGCCCGCTTGGCAAGCTTTGCATCTTCTCCAAGCTCGGAAGCCATTAAACCGGCTAAAAACGCAACTTCCATAGAATGTTTCAGTACATTCTGCCCGTAGCTTGTACGGAATTTCAACCGGCCGAGGATCTTGATCAGATCCGGGTGAAGTCCGTGAACGCCGACTTCAAACGTCGTCTGCTCACCCATTTCCCGGATATAGTCATCAACCTCACGGCGGGATTTTTCAACCATTTCTTCAATTCGCGCCGGATGAATACGGCCATCCTGAACGAGTTTATCAAGAGCGATTCTTGCCGTCTCCCGTCTGATCGGATCAAATCCGGAAAGAATGACTGCTTCAGGTGTGTCATCAATAATCAGGTCAATACCTGTAAGCGTTTCAAGCGTACGAATATTACGCCCTTCACGGCCGATGATACGTCCTTTCATCTCATCATTCGGAAGATTGACGACCGATACCGTCGTTTCGGCAACATGATCTGCTGCACAGCGCTGCAAAGCAAGCGACAGAATGTTTTTCGCCTTTTTATCTGCCTCTTCTTTCGCACGGTTTTCGGTTTCTTTTGTCATGATGGCGATGTCATGTGAAAGCTCATTTTCAACCCGGTCAAGAATGATTTGTTTCGCTTCATCCCGTGTCAGGCTCGAAATGCGTTCGAGTTCTGACTGCTGCATACGAATCATCTCATCCACTTTGCTTTCCATCTCTTCAATATGTTGTTGTCGTTCATTCAGAGAATGATCTTTCTTCTCCAACATCGCTTCCCGTTTATCAATTCCTTCATGTTTACGGTCAAGATTTTCTTCTTTTTGAAGTAAACGGTTTTCTTGTTTTTGAAGCTCATTTCGTCTTTCACGAACTTCCTGTTCAGCATCTATTCGAAGTGTATGGATTTCGTCCTTTGCTTCAAGCAGAGCTTCTTTTTTCAGTGCTTCAGCATCACGCTTTGCATCTTCAAGGATTTGCTCGGCAGCACCGCGTGCGCCCGCAATCTTTGCTTCGGCAATGGTTTTACGAACATAGTAGCCAACAACTAAACCGAGCAGAGTCAGCAAAATGGAGATGAGAACCGTCATTGGGGTCATACTTTCACCTCCTCTTGCTATGAACTTGGTTTTTGCTTAAATAAGTGCCGGCATGTACATTGTCTGATTTTCTCAACATACAGAACCTTCACAGGGAATGAGTCTCTCATGCCCTTGTCAAGTTTAAATGGTTTAACAATCATGTTAAAAAAACAAATGTTACAACTTCATTGTAATTGTGTCGGAAATACTTGTCAAGCTTGCCAGCTTAACGATTCGCCTTCAGCTCGGATCGCCGCCCATGTATATATCATACCATACCTTCATCCGCTTTTCGTGAATGACGGCTCTGTCAGTCCGCCTGGTTAAGCAATTGGTAAATTCTATTGTTTACCTGTCCTAATTTGGCGTTATTCTGAATGTTTGACAGTAATATGACATATTTGCTTGCCGAATGGCTGAAACTGTTTAAAATGTTGTAACCGGGCATAACACCGTGATTGGAATAGCTGCCCGGATCAATGTAAAACCCCATCCCGTAAGCGGCACTGCTTCCTGCTGTAAACATTTTTGTGAAGCTTTCTTTTGAAAGGAGCGTGCCGTTTACGATCGCTTTATCAAATTTATAAAGATCTTCAGCGCTCATATACATGTCGCCCGCCCCGTAAAGCTGCGATAAGTCCAAAAGGTGCGGCGTTACAAGACTGCCGCTCTCATCGACTTTGTAGCCGACGGCAGGATATTTGGCTTCAGCAAATGTTTTGTAAAATCCGGCGTGCTTCATTCCGGCCGGTTTGAACACGTGTTCTTTTATATATTGTTCATAAGACTCCCCGCTGACCTGAGATACGATATAAGCAAGCACTGAATAGTTGGAATCCCTGTAATCCCAAACCCCGGGCTGCCTTTTAATTCCGCGGTATTCTATATCCTTGATTAAATCAATTGGAGAAATCGGTCCCCGACCCTCAATATGCCCGTTTATGCCGGACGTATGATTGAGCAGGTTTTTCAATGTGATGCGCGTGCCGTTAGGAAAATTCGGCAAGTATGTACTGACGGGGTCACTCGTCTGCAGCAGCCCTTTTTCTTCAAGCTGCAGGACAGCCGTCGCGATTAACGCTTTTTGTGAAGAACCGATATAATATGATGTCTCCGGATTGTTTTTAATTTTTTGTTTTCGGTCTGCATAGCCAAAGCCTTTTTTCAGCACAACTTTTCCATCTTTTACGATCATTGCTGTGCCGCTGAACCCGATCTGTTGCAAGTAATTGCTGATCTGTTTATTGTGATCGATTGATTTAGGTGTTTTCTCTTTTTGCGTCTTTTCTTTTTTCTGTTGAGTCTGGTCTTTTGAAGTATCAGATTGAGCGGCGGGAGCGTTTTTAACGGATTCCTTCTCCCGATGATGCGCTGTGACGGTCCAGATCATAATAAAAACAGTGACAAGCAGCAGAAAAAGAAACAGCCCTCCCGTTTTCATCAGCTTCTTCTTTCTTTTTTTATTTATTCTTGTGCGGCGGGGGCTCGTCATCTTTTTTCCTCCTCAGATATAATTTCAACTTTCGCCATGATGTTAGACGAGTGAAGGGTGAAAAAAGTTGTAACATTCCAGATAAAATTTTCCGCACAGCCAGTGTTTTTTTGAAACATACAAAAAAAAAGAGCGGAAATTGCTTATTCCGCTCTTTTGATCGTGTTTTTATTCTTCTAATTCCATCTCTTCCTGAACTTCTTCCGCTTTGTCCGTTACACCGTTATTGTCTAAACCGTAATATTCACGGATTTGTTCCTGAATCATCAGCATGATGTCTTTATTTTCTTTTAAGAACTGCTTGGCGTTTTCACGGCCCTGACCGAGGCGTTCTTCTTCATAAGAATACCACGAACCGCTTTTTTGCACGATATCCAGTTCAGTTCCAAGGTCGATGATTTCCCCTTCTTTGGAGATTCCTTCACCGTACATAATGTCCACTTCAGCCGTACGGAACGGAGGAGCGACTTTGTTTTTTACGACTTTAATTCTCGTTTTATTCCCCATCACGTCGTTGCCCTGCTTTAATTGCTCGGCACGGCGCACTTCAAGACGCACGGAAGAATAGAATTTCAGCGCGCGGCCGCCCGGTGTCGTCTCCGGATTTCCGAACATAACGCCGACTTTTTCACGAATCTGGTTAATAAAGATTGCGATTGTTTTAGATTTATTGATAGCGCCGGAAAGCTTACGGAGCGCCTGAGACATAAGACGCGCCTGTAAACCGACGTGTGAATCACCCATGTCACCTTCAATTTCAGCTTTTGGAACAAGCGCCGCAACAGAGTCAACGACTACGATATCAACAGCTCCGCTTCGCACCAGCGCTTCAGCAATCTCAAGCGCCTGCTCTCCCGTATCCGGCTGAGAAAGCAGAAGCTCTTCGATATTGACACCGAGCTTTTGCGCGTAAACAGGATCAAGAGCATGCTCAGCATCAATAAATGCTGCCTGTCCGCCTTTTTCCTGAACCTCAGCGATTGCGTGAAGCGCTACAGTCGTTTTACCTGAACTTTCAGGTCCGTATACTTCAATAATCCGTCCGCGCGGGTATCCGCCTATTCCGAGAGCGGTATCAAGTGCAAGGGAGCCGCTTGGCACCGTTGAAATTCTTGTATCCGTTTTTTCTCCGAGCTTCATGATGGAACCTTTGCCGAATTGTTTTTCTATTTGCTTAAGAGCCATATCTAAGGCTGCCTGACGATCACTCATTTATTTTTTCCTCCTTTATCTTGCCACTACATATACTATACCTTGTTTATTGGCATTTGCCAAGAAAAAAGCGAACGCATATTCGGATTTTTTCCGCGTTCGCTTTTCTGCAAAAGAGCATAATTTCCCTTATAAAACTTAAAAATCAGAGAAAAAAGCTCTTTAAAACTTTATTTTTGATCCAGCATTTTTAAAATGAGATGGCAGCCGTATTTAGCGGCGCGCTTTCTGATTCCGGTTCTTGAGCCGGCAAAGTGAAATTCGTGCACCTCTTCTTTTCCTTCCGTTGATATGCCGATAAAGACGCGGCCCGGCGCATGCCCTTCCTGCGGGTCGGGACCCGCGACCCCGGTAAAGCTGATGCCGATATCGCTTCCGGTCAGCTTTCTCACACCGGCTGCAAGCTCTTTCGCACACTCTTTGCTGACCGCTCCGCTTTCTGCGAGCGTCTCAGCTTTCACGCCGAGCACATGCTGTTTCACGCTGTCGGAATAGCAGACAACGCCTCCTGCAAATAGTTGAGACGCACCGCTTAAATCAGTCACCCACTCTGAAAACAGGCCGCCTGTAAAGCTTTCGGCAGAAGAAATCGTGATTTTGTTTTGTCTGCATGCTTTTGAAAGCTCCTTCACCAGGGACGTATCATCATATCCGTAGAAAAATTCACCGACACGTTCTAAAATGGCGGCTTCCGTTTCTTTTAAAAGCCGTTCTGTTTCTTTTTCGTCAGCATGTTTCGCCGTTAAACGCAGCGTGACCTCGCCGTCAGCAGCAAGCGGCGCAATCGTCGGATTCGTCTGCGCGTCAATGATATCTTCTAAATCAGCTTCAAGCTGGGATTCACCGATTCCGAAAAACCGCAGCACGGTTGAAACGATTTTCTCATTAGAACCAAGCTTTTTAAGAAGCAGCGGTTTCGCTTCATTTTCAAACATCGGACGCAGCTCGCTCGGCGGCCCGGGAAGCAGCATATAAAGCCTTGAGCCGTGCTCTGCAAGCATTCCCGGTGCCATACCGAAATGATTCGCCAAAACGTCCGAGCCCTCAATGACGAGCGCCTGTTTGCGGTTATTCGGCGACATGGTCCGTTTTGTTTTCGCGAAATATTCTTCGATCGACCGGAACGCTTCGTCATTCAGAACGAGCGGGCGCCCCAGTGTGTTTGCAATGGTTTCTTTCGTCAAATCGTCCTTGGTCGGTCCGAGACCGCCTGAAAAAATAATCAGGTCTGAGCGCTCTTCGGCAATGCGGATGACTTGCTTAAGCCGCTCCGGATTGTCACCGACAGCGGTATGGTAAAACACGTTTACACCGATTTCCGCCAGCTCTTTACTGATAAACTGCGCGTTCGTATTGGCGATCTGGCCGAGCAGAAGCTCCGAGCCGACCGCAATGATTTCTGCTTTTTTTGCTATTTCCATCTTTAAGTCCTTCTTCCTTAGTTAGATGTTTTTAACGCATCCCAGTTCTTCGCAAAATAATCCCAGCCGGAAATGACTGTGAAGAGCACGGCCACCCATAAAGCGATATCGCCGAACGGGAAAGAAACGAGCTCAAACGGAAGATTATGCAGCAAAAGCGCGGCAACAGCGATGATCTGGGCCCATGTTTTAATTTTCCCCAGCATATTGGCGGCTACAACTTCCCCCGTTCCCGCCAGCACAAGTCTTAATCCCGTTACGGCAAATTCGCGGCTGATGATGATGATGACCATCCACGCCGGCGCAAGGTCAAATTGCACAAGCGTAATTAATGCCGCGGACACCAGCAGTTTGTCAGCCAGCGGATCTAAAAATTTCCCGAAGTTTGTCACGAGGTTCAGTTTTCTGGCGTAGTAGCCATCCACCCAGTCAGTCGTTGATGCGATAATGAACAAAACAGCTCCCGTAAGATGCGCGACCGGAATCGATTCATCCCCTATATGAACGCTGCCCCAATGAAAAGGAACAAGCATGATAATCATAAATACAGGAATTAAAGCGATTCTTGCCAGTGTGATTTTATTCGGTAAGTTAAACATAAAGCCCCTCCAATAATATGTACTCGGACGTGAAGAAAAAGTCATCTTAATCGTTCAGATGACTTTTTCCCCTTTTATTTTTTCATCTTGATTGTGATGGTCTGCGCCATCACATCATGCGGATTGAGTTCATAGGACAGAACCTCTCCGTTGATTTTAATTTTCAGGTTAGGGGCATAGCCCGTGCGGATTTCAATCTGCTTTTGATCCGTGACGTCTTTTTTAAAGGTTTCGCCTTTTTGCAGGGTTCCTTCTTTTAAAGAACCGCCGCTGTCATCACGGACGCGGATCCACGCGCTGTCAGAAGCAATCAGTTCAAGCTTATACTTATCTGCCCCGGAGACGTTGTATGAAGAAGCCGAGCCTTCCGTTCCGGCCGCTTTGATCTCCGTCTTTTCACTGCTTTTTTCTTTCTTTTTCTGCTCTGACGCTTTTGTGTCTTTTTTGTCTTTTTTGCTGTCAGATTGCGCTTCGTCGTTTGTATTGCCGTCGTTTTTCAGCGCAGAATCCTTAGGAATCTCATACTTGCTCTCACTTTGGGTGACGGTCTTATCTCCGTCTGTCTGCCCGGATTTGCTCATTCCGAACTGAATAATCGCATAAATGATCGCGATGACGATAATGACACCGATGACGACAAGGACGGTCGGAAGCCATTCCGCCGCCTTTGAAGCGGACTTAGGAAGCTCCCTTTGCATGGCGAGACCGGAGATTTTTTCCGACACATCGTCATGGTACGTGTTAGGGATGTCTTTTTTATATTCTTCAAATAACTGATCTGAATCAAGCCCGACAGCTTCAGCGTACTGCTTGATAAACGCCCGCACATAAAAATTGCCGGGAATGACGTCATAATTGCCTTCTTCCAGAGCGGTTAAGTATCTTTTCTGAATTTTCGTCGCCGCCTGGAGTTCATCCAATGACATCCCTTTTTCCTCTCTGGCTTCTTTAAGCCGGATTGCTAATTCTGTCACAACAAACACCTTCCAATATTAAAAATCAAAGCTTGAAAAACCGGTCTGGTCAAACATTTGCGGTTCTTCTGCATGTTCATATGTAATGACTTCGTCAGGATCATTTCTGAGTTCGATAATATAATCGAAATCATCGAGCGTATACTCCGAATTTTGAACAAAAATATCGGGGTGCTCCACGACCTTTGTCGCCGGAAGCCGCATAATTTCACTGACGAGCTGAAGATGGCGCTCAGATCCCCGTCTTGTCGAAACGATGCCGTCGAGGATAAACACGTTTTCCGTGCTGTATTCATCGGCAACCAGCTGGCTCCGGATCGTTTGTTTTAGCAGCGTTGATGATACGAAAAGCCATCTTTTGCTGGCACAAACACTTGACGCAACGATGGACTCCGTTTTTCCGACCCTCGGCATTCCGCGGATTCCGATCAGTTTGTGCCCTTCTTTTTTAAACAGCTCGGCCATAAAGTCAACCAGAAGACCGAGCTCGTCCCTTTCAAAACGGAAGGTTTTTTTGTCATCGGCATCACGCTGAATGTATCTTCCGTGGCGGACTGCAAGACGGTCGCGAAGCCTCGGTTCTCTCAGCTTCGTTACTTTAATGGTCTCCATTGTTTTTAAAATTGATTCCAATCGTTTAATTTGATCTATATGCCGGCATCTGAGCAGCATTCCCCTTCTGGAAAGGTCGACACCGTTAATTGTGACAATATTAATTGACAGCATCCCGAGAAGAGATGAAATATCCCCGAGCAGGCCGGGGCGGTTCACTTGAATTTCATATTCAAAATACCATTCGAGCTTTGCCAAATGATATACCCCCTCCATTGTGGCAAATTTTTACCTTCCTTTATCATAAAACATTTTTCTCTAATTAGAAAGAAGAATGTTGCTCTATAGAGGAAAACATAAAAAAAGAGAGGAGAAATCCCCCCTCTTAATGAGTGCTGTTATTTTCAACAAGCTTCACCATCATATTTGCGATGGCGCGCTGTTCATCTTCAGAAGCAACGCTCCAAAGATCAGCAAGCACTTTTTCCTGATGGTTTTTCGAGTCGACTTCGTTCGCAAGGTAACCGCCGATTTCTGTCGCGAGGTCAGTGATCGTTTCATCACTCATCCCTTTTTCCTGCGCATAGTTCAATCTGTCGCCAAGGAAATTCTTCCAATTATCCCAGTTTTCTAATACTGACATGTTGGGTTCCTCCATTTCATCTGTTGTTACAAAATTATTTTGTCCGTGCAGATGCAAACTATACACACATTTTTTTCAGCAGTGCCAGCCGCCGTTTACGGATAATATATGCCCCGTAATATAGGAAGCCTTGTCCGATAATAAAAAGGCCGCCGCTTCGGCGATTTCCTCCGGCTTTGCCAGCCGGCCCGCGGGAATTTCCTCTGCCAACGCTTCTTTTTCATCAGACGTGAATTGATCAAGCATATTTGTATCAACGGCACCCGGGGAGACCGCATTCACGCGGACGCCGCTCGGAGCGAGCTCTTTGGCAAGCGCTTTGACGAACGAATGCTGCGCTCCTTTGACCATGCTGTATAATACCTCGCACGATGCACCTGTTTCTCCCCAGACGGAACCGATCGCGACAATGCCCCCGCATTTTTTCCGGATCATGCCGGGCACCAGATTACGCGCCAAAAGAAACGGACTCGTCACATGCAGCTGCACCATCTCCCGCGCCGTGTCATCCGTAACGTCCGTAATCAGGCCGAAATGACTTTTGCCGCTGTTTAATATCAGAGCGTCCACAGGCTGCTTAACGGAACGGCTGAGTGTCTCCGCGCCATCCGGTGAGGACAGATCAGCCTGGATAGCGGAGGCTTTTACGCCGAATGATGCGCTCAGCCTTTCCGCAAGCCTGTTTGCGGCTTCCTTATTAGAATGATAATGCAAAAGGACGTCATATCCGTTTTTTGCGAGGACTTCACTTATACTTTGTCCGATTCCGCCGCTTGCTCCGGTTACGAGCGCTGTCTGTTTCATCAATCAATACTCCTTCTTTCCCCAGAAAAACATCCCTCAGGGCGTGAGGGATGTTTTGTTATGATTTTGGCACGACTTTGCAGACTGTCAGCCTGTCTTCTGATATTTCTTCTTTAATGACCCGCTTTACGTCTTCCAGGGTGATCTGCTCCAGTACGGTTACGACATCAAACAGACTCATATCTAAAAAGGCGTAGCGTGTGAATTGGTTGGCGATGTATTCAGGTGAATTGAGCGCTTTTAAAAATGACCCGATCTTCTTTTTTCTCGCAAGGTCAAGTTTTTCCGCAGTCACGGCTGATTCTGCATCAAGAAGCATCTGTTTTAATTCGTCAGCGAGCCTATCCGGCTCCGGTGTATCTCCTCCGACAGAGGCAAAGCCGAATCCGTATTCAGCCGTGTAATCAAAGCTGAAGGTTTCATCAATGTAGCCTTTATCGTACAAGTTGCCGTAATGCGGTGAGCTTTTTCCGAAGAGACATTCAAGCATGAGGTTCATGCTGAGCTCGTGCTTCAACAGCTCCCGCCCCGTTTTATAAGGGTCTTTCGCCTTTAAACCGACAAGACATTTTGAGCCTTGCACGTTCATTTTTAATTCCTGCTCCCGGCGGAAAACCGCTTCCTGCTCCTGAACCTCTTTACGTTTGATTTCAGGCTGGTCTGTAAACGGCTTTTTCTCCTGGTTTTTCCGCACCTGGCTGATGATCGCTTCAGGATCTGCGGGACCGACGATAAAGAGCAGCATATTGCTCGGATGATAAAACGTTTCGTAGCACTCATACAGCAGATCTTTCGTAATATGAGAGATGCTCTCCACCGTTCCGGCAATGTCAATTTTCACAGGGTGGTCTTTATACATATTTTCGATAAGGCCGAAAAACAGCCGCCAATCCGGATTATCATCATACATATTGATTTCCTGGCCGATGATGCCTTTTTCTTTTTCAACTGATTTTTCCGTGAAATACGGATCCTGAACAAAATCCACGAGTGTTTCCAGGTTTTTCTCTACATTAGAAGTGCTGGAGAACAGATAAGCGGTTCGTGTAAATGATGTAAAGGCATTTGCCGACGCCCCCTGCTTACTGAAGTCCTGAAACACGTCGCCGTCCGCTTTTTCAAACAGTTTATGTTCCAGAAAATGCGCGATTCCGTCAGGCACGTGTACCATTTCTTCCTTATTTAAAGGAACGAATTGATTGTCAATGGAACCGTACTTTGTCGTAAACACGGCGTATGTTTTATTAAAACCCTGTTTCGGCAGCACATAGACATCAAGGCCGTTTGCCATTTTTTCATGATACAGCGTTTCCTGAAGCTGTTCGAAATTTATCGGTTTAGTCAAGATGCTCCCCCCGTCCCTTTTAAGAAATAAGTCGTATCCAGCTTAATGTTCTTTCCGACATTGATAATGTCCTCTTTTGTCACTTTCTCGATATTGTCGAGGAAAGTTTCGATCGGTATTTCCACTTGGGCTGAAGCCTGCTGATACAGAAATTCCGCTAAGCCGTATGCCGTATCAATCGTTTCTAACACTTGGTTTTTAATAACGGCTTTCGTTTGGGCGATATCGTCCTCTGAAAAGTCACCGTTTTGCATAGCCTGAAATTGTTCTTCGATAATGGTGACGGCCTGCTTATAATTTTTCACCTCAATGCCCGACATGACCATCAAAAGCCCTTTGAAGCTTTCCACCCTTGAGGCTGCATAATAGGCGAGGCTTGCTTTTTCACGGACATTTATAAACAGCTTTGAATGAGAGAAACCCCCGAACAGCCCGTTAAACACCTGCAATGCCGGATAATCCGGATCTGTATATGTCGTATTGGTCCGGAATCCGATATTCAGCTTGCCCTGCTTGACGTCCTCTTCATCAATGACTTCCTTCGGATCGGGCTGTTCATTCGCCGCGCTTCTTTCAAAAGGCTGCAGCTCCCGTTCTTCCGTTTTAAAATACGTATCAACGGCCGTTTTCACCTGATCTGAATCAACATCGCCGATGACGTACAGGTCCAGCTGATCTTCGCGTATGGCTTTTTGATAGGCTTCATACAAATCTTGCGGTGTAATGTGTTCGACATCATCGAACTCGCCGTTGACGTGAAGGGCATACGGTTCGCTTTTGCACATTTCCTGAACGAGACGCAGATTAGAATATCTCATCTTATCATCATATACGGCTTGAATCCGCTGTTTCAGCGTCCGTTTTTCCTGCGTGACATAAAGGGGCAGGAAGGCGCCGTTTTCCAAAGCGGGCGAAAAGACAAGCTCTGATAAAAGCTGAAGGCCTTTTTCCAATAACGGTGTGCGGTCCTTCAGATACTTTTCGTTAGGAATCTCAAGTCTGAACGTAATGACATGACGTTCTCCCTTTTTTGTCAGATCAGCTGAAACGGATGTGCCGTACAGCTCATCAAAATAAGAACGCAGATCAGCGGTTTTCGGGCGGCTTTCTGTTCCGCGCAGAAGCACATGCGGAAACAGCGCCCTTTTTGTTACGAGCTCTTTCGTTAAAGGAGCCAGCATTTTAAACGTCAGCGAAACGGTTTTAAATTTCTCAGTCTTTACGATGTGGGCGGTGATCCCGCCGTGCTTTGACTTCATTTCATTTACGTAAGTCATGTGAAACCTCCTTCGTTCATTCTTTAATAGTATGTATTATGGCCAAATTTCAGGATTCGCAAAAAAGAGTGCGCAGATGTAATTATATCAACTGGAGGATTTATAAGGAAACAAAAAACCTCTGCCCGAAAACAGGCAGAGGCATTGAACGTTATTTTTTTAAATTGAAAGGCCACCAGTTGGCTCTTCCGAATATTTTCACCATGACCGGTACAAAAAACGGAAGGACGACAATTGCGTACATGAGAAGGCCTGTTAATACCACGGTTGCAATCTGTAATAAGGAAAGAACGCCTGACGGCAGCATGGCCGCAAAGGTTCCCGCTAAAATAATCGCCGCAGAAATGATGACGGAACCCATATTTTTCATACTGCTGATCATTGCGGGTTCCGTTCCTTCTTTTTTCAGCTCATTAAAGCGGTCCATTAAAAAGATGGAATAATCCACACCAAGAGCCATCAAAATGACAAAGCCGAAGAACGGCACGGCCCAGTTTACGCCCGGATACCCGAAGAAGTGTGTAAAGATGTATTCCGTCACGCCGATGGATGCGAAATACGTCAGTACGAGCGACGCCACTAAATAAACAGGCATAATAAGAGAGCGCAGCATTATGATGAGAATCAGAAAAATTCCCGCCAGCATAAACATTGCCGTCCGTTTGAAGTCTGAATCCGATATTTCTTTCAAATCGGCATTCATGCTGGAGACTCCCGAAACGCCGAAAGAGGCATTCTTCAGATCCGTGTTCGGAATGGCTCTTTTTACGCTCGCTTTGATCGCTTGAATATCTTGAATGGCCGTATTTGAATAAGGATTGTTATAAAGAACGACGGTCAATTCTGTCGTTTTTCTGTCATCTGACATGTACGTATTAAACACGCTTGTGAAATCACTGTTTGTCAACGCGTCTTTCGGCACAAACCAGCCTGTCATTTCTTTATCTGAGGCCTTGTGAAGCTCACCCAGGTAATCATTCGCCCCCATCATGCCGCTTGATACTTTCTTAAGCCCTTTTACACTATCGTTAAGGCCTGAAGAAAGATCGCTGAGCCGGGAAGAAAAATCACCGAGACCGCTCTTCATTTTTTTCTGGCCCTCCGCGAGCTGTCCTGCCGCCGATTCAAGGCGCGGCATTTGTCCTGCCAGAGCCCCCTGTCCGTCTGACACTTGCTGCAGACCGTTTTCAATACTGGTCAGACCGTTGATCATTGCGTTAATTTGAGTGTCGATCTTTTTTTGAGCGGCTGCCAGCCGGGCAAATTGTTTTTCCGCTTGCTGCAGATGATCCTTTTGACTGTCGACCTGTTTAGAAAACGCTTCTGCATCCGCGTTTGCCTTGGAAACGGCTGACTGTACACCCGTAAAGGCCGATTTGATTTCTTTGTAAGAGGGATCGGTTTTGACTGACGGTATTGACGCTTCCAATTTTGCAAACGGCAGCCGGGCAAGCTGCTTGTTCAAATCGGCAAGCTGTCTGCTGGCTTCATCTTTCATCGGCAGGACGGTTTTTACCAATTTTAAAGCGTTTTGCGTTTCTGAAGCGAGACCGCTGTTTTGTTTGAGCTGTGAAGTCAGCATTTTTTTTTGCTCTTCAATCTGCTTTCTCATCTGGGCGACGCCGGCTTTATTCTCATTCACGCCAGCCTGCAGTTTATTCAGGTTTTCGCCTATATCAGAAAGCCCGGATTTCAGAGACAATGTTCCGTTAATAAGCTGATTGACGCTTTTCCCCGACTCTTCGATCTGCGGCTGTGAATCAGCTAACGACTTTGCGGCATGCCCTAATCCGTCCGTGATTTTTTCAAGTCCTGTATTGCCTTTATCAAGCCCTTCTTGAAGCTGCTTTGCCTGATTTGTGACAAATAATTGATTCAATCCGTTTCCGGCAGGGCGCGTGGCGCTTCTGACCGTTTTTACACCCTCTGTTTTTTCAAGTTCTCTGCTGATTTTTTCGATATCAATCAGGTGTTTTTCGGTATTTAGAGGCTCATCATTTTTGATGACGACTGTGGCCGGAAGAAGCTCCCCCGGGCCGAATGCGTCTGAAATCGTATTAAACGCGCGGACGGATTCATATTTATCCCCGATTTCGTCAAGGCTGTTGTAAGATAGCGATCCTTTGTAAAGAAGGATAGGCGGGACGGTGAATACCGCAACGATTGCAAGACTGATGAGCGGCCTTTTAAATGAAAACCGCCCTGCCGTTTCCCAAGCTTTGCTTTGAGGATGGGAAATATCACCCTTAACGGGCCAAAACAGTCTTTTTCCTAAAAAAGCCATAAAAAACGGCACGATCGTCATGAGCGCAAGCAGCAGCACCGCGACACCGACCGCAACGGCGGCTGCCGACTGATACAGCTTAAATGTCGCAAATCCGATGCAGGCAAATCCGATCAGCACCGCACCGCCGCTGTACAAAACTGTCTTTCCGGCCGTTTTGTAGGTGACGACGATCGCCTCTCTTATATCAGCGCCATGCGACAGTTCTTCTTTAAATCTGCTGAGAAGCAGAATGCAGTAGTCTGTGCCGATTCCGAACATAATCGCAACCATGAAAATCTGCGTAAAAGTTGAGAGCGGAAAATTCAGCTGGTCGACTAAAAATGCGACAATCGACTGGCTGACTAAATAAGATATCAATACAGATAAAAGCGGCACAAACGGAGCGACCACTGACCGGAATACAAGGATCAGCACGATCAGGATAAAAGCGACCGTTATATATTCAGTCTTTTTCAATCCGTCCTGTGAGCTTTTTAACACATCTTCATCGATCAGCGACTGGCCTGTTATGCCGTATGATACGCCGTACGGTTTCAGCTCTTTATCAATTTTATTTTTGATTTCGAGGATATCGTTTTTGGATGTATCAAGCTGCAGCTGAACGAGCATCGTTTGTCTGTCTTTTGACAGCAGCTGTTTTTTGATGTCGTCATTTTTCTCCCCGAAGTATGAAGTCACCGTTTTAATCTGAAGCGCTTTTTTCTGTTCAGACAAAGTGCTGACGGCTTCTTCCAGACGATCTTTTTTGTCTGTCATTAAGCCTTTTTCGTGAAATACGATGACGGCAGAAGAAGACGGTGCATCTGAATCAGACATTTCATCAAGCAATTCATGGGCATAAGAAGAGGAATATCCGTCCGGTACGGAAATCTGCCCTTTCTCCCGTGTCAATTCAGCCATATCAGGCGCTGTAAGCATAAATATCACCGTTGCGGCGATCCATACCGCGGCGATGATCCAGCGGGCTCGGATAATGTTTTTCATTATGTCTGCTGACCCTCCTCTGTCATCATCAATCGATATAATTTTTCATATGTATTAACGAACATCTCCGCCTCGTCTTCATCAAAATACATAATATATGAACGGACGAGTTCCTCAATCCGCCGCTCCACACGGTGAAATACTTCCGTCCCCTTTTCCGTGACATTTAAAAGTATGCTCCGGCGGTCGCTTTGGCTGCGTTCTCTATTGATGTAGCCTTTTTCATACAGGCGGTTCGTCATCGATGTAATGGCGCTTTTGTTGACGTGGCACACCGCGGCCAGTTCAATTGATTTGCAATCCGGATTGAGCATAATATAGCGGAGTATGTAATATTGATCCAATGTCAGCTCTTTGTTCACTTTTTCAGCGATAATGCTGTCAATTTTTTTTAAGACGTGCAGGTATACATCGGAATAACGCTGAATCAGCTGCTTTACTTTTTCTTCATGCATCTTTTCCCCCTCCTTCCAATAGTTAAAATGTTTAACTATTAAAAAGGATAACGACTTGACGATATCATGTCAATCTTCAAAATAAAATAAAAAAAGACAGTGCAGATTACACCGTCTTTAATGATTCCTTTTTTTCTTTTGCTTGTGATGAGATATTTAACAGCGCTAAAAATACAGACACAATGCCGCAAAAAGCGGATAAAATAAAAATCAGCCAGCCTGCATTTGACATCAGGGCAGCAAAGATCGGCGGTCCCGCCGCTACTCCGATAAACCGCATGCTGTTATAAAATGAGGTGATGGTTCCCGATTCCTCGTTGTCTACGCCTTCTGTGATGACAGCGTCTAATGCCGGTAATGCTATTCCGATACCGATACCGCTGACACACAAAAAGATAAATAATAAATAAAAACTGTGATTCCACCATAGGCCGATAAACGACAGTGTCACGGCACTCATTCCGAAAACGATGCAGAACTTCATTTTGCCTTGGTCTTTCCCGATTTTTCTGCCTGATATATATGAACTGACGGATAGAAATAAAAGCGGGATTGCCAAAAGCGCTCCTTTAGCCACACCGTCAATTCCGTATTTCTTCTCCAGTGAGTCTGATAAATAAAAAAGAACCCCGAACAGCAAAAACATAATCACGCAGCCGATGATAAATACCGTAAAGAGCCAGCGTCCGTCACGCTTAAATATGCGGCCGACATTTTTCACAAATTCGGAAATAGAAGGCGCTTCTTTTTGTTTCTCCGGCTTTGCCACCAAAAACAATACGAGAAAAAAACTGATGAGCGAAAAAAACGGAATGAACCAAAACGGCATAAACCAAAACCATGCAGCCAAGAGCGACCCGAGAATCGGGCTTAATACTTTCCCGGCCGTGTTTGACGTCTCAATGTCGCCGAGCCCCGCGGTAATCCGCTCATCATCCCCTTTGAATAAATCACCGATAAACGGCATCACTACAGGAGCCGCCCCTGCCGAACCGATTCCCTGCAGCACCCGCCCCGCCAAGATAATGGGATAAGGATGCTTGAACGCGGTGGAAGCTATCGCGGCAAGCGCTCCGCCCGCACCGGCTATGAGAAGACAAGGCAGAAGAACCTTTTTTCTTCCGAATTTATCGGACAAATATCCGGCAATCGGAATACAAATAATCGCCACAATCGAATAGACCGTTATAATTAACGATACTTGAAAAGACGATATGGACAGCTTCTTTTCAATCATCGGAAGCACAGGAATCAGCATGGAATTCCCGAGTGTCATCACGAGCGGTACAGAAGCCAGAGCAATGATATTTTTTGTTCCATTTTTCTTCTTACTCAACTTATTCACCCATTCACTATACTTGGTTGTTTCCTGTTTTATTGTGCCTTGCGGAAAACAAAGTATGTATTGAAGCGGCAAATAAAAAAACAGACACATGACGCGTCTGTCTTAAAAACGTTTTCTTACAACATGAAAACTGAACTTATCAGCCCGGAAATAATTTAATGAATACAGCACAGGTTCATCATTCTGATTATAGTGGGTTTGCTTCAGCAATAAAAGCGCCGTCTCCGGCTCGCACTCCAAAACCGGTGAAATCGTATCGTGATATCCGATCGGTTCGATATCAGCAACGGCATAGCTGATCACAGACCCGGAGTTTTTTTCCAAAAGATCAAAAATAGATTCCTGTTCATGACAGAAAGAATTCGGCAGAATGTGCATCGGAATCGTATCTAAACAGTAAACGACCGGAGTGCCGCTTGCCGTTCTCACGCGTTCCAAATAAAAAAGCTCCTGCTCAGGCTCAAGCCGGAATCTAGCGATATCTTCCTCAGACGGCGTGATGACCTGAGACGACAAAAAAATCGTACCCGGCACCATGTTCGCCTGCTGAATCATTTTCGTCACGCTGTTGAGCTGTTCAATACCTGAAAGAAACAGCGGTTTTGTATGGACGAAAGTGCCCACACCGTGCCTTCTGATAATCACATGCTCCTCTTCAAGGATACGCAAAGCTTCACGCAGAGTTGCCCGGCTGACACCCATAGATTTTGAAAGCTCAAATTCAGAAGGAAGCTTTTCCTTTTCGGTGTAAATTCCGTTTTGTATATCCTCTTTGATTCGCTCAATCACTTTTAGGTACAAGTGACGATTGTCAGCTTTTGTAGACATGTTTCCCCTCCGTAAACCACTTTCATAAATTATTGAACAATTGGGACAACTATATCATGTTTTAATAAAAAAATAAATAGGAATGATTTTGGTGATATCATTTTCAGTGAAAACTCTCTCCTTTTTAAGAAGAGAGCTCATCATATTGTTCCTTAGATAATAGTACTTCCCTCGGTTTGCTTCCTTCATACGGCCCGACGACGCCCCGTTCCTCCATTGCGTCAATCAGACGGGCAGCTCTCGTATATCCGATTCTGAACCGCCTTTGAAGCATGGAGACTGATGCCGTCTGCATGCCGATAATCAAATCGACCGCTTCGTCATAGAGATCATCCGTTACTTCACTGTGTGTTTCCGACACTTCTTCCGGAATCATCTCTTCTTGATACTGCGCTTTTTGCTGCGTAATGACATGATCGACGACATGCTCAACCTCTTCATCGGATAAGAATGCCCCTTGCACACGCACCGGCTTATTTGCGCCTACAGGCAGAAACAGCATGTCTCCGCGCCCCAGAAGCTTTTCAGCGCCGCCCATGTCTAAAATTGTCCGTGAATCGGTCTGAGATGAGACACTGAAGGCAATTCTTGACGGAATATTGGCTTTAATAACACCGGTAATGACATCGACTGAAGGCCGCTGAGTCGCGATAATCAAATGAATTCCCGCCGCCCGCGCCATCTGTGAAAGTCTCGTAATTGAATCTTCCACGTCGGAAGAAGCGACCATCATCAGATCGGCAAGCTCGTCAACGATGACGACGATGTACGGCAGCTCAGGCTGCTTGACTTCTTCTTCGGCATTTGACCGCTTAATATGGTCGTTATAGCCTTCTATATTTCTCGTACCCGTATGGGAGAAGAGCTCGTAGCGGCGCTCCATCTCATTGACGACCTTTTTCAAAGCCTGCGAGGCCTTTTTCGGATCTGTCACGACCGGCGCAAGCAGATGAGGAATGCCGTTATACACATTCAGCTCAACCATTTTCGGGTCAATCATCATCATCTTCACTTCATGCGGTTTGGCCCTCATCAGAATGCTCGTAATAATACCGTTGACACAGACGCTTTTTCCGCTTCCCGTTGCCCCCGCTACGAGCAGGTGGGGCATTTTGTTCAGTTCGGCAAGCACGGCTTCCCCGGAAATATTTCGTCCCAAGCCGATCAGAAGCTTCGCGTCCGGCTTGTCATTGAGTTTGGATTCAAGCACTTCTTTTAACGAAACCATCGCAACTTCAGCATTGGGCACCTCGATGCCGATTGCTGATTTGCCCGGAATCGGCGCTTCTATCCGGATATCCTTGGCGGCAAGCGCGAGCGCGAGGTCATCGCTCAGATTCACGATTTTACTGACTTTGACCCCGACGTCCGGATACACCTCATATTTTGTGACCGCCGGGCCGAGATGAACTTGGGTCACTTTCGCCTTTACACCGAAGCTTTGAAAAGTCCGTTCGAGTTTTCTTGCATTCTCGTAAATGTTTTTCTTATCGGTCTGCTGGCCGGTATGTTTCGGGTCAGCCAGGATGTCCAATGAAGGCATTTGATAATCTTTATTTTCAAGCTCTGTAAACGTCATCGGCGGAGCCGCAGCCGTTTCGTCACTGTCTTGAACGCCGCCGGAAGGCTCATCTTTTGCCGTTTGCGCCGCCTCCTGCATTTTTTCCGGAATCAGCGGTTCGACGCGTTCTTCCTGACGGTCTGAAAAGCTTGAAATAATCGGCTCTGAATGGATGATCGGCGAAATGATTTCCTCATCCTCTTCTTCGGGCTCAGGCATTTCTTTTTTCTTCTGAACCCGTTTTTGTTTTTTGCCCGATTTGGTTTTTGTTTTCGGCGAAGACATATTCGTTCTGACCGTTTTCATATCCTCAAGAAATGCCTGCCATTGACCGCGGATAAACCGGCCGACGGGGCTCGTCCACTTTTTGAGCGTTTCCTGCAGTGAACGCCCCGTTACAAGAATCAGTCCCATTAAGATCAGCACGATCGCCATGATCTGTGAACCCGTTGATGCAAATAAAAAGTGGGAAGCTGCAAACAGCACCGCGCCGATCATGCCGCCGCCCAAATCAGGGGAAGCAGCCTGCTGTTTCATGTCAATCATAAACAGCTCCCACGTGTTGCCGATGACACTTGCCGACCGAATCGACCCGTGATGAGACAGATTTTTAAAGAGCTGCACGTGAGACAGCAGCAAAATACTGGCGATAATACAGTACAACCCTGCCTTTCTCCTCGTTAAAAGGCTTGGACTCTTCTTTTTCCAAAACAGCGAAATTCCGAGAAGGAAGAGCGCAATTAAGCATAAAATAAACCACTCTCCGGCAAAAAAACGGAACAAGTACACAAATGTCTGTCCCACAACGCCGAGCTGCAAAACAGCAATAATCGAGATTGCAACACAGAGCAGTCCGCTTAGTTCGTATTTTAGATTGAGCTTACTCTCTTGTTTCTTTTTAGATTTCCGTTTTTTCTTTGCCACACTCATCACCTTACTGCGTTAAAAAATGTAAAATCATACATCATGAAGAAAAGCAGCCTTTTGCCGGCTGCATTTTTCTGTAGGATTCCCCTATTATAGCATATTTTGCCCCCGAGAAACGGACTGAATGCCGGTTAGATTTTCAGCTTGATTTTTTGTCCCGGAGCGATGTCCGGATTCAGAAAATCCATCGGGTTCGTACTTAAAATCTGTACGACTTCAGCTTCATTTCCCTTCATCTCAACCAGCAGCGGCACGCCGGCGTAATCTACCTGTTCATGCACGCTTTGCTCTATATCCTGACCGTAAACGACTTCTTGTGGCATGACGGTATAAAGGATCATTGAATCATCCTTCCTTCCTCGCCCTTTCGTTCCTCAATCAGCTGATTCAGCTTTTTTATCGCCTGTCCGACGCCGCCCACGGCATCAATTAATCCGTAATCAGCCGCATCTTTGCCGACTACGTTTGTTCCGATGTCCCTGGTTAAGTTTCCTTTTGAAAACATCAGCTCTTTGAATTTTTCTTCGGAAATATTTGAATGATGGGTCACAAAGTTGACGACCCGCTCCTGCATTTTATCCAGATATTCAAACGTTTGCGGAACGCCGATAACCAGACCTGTAAGCCGAACGGGGTGAATGGTCATTGTCGCTGTCTCCGCGATAAAACTATGATCACATGACACGGCGATCGGCACACCTATGGAGTGGCCCCCGCCGAGTACGATTGAGACGGTCGGTTTTGATAAGGATGCGAGCATTTCCGCAATCGCAAGCCCCGCTTCCACATCGCCTCCGACGGTGTTTAAGATGATCAGAAGTCCTTCGATTTTCGGATTTTGCTCAATGGCGACGATTTGCGGAATGACATGTTCATATTTGGTTGTTTTATTTTGCGGCGGGAGCTGTACGTGCCCCTCAATTTGGCCGATGATCGTCAGGCAGTGAATATTGGTATCTTGGGACATTTGCGGCAGAGATGTCTCTCCCAGCTGCTGAATTTTGCTCATAATGCTGTCTTTCGCATCTGATTTTTCGGGCTGCTGTTCTTCGGTGTTTTCCATACGATGATCCATTTTATCTTTCACCCTTTCCGAATGTCTCTTTGTATTATGAACAAAGATGATGATTTCCATCCGGGACATGAACAAAAACAAAGCCGGAGCATCATGCGCTCCGGCTTTGTATACATTATACTTCCATAATAATCGGAATGATCATCGGCTTGCGTTTTGTTTTTTCATAAAGGAATTGATTCAGCGCATCACGCATTGCTTGTTTCAGCGTGGACCATTCTACGGCAGATGTTTCCGTCGCTTCAGTCACGATAGAGCGGACGAGCTCAGTAGCTTGTACAATTAACCCCTCTGATTCTCTGACATACACGAAACCGCGCGTAATGATCTCAGGGCCTGAAACAAGGTTCTTCTTCTGCTTATCGAGTGAAATCACGACGATGAGAATGCCGTCTTGTGACAATAAGCGGCGGTCTCTCAGCACGATGTTGCCGATGTCGCCGACTCCGAGGCCGTCAATCAGAACGTTTCCGTATGTGACTTTATCCCCGATTTTCACATTCTGGCCGCGGAATTCAACGACATCACCTTTTTCAATCAAGAAAATGTCGCTGCGTTTCATGCCGATCTCTTCTGCGATTTTGGAATGCGCTTTTTGCATTCTGAATTCACCGTTAACCGGAATTAAATATTTCGGTTTCAGCAAATTAAGCATGAGTTTCAATTCTTCCTGCGAACCGTGACCGGACACATGCACTCGTTTTTGGGCGAAAATGACTTGAGCGCCGGCGCGGGCAAGCAGGTTGACGGTTTTGGAATATATCAATTCATGCCCCGGAATCGGTGTTGATGCAATGACAACCGTGTCTCCTTCTTCAATGTTAAGCTGCTTGTGCGCCTGCTTGGCCATTCGCGTAAGAGCGGCCAGCGGCTCACCATGGCTTCCGGCTGTAACAATTGCCACGTCCCGCTTCGGATATTTTTTCACATCCTGCACAGGAATAAACATTTCATCTTCGGCTTCAATATAGCCGAGCTTGCGTCCAAGCTGAAGCACGTTTTGCAGATTTTTTCCGGCGATTGCAAGTTTGCGTCCGTTCTGGACGGCAGCCTGTATCACTTGCTGAATCCGGTTGATATTAGACGCGAATACAGCAATGATGACACGGTTTTCTGAATTGTTCATCGCATCGGAAATTTCACCGCTTACATATGCTTCTGACGGAGTATACCCCGGGCGCTCCGCATTGGCGCTGTCAGAAAGCAGGGCGAGCACGCCGCTGTTTCCGATTTTGGCAATTTCGCCAATATCACATGATTGATGATAAGCAGGCGTCTGGTCAAATTTGAAGTCTCCCGTGCATACAATAGAGCCAAGTGATGTTTTGAAGCTGACTCCCACTGAATCCGGAATACTGTGAATCGTTTTAAAGAACGATACTTTCGTTGATTCAAATGTAATGACTGATTTAGAGTGAACTTCACGTAAATCAGCTTTTCGATTATGCCCGTACTGCTTGAGTTTTTCTCTCAGTAATGCAAGCGTAAGCTTCGTCCCGTATACCGGCACCGACAGCTTGTTCAATAAATAAAAGACGCCCCCGATGTTTTCATCGTGCCCGTGTGTCAGAAAGATGGCCTTCACGCGGTCAGCCCGTTCTACTAAGTAGGAAATATCCGGAATGACGACATCAATACCGAGCATTTCATTTTCAGGGTGCATCAGCCCCGCATCCACTACAAATATGTCTGAGTCAATTTCAATGACATATAGGTTCTTCCCAATTTCTCCGACGCCGCCAAGGGCGATAATTCTGACGTTTTCTGTATTTTTCTTTTTCAAAATCTGTATCCTCCTAGTCTCATACCCGTCCATCATCACTTGTTCCTATTATAACTGATATCAATTTTAGAAAACAAGAAGAAGCGGAAGGTTTAGGGAAAACCAATATGTATACAAAACGGTCAAACTCACGATAAAAATGAGAATGACCGCGTATTTCAACTGTATAAATTTCTTCTTACAGTTCGCTGATGACGCTGCTCAGGCTCAGACGTTCATCTTCATTCAGCGGGATAAGAGGAAGACGCACAGATCCGACATCAAGGCCTTTCAGCTGCAGCGCCGTTTTGACCGGAGCCGGATTAGGCGCTTTAAAGAGCTCCTTCATGATCGGCAGAAGCTTCTGATGAATCAGTGCCGCGGTTGCCGTCTGCCCGTTCGTATAGTTTTTAATCATCTGCTGCATGTCAGAACCCACAATATGGCTGGCCACTGACACGACTCCTCTTCCGCCGACTGCAAGAATAGGAAGCGTTAACCCGTCATCACCTGAATAGACGTAAAAATCTTCCGGTGTTTCGGCAATGATTTTCGTAATGGCATCAAGATCGCCGCTCGCTTCTTTAATCGCAGAGATATTCGGAATCTCCGCAAGTCTGATGGCCGTTTCCGGCGCAAGCGAAGCGACCGTTCTGCCCGGCACGTTGTAAAGCATCACAGGAAGAGACGTTTCTTCAGCTATGGCTTTAAAATGACGGTACATCCCCTCTTGGGAAGGCTTATTATAATACGGCGTGACAAGCATAACGCAATCGACGCCGGCTTCTTCAGCTTTTTTTGTCAGTTTAATGGAGTCTTTCGTATTGTTGCTTCCCGTACCCGCAATAACAGGCACGCGTCCGTTCACTTCTTTGACTGTAAATTCAAAGAGTGCAATTTTTTCTTCCGTTGAAAGTGTCGGGGATTCGCCGGTCGTGCCTGCGACGACTAAAGAATCCGTGCCGTTTTTCAACAAATAGTCGATTAATGTAGACAGTTTTTGAAAGTCTACATTCCCTTTACTGTCAAAGGGGGTAATCATCGCTGTAGATATATTTCCGACATTCATTTTTTTCACCTCATCATGATTCAATCACATTTACTTTGAAAGTTCAAACACTTCATGCAGCGCATTTACGGCCGTTACCATATCTTTTTCATGAACGAGCACCCAGATCGTCGTATGGCTGTCGGCAGATTGCAGAATCGGAATGCCTTTATCAGAAAGTGCGGAGACGATTTTTGACGTGACACCCGGAACACCCATTATTCCGGCGCCGACCGCTGACACTTTCGCACAGCTTTCCGTCACTGTCGGCTCATATCCTAATTCAGCCAAAATGCTGCGCGCGGCTTCCGTTTTACTGCCGGCTACGGTATATACGATTTCACTCGGCGTAATGTTAAAGAAATCTACACTGATTCCGGCATTTGCCATTGCTTTAAAGACTTCAGTCTGAACGTTGTATTGCCCCATTTTGGCGGGAACCTTAAATTGCGTCACGTCTTTCACATGGGCGATCCCCGTAATCAGCCGTTCGAATACATCGCTGCCGATGTTAGACGAATGATGGGACGTCACCAAAGTGCCTTTGTCTTTTGAATAAGTGGAGCGCACGCGGATCGGCACCTTTGCCTGCATGGCGATTTCCACCGCGCGCGGATGAATGACTTTCGCGCCTTGATAAGCAAGGTTGCAGATTTCCGTATATGTGACATTCGGAAGCGGCTTAGCATTTTCCACGATTCTCGGATCGGCTGTCATAACACCTTCCACGTCCGTAAAAATGTCGATAAACTCAGCATCAACCGCCGCGCCGAGCGCCGCCGCTGATGTATCGCTTCCACCTCTGCCGATCGTCGTCGTGTCGCCTTTTTCAGTCGCTCCCTGAAAGCCTGCGACAACGACGGCATCATGGCTGGCGAGTGCAGCGAAAAGCCGCTCTGTTTTCATTTCTATAATTTTGGCGTCAGTATGCTGGGCATTGGTTAAAAAGCCGGCCTGAGCTCCTGTTAAAGCTGCGGCTTTTATGCCGTTTTCCTTCAGCATGCTGGAAAAAACAACGGACGAAATCGTTTCTCCGCAAGACAGAAGCATATCCTGCTCTCTCGGAGAAATGTCGGACTGGCTGCCGTAAAGGAGCCCGATTAAAGAATCTGTCGCGTACGGGTCTCCTTTTCTTCCCATCGCCGATACGACAACGACAACCTTATAACCTTCACTTATGGCATCTTTTATGTGTGCTAGCGCAAGCTTGCGGCCTTTGTCATCTTTTACGGATGTTCCGCCGAATTTTTGAACAATGATCTTCACTATTTTCACTCCAAATTAGTCTGACGTAACAGAAGAGAGCAGGCAGAGCCTTACTCTCTTCTGTTCGCCTATAGAAAATACGTTTGTTTTATACGAGGTTCAGTTTTTGCAGGCTTTCCGCGATTTGAACTGAGTTCCAAGCGGCGCCTTTTAACAGGTTATCAGAAACAACCCACAAATGAAAACCGTTTGCTCTGTCCAAATCTTTCCGAATTCTTCCTACAAATACATCGCGTTTGCCGACGCAATCAGCAGGCATCGGGTAAAGCTGCTCCGCCGGATCATCCTGAAGCGTAACACCCGGAGCTTCTTTTAAAAGCTGTTTAATATCTTCAACGGTTGCGTCATCACGGTCAAGCTCAATGTAAACAGATTCTGAATGCCCTGTTTCAATCGGCAGTCTTACACATGTCGCAGCCACTTCCAGCTTCGGCATATGCATGATTTTTTTCGTTTCATTAATCATTTTCATTTCCTCAAACGTATAGCCGTTGTCTTGGAATTTATCAATTTGCGGAATGGCGTTAAATGCGATTTGATAATGCTTTTTGTCGCCTTTAACCGGCATAATGGACGGTTCTGCGGGTTCATTGTTTAAAATCGCCTTTGTCTGGCTGTACAATTCTTTCGCCGCTTCATTGCCGGCTCCGGACACAGCTTGGTAAGTAGATACAATGACTTTTTTCAAACCGTACGCTTTGCGGATCGGTTCAAGCGCAGCCACCATCTGAATCGTTGAACAGTTAGGGTTGGCGATAATGCCGTTATGTTTGTGCAGATCACCTTCGTTCACCTCAGGCACCACGAGCGGTGTATTTTCGTCCATACGGAATGCGCTCGTATTGTCAATCACGATGGCTCCCCGTTTTACAGCCTCAGGCGCCAAGCTTTGTGATACGCTTCCGCCGGCGCTGAATAACGCGATATGAACGCCTTCGAAGCTTTCAGGAACAGCTTCCTGCACTGTATATTCTTCGCCTTTAAACGTTACTTTCGTACCAGCAGAACGCTTTGAGGATAGTAGTGTGAGTGTTTCGATTTCAAAGTTTCTGTCTTCCAGTGTTTTCAGCATTTGCTGTCCTACGGCTCCCGTCGCTCCGACAACTGCTACGTGTAATCCTCTTCCCATCTGTAAAACTCCTTCCGCCAATTAAGCATCATTTGTTGAATTGACTTTGCATTTTACGTTTTATTTTACCATAGAATAGTCACGGATTGACCGAATTTTTTTATTCCGGAATGATTTTCTGTCATCATGATTTTTTATTCATGATGGTGTACGAGCACCGGCTGAACCTGCTGGTGCAAAAGAGCTTTTTCTACCGTAATCGGAAGGAGATCCATTCTGGCGACGAGCGATGTCGGTTTTTTCACGTGGTCATCCTGGCCGAACGGGATGAAATATATGTTTTTTGCGGACATCAGCCTCATCAAATTCGTTCCGTTTAAACCGAGTCCGTCATTTGTTGAAATTCCGAGCACGACCGGGCGGCCGTTGCGGATCGTGGCTTTCGCAGCCATAAGGACGGGGCTGTCGGTCATCGCATTTGCGAGTTTGCTCATTGAATTTCCGGTTAAAGGGGCGATGACCATGCAGTCGAGCGGAAGTTTCGGCCCGAGTGGCTCCGCTTTTACGATGGAATCAATCGCCTCAAAGCCTGTTGTTTCTTCAATTTTTCTGACCCAATCTCCCCCCTCCCCAAAGCGGGTATCGGTCGATTGAACGGTTGATGTCACGACCGGCCGGACTTCAGCTCCTTGACTGATAAGCGCCTCTATTTGCGGAAACACTTCCTCATATGTGCAATGCGAGCCGGTTAATCCGAATCCAATTCTTTTCCCTTTCAGAGACATGGTTATTTCCCCTCTTTCTTTAAGTCTGCCAAAAGCTTGCTCAATACGTTCGCAATAATCTGTCCGGCTGTTTTCGGGGCCACAATTCCCGGAAGACCCGGAGCAAGCAGCGCTTTAATGCCTTGTTTTTCAGCATATTTGAAATCCGTTCCGCCCGGACGGGATGCTAAATCCAAAATCAAGGTCTTCGGCGTCATGCGCGATAAAACGCTTTGATTCAGAATCAAGCTCGGTACGGTGTTAATGCAGATATCAATATCATTTACATGATCAGTAAGCTCTTCAAGTTGAAAAGGAGAAAGCCCCATTTCCGATATACGGGCTAAATGAGCCGAACTCCGCGCGCCCACTTTTACTTTCGCCCCTAACGCTGCAAACGTCCGGGCGATCGTCATACCGGTGCGCCCCATGCCGAGAACGGCGACATTTGATCCGTGAATGGTATAATCCGTATGCTGAATCGCCATCATGATTGTTCCTTCAACAGTGGGAATCGAGTTGAATATCGCGATGTCGTCCCGCTCAAATAATTTCACAAGCTTACGGCCGGCTTCGCTGGCGATCCCCTCAAGATATGCATTGGAAATGCCTGAATAAATGACGCAATGCTCCGGTGTCCGCTCAAGATAGCTCTGCTTTAATACCACTTCTTCATTTGAAAAAACCGTGGAAACAACGCCTTCTCCGGTCGTTGCCGATACAGGCAGGATGATACTGTCTATTTTTTGAAAGGGAATCTCATCAATTTTGCATTTGACGGTTCCTGTAAAACCGTCATCCAATTGGTCAAACCCTGCAAGATAAATATCGGCATGCTGTTCTGTCAGCTTTCTTATAATCTCAAGCTGTCTTGCGTCACCGCCAATGATCGCAATTGTTAATCCGGTTAACATCTGAAACGTTCACCTTCTTTACAGTTACTGGATCCTTTAAGTGTCATCCTCCTCTTCATCGTATGTGCAAAGAGAAAGGGCGGTGAATGTACAGCGTCTTTTTCATAAAAAAAGCACCGGCTGTATGAGCCGGTGCTTGCAAAAAATGAATAAGATCTACTCTTCGGGAGGCGTGATCTCCCCCGGAACGTCTAAAATGATCATGTCTGACCCGATTTTTTGGATATGGTTCCAGGGGACGCGGATGTCGTGGCCTTGTTTTCGCAGTCCGAACCATTTTACCGTCGGTATCAACAGCGCGGTAATTTGTCCGTCCTGTTCATTAATTTCCAAATCGGTCTGGCCGAGCACGCCGAGCCGCTCTGCCCGTTTAATGTCCACAATTTCTTTACCTGACAGTTCACTGAGCCTCATGATAGCCACCCCCTTGTACTATATGACCCGGAGCAAAAAAAAATGCCTGCCCCGTACAGAGGCAGACTGCTTTGCAGCTTAAGACGAGGCCGGTATATTGCCGGTCGGGCTGATGAGCGATAGTGCGTAATCATCCGTAAATAAGCGGCGGCTGAGGCCGTTGACGCTTTCCAGGCTGACCGCATTTAATTCAGCGATAATTTCATCCATAGTCTTATGCTTTCCGAGCAGGAGTTCATTTTTCCCGTTCCGGCTCATTTTGCTGTTTGTGCTTTCTAAGCTGAGCATTAAGCTCCCCTTCATTTGCTCTTTGCTGTTTTCCAGCTCTTTCGGGGTGATACCGTCACGTTTTAGAACCGATAACGTTTCCTGAATGGTTTCAGACAGAAGTCCGAGCTGATTCGCGCCGGTGCCTCCGTAAATCGTCAGCATACCGCTGTCTTCATAGGAACTGTGATAGCTGTATACAGAATAGGCCAGTCCTTTATCTTCGCGCACATCCTGGAAAAGACGGCTGCTCATGCTTCCGCCAAGCACGTTGTTTAAGACGATCAAATCGTAAATGTCCGGATCTCCGACTTTCAGGCCTTTGAAACCGAGACAGAGATGCGCCTGTTCGGTGTCTTTTTTTCTCGTCAGCTTTTCATAATGAAACTCAGGCTCGCTGATGCCGCTTGCTTTGCCCTTCGCTTCGTATGTACCGAACCATTTCTCCACGTCTTTAATGAATTGTTCCGTTACATTTCCGGCGACAGAAATGACGACGCGGTCCGGCGTGTAAAAGTCATCCATATGCTGTCTGAGAGAATCGCCGTTAAACGACGAAAGCGTTTCCTCCGTCCCGAGAATCGGGTATCCGAGCGAATGATTGCCGTATGTCGCTTTGCTCAGCAGATCGTGGACAATGTCATCCGGTGCGTCTTCATACATTTTGATTTCTTCATATACGACGTTCTTTTCTTTTTTGAGCTCATCTTCGTCAAAAGCAGAATGAAAGAACATATCAGCCAGCACATCAAGTGCGTAGTTTGCATGCTCATCCAGCACTTTGGCGTAATAGCACGTATATTCTTTTGAAGTGAAGGCATTCACTTGGCCGCCTATCCGATCGAAGGATTCTGCGATTTCACGTGCGGACCTGGTATTTGTTCCTTTAAAAAACATATGTTCAAGAAAGTGCGAAATACCGTTTGTCTCCGGCGTTTCATGACGTGATCCCGTCCCGATCCATACGCCGATTGCCACAGACCGCACCGTTGGATTATTTTCAAGCACAACTCTTACACCGTTTTGGCATGTATAGCGTTTTATCAAGTCTGTTCCTCCTATTCAAAGACAGGCAACTGCCTGCTACTTCATCAGCCTGTTTTCATCCATTAAGTCAGACACTGAGCCGAGCGCGTAGCCTTTTTCTTTGATTTTTGCAATCAGTGTATCCAGGCTTTTCGCAGTCGGATCAGTCGGATGCATTAAAATCATGGCTCCGTTATGTATTTTGCTCAAGACCCTTGTTTGTAAAACAGCGGGAGACGGTTTTTGCCAGTCAATGGTGTCAACGGTCCACATGATGGTGCCCATTCCTTTTTCCGCCGCAAGGTCGACCACGGCTTTTCTGAAGCTGCCGCTTGGCGGCGCAAACCATTTCGGCTTCATGCCGAGCGTCTCGCTGATTTGTGCATTGGTTTTGTCAAGCTGTTCGGAAATGCTTCCTGAAGTCAGTTTGCTCATATCAGGGTGATTGTATGAATGATTTCCGATTTCATGTCCGTCTGCCGCTATTTTTTTCCCCAGTTCCTGATTGTTTTTCAGCCATTTCCCTTCAAGAAAGAAAGTTGCTTTGACCTGGTGCTGCTTCAGAATAGGCAGCATTTGCTCCACGTATTCATTTCCCCAGGCGACATTTATCAGGAAGGCGACCATCGGTTTGTCGGGATTTCCTTTATAAATGGGTTCGGGCGCCAGAGAATCAAGATGGACTTTCGGCTTTACCTGCTCATAGACAAGGTCGTCTTCGTGAAATTCTCCGTCCTTTTTCATTTGTTTATAGGATTTTTCCACATTGACTTTTAAACCGTTATATCCCGGTATACTCTTCCATATTTTATCAATCCGAGCGTCTTGCGGCTTCACTTCATACTCTGACGCTTTTTGCAGTAATTCTTCATAGAGCGGATCTTTTGATGCTGACACAGTTACCGCGTCTTTTTTCATTGCGTCTATGTAATCAACTGTATACGGGTTTTTTAACATTTCAAACGAAACAAAAAAAAGAAATAAAAAAACGGCAAACGGCACGAATTTTTTCAACATGTCCTTCCCCCCTCATCACACATTATGTATGAGGAGGACAAGGTAGAACCCGTCTGTTGTCTTTCTCAAAATAAAGAAGCCGGGTCTCCCAGGCTCCTTGTTAGGTTTTCATTTAAGATTGTTGTTGTTCCTGTTCTTTTTCTTTCTCTTCGCGCAGCACTGCTTTACGCGACAGATTCACTCGTCCCTGTTTGTCAATTTCAGTTACCTTCACAAGGATTTCGTCACCGATTTTCACAACATCCTCAACCTTGCCGACCCGTTCGAGCGCTAGTTCAGAGATGTGAACGAGACCGTCTTTTCCGCTGAAGATTTCAACGAAAGCGCCGAATTTCTCAATCCGTTTCACTTTACCGAGGTAAAGCTGGCCGACTTCGACTTCTCTGACAAGATCTTCGATGATTTTTTTCGCTTTTTGGTTGCTGCTTTCATCAGTAGAAGAAATAAAGATGGTGCCGTCTTGTTCAATGTCAATTTTAACACCGGTATCTTCAATGATTTTGTTGATTTGTTTACCGCTCGGTCCGATAACGTCACGGATTTTATCCGGATTAATGGTCATCGTTAAAATTTTCGGCGCATATTGAGAAAGTTCTTTTCTTGATTCACCAAGCGTGCTGAGCATGCTGTCCAAGATTTCCATTCTTCCTTTTTTCGCCTGCTGAAGCGCTTCTTCAAGAATTTCTCTTGAAAGGCCTTCAATTTTAATGTCCATTTGCAGCGCTGTCACGCCTTTTTCCGTGCCGGCTACTTTAAAGTCCATGTCACCGAGGGCGTCTTCCATCCCTTGAATATCCGTCAATACTGTATAGTACTCGCCTGATTTCACAAGTCCCATCGCGATACCTGCAACAGGGGCTTTAATCGGAACACCTGCGTCCATCATGGCAAGCGTACTTGCGCAGATGCTGGCCTGTGAAGTGGAACCGTTTGATTCAAGCACTTCAGATACGAGGCGGACCGTATACGGGAAGTCTTTTTCATTCGGAATGACCGGCTCAAGCGCACGCTCTCCAAGAGCACCGTGACCGATCTCACGGCGTCCCGGTCCGCGCATCGGGCCTGTCTCCCCTACGCTGAACTGCGGGAAGTTATAATGATGCATAAAGCGTTTTGACTCTTCCACGCCTAAACCGTCAAGAATCTGAACGTCTCCAAGGGCGCCTAATGTACAAACGCTGAGCGCCTGCGTCTGTCCTCTCGTAAACAGCCCGGATCCGTGCGTTCTCGGCAGAAGACCGACTTCTGAAGAAAGCGGGCGGATTTGATCAACGCCGCGGCCGTCCGGACGGACTTTTTCTTCTGTGATCAAACGGCGCACTTCGTTTTTCACGAGTTTAGACAGTGTCTGTTTCACTTTTTTAATTGTATCTTCATCATGCTCTTCTTCTTCGAATTTCGCGACAACTGCATTTTTCACTTCATTGATCGCGTCTTCGCGAGCATGTTTTTCGTGAACCTGAATGGCGCTGAGAAGATCCGGCTCCGCAAGGCTTTTTACTTTTGCGCTGAGCTCTTCGTCAATTTCATACAGTTCGATCTCTGTTTTCTCTTTGCCGACTGCTGCGACGATTTCTTCTTGGAATGCGATCAGGCGCTTAATTTCTTCGTGACCGAACATAATCGCCTCAAGCATGATTTCTTCAGGAACTTCATCCGCTCCGGCTTCCACCATGTTGATGGCATCTTTTGTGCCTGCAACGATGAGGTTGATATCACTTTTTTCAAGCTGGTCAACCGTCGGATTGATGACGAATTTCCCGTCAATGCGGCCTACCGTCACACCCGCGATCGGGCCTTCAAACGGGATATCGGAAACGCAAAGAGCGAGTGATGAACCGAACATTGCAGCCATTTCAGATGAGCAGTCCTGATCAACACTCATGACAATGCTGATGACCTGTACTTCGTTACGGAATCCGTCTGCGAAAAGCGGGCGGATCGGACGGTCGATCAGACGGCTGGCTAAAACGGCCTTTTCACTTGGACGGCCTTCTCTTTTAATAAAACCGCCCGGAATTTTACCTACTGCGTATAATCTTTCTTCATAGTTAACGGTAAGCGGGAAAAAATCTAGCGGTTTCGGTTCTTTTGATGCGGTTGCTGTGCTGAGCACTGCAGTATCGCCGTAGCGGACCATGACAGCGCCGTTTGCCTGTTTGGCAAGCTGGCCGGCTTCTACTGTAAGCTGTCTGCCGGCCCAATCTATGGTAAAGACATGTTTCTCTTGTCCCATTCGATTACGAGCTCCTCTCTTAATGTGTGAAATAATCAATTACTCCTATTATGAACGAAATGAATTGAACATATCAATGTCAAAGTAGTATGTAAAAGGATTTCATTGTTTTTTTATTATTATTTTTTTCGCTTTAATACGATAAAAAAGCGGGAATCCTCCCGCTTTTTACGATTATCGACGTAAGCCTAGTTTGTTAATTAACTCACGGTAACGAGTTACGTCTTTATTACGCAGATACGTAAGAAGATTACGACGTTTACCTACCATTTTAAGAAGACCGCGACGTGAGTGGTGATCTTTCTTGTGAGTACGCAAATGCTCGTTCAAGTTGTTAATTGAGTCTGTTAGGATAGCGATCTGAACTTCTGGAGAACCAGTATCAGATTCGTGTGTTTTGAACTCGCTGATGAGTTGATTTTTACGCTCTTGAGTAATTGCCATCCTGTTTCACCTCCATATCATAATTAGCCCCAGTTACCTAGCAACCGTCGGTGACTTCGGATTGCCAAGCAATGGTTTTAAGACTACGAAACATATGATACTAAAAATCGCGCCCATATGCAAATCTTTTAGAATAAAATTTGTGTACTTTTGATGTTTTTCCGTTATTTGCTGAAAAAACGGATCGCTTCTTGTTTGTCTTTCCCGATCTGAGCCGTCAGTTCATCGATGCCGTTAAACTTCCGTTCGCTTCGGATTCGTTTGTACCACTCGATTTTAACGTCTTCTCCGTATACATCCTGTTGAAAATTAAACAAATGAACTTCAATTGACGGCTGATCGGGACGCTTTTCATAAAAGGTCGGTTTGTAGCCGATGTTGCAGACGCCTTCATACACCTCGCCTTTTATTTCGGCTTTCACTGCATACACGCCTGTCGGCGGCACGATATAGCTGTTGTGCAGGCCGATATTCGCGGTCGGAAAACCGATGGTGCGGCCTCTCTTGTCTCCGTGAATCACAGTGCCCCGGATAAAATACGGCTGACCGAGAAGAGTGTGCGCAAGTTCAACGTCACCATCCTGGAGCGCTGACCGGATATAAGTGGAGCTGATCTTTCTGTCCTGCTCGGTCTGTTTCTCGACAGTCGTGCATCCGGCCTTGCCGTTTAAATCGTCCGGCAGCGTCTCCATCGTGCCTTTTCCGTATTTTCCGTACGTAAAATCGAAGCCTCCCACAGCGTGCCGCGCGTTCAACCCTAAAATATACTCCTCGGCAAACTGTTTTGGAGACAGAGACGCAAACGCTTCATCAAACTTTACGACATACAGCACATCAGCGCCTAAACGCCCGATCTGGCTGATTTTATCTTCAAGCGGCGTAATCAGATCCTTTGGCTCTTTGTCCCTGCCCAACACATGGGAAGGGTGTGGATGAAACGTCATAACGGCCAGCGACAGGCCTTTTTCTTCGGCAATTTGTCTGGCTGTTCCGATTACTTTCCGGTGTCCCAAATGAACGCCGTCAAAGTAGCCGAGCGCCATGACAGACGCCGGCTGCTCTTCTTTTTGTAAATGATGCGGATGAGAAATATGTATCGTCTTCACAGAACGGTCACCTTTTTTCTTATTGTTCGCTTTTTTGCATGAGCACTTTAGCCGGTTTCAGCAGTCCTTTTTTTGAAGGATGCGGCATATAAATGGCCACACATTCTCCGTCTTCAGTACAGACCGCTATACGGGCGTCAGCTGTCATTGCAGAAAATTCCGCCGGGATGTCAAACACTGACCCGTTTTCAGCTTTCTTAGCTAATGTATCACTTATGACCCATTTCGGCAAATGATTGAGCGCTCTATCGATCGGCACGGCATGCTCTGCAACCGTTCCGTCCGAAACCTGCTGTTCAAGTTGCTCAAACGTGAAACATTCATCAAGGCTGAAATCGCCCGAAGCAGTGCGGATGAGATGCGACATATGCGCGGGATAGCCGAGTTTTTCACCGATTGTCACCGCCAACGTTCTGACGTAAGTGCCTTTTGAGCACGTGACTGTAAAGCGGAATGATGCTGTGTCTTCGTTATAAGTGACATGGGAAGTGAGCGCGATATCTTCAATCGTGATATTCCGCTTCGGCCGCTCCACTTCAATACCCGCTCTGGCGTATTCATAGAGCTTTTTCCCGTTGACCTTTACCGCGGAATACATCGGCGGCACTTGCTCCTGCGGTCCCTTCAATTCGTCTAAAACGGCTTTGATATCCGCTTCTTCCAGCGGCTCCCTGACAGGTTTTACGCTGACCGTTTCTCCAGTCTGATCTTCGGTCGATGTGGAGAAACCGAGAGTGATCTCAGCATCGTACGTTTTTGACTTGTCGGTGACGTACTCAACGATCTTTGTAGCCCGTCCGACACAGATCGGCAGTACGCCTGACACTTCCGGATCAAGGGTTCCCGTATGCCCGACTTTCTTTGTTTTTAACAGTTTTCTTATTTTCATTACACAGTCGTGAGAAGTCATGCCGACCGGTTTATGTAAAAGGAGAACTCCGTTAACCATCTGTCTTTCGCTCCTTTGTTATCAATTGTATCCCGTAAAACGCAGAAAAGAGGACAGACGACACTCGCCCATCCTCTTTCCCGTTATTCAGACGGTTTATCTGAATGCAGTTCGTGAATCAATGTTTCAATACGATTGCCGTACTCAATTGATTCATCAAATTCAAATTCAAGCTCAGGCGTTTTGCGGAGTCTGATTCGGCTGCCGATTTCGGAACGGATAAATCCTTTCGCTTTCTCAAGCCCTTTCAGCGCCTCTTCTTTCTTTTTCTCTCCGCCGAGAACGGAGATATACACCTTCGCTATTTGCAAATCACCTGAAACACGTACGTCTGTTACAGTGAGAAATCCGATTCTCGGGTCTTTCAGCTTTCGGCTGATAATATCCCCGAGCTCTTTTTTCATCTGCTCGCCGACACGGTTTGCTCTCATACTCAATTCAATCACCTCTAAGTTAAAACCACTCTGTTCTAGTGATCGTCCGTTCTATCTCGGGAAAGGAGTCAATAAACGCGAGTACGCGCTGGATCTCCTTTTCCGCCTGAACGTGAGAGGAAGAGACGACAGCGATTCCGAAGCTGGTCCGCTGCCAAGTGTCCTGATAGCCGATTTCTGCGGCCGACACGTTGAACTTATTCTGAACCCTCGTTATAATCCGCTTCAGAACGGCTCGTTTCTCCTTTAATGATCCCGCATCATAAATGATGCATTCACATTCCGCAAATCCGATCACTTTCTTTCGATTTCCTGCATGACATACGCTTCAAGGACGTCGCCTTCGCGAATGTCATTGTATTTCTTAATCGTTATACCACATTCATATCCTTGTGAAACTTCTTTCACATCATCTTTGAAGCGTTTCAGAACGTCTACTTCCCCTTCGAAGATGACCACGCCGTCACGGATCAGGCGGAGTCCGCTGTCACGTGTAATGTGGCCGTCTGTTACATATCCGCCGGCAATCGTGCCGATTTTCGACACTTTGAATGTTTGGCGCACTTCAACCTGACCGATGACTTTTTCTTCGTATTCAGGATCAAGCATTCCTTTCATCGCCGCTTCAATTTCTTCGATGACTTTGTAAATGATACGGTGAAGACGGATATCTACATTTTCAGCTTCAGCCGTGCTCTTAGCATTTCCGTCTGGGCGCACATTAAACCCGATAACGATTGCATTTGAAGCTGATGCGAGAATGATGTCTGATTCCGTAATCGCACCGACGCCTGTGTGAATGATTTTCACTTTTACGCCTTCTACTTCAATTTTTTGAAGAGCGGCTGTTAACGCTTCAGCTGAACCTTGAACGTCAGCTTTTACGATTAAATTGATGTCTTTAACATCGCCTTGTTTAATTTGTTCAAACAGATCATCGAGGCTCAGCTTCGCTTTGTCGCTGCGCTGTTCTTCCAGTTGCTTGGAAGCGCGTGCTTCACCGACAGAACGGGCTGTTTTTTCATCTTTAAAGACGAGGAATTGATCGCCAGCCTGCGGTACGTCGTTTAAGCCCGTGATTTCTACAGGTGTGGACGGTCCGGCTGTTTTCACGCGGCGGCCGAGGTCATTGACCATGGCCCGCACGCGGCCGAATGTATTTCCGACAACGATCGGATCTCCGACATGCAATGTTCCCGTTTGAACGAGAAGTGTTGCGACAGAACCTCTTCCTTTATCGAGCTCAGCTTCAATAACCGTTCCTTTTGCCTGACGGTTCGGATTGGCTTTCAGCTCTTCCACTTCACTGACAAGCAGAATCATTTCGACAAGCTCGTCAATTCCCTTGCCTGTAAGAGCGGACAGAGGAACGAAAATCGTTTCTCCTCCCCATGCTTCAGGAACGAGTCCGTATTCAGTCAGCTCCTGCATGACACGGTCAGGGTTCGCGCTTTCTTTATCCACTTTATTCACGGCAACGATAATCGGAACCTCAGCCGCTTTCGCATGGTTGATGGCTTCGACTGTTTGCGGCATAACGCCGTCATCAGCCGCTACGACTAAAATGGTAATATCAGTTACTTCCGCACCGCGCGCACGCATTGTTGTGAACGCCGCGTGTCCCGGAGTATCTAAGAACGTGATTTTTTTGCCGTTTTCTTCGATCTGGTACGCCCCGATATGCTGGGTGATTCCGCCGGCTTCACCTTCAACAACTTTTGTTTTTCTGATGCTGTCAAGGAGGGTCGTTTTCCCGTGGTCAACGTGGCCCATGATCGTCACGACAGGCGGACGGATTTGAAGATCTTCTTCTTTGTCAGCCTCTTCATATTTTTCAAGCTCTGTTTCTTCGAGCACAATCACTTCTTCTGTTTCCACACCGTATTCAGATGCGATCAGTTCGATTGTGTCTTTGTCAAGCTCCTGGTTAATCGTAGCCATTACGCCCAGAAGCATCAGTTTTTTAATGAGTTCAGACGGTTCTTTGCCAAGTTCTTCGGCTAAGGCCCCGACTGTTAAAGAGCCGGAAAACGTAATTTTCTCAGGAAGCTCTTTTTTCGGTTTCAGCGGTTTTTGCTGATACTGATTTTTGTTGTTATGATTGCGTTTGTTTTTGTTTTTGTTGTTGTTGTTATTCTTCTTGTTTTTGTTAAATTGATTATTCTGCACGTCATTCTTCTTTCCGTCTCGAATTTTGTTTGGTTGATTCCCAGCAGGCTGCTGATTAATCCCTTGCGGCTTGTTTTTGTTCGTTTCCGCAGGCTTCTGAGATGTAACGCCGGCGCCGCCTTTTTTAAATTTCGCATCAAGCTGCTTAATGGTCTTTTCTTCAAGCATTGCCATATGGTTATTTACTACTATATCCATGTTTTTCAGCGCAGTCAAAATTTCCTTGCTTGAAACATTGATGGCTTTTGCATATTCGTAAACTCTCATTTTAGCCATTCGTTCACCCCCAAAAATATTAATCGAGCAAGCTGATCAGCTTATTCGCAAAACCTTGGTCAGTGACGGCGACAACGACACGTGATTCCTTGCCGATAGAGCGGCCGAGATCCGCGCGGCTTTCGACTTTTTTATAAGGCACTTTATAATAATTGCATTTATCGGATACTTTTTTTGCAGTATTCGCAGATGCATCTTCTGTCAGCAGAACAAGTTTTGCACGCGCATTTCTAATTTCTTTTATAACCAAGTCCTCGCCCGACACGACCTTACGAGCTCGATTGGCCAGACCCAGCAAGGGAAACCATTCCATTCCAGACATGTTATTTTTTCACCTTTTCCGCCAGTTCCAGCAATTCTTCGAAAATCTGGTCATCGATTTGTGATTGAAATTGATTTTGCAATGTGTTTTTCTTTTTCGCAGCTAAGATGCATTCTTTCTCAAGGGTGATATAGGCACCCCGCCCGTTCTTCTTTCCGGTCGGATCGACTGAAATCTCTCCTTCTTTAGAACGGACAATTCGGATCAGTTCCTTTTTAGGCTTCATTTCCCCCGTTACCACGCATTTGCGCAGAGGAATTTTTTTTCGCTTATTCACCTAAAGTCACCTCTTATTCATCCGATTCGGCTGTTTCAGGCTCCATAAAGAGCGGCTCTAAATCGTCATCTTCTTCATGCTCTCTCGGATAGATGCCAAGGTCTCTTGCATCCGTTTCACTTTTGATATCGATTTTCCAGCCTGTCAGTTTCGCGGCTAAGCGGGCGTTTTGCCCTCTTTTTCCGATTGCCAGAGAAAGCTGGTAATCAGGAACGATGACAGTCGTGGCTTTTTCTTCTTCGCTGACGATGACATCCAGCACTTTAGACGGACTGAGCGCATTGGCAACAAATTCAACCGGATCATCAGACCAGTTGACGATATCAATTTTTTCGCCTTTCAGTTCATTGACGATCGCCTGCACCCGCTGGCCTTTAGGACCGACGCATGAACCGACCGGATCAACGTCAGGGTCATCAGTGCGGACGGAGATTTTAGAGCGGTCGCCCGCTTCTCTGGCAACGGATTTCAGTTCGACCGTTCCGTCATAAATTTCCGGCACTTCGATTTCAAAAAGACGCTTCAACAGGCCAGGATGCGTTCTTGATACATAGATCTGCGGCCCTTTTGTCGTTTTTTCGACTTTTGTGATAAATACTTTAATCCGATCGTGCGGTTTATAGCTCTCATTCGGCATTTGTTCATTGACGGGCAGCAGCGCTTCAATCTTGCCGAGAGACACGTAAATAAACTTGCTGTCTAAGCGCTGTACAATTCCCGTCATGATGTCTTCTTCACGATCGATAAATTCTGAGTAAATCACGCCGCGCTCAGCTTCACGGACACGCTGCGTCACCACTTGTTTCGCCGTCTGCGCAGCAATGCGGCCGAAGTCTTTCGGCGTGACTTCTATTTCAACGACATCTCCGACAAGGTAGTTCGGATGGATGTGCTGGGCGTCGTCAAGCGAGATTTCAAGTCTTGAATCGTATACCTCGTCTACGACATCCTTTCTTGCGAACACGCGGATCGTGCCCGTCTCACGGTTCAGATCGACCCGTACGTTTTGCGCCTGGTTAAAATTTCGCTTATACGCGGAAATTAAGGCAGCTTCAATTGCTTCGATGATAATGTCTTTACTGATGCCTTTTTCTTTTTCAAGAATAGTGAGAGCATCTAATAGTTCACTGCTCATGTTAGCGGTCTCCCCCCTTAAACACTAATACTTCATTCATTAAAATGTTACAGCTAATCTTGCGTTAGCTATTTTTTCATACGGAATATTGACCCGTTTCTTTCTTGTTTTGACCGTCATCTCTATTGTAACAGTTTGTCCATCAAATTCAGCCAATTTGCCTTCAAACACTTTTAAACCGTCAATCGGTTCGTACGTTTTCATGTACACATTTTTGCCCAGTGATTTTTCGAAGTCGGCTTTTTTCTTTAATGGACGCTCGGCTCCAGGAGAAGATACTTCAAGAAAGTAGTTCTGAGTGATCGGATCGGCCTCATCCAGCTTTTCGCTTAACGCTTCGCTGACTTTGGCGCACTCCTCAATATCAACACCGTTATCGGAATCAATAAACACGCGAAGGAACCAGTTTTGACCCTCTTTGACAAATTCAATGTCTACGAGTTCAAGCTGAAGGTCATCCAGTATGGGCTGAGCCATTCCTTGAACGGTATCAGTCACTTTTTTGCTCATGTTTTTCCTCCTTGTGCTGTCGATATCATATCAGCCGTTCCTCTGCATAAAAACCCTGCTTCTAAAGAGCAGGGGCATTGAGAAAACGATGGACATGTCGAGGCAAAATTGCCTGTTCAATACAAAAGAGCGGGTTTCCCCACTCTTTGCCTCGGTAATCGTTAGCATTTCCAATAAAACTATACCATAACCATATATTTAATGCAAATCAAACTCCGCTCGGAGGCTGTGCACAAAGCTTAAAACAGCGACAGCTGATTTTGGTCCGGAAGCGACTCAAGACAGCCGTGACGATCTAAATACTCTAAAATGGTTTTTGACACTTTTCCTCGTTTTTGAAGGTCCTCTTTTGAAAGGAACTCCCCTTCTTCCCGCGCTTTCACAATATTGAGAGCGGCGTTGGTTCCGAGTCCCGGAATTGAGTTGAACGGCGGGATGAGACTGTTGCCGTCAATGATAAATTCCGAAGCGCTCGAACGGTATAGATCGACCTTCTGGAAGGAATAGCCGCGCTCACACATTTCAAGCGCAAGCTCTAACACGGTAAGGAGGTTTTTCTCCTTAGGCGAAGCATCAAGCCCTTTAGAGCTGATATCATCCATCACCGCTCTGATGGCGGTCGAGCCTTTAATCATTGTATCAATGTCAAAGTCATCTGCGCGGACGGTAAAATACGCAGCATAATATAAAAGCGCGTGATGCACTTTAAAATAGGCAATCCGCACCGCCATCAGCACGTATGCGGCGGCGTGGGCTTTCGGGAACATGTATTTGATTTTTTTGCATGAATCAATATACCAGTTCGGCACATTGTTCTTTTTCATTTCTTCTTCCCATTCCGGCGTCAGGCCTTTGCCTTTACGCACGAATTCCATGATTTTAAAGGCCAGTGAAGGCTCAAGGCCCTGATAAATCAAGTAAACCATAATGTCATCACGGCAGCCGATCACTTCGCTCAGTTCACACGTATTGTTGTATATCAGTTCCTGCGCGTTGCCGAGCCATACGTCCGTGCCGTGGGAAAGCCCGGAAATCTGGACAAGCTCGGAGAACGTCGTCGGCTTCGTATCCTCAAGCATCTGCCGCACAAATCGCGTCCCGAATTCAGGAATACCGAGCGTCCCCGTTTTACAGCCGATCTGCTCTTCAGTGACGCCGAGCGATTCTGTGCCTTGGAAAATCTTCATAACTTCCGGATCATCTGTCGGAATCGTCTTCGGATCAATTCCGCTTAAATCCTGGAGCATCCGGATGACTGTCGGGTCATCGTGCCCCAATATATCAAGCTTCAGCAGGTTGTCATGAATGGAGTGGAAGTCAAAATGAGTCGTTTTCCATTCAGACCCCGTCGCATCTGCCGGGAATTGTATCGGGGAAAAATCGTAAATATCCATGTAATCCGGGACAACGATAATCCCCCCCGGGTGCTGGCCGGTCGTTCTCTTAACGCCGGTGCAGCCCTGCACCAGACGGTCGATCTCCGCGCCGCGCATGTGTAGGTTGTGATCACCCGCATAGCCTTTCACATATCCGTAAGCCGTCTTTTCCGCAACGGTGCCGATCGTTCCCGCGCGATACACGTTATCTTCACCGAACAGCACTTTCGTGTAGTTATGGGCATGGGGCTGATACTCACCTGAGAAGTTCAAGTCGATATCGGGTACTTTGTCACCTTTAAAGCCTAAGAACGTTTCAAACGGGATATCATGCCCGTCCTTTTTCAAAGGTGTGCCGCAAGACGGGCAGCTTTTATCCGGAAGGTCAAAACCGGAACCGACTGATCCGTCATTAAAGAATTCGGAATATCGGCAGCTCGGGCACACATAGTGCGGAGCGAGCGGATTCACTTCAGTAATTTCCGTTAAGGTCGCCACAAGCGATGAACCGACGGACCCCCGGGAGCCGACGAGATAACCGTCATCCAGAGACCGTTTTACAAGCTTATGGGAGATGAGATAAATAACGGCGAATCCATGACCGATGATGCTTTTTAATTCTTTTTCTATTCTCGCTTCCACAATTTCAGGAAGCTCTTCACCGTAAATGCTTCTGGCGCGCTGATAGCTCATTTCACGGATTTCTTCATCGGCTCCGTCAATTTTCGGCGTGTACAGATCGTCTTTGATCGGTTTGATCTCATTGATCATCGAAGCGACTTTCTGCGTATTGTCAACCACAATTTCTTTCGCTTTTTCCGCACCGAGAAAGGAGAAAGCATCCAGCATTTCATCTGTCGTTCTGAAGTGCACTTTAGGCAGTTCGTGCCTGTTTAACGGGTTGGCGCCGCCTTGGGAAGATATTAAGATCTTCCGGTAAATTTTGTCCTCATCGTTTAAATAGTGAACATTTCCGGTGGCAACGACCGGCTTATTCAATTTTTCCCCGAGCTTCGTGATGTTGGCGATGATTTCTTTCAGCGCTTTTTCATCCCGGACGAGCTCAAGCTGCAGAAGGTGTCTGTATACTTCCGGCGGCTGCACTTCAAGATAATCATAGAATGATGCGATATCTTCAACCTCTTCAGGTGATTTTTGCATCATGCCTTCAAAGACCTCTCCCCTGTCACAGGCAGAGCCGATTAACAGACCTTCTCTGTATTTATTAAGCTGCGACCTCGGAATGCGCGGCACTCTGTAGAAATATTGAATATGAGAAATGGACACGAGCTTAAACAGATTTTTAAGGCCGGTCTCATTTACGGCAAGCAATGTAGCGTGATAAGGCCTTGATCTTTGATAAGCATTGGATTGTCCCATATTCTCATTCAGCTGATCATGATAAAAAATGTCTTTTTCAGCGGCATCTTTGAGCATTTTCAACAGCAGGTAGCCCGTTGCTTCAGCGTCAAAGACCGCTCGGTGATGCTGGGTTAATTCGATATCAAACTTCTTACATAACGTATTTAAGCGGTGATTTTTAAATTCAGGATACAGGAAACGCGCGAGTTCCAGCGTATCAATGACCGGATTTTTCGCTTTTTCCGTTTTCAAAAGACGCTTGTACGCCACATTTAAAAATCCCATATCAAAGCTGGCGTTATGAGCCACAAGCACGTCATCGCCGATCCATTCTTTAAAATCCCGGACGACGTCAACGACATCGGGAGCGTCGCGGACCATGTCATCCGTAATCCCGGTAAGCTCTATCGTCGTTGCTGACAGCGGATGGTGCGGATTGGCGAACGCTTCGAATTTATCGATGATTTCTCCGCCTCTTATTTTGACTGCGGCAAGCTCAATGATGGTGTCATACACTGCGGACAGACCTGTCGTTTCAACGTCAAAGACGACGTATGTGTCTTCTTCCAAGAGACGGTGAGCTGGATTGTATGCGATCGGAACGCCGTCATCCACGATATTGGCTTCCATTCCGTAAATCATTTTAATGCCGTGTTTTTTCGCGGCGGAATAAGCATCCGGGAAAGACTGCACAACGGCATGATCAGTTAACGCAATCGCTTCATGTCCCCATTTTTTCGCCTGTTCGACAAGCTTTCCGATGCCCGTTACAGCATCCATTTGGCTCATCGGAGAATGCAGATGAAGCTCAACCCGTTTTTCGCCTTCAGGAGCGGTGTCTTCACGGGTTTTGGCTTTTATTTCATTCACGTCATTTGCAATCATGACGAGGTCTCTGACGAATGTATCGTTTTGAATGCTTCCCCGCGCCTTCACCCACATGCCTTTTTTCAGCGTTTTCATCAAAGCGGCGTCTTCTTTTTCTCTGGCGAACATTTTTACTAAAATACTGTTTGTATAGTCCGTGATTTTGAAAATGCAGAGCGTGCGTCCGCTTTTCAGCTCGCGTGTTTCAGCATCAAACACAAACCCCTGCACCGTGATTCTTCTTTCTTCATCCATGATGCTGTCAAGCGTCCGGATTTCTTCGTTCTCTTTAATTTGATAGCCGATGACAAGCGGGCCGGACGGCGCTTGATCCTCATCGCCCTCTTTTTCCTTCTTCTCCATTTCGATAAGCGCCTGCATCGCCCGCTCCTGATCTTCAGCAAGCTTTTGCTCGCGGAATTTCTGGACTTCTTGGTCAGATACGAAAATTTCGGTATCCAGCTGCAGTTCCGGAAATCCGAATTGGCGATAGCTGTGCTGAATCAGTGCGCTGTATTTATTTTTGAGCGCCGATGCTTCTGTATCTGTTTTTGTTTTCACGATCAGTTTGTTTCCCTTGAGCTTCGGCTTCTGCTGATTCAAAAGAGCCACCATCGGCGGCGAGGTTCCTTCAAGCTCTTCAATACAGCGTGTCCAATAATCCTGTACAAGCTCCTCTGTCACTGTAGGATCGATGACCTGAACAGACGATGTGACACGGGCGATGTGAGCAAACGATTGTGTTAACCTCATCATGAATGAATCGTATATTTGATACGGCAAAAGAGCCTTAAAGCGAAATTGGAAATGCCAGGCTTTTTCTGCTTTATGGATTGTCAGTTTATCAATCTCTCCGTCTTCAAAGTATGTCATGAAGGTATCATCTGTCATATTAAGCTGCTGCAGAAGAATCTGAAACTGTCTTCTGTTTACTGATAACTGTTCCATTCAGACAGTATCCCTCCCTTAAAACATCATAAGTGAAGGTACCTCCGCAGGTGATGAGGTACCTTCTTTTTTCTCTATTTTAACATGATTTTGTACGATTCGTTATGGTGATTACTTCGTCTTAATAAATTCAGAAAGCTCATCCACTGAAACTTCGGCAGATTCACCGGTTTTGCGGATTTTCACTTCTACGATGCCTTCGTCGGCACGTTTTCCGACAGTGATGCGGATCGGAAGGCCGATCAGATCAGAATCAGCAAACTTCACGCCTGCGCGTTCAGCGCGGTCATCGTATAAAACCTCATAACCTTCCGACTGGAATTTTCTGTAAAGCTGTTCAGCAAGCTCTTTTTGCGCTTCATTTTTCATATTCAGCGCCAAAATATGAAGATCATACGGAGCAACGCTCTTCGGCCAGATTAAGCCTTTTTCGTCGTGATGCTGTTCAGCGATGGCAGAAAGCGTTCTGGACACGCCGATTCCGTAACATCCCATCAGCATCGGCTGCGCACGCCCGTTTTCATCAAGGTATGTCGCATTCATCGCTTCAGAGTAACGCGTGCCGAGTTTAAAGACTTGTCCGACCTCAATCCCTTCAGCGAAACGGATCGTGCCTTTTCCGTCAGGTGACGGATCGCCTTCCTGAATGATTCGAAGATCGGCATACGCTTTTACAGACGCGTCACGTTCGATGTTTACGTTTCGGTAATGACGGTCTTTTTCATTCGCGCCGCAAACGGCGTTTACCATTACTTTCACGGCTTGGTCGGCATAAATCTCAATGTCGCCGGCAGCGCCGATCGGCCCCGCAAATCCCGGCTCCGTGCCAAGTTTCTCCGCTACTTCTTCATGAGACGCAAGCTCAACCACTTCCGCGTTCAGAAGGTTTTTCACTTTCACGTCGTTGACCTCATGATCGCCTCTTACTAACACGAGAACAAATCGGTCATCCGCTTTAAACAGCATTGATTTGATGCAGGCGCTCGGCTCGATCTGCAAGAACGAAGCGAGCTCTTCAATGCTTTTGACATTCGGCGTATCAATTTTCTCCAATGCCTCGGGTGTTTCATCTGACGGCTCGCTGTTCATGACAACTTCCGCCATTTCCGTATTGGCTGCGTAAGAGGATCCATCGGAATAAGCGATGGTATCTTCCCCTATTTCAGAAAGAGCCATAAATTCATGCGTGTCTTTTCCGCCCATCGCGCCTGAGTCGGCAATAACGGGACGGACGTTTAATTCACAGCGTGCGAAAATGCTGCTGTATGCGCCGTACATGTTTTGGTACGTTTCCTCCAGACTTTCTTCAGAAGCATGGAAAGAATACGCATCTTTCATGATGAATTCGCGTCCGCGCAATAACCCGAAACGCGGGCGTTTTTCATCTCTGAATTTAGACTGGATCTGGTAAAGAGTGAGCGGCAGACGCTTATAAGATTTCACCTCATCACGCACGAGAGAAGTAATGACTTCTTCATGTGTCGCGCCTAAAGCAAATTCACGGCCGTGGCGGTCTTTCAGACGCATTAATTCAGGCCCGTACGTATACCATCTGCCTGATTCCTGCCATGTTTCAGCCTGCTGAAGGGCCGGCATCAGCATTTCCACCGCGTTGATTTTTTCCATTTCTTCACGCACGATCTTCTGAATGTTTTGAATGACCCTGTAAGCCAGGGGCATGTAGCTGTAAACCCCGCTCGTATTTTGTCTGATAAATCCCGCTCTCAGCAGAAGCTTATGGCTTTTTGCTTCAGCATCAGCCGGCACTTCTCTCAGGGTCGGAATAAGCGTCAAACTTTGTCTCATGTCTTCGCACCTCTGATTTTTTACTAGTCAATTATAAGAATAAACGCTGGATATCGTTCCATGTGACAACCAGCATAAGAAGCATTAAGAAAGCTACGCCGATAAATACGACAAATGCTTCCTTGTCACGGTTTATCGGCTTGCCGCGGATTGCTTCAATGAATAAAAACAGCAGCCGTCCGCCGTCAAGCGCCGGTATCGGCAGCAGGTTGACGATTCCCAGGTTGATGCTTAAAAACGCCGCAAACTGGAATAGGTTGATAATACCGGTTTTTGCAACTTGATCCGTCATATCATAAATGCCGACAGGACCCGAAAGCATATCAAGCTTAAACTGGCCTGTCACAAGTTTGCTCAGATTGGTCAGGATCGCTTTTGTGACATCAACGGTAGATGTCGCGCCGTAAGCAATCGCTGCAAGCGCGCCTTTTTCAGTCGGCGCATAAGAGCCGAAGCGGCCGATTGTTTTTTTATTTTCATCTTTTACAGCTTCAGGTGTAACCGAGATATGAAACGATTTGCCATCCCGTTTGACGGCGACATCGATTTTTTTCCCGGGATTTTCTTTTACCGCTGTCACGATGTCGGTCCATGACCTCATTTTTTCACCGTTAATGCTCTGGATATAGTCGCCTTCTTTTAAACCTGCAGCAGCTGCGCGTCCATTGTCTGTCAGCTTCCCGAGCTCAGGCTGATTTGAAGGCACGCCTTGAATGAATCCGAGCATGACGAGAATGACATACGCTAAGATGAAGTTCATAATCGGACCGGCAGCAATCGCCTTAATCCGCTTCCATACGGGTTTAGACCCGAATTGTCGATTGTAAGGCGCAATCTGCACTTCTTCTCCGTCTACGATAAAAAAAGAGGTCTGACTGACAGTAAAGCCCGCCAGTTCATCTTCTTTCCCCTGCTCGTACCCGGTAATCTTCATTTCGTGCTCAAGATCAGCCGTCTCCACCTCGATAATTAAAGCGTCGGGATACTTTTCCTTTTGATTAATGATGACTTTTTCCACTTCGTCCTCTTTATTAAAAAGAAGCCCGACGGTATAACCGGGTTTGACTTCGATCATCTCCGGGTCTTCACCGGCCATGCGGACGAACCCTCCGACCGGAAGGAGTCTGATCGTATACACGGTTTCATTCTTTTTAAATGAAAAGATTTTAGGGCCGAAGCCGATCGCAAATTCACGGCAAAGGATTCCCGCTCTTTGGGCGAGCAATAAATGCCCGAGCTCATGGAAAAAAACGAGCGTTCCGAAAATAATAATAAACGCGATAACTGTATTCACGAACATACCACCTTATGTGAGTATTGAATTAACGTATCCCCGGGTGTCTTTGTCCACTTCTTGGATATCCGCAAGACTCGGATCCTGAATTACGCTGTGGCGGTCCAATGCTTTTTCAATCAGGTCCTCAATCGATAAGAATGAAATCCGTCCGGCAAGAAAAGCGGCAACGGCTTCTTCGTTGGCCGCATTTAAAACCGTCGGCATCGTTCCCCCTATTTTACCTGATTCAAAGGCAAATTGTAAGCAGCGGAACCTTTCAAAGTCAGCTTTAGCAAAATGAAGGCTTCCGATCTCCCATAATTCAAGCCTTTTTGTTTCAGGCAGAGGCAGCCGGTCCGGATATGTCAGCGCGTATTGAATCGGCACCCTCATGTCCGGATTTCCGAGCTGGGCGATGACGCTTCTGTCGTGAAATTCAACCATCGAATGAATGATGCTCTCTTTATGTAATACAACGTCAATCTGTTCATACGGAATGTCAAACAGCCAATGCGCTTCAATGACTTCAAGCCCTTTATTCATCATTGTAGCCGAGTCAATCGTAATCTTTGCACCCATCGACCAGTTCGGGTGATTAAGGGCGTCGGCAATCGTTACAGACTCAAGCTCCTGCCGCGTTTTATCCCTGAAACTGCCGCCGGATGCCGTAATGATCAGGCGCTCGATATTTTTGCTCTGTTCGCCTTGCAGCGCCTGAAAAATAGCGGAATGTTCGCTGTCAACCGGAAGAAGAGGAACACCGTATCGTTTTGCGTGTCCTTTCACTATATGCCCGGCAGTGACGAGAGTTTCCTTATTTGCAAGCGCAATTGTTTTTTTCTGTTCAATCGCTTTCAAAGTCGGGATTAAACCGACGCTTCCAAGCAGCGCATTGACCACGATATCCACTTCGTCCATGACTGCCGCTTCAATCAGGCCTTCTTCTCCGATGCCGATTTGACATTCATGCGAAAAAGACGCTTCTTTCACTTTTTGATATGTATCCATGTCGCCGACTGCTACATATTTCGGCTGAAACGTTCTGATCAACGGGATCGCTTTCTCGGCGTTTTTACCGAAAGTCATCGAGACGAGACGGAACTGATCTTGATGCATGCGCAATACGTCTAACGTCTGCTCCCCGATTGATCCTGTTGCTCCTAAAAGACAAATATTCTTCAAAATGCCACTCCCATTCTATGCGTCCAGATCGGTCTTATTTTCATATTAGCCTTTCTCATGAAAAAAGCGCAAGCAGAAAGTATAAGAACGGCATGACAAACAAAAAGCTGTCAAATCGGTCTAAAATGCCGCCGTGCCCGGGAAGGATTTTCCCCGAATCCTTCACATCATAGTGCCGCTTAAGCGCTGATTCAACCAAATCCCCGATCTGTCCGAACACAGACAGAACAAGCGTGATGACCAAAAGAACCGGATATGAAATCGGAAGGTGAGCAAACAGCTGAAAAACAGCCGTAAAAATAAGGGCGATGACAATACCGCCGAGAAACCCTTCCACTGTTTTGTTGGGACTGATTTCGGGCCACAGCTTCCGCTTCCCGAGCGACTTTCCGACGAAATATGCGCCTGAGTCCGTTGACCATATGACAACGCAGGCATAAAAGATATACAAAAGCCCGTTTGTTTCAATGTTTCTGATTTCAATAAAATAATGAAAACACAGTCCGATATATACCGTCGCGAGAACGATAAACCCGACTTCGTCAAACGTAAAGGTGTTTTTCACAAGCACCGTATAGCTGAGCAGAATCAATACGGCGAAAATCGTTACTTCCATTTTCGCATCGAAAAAATGATATTTGTCCGGCATCATATACAGCCATAACAACAAGAGGCTGATCAGACCCGGAAAAGAAAAAAATCTGAGCTTTTTCATCCGCAAAAGCTCAAAAAGCGCTATACTTCCCATCACGTAAACAAATACGGTGAACGGCAATCCTCCGAAAATAACCAAAAATAAAAATAGTGCCGCTGCCAGAACACCTGTTAACAATCTTTGTTTCATTTCCACCATCCTCTAAATTCCGCCAAACCTCCGGCCCCGCTGCTGAAATTCTCCCACTGCCTGCAGAAAGTGATCTTCTTTAAAATCGGGCCACAGGACATCTGTAAAAACAAATTCACTGTAAGCCACCTGCCAAAGCATAAAGTTGCTCAGTCTGATTTCTCCGCTCGTTCTGATGAGCAGTTCCGGGTCCTGGATTGATTCTGTCATTAAATGCCCGGAAAAGAGCGCTTCATCAATGTCTTCGATATTCAGCGTGCCGCTTTTCACCTGTTCGGCCAATGCTTTTGCCGCATTGACGATTTCCGTGCGTCCGCCGTAGTTCAAAGCGAAATTGAGAATCAGCCCGTCATTTTGTTCTGTATCTTTTACGGCCTTCTCAATCGCCCTGTACGTATGAGAAGGGAGCGCGGATTCATCTCCGATAATTTTCACCTGTACATTTTCCTCTATCAATTCAGGAAGATACGTATTCAGGAACTCTTCCGGAAGCTTCATCAAAAAGTCGACTTCCATCTTCGGTCGCTTCCAATTCTCCGTTGAAAACGCATAAAGAGTCAGAACTTTAACGCCGAGCTGATTTGCGAGCTTTGTCACCCTTTTTACCACTTTCATTCCTTCATGATGTCCGGCAATCCGCGGGAGTGAGCGCTTCTTCGCCCAGCGTCCGTTTCCGTCCATAATAATGGCAATGTGTGCGGGAATTTCACCCTTCAGTATGTCTTCTTTTGTATACCGTTCTAAGTTGGAAGCCGCATTCTGCTGATTCTTCCAATTTTTGAGTATGTTGAGCATGAGATTCCTCCGTCACCCAAAAAGGTTGCGTTGCTGATGATCAATGTAATCAACAGTATTAACAAAAAAACCCCCTGTAAACATGAGAGGGTCTTTTCACATTATCTATTGTACATAGTTTTTCATTAAACTTCCATGATTTCTTTTTCTTTGTCTTTCGTGACGCTGTCAATTTTTGACACATATTCATCTGTCAGCTTTTGAACGTCTTCACTGGAAGCACGAAGCTCGTCTTCTGTAATGTCCCCGTTTTTCTCAAGTTTTTTGAGGTCGTCGTTGCTGTCACGGCGGACATTACGGACTGCTACTTTCGCTTCTTCCGCGTATTTTTTCACGACTTTGACAAGTTCTTTACGTCTTTCTTCCGTCAGAGCCGGGATCGCGATGCGAATAATTGTGCCGTCACTTGTCGGAGTTACGCCAAGGTCAGCTTTCAGGATCGCTTTTTCAATATCGCCGATTGCCGTTTTGTCATACGGTGTGACAACAAGCATACGCGCTTCAGGCACATTGATGGAAGACAGCTGGTTTAAAGGTGTTTGGGCACCGTAGTATTCTACTGTCACTTTATCCAATAGAGATGGGTTGGCACGTCCCGCGCGGACTGACGCCAATTCACGTGAATAAGCGGCAACCGCTTTTTCCATGCGTTCTTTTGTTTGTGTTAATACTTCGTTTGACAACGTTATTTCCCCCTTACGATCGTTCCGATTGATTCGCCGATTACGGCACGCTTAATATTTCCTTCTTCCATAATAGAAAAGACGATCAGCGGAATATCATTATCCATACATAGTGAAGAAGCCGTAGAATCCATGACTTCCAGCCCGTCTTTTAACACATCGAGATAAGATAATTTTTCGTATTTAACAGCTGACTCATCTTTTCTCGGATCGGCATTATACACACCGTCGACATTATTTTTCGCCATTAAAATCACATCCGCTTCGATTTCAGCGGCACGCAGCGCTGCGGTTGTGTCCGTAGAGAAATAAGGGTTTCCCGTTCCCGCGGCAAAAATCACAACGCGTTTTTTCTCCAGGTGGCGGATGGCTTTTCTTCTGATATAAGGCTCAGCGACCTGACGCATTTCAATTGATGTCTGCACTCTGGACTGAATTCCGAGCGTTTCCAGGCTGTCCTGCAGGGCAAGTGAGTTCATGACAGTAGCAAGCATGCCCATATAATCGGCCGTCGCACGGTCCATTCCTAAGTCACTGCCTGTTTTTCCGCGCCATAAGTTGCCGCCGCCTACAACTACGGCCACTTCGACGTCAAGCTCAGCGATTTCTTTTACCTGTTTAGCGATGGATTGGATAACAGTCGGATTAATGCCGTTTCCCTGCTCTCCTGCCAATGCTTCTCCGCTAAGCTTTAAAACGATACGATTGTATTTTGGTTTTTCCATAATAACCTCCAAGTGTAAACATTGCCGTTTCCTATTATGCAAGAGAAAAAAAGGTTTGTAAATATAGTTTTAAAAATAGGGAACACAAGTAGTGTCCCCTATACTGCCTGAAAAGCCGCGAAAGATTCGCCAAGGCTTTCCGCCATTATTTTTTCACTTGGTTCATAACTTCTTCAGCAAAGTTTTCTTGGCGTTTTTCAATGCCTTCTCCAACTTCGTAGCGGACGTAAGTTTTAACAGATGCGTTTTTCGCAGCCACAACTTGTTTCACTTTTTCGTCTGGGTTTTTAACGAAAGCTTGGTCTAATAAGCAAATTTCTTCGAAGAATTTGTTCAGACGGCCTTCAACCATTTTAGCTACGATGTTTTCAGGTTTGCCTTCTTGAAGAGCTTGCTGAGTCAGGATCTGACGCTCATGGTTTGCTTCTTCTTCAGACACTTGGTCGCGGGAAATATAACGAGGATTTACCGCTGCAACATGCATCGCGATGTCTTTTGCAAGATCTTCGTCAGTTGTTCCGCTAAGAACGGATAATACGCCGATGCGGCCTCCCATGTGAAGGTAAGCACCGAACGCTTCGCTGTCTTCTTTTGTAAGAACAGCAAAACGGCGAAGAGTGATTTTCTCTCCGATTTTAGCAACGTTGCTTGTGATGTATTCTTCAACAGTAGAACCGTTTTCCATCTTTTGACCCATCGCTTCTTCAAGATCAGCAGGAGCGTTTGCAAGAAGGTGGTCAGCAAGCGTGTTCAGAAGCTCTTTGAAGCCTTCGTTTTTCGCAACGAAATCAGTTTCAGAGTTTACTTCTAAGATAACGCCTTTGTTGCCGTCAGTTTTAATAAGAGTAGAACCTTCAGCAGCGATACGGTCAGCTTTTTTAGCCGCTTTCGCAATTCCTTTTTCTCTCAGAAGGTCGATTGCTTTGTCCATATCTCCGTCAGTTTCAGTCAATGCTTTTTTACAGTCCATCATACCAGCGCCTGTTTTTTGACGCAGTTCTTTTACCTGCTGTGCAGTAATAGCCATTTGAATTCCTCCTTATATGTGTAAACAAGATATGTATAGATACATTTTTCTTGAAAAAAGGTGATAAAAGGCAGTCCCTCTTATCACCTTTTGATTAGGTTACGCAGTTGTCGTTTCTGTTTCAGGTGCAGTCTCTTCAGCAGCTTCCGCTTCTTCTTCGCCTTGCTTCGCTTCAAGAATGGCATCTGCCATTTTAGAAGTAAGAAGTTTGACAGCGCGGATTGCGTCATCGTTTGCAGGGATTACGACATCAATTTCATCAGGATCACAGTTTGTATCTACGATTCCGATGATAGGAATGTTCAATTTGCGAGCTTCCGCAACAGCGATGCGCTCTTTGCGAGGATCGATGATGAATAATGCATCAGGAAGATCCTTCATGTCTTTAATTCCGCCGAGGAATTTTTCAAGACGCTCTAATTCTTTTTTCAATTGAACAACTTCTTTTTTCGGAAGTACTTCAAATGTACCGTTTTCTTGCATTTTCTCGATGTCTTTCAGACGCTTAATGCGTTTTTGGATTGTTTCGAAGTTTGTCAGTGTACCGCCCAACCAGCGTTGGTTGACATAGTACATGCCAGAGCGTACAGCTTCTTCTTTAACAGAATCCTGAGCTTGTTTTTTTGTGCCGACGAAAAGGATTTTTCCGCCTTCAGCAGCAAGGTTTTTCGTGAAGTTGTAAGCTTCCTCTACTTTTTTCACTGTTTTTTGAAGGTCAATGATGTAGATTCCGTTACGCTCCGTGAAAATGTAACGCTTCATTTTTGGGTTCCAGCGGCGTGTTTGGTGGCCGAAGTGAACACCAGCTTCAAGCAATTGTTTCATAGAAATAACTGACATGTGATTTCCTCCTAATAAAATGGTTTTTTTCCTCCGCTTAGGTCATTTTTGTGCAGAACTGCCGTTTGCAGCACCCTCTGCATAAATCGTTAAGCGTGTGTATTTAACACCAAGACATAATATAACACAGCTTTATGCGACAATCAAGAATCCTTTACAGCTTTGCCGCGAAATTTTAAAAACAGCTCGATTTCTGTCTTTCCGCTCTGCACCCGTTTGGCGATTTCCGCAGGGGTGAGCCCTTGTTCATATAATTCTGAAACACGTTCTTCAAACGAATGCGCACCGTTGTTTTCGTCACTTTCAGCCCGTTCCGTTGCACTGATGAGCTTTTCCATGTGATCCGGAATATCAGGCTCTTTTTTCGGTTCCGGCCGGGGTTCGGCGTCTTCTGCGTCAGGCGCTTGATCATTCCGGCTTTTTGTGTCTTCGAGTCTTTCATTTTCTTCTTTCAGCTCAAGCAGAAACGCTGCAAGGGTGTTTTCCGTCTCTTCAAGAATCTTCTTCTGCTGGCGCTCCGTCTCCTTGAGGGCTGAAAACCTCGTGTACAGAATAATGACGGCATAAAGCAGTACGCCGTGAAGCACAAAGCTTAAAAGCCATAATAGTGTTGACATGTTTTTCACTCGCTAACCATGAGTTCATTATTGAATTACTTTTTCAAGCAGGTGCTTTAATTTAAACAGCGCCTTTGAATGAATCTGTGAAATCCGCGACGTCGAAAGGTTCAGGACTTGTCCGATTTCGGTCAAAGTCAGTTCTTCTTTATAGAATAAACTGACGACAAGCTGCTCTTTTTCAGAGAGCTCGTGAATTTTGCCCGCAAGCTGAGCGATCAGCTCGTCCTTCATGATTTTTTCTTCCGGCGGCACATTTTTGTCATCTCTGATCATCACTTGAATATTCTCACCGTCATCCTGGTCGTGAAGCTTTTCATCAATTGATAAGAGATTGGCAAAAAAACCTTCATTCATCGTTGATACTACGTCCTGCTCCGTCATCCCAAGCTCTTCTGCGATCTCTGAAGGCGTCACATTCCGAAGGTAGCGCTGTTCAAGTTTTTCGATTGCCGCTTCGACTTTTTTTGTCTTCTCCCGTGAAGTTCTGGGCAGCCAATCTTCTTTACGCAGCCCGTCGATGATTGCACCGCGAATTCTAAACGAGGCATAGGTATCAAATTTTAAATCCCGGCCGGGGTCAAATTTTTCTAGGGCATCATATAAACCAAGCATACCAAGGCTCATTAGATCGTCTTTATGCACCGATTTCGGCAGTCCGACGGAAATTCTGCCGACATGATATGTGACCAGCGGCATGTAACGGCGCATTAAATCATCACCGGCTTTAGGATCTTTCCACTCTTTCCAGCGCGACCAAAGCACCTGATCTTCATAATTCAAGGATTGCATTGTTATCCCCCTACCTCATACCTTTATTAAATCGTTGTTTCACCTTGTTTAACAGTTCGAATGTGCAGCATGCAGGACTTTGGCTCAAATTCAATCGTCCGGCCGCTTGAGCCGCCCGTATCTTCACTGATGACCGGAATGTTATACAATGAAAGCTGCTCTTTGATAGCCGCTACATTCCTCGGACCGATTTTCATCAGGTCGTTTGTCATTTTAAACTTAAACATCTCCGCTCCCCCGGCGAGTTTTGCCTTCAGGGCAAACTTGCGGCAGCCGGCTTTCAAAAGCATATCAATTGTCATCTTAACGGCGGTGTCCGCGTATTTTGCACGGTTGAGCTCCGCCGTTTTTGATAAACCGGAGTCCGGCAGCATGACGTGAACGAGTCCTGCCGTTTGTTTGTCTTTATCGTATAAAACCAGCCCCACGCATGAACCGAGTCCCGAAGTCCGGATTTTATCCGGATAACGCGCGACTTGAACATCCGCAATCCCCACTTTAACGACTGCGGCTTCCGCACGGCTCATAAAGCCGCACCCAATGAGACGAAGAGCTTTTCAAAAGAATCATAGTCCGGGAGCATAAACATATGGGCTTTGAGCTCCTGCCGGCTGCCCTGGTCAAAAATAGAAGTATCCACGACAATGGCATGCTCTCCGACTTGGCTGAGCTCCATCAGTCCTTCACTGATAACCGCGCCGAACATATCAAGTGAGATTTCCGGCACGCTCGGGTAAATCTCAAGCTTTGTCAAATCAGCCAATGCCGTTAAATAGGAGCCTGCTAAAATATTGCCGAACTCATGTAAAGCAGAAGAACTCAAATGATCTTCGCCCAACTGGTCAATATCAAAATCCGGATTTCCGATCAGCTCTCTGATAAACTGTTCCGCCTGATGGAAAGGCATGATGAGAAAGATAGAGCCTGTCATGTCGCCTTCCATTCTTAAAAAGATACTGGCGACCGGCGTTTCAGCCCCGCCGAAAAAATCAGCGAGCTCATCAAATGTCAATAAAGTCGCAAACGGCACTTCCATGTCTATCTTTCTGTTCAGCAGCTGAGCCATGGCAGAAGCCGAGTGACCCGCCCCGATATTTCCGACTTCCCGCAAAATATCCATCTGCTCTTCTTTGATCGCTTCAAACTTACTCATGTTGTCTTTTCCCCTTTAAGCATTCGGCTCTCCGGACGCAGATGCCGAAGCACCTTTATCCAGCACCGCATGCGCATCAATAATATTGAGGAGCCTGTTATCTTGCTTGACGATCTGTTTAATCCACACATCCGTTTCCTTTGTCTGGCTTTCAGGCGCGGATTCGATTTCATTTTCATGCACGGTGATGACGTCATTGGCCTCATCCACGACCCATCCGACATCGGCGTCACGGTAAGAAATGATGATAATCCGTGTCTCTTCTGTGATGTCCTGTTCAGGCTGGTTCAGACGTTTTCTTAAATCAAGAACCGGGGTAATTACTCCGCGCAGATTGATAACGCCGCGGATATACGATTCCACACCCGGGACCCTCGTCGGTTTTTGCCACTTTTCAATTGATTTCACCTGGGAAACTGAGATAGCGTATTCTTTCCCGTTTATCATAAACACAATCATTTTTTCACCTGTTTTGATTTCAGCAGTCATGCGGGCACCTCCTCGTGTCGTTTTAGTAGATCAGCGCATTGCAATCAATAATCAGCGCCACTTCTCCGTTTCCGAGAATCGTAGCGCCGGAAATCGCAAAGACGTTCGTCAAATAGTCGCCGAGTGATTTCAGTACGACTTCCTGCTGTCCGATAAAAGAGTCCACGACAAAAGCAGTGGATTTATCGCCCTTTTTCACGACGATTACATGGAACTGATCGGCATCCTGTTTTGAATCTGTAATGCCGAATTCTTTTTTGAGATAGACGATCGGAACGATTTGTCCTCTGAAATCAATCACTTCTCTGTCATGCGTCTGCAGGATATCTTTCTTATCAATAACAGCCGTCTCTATAATAGAAGAAATCGGTATCGCAAACGTCTCTTCTTCCAGTTTAATGAGAAGAACGGATATAATTGAAAGTGTCAGCGGAAGCTGGATACTGAAAAGAGAACCTTGGCCTTCCGCGGATTTGACACTGACAGAGCCGCCGAGTGATTCGAGTTTATTTTTTACGACATCCAGACCGACGCCCCGACCTGAAATGTCAGAAATTTGATCGGCAGTCGAGAAGCCAGGAGCAAAAATAAGCTCGTAAATCTCATTATCTTCAAGCGTTTCAGCATCACGTTCGGTGATTACACTCCGCTCGAGCGCTTTTTCAAGAATTTTCTTTCTGTTCAGGCCGGCCCCGTCATCTTCAACCTCAATAAAGACATGATTGCCGCTGTGATATGCCTTAAGCACGACATGACCCGATTCCGGTTTTCCTTTATTCACCCGCACTTCAGGCGATTCAATGCCGTGATCGATGCTGTTTCTGATTAAATGGACAAGCGGATCACCGATTTCATCAATCACCGTGCGGTCCAGCTCCGTTTCAGCTCCGATGATGGACAATTCGATTTTCTTGTTTAATTCCTTTTGAAGCTGGCGGATCATTCTCGGGAAACGGTTAAAGACGGTTTCTACCGGCACCATCCGCATATTAAGAATAATAGACTGAAGGTCGCCCGAAATTCTGGTCAGGCGTTCAACGGTTTCAGTCAGCTCATTGTGGTCAAGCTCTTTGGCGATCTGCTCAAGACGTCCGCGGTCAATGACAAGTTCTTCAAAAAGGTTCATTGAAGAATCCAGTCTTTCAATGTTGACGCGAATCGTTTTCGAGCCGCTGTGATGCTTCGGCTGCTCTTCCGTTTTCGCTTGCGGTTTCGGCTGTTTTTCAGCCTTTTTAACCGGAGTTTCCTTCACCGGTTCAGCTGCTTGCGGTTTTTCGGCCGTTTTTAACGGCGCACCGGCAGAAATTTCGACATTCTCCACTTCTGAAATGCCGCTGATGAGTTCTTTAATTTCTTCAGCAGGCTGCTTTGTCAAGAAACACACCTGAAAATCCGTTCCGAAATCTTCCGTCTCAAGCACTTCCGCGGCAGGTATCGTTTTTGCGACTTCCCCGGCTTCATTCAGCTTTTCAAATATCATGTACACGCGCACGGCTTTGAGCATACAGCTTTCATTCAGGGAAACCGTTATTTCATAGCGGCTGAATCCTTGCTCTTCCGCCTCTTCAATAACAGTCCGTTCAAACTCATCATAATTCCATTCAGTTGAAGTCTGTTGTTTTGAAGCCGGCGGTTCTGCTGTTTCGGCTGAAGCCGCAGTCTCATGCGCCGCATTTACGTCGAGCTTCGCACTTACTTCAGAAATATCACGTTTGCCGTCTCCTCCGTCAATAATGGACTGCACCATCTCTTCAAGATGATCAAGCGCTTCAAACAGCACGTCCAGCCAATCCGATGTAACGGGCATTTCTCCGTTGCGGATGGCGTCCAGCACATTTTCCATCAGGTGGGTTAAATGCGCCAGATCTGTATATCCCATCGTTGCGCTCATGCCTTTCAGCGTATGGGCAGCTCTGAAGATGTCATGCACAAGCTGAAGGTCTGCCGGATCTTTTTCCAACAGCAGCAGCTTTTCGTTACATGTCTGTAAGTGCTCTTTACTTTCATCAATAAAGACATCTAAATATTGATTCATATCCAATTGATTCACACCCTCTCTTTTTTCACACATCCGGTGATGGATGCCGCGATATCTTCCACATGTTTAATCTCATGAATGAGGCCCGCCTTTATCGCTGACTTCGGCATTCCGAACACAACACAGGATTCGTCCGATTCCGCAATCGTTTTAACGCCGCCTGTTCTGAGCATTTCTTTTACGCCCTCGGTTCCGTCGCTGCCCATGCCTGTCATAATGACGGCTACCTTTTCGTAACCGGATAAACGGCTTGCCGACCGAAACAAATAATCGGCTGACGGTTTATGCCGGCTTTCCGTATCATGAACATCAAGAATGATGCGGAGCCTTCCGCCTTCCTCTGCAACCGTCATATTTTTTCCGCCGGGCGCGATGTACACCCATCCGTCTTTCGCTTCTTCACCGTTTTCCGCTTCTTTGACCTGAATATCTGACAAATGGTTGAGTCTGTCTGCAAGTGAAGCGGTGAAGCCTTCAGGCATGTGCTGAACGACAAATACAGGCGCCTTTAAATCCTTCGGCAGTTTCGGAACCACCTTTTGCAGAGCCCGCGGTCCGCCTGTAGAGGTCGCGATGAATACGGCCTGCTTGGCGGATTTTGCTTTCGGTCTTTCAAATCCCGCCAAAGCCGGACGTTCCGGGATAGAAGACTCTTTCACTGCCGCCTCAGGTTTTTGGGCGCGGGACAGCCCGGCTGCAATCACCCTCTCAATCAGCTGCTCTTTAATTTTATAAAGATCAAGTGAAATCGCTCCGGAAGGCTTGGTGATAAAATCAAAAGCGCCCATCTCCAGGCAGTTGATCGTTCGGTCCTTCCCTTGCTGTGTCTGGCTCGATACCATGATGACGGGAAGTTTATATATGCTGATGATCTTCCGCAATGTATCCGTTCCGTTCATGACCGGCATTTCAATATCAAGTGTGACAACATCCGGTTTGAGAAGCTCTATTTTCTTCAGCGCCTCTTCCCCGTTTCTGGCTGTCCCGATGACTTCTATCTGCACTTCCGCAGCCAGAAAATCGGTAATCATCTTTCTCATAAAAGCTGAGTCATCAACGACAAGCACACGAATCACTGTAAAGTCCTCCTCAATAAAAAAGAAGATAATCTCTCAATAAAAGCCGGTTTCTCTTCTCTTGGTTTGTTTTCTTCCGTTTGAAACAAGACATCCGTCAGAAGACGGACGGACCTGCTGGCTTTTGCTTGAGGACTTTTTATTAAAAAAGGCACCTGGTCAATGACGGCTTGACTTACTAGCGGATCATCGGGTATGGAGCCGGCGAAACGCACCTCCGCGCCTAAAAACGTGTGGATCGCATGAGAAAGGCGGTTGTACGTGTCCAGCGCCTGTTTTTGGGCGCGGGCGCGATTGACGGCAATGTTTACGGTCAGCCGTTCATCCGCGAGCAAAAGATGTTTGATCGCGCTGTACGCATCCATAATGGCCGTCGGCTCAGGCGTTGTCACGGCGAGAATGTCTTCCGCCGATAAAATAAACGGCAGCTGTTCTTTTGAAAGTCCCGCTCCCATATCAAACAGAACGTAATCAAAATCGCTTAATACAGCGGAAAGACCATTCATAAAAGCCGACCACTTCTCTCTGTCTGCTTGATAGAACGCCTCAAGCCCCGTTCCTCCGGATATGTAGCGAAGGCCTTTCGGACCGGAGGAAAGTGATTGAGCCAACGCGTGCCGATTCTCCATCACATCAATAATGGTGCGGGAAGAAGCAGCTCCGATCAGCACATCAATGTTGCCCATTCCGATGTCAAGATCAATGATGAGTGCTTTTTTTCCTTTTTCCTGCAGGGCAACTGCCATGTTTAATGTTAAATTAGATTTTCCGACGCCGCCTTTACCGCTTATGACGGCTAATGTCTTCGCTTTTTTCTCATAAAGCTCCGGCTTGATCATTTGCCTCTCTCTCATTTTCCTTCTTAATGACTCTGCCTGATCGGGTTTCATGCCAAAAGCATCCTTACAAACTCTTTTGGTGAAGCCGATAGGATGTCTTCAGGCACATCCTGTCCATTTGTCAAATAGGCGGCGCCGATTCTTGATTCCGACAGCACTTGAAACACGGAGCCGAGTGAGGCGGTTTCATCCGTTTTCGTGAAAATGTATTGATTGACCGGCACACCGGAAAACTGTTTCAGCACCTGTTTCATATCTTCATATTTTGCAGATGCCGATAATACGAGAAAGGATTGTAAGCCTGATTCAAACGGAATCATCTCTTGTAATTCCGTAATATACTGCTCTTCTTTAAAGTTTCTGCCGGCTGTATCAATGAAAACATGGTCGTATTCAGCGAATTTTTCCAGTGCCTTCAGACATTCTTCCTTTGAATAGCATACTTCAAGAGGAGCCTGAAGCAGCTCCGCATATGTCTTCAGCTGCTCGACCGCGGCAATCCGGTAAGTATCCGTCGTCATAAAGGCAATTTTTTTATGCTCTGTCAGCATTGATGAGGCCGCAAGTTTCGCAAGTGTAGTCGTTTTGCCGGCCCCGGTTGAACCGAAAAGCACGACGTATTTTGATTGAATCCCTTCCTGCCACCTGTCTGTCGAAGGGAGTTTTTTCACTAACAAATCCTGCAGCTTTGAGCTGACATTATCTTCAGTTAAATCTCCGGAAACAATTGAAGAACTGAGCAATTCACTGAGTACGGCGTTTTGCGTATGATCAGGAAGCCCGGCTTGCTTCAATAGTCTCTCGGCTTTTTTTAATGGTTCAGGGAGCACTTCTTTCAAATGCGCCAGTTCGCCGGAAATACTTTGATCCGGAAGGCGCGGCGGCTGAACAGGCTCAGCTTTCTCCGCCGTTTCCGTCTTTTTCATTTCTTCAGCGGCAGCCGGCGGCGTTTTTCTCGCTTCCCTGACGTCACGATCTAAAACCGCTATCACTTCGACGGCCTGCTGCGACCGCAGCCCCAGCCATTTTCGTTTCTTTACTTGTTTGGAATGTAAAATAACGGCATCATTGCCGAGTTCCTTTTTGATTTGCTTCGCGGCATCCTGCATTGAAGCGGCTGTAAATTTTTTTATTTTCATTAAATATCCACCACTCCAATGCTCTGTACTTCAACATTTGCTTCCAGCTCATTATAAGAAAGAACCGGAAGATCAGGGAAATACCGTTCTAACAGCTGTTTTACATACATTCTGACAGCAGGCGAGCAAAGAAGAATCGCTGACTCCTGACGGATGGAAAGCTGCTCGGCCTCTTTAGCGACAGAACGGATGATGCTGTCTGAAACCTCAGGATCGAGTGACAGGTAATTGCCCTGTTCAGTCTGCTGAACCCCGTCTGCAATCGCTTTTTCCACCCGGCCTGAGCATGTGATGACCTTCAGCGTTTCATGCTCTCTCGCATATTGTGCCGTGATTTGTTTGGCAAGCGACTGTCTCGCGTATTCTGTCAAAAGGTCTGAATCTGTCGTTAATCTTCCGTAATCGGCAAGAGTTTCAAAAATGGTCACCAAGTTTCTGATTGAAACTTTTTCTCTCAGCAATTTGGCAAGCACCTTTTGAATATCGCCGACAGAAAGAGGGTTCGGCGTGACTTCCTCAACAAGCACAGGATAATTTTCCTTCAGATGATCGATCAGCTGCTTTGTTTCCTGTCTGCCGACCAGTTCATGAGCATGCTGCTTGATTTTTTCTGTAATATGCGTAGATACGACTGACGCCGGATCAACAACTGTATACCCCAGCATGTCCGCTTCATCTTTTGCAGCTTCGCTGATCCATTTTGCGGGAAGTCCGAACGACGGTTCAATCGTTTCGATTCCTTCAATGACGTCATCTTCAGGCGTCGGTGACATCGCTAAATAATGATCCAGCAGGAGCTCTCCTTTAGCGACTTCATTGCCTTTAATTTTCAATCTGTATTCATTCGGCTGGAGTGCGATGTTATCCCTGATGCGCACAACCGGAATGACAAGTCCCAATTCAAGCGCAAGCTGACGTCTGATCATGACGATGCGGTCAAGAAGATCACCGCCCTGCCCCGCGTCTGCAAGCGGCACGAGTCCGTATCCGAACTCAAATTCAATCGGATCAATATGTAAAAGCTGCACAACGCTTTCCGGGCTTTTCAGTTCATCCGCCTGAGCCTCTTCTTCAAGAATTTCTTCCTCTTCTTCGCTCGGCTTATCCGCTTTGGACAGCATATAAGCGCCGAATGCAAGCAGACCGGCGATCGGCCCCGTCAGCAGAATGCCGATCGGTGTAAGAAGACCGAGCAAAAGTACAGTTCCCGCGGCTACATACAAGAGCTTCGGATAAGCAAACAGCTGGCCTGTAATATCATGACCGAGGTTTCCTTCAGATGCCGCTCTCGTCACGACAATCCCCGTAGCCGTTGAAATGAGCAAGGCCGGCATTTGAGAAACGATACCGTCACCGACCGTCAGCATTGTAAAGTGAGACGCAGCTTCTTGTATGCTCATCCCCTGCTGCAGCATGCCGATTACGATTCCGAAAATAATATTGATCATCACAATGATGATCCCCGCGATGGCATCCCCTTTGACGAATTTGCTCGCACCGTCCATGGCGCCGTAAAAATCCGCTTCCCGGGCGACTTTTTCACGTCTGTGCTTTGCATCCTGCTCCGTAATCATGCCGGCATTTAAATCCGCGTCAATACTCATTTGCTTTCCGGGCATCGCATCGAGCGTAAATCTCGCCGCCACTTCCGATACCCGCTCGGCGCCTTTTGTAATGACGATAAACTGAATAATAATTAAGATTATGAAGACAACAAGCCCTACCAGCACATTTCCGCCGACAACGAAATTCCCGAATGTCTCAACAACCTTTCCCCCTTCTCCGTGAGAAAGAATCGAACGTGTCGTCGACACATTGAGCGCAAGCCGAAACAGCGTCAATAACAGCAGCAATGACGGGAATATCGAGAATTGCAGCGGTTCTTGCATATTCATTGTGGTGAGAAGCACGATCAACGCAAGAGAGATATTAATGATGATCAAAATACTTAACAACCATGGAGGGAATGGAATCACCAGCATTGCCACAATGAGGACAACACTTATTAAAACCGATAAATCTCTTGTTGACATGCTGTTTTTCTCTCCTTTTGAATCTGAAATTCACTATACTTTTTGTTTCGTTTTATATACATAAGCCAAAATTTCCGCAATGACTTTGAAAAACTCTTCCGGCACAGCCTGGTCAATGTCAACCTGATCATATAACGCACGCGCGAGCGGCCTGTTTTCAATCGTCATGACATCGTGTTCTTTGGCGATCTGCCTGATTTTTAATGCAAGATGGTCGACCCCTTTGGCAACAATGTAAGGGGCGTCCATTTTCTTTTCATCATATTTTAAAGCAATCGCATAATGGGTCGGGTTGGTAATGATGACATCCGCTTTCGGCACTTCCTGCATCATCCGCCTCATCGCCATTTCCCGCTGCTTCTGCTTAATTTTGGACTTGATAATCGGATCACCCTCCGATTTTTTGTATTCATCTTTTATATCCTGCTTTGACATTCTGATATTTTTCTCATAGTCAAAACGCTGATATAAATAATCAAGCCCGGCCAGCAGCATTAGAGCCCCTGATCCCGCAAGCCCCATCCAAAGCGTGAGCTTAGAAACGAAAGTGAGCACTTCCGCAGGTGTTAAAAGCGGAAGGCGGAGAATATCGCCATAATGCAGCCAGAGCACCATAAAGGCGGCAAAACCGACCACAGTAATCTTCAAAATGGATTTGATCAGTTCAACAATCGCCCTCATGCTGTAAATCCGCTTAAATCCTTTCAGCGGGCTGAGCTTATTCAAGTCAGGCTTGAGAACTTCCGCAGAAAACAGAAAACCCACCTGCATGTAATTGCTCACGACACCTGCCACAAGCGCGACCAGCATAATCGGCGCGAGGATGAGGCTGATATCTTTCACCGTATCTACGAACAGTTCATGCACGGAAGATGCTGACAGATGTAATGATATCGATTTCGTATAAAACGTTTTAATAAAGGACAGCAGCCTGTCCCGCATATAAGGACCGAGCGCGATCAGCGAAAGAAAGATAATCAGTAAAGAAACGGCTGTATTCACATCCGTACTTTTCGCGACCTGTCCTTTCTTTCTTGTATCCTTCCGTTTTTTCGGAGTGGCTTTCTCCGTTTTTTCACCGGCAAAGAATTGCAGATTCAGTCTGAGTCTCATCATGTCACACCGACCAATGCCAATAGATTCCGCATGGTTTCAACGGTAAGGCTGAAGATGTTGCGGACGACGACAAACATCACCGCCATACAAACGATCAGCATAATAAAGCTCACGGCTATTTTCAGAGGAAGCCCGACAACGAAAACATTCAGCTGCGGCACCGTTCTCGCCACAATACCGAGCGCCAAATCAACTAAAAACAGACTGGCCACAACCGGCGCAGACATTTGAAAAGCGATAATGAACATGGCATTGAAGCTTTTTGCGATAAAAAGTCCAAAGTGATCATTTCCAAACGACGGAAATGCCTGATCAAGCGGGATATACTGAAAGCTGTAATAAATCCCGTCCAATAAAAGATAATGGGCGTTTACGCTGAGCATAAATAACAGCGCCAGCGTATAAACGAATTGTCCGATCAGCGGGCTTTGCGTTCCTGATTGCGGATCAATGACATTGGCGATGGAAAAGCCCATCTGAAAATCAATAAAGGAACCCGCTATCTGAATGGCTGTCATCATCATGAAAGCAATCAGCCCGAGGCTCAAGCCCACAACGGCCTCTTTTATGACAAGCAGCATATACTGTTCCCCTATTTCTATTTCCGGCGCATGTTTCAGCGTGCTGAAGCAGATCACCGAAAGAAAAAAAGCAAAGCCGATTCGGTGAACCGCCGGCAGATTCCGATGTCCGAACACCGGCACCGTTACAAAAAAAGCAGAGATTCTGATAAAGACCAATAAAAAAGCGGGAAATAAATCAATGATGGAATTCATTTGATTCTACCCTGCAAATCGGTTCAGATGAGAGAACAGATCAGTTGTGAACGAAAGAATCGTCGACAGCATCCAAGGACCGAAAAAGATCAGTCCAAGCATCACCGCCACGATTTTCGGAATGAACGCAAGCGTCTGTTCCTGGATTTGAGTTGTCGCTTGAAAGATACTGACGAGCAAACCGACGATCAGCGCGATCGCAAGCAGCGGCCCGCTGATCATTAGTGTTACATATACGGCTTTTTCCGCCATGGAAATTACAAATTCTGAACTCACAATTAGCACCTACCCTAAAAGCTGTCAAGCAAAGATTTCACGATTAAATACCATCCATCGACCAAAACGAAAAGCAATATTTTAAAGGGCAGAGAGATCATAACCGGCGGTAGCATCATCATTCCCATTGACATTAAGACGCTCGCCACGACCATATCGATAATTAAAAACGGAATAAAAATCATAAAGCCCATTTGAAAAGCGGTTTTGAGTTCTGATATCGCATAAGCAGGCACCATCGTCGTCAAAGGAATATCCTGAATCGATTCAGGTTTTTTCATTTTGGCATAGTTCATAAACAGCGCCAGATCCTTCTGCCTTGTATGCTTGCTCATATACTCTTTAATCGGCTTCTCGGCTTTTGTATATGCTTCATCGAGACTGATTTTGTTGTCCATCAGCGGCGTTAAGGCTTCCTTATTAATCTCTGAAAAAGTCGGCGCCATAATAAAAAACGTCAAGAACAGCGCAAGGCCGATTAAAACCTGGTTCGGAGGCATGTTCTGCGTCGCCAGTGAGGTTCTCACAAAAGACAGAACGATGACGATTCTCGTAAAGCAGGTCATCAAAATCAGAATCCCCGGCGCTACTGAAAAGACAGTCAAAAGCAGCAGTAATTTAACAGTGGAGCTGACTTCGGTCGGATTGCTTGAATTAAAAAGATTAACGAATTCATTCATGATGATAAGGGCCTTTCTTCTTTCCTTCAGAACGGCTTTGTTTCAGCTCGTTCAGCTGTTCTTTCAGCGCTTTTGAAAACGACGGAAGCATCGTTTGCGGCTTTTTTTCTCCATCCTTACGCGGATTTACGAGCTTGGTCCATTCCACTTTTGAAGACATCGACTCTTCGTATTGGCTCAGAATCGCCTCGCGCTCTTTTTCATCTTCTATTTCTTTTAAAAGCTGTATCGTTTCGCCCACACCGACTACGAGAACGCTGTTTCCCACTTTAATCAGCTGCACGGAACGATTTTGGCCGACTGACGTTCCGCCGATATTTTCTACATATTGAAACGGCTTCAGCAGACGGTTTCTTCTATTCATCAGTTTGACAAATCCATAGATCAGCAGAATGACGAATAATAACGCCCCGATCATCTTTACAAAATCAAAAGCGGAGACAGAAGATGCAGAAGCATCCCCTATCTCTTGATCAGCCGTTTGTTTCGATGTATCGCTTTTTTTCTCTGTTTTGTTTGTTGATTGTTTGTCAAACCATTCGTTGACGGTGGAATTATCAGACTCTGCCGCAAAAGCAGGGAACGGATGTACATTGAGTAAAACGAAACAACAAATCAAAGCTAGTAAACCATGACTCTTTTTCAACAGTCGTACACCCTTTAGCTTAATGTTTTATTAATGGCTTCAAGCACGCGGTCCGCTTGGAACGGTTTCACGATAAAGTCTTTTGCGCCGGCCTGAATCGCGTCAATAACCATTGACTGCTGGCCCATAGCCGAACACATGATGATTTTCGCCTGCGGATCGATCTGTTTAATTTCCTTTAGAGCTGTAATCCCGTCCATTTCAGGCATTGTAATATCCATTGTCACTAGGTCGGGGGAATGCTCTTTGAATTTTTCGACTGCCTGCGCTCCGTCTGAAGCTTCAGCTACAACGTCAAAACCGTTCTTCACTAAAATATCCTTGATCATCATTCTCATAAATGCTGCATCGTCTACAATTAAAATTCTGTGTGCCATAATCTGTTTCTCTCCTCTATGTTCGCTTATTTTAAATTGTTAAGGCGGTCTGCCTGACTTAAAATATCAGTGACTCTCACGCCGAAGTTTTCTTCTATGACAACGACCTCGCCCTTTGCCACGATCCGCTGGTTGACCAGGATGTCCACAGGTTCACCAGCCAGCTTGTCAAGCTCAATAATGCTTCCCGCAGAAAGTTCAAGGATTTCTTTGACGCTTCTCTTCGTTCTGCCGAGCTCAACCGTAACGGAAAGCGGAATATCCATCAGCATATCAAGGTTATTCCTTGATCCTTGCGCCGCTTCGTTATGATCAAACGCCTGGAATTCTACCGGAGCGACTTGAACAGGAGCAGCTTTTTTTGCGGTTCCCTGTCTCTTCGGAAGCTCGGGTTTTGCCTGCGGCTCCGGCTGCATGGCAGGTTCCGGCTGCGGCGTTTCGTATGTTTCCTGTGGTTCTGATGCGGTTTCTGCGGCCTCTGACTCATGCTGGTCCGCAGTCATCAGGTCTGCGATCAGATCTTTCGCAAACGTAATCGGATAAAGCTGCATGATGCTCGAATCGATTAATTCGCCGACTTTCAGACGGAATGACACTTTTACGAGCAGGTCATCCTCAGGTATTCTGTCGGTCCCTTTTTCTTCCGTCACATCCAGAAGTTCAACCCTTGGCGGAGAAATGTCAATCTTTTTACTGAATACGGTCGACATTGACGTAGCAGCCGAGCCCATCATTTGATTCATTGCTTCCTGCACGGCGCTCAGGTGGATTTCACCGAGTGACGGATCGGCGCCCCGGCCGTCTCCGCCGATCATCAAATCCGCGATGATTGCCGCGTCGCTTTGTTCGACGACGAGCAAATTGCTGCCGTCAAAGCCTTCTGTGTAGTTCACTTCAATGGCAACATACGGATGAGGAAATTCATCACTGATTTTGCTTTTTGAAATGACGGTCACACTCGGTGTCGTAATGTCCACTTTTTGATTTAAAAGAGTGGACAGCGCCGTAGCCGAGCTGCCGAACGAAATATTCCCGATTTCTCCGATCGCATCGCGCTCAAGTTCAGACAAGTTCGCCTCTTGAGGCTGTTCTGTATCCTCTGACTGACTGCTTGTGCCGTTAAGAAGAGCATCGATTTCATCTTGAGATAATCTATTGTTCATCTTGTTCACCTCTTATGTCGTGATCTAAAATTTGCACTGCCTGTCTTCGATTCACCCGGCCGGCCTGCCCTAAAAACTTCGGTTTGTTTCCGACCAATACAGTAAGAGGATCAGTCACTGATTTGTCCAGAGTTATACAGTCCCCGACTTCCAAACTTAAAAATTCTTCTATTGTCAGTTCAGAAGCGCCCAAGAGAGCCACAACGGGAATTTGAGCCGTCATGATGCGCTTTTCAAGCAGCTTCGTTTCTTCGGGCTTCGCTTCATTCCGGTCTGATTGCATCCAATAATGTACGGAAAGCTTAGGGATAATCGGCTCAAGTACGACATGGGGAATACAAAGATTAATGACACCGCTGATTTCACCTATTTGTGTATTGAGAGAAATGACAACGACTGTTTCATTTGGGGAAACCATCTGTACAAACTGAGGATTCACTTCAAATTCAGTCATTTCAGGGTCAATATCAGCAATCGATTGCCAAGCTTCTTTGTAGTTGCCCAGTGCATTTTCAAATAAGTTAGAAATAATATTCGTTTCAATTTCCGTAAGGCTGTCAGCTTTGTTATGAGTGATGCCGATGCCTCCCATGACGCGGTCAAGCATTGCGTATGCGATGGTGGGATTAACCTCCATCATGATTCTGCCTTCCATCGGATGAACATCGAATAAATTTAAAATCGTCATGTTCGGTATGGAACGGATAAATTCTTCATACGGCACCTGGTCAACTGAGCTGACGGATATATGAATATACGTTCTGAGCTTGGCGGAAAAGTGTGTTGTGAGAAGCCTCGCAAAGTTATCATGTATCCGGGTTAAACTGCGTATCTGATCTTTCGAGAATCTGAGAGCCCGTTTAAAATCATATACCTTTACTTTTTTCTCTTTAACTTCCTTTTTCAGCTCTTCCGCATCCGCCTCACCCGTGGAAATGGCGGAAAGCAGTGCGTCTATTTCATTTTGGGAGAGAACTTCTCCTGACATTTTCTTCACCTCCGTATTCTGTCAAATTTGTTTTTATTGCAGATTAAAGGAGGTAATGTACACTTTCTGAACTTTTCCTTCTTGGAGATAGCTGTTTACTTTCTCTTTTAATGATTGTTTAAACGCTTCTCTTCCTTTATCTCCCTCAATCTCTCCGGCGCTTGTGTCAGCTAAAATGGAAATGATGTTGTCTTTCACCTGAAAATCGCGTTTTTCAAGTTCTTCCTTCGCTTTAGCCGAGTCGGTTTCAAGCTTGATGCCGATACGGATGATGCTGTCAGACTTTAAGTTTGTCGTGATATCGTCGACAGACACAGTGGCTGCAACGACTTCGTCAATTGTCGGCTTTTTATCTTTGCCGGAATGTCCGCTGACGACAAAATATGCTGCCGTTCCGAGGCCGGCGATGACAATTAAAATAATCAGCAAAATGATGACTAATTTTTTCTTCATTCTTCTTCCTCTATTCCCTGATCCAGTGAAAATATTTGTATGCTATGGTAAAACGATATGACTTTTTTGAGAACTGCTTCCTCCGGTTCTTTCACTACGAACTTTTTGCCGTTGGACAGTGTAATCGTCGTGTCGGGGAAGCACTCAATCTGTTCGATAAACAGCGCGTTCAGCGTAAAAGGCTGGCCGTTTAAACGGGTGACTTGAATCATGCAATCCGGAGAAGCGGCCTAACCGCCTCTCCTCCCTCCTTACCGTTTCAGATTAACCAGCTCCTGAAGGATTTCATCTGAAGTCGTAATGATTTTTGAGTTTGATTGGAAACCGCGCTGAGCAACGATCATTTCGGTAAATTCATCTGTCAGATCTACGTTTGACATTTCAAGATAGCCTGCCAAAAGCTTACCCGTTCCGTTTTCGCCCGGAGTGGTGACTGCGCTCGCAGCTCCTGAACTTAATGATTCTCTGTAAAGGTTGCCTCCGATTTTTTCCAGACCGGCGCTGTTAGGGAACGTGACAAGACCGATTTGTCCGGCATCATGAACCGCATCCCCTGCATCAGTGTATGTAACGGTTCCGTCTGCACCGATGCTGTAATCTTTCGCATCAGTCGGAATATTGATTTTGCCGCCGCCGATTTTTTCAAGGTAGTACCCGTCAGTCGTAACAAGGTTGCCTTGATTGTCCTTTCCGAAATTCCCCGCACGTGTGTAAACGATTCCCGAACCTGTATTAATCTGAAAGTAGCCGTCTCCGTCAATGGCTAGGTCGGTTTTATTCTGTGTAGCCTGCGGGGCGCCGGTTGAATGAACGACATCAATGGAAGAAGTCGCGGCACCCAGGCCGATTTGTTTTGAATTGGTCACGTTTGAACCGCCGGCGACTGTCTGGCTGATCATATCTTTAAATGTAACGCGGCTTTTCTTAAATCCCACTGTGTTGACGTTGGCGATGTTATTGCCGATTACATCTAGTTTTGTCTGAAAGTTTTTCATGCCGCTGATACCGGAATATAATGAACGTAACATGTTAAATTCCCCCTGGGTTTCTTTTTATTTAGATGTTTCGCTGACGGCCGTGACATTCCACGGACTGACCTCTTTGCCGTTTTCAAGCACGAGCACGTAATTGCCGTTTGAATGCTTGACTGAATTGACTGGGCTTGTCTGATCCTTCCCGTCGCTGTCGCTGAATGTGACATTTTTGCCGATCCAGTTCACATACATCGTAAACGGATCTTGATTTTCTACAAATTTAGTCATCGTCGTATTCATATTCATCATTTGTTCCAATGAAGAAAATGTCGCCATCTGGCTGATGAATTCTTTGTCATCAACCGGATTGAGCGGGTCCTGGTTTTGAACCTGTGTCATTAAGATCTTCAGAAATTCGTCTTTCCCTAAATTCGTACTGCTGTTTACTGCGGAGGTGCTCTTCGCGTTTGAAGTGGTTGAAGCGCCCGCCGCGGCATAATCCGAGTTTACTGATGTCAACTATTCTTCCTCCATTTCATTGAGAGAAAGCTCCTCCAGCATATCTCCGAAATCGCCTGACTGCTGCTGGTTCTTCTGCTCTCTCTGTCCCTGATGCTGCTGTTTATTGTGATCGGCCGTCTGCCCGTAAACAGACTGCTGATCCCCGCCTTGAAGCGGGACTGTAAAACGGTCGACCTGGACCGACATATTCGGAAGCGACTGTTTCAGCTGAGGAAGATGCTGTTCCAGCAGCTCTTTCGCGGACTGGCTGGATGCGATTATTTTGCTTTGAAACATCCCGTTTTCGTTTGTCACCTTAATTGTGACAAATCCGAGGTTCTCGGGATTAAGACGAATCGTAAAGCTTCCGGTTGTTTTCCCGAAAGGCGTGTATTTCATCTGTTTCCAGCCGCTGATGACCTGATCCGTTAACGGTTTATTTTCTGCCGGCTGCTGTTCAGCTCCTGCGGACGCTTGCTGAATGCCGGCAAGGCTTCTCGTTCCCGAAAACAGTATATGTGCAGACAATTTGCTGTCAGGCGCCTTTGCGTGAGAAACCGTGCCGCCGTTTTGCTGTTCCGTTTTCCCGGCTGACTCTTGGGATGATTCAGATGATTGAGATAACACAAAAGCTTTCAGCTCAGTTTCAGCCATATCCCATTCCTTTGTTCCCTTTTGAGAAAGGCCCGCAAGCTGCTCCGCGACGCTTTGAAAGCTCTTCAGCTCAGCGGCTGTCATGGAGTAAAGTTTAGATGCAGATTCGTTTTTCGGAAAAAATGTCTGCCGCAGGTCTTGAATCACGCGGTCCGGAACGCCTTGTTTTTTCAATGCCTCTAATAAACGGGCGCCTTCCTGGTAAACCGCCTTTGCCTGCGTGCTGTCCGGCAGTTCCTGCTGAGATGTGAAGAGCTGGGATACGGCTTCTTGAATGAAAAGCAGGCCCTTCTCAAGCGCATCCTTGACGGAATCCCCGTCTTTTGCGGAAGAATCCGGCTCATTCGTTTCAGGCTTCGCCCCATGCTGTTTTCCCGCTAACATGTCTTCAACGGATTCGGCAAGCTGTTTCAATAAAGGAAGAGCTGTTTCAGCCGTCTGCTTTCCTTCAAGAGCTTTTACCGCCTCAAGCAGCTGTTTAAGCTGCAATTCTTTATCTTCCGGGCCGGCTTTCAGCCAATCACCGATTTTCGATAGGGCATCATTCAGCTCTGCGTCACTTGTTTTTGTTTCATCTCCGGGCTGCCGGGGAGAAGTGATTTCCGACAGGAGCCAGTTCTGAAATAGACCTAAGCTGTTTACATTCATCTTCACATTGCTGTTTTGCGCAGTCTGCGTACGATTACCCGTTAATTCAAGCAGCTTCAACTTACATCACTCCTTATTTCCGTCAGCGGATAGTTTTTCTGTATATTTAGCCGCTTGTTCAGGAGTCATTTTCGTCAAGATTTCAGCAAGCTGCTTTTTACTTAATCCGTTTAAAATATCGAGGGCTTCTTTTTCTTTCAGCTTTACGATAATGCTTGCCGCTTTACCGCTGTCCATACTTTTATAGATGTTGATCATTTTATCTTTTCCGGCTGAATCCGAAGCGTCTTTTTTCGTTTCATCCGTCTTCGTTTTCTGCTGCTGTTCAGCTTCCTGTTTCAGCGAACGGATTTTCTGATTCAGATTATCGATTTCGGACTTGCTTGTGTCTAAATCTTTATTCAAAATGTTAATTTCACTTTTTTGTTCCTTTATGGTCTTTTCAAGAGAAGCCGTTCTGTCTTCCTTCTGCTTTTCCGCCGCGCTTTTCATTTCTTTCGTTTCGGGAACCAATTCTTTTAAAACAGGCGTTTTAGCGGCTGTTTCCTGAATCGGCTTCATCACATCAACGCCGGCAGCCCAAAGGATGATGCTTGCGACGATGATCAGAAAAATCAGCGGGATCATGATAAAAAGCAGGATTGAACCGAACTTTCCAGATCTCTTTTCTTTATCGGCCATTTCATTCGCTCCTAATGCCCCTGAATCATAAACTGCTTGATTGAAATGTCGTCCATTTCCCTCATCTCTGCAGCTTTGTCTTCAAGTGCGAACATATTAAATTGTTTTTCCCGCATTTTTTCAAATTTCTTTACTTCAATGTTTTTTTCGGTGAGCTGTTCCTGCTTCTCATTCATTTCATTTCGTTTCATGATGACAAGCTTTTGATAATGATAGATGGTGTTCTCAAGATTGGAAACGAATTGCTGATAATGTCTCATTTCCTGAACGCTCATCCCGCATTTCAGCTTTGATTCTTTGTCTTTTTCGAGCAATTCTTTTTTGCTCATATTTTCATATAGTTTTTCAGCCACTGTCTCAAATTCAGAAACCGATTGTCTGTATTCAGTCAATGTTTGGTCTTTTTCATTTTCTTTTAATTCCAGCAGCTTTTGAAATCTGAATTGGTACGCCATGATGTTTATTCCTCTTTTCCTGTCAGACTCGTCAATGCCGCAATGCTGTCTTCCAATTGAGCAGGTTCTTCCGTTCCTTGTTTTAAAAATTGAATAAGCTGCGGATAAAACTGAATCGCTTCATCAATTTCTCTTGATGACCCTCTTTTGTAAGCTCCAATATTAATGAGATCTTCAGAGTTTTGATAAGTTGACAGAAGATCGCGGAATTTGTTGGCCGCCTCTATGTGCGCTGTGTCTGAAATATTAGACATGACCCTGCTGATGCTTTTCAGGATGTTCACGGCCGGGAACTGTCCTTTGTTGGCAAGCGCCCGATCGAGAACGATATGCCCGTCTAATATTCCGCGCACCGTATCGGCAATCGGTTCGTTCATGTCATCTCCGTCAACGAGAACCGTATAAAAAGCGGTTATCGTTCCTTGTTCATTTGCGCCCGTTCTTTCCAGCAAACGGGGCAAAATAGCGAACACAGAAGGTGTATATCCCTTTGTTGTCGGCGGTTCTCCCGCTGCCAGGCCGATTTCCCGCTGAGCCATCGCGACCCTCGTGACGGAGTCCATCATGAACATCACATTCCGGCCTTTATCGCGGAAATACTCCGCAATGGCGGTGGCCGTATACGCCGCTTTCAATCGCATTAACGCAGGCTGATCAGAGGTCGCGACTACGACTATCGAGCGTTTCAGGCCTTCTTCGCCTAAATCCTTCTCGATGAATTCACGCACCTCGCGCCCCCGTTCACCGACAAGTGCGATAATGTTTAAATCAGCTTCAGTCTGCTTCGCAATCATTCCCATCAAGGTGCTTTTTCCGACTCCGCTTCCGGCAAAAATCCCGATTCTCTGCCCTTTTCCTACCGTCAGCAGACTGTCAATCGATCTGACGCCGACACCCATCTTTTCCCGTATCGGCGGGCGTTTCATCGGGTTTGGCGGCGGCTGTTCCGTCGAAACGGGGGACAAACCTTTCGGAAGCGCCCGGCCGTCAAGAGGTTCGCCGAACGCGTCGACAACTTGTCCGATTAAACCCGCCCCTACTTTGATGCGGAGCGACTCGCCAGTGGCCTCCACAATGCTGCCCGGCGCGATGCTGGCCGCTTCCAGATAAGGCATTAGCAGAATGTTTTCATCCTGGAAGCCTACAACCTCAGCTTTAATCGCTTTTTTCGCATGGCCTTTCGGATAAATGAGACAAACATCTCCGATTGAGCTTTCGGGCCCTTTTGATTCAATCATCAGCCCGATGACCCGTTTAACCTTGCCGTAGCGTTTGTACGGATCCGCTGTTTCAATTGAGTCTATTAAATACTGTGTCTTCATTGCTCCGCTCCCGCCTCAAGCGCCGTTAAAAGCTTTTGCTTTAATTGCATCAGCTGGGTGTCTATGCCTGCATCAACACGTCCGAACGGAGTTTCTATCGAGCACGTTCCCTTCGCGGCTTTTTCATCGGCATATAAGCTTAATCTGCATTCTTTGTATAACAGCTGCTGAATTTCGTCCATATGCTGATGAACCGTCTCATAATATTCAGGGTCCACATAGATGGAGATGTCATCATAATCTTTTACTTCGGCTACTACCTGTTTGACCAGCAGAAGGAAAGCCTCTTTATCGTCACTTTTTTGCCGCCATACTTTTTTAGCGAGCGCAACAGAAAGCTCAATAATTTCTTCCTCAGCGCTTTCCAGTTTTTCCTCGACTGATTGTCTGGCCATTTCCATAACGGCATTGGCCCGGCTGATGAGATTGGCATATTCTGCTTGAGCATCGGCTTTTCCCAATGCCATGCCTTCTTTATATCCTTCTGCCTTCGCTTCTTCAATCAATCTTTGTTTTTCTTCCGCCCAGCGGTTTTTCTCTTCTTCAATCTGCCGAAGAGTGTGATCCAATTGACTTTTCGCTTCTTCAGACACCCTGTCGGCTTCGGCCTTGGCAAAGGCCATGAGCGCCTCCGGATTTTCAGGTTCCTCCCGGTCTGGCTGGGAATGTGTTTTCCTGACTTCCTGCAAGGAAAGCTTGCGCCGTTTTTGTTCAGGAGAAAATGATGATTGCTGTTTAATGATATTAGACAATAATATCGTCTCCTCCGCCTCGCGCGATTACAATTTCTCCGGCTTCTTCCAGCTTGCGGACGACGCCCACGATTCTTGATTGCGCCTCTTCCACATCACGCAAACGCACAGGCCCCATAATTTCCATTTCCTCTTTAAATGTTTCAACCATACGCTGTGACATATTGCTGAAGACAATCTCTTTGACTTCCTCGCTCGCAACCTTCAATGAAAGCAGGAGGTCGTCGTTTTCAACATCTCTGATCACGCGCTGAATCGCACGGTTATCAAGGGTGACAATATCTTCAAAGACAAACATCCGTTTTTTGATTTCATCCGCCAATTCAGGATCTTGGATTTCTAATGAATCAAGGATCGTTTTTTCCGTTCCTCTGTCTACGCCGTTTAACACTTCAACAACGGCTTCTATGCCGCCGGTCTGCGTATAATCCTGCGTAAAGGAGGAGGACAGCTTTTGTTCAAGGACCCGCTCCACTTCATTTATGATTTCAGGAGACGTTCTGTCCATAACCGCAATCCTTCTTGCCACCTCAGCCTGAACGTCCGGGTTCAGCTCAGACAAAATCTGTCCGGCCTGCACCGGGTCAAGGTAGGATAAAATCAGCGCCATCGTTTGCGGATGTTCCTGCTGAATAAAATTTAAAATCTGTTCGGGCTCCGCTTTTCTCGCAAAATCAAACGGCTTTACCTGCAAAGAAGAGGTGAGCCTGTTTAAAATGCTTACCGCTTTGTCTTCTCCGAGCGCTTTTTCAAGCACTTGGCGGGCGTAATTTAAACCGCCTTGTGAAATATAGTCCTGAGCGATTGCGATATTATGAAATTCTTCAATGATTTCATCTTTTCTTTGATGATCGACGCTTCTGACTCCCGAAATCTCGAGAGTCAATCTTTCTATTTCTTCTTCAGACAAATGCTTGTACACAGAAGCTGATACATCAAGGCCTAAGGAAATCATGAGGATGGCTGCTTTTTGTTTTCCTGTAAGCTTGTTCTGATCACGTTTCGCCATTTTCCATTCCCCCTAATCCTCGTCCAGCCAGCTTCGAAGCAATTTAGCAAAGTCTTCCGGTTTTTCTTTAGCCATTTTTTCAAGCTGTTTTCGTCTGACTGTTTCTTCCGTTTCAATTTTCTCTTCGTTGATATCAGGCAATCGAACCGGCTCCGGCGGTGTTTCATATTCATATTCTTCGTATTCATCCTCTTGTGAGCGTTTCTTTCTGATGAGGAGAATGATAAGCAGAATAATGGCCGCAAGCAGTACGCCGCCTGTAATATATACCCAGATCGGAAGACCTGAAGATTGTGCCGAATCTGTGTTCAGGCTTGTTTTTCCGTCAAACGGCTGAACGGATACAACGATTTTATTGTTGATATCATTGTCTGTCAGGTTTTGATTTTGCGTTTCGTTTTTATCAAGAGACGTTCTGACGACCGTTCCTAAAATCTTCTGTATATCAGCCTGTCTCTGTGCTGATAAGGAAGCGGCATTTTTCGGATTAGGCGGCTCCACCATGACCTGAATGCCTAAATCACGCACTTTATACGGGCTTTCCGCGATTTCTTTATGAATGCGGTTGACTTCATAGTTGATTTTATTGCTGCTTTTTTCGTAGTCCCCGCTGTTTGAACCGCCGTTTGTCTCGGCATAGTTCGCGGTGTCATTGCTTCCCGTTCCGGCCGTGCCGCCGTTGGCCGCACCGTCGCCTTTATACGTTTCCGCGACTTTTTCGGCGCTTACCGCTATGCCTTCCATGTTATCTTTATCGACAGGTTCGACAGTGTCTTCAGTGCGTTTTTCCTTCGTGAAGTCAATATCCGCCGTTACGGAAACAACGACCTTATCCTGCCCCATCATTGTGCCGAGCAGTGACTGAACATGTTTTTGAATGTCCTTTTCGACCTGCGACTTAATACCTTGCTGAGATGCATAACTGTCAGAAACGGACCCTGCACCGCTGTCACTTTTGTCATAATATGTAGAATTTTGATCCATTATGACGATATTATCTTCTTTTAAGTTCGGAACACTTTTAGAAACGAGATGGTACAGCCCGTTGATCTGGTTTTGATCAAGCGAGTAGCCCGGTTTCATCTGCAAAACGATGGATGCGGACGCTGCCGGCTGATCTTCACCGACGAACACGGCTTCTTTAGGCATATTGATCATGACCTTCGAGCTTTTAATACCGTCCATTTCATTTATCAGGTTTGACAATTCGGTCTGAGTCGCCTCAACCTTTAAAACGTCAAACTCATTATCTGTCAGGCCGAAGCCCGCATTTTGTCCGAAAAACGAATAATCAATTGATCCCGTTTTCGGCAGGCCTTCCGCGGCAAGCTGGACTTTAAGTGAATCCACTTGGCTCTCAGGAACCTTAATGACCGTGCCGCCGTCAGCAAGTTCAGAAGACACCTTTTTCGTATCGAGCTCTTCTTTAATCTTCCCCGCTTCTTCCGCGGACAAATCTTTATAAAGAGGCACCATCTTTTCAGACGAAGTAAAAATAATAACGACGATGAGTAAAATAATGAATGCGGCCAAGCCGCTTACCATGAGTATCTTCTGTGTTTTTGATCTGTTGTTCCAAAACGCTGCCGTTTTGGTTTTCATTTGCATTAGAGTACGATTCATGTTAACCCCCGGTCATTCCAGTCATTCTCTTCAATCTGACCACTACATCTGCATTCTCATGATTTCCTGATAGGCTTCCACGGCTTTATTGCGGAATTCGGTAGCGGCCGTCAGAGAGATATTTGCTTTTTGGGCAGCGATCATGACCTCGTCAAGGTTTACATCCTTTCCTGCAGCCAGTTCGTTCGTTATTTGGTCAGATTTTACTTGTGACTCATTTAACGAATCAATAGAGTTTTTTAAAAGCTCCGAAAAGCTTGTTTGGTTTGAAGAATCAGTTTTTTGAGTTTGGTTTAATTGATTCGTTACGTTTTGAGTGTTTTGGGTTTGTTGAAGCTGAAAAGGAGTAATAGCGTTAACCACTTACATCACCTTACTTTCCGATTTCTAAAGCCTTCAAAAGCATGCCTTTGGAGGCGTTTAATGCAGTTACGTTTGCTTCATATGATCTCGTGCTGCTGACAAGATCCACCATTTCTTTTAATGGGTCCACATTTGGTTTTTGTACATATCCGTCTTTATTCGCATCAGGATTCTCCGGATCATAAACGAGATTAAAAGCGGACGGGTCTTCCGTAACGCCAGATACCTTTACGCCATTTCCCGCGCTTCCTGTTCCGTTCATCTTGGAATGTAAAAGGGACGAAAATGATTCGCCTCCGGATTGGAGAGATACCAGCTTTCTTCTGTAAGGCACCCATTCGCCATTTACCTGCTTCGCTCTCGTTGTATCCATATTGGCCAGGTTGGACGATACGACGTCCATCCGGACACGCTGTGCAGTTAAAGCGGAGCCCGAAATATTTAAGCTTTGAAAGCCACTCATTATTTTCCTCCTGTCAAGACGGTTTTCAGAGAATTGAATTTGCCGCTCATTCTTTCAACCAAAGCCTGATAATTAATTTGATTTTCGGCTAAATCTGTCATTTCTTTGTCGATATCGACATTGTTTCCGTTTTGCTGGTACGATGTATCACTGCTGGACACGATAGAATAATCGTCCCCTGAACCCGTAAAGTCAACGTGCCGATAGTCGGTTTTTACCGCTTCAAGATTGGATGTTTCCTGATCTAACAAATTTCGGAAAGAGACTTTTTTTGCCTTATAGTTCGGTGTATCTATATTGGCGATGTTATTAGTTAAGACTTTTTGCTTAATGTCCGCTCTCCCCAAGGCATTCTCAAGATTTTGTATAGTTCCAGAAAATAAGTCCAAATCCACTTACCTCCATTTCAGATATTTTTCTCCTAAAAATCCTTGTCGAGAATTGTAAAACCATATGCTTATTGTAAGAAATAACAGGCTTAAAGTCTATGAAGTTAGGCTAAAAAAAAGTGCTCAATTATATCTATTTTGCATGTAGGTATTAAGTCCTAGAGTATTTGGACTACAAGCATTTGTTTAATATAAGACTGAAAATAGCAGAATTTCTGTATCTTCCTCCTTTTTTCACACAGCAAGATGGATTATCTCAGATCAGCTTCCAATAAGCAACTTTAAACTGCAACTTTTCACCTATTGTCCATAAAAAAAGCAGGACCCCCATTTTCAGGGATCCTGCTTTTGTCTTAATGAGATTTAAGGTTTTCCAATTCAATAAGGAATTTGTTGTTCAGAACTTTAATGTACGTCCCCTTCATTCCCAATGATCTGGATTCAATGACGCCTGCGCTTTCCAGCTTTCTCAGCGCGTTAACGATTACTGAACGCGTAATGCCGACACGGTCCGCAATCTTACTTGCCACAAGCAAGCCTTCATTTCCGTCAAGCTCTTCAAAGATATGCTCAATCGCTTCAAGTTCACTGTAAGACAGAGAACTGATCGCCATTTGAACAACCGCTTTGCTTCGCGCCTCTTCTTCGATTTCTTCCGCTTTTTCTCTTAAAATCTCCATTCCTACAACGGTTGCTCCGTATTCAGCAAGAATGAGATCATCATCTTCAAATTGATCCTGCAGACGGGACAGAATCAGCGTGCCCAGTCTCTCTCCTCCGCCGATGATCGGCACGATCGTTGTTAAGCCCGCTTGGAACAGGTCTCTGTTTTCCACAGGAAACGCCGTGTATTCGCTGTTGATATCAAGGTTTGAAGACGTCTCCGGAACATTGAACAGATTTCTCGTGTACTCTTCCGGGAACTGGCGGTCTTCAAGCATTTTTTTCATGCGGTCATTTTCAATCTGCTGATTAATAGAGTAGCCCAAAAGCTTTCCTCTGCGGCTGACGACGAAAATATTAGAATCAATGACGTCACGAAGCGTTTCAGCCATTTCTTTAAAGTTTACGGGTTTGCCTGCCGCAGCCTGCAGCATGCTGTTAATAATTCGTGTTTTTTGTAGTAAAGCCATGATAAATAATCCTCCTAGAATTCCTCTTATTAAATTTTCACAATATAAATTGACTTAGATCTTTGTTGTTTGCAATCGTTCCGAGCTTTTCTTCAACATATTGCGGCGTGATGGCGACTTTTTCCATCGTCACGTCCGGCGCTTCAAACGACAGGTCTTCCAAGAGACGTTCCAATATCGTGTGAAGCCTTCTCGCTCCGATGTTGTCCGTATCCTGATTCACATGATAAGCCACTTCGGCGATCTTACGAATAGCTTCGTCAGAAAATTCAAGAGATATACCTTCTGTCTGCAATAAAGCCTGATATTGTTTTAACAGCGCGTTATCGGGTTCGACGAGAATCTTCACAAAATCATCCACCGTCAGCTTGCTCAATTCTACACGAATCGGAAAGCGGCCCTGCAGCTCCGGAATCAGATCAGACGGTTTGGCCATATGGAATGCCCCGGCTGCGATAAACAGCACGTGATCTGTTTTGACGGAGCCGTATTTCGTGACGACGGTAGATCCTTCGACAATCGGAAGGATATCTCTTTGAACGCCTTCTCTCGATACATCTGCTGAGGAAGAAGCCCCTCCGTTTTTTGCGATTTTATCTATTTCGTCAATAAAGATAATGCCGCCCTCTTCAGCTCTTAACACGGCCTCTTGGCCGACTTCATCCATATCGATTAATTTGCCTGCCTCTTCATTGGTCAGAACCTTCCTTGCTTCTCTGACCGTCATTTTGCGGCGTTTTTTCTTTTTTGGCATCAGATTGCTCAGCGCATCCTGCATATTCATGCCCATCTGCTCCATCCCGGAGCCTTGCAGCATGTCAAACATCGACGGCTGCTGCTCTTCCACCTCTACGGAGACGTAATGGTCTTCGAGCTCTCCCAATGCGAGCTGATGCGCCATGCGTTTTCTTTTTTCTTCAAGGCTTGCTTCTTCCTGCTGATCGGCTTCATCATCATTTGCCGTCTGACTTCCTCCGAAAAGCATTTCAAACGGATTTTTCACACCCGCTTGTTTTTTCTTTCCCGGAACGAGAAGCCGCACGATACGTTTGTTTGCATTTTCTTCAGCCTGTTCTTTCACTTCGCTGATTTTTTCTTCTTTAATGAGCCGCACGGATGTCTCAACGAGGTCTCTGACCATTGATTCGACATCTCTGCCTACATAGCCGACTTCTGTAAATTTTGTCGCTTCAATTTTTATAAATGGCGCACCGGTAAGCTTGGCGATCCGTCTGGCGATCTCTGTTTTCCCCACCCCGGTCGGGCCCATCATCAGGATGTTTTTGGGAACGATCTCGTCTCTCAGTTTTTCATCAAGAAGACTTCTGCGATAGCGGTTTCTTAATGCCACGGCGACAGCTTTTTTCGCATCCTGCTGTCCTACAATGTATTGATCCAACCGATCTACGATTTGTCTCGGTGTTAACGGTTTGTTTTCCATGCGCCTCAAGTCCTTTCTATTCAAGTTCTTCCAAAATGATCTGATCGTTTGTGTACACACAAATCTCGCCTGCGATTTTCAAAGCGGCTTTTGCAATATCTTTGGCGGACAGATTCTCTCCGGCATAGGTTTTCAGCGCTCTTCCTGCTGACAGGGCGTAGTTTCCGCCGGAGCCGATTGCCAAAATGCCGTCATCCGGCTCAATCACTTCACCTGTTCCCGATACGAGAAGCAAGGTATCCTGGTTCATGACAATCAGCATGGCTTCCAGCTTGCGCAGCACTTTATCGCTGCGCCATTCTTTCGCAAGCTCAACCGACGCACGTTTTAAATTGCCGTTGTATTCTTCAAGCTTCGCCTCAAACATTTCAAAAAGTGTGAAAGCGTCTGCAACAGATCCCGCAAATCCGGCCAGAACCTTTCCGTTAAACAGCTTTCTCACTTTTCTCGCGGTATGTTTCATGACTACAGCCTGACCGAATGTGACCTGGCCGTCTCCTGACATAGCGCTTTTCCCGTTATGCTGGACGGCAAAAATCGTTGTCGCATGAAAAGATGACATGAGAAGGGCCTCCTTTTAATTTTCTTTAAAAGCTCTCGGGTGGTGGGACATATATGTGTTTCTCAGCATTTCCTTCGATACATGCGTGTATATCTGCGTAGAAGACAGATTGGAATGGCCCAAAAGCTCCTGGACGCTTCTTAAATCAGCCCCTTCATTCAGCAGATGAGTCGCAAACGTGTGCCGAAGCATATGCGGGTGTATATGTAAAGTGCCGGATGCTTTTTTTACAAGCCCGCTTAAAATATACCGGATTCCTCTGGCGGTCAGCGGGCCGCCTCTTTGATTGACAAACAGCACATCATGAGGCTCTTTTGCTTTTTCAAGCAGGCACTGCCTTCCGCTGTTGATATACAGCTCCAGCGCATCACGGGCATATGAGCCGAACGGGATATAGCGCTGCTTCTTGCCTTTCCCGTGAACGAGCACCGTATCCATGAACAGGTCAAGATCGCCGACAGTGAGCGTACAGCACTCACTGACCCTCATTCCGGTCGCATAAAGAAGCTCAAGCAGGGCCTGATCGCGCATCCCTGACGGCTGACTTCTGTCTGAGACAGCGAATAGTTCCTCAAGTTCTTTTTCATAAAGAAACTTCGGAATCCGTTTCTCTTGTTTCGGCAGATGAACAAGCTGAAACGGATTCTCTTCAACAAGCTTTTCCCTCATTAAAAATTTATAGAAGCTTCTCAAAGCTGAAATTTTCTTGCTGATTGTTCTTCTTGACAGGCCTTTTTCATAAGCCTCTGTCAAAAATATTCTCACATCATGATATGCAGCTTCTTTCATTCCATTTATATTTTGAGCATGCAGAAACATCCCAAATTCTTCAATCGAATTAACATAATTCACAATAGTATATTGTGAATAATTTTTTTCAATTTGTAAATATTCAACGAATAACTTTAAAAAAAAGTTAACATTCTCAGTCATTATGAAGACCTCCCTCTCCGAAGGGCTTTTAAATGGTATCATATAATGCATCGAAGTTGCAATGAAAAGCTATATCGTTTTCGAAATAGTTTGAATAGTCTCAATTGCGCGTTTAGCGTATTCTTCATTTCGTTCTTTTTTGTTTTTAATTTTTACAGGCAATTCTTTTAAGAGGCCGAAGTTTGCATTCATCGGCTGGAAGTTCTTCTGATTTGTCGTCGTAATGTAGTGAGCCATGCTTCCGATCGCCGTCTCCTGCGGGAATGTCACAAGATCCTGACCGAGCACAAGTTTGGCGGCATTGATTCCCGCTACAAGACCTGAAGCGGCAGATTCAACATAACCCTCTACACCGGTCATTTGGCCCGCGAAAAACAGATCGTTCCGCTGTTTAAATTGATATGTCGGGTTCAAAAGGCTCGGCGAGTTGATAAATGTGTTTCTGTGCATGACGCCGTATCTGACGATATCAACATTTTCAAGGCCGGGGATCAGTTTCAGCACTTCTTTTTGATCTCCCCATTTTAAATGTGTCTGAAAACCTACAATATTATAAAGCGTTCCCGCCGCGTCATCCTGTCTGAGCTGAACGACTGCATAAGGGCGCTTGCCTGTTTTCGGATCTTCCAGTCCGACCGGTTTCATCGGTCCGAACAGCATCGTTTTCTTGCCTCTTTTCGCCATGACTTCAATCGGCATGCAGCCTTCAAAGAAGATTTCTTTCTCGAATTCTTTTAAAGGGACCGTCTCAGCCGTCGTCAATGCTTCATAGAAACGGTCAAACTCTTCCTCTGTCATCGGGCAGTTTAAGTATGCCGCTTCTCCCTTGTCATAACGGGATTTTAAGTACACTTTATCCATATCAAGGCTGTCTTTTTCGACAATCGGCGCCGCTGCGTCATAAAAATACAGATACTCTTCTCCCGTGAGCTCTTTCAGCTGCTGTGAAAGCGATTCTGATGTAAGCGGTCCGGTCGCGATAACCGTCGGGCCTTCCGGAATCTCTGTTACTTCCTCAGTAAGAACCGTTACGTTCGGATGGTTTTTCACGAGATCCGTCACGCTTTGCGCAAATTCATGGCGGTCAACGGCAAGCGCTCCCCCTGCCGGAACCGAGCATTTATCAGCAGATTGAATGATTGCTGAGTCAAGCGCCCGCATTTCTTCTTTTAATACGCCTACCGCATTGGCGAGTGTATTTGAACGGAGGGAGTTGCTGCATACCAGTTCAGCGAATTTATCGGTATGATGGGCTGCCGTCTGCCTGACGGGCCGCATTTCGTATAGTTTTACTTGAATTCCTCGTTTTGCAAGCTGCCATGCCGCTTCACTTCCGGCAAGGCCTGCTCCGATTACATTAACTGTTTGCTGGTTCATTTCTTTTCATCTCCTGTTGTTTGTCCCTTCCACACAAAGAAGGTGAGCAAGGCTCTGCTCACCGCTACTTCTGTGGTTCTTCCTTATAATCGCATTCGACGCATTGGACTTGTATGCCTTTTTTAAGCTTTTTCTCTACGAGCATATTTTCACATTTCGGGCATTTTCGTTCAATCGGTTTGTCCCAAGATACGAAGTCGCATTCAGGATAACGGTCACAGCCGTAAAAGACGCGTTTCTTTTTTGATTTTCGTTCGACAATATTTCCTTCATGGCACTTAGGACATTTTACGCCGATTTGTTTAACAATCGGTTTTGTATTCCGGCAGTCAGGGAAGTTGGAACACGCCATAAATTTACCGTATCGGCCCATTTTATAAACCATCCGGGAGCCGCATAATTCACAATCTTCATCTGCGTATTCAGGTTCAATTTCCACTTCTTTCATTTCAGCTTCCGCTTTTTTCACGCGTTTTTCGAAATCGGTATAGAAGCTGTCAATGATTTGAACCCATTCTGTCTCGCCATCTTCAACATGGTCAAGGTCCCTTTCCATTTTAGCCGTGAATTCAACGTTGATGATTTCCGGGAAAAACTCCATGATAAGATCCAGCACGATCTGCCCAAGCTCAGTCGGCACAAACCGTTTATTGTCTAATCCCACGTAACCGCGGCGCTGGATGGTGTCAAGAGTCGGCGCATATGTCGAAGGACGGCCGATCCCCAGTTCTTCAAGCGTTTTAACCAGGCGCGCCTCTGTGTAACGCGGAGGCGGCTGAGTAAAGTGCTGCTCAGGCTCAATATCTTTTGATAAAACCGTGTCTCCCTCTTTAAGGTCCGGAAGCATGCGGTCTTTTTCTTCCAGCTGATCGTCTTTACCCTCTACATAGACTTTCATGAAGCCGGCGAATTTGACTTTACTTCCGTTTGCCCGGAATGTCAATCCGTTATTGCTGAGATCGACGCTCATCGTATCAAGTACGGCAGGCGCCATCTGGCTTGCAACAAAACGCTCCCAAATCAGCTTATATAGTCTGAGCTGATCTCTTCCAAGCACCGCTTTTAAGTCGGCAGGTTTTCTGAGCACCGAAGTCGGGCGGATCGCTTCGTGGGCATCTTGAGCGTTTTCATTTTTCTTTGCCGGTTTCCGTTTTCCCGCTAAGTACTCTTTTCCGTATGCCTGATCAATAAAAGCTGACGCCTCTTCAACGGCTGTATTGGAAATCCGCGTTGAGTCCGTTCTCATATACGTGATGAGTCCGACTGTCCCTTCTTTGCCGAGATCAATTCCTTCATATAATTGCTGAGCGATCATCATCGTTTTCTTCGCTCTGAAATTCAGCTTCCTGGCAGCCTCCTGCTGCAGAGTGGACGTTGTAAACGGCAGAGCGGGATTTCGTTTGCGCTCTTTTTTCGTCACCTTGTCAACTGTATACTTATTGCCTTTCAGCTGAGCAAGGACGGCTTTTACGTCTTCTTCGCTTTTTAAAGGAAGCTTTTTGCCGTTTTTCCCGAAAAATCCGGCTTCAAACGTCTCTTTTCCCTTTAAAAATGAGCCGGTAATCGTCCAGTACTCTTCAGGTTTAAAGTCATTGATTTCCTTTTCCCGGTCGATGATCAGCCTGAGCGCAACGGATTGCACACGGCCCGCACTGAGGCCTTTTTTTACTTTTTTCCAAAGAATCGGGCTGATTTTGTATCCGACGAGTCTGTCTAGTATGCGGCGCGCCTGCTGCGCATCGACAAGATCCATGTTAATCATGCGCGGATGTTTAAATGATTCTTTAATGGCGTCTTTCGTTATTTCATTAAAGACGACCCGGCAGTCCGAGCTGAGATCCAGATCAAGGCTGTGTGCGAGATGCCATGCAATCGCTTCCCCTTCTCTGTCGGGGTCGGCCGCGAGATAGACTTTTTTTGCTTTCTTTGCCGCTGTTTTTAATTCTTTTAAAACAGGGCCTTTTCCGCGGATCGTAATATATTTCGGTTCAAAGTTCTGTTCGATGTCAACTCCCATTTGACTTTTCGGAAGATCCCGGACATGTCCCATTGAAGCTTTGACTTTATATTTCTTCCCTAAATAACGTTCAATCGTTTTCGCCTTTGCCGGCGATTCCACGATGACTAGATAATCAGACATTTTCATCCCCCTCAAGAGGTGTTCTCTCTCTTTTCAAGTATCAATTCATTTTAGAGCTGCCTTTTTATGGCTTTCAACATTTCATTCTTTATGATGAACGTCATTTTATACATGAAAATAATATGCAACTTTAAATCCTCACTATTATTAAATATTACAATACCGTTTGTCAAACGATATTTCAAAAGGGTTCCGTATACTGAACGCATCGGGCGGTCAGCTCTCCGTCAATATCCTCTGCGCATAATACAGCTTTCGCCCCTTCTTGAATGAGTTTTATAGGTCCTCCGGAATATGGATTAAATATGGAACCCGGAACGGCAAATACCTCTCTGCCTTGATCGAGGGCCTGGTAAGCTGTGATTAATGAACCGCTTTTTTCTTTTCCCTGCACGACCACAATTCCTTCACTTAGTCCGCTGATTATGCGGTTTCTCATCGGAAAGTGCCATTTTTTCGGCTTTGTTTCAGGAGGATGTTCTGAGAGTAGGAGATGGTGTTCAGCCATGTATTCTGCTAACAGGAGATTTTCCCGGGGATAGATGTGATGGAATCCGCCGGCTATCACGCCGATCGTAAGCCCTTTTGCCCTGATGCTCGCCTTATGAGACAAACCGTCTATACCGGATGCAAGCCCGCTTACAATGACCCAGCCTTTTTTTGAGAGTTCGGCGGAAAGATGCCCAGCCGCTTTTATTCCGTCTTCCGTCGGTTTCCGCGTTCCTACAATCCCGATTTTTCTGCCTTTTTCAAGAAGCGGTGTGTTCCCTTTTGCATACAAGACAGCCGGCGGATCATAAATCGCTTTAAGCCATGTTGGGTAGCGGCTTGATGAAATCGGAATAACAGTAATGCCTTCGCGGCGGTAATCGGACAGAACTTCATCAAGTTCCGGATCCTTGCGCTCTATTTCCCGAAAAATTGCTTCCGGGGCTGTTTTCCCTTCTGATAAAACAGTTAATGGATGCGGATCCGGTAAAAAAGACAGAGAGTGATCAGCTTTCCACCATTTTAATAGAAGAGACGGGGAAATGATTTGATTAATACTGCAGACCATTAAACAGCGCGATGCTTGATCCAAATCGGGCAACCTCCTCTTTTTTCAGCAAAAACAGGAACAGCCGTTACGGCTGCCCCTGCTTCGATCAGTGCGTTTTGCACGTTTCAAATAAGCCTTTTTCTTTTAACACCTTAATCAGCGTTTCACCCATTACAGAAGGGGTTTCCGCGACTTCAATTCCGCAGGCGTTCATCGTTTTGACTTTTTCTTCTGCCGTGCCTTTTCCTCCGGAGATGATGGCGCCCGCATGGCCCATGCGTTTTCCCGGAGGCGCGGTTTTACCGCCGATAAAGCCGACAACAGGCTTCGTCATGTTCGCTTTCACCCACTCAGCCGCTTCTTCTTCAGCTGTGCCGCCGATTTCTCCGATCATGATGACGGCATGTGTTTCAGGATCTTCATTGAACGCTTTTAACACGTCAATAAAGTTCGTGCCGTTGACCGGATCGCCGCCGATCCCTACAGCGGTAGACTGGCCTACGCCGGCTTCTGAAAGCTGATGGACGGCCTCGTATGTCAATGTTCCTGAACGGGATACAACGCCTACATGACCCTTTTTATGAATGTATCCCGGCATAATGCCGATCTTGCATTCTTCAGGTGTAATAACACCCGGGCAGTTCGGCCCTATTAATCTCGTTTTCTTGCCTTCCATAAAGCGCTTCACTTTCACCATGTCCAAAACCGGAATGTGCTCAGTGATACAAATGACAAGATCAATTTCTGCGTCAACCGCTTCCATAATTGCGTCCGCCGCAAACGGAGCCGGAACGTAAATGACTGACGCATCAGCGCCCGTTGTGTGAACCGCTTCTGCGACCGTATTGAATACCGGTACGCCTTCCGCTTCCGTTCCGCCTTTTCCAGGTGTTACACCGCCAACGATATTCGTGCCGTATTCCAGCATCTGCTTTGTATGAAATAAAGCGGTAGAACCTGTAATCCCCTGTACAATAACTCTTGTATCTTTATTGATAAAAACACTCATTATCTGGTCCCCTGCCTTTCATTCTTTCCTAAACTAAGGATACGATTTTCTGTGCGCCGTCTGCCATTGATTCCGCAGATGTGATGTTTAAGCCTGATTCATTCAGGATTTTCTTTCCTAAATCTACGTTTGTCCCTTCAAGGCGCACGACCAGCGGCAATGTCAATCCGACTTGTCTCGTCGCTTCAACAACGCCCTCGGCGATGACATCACACTTCATGATGCCTCCGAAAATATTAACGAAAATTCCTTTTACATTTTGATCGGAAAGAATGATTTTAAAAGCTTCCGTCACTTTTTCTGCGGTTGCGCCGCCCCCGACATCAAGGAAGTTTGCAGGTTCTCCGCCGTAGTGTTTAATGATATCCATTGTAGACATTGCAAGACCCGCGCCGTTTACCATACAGCCGATATTTCCATCAAGGGAAATGTAGCTTAAATCGTATTTTGACGCTTCGATTTCTTTCGGATCTTCTTCATCTAAATCTCTGTATTCCATAATGTCTTTTTGTCTGTATAACGCATTGCTGTCGAAGTTCAGCTTAGCATCCAGCGCCATGACGTTTCCGTCCCCCGTAACGACGAGAGGGTTGATCTCAGCGATGGAGCAGTCCTTCTCAACAAATGCTTTATATAAACCGAGCATAAATTTAGCGGCTTTGCCGACAAGCTCTTTCGGGATGTTAATTGCGAATGCAATTTCCCTTGCCTGATAGCCCTGAAGGCCGACAGCCGGATCAATTACCGCTTTTTTAATTTTTTCAGGTGTTTTTTCCGCTACTTCTTCAATCTCCGTTCCGCCTTCTTCAGACGCCATTAAAACGATTCTTGAAGTAGCGCGGTCAAGTACAAGCCCGACATAGTATTCCTTTTTAATATCGCAGCCTTCTTCAATAAGTAAGCGTTTTATTACTTGTCCGTCCGGACCCGTTTGATGTGTGACGAGCGTCTTGCCTAACAGTTCTTCGGCATACTCTTTCACTTCATCTTTTGTTTTTGCAATCTTTACCCCACCAGCTTTGCCGCGGCCGCCAGCATGGATTTGCGCCTTTACGACATAAACCGAGCTTGACAGGCTCTCTGCTTTTTCAACTGCTTCCTCTGCTGTAAAAGCCACTTTACCTTCAGGAACAGACACCCCGTATTTTCTGAGGACTTCTTTTCCCTGGTACTCATGGATATTCATTTCCCATCCTCCTAACTTATGTAGCAAAACTAAAAATAGACTGCGCTTTCATTCTATATAATACTGGAAGAATTGTCTAGGGTTCAAAACAAAATCTTTATATCCTTCCAAACATTCTAACTTTTATTTTATTGAAAATATAAATTTAAACGGAGTCCGGGAAATGAATGGTCCTTATTTTTCGTTTTTCAGGGTTTCGTCCAGTCTGTAAACAAATGAAAAAATTTCGGCAACGGTTTCATAAAGCGCCTCCGGTATGTGATCGTCAACCGTCAAATGGCGCATTAATTCGACAAGGGTTCTGTCTTCCTGAATGGGGACCCCAGCCTTCTCAGCTTCTTTTATAATATTTTCCGCCACATGCCCCCTGCCTGTTGCGACAACCTTCGGGGCTTGATCTTTCTGCCGGTCGTAATGCAGGGCGACAGCTCTTCTTAACGGCGTTTGCTCTTTCATATTTTCACATCCACTTTTCTTCCGCCGTCTTTTTCTATAAACTCTTCCACAAGAGCGCTCTGGTCTTTCGGGCGCCGTTTTTTAGACGTGACGCCTGACAGGCTGAAGCCCGTTTCTTTTACGGCTTCTTTTAAAGCCGGTACGAGAGGGTCGATGGCCGCCTGAAGCTCAAAATCAGTCTCAACCGTAATGGTCATTACATTTTGCTGAATCATGCAGTCCACAACGGTTTCTTGCAGTGTTTCAAGATGCAGCAAAAACAGGAGCCTGCAATGTGACGGATCGAGTTTTCCGTCCGGCTTCTTCCGTCCTTTAAAGAGAACTGTGATGTCATTCTCATACGCGGACGCTCCCAGCGGAAATGACAGCACCATCTGCGTAAAAGAAGGGTTATGCTGCTCAATAAACAGCTGGCCGTTTAATTTATGAATAAGCGGTTCCGCCTCTTGTTTAACGGATTGGGGCGCTTCTTGAAGCGTCCGGACGGCTTGGAGGGCCGTTTTCAGCGCTTGTTTCTCCGGCTGCGGAGATACGCCTTTTTCAAGCGCTGTAATGAATGATAATTCATCACGCGTGCCCAATCCTTTTTTGATTTTCTGCAAAAGGCTTAATACATCATGTTTTTCCGCATATTTCAATTCGGTGAGCTGAACGGCTTTTTCGAAAACAGCCGCCTCCTGTTCTGTCAGATGTGCTTTTTGAAGAACAGGTGCTGTTTTAAATGTTTTTTCTTGAGAAATGAAAGCCTTAATGATCTCCGCCGTTACTTTTACGGGGCGGTTTTCAGTTTTTTCTGCCGATGTCATTAATTTCTCTATAATCTGTTTTGCCGTTTTTTCAGGAAGTTTTTGATCTGTCCGCGCACTCGGAGGAGAAGGTTGGCTTGAGACTGCCTTTCCGTTTTCACGAGTCTCTCGGACAAATGGTGATTGTTTTGATTCCGTCCGTTCTTCTTCATCCATCAGCCCGGTTTCTGGGATCGGCATGCGTGCAGCCTCGGCAAGCTTCTTCAAGAGACGTTCTGCATGAAGATCCGTTTCCGCGTTTAATACGTCAGAAACCGCCTCTTTGAGCACAGACAGCTCTTTTGCCGATTGCGGGGCCTGTTTGATTGCCTGAAGCAGTCCTGAGAGGAGGCGACGGGTCGGAACCGGATATTTAACGGCATGAATGGATGACAAGACTTCCGGATGTGCGGGCAGTTCCCGTTTCAGCGCAAATACGATTGTTTCCGCCGCTTTTTTCAATTCGGCGGCCGGAAGCGATTCAGCCCAGCGGATGCAGGCTTTGAGGCTGTTTTCCGTCATCGGCAGCTTCTGCTGCATAAACGTTTCGGCAATCTGCAGAGACACAGGGCCCGGTTTGACGGAAAGAGCGTTTAACAGTCTACCCGCCGCTTCCTGAACGGTTTTCGGGCTTCCTTCGAATTGGTCGATGACATGAAGCCGGCCCGTTTTTTCCGCCGGCTGTTTGTCATAAGAAAACCAGTAATACGCCTGCGGACGAAGGGCGGTTTCAAGTTTTCCCTGCATCGTCCGGCCGCCGATCTGGATAAGAGCGCTTTGATCGTCCAGCAAACGGAGAACCTTCCCTAACAGCAGCCTTTGAGTACCGCTGTCTTTACCGCCGTCCTGCCTGTCCGGAGGGATTTCCGCCGTCAGCTGTCTGAAAGCCGCTTGGATTTCGCCGCTAATGTTCATGTCTTAAGCCTCTTTTCTAACAATAAGATTGAACGGGAGCGAACGTTTTTCGGTGAATAGTTGTCGGTCCGTATGCCTGAAGAGCTTCAAGATGTTCTTTCGTTCCGTAGCCTTTATTTTTTTCAAAGCCGTACATGGGGTAAGTTTTGGCGTACTCAGCCATGAGACGGTCCCGCGTTACTTTTGCTATGCAGGCTCCGGCGGCAATTGACACGCTTTTGGCATCCCCTTTTATAACTGATGACTGCGGAATGTCAAGCGGAAGGGTCATGGCATCAACAAGCAGATAATCAGGTGTTTCCGTTAAAGCATTGACGGCTTTTACCATCGCCAGTCTCGCGGCCTCATAAATGTTGATCCGGTCAATGACGTCCGCATGGACAATGCCGACTCCTACAGCCGCCGCTTCTTCCGTGATCCGGCTGTAATACTCCTCGAGCTTCTTTTCCGACAATTTCTTCGAGTCCGTGAGACCGAGAATCTCGCATTCTGCCGGCAAAATGACGGCGCCGGCGACAACCGGTCCGGCAAGCGGCCCTCTTCCGGCTTCGTCAACACCCGCAATCAGGCGGAAGCCCTTTTTGGATGACAGTCTTTCGTATGCCGTCATGTCCAGCCATTGCTCTTTAAGAGCTTTTTCCTTCGCATGCTTTTTCAGCCATTGCTCTAAAAGCGTCTGTACGCTTTTTCTCGGGTCTTTCTCACATTGGGCAAGGAAGGGGTCGCTTTCGTCCCTGATCTCTTGCAGGCGTTCTTTTACGCTTTTTACGGTTAATGTATTCACGTTCTCTTCTCCCTTACATTATGTATATCGGTATTCTGCGGAAAAAATAAAGACCCGCATCGCTGCGCGTCTTTATTCTGATGGTGCTTCAAATGAAAGCCTGCCGAATTTTTCCGTCCGGATGTCCCGAATGATAACTTCCGTTGTTTTATCATAGTCAACCATTCCGCCGCCCATCAAACAGCCGCGTTTTTCACCGATCGCGTCAAAAAGAGCGGCGATATCCTCAGGGATTTCCTGAAGTCCGTAGCGCTCCTTCAAACGGTCGGGATAATGCTCTTCCAGAAAGCGCAGCCCGAAAACAGCCACATCCTGCAGGTTGATAATCGTATCTTTAATCGCCCCGGTGATCGCCAGGCGCAAGCCGACAAGCTCATCTTCAAATTTAGGCCATAAAATTCCCGGTGTATCGAGCAGCTCTAATTCCTTGCCTACCTTTACCCACTGCTGTGAAGTGGTAATGCCGGGCCTGTCTCCCGTCTTGGCAATGTTTTTTTTGGCCAGCCGGTTAATGAGCGTAGACTTGCCGACATTCGGAATGCCGATGATTAATGCGCGGATTGCTCTCGGCCTAACACCTTTTGCTTTCATTTTATCGAACTTATCCTTCAGCAGCTCTTTCGAGGACGGCACGATTTGATGCAGTCCCTGCCCGTTAACGGAGTTTATTGAAAGAGAGGGAATGCCCTGTTCCTGAAAGTGGTCCTTCCACTGGGCAGTCACAGCCGCATCCGCCTTATCGGCTTTATTTAAAAGCATAATGCGCGGCTTATTTTTTAAAATCTCCTCAATCATCGGATTTCTCGATGACATCGGGATTCTCGCATCCACCAATTCGTATACGATATCAATTAATTTCAGTTTTTCTGTTACTTCCCGTCTCGCTTTAGCCATATGGCCCGGGAACCATTGAATGGTCATGTGACTTCGACACCTGCCTTATTTACCGGAACCGGATGTTCCGATGATCTCTTATGTATTTTACGTTGCTTGTTCCGCTTTTACAAATTTCATATAAAAAAAGAGCCTGTTACGGGTAACAAGCTCTTTTCGTTCGTTATCATTATCGTCTGATTTCTTTAATACGAGCCGCTTTTCCGCGAAGTTCACGCAGGTAGTAAAGCTTAGCGCGACGTACTTTACCGTAACGTACAACTTCGATTTTCGCGATTTTTGGTGTGTGTACAGGGAATGTACGTTCAACGCCAACACCGTAAGAAATCTTACGAACTGTGAACGTTTCGCTGATTCCACCACCACGACGCTTGATCACAACACCTTCGAAGATCTGGATACGCTCACGGTTACCCTCAACAACTTTTACGTGTACACGTAAAGTGTCACCAGGACGGAACGCAGGAAGATCAGTGCGAAGCTGTTCTTTTGTGATATCTTGAATTAGTTTTTGCATCGTTTTCAACTCCTTCCAACAGATGCTCTTGGCCACAACTGCAAGGCACAGCGGAACATCGTTTTCAAGCTTCTGAAGGATAAGCCTCCTTAAGCCACAAGTAGTATCTTATCATATCTTCATCACCTGCGCAATAGAATCTATTCGTTTTCCCACTCGGAAATCCATTTTCTTTGCTCATCAGTGAGAGGATAGTTTTCAAGAAGATCCGGACGTCTTAAAAAGGTTCTTCTGATTGATTCTTTATTGCGCCATTCTTGTATTTTGGCATGGTTGCCGGACAAAAGGGTCTCAGGCACTTTTAAGCCTTTATAATCGGCTGGCCTCGTATAGTGAGGATGCTCTAAAAGCCCCGTGCTGAAGGAATCCTCCACGTGGGATGCTTCTTTTCCGAGGACGCCCGGCAAAAGCCTGACAACGCTGTCGGCAATCATCATGGCAGGGAGCTCTCCCCCGGTCAGCACAAAATCCCCGATGGAGATTTCATCAGTGACAAGATGTTCCCGGATCCGTTCATCATACCCTTCATAATGCCCGCAAATAAACATGAGATGTTCCTCTTCCGCCAGCTCCTCGGCTTTCTTCTGCGTATAACGCTCACCTTGCGGGCAGACGAGAATAATGCGCGGCTTGGCGTCCGTACCGGCTGTCAGCTTTTCAACCGCATCAAATACGGGCTGCGGCTTTAACACCATCCCGGCTCCCCCGCCGTACGGGTAATCATCAACCGTTTGGTGTTTATTATCCGAAAAAGCCCGGAAATTGATGACGTCAAAACGGACAGCCTCTTTTTCCTGTGCTTTTTGCAGAATGGATGAACCGAGCACCCCTTGAAACATTTCGGGAAACAGTGTTAAAAAGTCGATTTTCATTCGTCTATTAACCCTTCCATTACATGAATCTTAATTTTCTTCTCATTTATATTAATATCCTTCACCACAGAAGCTATATACGGAATGAGCGCATCTTTTTTGCCTTTTCTTGCAACCACCCATACGTCATTAGCCCCGGGCGTCAAGATTTCCTTCACTGTGCCGATCAGTTCCCCGTCTTCTGACACAACCTCGCAGCCGATGATTTCATGAAAATAAAATTCATCTTCTTCAAGCTCTCCCAAGTCTTCTTCAGGAACTTTGATCACCATGTTTCTTAGGTGTTCGACTTCATTGAGACTCGGCATTTCTTTGAATTGCAGCAGGTGAAACTGCTTGTGAAGCCTGTGGGCGCTGACCGTTACTTTGATTGGCTCCGCAGCCCCTTCCGCAAACAAATAGAGCGTATTGCCGGGCTTGTACCGTTCTTCGGCAAAGTCCGTTTTAGAAATGACCCGCACTTCGCCTTTAATGCCGTGGGTATTTACAATTTTGCCTACATTAAACCATCTGTTTGTCATATTATCACCTCGGGCGGATTTCAATTACTACCCCGTCTTTTATGACGATGGTATTTGCCGCTGTTTTTTCATGCCAGTTATCACCGACATTGATTGAAAGCAGCGCATCGATCTCCTTTTCCTTCACTTCGCTTCCAAGCGGGAGCGACTCTGTCTGGCTTATTTGGAAATCGATCATTTTGATTTTATCTTGTCTTTTTTCAATGGCTTTTTTAAAAGATTCCGCTACATCGGGATTCTGCTGATCTTTTTCATGTTTTCTAAGCTGAAAATAGAGCTGGCTGCATTCTCGTTCAAGCGTTTGCTTTTTTTCTGCAAAAGAGGCCAAAAGCTTTTCCTTGCTTTGCTCGGTCAGAACCTGCATAACGGTTACCCTGTGAATAATCTGCATAGGACCAGACTCCCCACTCTTCCAACATATTTCTGTTCATTTGCCTTTTTTACGTGTAAAAAAAGGGGAGGTGCCGGCCCTCTCCCTTTTTCAGTCAAATATTTCAAATTGAACTTTCTTAGAAGACTGTGCGCCAGCTGCAAAAACGACGGTTCGAATCGCTCTTGCAGTCCGGCCTTGCTTTCCGATAATCTTACCGGTATCCGACTTATTGACAGATAAGCGCAGCGCAATCTTTTGATCAGTCTCTTCCTTTGTGACCGTTATGTCTTCCGGATGGTCGACAAGCGGAGCCACAATGCTGACAATCAAATCTTCCAAGTTCTGATCAGTCATTACTTGCCTTGTTTAGCGTTGTGGAATTTTTCCATAATTCCTTGGCTTGAGAACAAGTTGCGGACTGTATCAGAAGGTTTAGCTCCTGTTTGAAGCCATTTAAGAGCAAGCTCTTCATTGATTTTCACTTCAGCCGGCTTTGCAACCGGGTTGTATGTGCCGACTGTTTCGATGAAACGGCCGTCACGCGGTGAACGAGAATCTGCTACAACAATACGATAGAAAGGAGATTTTTTTGCTCCCATACGTTTTAAACGAATTTTTACTGCCATTTTACTAGCACCTCCGAAAATATTTCAACAAGATAGTATATTAACAATGATAAAAGTGTTTGTAAAGTGTTTTTTCTTAACAACGGTTTTATCATGTATAACCGATTACATAAAAGGTAATTTAAAGCCTTTTTTCTTCCCTTTTGACATGTTGGTCATCTGCTTCATCATTTTTTTCATTTCCTCAAACTGCTTTAAAAGACGGTTGACTTCCTGAACGGATGTTCCGCTTCCTTTTGCAATCCGCTTCCGCCGGCTGGCGTTAATAATATCCGGCTGTTCTTTTTCAAGAACAGTCATTGATTTAATGATCGCTTCCACATGATTCAGCTGTTTTTCATCGACTTGGATGTTTTTTAAGCCTTTCATTTTGCCTGCGCCGGGCATCATTTGCAGCAGTTCGTCAAGAGGCCCCATGTTTCGGACCTGGCCGAGCTGCTCCAGAAAATCATCCAATGTGAAGCTCATCGTTCTCATTTTCTGCTCAAGCTCTTTGGCTTTGTCTTCATCAACGGTCGCCTGAGCTTTTTCAATCAGCGTCAGCACGTCACCCATTCCGAGAATCCGGGATGCCATCCGTTCAGGATGGAACGCTTCAAGAGCATCGAGCTTTTCTCCCATTCCGGCGAATTTAATCGGCGTTTCGGTGACCGCGCGGATAGAAAGCGCCGCACCTCCGCGGGTATCCCCGTCAAGCTTTGTTAAAATGACGCCCGTTAAACCGAGCTGGTCATTAAAGCTTTTGGCGACGTTTACCGCATCCTGACCGGTCATTGAGTCGACGACAAGGAAAATTTCCTCAGGATTTGCGACTTCCTTTACGCCGGAGAGCTCATCCATCAGTTCATGATCGATGTGCAGCCGTCCGGCGGTATCTAAAATCACATAATCATGATGCTCTTCCTTCGCTTTTTCAATCGCCTGTCTGGCAATTTCCACCGGGCTGACCTGATCGCCAAGCGAAAAGACCGGCATATCAAGCTGTTTCCCCAGTGTTTCCAGCTGTTTAATCGCGGCGGGGCGGTAAATATCCGCAGCCACGAGCAGCGGTTTGCGGTTATGTTTTTTGCGCAGCAGGTTGGCAAGCTTCCCCGTGGTTGTCGTTTTACCGGCACCTTGGAGCCCGACCATCATAATAACGGTCGGCGGGCGTTTGGCGGCGGCAATTTTGCTTTCTTCGCCGCCCATCAGCTCGGTAAGCTCTTCTTTTACGACTTTAATAACCTGCTGACCGGGTGTCAGACTCTGCATGACGTCCTGCCCGACAGCCCGTTCACTTACTTTTTTCACAAAATCCTTTACGACTTTAAAGTTAACGTCAGCCTCAAGAAGCGCAAGACGGACTTCACGCATCATCTCTTTTACGTCTTGTTCGCTGACTTTTCCTTTTCCGCGGATTTTTGAAATCGTCTTTTGCAGTCGGTCGGCTAATCCTTCAAATGCCATTGTTTGCCGCCTCCTAATCTAATTTCTCAAGCGCTTCAATCAGAGCCGTCATTTTTTCCTCTTCCTGCAAGCCGGAAGCAAGCTCTTTCAGCTTTGTAAACATTTCTTTACGCTCCTGAAACTTTTTAAAAAGGAGCAGTTTTTCTTCATATTGTTCAAGCATCGCTTCAGTCCGTTTGATGTTATCGTAAACGGCTTGCCTTGAAACGTCATACTCTTCGGCTATTTCACCAAGGGAGAAATCGTCCAGATAATAAAGCGACATATAGCTCTTTTGTTTTGACGTCAGCAACGACTGATAGAAGTCAAACAAATAGTTCATTCTCGTCGTTTTTTCGAGCGACATTTGAGCTCTCCCCTTTGTTAAGTCAAATCCCTTTACAAAAACTTAGTTTACATGGTTTCAGAGCGTGTGTCAAGTTTTTATCTTGTCAAAGCAGGATGCCCTTTTTACATAATAAGTGTTTTCAAAAAAATTCATACAGACCGTCGTTAAAATACTCGAATTCTTGTTTTGATACACGATAGCGGCAATAGCCTTCGTAAAAAGCATTGAGACATGATTCATTTGTGACAAAACGACTGATCGCTAATGATTCATCATAACGCGGATCTCCCGCCGATATTCCCGCAGCATCGATAAACAGATAGACCTCTCCGTCTCTCACCAGCACATTATCAGTCGTGCAGTCACCGTGAATCATTGTCTGCTGAACAGGAACAGGCCTGTACCTGTCCAATTCCTTCAAAAGCTCTGCACTTCCTTCAGCTTGTCCTTTTTTGACATATTCCCCGGCTCGTTTGATTTGCAGATCGAGCCAGTCTGTTTCCGGCTGTAAACCAGAGACCATTTCGGTTTCATGCAGCCGCTGCAGAAACTGGCCGAAACTTTTGATCAGCTTTTTCTTTTCAGTATCCCCTTTGGCTTTTCTTAAAGCCGAAGTCAGGGTGATTCCATCCTCAAATGACATGATGATATGGCTGGCATGCTGTTCCTGTATCATCCCATAGTAAATAGGAACAGGCAGACGACGAGTTTCCGTCAGTTGTTGTAAAACGAAGGCTTCTCTCATTAACCATTCCCGATACTTCTGTTGAAAAGAACTTTTCAGCAAAAATGCGTCTTGGCCGGTCACTATTTTTCGAACGGTTGAAGTGCCTCCCTGTTCATCCAGCAGCGACATATGGTTTATCGCGCCGATCTTACTTTCCAATTCAGCTTTCAGCCATTTGTCCAACAACTGCCCCCTCCATTCCGATCTATCAATGCGTATAAAAAAACGAGTATAAAACCGTCCATTTTATACTCGTTTTTTATTCATTAATCCTCGGCTTTTTCAACTAAATCCGAAAAGAGACCGTATACGTAAGATTCTGCATCAAACCGCTGGAGATCGTCAACCTTTTCTCCGAGGCCGACCAGTTTCACAGGGATGTGAAGCTCATTGCGGATCGCCAGGACGATACCGCCTTTTGCGGTGCCGTCAAGCTTCGTTAATGCGATACCCGTCACATTCGTCGCTTTGGAGAATTCTTTCGCCTGCGCCATCGCATTCTGGCCTGTCGTCGCGTCCAGCGCAAGGAGAACCTCATGCGGGGCCTCAGGCACTTCGCGTTCGATGACGCGTTTGACCTTTTCAAGCTCTTTCATTAAGTTAACTTTATTCTGAAGGCGGCCGGCCGTATCACAAATCAGCACATCCGCTCCTCTTGCTTTAGCCGCGTGTACGGCATCATAAATAACCGCCGCAGGGTCGCTTCCGGCAGCCTGCTTAATGACAGGCACACCTGTACGCTCCCCCCACACTTCAAGCTGTTCAATCGCCCCGGCTCTGAAGGTGTCTCCGGCAGCGAGCACAACGGATTTGCCTTCATTCTTCAGCTTATGGGCAAGTTTTCCGATCGTTGTCGTTTTTCCGACGCCGTTTACCCCGACAAGCAGAATAACGTTCAGGCGCCCGTCCTGAATATTTAATTCAGAAATCTGTTCGTCGCCGCTGTTATAAATGTCGACAAGCTTTTCAGAAATGACGGACTGCACTTCCTGAGGATCCTGAATGTTTTTCAGCTTCACTTCTTTTTTGAGCTCATCAATCAGCTCCATGACGGTTGTAAAACCTACGTCAGCGCCAATCAGCACTTCCTCAAGCTCCTCGAAGAAATCCTCGTCGACTTTCCGGTAGCGGGAGACGAGTTCGTTCACTTTATTTGAGAAGGAATTTCTTGTTTTTTCAAGACCATCTTTAAATTTTTCAGAGACGGAATCTGTCTGTTTCGTGATTTTCTCTTTTAATTTTTTAAAAAAGCTCATCTTTCAACCTCTTTCCTCGTTACTGAACGAATTCTTTTGTTTCTTCCAGTTTGACCGAAACCATTCGGGAAACGCCGGATTCCTGCATCGTAACACCGTAGAGGACATCCGCTTCTTCCATGGTGCCTTTTCTGTGGGTGATGACGATAAACTGGCTGTCGCCGCTGTATTTTTTTAAATATTGCGCAAACCTGAATACATTGGCTTCATCAAGCGCAGCTTCCACTTCATCAAGGACGCAGAACGGCACGGGCCTTACTTTCAGAATAGAGAATAAAAGGGCAATGGCAGTCAGCGCCCGTTCTCCCCCTGACAAAAGATTTAAGTTTTGCAGTTTTTTGCCCGGAGGCTGCGCGATAATGTCCACCCCGGAATTAAGAAGATCATTCGGATCAGTCAGCTTCAGTTCAGCCCGTCCTCCTCCGAATAAAGAACGGAACACGTCGTTGAATTGAGAACGGATCTGGATAAACGTTTCATGGAATCGCTTCGTCATTTCAGAATCCATTTCTTCAATGACTTGAAACAGTGTGTTTTTCGCTTCCGTCAGGTCATTTTTCTGCTCTGTTAAAAACTGATACCGTTCGTTTACCCTTTCAAACTCATCGATGCTGCCGAGATTGACCGTTCCGAGCTCTTCAATTGAAAGCTTGATCAGTTTGACCCGTTTTCTCGCCTCTTCAGGCTCGAGTTCAAGCTGATATTGTTCTTTTGCCCCTTCAAAGGATAAGCTGTACTCCTCGCGTAAATACTGCAAGAGATTATCAAGCTCAACTTCCATCCGGCCGAGTTTTACCTCTTCATCTTTCAGAATGTCCGTTTTTTGCTTGTACAGACGCTTCATCTCTTTCAGCTCAAGCTCGTTCGTATCAAGCGCCCGCTGGAGCTTCACACGCTGGTCGCGCCGGCTGGCGATCAATTCGATCGTTCTCGTTTTATCGTGAAGCTTATGATGGGCTGCTTCTTCAAGCTGCTCCTCTCCGCTTGTGCTGGACGTCATCTCTGAGGTCAGGAGGCTTAAATCTTCCCGTGTTTCTTTCAGAGCGAGCTGCGTTTCTTCAAGCTCTTTTTTCAGCCTTTTGAGGTTGTCTTCCTCACTCGAGCACGCCTGTTCTTTTTTCGCAGCGGCCACTTTACATTCCGTCAGTTCATGAGAGAGCGTTTCTTTTGTTGAGGATAGGGTCTGCTTTTGTTTTGTCAGCCTTTCCATCTCTTCCTCAAGCTCTTTCAGCTGGCCGGATGCCTCACTCAGCTGTTCTTCCAGAGCTGATTTGCGCGTCTCTTTTTCCCGGCTGCTTTCCGTCAGTGATGCTTTCTCCTGATCGTAAAGCTCCAAATGGGTATTGATGTTCTTTTCAGCAACTTCGAGTTCATACAGCCTGCCTTTTACATCCTGCTGCTTTGTTCTGAAAGCCTCACCGTCTTCACGGAGGCCGCTCAGCGTATGTTCAAGCTCTTGAATGGCCTGCTTCAGCGCTTTGACCTCTTTTTCGAGCAGAGCTGTTTTTTCTTCCATTTCGGCAAGCCGCGCAGTCACCGTCTCAAGCTCGCGGCTTCTGCCGAGCAGAGAATTGTTTTTCTTTTTGACCGCGCCGCCTGTCATTGATCCGCCTGGATTGACGACATCGCCCTCAAGCGTGACGATGCGGTAGCGGTGCCCGAGAAGCTTGGCCAGTTCATTCGCGCCTTTTAAATCTTCAGTGATCAGCACGGTGCCGAGAAGGTTTTGAATGACATTCCGATACGCCGCATCATATGTGACAAGCCCGCTCGCTGTGCCGAGGAAAGACGGATGCTTTGAAGCCGTCTGTTCATCACGGGTTTGAAGCTGGCGCGGTTTCATAACTGTAAGCGGCAGGAACGTCGCGCGGCCGAAGGAATTCTGTTTTAAATATTGAATCGCTTTCCGCGCCGCCTGCTCATCGTCTGTGACAACGTGCTGCGCCGCTGCGCCGAGTGCAATCTCAATCGCCGTTTCATATTTTTGTTCGGTCGCAATCAGTTCGAGAACGGCGCCGCGGATGCCGCCGAGCTGCTCTTTCTGCTTCAGCACTTCTTTTACGCCTTGGTAAAATCCTGAAAAATCGCCTTGCATCGTTTCAAGCATATCTTTTTTGGATCTGGCCTGCTGGACGAATTGATATGCCTGATACAGCGCTGATTCTTTCTTTTCATACTGGCGTTTTTTCTGTTCATATGCTGTCTGGACTTCGCGAAAGCGGACGACCTGATTGTGAATATCCTCTTCAACGGCGGCCAATTCCTCTTCGCACGCCGCTTTGCGGACTGCAATATCGTTACGTTCTTCAAGGTATTTTTCATTGTTTGCGGTCAGTCTCGCCTGCTGGACCGCAGATTGGGACATCTGATCATCTAAAAGCTGCAGCTCGTTGCGAATCGACGCCTGGCTGTTTAACAATTCAAAGTAATCGCTTTTTAATTGTTCGATTTTCTCTTCTACATTTTCATTATGCAGACTGAGAGCCTGCTGCTTTTCTTTCACCTGGGCGTTTAACCGCTTCACTTCCGCACGAAGTTTATCATAGACGGCAGACTGTTTTTCAATGTCCGCTTTCAGTTCGGCTTCTTTGTTCGTGTAATGTGTAACGGATTCCTCTAGCTGTTCCCGGTTTTGCGCGGCGTTTTTTTTGCGCTCTTTCAGCACTTCTTTCCGGCCTTCCAGCTTTTCCAGCTCTTCACTTGTCACGAGCAGCACCTGCTGCAGTTCGTTGACGGATTCATCAAGCGCGTGGATTTTATCTCTCGTCTCTTCTATCATCGCTTCTTTTGCGGACAGAGCTGATGATTCCGCCAATTCTTCTTGTTTTGCCGTCTGCACCTTTTCTTTTAAACCCGACCATCTGCTATGCAGTTGTTCGATGTCAAAGGCGGTAAGGGCGATTTCGACATGCTCAAGCTCTTTCTTTTTTTCTAAGTAGTCTTTGGCGATTGATGCCTGGATTTTCAGCGGTTCGACCTGATCTTCAAGCTCGTGGAGAATATCTTCCACCCTGTTTAAGTTATCCTGCGTCTCAAACAGTTTGTTTTCCGCTTTTTTCTTTCGTGTTTTATATTTCAGCACGCCGGCCGCTTCTTCAAAAATACTGCGGCGGTCTTCCGCTTTGCTGCTGAGAATCTCTTCGACTTTCCCCTGGCTGATAATGGAGAATGCTTCTTTTCCGAGCCCGGAGTCCATAAATAAGTCAATGATGTCTTTCAGGCGGCACTGCTGATTGTTGATGAGAAATTCACTTTCTCCGGAACGGTACACCCGCCTCGTCACGCTGACTTCGTGATAATCGATCGGGAGAAAATGATCTTCATTATCAAGCGTTAACGTGACTTCGGCAAGGTTCAGCCGCTTGCGCGAATCACTTCCCGCAAAAATGATATCTTCCATTTTTCCGCCCCGAAGCGAGCGGGCTGATTGTTCGCCGAGCACCCAGCGGATGGCTTCGGTAATGTTGCTCTTTCCGCTGCCGTTCGGACCGACAACGGCCGTGACGCCTTTTACAAAGTCAACGGATATCCGTTCTGCAAATGATTTAAATCCTATAACGTCTAAACGTTTGAGGAACATCCCAGATCCTCCTTATCGTATAAGTATCTCAATATTATCATAATCACCCGCTTATATCAGGCGCAGACATACTGAAATCCCCCTAGGGATACAGGGGGATTTTATTGTTTCGTATGATGTTTTTGCAATTTTGCAAGAGCTTCCTGTGCCGCATGCTGCTCGGCTTCTTTTTTGGAACGTCCGTTCCCGATACCGAGCGCCTCACCTTTAAGAGAGACGAGCGCCTCGAATTCCCGGTTGTGGGCAGGCCCTTTTTCATTGAGAATTTTGTACTCAAGCGATCCTTTTCCGTCCCGCTGTACAAATTCTTGAAGCTGGCTTTTGAAATCCATCACATGAGAAAAAGCACCATCGTTTATTTTAGGGAACACGTACTCTTTCAGGAATTGCTGAACCGGCTCAAGGCCCTGATCCAGATACAGTGCGCCGATAAACGCTTCAAACACATCCGCTAAAAGCGCAGGACGCTTTCTGCCGCCCGTCATTTCTTCTCCTTTTCCCAAGAGAACAAGATCGCCGAATGATAATTCGTGGGCAAGTGAGACGAGTGACGGCTCGCATACGATAGCGGCTCTCAGCTTCGTCAAATCTCCTTCACTCATGGCCGGATATTTGGCAAATAAGAATTGGGAGATCGTCAGTTCCAAAACAGCGTCACCTAAAAATTCAAGCCTTTCGTTGTCTTCATACGGCTTTTTCCGATGCTCATTCACATAAGATGAATGTGTAAATGCTTGATACAAAAGTTTCTCGTTTTGAAAATGAACCGAAATCCGTTCTTGGAACTCTTTAAATTGCTCTATTTTTTTATAGAACTTTTTTTTATCTTTAAAATGTGAGTGTTTTGACATAGTAACCTCCATAGGCACATCAGGTTCACCGCGCTCCCCGCCGTAAACGGAATCAGCAGCGCGTACAGCGTCAGACGCCGGTAACCGAACGATTAAAGGGCTAAAGCCCCGCTGTCAGGCGGGACTTTTAGCATCAGCTTATTGCTGGTTTTGTATGTAGTTCACAGCGTCGCCGACTGTTGCAATCTTTTCAGCATCTTCGTCAGAAATCTCCATATCAAACTCGTCTTCAAGTTCCATAACAAGCTCAACTACATCTAGGGAATCAGCACCTAAGTCTTCCTTGAAAGAAGCTTCAAGTTTGACGTCAGCTTCATCAACGCCAAGGCGGTCTACGATGATTTTCGTTACACGCTCTAATGTATCTGCCATAGCAATTCACCTCCCCTCAAGTATTATAGAGGATTCGTTTTTAAAAAACTAGAGAAACTAGGATGAAATTTTAAAAACAAATCTTTACATCACCATTCCGCCGTCAATATGAAGGGTTTGGCCCGTCATATAACGCGATCCTTCAGAAGCAAGGAACGTAACAACGCTGCTGATATCGGAAGGATCACCGAAACGCGCGAGCGGAATCTGCTTCAGCATTTCATCTTGGACTTCTTTAGAAAGCTTGTCCGTCATATCCGTGGAAATAAAGCCCGGAGCAATGGCATTGACCGTAATATTTCGGCTCGCAAGCTCTTTGGCTGATGACTTCGTTAAGCCGATTACACCGGCTTTTGCCGCCACATAGTTTGCCTGGCCGGGGTTTCCGCTGACGCCGACAATTGATGATACGTTGATAATCCGGCCGGAGCGCTGTTTCATCATCTGTCTTGTAACGGCTTTCGTGCAGTTGAATACACCTTTTAAGTTAATGTTAATGACATCATCCCATTCATTTTCTTTCATTCTCATCAGAAGATTGTCTTTTGTGATCCCCGCATTGTTCACGAGAATGTCGATTGAAGAAAATGCAGCGACAGCCTCTTTCATCATGTTTTGTACTTCTTCGGAATTTGATACATCGGCTTTTACGGCGATCGCGTTTCGGCCCAAAGATTTGATTTCATCTACGACTTCGTTCGCTTTCGCTTCATTCCCGGAGTAGTTGACTACTACATTACAGCCGTTTTTCGCAAGATCAAGCGCGATCGCCCGACCGATTCCGCGGGACGCTCCCGTTACCACTGCTGTTTTTTCATTAAGCATCCTGATTCTCCTCCTTCAGCGTTTGAATCGCCAGTTCGATGGTTTCATGGTCAGAAACCGAGATTGTTTTAAGGCGGCGGTTCACTTTTTTCACAAGGCCTGAAAGCACTTTTCCGGGCCCGATTTCAACAAACGTCGTGACGCCTTCGTCAATCAGTTTGTTAATGGTTTCTTCAAAACGAACAGGCGAATACAGCTGTTCGATCAGTTTTTTCTTGATATCGTCTTTTTCCGTCATAACGTCAGCCGAAACGTTTGAAATCACGGGAACAGCCGCATTTTTTAACTCACAGGCGCTGAGCACCTCCTCGAGTTTTTGCGCTGCCGGCTTCATTAATTCAGAATGGAACGGTCCGCTTACTTCTAATGGGATCGCCCGTTTCGCTCCGTTGTTTTTCGCTTCCTCTGAAGCCAGCTCCACGCCTTTTGCCGTTCCGGAAATGACGATCTGGCCGGGGCAGTTCAGATTTGCAAGCTGTACGAGATGACCGTTTTCCGTCACTTGATCCGTCACCTTTTTCAAGGACTCCGCATCCATTCCGAGAATCGCGGCCATGGCGCCTTCTCCGGCCGGCACGGCTTCATTCATGAATTCTCCCCGTTTTCTTACCGTGTAAACGGCATCTTTAAATGTCATCGCTCCCGCCGCAACAAGCGCCGAATATTCTCCGAGGCTGTGGCCGGCGGTGAAATCAGGGGTGATGCCGGATTCTTTAAACTTTTCCAATACGGCGATGCTCGTTGTCAACAGCGCAGGCTGCGCATTGTATGTAAGGGTCAATTCTTCGGCGTCACCTTCAAAAATGAGCGAGCTCAGCTTTGTTTCAAGCGTTTCATCCGCTTCATCAAAAATACGTTTTGACGCTTCTTCGCGTTCGTACAGGTCTTTTCCCATACCGATATATTGTGATCCCTGTCCGGGAAATAAAAATGCAATCTTACTCATGATGCGGTAACCTCCAGACTACTCATCTGTTTTTTCTTCTTTTACTTCTTCTTCTATAAATGCGGCCACGTTTTGGCTGACCATTTCTCTCGCCTGGCGCAGCGCATGGTAAACAGCGCGTGCGTCAGAAGAGCCGTGCGCTTTAATGACGGGCGCTTTCAAACCGAAAAGACTCGCCCCGCCGTACTCAGAATAGTCCATTTTCAGTTTCATTTCCATCAGCTTCGGCTTCAGCACTCCCGCTGCGAGCTTAGAAACAAAACTTGAAGTCAGTGTATCTTTCAGCATTTTGAAAATCGATAACGCTGAACCTTCCAATGTTTTCAACGTGACGTTGCCCGTAAAGCCGTCTGTGACGATGACGTCAGCAGCGCCTTCGAGCAAGTCTCTCGCCTCAACGTTTCCGACAAAATTCACGTTTGTTTCTTTTAATAATTCAAACGTCTTTTTTGTCAGGTCGTTTCCTTTCTTTTCTTCCGTGCCGACATTTAACAATCCGACGCGGGGCGAGCTGATTCCGAGAACCTGCCGGGCATATACAGATCCCATAATTCCGTACTGGACGAGATGCTCCGGTTTGGCATCGACATTGGCGCCCACGTCCAAAAGAAGGAAACCGTCGCCTGAAACGGTCGGAAGCGTCGGCGCAAGCGCAGGCCGGTCGATTCCTTTAATTCTGCCGACGATAAACAGTCCCGCTGTCATGAGTGCGCCCGTATTCCCCGCTGAGATACAGGCGTCCGCTCTGTTTTCAGCCACTTCCTGCGCCATCAGCACCATAGAAGAGTTTTTCTTTCTGCGTACGGCGCGGACCGGTTCATCCGTCGGTTCAATCACTTCATCGGCGTGCAACACAGTGATGCGGTCTGATGTTGTTGGCAAGTGTGATTCTATCGTTGTCTTGTCACCGACCAGCGTAATATGAAGATCGTCAAATGCCTCAATACTCTTCATTACTCCGTCAATAACAGCTTTGGGTGCGTTGTCGCCTCCCATTGCATCTACAGCTATTCTCATGCATGCTCCACCTTTATGATTGTTTTGAACGGTACATATCAAAGCTGCCGGAGAACACGACTTCTTCTCCCACATAGCTGTTGACTTCAACTACCGTTCTGCCTTTTTCTTTTTCGACTGCCGTCACTTTGGCTTTCGCAACGACGCGCTCGCCTTCTTTCACCTGTCTTGTAAAGCGGATATTTGCGCTTGCGGTCAGCGCCAGCTCATCATCAATGACGGCTACGGCGAGTGAGTTCGCCTGCGCAAACAAATGATGCCCCCGCGCAATTTGATTGCGGCTGAAGACATGTTCGCGTCTTACTTCTAATATGGAAATGGCCTGGCCGTCAAGCTCCAGATCAATGATTTCACCGATCACTTCGTCTAAAGACAATGATTTCACTTCATCATCAAGCGTTTGTTCTGCCACGTTTTTAATTCTTTCCCTCAGCTCCGGTATTGAGAGCTCTAAGCGGTCTAAACGGATCGTCTGAATGCTGACGCCGAATTTCCCCGCTAATTCTTCATCTGTGATGAAGGGTGTCGATTTGATCGTCTGCTGCAATAATTTTTGGCGTTCTTTCTTGCTTCTTCTCATCTGTAAACACCATCCGGACAATTAAGACTAGGTACTAATAGTAGTATATAATCTCATAGATTGGAATGCAATGATTGTTTTTTGAAAGCCGCCGAATTTTACAGAATCAGCTTAATTTCTCCCCTTCTAAGACGCCGCTTGAAAGTAATTGACCGCGCAGCATGCGGTATTCGTCATCTTTCCAAAAAGCCTCTGAAGACACCAGATTGGCCGCATCCTGGCGGGCCGTTTCCAAAGCTCTGTAGTCATGAACCATATCCGCCACCTTGAACTCGGGCATACCGCTCTGTTTTTTTCCGAAGAAATCACCGGGGCCGCGCAGTTCAAGGTCCTTTTCAGACAGCTCGAAGCCGTCGTTTGTCTCTGACATGATTCTCATCCGTTCCTTCCCGGTTTCGGATTTCGGATCGGCCATCAAGATGCAGAAAGATTGGTGGTCTCCCCGCCCGACCCGGCCGCGGAGCTGATGGAGCTGAGATAATCCGAAACGGTCGGCGTCATAGATGACCATAATCGTCGCATTCGGCACGTTCACCCCGACTTCTACGACGGTTGTTGACACAAGTACCTGACATTGATTGGCGCTGAATTCTCTCATCACTTGATCTTTTTCATCAGAATGGAGCTTCCCGTGCATCAGGCCGACATTCCATTTACCGCGGTAAACATCAGACAGCATGTTATATACGTCAATCGCATTCTGTACATCCAGTTTATCCGACTCTTCAATGAGCGGGCAGATAATATAGGCTTGCCTTCCCTGCTTCAGCTCTTTTTCTATAAAAGCCAAAATCCGCTCCAGCATGTCGTGTTTCACCCAATACGTTTCGATTTGTTTTCGCCCCGCGGGCATTTCATCTATCACGGAAACATCCATTTCTCCGAAGACGGTAATGGCCAACGTTCTCGGTATCGGGGTGGCTGTCATAAACAGCACATCCGGATCCTGACCTTTATTCTTGAGTTTTTTGCGCTGTTCGACCCCGAACCGGTGCTGCTCGTCCGTAATAACAAGACTCAGCGCTTTGAATTCCACTTCATCCTGGATTAAAGCATGGGTCCCTACTAAAATATCAATCTCTCCGAGAGCAAGCCGCTCCAAAAGCTCCCTGCGCCGCTTTCCTTTTACAGAACTCGTCAAAAGCGCGATATTTACATCTTCATTTGCAAACAACGATACGAGAGAATCTGCATGCTGTTCGGCCAGAATTTCAGTCGGCACCATTAATGCCCCCTGATGCCCCGACAGAATCGCAGCGTACAAAGCGATGGCGGCGACGGCCGTTTTCCCTGAACCGACATCACCTTGCAGCAGACGGTTCATTCGGTAAGGGGATGTCATATCAGCGGTAATTTCCCGAAGCACGCGCGTCTGTGCGGTCGTGAGCGAAAACGGCAGGCTGTCTGTGAAAGCGGTGAGCTTTTCAGCAGGAAACACATGGCTGATGCCTTTTGACTGTTCCCTTTCCGCTTTACGGAACGCCTGCATTTTCAGCTGAAATAATAAGAATTCCTCATAAACAAACCGTCGTCTTGCCTGCTGTAACGATTCCCTCGTTTCAGGCTGATGCATCGTCTGCAGGGCATGTTTGTAATCAGGCAGCTTATAGCGGATTCTCAATTTTTCAGGAAGCGGATCGGCCGCACTGTCCAAATGATGCTGCAGCGCTTCCTTAATAAACCGTCTCATCATTTTTACGGTGACGTTTTCTTTAACGGAATAAACAGGCTCAATGCTTTTATCTTCTTGATGAGGACCGTTTTTTAATTCCTGCACGGAAACGGTCTGTCTGTGTTTATCCCATTTCCCGGATATCGTGACGACAGAACCTAACGTCAGTTTCTTTTTTAAGTAGGGACGGTTAAAGCAGACCGCGGTAATTAAATAATTTCCGACAAGCACCCTGAATGTCAGCCTGTTTCGTTTTTTGCCGTAATAGGTAAGAGAAGGTTCTGAATGAACCTTCCCTTCTACCGTCACTCTTTCTTCATGTTTTACTTCTTCTAAATCCCTCAGCTCATAGTCGTCATAACGGTAAGGGAAATAATTCAGAAGATCAGAAATGTCATAGATACCAAGTTCGTGCAATGTTTTTTCTGTTTCCGGCCCAATGCCCTTAATTTCCGCTATACTAGTTTGCTGATGGTGTGTCACTTGATTTCAGCGCTCCTCCGAAAATTTTTTTCTCTAATTCTCTTCCCGTCGGTGTCGCAGCTAAACCGCCTTGTCCCGTTTCACGCAGTGCTGTCGGCATTGTCTGGCCGATTTTGTACATCGCGTCAATCACCTCATCGCAAGGAATGCGGCTTGTAATCCCGGCCAGCGCCATATCCGCCGCGATCATCGCGTTGGATGCTCCCATTGCGTTTCGTTTGACACACGGCACTTCTACCAATCCGGCGACCGGGTCACATACGAGACCGAGCATATTTTTCAGTGTAATCGCCATTGCTTCCGCTGATTGCTGAGGCGTTCCGCCCGCCATTTCCACAATCGCGGCCGCTGCCATGCCTGATGCTGACCCGACTTCCGCCTGACAGCCTCCTGCCGCTCCTGAAATACTCGCATTATTTGCTACGACAAAACCGAACGCGCCGGCTGTAAACAGAAAACGGATCATTTGTTCTGTCGTAGGGTTCAGCTTATGCTTTACGGCGAATAAAGTTCCCGGCACAACCCCGGCAGAGCCGGCGGTCGGTGTAGCGCAGATCGTTCCCATCGCCGCATTGACTTCATTTGTCGCCACAGCTTTAGAAACGGCGTCTAAAATCAGATTGCCCGACAGGCTTCTTCCCGATTGGATGTATGCCTGAAGTTTCACGGCATCTCCGCCTGTTAAACCGGTCTGACTCGTGACGCCCTTCAGCCCTTTTTCAACAGCTGCTTCCATGACGGAGAGATTGCGCTCCATTCCTTGAAAGATTTCTTCCCGTGTTTTTTGCGTCACTTCCATCTCTTGGGTGATCATCACTTCCGAAATCGGAATTTGTTTTTCTTGAGTGATTTCTATTAATTCTTTTACATTACGAAACATGTCATTTTCCTCCTGACTTTTTAGTCAGCTATCTTAGTAACCTGTATAATATTAGGAAGTGTCGAAAGCTCGTCAAGCACTTCTTCTTCAATATTCTGATCGACCTCAATCGTCATCAGCGCAAGCTGGCCGACGTCCTTACGCGCCACTTCCATATGTCCGACGTTGATGGAGAATTTCGCAAGCACATTGGCAACGCCTGCAATCGTACCGAATTTATCATTGTGAACGACTAAAATAGCCGGGTGGTTTCCGGAAAGTCGCAGCTCAAAGCCGTTAAGCTCCGTGATTTCTATTTTTCCGCCGCCGATGGAAATACCGGTAAGGGCAAGCTCTCCCTCATCATCAGAAATGACGATACGCGCCGTATTCGGATGAACGGGCACGGCATCCTCTGTACGGAACTCTACATATATGCCCTTCTCTTCCGCAATTTGAATCGCTGTTTTAATCCGTTCATCAAATGTATCGAAATCAAGCAGGCCGCCGATAATCGCGACATCAGTGCCGTGACCCTTATACGTTTCTGCAAATGATCCGTAAAAAGACACAACGATCCGGCGGGGCTCCCGCCTGAATAAGCTTCTGGCCACTCTGCCGATCCGGGCGGCGCCTGCGGTATGTGAACTGGACGGACCGATCATGACCGGGCCGATAATATCAAAAACGCTTCTATACTTCATGCTGGTTTGCTCCTCCTTAACATCACTTCATTCAGCGCTTTTCTTTAGACTAATTGAACATTTCTCAATTGGCAAGCAGGCACACTGCCGCACTGCCGCAGGTAAATAAAGGCATAAGAATAGAAGGGCCTGATAAGCCCTTCTATTCTGCCGCAAATATATATGGATACAGAGGCTGTCTGCCGTTATGGATTTCAACCTCGATATCTTCACAGACACTAGCAATATACTCAGCGAGTTTCTCAGCTTCTTCTTCCGGCGCGTCCTCTCCGTACAGGATGGTGACGATTTCATCTTCTTCCCCGATCATTTCATCCAGCAGCAATTTCGCCGCACTTATCCGATCTTCGGCGCTGCCGATAATTGAACTGTTTAAAATGCCGATAAAATCACCTTTTTTAATATCTTTGCCGTCAATATGGGTGTCTCTGACTGAATATGTCACCTGTCCGCTTTTCACATTCCGGATGGCCTCAAGCATATTGGCTTCATTTTCATCAGCCGGCTGGTCAGGGTTAAACGCAAGCAGGGCGGTCATGCCTTGAGGGACCGTTTTTGCCGGAATGACAATGACATTTTCTTCAGCCACGCTCGCCGCCTGATTGGCAGCCATCACAATATTGGAATTGTTCGGAAGAATGAAAACCGTCTCCGCATTGACAGACTGAACGGCTTCAACAATATCTTCCGTGCTCGGATTCATTGTCTGGCCGCCTTCGATTACGTGTGAAGCGCCGATGCTCGTAAACAATTCAGAAATGCCCTCTCCCATTGCCACAGTCACGATGCCAAAAGGCTTGCGGGCTTCTTTCATAACGCCGGCCGGCTTTTTTTCATCATGTTCTTGGCTGATGATTGAAGTATGCTGTTCCCTCATGTTTTCAATTTTAATTTTAATCAGATCGCCGTAACGCTGTGCGAGATTGAGTACGTTCCCTGGTTCTTCGGCATGAATATGAACTTTCGCCAGCGTATCATCAGCCACGACCAGCAATGAATCGCCGAAACGGCTCAGTTCGTTTCTGAACGCCTCTTCCTTGAACGTCCGTTTATCTTGATCCAGCCTCACCATCACTTCCGTACAAAATCCGAATTCAATGTCTTCTGTACTCAGCATGCTCTGCGCGCTTTTATGATGCTCGGCATTCACCATATCATCGAGTGCCGGAAGAACCGCTTTTTTCGGTACGGCCTCTCCTTTTAAAGCAGCCAAAAAGCCTTCATATACACAAAGCAGACCTTTTCCGCCGCTGTCAACGACACCGACGTCCTTTAAAACAGGAAGCAGATCCGGCGTGCGGTTGAGCGACGCTTCCGCTTCTTCAATAACGGCCTCCATGACTGAAATAATATCGGTTTCTTCTTTGGCCGAGGCGACCGCTTTTTTAGCCGCATCCTTGGCCACGGTTAAAATCGTTCCTTCAACCGGTTTCATAACCGCCTTATATGCCATATCCACTCCCGCTTGGAGTGCTGCGGCAAACTCTTGGGCGTCAATTTGGTTTTTGTTTTCAATGCTCTTTGTGAAACCTCTGAACAATTGGGACAAGATCACCCCTGAGTTTCCTCTCGCTCCCATAAGCAGGCCTTTTGACAGGGCGATGCCGACTTTGCCGATGTCGGGTGAGTCAATGTGCTCTACCTCTCTTGCACCGGATGACATCGATAAATTCATATTTGTTCCGGTATCGCCGTCAGGCACGGGAAACACGTTCAGCGCATCCACCGCGGATGCGTTTTGAGACAATGTCTCAGCCCCCGCCAGAATCATTGCCGCAAAAGCTCTCCCATCTAAGTTTCGTCTAGACAATACTCATCCTCCTCACTACGGGTTCGTTACTCGTACGCCTTGGACATAAATATTTACAGAATCAACTGCAAGTCCGATTGTTTGATTTACTGTGTATTTTACCTTCGTCTGAACATTGTGGGCTACTTCGGATATTTTAGTGCCGTAGCTGACAATAATGTACATGTCGATATGTATTTGTTCGGCTTCCTGACGGACATGTACGCCTTTTGCGAAGTTCTCTCTCCGGAGGATTTCAGACAAACCGTCTTTAATCTGGTTTTTTGAGGCCATCCCCACTATTCCGTAACAGTCAATGGCAGCGCCTCCGGCAACCATTGCGATGACTTCGTTGGATATATCAATCTGTCCGTATTTTGTCTTCATTTCAATGGACACACAGGTTCCTCCTTCAGGTGCATAGAGTTATCATTATTCTACTATATGTATCCCATTATGAAAAGAAAAGATACAGACAGCGGCCTTCAGCGCGGAAATGTGATTGGTTTTACATGTCAAGTGATTTTTCTTGAAAGTAAGGGAAACAATAGTTGCAAACGGTTTTTAGCTGTGGTAAATTATTTAAAGTATTGTATAACGAAAGCATCTGAGACACTATGTTTAAAAAGATGTTTCGCGCAGTTAGGAGGGAAACAAATGGCACGTAAATGTTTTATTACAGGTAAAAAAACAAAAGCCGGAAACAACCGTTCTCACGCAATGAACGCTTCTAAGCGTACTTGGGGCGCCAACCTTCAAAAGGTCCGCATCCTCGTTGACGGCAAACCTAAAAAAGTGTATGTATCTGCCCGGGCTTTAAAATCCGGTAAAGTTGAGCGTGTATAAGCAAAAATGAACGCCTGCCCTTTTATGCGGCAGGCGTTTTTTATGCGTTCAAAGAGGGCGATTTCAGCTTCTTGGGCTTACTCTTTTCTAAATGAGCCCAGCATCGCCCGGACAATTCCTCCTAAAAACTTCGGCAATTTAATGGTATAAAATTTCATTTTGTCCCCTCCTATAAGTCCCGTATCCGCTGCGTTCATCACTTTAGGATTCATGGTTTTTTCCGCATATGGCAGAAGCCGCTTTTCTAATCCGCGCTCCTTACCATTATTAATATGCCTTTTGCAAACGAAAAAGTACCTCGTGAATGAATGAGTTCGTTACTAATACATAGTGTGGAACCCAGAGGAATATGACAATTATCAAGGGGATATTTAAAACCGTCGAGTGTCAGGCCGTCTGCCGCTTCCGTAAACGGAATGAAAGAAATATAGCGTCTGCGCACTTTTTCTTCAATTGTATAACGGCCGGGCCCGAACATCTGAATGTCATTCTGCCGGTCGATCAGCTTGACATCGGTATGCTTATGTAAGGCTTTATACAGCAGCTGGATGTTCCCTAAAAAGTGATCGGCTCTTCCGCCCGTCACACCGAATACCCGAATGTTTTCCGGTTCTTTTTGTAAAGCCCAGTCAAGGGCGAGTTCAAGATCGGTATAATCTTTTTCCGCCTGATACACATGGAGGGCCGGCGCCGCTTTTTGAATCTGCATGAGCTCCTCTTCCGTAATGCTGTCAAAATCACCGAAAGCTTCCTGCGGAATGATTCCGGCCTCCAAAAGAGCAACCGTCCCTTTATCAACTCCGACCCACGTCGTATCTCCGTCTGTGTATTCGGATAGATCGGGAATAAGCTCCCGCGGGCCGCCCGCAACGATATTGATTGTCTTCATATGCTATCCTCTCTCTTAGACGCGAAAAGAGCCGGCGGCTTTCACCGGGCTCTTTTTCAGCATGTTTATGATGCGTTTCGGATGTCAGCGATGGCTTTTTTCCGATCCGGCTGATTATATACGGCAGACCCGGCAACAAGCAGATTGGCGCCCGCTTCAGCGCATAAAGGGGCTGTTTCTTTATTAACGCCTCCGTCCACCTCGATTAAAAGCTCAGACAGGCCTTTCTCCTCAGCCAGCTGTTTGACCTGACGGATTTTCGGCAGAACCGAATGAATGAAGCGCTGTCCGCCAAAACCGGGGTTAACCGTCATTAACAGCACAAGGTCAAGCTCCTCGATCACATGTTCAATCATTTGGACGGGCGTATGCGGATTAAGCACAACTCCCGCTTTTACCCCCTGCTCTTTTATCAATTGAATGGTCCGGTGAAGATGCGGACACGCTTCAGCGTGAACGGAAAGGATGTCCGCACCGGCTTTTGCGAATGCCGGGATGTAGCGGTCCGGGTTTTCAATCATAAGATGGACATCCAGCGGCAGATCAGTCACCGGACGGACGGCTTCAACGATAAGCGGCCCGATTGTAATGTTAGGGACGAAATGGCCATCCATGACATCAATATGGATATAGTCCGCCCCTCCTTTTTCCACGTCTTTAATTTCCTCGCCCAGTGTAGCAAAATCGGCGGAAAGAATTGATGGCGCAACCTTAATCATATTAATACCTCGGCTTTCTCTCTTTTATTTCCTGCATAAATTCTTTGTAATGCTCGTAGCGGTACGGCTGAATCTCTCCTTCTTCCACCGCTTGCTTTACCGCGCATTTCGGCTCCTTAAGATGCAGACAGCCTCTGAATTTGCAGGAGGCGCTTATTTCTCTGATCTCAGGGAACGTGCTGCCCAGCTCTTCTTCCTCAATGCCGGTAAATTCAAGCGAACTGAACCCCGGAGTATCCGCAACCAGACCGCCTGATGTATGAATGAGCTCCACATGGCGCGTCGTATGTTTTCCGCGTCCCAAATGCGCGGAAATCTCGTTTGTTTTCAGCTCAAGCTCCGGGCTGATCGCATTTAAAAGCGAAGATTTTCCGACTCCGGACTGACCGGCAAACACCGTCGTTTTGTCCTCGAAGTGTTTCACAATGCCTGTTAAGCCGCTGTTTTCTTTTGATGATGTCACATATACGTCATAACCGATCGCCTGATAGTCTTTCACGTAAGAAAGTATCGCCTCTTTCGATTCCCCGTCTGCAGCTAAGTCCATTTTGGTTATGCAGATGATCGGGTGAATGCCGTTGGCTTCCACAAGGACGAGAAAACGGTCCAATAAAGACGTGCTGAACGCCGGCTGAACGGCAGAAAAGACGAGAACGGCCTGATCGACATTTGAAATCGGCGGCCTGATCAGCTCATTTGTTCGTTCTTTGATTTCCAGCAGGTAGCCTTCTTTATCATTTTCAGCCTGATAAACGGCATAATCGCCGACCAGGGGCGTTATTTTATTTTTTCTGAAAATGCCCCGGCCTCTGCATTGAATGATCTTGTCCTGTGATTCATCCAAGACATAATAGAATCCGCTTAACGCTTTTATAATTTTGCCCTCAGGCATAGGGTCCCTCCTTATCAGTCATTATCTTTCGGGTATTCAATCGTTTTGTAGCTGACGACTTTATGATCGACCATCACTTGATAATACCCCTTCTGTCCCTGATCAATCTTCAGTTCAATTGTTTTTTCGGTCGGCTCTTTTATTTTAAATGAGTCATACGTATCAGAGATGCTGTGGTCCTTATCATCGATGGCGATTTGCACTTCAAGCTCTTCCCCTTCATGTTCGGGTTCGTAAGGAATGCTGATTTTTTCTTTTACCGTTTTCGCCGGTTTTTCTTCAGGTCCGAGCGAGAACGTCACTTCAACATTACTTCCCGGCTTAACCGCAGTGCCGGCTGACGGCTCTTGTTTCATGACTTGTCCTTCCGGCACGTCATCTGAATGGGCTTGTTTTTCAACAAGCTGCAGGCCGTTATCTTCAAGATACCCTGAAGCCGCTTCTTTGCTGTAAGTCTTTAAGTCCCTCAGCGTAACGTCCGCCGGGCCGAGGCTGACCGTTAGATTGACTTCATCGTCGCTTGCGACCATATCGGTGCCGGCTGACGGGTCCTGATCAATTACGGTGCCGGCCTCGCTGTCATCGTTTTCTTCTTTGACATTGACATGTTTGAAACCTTTTTCCTTCAGCGCTTTTTTTGCGTCGCCGATCTGCCGTCCTTTCACGTCGATCAGCTGGGTTTTCGGTTTTCCGATGCTTTTGTACAGTTTTACAGAAGAGCCTTCTTTAACGGTAGACCCCGCTTTTGGGTCCGTTTTGACCATTAATTCCTCTTCTATTTTTTCATCTTCAATATCCGTTATATCAGGATCAGCCCGGAGCCCGTTCTTTTCAAGCAGGGCTTCCGCTTTTTCGTACTTCATGCCCCGTACGTCGGGGACGCTTACATCTTTAGGCATAAATAAAGACGGGAACACGGTGACCGCAAGAACAGCCGCCATAATGAAAATGAAACAGACGGCCAGCAAAACCCACGGCCATTTCCGTTTTTTCTTTTTGGCTGGCTGCTGTTCCTTATCATCCGTCTCCCCCGGCGTTTCCGCCTGAGACGCGGCTTTTGCGCCGTCAGTAATAACGGGAATGGCTTTTGTCATTTCCTCATCATCCTGCACGGAAAATTTTTGTTCATTCAGCCTGCCGGCGTCAAAAGCCGTTCTGATGTCCGCCTCCATGTCCTCGGCGCTTTCATAGCGGTGAAACGGGTCTTTGGCGGTTGCCTTTAAAATAATGTTTTCAACGCTCTGCGGAATGGAAGGGTTCCACTTTCTGGCGGAAGGCGTTTCTGTTTGCAGGTGCTTTAGCGCTATGCTGACGGCTGATTCTCCGTCAAAAGGGATTTTGCCTGTTAAAAGCTCAAACAGCACGATGCCGAGCGCGTAAATATCTGATTTTTTCGTTGCCAGACCGCCTCTCGCCTGCTCCGGAGACAAATAATGAACCGAGCCCAGCACAGAATTCGTATGTGTGATTGTCGTAGACGTAAGCGCTGTGGCGATGCCGAAATCCGTCACCTTGATATGCCCTAAATGATCTATCAATATATTGTGCGGTTTAATATCCCGGTGCACGATATGGTTTTGATGGGCATGGGCGATGGCCGAGACGATCTGCTCCATAACGGACAGCGCTTCTTTCGGATGAAGCGGTCCGTGTGCGGTTATGTATTCCTTTAATGTCATGCCTTCCACATATTCCATGACAATGTAATAAATATCGCCTTCCTCCCCGATATCGTAAATACTGACGATATTCGGATGATCGAGGCTTGATGCCGACTGTGCTTCTCTTCTGAAACGCCTGATAAAATCAATGTCATTCACAAAGTCAAACCGCAGAATTTTAATTGCGACTTCACGTTCGAGAATGATGTCCTCAGCTAAAAAAACGTTTGCCATTCCGCCGCCGCCAATGGGCCGGAGGATATGATAACGCCCGCTGATCCGCTTGCCGGTTAGCACTTGTCTTCACCCTCTTTTGCATCTGCGGAAAACTCAATCAACACAGCCGTGATGTTATCTTCGCCGCCGTTTTGATTTGCTTTGCTGATGAGAAGGTCTACTTTTTCCTGAGGATCAGATTCGGCTTGAAGCATTTGTTTGATCTCGTGATCTTCTATTTTATTTGACAGTCCGTCAGAGCATAAAAGCAGCTGATCGCCGTCAGACAGTTCAAAAGAACGGGCGTCGGGGCTGATGGTTTCATCTGTCCCCAGCGCTCTCGTCAATACATTTTTCCGCGGATGGTGCTCGGCGTCCTCTTTCGAAATTTCCCCCGTCTTGACCAGCTCATTCACAAGCGAATGGTCCTCAGTCAGCTGAGTGAATTCCCCCTCTTGAAGCAGGTAGCACCGGCTGTCACCAATATGAGCCACAGTGACAAACTTCCCCGTGAATAAGGCGCAGACAATGGTGGTGCCCATTCCCCGGCATTCTTCATTCGCTTTAGCGTGATCATGTACTTTGACGTTCGCCTCATGAATCCGGTCTTTCAGCCAATCCTCGCAAGCGGACGGCAGAGAAGGAACCGTTTCGGTCCGGTTCCACTGCTCTTCCATCGCCGCAACCGCCATCCTGCTCGCTACATCTCCGGCAAGATGACCGCCCATGCCGTCGGCGACAACCGCAAGCACCGCGTCTTCTTTTGTGAAAATGCCCGCCGCATCTTCATTATGCCGGCGGACTTTACCTGTATCTGTTTTCAAGGCTGTAATCAACCTCTTCACCTCGTCTCGTCTTGACGCTCCTTCGCGCGAAGCTGACCGCAGGCCGCGTCAATGTCATGGCCTTGCTCTCTTCTGATCGTGACATTTACACCGCGGGATTTTAACGTTTTTTCGAATGCGAAAATCTGATCTCTCGGTGTGCGGACGTAATCCCGTTCAGGCACATAGTTTACCGGAATTAAATTGACATGGCATTTCACGTCTTTTAACAGTTCTGCAAGTTCTTCTGCATGTTCGACCTGATCATTTACGCCGCCGAACAGCCCGTATTCAAAGCTGATCCGTCTGCCTGTTTTCTCGATGTAATATTTGACGGCCTCCATAAGGTCAGGAAGCTTATAGGCTTTGTTAATCGGCATCAGACGGCTTCTGATTTCCGTATTCGGAGCATGCAGAGAAATCGCGAAATTGATCTGCATTTTTTGATCGGCGAAATCGTAAATCTTCGGAATGATTCCGCTGGTGGAAACTGTGATATGACGCGCTCCGATGTTCAGCCCTTTATCGTGGTTAATGATTTTTAAGAAAGCGAGCATTTCATTGAAATTATCAAACGGCTCTCCGATTCCCATGATGACGACTGAGCTGACGCGTTCATCCGTTTCATCAAGCGCCTTTTGCACTTTCACGACTTGAGCGACGATTTCTCCCGCTTCAAGATTCCGTTTCAGACCGCCGAGCGTTGATGCGCAAAATGTGCAGCCGATCCGGCAGCCGACCTGTGTCGTTACACATACAGAATTACCATACTCGTGTCTCATTAAAACCGTTTCGATCGTATAACCGTCATGAAGCTCAAATAAAAATTTCATCGTGCCGTCTTGAGATGTCTGTTTTACAGCCGTTTTCAGCGTTGTCAGCACAAAATTGCTCTCGAGTTTTTCACGCAGGCTTTTTGAGAGGTTCGTCATTTCATCAAATGAAGAAACCCGCTTTTCATAGAGCCATTCAAAAATCTGTGCTGCGCGGAACGGCTTTTCGCCATTCTCGGTCAGCCATTGTTTGATTTCATCTAATTCAAAAGAGTAAATGGACGGCTGCTCAGTCCGCAGCTCTTTCCGTACGCTTGTCTTTTTTAATTGTGTCATTTTTTATCCCTTCTTTCTCATGCTGCTAATAAAGAAACCGTCTGTTCCGAAATAATGCGGAAGAATTTGAAGGCTTCCATCCTGAACAAAGGGTCTCGCCTTTTCAGGCAGCCGCTTTTCAAGAGACAAATCGGGTTCAAACTCAGGGTGTTCTTGTATAAACGCATGCATAACTTCTTCATTTTCTGTCCGATCCATTGTACACGTACTGTATACGAGTGTGCCACCTTTTTTTACTAATGGGGCGATTTCCCTTAAAATGCCGAGCTGGATTTCTGACAGCCGTCTGCTGTCCTCCGGCGTCTTCGTATATTTCATATCGGGTTTTCTTCTGATGACGCCGAAACCTGAGCAAGGGGCATCAACGAGAATACGGTCAAACCGTTCTGCGCCAAAGGCCTCTCCCGCTTTTCGCGCATCCATCGTTTGCGCGTCGATGATCGTAAGTCCGAGCCGTTCTGCGCCCTCTTTAATCAGCTTCACTTTATGGCGGTGAAGATCAAGCGATGTGAGGCTCCCCTCGTTCTCCATCAGTTCCGCAATGTGAGCCGACTTTCCGCCCGGTGCGGCGCATGCATCTAAAACGGTTTCGCCCGGCTTCGGGTCCAGCGCCCGCGCGACAAGCATTGAGCTTTCATCCTGTATGGATACCCGGCCGTTTTGGAAAAATGCCGTGTTCGCGATGCTTCCTTTCAAAAGCTTAATCGCATCAGGAGAAAGGTCTCCGGCTTCCGCTTCCAGACCGGCATTCTCCATCTCATTCAGCACCGTTTCCCTGTCGCTCTTTATGTGATTGACACGGAGCGTCTGCTTCGGCGGAATGAGATGAATCCGGCAGATTTTTTCAGCCGCCTCAAAGCCGTACGCCTCGACCCACTCTTTTACGAGCCATTCGGGATGGCTTGTCTCTGTAGAAAGACGGAGAACCGGGTCTTCAATTTCAGCAAATGACGGCGCCCCCTCACGCTGCAGGGAGCGGAGAATGCCGTTGACAAAGGACGCAATGCCCTTATGCCCGCGTTTTTTGGCGATTTCAACCGCTTCATGGATGGCGGCGCGATCCGGAATTTTTTCTAAATACTCCATTTGATACGCGGACAGACGAAGCAGCTGAATCACCCACGGCTTCACCTTATTCGGCTTGCGGATAAAAGGCTTCAGCATATAGTCTAAGGCGATTTTATTTTGCAGCGTTCCGTAGACAAGCTCTGTCAGCAGTCCTCTGTCCTGATCGCTGAGCGTGTTCGTTTTGATAACCGATGTAAGAAGCAGGTTGCTGTATGCCTGATTTTGCTCAAGCTTCTCAAGCGCTTCAAGGGCGAGCTCCCGGACATTAATTTTCTTCATTTGCTGCTCCTAACACGTCACCGGGCTGCACATTTTTGCCTCTTACAAAATCTTCGCCCTTCATCCGTTTTTTCCCCGCCGGCTGCAGCTCAGTGATTAAAAGGGCGGTGCTGTTTCCTGATGCGACGACAATGCCGTTTTGCTCCGTGCGGATGACTGTTCCGGGCGCAGCATCAGTTTTTGCCGCAACTTTTTCAGAAGCCCATACTTTAATAGTTTGACCGTTCAAAGTTGTATAGGCGACAGGCCAAGGGTTTAAACCTCTGATCTGGTTGTAGATCTCTTCTCCGGGCTTTGCCCAATCAATCCGCTCCTGCTCACGCTTAATGTTAGGCGCGTAAGTCGCTTTTGATTCGTCCTGTTTGATCGGTTTAATATTTCCGGAGATGACGTTCGGGACGGTCTCTGACAAAAGCTTTGCCCCCGCTATGCTTAATTTGTCGTGCAGCGTGCCGACGTTATCCGTTTCATCAATTTCCACTTCGATTTTAGAAATCATATCGCCCGCATCAAGCTTTTCAACCATATACATGATCGTCACGCCTGTTTTCTTCTTGCCTTGGAGAATCGAATAATGTATCGGCGCTCCGCCTCTTAATTCAGGCAATAGTGACGCGTGTACGTTGATACAGCCGTATTTCGGGCCGTCCAGCAGCTGCTTGGGCAGGATCTGTCCGAATGCCGCCGTAACAATCAGGTCCGGCTTCAGGCTTAGCACTTTTTCTATTTCTTCTTCGAGCCTTACTTTTTCGGGCTGAAGCACGGGAATGCCGTGACGTTCAGCTTCAGCCTTTACAGGAGGGGGCGTCATGATTTTTTTTCTGCCTTTCGGGCGGTCAGGCTGCGTAACGACACCAACCACTTCATATCCGTCTTCAATAAGCGTGCGCAGGACGGGAACTGAAAAGTCGGGCGTTCCCATAAAAACGATCCTTGTCATCCAATCATCCTTCCATTTCTGCCAGTTCTTCTTCAGTGTAGTAAGCCGTAATTTTTGATGTGAATAAAATGCCGTCTAAATGATCCATTTCATGCTGAACGGCTCTGGCCAAAAAACCCTCCGCTTCTAAAATAAACGGTTTTCCTTTACGGTCGTGGGCTTTTACCTTTACGTAATCCGGGCGGGTGACATCACCGAAAACCCCGGGAAAACTTAAGCAGCCCTCGACTCCGGTCTGTTCACCGCTCTTTTCAAGAATAACCGGATTTACAAGGTCGATCCGGCCGCTTTCTTCACCGATGTCCACGACGGCCGCTCTTTTTAAAATGCCGATTTGCGGCGCGGCGAGACCGACGCCATCCATTTCGAGCATCGTATCGTACATATCGTCAAGCAGTTTTTTTAATTTTTTATCAAACACTGTCACTTCATCGGCGGGTGTTTCCAGAACCTCCGCCGGGTGTGTGACGATTTTTTTTACAGCCAAAATTTTGCCCTCCAAAAACTAATGTTACATCAGCATGTACGGATTCATATCAATTGAAATCATTACATGCTTTTGCGCAATGTCGCGTTTATAGTGCTCCAGTATCTTTTTCAACTGAATCTGCAACTCGTTTTCCTGTCTGTATTTTATCACGCATTGATAGCGATATCTATCTTTGATCCTGGCAATCGGGGAAGCCGCCGGCCCGAGAATTTTCGTATCAGGCCCGCATCCCGCTCTTAAATAGTTTGTAATCTTTTCTGCGGTGACCGCGGCTTTTGCCGCTTCTTCATGAGAAACGGTCACCAGCGCCACGTAATAATACGGCGGGTATGACTGGGCCCGTCTGTGCGCCATTTCCTGCTGAAAAAAAGTTTCATAGTCGTGCGTTTTCGTCAGCTGAATGCTGTAATGAGACGGTGTATACGTTTGAATGACCACCGTTCCCGGCTTTTCATGCCGCCCGGCCCGTCCGCTTACCTGCGTCAGCAGCTGGAATGTCTTCTCCGCGGCTCTGAAATCTGGGATGTGAAGCGTCGTATCTGCGCTTAATACTCCGACGAGCGTCACGTTCGGAAAATCAAGCCCTTTTGCGATCATCTGCGTACCGAGCAGGATATCCGCTTTCCCTTCACCGAACGCTGACAACAGTTTTTCATGGGCGCCTTTTCTTGAAGTGGTGTCCACATCCATCCTGATCACACGCGCCTGAGGCAGCACTTTGGTAAGCTCCTCCTCCACACGCTGCGTTCCCGTGCCGAAAAAGCGGATATGTTCGCTGCCGCATTCCGGGCATGTCCCCGGGACAGGTTCCTCATGGCCGCAGTAATGGCATTTCAGCCTTTGTCCGTAGCGGTGATAAGTCATGGAAATGTCGCAATGCGGACATTGCGGCACATAACCGCAATCCCGGCACATCACAAACGAGGAATACCCCCGTTTATTCAGAAAAAGGACGGCCTGCTCTTTTTTTGCAAGCTTCTCTTCCAGCTGTTCCATCAGCTCTCTTGAGAACATTGATCTGTTGCCGTTTCTCAGTTCTTCTCTCATATCAACGAGAGAAACGTCAGGCATGAGCTGGCGGTTTACGCGATGTTTTAACGGAAGCAGCTCATAAACGCCTTTTTTCGCCCGCGCAAATGACTCCAATGTCGGCGTGGCGCTCCCGAGGACGACCGGACAGCTGTGATGCTCGGCCCGGCGGATAGCTACGTCCTTTGCATGATACCGCGGCATTTCCTCCTGCTTATAGGAAGATTCGTGCTCTTCATCAATAATGATCATGCCGAGATTTTCAAACGGGGCAAAGATGGCCGATCTGGCTCCGACGACAAGCCGGACTTCCTTGCGCTGAATCTTCCGCCATTCATCGTATTTTTCACCTGTGGATAATCCGCTGTGCATGACCGCAACCTGTGAGCCGAAGCGGCCTTTAAAACGGTTGACCATTTGCGGTGTCAACGAGATTTCCGGAACGAGCACGATGGCTTCTTTTCCTTTTGCCAGCACTTTTTCAATGGATTGCAGGTAAATTTCCGTTTTGCCGCTTCCCGTGACGCCGTGAAGCAGAAAGACGTGATGGACATGGTCGGCTACAGCTTGTTTAATCGGCTCAAAAGCGGCCTGCTGCTCTTCTGTAAGAGAGAGCGGCTCTGTTTTTTTGAACATTCTGTCCTGATAAGGATCACGGTAAACCTCCTCAAAGCTTTCCGTAAGAAGCCCCTTTTTAAGAAGCGTTTTCAGCGTCGCGGAACTGGAATCGGTCTTTTTGCAAAGTTCAGCCGCGGAAATCTTTTCTCCCCCGCCGATAAAATAAGTAAGCACGGCGAGCTGTTTAGAGGCCTGCTTTGTCAATGAATCTGCGTGCCGGGCGAGTTCTTCTTTGTCTGCCCCCGCTTCGATCATGCGGATCATTTTTTTATTCGTTTTTTGGGCGACTTTATATGTGACATCAATGCTTCCTTTACGCACGAATTTCTGAAGTGACGAAAGAATGCTTTCATCGGTAATATCCGAGTACAGAAGACTTTTTTGATTCCTGAAAAGCTGTTTGATGTCCGGTGTCAGCGCTTCTTCGTCAACGACTTTCAGCTCTTTCTCGTACTTCGCCTTCAATGCGGCGGGCAGCATTGCCTGAAGCGCCGTGATTTTAAACGACAGCGTTTTGTCAGAAAGCCATGAAGACAGCTGCATCAGTTCCTCAGTCAGAACGGGCGTCAAATCAAGAAGCTTCTCGACTTCCTTCATTGAGCCGCCGTTTAATTCGGACGAATCTTTCAAACCGGTCACAAATCCTTGAAGCTTGCGCGGGCCAAACGGGACAATCACCCGCATGCCGACTTCGATCATCCCTTTTAAATGATCGGGAATTTTGTAATCAAAGGGTCTGTCAATGTTTTTGGAGCTGACATCGACAATGACTTCTGCTACATTCATACGGGTTTTCGGTCCTCGGCTTTCAAAGCTGTCATTTCCTTCAGCATTTCAAAGGAAACGTCAAGTTTAGACATAAGCGCAAGCTCCCGTTTTCTTCCGTCCCGGAAATAGAAGGTGACGACATTCGTATCCGTGCCAAATCCGGCCCCTTCCGCTTTCACATCATTCGCAACGATCATATCAAGGTTTTTCTGTTCGAGTTTTCTGCGCGCATAGCGTTCGACGTCTTGCGTTTCAGCCGCAAATCCGACCAGCAGCTGGTGTGTTTTCCGTTCGCCGAGTTCTTTCAGTATGTCTGCCGTACGGTTGAATTCGATCACGAGCGAACCGTCTTTCTTCTTCATTTTGTGATCAGAAACAGCAGCCGGCGTAAAATCGGCCACGGCCGCCGTCTTAATCACCATGTCGCATGAATCAAACACAGAAAGCACGGCTTCTCTCATATCGGCTGCCGATTGCACAGGAAGAAACTGATACAGCCCGACTGGCGGCTCTATTGACACCGGGCCTGAAATCAGCGTCACCCGCGCCCCGAGACGGACGGCGGCTTCAGCAGCAGCGTAGCCCATTTTGCCGGTGGATTTATTTGTGAAGAAGCGGACAGGGTCCACGGCTTCGCGCGTCGGACCGGCCGTAATGACAATATGTTTTCCTTTCAGCGGCGCATCGTCTTCAGGCTCCTTAAAATGCTCTCTGACACGCTCAACAATAAGCTCCGGCTCCTCCAGCCTTCCTTTGCCGACATATCCGCATGCCAAATAGCCTTCACTCGGCTCGATAAAGCGGACCCCGTCCTGATAAAGCACAGAAATGTTCCGTTTCACCGCCGGATGATCATACATATGGACATTCATCGCAGGCGCCACCCAGACCGGTGCCTCAGCCGCCAGCACCGTCGTTGTGAGCATATCATCAGCAATTCCGTTGGCAAGCTTGCCGATAATATTTGCCGTAGCGGGCGCGACAATAATTAAATCCGCCCAGTCAGCGGCATCAATATGAGAAATCACCTTCGGATTTTGTTCATTAAATGTATCTGTATACACTTCATTCCGGCTCAGCGCCTGAAATGTCAGCGGAGAAACAAACTCACGCGCGGACTCAGTCATAATCACTTTGACATTTGCGCCGGCCTGAACCAGCTTGCTCGTGAGTGCGGAAGCTTTATAAACGGCGATTCCTCCGCTTACGCATAGCAAAATGTTTCGGTTTTTCATGAAGTCTTCTCCCCTTTATGAAAGCATTGGACAAATCCCAAACGGAAAAAAATAACAACCTATGTAGAGATAGGTTGCTACGTGTGCTTGTTATTCGCTGTCTTCTCTTTCAAACGAAAGCAGGCCCGCGTCAATTTCTTCTAAAGCTTTGCCTACATATTTGTGAGAAATGGTATGTTCAATCTGCTGGTCCTTTTTGATCTGCATTTCACGGGCGCGTCTTGCAGACACAGTCACCAGCGTATATTTAGAATCTAATTTATTCATTAAAGAGTCAATTGACGGATCTAACATAAGTTATTCTACCTCCAGCATTTTCTTATATCTCGGAGCAACGCGTTCACGTTTTAAGTGCTCGGCGAGAACGATTGCGTTAATCTTATCACAAGCCGTTTGGATATCGTCGTTTTCAACGACATAATCATACGCGTCCATCATTTCGATTTCAGCTTTTGCGGCATTCATTCTGTTTTCGATTAAATCGTCGGTTTCAGTCCCTCTTGTCACGATTCTGTTTTTCAGCTCAGAAAGACTCGGCGGCGCTAAGAAGATAAACAGGCCTTCCGGAAATGCATTCCGCACTTGGAGCGCGCCCTGCACTTCAATCTCTAAGAAGACGTCTTTTCCTTCTTGAAGCGTCTGTTCGACATAATCAACGGGCGTACCGTAATAGTTGCCGACATATTCTGCCCACTCAAGCAGTTTGTTGTTTTCAATCATGCGCTCGAATTCATCTCTGGATTTAAAGAAATAATCGACGCCGTCGACCTCGCCCTCTCTCGGGTTTCTCGTCGTGACTGAAATTGAGTATTCAAATTTCGTGTCCTGTTGTGAAAATATTGCTTGCCGAACCGTTCCTTTTCCAACTCCGGAGGGACCTGAGAGAACGATTAATAACCCTCTTTCTTTCATGCGGCAATTACCCCTGCCCTTCATCCATAATTTCTTCTTTCACAGAAAGTCTGTGTGCAACTGTCTCAGGCTGGACGGCAGATAAGATAATGTGATCACTATCCATGACGACAACTGCACGGGTTCTTCGTCCGTATGTAGCGTCTATTAGCATTCCGCGGTCTCTTGCATCCTGGATCATTCGCTTTATTGGCGCAGACTCCGGGCTGACAATCGAAATCATCCGATTGGCGGAGATGATATTGCCAAATCCGATATTAATCAGTTTAATCGTCATCTTCTACGTTCCCCCTGTAAAATAGACGTCTCTAGTGTAACCTGAAGAGACCGTCTGTAAACAATACGCACAGTCGCTATTCTATATTTTGCACTTGTTCCTTCAATTTTTCAATAGAACTTTTCATTTCAACGACAAGCTTTGTGATTTGATGATCATTGGCTTTTGAGCCGATCGTGTTCGCTTCCCGGTTAAGCTCCTGAACAAGGAAATCAAGTTTGCGGCCGACTGCCCCGCCTTCTTTTAATATATCACGGAATTGAACAAAATGGCTCTTCAATCTGGTAATTTCTTCCGTTATATCAGAACGATCGGCGAAAATGGCGCATTCCGTGATCAGCCTGCTTTCGTCGAGCGCGTCCTCCGTCCATTCCTTCATTCGGGCGTAAAGACGCTCGCGGTATTGAATAACAACGGCCGAAGCGCGCTCTTTCACCTGTTCGGACAGCGTCTCAAGCCGCTCAATGTGCAGAAAGCAGTCTTCCGCCAAAAGCCGGCCTTCTTTTTCCCTCATGTCACAAAGTTCCTTTACAGCCAGCTCAGCGGCTTCCCTGATGACTTCTTCAAGCTTGTCATCACGCATCTGTTCTTCGTGAATCTGCGCAATATGTTCAAATCTAAAGAAATCCATTGCATCGGGTTCTGCGGCCAGGCTGTAGCGCTCTTTCATGGCGCGTGCGGCGCTCACATATTCATCAAGGAGCTCCCAATCGATGTTCAGGCTTCTTTTTATGAGCGCGTCACTGTTGACAGTGAGAAACAGCTCTACTCTTCCGCGCTGTATATGCTGCAATATCGTTTGTTTCAGCTTATCCTCTACATATAGCAAAGGCCGTGGCAGGCGGGCGTTCACTTCTTTGAACCGGTAATTGACGGATTTCAATTCAACGGTTGCCGAGAGATCGCCTTTTGTGCTGCTTGCGCTGCCGAAGCCTGTCATACTCCGTATCATATGAAACACCCAATTCTTTCCCGTTATCAAAATAAAAGGGCAATAGACATGCTATTACCCCTAAGATTATATCATATGGAATTATTTTTTTCTTGTCAAAAGTGAACCCGCCAGCAAAAAAGTAGGTATGCCAGACATCCCGATAATCAGCATCCAATCGCCCGGCGTAATCGGCACTGTTTTGAAAATCGGCTGCAGCGGCGGATAATAGATGACGATGGCCATCAGGAAGACAGAAGAAACGATGGCGCCGAGCAGATAAATATTTTCAAACGGATTCCGGGAGAAAACAGACGTTTCGCTCCGGCAGTCAAACACGTGTATAAGCTGAGCCAGGACAAGAGTCGCGAATGCAACGGTCTGTGCGTAGGGCAGATTTTCAGGATTGCGGTGATAGACGATGATAAACGCTAAAATGGTTGCGGCTCCGATTAAAAACCCTCTTGATACGACTTTCCAGCCCAGTTTTCTCGCAAACACTCCTTCTTTCGGATGCCGCGGCTTCCGCCTCATCAGGTCTCCTTCCGGCTGATCCATACCGAGGGCCATCGCCGGCAGCCCGTCAGTGACTAAGTTCACCCACAATATCTGAATCGGGACGAGCGGCAGCGGCAGAGCGAGAAGCATCGCAAACAGCATCACTAAAATTTCACCGACGTTGGAGGCCAGCAAATACCGGACGAATTTTCTTATATTTTCATAGATATTCCGTCCCTCTTTTATGGCTGATTTAATCGTAGCAAAGTTATCATCTACCAGAATGAGAGAAGAGGCTTCCTTTGCCACATCCGTTCCCGTCACGCCCATGGCAACACCGATATCCGCCTGCTTTATGGCCGGCGCGTCATTAACCCCGTCTCCCGTCATGGCGACGACGTGTCCGTTTTCCTGGAACGCTTTGACGATTTTCAATTTATGTTCAGGTGACACGCGTGCGAAGACGTAGACATCATCGACCGTTTCGATAAGTTCTTTGTCCGTAAGCTCATTCAGCGTCTTGCCGTCCATCACACGCCCCTTTTTCGGAAGAAGACGCAAATCTTTTGCAATGGCCTTTGCCGTTTCGACGTGATCCCCTGTGATCATAACCGTTTTAATGCCGGCTTCACGGCATTCTTTAATGGCCTGTCTGACCTCCGGACGGGGCGGATCAATCATGCCTGACAAGCCGAGCATCGTCAGATTTTTTTCCGCCTGCTCCATTGTCGGCTTTTCTCCGGGCTTAAGCGGTTTATAAGCAATCGCAATCGTACGCAAAGCTTGCGACGCCAGCTCTTTCAGAACCGCTTCCGTTTCTGCTTTCTTTTCTCCTGAAAAAGGCGTACTTCTTGCGCCGTGCATCAGATGTGATGAGCGGTCAATCAGCACATCGGGCGCTCCTTTAGTGATGACGAACTGCTTTTTTTCCTGATCCTCTACAATGACGGTCATCATTTTGCGGACGGAGTCAAACGGAAACTCGGCAACCACGCGGTAATGCCCGCTGAGCCAATCGTTTGAATAGCCGCCCTTTCTTGCAGCCGTCAGCAGCGCTCCTTCTGTCGGATCACCGTCGAGTACATAACGGCCGTCTTTCAGTGCGATTTCAGATGTGTTGCACAACGCGCCGAAAACCAGCATCTGTTCAAGAATCTTCTCATCTTTCGGCTTGATTTCCCGCTCATCTCGGGTGAAAACGCCCTCCGGCACATAGCCGATGCCCGACACTTTATAAATTTTGCCGCCTGACCACATATGAGTGACGGTCATTTTGTTTTGTGTCAGCGTGCCGGTTTTATCAGAACAAATGACAGAAGCGCAGCCCAATGTTTCAACCGCCGGGAGCTTTCTGACAATTGATTTTTGTTTGATCATGCGCTGGACGCCGATTGATAATGCCACCGTAACAATGGCGGGAAGCCCTTCCGGAATTGCGGCGACGGCCAATGACACCCCGGCCAAAAACATGCTGTAAAGATCATGTCCCTGTAAGACGCCGACTGCAACGACCAATACCGTTAAAAGGAGCGCGACGATAATTAAAATTTTGCCGAGCTCTTCAAGTCTTCGCTGCAGCGGTGTTGAAAGGCTGCCGGCGGATTCCAGCATATCGGCAATTTTCCCCATTGCCGTATTCATTCCTGTACCGACGACGACGCCGACACCGCTGCCGCGCGTTACGATCGTACCCATAAACGCCATATTGCTGATGTCGCCTAACGAAACATCCGGCTTTCTCAATTTATCGGCTTGTTTAACCACCGGAATTGATTCCCCGGTCAGCGCCGATTCCTCAATTTCAAGGCTTTTCGCTTCAACGATCCGCACATCCGCGCCAATCCGGTCGCCGCTTGAAAATTTCATGATATCGCCGGGAACGAGCTCCTTGGACTGAATTTTCTTCCAACTCCCGTCCCGCAACGCTGACACATACGGCGTTGACAGCTCTTTTAATGCATGTAAAGACTTTTCCGCCCGCCGCTCTTGAAAAAAACCGAGAACCCCATTGACAAATACAATCGCCATAATCGCTACGGCATCTACATATTCGCCTAAAAACCCGGATATTAAGGTTGCCGCCAGCAGCACGAGCACCATAAAATCTTTAAATTGGGCGAAAAACACGGCGATCGCCGGTGTCCTCTTGCCCTCCTGAAGCTCGTTCGGCCCGTGCTTTTCAAGGCGTTTTTTCACCTCTTTTTCGGTCAACCCCTGTTTAATGGACGTATTTGTTGCTTTCAGCAAATCGGTTTGTCCCATTTCATGAAACTTCATTCTTCTCGTCCACTCCCCTGCCTCGCTTTAGAGATGTCACTCTGTAAACAAGCTTATTCTGACTCGTCCCTTTTCATGCTATAATTATCGAATGCAGGAAGAAGGAAAGGGTGTTTTATATGTCTTTTGATGGCATGTTTACATACGGAATGACACATGAATTAAACAGCCGGATCGCCGGAGGACGGATCACGAGAGTCCATCAGCCTTTTAAGCACGATGTGATATTCCATATCCGCGCCAACGGAAAAAACCACAAATTATTATTGTCGGCGCATCCGAGCTATTCACGGGTGCACATGACAAACCAGGCCTATGAAAATCCGAGCGAGCCGCCGATGTTTTGTATGCTGCTCAGAAAGCATATAGAAGGCGGATTTATTGAGAAAATAGAACAGGCCGGATTAGACCGGATTATGATATTCCGCATAAAAAGCAGAAATGAAATCGGCGACGAAACCGTAAGAACGCTGTATGTTGAAATTATGGGACGGCACAGCAATATTATTCTGACTGACGGAGAAGGATCCATCATCGACGGGCTGAAGCATTTATCTCCGTCAATGAACAGCTACCGGACCGTTCTGCCGGGTTATGATTACAAGCTTCCTCCCGCTCAGGAAAAAGTTTCGCCGCTTGCCGCGGATGAAGAGGACGTTTTGCGTTATCTCAGTTTTCAGGAAGGACGGCTTGACCAGCAGATCGTCAGACATTTCTCCGGTGTTTCTCCGCTGTTTGCAAAAGAAGCCGTGCACAGAGCGGGTCTCGCTAACAAAATAACGCTGCCGAAGACGCTGATTGAAATGTTCCATGCCGTGAAAGATTGCAGGTTTACACCGAACATTACGACAGCCGGCGGAAAGGAATACTTTTATCTCCTGTCTCTCACACATGTAAACGGAGAGGAGCGCACCTTTCACTCACTGAGTGAGCTGTTGGACCGGTTTTATTTCGGCAAAGCGGAACGCGACCGCGTCAAACAGCAGGCTCAGGATCTCGAGCGTTTTGTCGCAAATGAACGGAAAAAGAATGCCAATAAGATAAAAAAGCTGGAAAAGACGCTCGACTACTCAGAGAATGCGAAGGAATTCCAGCTATACGGCGAACTGCTGACGGCAAATTTGTATATGCTGAAAAAAGGTGACAAAGAAGCGGAAGTCATCAATTATTATGATGAAGAAAGTAAGACGGTGACCATCCCTTTAAATCCGAACAAAACACCGTCAGAAAACGCGCAGATGTATTTTACAAAGTATCAAAAGGCGAAGAATTCCGTCGAGGTGGTAAAAGAACAGATCCGTCTGGCCGAGGAGGAAATCGCTTATTTCGATCAGCTGATCCAGCAGCTCTCCTCCGCCTCCACAAAGGATATTCACGAAATAAGGGAAGAGCTTGTGGAAGGCAAATATCTGCGGCCGAAACAGCAGAGAGGACAGAAAAAACAGAAGCAGCACGTTCCTGTTTTGGAGCAATATGAATCTTCACGGGGATTGACGATTCTTGTCGGCAAAAACAATAAACAAAATGAGTACTTAACGACAAAAGCTGCCGCGAGGGATGATTTATGGTTCCACACGAAAGACATTCCGGGTTCCCACGTTGTGATTAAAAGCAGCGATCCGGATGAACAATCCATACTGGAGGCGGCTGCGATCGCCGCTTATTTTTCCAAAGCGAAAGATTCCGGCTCCGTTCCGGTTGATTATACAAAAATCAGACATGTGAAAAAGCCAAACGGCGCAAAGCCCGGATTTGTCACCTATGACAGCCAGCATACCGTATTTGTCACACCTGATGCCGACCTTGTCATACGGCTGAAAAAATAAACGCACCTCCAAGCTGAAACCCGCACTCGGCTTGGAGGTGTTTTTTTATTACGTATAAACGGAGACGAAACTCTCCCAGCCGTCAGAACCGATCTTTACAGTATCTGATCAGTTTCCCGTCATGTCTGCATGATCCGCCGGGCCGTCTGTGATTTAAACGGTCACACCTGATTTGGCGGCGGATACTTTCACCTTCCCTCGCCGAACCTGAGCACATCCGGGCGGGTCTCTGACCTTTCCTTTGTATGCGGGCGAAATCCAGGCGGCATCGGGATCACATACATATTCCGCATCACTTCGCAATCCTGACCGCTTGTCGGCATATACCATTCAAACTGCCCGCTTTCGTTTTGAATTTTTCACATTCGGCGGACTGTCAGGACAGTATAAAAAACACCCTGCCTGATGACAGACAGGGTGTTTTTTATGGTCTTCTTCTTTTCTCAAATAATCGATCCACTTCTTCAGCCAAATCAGCAGTAATGAGAGGCTTTATGTCCTCAGCCAGTCTTTTCGTATGTGCAGGGCTTGCGCCGCTTGTTGATACGGATACTTGAATGCGCCCTTTGCGGATGATCTTCGGCATATACACGCTGCCCCGTTCAGCCTCGCTTACACAATTGACCAGCTGCGTTTCAGAAGCGCCCTCGGCTATCTCCCGATTCACGCTGCGGTCATTTGTCGCGGCAATGATGAAAAAAGCGGGCGCAAGATCCTTCATTTCAATTTTACGGGAAACCCAGCGGATACGTCCTTCATCCGCCAGCTGTTTAATTTCAGGCAGGGCATCGGGACTGATTACAGTAATATCCGCGCCTTCCGGAAGCACTGTTTTGAGTCTTCTTAAGGCAACATTGCCTCCGCCCGCGATGACAATTCTTTTTCCGCTGAGATTAATGTGCAGAGGCAGCATACTGTCCCCCCTTAAAATCAAACTGCCCGCCGGGGTTTCGGACAGCTTCCGTCACACGGTTCAAAAACGCCTGCTTAATATGCGGGTGAAAACCTAAGTATGAAGCGAGATGAACATTTTGATTGACCGTTTGAAGCTTTTGAACTTCCCGTTCAATCTCAGTCATTAAAAGCCCGGTAAACAGAAGATATGGAACGATAAAAACGGGTGCTCCGTCATCCTCTTCAAGGCCGGCAAACACTTCTTTATAGTGCGGGTCACATGCTGTTAAAAAACAAGGGATGACTTCTTTAACAGGTGTAATCGCCTCAAGTTTTCCGGCAATCTCACTGACTGCGCTTTTAACTGCCGGATCTGTGCTTCCTCTTCCGATCAGCACCACTTTCGCCTGCTCAATGGACACTCCGGTATCTTCAATGCGATGATGCACGGCTTTTACGACTTCATCGTCCACTCCGATCGGAACACCATATGTCACTTTTATATCGGGATGCAGGGCCGCCGCACGGGCGATTTCAGCCGGAATGTCATGTTTCGCGTGGGCAGCGGTCAACAGCAGCAAAGGCACAGCCGCAATATGAGTGGCGCCTTGTCTGACACAAGCTTCAAATCCCGCTTCAATAGACGGTTCCTGCAGTTCTAAAAAACAGATTTCCTGAATGGGAGCGTCAGCGTGCGGCATGCACCCTTTTAAAAACGCCGCCGACTCTGTCTGCGCTTTTTTCAGCCTGCTTCCGTGTCCGATATATAAAATCGCCTGCTTCATTTACAACGCCTCGCTCAAATCCGGATTTTTCTGATCAGATGCATACCAGTCCAGTGTGCAGTGATAATTGACGACATCACCGATAACAATTAAACTCGGGTTTTTGATTTCTTCTTTTATCACTGTGTCTGAAAGCGTGCCGACGGTGCAGACGACTGTTTTTTGCCTGTCCGTCGTCCCCCAATGAATAAAGGCTGCCGGAGTGCCGCCGTCTCTGCCGTTTTCCAGCAGCATTCTTTCAATCTGCCGGATATTTTTAATTCCCATATAAATCACCAGCGTATCAATGCCCGTCGCCAGCGCTTTCCATTTTTCTTCAAAGTCGTCTTCTTGTTTATAATGCCCCGTAACGAATGCGACATTGGAGCTCGCCTCTCTGTGCGTCACCGGAATGCCGGCATAAGCAGCAGCCGCGATTCCTGATGTAATGCCGGGAACGATCTCAAACGGAATGGCGTTTTGCGCGAGAGCCTCCGCTTCTTCGCCTCCGCGGCCGAAAACAAACGGGTCGCCCCCCTTGAGCCTTACAACGGTTTTCCCCTTTTTCGCATACTTCACAAGGAAACGGTTGATCGTATCCTGTTTCATAATGTGAAAATCCGGGAGCTTGCCGCAGTAAATCAGATCCGCTTCTTCTCCGGCGTACTGTAAAATCTCTTTGTTTACCAATCTGTCATATAATATAACGTCCGCTTTCTGTATGGCTTTCATTGCCTTCACCGTTAATAAGTCCGGATCTCCCGGACCGGCTCCAACGATAAATACTTTCCCCATAGCATGTCTCCCCGATCCGTTTTGAAATCTTCCCAGAACAGCCGCGAGGCCGCACTTCAGCTATTTTACCATATCCCGCCATTGCGGGGGATATCCGGCTGATTGCGCGGCCTTTTTGGACCTATTATGCTAAGCTGTTTTTCACAAAGTCAACCAGTCTTCCGGTGCATTCTTCACGTTCAAATTTGCCTGAATCAAGTACGAGCTCAGGCGCTTTCGGCTCTTCATACGGTGAGTCGATCCCCGTAAAGAACGGAATTTCACCATTTCTTGCTTTTTTATATAACCCTTTCGGATCGCGCTTTTCACATATATCGAGGTCGCATTTCACGTAGATTTCATTAAATTCGCCCTCTGCCACAAGCTCTCTCACCTGATCTCTGTCCTCACGGAACGGAGAAATAAAAGCCGTGATGACGATGGTTCCCTGCTGAACGAAAAGCTTCGCCACTTCCCCGATGCGGCGTATATTTTCCTTGCGGTCATCATCGGAAAAACCTAAGTCCTTGTTTAAGCCGTGGCGGATGTTATCACCATCAAGCACAATGACTTGATAGCCTTGTTCAAACAGCTCGCGCGCTGCGGCGTTTGCAATTGTGGATTTCCCTGAACCGCTTAAGCCCGTCAGCCAGAGGATAGAGCTTTTATGTTTGTTTTTCTGCTGGTATTCTTCTTTCGTTATTGAGGCTTCATGCCATACGATATCACGATTTGTCACTCTATTTTCCTCCTTAAGAAACGCCTGCTTCTTCTTTCGTTTTCAGCCCTTTAATCAACACCTCGACAACTTCAGGACGGCTGAATTCCGCCGGCGGCATGACGCCGCTTCGCAGCATTTCTCTGACCTTTGTTCCTGACAGAATGACGTGGTCTTCTCTGTCATGCGGACATGTTTTGGCCGTTCCCATGTTGCCGCATTTCTGGCAGAAGAAGCTGTGCTCGAATTTCATCGGTGTAATCCCGAGTTCATCCGCTGTAAATTGATCAAACAGCTCTTGCGCTTCATATGTGCCGTAGTAATCACCGACGCCGGCATGATCGCGGCCGACAATAAAATGCGTGCAGCCGTAGTTTTTGCGGACAAGCGCGTGGAAAATGGCTTCTCTCGGCCCCGCATACCGCATTGCCGCCAAAAACACGCCGAGGAATACGCGGTCTTTCGGATAATAATGATCGAGCAGCACCTGGTAGCTTTCCATTCTGACATCCGCCGGAATGTCATCTGATTTTGTTTCACCGACGAGCGGGTTCAAAAACAGGCCGTCAACCGTCTCAAGCGCGGTTTTTTGGATATATTCGTGGGCGCGGTGGACCGGATTTCTCGTTTGGAAACCGACGATGGTTTTCCAGCCTTTTTCTTCGAAGCTTCGTCTTGTATCGGCAGGTTCAAATGTAAACTCAGGAAACTGCTTTGACGCTTTTTTAATTAATGTGATCGGCCCGCCGACATACGTATCGCCGCGTGAAAATAATTTTTTCACGCCCGGATGCGCGGCATCATCGGTTTTATATACGTGAACGGCTTCTTTTTGTTTATCCGGCGTATAAATATCTTCGATGTCGACGACACCGTATGTTTCTCCGCCGTAAGTCAGTTTCACCGTGTCGCCGACGGCAAGCTCAGCCGCTTTTTCTGAATCGACCGGAAGCGTGATCGGCAGGGACCAGACAACCCCTGATGCCAGACGCATATTTTCAACGACTGACACGTAATCTTTTTCTGTGAAAAATCCTTCAATCGGGCTGTACCCCCCGATCCCGATCAGCTCTAAATCAGCGAACGAAATCAAATCAAGCTCAATTTCTTTGTGGACGGATGTAAGATCATACTGCTCATTCACCCGATTAATTAATGTTCCTCCGTGCGGTGCTAAACTCATAATACATGATTCCTCCCAGTTAACAGATAAATAAACTCAGATTAATAGTTAAATGCCCCCGCCTTGTTCATGGACAGAGCGTTTCTCTTTTCGGATGGCTTTCATCAGACTGGCGGCTCCGCCAGCTGCCAAAAGCACGCTGGCCATCATAAAGATGGAATAGTAATCTCCTTTTAACAGCAGGGAGACAAGCAGATACGAAATCGACAGTGACAAAAACGGCGAAACAACCCATACTTTGAGCATCGTTTTCACGACTTCTTTATGAAAAACGTTCGGCCCGTTTTTGGCCATTCCGATACCGATAATTGATGATGATGTGACTTGCGCCAATGGGACCGGCAGACCGAAGACGGAACTGATAATGACAAGCCCCGCACCGGTTCCTGAAAGCAGTATGCCTTCTCCGGCTGAAAACCTCGTAATCTTTTTCCCGTTGGTTTCAAGCACTTTGCGTCCTAAAAGCAGAGCGCCGAGAGCGACAAAGATGCCTCCGTACAGCGTTCCTTTTGACACGCTGAGTACGCCCGCAGCCACCAAAGGGCCCACCGCATTTGCGACATTGTTCATTCCGGCTGAAAAAGCTTCCCAAAAACCCGCAAAAAGCAGCACAATTCCTAAAATCTTCTGTTTCCGTTTCGAAATGACTCGAATATTCAGAGAACTGAATACCTTCGATACGAGAAAAGTGAAACAGAACGCGACGAACGGTACGAGCACCCAAAAAATCACGATGACCAAAAGATGCTGTAAAAACAATACTTTGTACGCGACGCCGACACCGACAATCGCCCCGACAGTGACCTCACTCGTCGACAGCGGAATGCCGAGCACATTCGCCGTGAATAACGATAGCGCCGCCGCTCCGATTATAATGCAGACAATGGTGAGCGTAATGGTTTGTTCGGGAATGATTCCGCCGCTGATCGTCTTAACGACTTCACCGCCGCCGATAACCGCCCCTGACAGGACTCCGGCCGCGCAGATGATCAGCGCATACGTTTTCTTTTTAACGGCGCCGGACCCGTAAGCGACTCCCATTGATGCCGCGGCTCCGCTGGCTCCGATATTCATGGCAAAAAACAGACAGAATAAAATAGCGGCTAATTCCATCGGGCAGCTCCTTTATTCATGCAGTCCGCATTCTGTTTTCGCCATGCCGTTCCATCTGCCGCTCCGCAAATCTTCCGCGGTAAACGCAGGTGAAGTGCACGGTTCACAGCCGATGCTCGGATACCCCTGATCATGGAGGATATTGTAATCCAGCTTATGCTTGGAAGTATATCTCCAGATGTCTTTCCATGTCCAATGGATCAGCGGGCATACTTTAATCGATTGAAACTTGTCGTCTTTATTCAGGAAATTCGTATTCGCCCGGCTCGGCCCTTGATCCCGGCGAAGGCCGGACAGCCATGCCGGATGCCCTGCGAGCGCTTCTCTTAACGGCAGAATTTTTCTGATGTAGCAGCACTGGTTCGGTTCTCTTTCCCACAGTTTATCTCCGTGAGCCTCGGCCTGTTCCTCGAGAGTAAGGCTGGGCTTTTTCAGGATAATGTTCAGCCCCGGATAACGTTCTTTCACTTTTTCGATCGTTTCATATGTTTCTTTAAAGTGAAGACCCGTATCGAGAAACACGATTTCCGCGTCTTTCTTTACTTTAGAAATTAAATCGATCAGGACGATGCCCTCAATCCCGAAGCTGCACGCGTAAACAAGCTGGTCTCCGTAGTGGCCGTATGCCCATTTTAAAACGGACAGCGCGCCTTTATAGGAATCGTCTTCCGGAAATGTAATCGCCGGTTCCTCCCATGTGTCATACGTTAGCATTTTTTCTTTCCTCCTCCCGGAGACAATCAAACAGCTGTTGTTCTCTGCCGGTTGTCTTATCCCTCAATCTTTTTTTCATATAAAAAACTTTCAATCCAGCGGAATGAAAGACAGTGACCCGGTATAGCCCTTATCTTCAAAATGCTGTGCATTTTTCTGGATGCGGCACCTTGCAATACACGCAGGTTGCCGGGCGTCATCGGTCCAGTCCCTCAGCCGCTCTTGATAAGCTTTTTAGATTTGTACTAAATTTTAGCACAATTCTAACAGAAGTCAACCCGAGTTTTTTGATAGGAATAATAAAACAGGCCCTGAGGCCTGTTTTTATTGTCATTATTTTTTAAACCAATCTTTTGACTCGGGATTCAGTTTCCATGATTTCAGTTTTTCAATGTCAGCTGAATGAATCGTACCGTTTTCAAGCGCAACTTCAATCAGCGTGTCATAATCGGTTAACGAGTAATAAGGAAGACCCGCTTTTTTAAAGGCTTCTTTTGCTTTCGGCAGTCCGTATGTAAAAATGGAAATGACGCCGAGGACTTCCGCGCCCTCTCTTTGAAGAGCCGCCGTAGCTTCAAGCACGCTGCCTCCGGTAGAAATCAAGTCTTCAATCACGACTGTTTTTTGTCCTTTCTTAATGGCGCCTTCTATTTGATTTCCTTTGCCGTGCGCTTTCGGTTTGCTTCTGACGTAGCACATCGGCGCGCCCGTACGGTCTGCGAGAAGCGCAGCATGCGGAATGCCCGCCGTTGCAGTGCCCGCGATCATCTCCGCCTCGGGGAAATGCTCCTTCAGCAGTTTGCCGAGTCCGTCCGCCACATCATTTCTCACTTTTGGATACGACAATGTCAGACGGTTGTCACAATAGATCGGTGATAAAATGCCGCTCGCCCACGTAAACGGCTCATTCGGGCGTAAAAAGACAGCTTCAATGTGTAATAGATGTTTTGCGATAGCCTGTTTCATCGGCGAACGCCCTCCCATTCCAGTTTAATTGCTTCATATACTTTAACGGGGTTTTCCGCTTTTGTAATTGAGCGGCCCACGACGATGGCTGACGAACCGTTTTCTTTCGCAAATGACGGAGTCGCCGTACGGACTTGATCGTCAGCTGCGTCACTGGCGGTGCGGATGCCCGGCGTGACTGTCAGAAATGAAGGCCGGACCGCTTCATAAATGGCTTTTGTTTCATGGACCGAACATACCACTCCGTCCAGCCCGCACTCTTCCGCCATTTTGCCGTAATGCACAACCGTTTCTAACAGCGGCTTATGCAGCAGAAGCTCTTCCCTCGCCACCTGCTCTGAAGTGCTGGTCAGCTGAGTCACTGCGATTAAAGACGGGCGTTTTCTGCCTGCCGGCGTGCCTTCTTCAAGCCCCTCAAGGGCCGCGCGCATCATGCGTGCGCCCCCTGCCGCATGCACATTGACGAGATCAACGCCGAGGCCGGCCAGCCGCTTCATCGCTTTATTGACCGTAGTCGGGATATCATGAAGCTTTAAATCTAAAAATATATCACAGTTCCGTTCTTTTAATTGGTGAATGATGGCGGGGCCTTCCTGATAAAAAAGTTCCATCCCCGTTTTGACAAAGAGCCTTTCCTTTTCAAACAAGTCTAAAAACGTTAAAGTCTCTTCCCCTGATGCAAAATCAAGCGCGATGATGGGCAGGTTGTTTTTCATGTTTCCAGCTCCTTCTGATGCATTCACTTACAGATTGAAAGCCGTGTTGGCGCAGCACATGGGGGAGCTGTTCTATGATTTCCGGGCAGACGAACGGATTGACGAAGTTCGCCGTGCCGACGGCAACCGCACTCGCTCCCGCAAGAAGAAATTCTAATGCATCCTCTGCGGTCTGAACGCCGCCCATCCCGATAATCGGAATTTGAACGGCCTGGCTGACTTCGTATACCATCCGGATGGCGACCGGTTTGATCGCCGGGCCTGACAGTCCGCCCGTTTTATTTGCTAAAATCGGCCGGCCCGTCTTGAGATCGAGCCTCATCCCGATGAGTGTATTAATCATCGTCAGACCGTCAGCACCGGCCGCTTCAATCGCTTTGGCAATTTCGGTTATGTTTGCGACATTAGGCGAAAGCTTCACATACACAGGCACTGCGGAAACTTCTTTCACCGCTTTTGTCAGTTCGGCCGCCATGACGGGATCAGTACCAAAAGCAATCCCCCCCGTTTTGACATTCGGACATGAAATGTTAAGCTCAAGCGCATGCACATTCGGCGCTTGGCTGATGTGCTCGGCCACTTCTTTATAGTCGTCCACCTGAGAACCGGCGACATTTGCGATAATCGGCGTGTCAAATTGTTCGAGCCAAGGCAGCTCGTGATTGAGCACATGCTCAAGGCCGGGATTTTGCAGTCCGATGGCATTCAGCATTCCCGCGCTTGTCTCCGCCACTCTCGGCGTCGGATTTCCGAAGCGGGCTTCGTTCGTCGTGGCTTTAATCATAATGCCTCCAAGGCATGATAAATCGTAAAATCCGGCATATTCTTTCCCGAAACCGAAACATCCGGAAGCGGGGATGATCGGGTTTTTCAATTGGAGACCCGGCAGATTCACCTCTAACATTACAGCGCCACCTCCTCAGCTTTAAATACCGGCCCGTCAAGGCAGACCTTTACATAGGATGTATCGCTTTCACCCGTGCGGCACACGCAGGCGAAGCAGGCCCCGATGCCGCAGCCCATCCGCTCTTCCATCGAAAGATAAACCTCTTTATGGCCGTACTGCTGCTTCAGAGCTTTCAGCATCGGTGTCGGTCCGCAGCTTAGCAGGACATCGAATTCGAGCTGCTTTTCACGGATGATATCGGTGACAAATCCTTTCTCTCCATATGTTCCGTCAGCCGTCGCCACATAAGTGTCTCCGTACGCACGGCATTCCTGTTCGTAAAAAACATCCTTTGCTGATTGAAATCCAAGCACATGAATGACGTTTACGCCTTTTTCCGTCAGGCGCTTTGACAGTTCCTGCAAAGGCGGAACCCCCACTCCGCCTCCGACTAACAGCGCGGTTTTGCCGGGTTCAATCCGCCGCACGGGAAATCCGTTGCCGAGAGGGCCGAGAACGTCTATTTTGCCGCCCTCTTTTTTCCCGGACAAAAGGCGCGTTCCCTCACCGTCAGCTCTGTAGATAACGGATACTTCATCCGCGGCGAAATTGACGTCCGCAATGCTGAGCGGTCTTCTTAATAGCGGTGTGACCGCGTCACTCACCTTCAGATGAAGAAATTGTCCCGGCTCGGTAAGGTGCCGGACAAGCTCTCCTTTCAGCACCATCTTATAAATCCGGTCGGCAATTTCTAAGTTGGATTGAACAGTCAAATGCGCTTTTTTCATATCGTGACTGCCGCCTTTTGATTGGTTTCGGATGCAGGCATATGATCCGCCCGGAATGTCATGCTTTCCAATACCCGCAAAATGGCTTCGGCCGTATCTAAAGATGTCAGGCAGGCGACTCCGTTCTCAACGGATTCGCGGCGGATTCTGAAGCCGTCTCTGGCCGGCTGTTTGCCCTTTGTCAGCGTATTGATGACAAATTGCGCTTCTCCGTTTCTGATCACATCGAGCAGATTTTTCCCTTCTTCGCCGATTTTCCCGACGACTTGAGCCGGAATCTGAGCGTCTTTCAAATAAGCCGCCGTTCCTTCCGTCGCCAAGATTTTATAGCCGATGGCGTGGAACCGCTTGGCGATCAGGAGTCCTTCTTCTTTATCTTTATCAGCAACGGTCAACAGCACTGAACCGTAGTTCGGGATTTGAATGCCTGAGGCAATCAGCGCTTTATAGAGCGCTTTTTCCAAGGTTGAATCTTTGCCCATGACCTCTCCCGTCGACTTCATTTCAGGGCCTAACGTGATATCCACTCTTCTCAGCTTCGCGAATGAGAAGACAGGCGCTTTCACGAACACCCCCTGCTGTTCAGGCTGCAGCCCCTCTTGATAGCCGAAATCAGCAAGCTTTTGGCCGAGAATGACCTTTGTCGCCAGATTCGCCATCGGAATCTTAGTGATTTTGCTTAAGAACGGCACGGTTCTGCTTGACCGCGGATTTACCTCAAGCACATACACCTCACCTTGCGAAAGTACGAACTGGATGTTCAGCAACCCGATGATGTTAAGGCCTTTTGCCAAGGCAACAGTGTATTGTTCGATTTTTTTCTTAATGTCTCCGCTTAAAGACTGAGGCGGATAGACGGCGATTGAATCCCCTGAATGGACGCCGGCCCGCTCGATATGCTCCATAATCCCCGGAATAACGACTGTTTCGCCGTCAGATACGGCATCGACTTCGATTTCTTTCCCCGTCAGATAACGGTCGATTAACACCGGATGCTGCGGGTTGATTTTGACCGCATTTTTCATATAGTGAAGCAGTTCTTCTTCGTGATAGACGATTTCCATCGCCCGGCCGCCGAGCACATACGAAGGGCGGACAAGTACCGGATAGCCGATGGATGCAGCGATTTTGACCGCTTCGTTCACCGACACGGCGGTTTTTCCGAGCGGCTGCGGCACATTCAGCGCCTCAAGCGCCTGCTCGAACTTATCCCGGTCTTCCGCACGGTCTAAATCTTCAAGTGATGTACCGAGAATTTTGACGCCGCGGGCGCTCAATTCTTCCGCAAGGTTGATCGCCGTCTGGCCGCCGAATTGGACAACAACGCCTTCCGGCTGTTCCAAATCAATGATGTGCATGACATCTTCTACCGTCAGCGGTTCAAAATACAGTTTGTCTGATATGCTGAAATCAGTGGACACCGTCTCAGGGTTGTTGTTGATAATAATCGCTTCATATCCTGCCTGCTTAATCGCCCAGACAGAGTGAACGGTCGCATAGTCAAATTCGACGCCCTGTCCGATGCGGATCGGGCCGGAGCCGAGGACGACGACGCTTTTTCTTGATGTTATCTCAGACTCGTTTTCTTCCTCATATGTGCTGTAGAAGTACGGGGTTTCTGATTCGAATTCCGCCGCGCATGTATCCACCATTTTATATACAGGCTTGATGGCTGCTTCTTTTCGCATTTGATACAGCTCTTGTTCCGGCATATTCCATTCCCGGCTGATATATTTGTCGGAGAAACCGAGTTCCTTCGCTGTCTGCAGGACGGCGAGGCTGCCTTTTTCCGCTTTCAGCTCGGTTTCAAAAGCGACCAGCTTACAGAGCTTGTGCAAAAAGAATACGTCAATTGCGGAAAACTCATGAAGCTGCTCCACTGTGTAGCCTCTTCTGAACGCTTCTGCAAGATAAAACAGCCGTTCATCTCCGGCCTTTCTGATCCGTTTTTCCAAAAGCCCGTCAGAAATCTCTTCCGCATCCTTCAGTTCCAGGTGATAGACATCGGCTTCCAGTGAGCGGACCGCCTTTAACAGCGATTCTTCAAGGGTGCGTCCGATGGCCATGACCTCTCCGGTGGCTTTCATCTGCGTCCCGAGCCTGCGGTTTGCCGACTCAAATTTGTCGAACGGCCAGCGCGGGATTTTAGAAACGACATAGTCAAGCGCGGGCTCAAAAGCCGCATATGTTTTTCCCGTTACGGGATTCATCATTTCATCAAGAGAAAGCCCGACTGCGATTTTCGCCGCAAGCTTTGCGATCGGGTAACCCGTCGCTTTTGAAGCGAGGGCAGATGAGCGGCTCACCCGCGGATTCACTTCGATAATGTAATATTGGAAGCTGTCGGGATCGAGCGCGAGCTGAACATTACAGCCGCCTTCAATGCCGAGCGCGCGGATCAGCTTTAATGAAACATTGCGCAAAAGCTGATATTCCCGGTCGCTCAAAGTCTGGCTCGGGGCAACGACGATGCTGTCGCCCGTATGGATGCCGACCGGATCGATATTTTCCATGTTGCAGACGACGATCGCGTGATCTCTGCTGTCTCTCATGACTTCATATTCGATCTCTTTGTAACCGGCGATGCTTTTTTCCAGAAGGCACTGATGGACGGGGCTGAGCTTTAATCCGTTTTCGACGATCTCTTTCAGTTCCGCTTCATTCGAGCAGATGCCGCCGCCCGTTCCGCCTAATGTGTAAGCGGGGCGCACGATAACCGGAAACCCGATCCGGCCGACAAATTCCTCGGCTTCCTGTAAAGTGCGGATGATCTCACTTTCCGGCACCGGTTCATTCAGCTCATTCATCAGCGTACGGAATAAGTCGCGGTCTTCCGCCTGCTGGATGGCGGACAGCTTTGTGCCGAGCACTTCCACTCCGCATTCCTCAAGAACCCCGAGTTCAGACAGCTCGACGGCAAGATTCAGTCCGGTCTGTCCTCCCAGAGTCGGCAGGATGGCGTCCGGCCGTTCTTTTCTGATAATACGCGTGAGAAACTCCGGCGTCAGCGGTTCTATGTATACCCGATCAGCCATTTCCGTATCCGTCATAATCGTTGCCGGATTCGAGTTGACGAGAATGACTTCATAGCCTTCTTCCTTTAAAGCGAGACACGCCTGTGTGCCCGCATAATCAAATTCCGCCGCCTGTCCGATAATAATCGGGCCTGATCCGATCACTAAAATCTTTTTAATATCTACGCGTTTTGGCATACCGCTTCCCCTTCTTTCTCAGTTGTTTCGATCAAGTCAATGAATCTGTCAAATAAGTGATTGGCGTCTTCCGGTCCCGGTGAAGCTTCAGGGTGGTACTGAACCGTAAATGCCGGCAATGTTTTATGCTTGAGTCCTTCGATCGTTTGATCATTGATCGCAATGTGCGTCACTTCAAGCTCTGTCTCATCTATTGAAGAAACCGTATATCCGTGGTTTTGGGCTGTTAAAGCGACTTTCCCTGTCGCAAGCTCTTTAACCGGATGATTGGAACCCCTGTGTCCGAATTTCATTTTTTCCGTTTCCGCTCCCGATGCCAGCGCAAATAATTGATGGCCGAGACAGATTCCGAATAACGGCACCTTCCCGAGTATGCCTTTTATCATTTCAATGGCTTCCGGCACATCTTTCGGATCTCCGGGTCCGTTAGAAAGCATGATGCCGTCCGGCTTGAGCTGAAGCACTTCTTCCGCCGTTACATTGTACGGCACAACGATGACATCGCATTTTCTTTTGTTTAACTCTCTTAAGATGCCGTGCTTCATACCGAAATCGACGAGCACGATGCGTTTGCCGCGGCCCGGACTCGGATATGCCGTTTTCGCCGATACTTGAGCAACTTGATTTCTCGGCAGTTCCGTTTCTTTCAGCCTTGCAAGAACCTCTCCGACATTCTCCTCACTTGATGCAAACGTTCCTTTTAATGCGCCGGCCGTGCGGATCATTCTGGTGAGTTTTCGCGTGTCGATCCCTTGTAAGCCGGGGATATTTTTCATTTTCAGATACTCATCAAGCGTGTAAGCCGAGCGCCAGTTGGAAGGCAGCTCGCACAGTTCTTTTACGATCAGCCCTTTTACAAAAGGAGTGATGGATTCAAAGTCATCTCTGTTAATTCCGTAGTTGCCGATCAGCGGATACGTCAGCGTCACGATCTGCCCGCAGTAAGAAGGGTCTGATAAAATTTCCTGATAACCGGTCATTCCCGTGTTGAATACGACTTCACCCGCGGTATGCTCCAGGCTCCCGAATGCTTCACCCTCAAATACCGCTCCATTTTCCAGCACTAGTCTTCTTTTCATTTGACGAGTCTCCCTTCTTCATATGCAAGTTTACCGGCAGCCATCGTTGCAACAGGCCAGCCGAAGCACTTCATCTTGTTGAATGGCGTATTTTTTCCTTTAGATAAAAATGTATCTTTGTCAATGGCCGCTTCTTTGTCCAGATCAATCAGGGTGATGTCAGCCGGCGCCCCCGGTGCAAGCGTTCCGTACGGAAGACCGAATGCCTCGCAAGGTTTTACCGTCATGAAATCAACCAGCTGCTTCAGCGTCCACGCCCCGTTTTTCACAAAATGTGTGTACAGAAGCGGAAAGGCAGTTTCTAAACCGACGATACCGAAAGGCGCAAGCTTCATATCCGTGTTTTTCTCTTCTTCTGTATGCGGCGCATGGTCAGTGGCGATGAAATCAATCGTGCCGTCTAAAAGCCCTTCAATCAGCGCCTCTCTGTCCTCTTTGCTGCGAAGCGGCGGATTCATCTTAAAATTGGTATCAAGTCCCGGGATATCTTCGTCACAAAGCAGCAGGTGGTGCGGCGATACTTCCGCCGTCACGCGGATTCCCGCTTTTTTTGCGTCTCTTACGGCTCTGACGGATTCTTTCGTGCTGATATGACACACGTGGTAATGGCAGCCCGCTGCTTCCGCCAGCAGCACGTCACGGGCGATATGTACCGCTTCACAAATGGAAGGTATACCCTTCAGGCCGTTCGCTTTTGAAAAAGAACCTTCATGCACGCTCCCTCCGTAAATAAGCGAGTTATCCTCACAATGAGCGACAATCGCTTTATTTATTGAAGCCGCCCGTTTCATGGCTTCATACATCATTCCGGCCGTCTGAACGCCGACGCCGTCATCGGTGAAGGCGAATGCGCCCGCTTCATGAAGCGCCTCAAAATCTGTCATTTCTTCGCCGGTTTGTCTGATCGTAATCGATGCGTAAGGAAGGACCCTGACAGATGAGGTTTCTTTGATCCTGTTTTGCAGCCATTCCATCTGCTCTTTCGTATCCGGCACCGGCCTTGTATTCGGCATGGCGGCGACTGTGGTAAAACCGCCGCGCGCCGCGGCTTTAGAGCCCGTCTCAATGGTTTCTTTTTTCTCGCCGCCCGGTTCTCTGAAGTGGACATGAAGGTCTACGAGCCCAGGTGAAACGAACAGTCCCTCAGCGTCGATCACCGTTTCTCCGTCTTTCGCTGTCAGAAGCCCGGTTTCCGAAATGAATTCACCCGTTACCCGGATATCCTGTACCGCTTTTTCTCCCTGTTCATTTAATATCCAGCCGTTTTTAATGAGATAAGACATAAGCCGCTTCTCCCCTTTTCACATTGGTTTGCAGTGCTCTTTTTAAGACTGCCATTCTGATATACACACCATTTTCCATTTGTTTAAAGATTCTTGATTTTCCGCATTCCACTAATGTTGTGTCAATTTCGACTCCTCTGTTCACCGGTGCGGGATGCATGATGATAGCATGCCGCTTCATGCTCTCCGCCCGTTTTTCGGTCAGCCCGTATGCTTCCAGGTAGCCTTTTTGGTCGGCTTCTGTCTGATGCCTTTCATTTTGGATGCGGAGCAGCATGACGACATCTGAAGCTTGTATGGCTTCATCCGTCTGAACACAGGTGCCGAAGGCGTTTTTCTCATCCTGCCACTGCGGCGGCCCGGAAAACAGCACACGTGCGCCGAGCCTTGTCAGCACCTCGGCATTTGACCTTGCCACTCTGCTGTGTTTGATATCGCCATGAATGGAAACCGTCAGGCCCTGAAAGGTCTCAAATTCCTCTTGAATCGTCATTAAATCGAGCAATGACTGAGTCGGGTGCTGGCCGCAGCCGTCGCCAGCGTTTAAGATCGGAATATTGACTCTGCCGGTCAGATCTTTGTAATATTCATCCGTGCTGTGCCTGATGACACAGGCATCCGCTCCGATTGATTCCAGTGTTTTGACCGTGTCGTATAAGGACTCGCCTTTTTGAACGCTTGTGCTCGTGCCGTCTAAGCTGAGCACGTTCATCCCGAGTTTCTTTTCCGCCACTTCAAAGCTGAACCGCGTTCTCGTGCTCGGTTCAAAAAACAGATTCGCAACGAATTTTCCCGCGAGATCGGGACGGACTGCACCCTCTTTTATCGCTTTTGCCTCTCGCAGCAGTTCTGTAATTTCAGCCGCGCTCAGTTCAGACATCGCCGTTAAATGATTCATGTTTTTTCTCCTCCGTTTCCGCTTGAAGGCCGTAAAAAACACCCCGGTCTATAGACTCGGGGTGCGGTTAAAGAGAGAAGAGCCGTACAGCTTCTTCCCGTTATAACCCTTCCAAGCCTCTCTGGACTTTCTTTAAAAGGTTTACATATGATTTGGTTTTTCTGATGCAATCGCGTCTTCTTCATTTGCATGCGGCAGGATAAGGTTCAGGATGACTCCGACGATTGCCGCAAGCGCCATGCCGGATATTTGGAACCCGCCTTTTGATACTTGAATAAAAGCCCCTCCGACGCCGATCACGAGGATGACGGATGTGATAATTAAATTTCGCTTGTTTTCATAATCAATGTTGTTGTCAATCAGCATTCTCAAGCCGCTGGAGGCAATGATTCCGAAGAGCAGGAAGGAAACGCCTCCCATAACCGCGGACGGAACAGAGCTGATCAGCGCTGAAACTTTGCCGATAAATCCGAAGCACAGCGCAATCACTCCTGCGCCGCCGATGACAAAGACGCTGAAAACTCTCGTAATTGCCAGGACACCGATGTTTTCGCCGTATGTTGTCGTCGGCGGGCCGCCGATTAACGAAGCGATAATCGTCGCTACGCTGTCCCCCATTATGGAGCGGTGCAGTCCCGGCTTTTTAATAAAATCCTGTCCGACGACTTTACTCAGCACCATTTGGTGGCCGATATGTTCTGACATCGTCACGAAAGCGACCGGCACCATCGCAGCGGCAATGCCCAATGTCACTGACGGCGTGTAGTCTTTGAAAGGGATGATAAATTCAGGAACGGCGAACCATTTTGCATCAATGACCGGCTGAAAATTGACGATGCCCTGTGTCAGCGCAAACAGATATCCGCCTATAATGCCGATCAATACCGGAATCAAGCTTAAAAATCCCCGTAAAAAGATGGCGCAGATAATGGTGATGGCCAAAGTGACGCCGGCTACACTGAAATGTTTCAGGCTGTAAACGAGTTCCTTCGCATTCGGATCAGCATACATTGCCATATTGACGGCTGTGCTTGCCAGTCCGAGACCGATGACGATGATGACCGGCCCGACGACCACCGGGGGCAGCAGCTTCATCAGCCACCCCGTTCCAAGCTGCCTGATGAGAAGCGCGATCAGGCCGTACACAATTCCCGCCAGGAAAGCGCCGACCATGGCAGCCCCCGGTCCTCCCGTCGCCTTCACCAAGATAATTGGTGATATAAAGGCGAATGATGAGCCGAGATAAGCGGGAATCTGGCCTTTTGTCACCAAGAGATAGGCGAGTGTCCCGATTCCGCTCGTGACAAGCGCCACTGCCGGGCTCATTCCGACCAGTTTCGGCACGAGTATGGTTGAACCGAACATGGCGAATAAATGCTGCAGGCTGAATGACAGCCAGGACAATGGATTGGGGACGTCCTTGACTCCCAGGTTTACTTTTTTCTTACTCATGGCGTTTTCCTCCCGGTTGACTTTCAAATGGTATAAAAAAACCTCTTTGCTTTTTGCGCAAAGAGGCATACAAAGCCCGGCCGCGTCGATCCGCCCGGCTTTGTGTTTTAAAATCCTCTTTGCAAACTCTCTGGAATGCATTTAAAAAGGGTGATTATTCATTTTCGTAAATGGCGACCATATCAGTCTGATCAACTTCGCTCAGCTGAACCATCACTTTTTCAGCTTTTGAGGTCGGAATGTTTTTCCCGATATAGTCCGCTCTGATCGGCAGCTCCCGGTGTCCTCTGTCGACAAGCACGGCAAGCTGTATCGATGACGGCCGCCCGACATCAACGAGAGCATCCATCGCAGCTCTCACCGTCCGGCCGGTATAAAGCACATCGTCAACCACAATGACCTTTTGGTCTGTGATATCGGCCGGAATGTCCGCGCCTTTTACAAGCGGCTCTTCATTGCTCGTTTTTTTTGTGAGATCGTCACGGTAAAGGGTGATATCGATTTCCCCGACGGTGACCGGATTTCCTTCAATCTGTTCGATCCGCTCGGCCAGCCGCTTCGCTAAATAAATACCTCTTGTTTTAATCCCTACAAGAATGCAGTCATTCATTCCTTTATTCCGTTCGATCATTTCATGGGCTATCCTTGTCAGCGCCCTTCTGATGGCCTGTTCGTCGAGAATAACAGCTTTTTGATTCACTCGTGACACCTCTCCATTCGTATATAAGAAGAAAAAACCCCTCCTGCCAGAGCATAGAGGGGTTCCTTTCCAGGACCAAGACACACGTGTATCTCTTCTGTCCTATCCGTTATCCTTCTCAGCCTCTCCGGACTGTGTTAAAGAATCTATTCAGCTTGTTTTTATTATTTCAGAAAAGAAACTCGCTGTCAATGGCTATTTCTCAAATGTTCAATGAGTTTTTTCATATCTTCAGGAAGGGGCGCTTCAAACTCCATGTATTCGCCCGTCCGCGGATGGTCAAAACCTAATATTCCGGCATGAAGCGCCTGACCGTTGAAATCAATGGTTTTTCTCGGTCCGTACTTCGGGTCGCCTGCCAAAGGAAATCCGATATATTTCATATGAACACGGATCTGATGCGTTCTTCCGGTTTCAAGACGGCACTCTACGAGCGTGAAATCTTGAAAACGCTCAAGCACGTGGAAATGCGTGACGGCATTTTTGCTGCTTTCTCTTGTTACGGTCATGCTTTGTCGGTCTTTTTTATCTCTCCCGATCGGAGCGTCAATCGTTCCGTCATCATGTGAAATCAACCCGTGGACAACCGCTGTGTACTTTCTCGTCACGGTTTTATTGACGAGCTGATTAACGAGTGATTCATGCGCCATATCGTTTTTGGCGACCATTAACAGGCCGGAGGTATCTTTATCAATCCGGTGGACGATTCCCGGGCGCATGACGCCGTTAATGCCTGAAAGATCATTGCAGTGAGCCATCAGTCCGTTTACGAGAGTCCCTGTCACATGGCCGGGAGCCGGATGTACGACCATGCCCCGCGGTTTGTTCACAACCAAGACATCCTGGTCTTCATAGTAAATGTCCAAATCCATCGGCTCTGCAAGCACGTCCAATTCTTCCGGTTCAGGAATGGTGACGTTTACCTGATCGCCGGGCTGCATTTTATAATTCGCTTTTACGGATTTGCCGTTAACGGATACCAGTCCCTCTTTTACCCATTGCTGCACTTGAGTGCGTGACCAGTTTTCTCCCGTTGAAGCCAAAAATTTATCAATCCGTTCGCTCTTTTGTTCAGGCTGAACGGTTATCTCAAATTGATTCATGTTATTGCTCCTTCTTTTTCCCGCTGTCAAACAGCATATGAATAAATAAAAGTATTACACCGACGCACAGTGAGGAGTCCGCGATATTAAAAATCGGATAGTGATAATCCACGATGATGACATGAATAAAATCCACCACTTCCTGGCGCGCCGCCCGGTCAATAAAGTTTCCGGCCGCACCTCCCAGCATTAAGCCGAGAGAAATTCCGAGTAACATCTGCCCTTTTGCATAACGCTGTATGTAATAAACGATTCCGATAATCACGGCGATGGTAATGACGTAGAAAAACCACATTTGGCCGGCTAAAATCCCCCACGCCGCTCCCGTGTTGCGATGAGATGTGATATAAAGCACCTGGTCGATGACAGGTATGCTTTGTCCCAATTCCATATGGCTGACGACAAGCCATTTGGTCAATTGGTCGGCAATAATAATAAAAAGAGCGATAAGATAATAAAGCACACACGTTCCTCCAGTATACAGTTACTTTTATCCTTTATGAATTTTATCAGTAAAAGATGCCGGAGTAAAGGCAGATCATAAGCGTATACAAACAGACGCTGTCACTCATACAGCGCCTGATCATATGCATAATCTCCGGTTACCCAGTATGGAAGGGTTTTCTTTTCAAATTGAGCGGGATAATAAAAATCATCAGCGGTTCTGGCCGTCGGCAGCACCGCAAGTTTTTCAATCGGAATGGGGGCGCCTGTTTTTTCACAATAACCGTACGTATTGTTTTCAAACTTAGACAGGGCAAGAAGAACATCCTGAAGTTCTTCTTTTATATGATAGATCAGAGTTGCTTCTTGGTCGTTCATTGAAGGTTCAACAGATGCTGACATTTGAAAGCAAGAATATTCGAATAATCTTGATTGAAGTTCTTCTTTCATCATGAGAAGCTCCGTGTGGATTGCGGTCAGTTGATCATTCATTCATCACAACTCCTGCTCTTGATGTTATAGCTTTATTGTTGCCCTCAGAGCGCCATTTGAAGCCCATAAGAATTTTCCTGCCGTTCTAATCGATGACATTGCTGGCATGTAAAAAAGCGCCCGGCTGACACCGGGCGCTTTCTCATTTATTATTTTTGATAATATTTTTCAACGATTTCCGCATTGCGCAGTGATAATGTCGGATATTTCGGATTGGCTCCGACATCTTTAGAAATTACGCGGGAACGCTCACACATCTGGCCTTCCGCTTTTTCTACGGTCATTTTTCCTGTTGTAAAGCTTTGCGCGTTTTCCGGCGCTTCACTTTCGTCTTTTACTGTCAGTTCTGAGACGATAAACAGCTGCGCGATGTTTTCTTTAATGGATGACAAGAGGTCGCGGTTTTCTTTGTTCGGATACAAAGTCAGGCTCGCTTCCAATGATCTTCCGATAATTTTTTCGTTACGGGCTGTTTCCAAAGCTTTCAGCACGTCGTTTCGAAGCTCCATGAAGCGGTCGAATTTTTCTTCTGTCGCCTGACTGTCCGGAACAGCAATGGTTTCCGGCATATCTGTCAGCTGCACGCTCGCTTCTTCAACAAATGATAAGTGAGACCACATTTCATCCGCCGTATGCGGGAGAATCGGCGCCGTCAGTTTCACTAACGCCAGCAGCGTTTCATAAAAGACGGTCTGCATGCTGCGGCGGTCCGGATGATCCGCATGCTCGATGTACACAACATCTTTTGCAAAATCAAGATAGAAGGAGCTGAGCTCGATCGTACAGAAATTGTGAATGCTGTGATAAACAACCGCAAATTCGTATTCATCGTACGCTTTTTTCACCTTATCGATCAGCTTATTCAGCTTGATCAGCATATATTGATCCACTTCGCGGAGATCTTTTACATCCACGGCATTGATGCTTGGATCAAAATCGAACAGGTTGCCGTGAAGGAAGCGGAACGTGTTGCGGACTTTCCGGTATACTTCCGCGACCTGCTTCAGAATATCTTCAGAAACCGGGTGATCGGCCTGATAGTTTACGGAAGATACCCATAAACGCAGAATTTCAGCTCCAAGCTGTTTTGCGATTTTTGTCGGGTCAATCGTATTGCCGAGTGATTTACTCATTTTACGGCCGTTTGCATCAAGTGTAAATCCGTGGCTTAATACGCCTTTATACGGCGCTTTGCCGGTGACTGCAACAGCGGTGGAAAGAGATGAGTTAAACCAGCCGCGGTATTGGTCAGAGCCTTCAAGGTATAAATCAGCCGGACGGACAAGATCATCTCGTTCTTCAAGAACGGCCTGATGGGAAGAACCTGAATCAAACCATACATCCATAATGTCTTGCTCTTTCGTGAAGATTCCGTTCGGGCTTCCCGGATGTGTAAATCCTTCCGGCAGGAGGTCTTTTGCCTCTCTTTCAAACCATACGTTTGAGCCGTGCTGTTTGAACAGCTCAGACACGTGTTCAATCGTTTCGTCAGTGATGATCGGCTCACCGTTTTCTGCATAAAATACCGGGATCGGAACACCCCAGACGCGCTGTCTTGAGATACACCAGTCACCGCGGTCGCGCACCATGTTGTAAAGGCGCTGTTCGCCCCACTCCGGCACCCACTTCGTTTGTTTGATGGCATCAAGCAGATCGGATCTGAAATCTTTAATTGACGCAAACCATTGCGCAGTCGCTCTGAAGATCGTCGGTTTTTTCGTTCTCCAGTCATGCGGATAGGAGTGTGTAATAAACTCGAGTTTCAAAAGCGCGCCGTTTTCTTCAAGCTTCTCCGTGATCGGTTTATTGGCTTTATCGTAAAACATTCCTTCAAAGCCCGGCGCTTCGTCGGTCATGTTTCCTTTTTCATCAACAGGGCACAGTACTTCTAAGCCGTACTTTTGGCCGACGATAAAGTCATCTTCCCCGTGGCCCGGGGCAGTATGAACACAGCCTGTTCCGGCATCGGTTGTGACGTGGTCACCGAGCATGACGAGTGAATCTCTGCCGTACAGCGGATGTTCTGCAGTGATGTATTCTAATTCTCTGCCTTTATATGATGCGACAACTTCAGGATTTTCAAAGCCGCATGCCTCCGCTACGTTTTCGATCAGTTCAGCCGCCACTACATAACGCTTGTCTCCAACCTTGATGACATTGTATTCAAGATCAGGATGAACGGAAATTCCGAGGTTGGCAGGCATCGTCCACGGCGTCGTCGTCCAGATGATGAAGCTTTCTCCGTTTTCCAGAACGCCTTTACCGTCTTTCACTTTAAACGCAACATAAATAGACGCGGAACGTTTGTCCTGATATTCAATTTCCGCTTCTGCTAAGGCAGATTCACTTGAAGGCGACCAGTTGACCGGCTTCAGACCTTTATAAATATAGCCTCTTTTCGCCATCTCGCCGAAAACGCGGATCTGCTGCGCTTCAAATTCAGGCTGAAGCGTAACATACGGGTTTTCCCAATCGCCTCTGACGCCGAGACGCTTGAATTGTTCGCGCTGTCTTTCGATCTGCTGCCATGCATAATCTTCGCAAAGCTTGCGGAAATCAGCGACGGACATTTCTTTCCGGTTTACTTTTTTGTTTTTCGTCAGCGCCGTTTCAATCGGCAGTCCGTGCGTATCCCAGCCCGGCACGTACGGTGCGTTGTAACCGCTCATTGATTTATAGCGGACGATGAAGTCTTTCAGGATTTTGTTCAGGGCATGGCCCATGTGGATGTCTCCGTTTGCATAAGGAGGTCCGTCATGCAGCACGAATTTCGGGCGGTCTTTCGTCCGTTCTTGAACAAGACGGTAAATGTCCTGCTCCTCCCAGTCTTTTTGCATGTCCGGCTCACGATTCGGCAGATTTCCCCGCATCGGAAAATCTGTTTTCGGCATTAACAGCGTATCTTTGTAATCCATTTTCATTCCTCCACAACATTTTTCAGAAAATAAAAAAAGCCCTCTCATCCCATAAGGGACGAGAAAGCTTATCTCGCGGTACCACCCTTTTAGAAAAAACGGATCATCCGTCTTTTCCTCTCGAACATCGTAACGTGATGGAACGTCCTTTCCTACTCTCGGTTCAGAAAGGAAACTAAAGGGCTGATCTGCATGATTCCGGCCATCCCGGGCTTTCACCTTCCCCGGTTCGCTTTATAGCCTGTTTTGAGTCATGCCGGTCCCTTTCAATCGTCTTTTCATCTGAATTTATGAACGTATTATATTCGAACGGGCCGAAGAATGTCAAGAAAATCAGAAAATTATTCTTTTTCCTCAAATACCGCGTCGACTTCGTATTCCAGCAGATGATCCCAATCATCGTTCTTCAGCAGGTCAAGCTGCGCTTCAATCAGCATTTGGAAACGTGTTCTGAAGACTTTAGACTGTTTTTTCAGCTCTTCGATTTCCATTGCGATTTTTCTTGATTTGGAAAGTGACTCATTGATGATGCGATCGGCATTTTTTTCTGCTTCACGGACGATCAGCTTCGCTTCTTTCTGCGAGTTGCGCTTTACGTCTTCTGCTGCTTCCTGGGCTACGAGAATTGATTTATTCAGCGTTTCTTCGATATTGGCAAAGTGGCCGATTTTTTCGTCCAGCTCGTTCACTTTCGCCTCAAGCTCCGTTTTTTTACGGAGTGCGATTTCGTAATCTTTTCTGACCTGCATTAAAAATTCATTTACTTCATCTTCATCATATCCGCGAAAACCTTTTGTAAACGTTTTGTTATGGATATCATTCGGCGTTAATGGCATATTGCCACCTCCATTTTTACATTTCAGTACGGTTATCTAGTTCACATTATAAAACAAATACGGCACAGATGGAGAAAAAAACTGAAAAAACGACTCATTTTTGCCGTTCAAATGTAACTTTCCATTTGTCTTTTTTCGTTTTTCCGTCAACTTTTGCCAAACTGCATCGTCCGAAGCCGCGAATCGAGAGCATGTCCCCTTCAGCAACCTGAAAAGACGGATCTTCAATAGCTTTCCAATTCACCTTAACGAGCCCGTTTTTCACAAGCGCCTGCGCTTTCTGCCGGGATTGCCTGCTCATTGAAGCGCAGACGGCGTCGAGACGCAATGAAGAAACCGTGTCATCCCTTATTTCGACATCTGAAGCGGGAATGTGAAGAGCGGAAAGCTCGATTTTCTCAAGCTTTACCGGCGCTTTGCCCGCCTTCGTCAGCTGAGTGCTGACAAAATCGGCGATTTCACCGGAGACGATGAGCTGCACGGCTTCCTCTGAGAAAATCAGATCGCCGTATTTCTGCCGCTTTAAGCCGACCCCCATTAATGATCCTAGAAGAGAGCGGTGGTCAATGCTGACGAATTTTTCAGCGTATTGAACGTCAAAAGCCCGGAGCTCAAAATCATCCTGTTCAGGTTCCATATATTCAGGGTATAAAATCGCGCGTTTGCGCTCAGCTCTGTCATATCCTCCGAAAAACGCAAGACCGCAGGCGTCGCCGATAACGGCTTTTACAATCACCTGTTCCCTGGGATCTAAGAAATCAGTCAGCTTCATCCGATACTGGTCCAGGACAATCTGTTTCCATTCAAGCACCTGATCAATAAAAGGCCGCTCGTCTTGTCTGAAGTGCTGGTAAATATCGCTCATGTTCTTTCCTTTCTATGTAAAGAGGCTTGGCTGGTGCCAAGCCCGTATCAAACTGTCGCATTCAAGTATACATTGCGATCATGCGGTATAGGCCCCAAAGTCCCGTCGTGGCAAACCGAAGCACGATAATCGCTACAATCGGGGATATATCCAGCATGGCAATGGGCGGAATGATCCTTCTGAACGGCTCTAAATACGGTTCGCAAATCGCTGCGAGAAACCGTCCGACCGCCGTTTCTCTCGTACTCGGCACCCATGACATAAAGATATAGATGATCAGGGCAAACGAGTAGATGTAAATTAAATAACTCAGAACGGAAAAAATTTGATAAAGAATCATCCTGCTTTACCACCTCTGATGTTCGTCTTCATTTATAAGCTCCGAAATCGTGCCGGAAACGTCGACATTATCAGGCGTGCACAGAAAAATATCTGAACCGATTCTCTGAATGTCGCCGCCGATGGCGTAGACGGTACCGCTTAAAAAGTCGACGATTCTTTTCGCCTGATCATGCTGGATGCGCTGCAGATTGACGACAACCGCCCGCCTGTTCTTTAAATGATCGGCGATTTCCTGCGCTTCCGCATATACACGCGGTTCACTCAAGACCACTTTAGAGGATTTCTGAACACTTTGCAAGCTTACTACGTTCTGCTTGCCCTGCGGCTTCTGAGCGTAAGCAGGCTGTTTATCTTTCTGCTGTTCATGCTCTTCCTGATGATCCTGCTCCGTTTCAATGTATTCGTACTCGTACTCCTCCTCATCCATTGAGAAAAAGTTTTTCAGTTTATTTTTCATGCTCATTTGTTTACACCCCCCGGTTCATTTCCGACTAATGAAGAGCCGATTCTGATAAAAGTTGCGCCCTCTTCAACAGCGATTTCATAATCATTTGACATGCCCATTGACAGTTCCCGGCACGGCGCGTTTGTCTGATTCAGTTTTTGCACCTGATCCCTCAGATCACGCAATTGCCGGAAGCAGGCTCTGATCGTTTCTGTATCGTCTGTCAGGGGAGCCATCGTCATCAGGCCCTCTACAGAAATGTTTCTAAACTCAGAAAGCTCTCTGATAAAGGGGATGACCTCCTCTGTTTTCAAACCGTGCTTAGACGGCTCAAGCGAAGTATTCACCTGCACAAAACAGCGAACCGTATGCTGCGCCCGTTTTTCAATCTCTTTTGCCAATGACAGTCTGTCTAAGGAATGAATATAAGATACACGGTCAACGACGGCCTTCACCTTTCTGGACTGAAGACTGCCGATAAAGTGCCACTTCGGGCTTCCTTTGATGACTTCCTGCTTATGGATAAGCTCGGCATCCCGGTTTTCTCCCAGACTTGTAATACCGGCATCAACGGCCTCTTGAGCCCTTTCAGCTGATACGTATTTTGTAACCGCGATGACGGTAACATCTTCGGGGCTTCGGCCCGATCTGTTACATGCTTCGTTTATTCTTTCGTTTATATGTCGTAATTGATCAGCAACACGCAAGATCTTATGCCTCCTTCATTCCGATAAAGGACATCATGCGTCCCGTTTTCCCTTTGTCGCGGCGGTGTGAAAAGAATAGTTCACGCTCTCGTTCGGTGCATAATCCGCTGACTGAAATGTTTTCTTCCGGAATGCCGCAATGTATCAGAAGAAGACGGTTGACCTCTTTTAAATCAAGTTGATACTGGCCTTTTTCCGTTTCGCATATGGCGGATTCAGCCGTAAAGGGCAGCGCCCGCACTTCATTGATGACGCGGTCGTCGACTGTATAACTTCCCGCGCTGATGGACGGACCGATGACAGCCTGAATATCTGTTAAACGGGAGCCTTCTTCGTTTACCCAGCGTTCCGTCATGATGCGTCCGATTTGTTTGACCGTCCCCTTCCATCCGGCATGGGCAGCGCCGATAATGGATTTCACCGGGTCATAAAAATACAAGGGCACACAGTCCGCAAAACAAAGGGCCAAAAAAAGATTCGCATCTTTCGTGTAGAGCCCGTCCGTCCCGCGGAATGCGGAAGAATAGTCTCTCGCTCCTTTTCCTTTATCCCCGGCTGTCACGCGCCGGACGCGGTTTTCATGTGTCTGGTCGGCGAACACCCAGGAATCCAGATCAGTACCGCATAAGGACGCTATGACTCCACGGTTTGTCACAACATCATGAGCTTCGTCCCGGACGTGCAATCCGGTATTTAATGACTCATACGGAGGATTGCTGACACCGCCGTTTTTCGTTGTGAATCCGGCGATGACCTTTGTGTTAAGCTGATTCACACAGTTCCAGTCTTCTATCATGAGTGCCGAGGGGGTGGTAAGACTAAACGGGTGATATGTATTCATGGAGATCCAACCTTTCGACAAACATTAAAAAAGCGTAATTTCCCACTCATTTTAACACAATTTTAAGCATACGTTTAGCGGCTGATTGAAAAATGAGATAAATAAATGTGCCGGAAACATTGAGATTTCCGGCTTTTTACAAGTAAAGGGAGGATTACGCTCCCCCCTTTGGTTCATTTACACGCACTAAGATGACATCTTCCCCAATTTTAACTATATTTCGCCAAGGAATGATCATTTCCTCTTCTTTTCCGAAAAAACCGAGAACTTTTCCGCTGCCGCCTAAAATAATCGCCTGAATTTTTCCCGTTGTCACGTTAATATCAATATCCCCGATGCTTCCGAGTTTTTTTCCGTTCGACACGTTTACCACATCTTTTATTTGAAATTCAGATATGCTGATCATCCGTATCACGCCCTTTGCCCGTTCTTTTTCCTATTATATGAACGGCCGGGCTGAACCTTGTCACATCGGGCAATCTTTTTTGCGGCTGCACCAGCCGAGAATAAATCTCAGCATGATTTTCGTATAGTCCATAAGCTCATCAACGGACACTTCCTCGTTTACGGAGTGGGCGTTTTTTAAATCGCCGGGGCCGTATATGACGCTCGGAATCCCGGCCTGATAAAGCCATCCTCCGTCTGTTACGGTTTGGGAAACATCAATGACGGGCTCCTGTTTTTTGACGGCAGAGTGTGATGCAGCCAAGACAGAAACTGCCGGATGATCCGGATCGATTTCCAGCGCCGGGAACACCTCTCCTCTGTCTTCAATCATCGAAGATCCGCCCCATTTGAACACCGGCCTGTTTTCTTTGAGCCACAGATCACTGTCAGCGACACGATTAATATAGTCTTCGATTTCTGCGGCTGCTTGTTCGTGCGTTTCGTTCGGATAAAAGTGGACGGTGATCCATAACCGGCATTCATCGGCGACAAACGCTGCGTGTCTTCCGCCTTCAATGACGGCGGGGTTGATCGTATTGGTGCCGGGCGCAATGCCGGGATAGCTTTTCGTTACCGCCCAGTGGCGCTCCAGCTCTCCCAAGGCAGTGATGATTTTCGCCATTTTTTCGATGGCGCTCGCTCCGAATGTGCCTCCGCCCGCATGAATCATATTGCGCCTCATGCCGTCATGAAATGTTTGTTTGCTTTTCAATTCTATCCAGCCGGTGATGACACCGCCCTGCCCTTGAATATGCAGGCTGCTCGTATCCGCGACAACCGCAAAATCCGCGTGATAGCCGCGTTTGCAGCATTCCAGCGTCCCCGCCTCGCCGACTTCTTCTCCGATTACAGACTGTACAATGAGGTCGCCCGGAAGCTTAATGCCGGCATCATGGATCAGCTTCAGAGAGAAAAGAACACACGCCAAACCTCCTTTCATATCAACGGCGCCCCTTCCGATCAGCATGCCGTCTTTTACGAGCGGCTGAAACGGGTCAGAGTTCCAGTCTTCGCCCCCGGCTTCTGCCACATCAATGTGTCCGTTTAAAATCAGGCTTTGATGCCTGCTTGAATCTGTCCCTTTTAAAACACCGACTACATTCGGATCTTCCGGATACACATCCCACATATCGACCGAGCAGCCCGTTTCTTTTAAAAAGCCGGCCACCCACTTTTGGGCTTCTGCCGTATTTCTTGCAGGCGGAGCCGGTGTCGGAAAGGCGATCAACCTTTCAGCTATTTGTATTAAATCGCCCCGCCGTTTCTCCGCCTGGTGTAACAGCATATCAATCTGATGCATTGGAAATCTCCCCTTTGGCTGTATCAAAAAACCCGTTTCATTAAAATAAAACGGGTAAAAAACGGATCTTCCTCCGCTTTTTTCACCGCTTCCCTCCGCCGGCATGATCCGGATCAGGTCCGTTAAGGGTTGAGACAACGTCTCTCTCAGCCGCATGGCAGCACCCCCAGGGTGAATTGATGTTATTTTACGGATGATGCCTCTTTTGCACGTGTTAAAAACGGGCGGCCATTGTTCCATAAGACATTGACAGGCGTATCGAAAAACGCTGTAAGCCGCTCGTCAGAAAGCATATCCCTGATTTCCCCGGAGGCGAACACCTCGCCTTGTTTTAAAAGCAGCGCCTGATCAAATACCGGCAGAATTTCTTCAGCGTGATGGGTGACATAAAGGATGGACGGCGCATTTTCTTTTTCGGCGATCGACGTAATCGTGTCCAGCAGCTGCTCCCTTGCCATAAAATCAAGACCCGTCACGGGCTCGTCCAAAATCAGCAGTTTGGGATCAGCCATAAGCGCCCGCGCAATCAGCGCTCTTTGTCTTTCCCCTTGTGATAATGTTTCGTACCGCCTGTCGGCGTAACTGATGGCGCCCAAATCCTTCAGAAGACCGATCGCTTTTTCCCTTACCTGCTCACTCGGAGTTTCGTACAGCCCGATTGAGGCGTACGCGCCGCTGAGGGCGATTTCAAAAGCGGAGTCCGCGGCATATAATTTGTGCTGAAGACCTGCCGAAACAAGGCCGATTTTCCTTCTGAGCCTGTCACCGAGCTCTGTTTTGCCGAACTGATGGCCGAGCACCTGCATCTCTCCTGAAGTGGGGAAGTAATAAGAGCATAACATATTCAGCAAAGCCGTTTTTCCGGCTCCGTTTAATCCGTACAGCACCCAATTTTCGTTTTTCTCGACGCGCCAGTTAATATCTTTCAAAATCCATTTCCCGTTTCTTTTTAATGACACACTGTCCAGCTGTAAAATCATTGCCGTTTCCCCCGTTTACTTTATTTAAATTTTCTAAAAACTTTTACACATTAGAATACATCACTTTTTTGCAAACGTAAACCATCGCATGAAAAAAGCCTTTAAACAAGGTTTAAAGGCTTTTTCCGTTATTGGTGGATATTTTTATTCATTTGTTTAATGGCTGCCTTTTCAAGCCTTGAGACCTGAGCTTGGGATATCCCGATTTCTTCAGCGACTTCCATTTGGGTTTTCCCTTGGAAAAAGCGCTTTCGCAAAATCATTTTTTCCCGTTCGTTCAGTCTTCTCATGCCTTCTTTCAGAGCGAGCTCCTCAATCCATTGTGTATCCTTGTTGCGCTCATCGCTGATCTGGTCCATCACGTAGATCGGATCGCCGCCGTCATTATAAATCGGCTCAAACAGTGAAACCGGATCCTGGATGGCGTCAAGGGCAAACACAATTTCTTCATGGGGCACTTCAAGAACTTTGGCGATTTCCTCTGCTGTCGGCTCCCTGCTTGTCTCACTGATTAACCGCTCTCTTACTTGAAGCGCTTTATATGCGATATCGCGAAGCGACCTCGAGACGCGGATCGGATTGTTATCCCGCAAATATCTGCGGATTTCTCCGATGATCATCGGTACAGCGTATGTTGAAAACTTAACATTATGGCTTAGGTCAAAATTATCAATGGATTTCATTAGTCCGATGCAGCCGACCTGAAATAAGTCATCAACATACTCTCCTCTGTTGTTAAACCTCTGAATGACGCTTAAGACAAGGCGCAGATTGCCGTTTACAAGCTTTTCCCTCGCTGAATCATCGCCCTCATCCTGCAATTGCCTAAACAGCTTTCTCATCTCTTCATTCTTGAGCACCGGTAATTTGGAGGTATCCACCCCGCAAATTTCGACTTTATTTCTTGACACGTTTTTCCCTCCCACTAGGAGCTGCTGTACAACGTTAAGTATCTCCTCGGGTGGGAAAAATATGCACCGCCATTTTACAGAAATAAACATCCGGCGGCGGCAATCCTTGCAGCAGTAAGGGCTGTCAGATGGAAAAAATTTTACACCATTTTGTTAAACTCTTTTCTCAGTCTTTTGATAATCCGCTTTTCGAGCCGGGAGATATAAGATTGTGAAATCCCCATCATGTCGGCTACATCTTTTTGGGTTTTTTCTTCTTCTCCGACAAGCCCGAAACGCAGTTCCATAATCTGCTTTTCTCTTTCGTTTAATTGCTCAAGCGCTTTTTTCAAAAGTTTTTTATCCACATTGGCTTCAATGTCTTTCGTAATAATATCATCATCTGTGCCGAGCACATCCGAAAGCAGCAGTTCGTTTCCGTCCCAATCAATGTTCAGCGGTTCATCAAAGGACACCTCTGAACGGATTTTATTGTTTCGGCGCAAGTACATTAAAATTTCGTTTTCAATACATCGCGATGCGTAGGTGGCGAGTTTGATTTTCTTTTCCGGATTAAACGTGTTTACCGCTTTGATCAAACCGATGGTGCCGATGCTGATTAAGTCCTCGATATTGATGCCGGTGTTTTCGAATTTGCGGGCAATGTAAACGACAAGACGTAAGTTTCTCTCAATCAGGATGGCCCGCGCCGCCTGATCCCCGCTCGGCAGCTTTAATAAGAGCACCTGCTCCTCTTCTTTAGACAAAGGCGGCGGCAGCGCCTCGCTTCCTCCTATGTAATACACTTCATCGCTTTTCAGTCCGAGTTTCATCAGCCATTTATACCACAAATATGTCAGACGCAGCTTAAGTTTTTTCATCTTCCTCCCCCTTCTAAATACCACGCGTTTTGAGTATGATGAATAACAGACTTTTCGTCAGGAAACATGTTTTACAGCCTTCCCTGTCAGCATCTTCGGATGAACGATTCCGTCAAATTCACCGTCAGCGGATAATGGCTTCGTGCTGATGCCGATCAGGCATTTTTCACATGCGATCATCTCGTCTTTTGTTAAAATCGTGACGTAATCCGGCTTTAAACAGAGTAAAAATTGATTGTCCTGGCCGACGCCCCTGTATGGAATCAGCCTCAGCTTATCCGCATGGCGGAACGAATCATCAAGCTGCTCTATCACTTCAAGCGGACTGGCGGATTTGATGAAGTCCGTTTCCTTTTCGCTGAGGATCGGAGCGAATTTGTTAATGTGAAGGATCATGACCGGCGTTTTCGTCAGCGGATCATACAGCTGATTCCCGGAATCCACCAATCCTTTCGCGCGGATTGTCTGTCCGCTGAATTCCGCCTGCACCATGACAAGTTCATCGTACTGAATGGACTTCGTCTCGATGTCTTCAATTCTCTTTTTCGAAAAAAACCATATGGCCGGAAATCCGATAACTACAAACATCCAGCTGATCGGGTCGCCGAATCCGGTCTGGCTTGTAACCATTACGCCTTGCTGCACAATTGATTCTGTCTGCAGCAGGGAATGTACGCCGATCATTCCCCCGCCGACGAGAAAAGTCGCGAAATAAAAGGCGAACAAATTTTGAAAAAAGTATCGGAACCGTTTAAAGCCAAAAGCCGTAAGCACGATGACTACCGAAAACGCCATTTTTCCCGCCGGATGCTCCACAAAGGGAGAAATAGGCGTAAACATCAGAAGCACAATGGCTGACCCGATGAAACCGCCGGCGGCCACTCTTCTTTTTTTCACCTGGCGTTTTAAAATAAAGGCGGTCAATAAAAGCAAAAGAGAATCAAAACAAAAGTTCAACAGCCAAATGACATCCAGATAGATTTTCACATCTGACCCCTTTCCTCTTTTGTCTTACATATCTGTTTCTCTCTCTTGTTTCATAAGTATAAAGCAAGCTCTGTGGGAAAGTCTGTCAATTAATGTTGAGGGTAAAGTACAATTTTTAAGGGATAACCGTTTTATTTGTCGAGGGCCGAAAAGGTTGATTTTCTATTGTCCCCTTCAACTAAAAAAGCGCTGCCGTGATTTGGCAGCGCTCTGTTTTTACTCATTGATATAAAGTTTTCCTTTAGCCGTCTGTCTCGTTTCATTTCCGTAGTCATCTCTTGCGATAACGTCAATTTTTGCTCCGCTTGCTTTGATGGAAGAAGCCGCCGTCCAGTAACCCTCATATCGTCCCGGAGAAATTTCTCTCAGCGGAAGCTCTGTTGCGTTTTGGCTCCCTGCCCGGGCGTTTGTCAGAGGCAGACGGATCACGAAGGAAGCGTCTAATTTCTTTCCGCTTGAAAAAGCGATTTTCACTGATTCTCCGGCTTTTAATTCCTTATCCGCTCCGGGAACCAATCCGGAAATGACGGGAGCATTGTAATTGACATCGATTACCGTCTTTTTCGTTGTTTTGTTACCAGCTTCATCTGAGGCCGTGACCTTGATCTCATTGCTGCCGTTTTCCAGAAGGGTTCTCGCTTGATAAGAACCGTTATTTACTTCAGCTTTTTTTCCGTTCACCTTTACCCATTTTAAATGGGCGTCGTGCACTTTTCCTTTTACAGTCACTGCTTCTTTATTTGTTTTATCACCGTTTGCCGGACTGTCAATCGTCACATCAGGCTTATCCTCATCCAGTATGACCGTGACAGGGCGTGACTCGTCGGTTGACCCGCTGTCTGTCACAGATGCCGCTGTCAGCCGATTGCCATCTTTAGTGAGTGTGACACCGGCCTGGAAACTGCCGTCTGCATCTGCTTTCGTTTCTGCGGCGGTTTTACCGTTATTGGTAAGACGGACAGCGGTTTTTGGTGAAGCCGTTCCTTTCACCGTGATTGACTTCTTGTTTGTAAATGACCGGTTTTCAGGCGACGTTATCTCAGGCACAGAAGCTTCGTAGTCGACCAAAGCCCTGATCATAAAGTTTCCGTCTGATTTATCGGCTTTTGACCAGCGGCCGTCGAGGTATTGCCAGTTTCTGTTCGAGTACGGACTGCCGTCATCAGATGACAGGGCAGGTGTATAAGGATCGGGTTTCGTCTGACGGAACACAAGATAAAAATCCTTTCCGACCGCGATTCCTTTTGAGCTGAGATCCACTTTGGTCCACTCGCCGTTTCGAAGCGCTTCAGCTTGGAACGGGCCGGCAATTTTGCTGCCCGGAGCTCCATCAGGGCCGGATGCATCATATACTTCTGCTTGAAATTCGGTACCGCCCGGATCAGGCCAGTCGGCGCCCCAAAATTTAAAAAGGCCTCCCGTCAGCATACCGTGTTCTTTTCCGTCTTTGAGGGTCATCTTAACGGCAGATTTGCTGCCGGCTTTAAAATATGACAGCGCGGCTTCTTCCGTCCCGTTATCATAGGCGATTTCCCCTTCATAACCGACATACGGCTTAAGCTTGACGTTTTTTTCAGCATCTCCTTTGATGTCGACAGAAAATTCGCTATTGTAAAAGCCTTTTGCCGCTACTTTGATTGTGTAGGAGCCTTCGTACGCCTTAAGCGAATATTCCCCTTTATCGTTTGTCACCGCCGGCTCAATTGCGGCATCCTCGGCCACATAAAGCGCAGCCCCTTTTACCGGTTCGCCTGTGGACTGATTGGTGATGGTTCCTTTTAGCGTGCCGGACGGCATTTGCTCCAGTGTAAAGTCTGCCTGCGCGGTTTTGTCTGCTTGAACAGAAACTTGTTTCGAAGCGGACTTAAATCCGTATGCCTCGGCTTTCAGCGTATAGTTTCCCGCTTTATGTGACAGGCTGTAGCTTCCGCTTGCAGGGTCGGAATATACGGATTTCCCCGTCTCGGCGACACTGATTTGCGCTCTGAGCGGCAGGAGGTTTGTTTCACGTTTCACTCTTTTTCCGGGTGATTTCACTGCCGGTTTGGCCTGTTTCGGACTGATGGCTTTTTTCTTCAGGTGGCCGGGAGGTGTTTGTCTATTGTGTTTACTTTTTTTAGCCGCCTTGCCGAGAGGGCTGCTTGAAAGCCGGACATCATCGATATACCATCCGTCTTCATTGAGTACTTCGTCAGACTGCATATTAAACATGAGCTTTATGTTTTGGCCTTTATACGCAGATAAATCCGCCTCTTCATCATTCCATCCTGCGGAATCACCATTGTAAACGGCCGCCTGCTCCCAATTTGATTTCCCTTCCGGCAGAACGAACACATACCCGTAATCAAAAAATTCTTCGAGCTTGTGCCAGCTTTTAAATTGTAAAAACAGCCGCCCTGTTTCCGGAACTTGAATCGGAGGCATCACGAGATTCATGTTGGCCGAATCGGCATAAGGGCCGGACAGATTCGTCGCATACACTTTATCTCCGGAAAATGCGGCGCCGGGCCCTGAACCCGGGATACCCCATTCCCATTGATCATGTGTCCCGTAACTGGACCAGCCCGCCGGCTGTGATTCAAAATCCTCTTTGTATCCCGCCGTAATGCTCGGTTTCACGTCAGCCCGGTACGTATCAGATTCTACAGAATGACCTCCGAAATCTTTTATGGTCCATTTATAACTTATCTTGCTTCCCGTTATGTCCGGAATCTCCGCCTGGTATGTTCCCTTTTTTTCATCACCGCTTTTTTGAACGGCGGCTGCCGTTTTCCACTCTCCTTCATCAAACTGATAGGAGAGGATCACCTCAGTTATGCTTACATCATCTTCTGCTGTAACCGTTAACGGAAGGTTTGCCCCTTTGTAAGCCTCTGAGACCGGTTCATGATGAAAGCTGGGCGGATTGTGATCTTCGCCCGCAGAAGATACCTTGCCTTCTACGCTTCCGATTCCGTCCGTTACGGCAGAAACGGCATCAAAAGCGTTAACGAGACCGTGGCCGTAACCGTTATTCGGTGATTCCGGAAAAACGGAATCTGTCAGCTTTTCGGCGGTGCGCGTCAAAACGTCTTCTATTTCATCGACCGTAATAGAGGCGTTCGCCTGCCTTAACAAAGCCGCCGTCGCCGCCACATGCGGCCCGGCCATTGAAGTTCCGTCCCAGCCGCCTTCGTATGTTCCTCCAGGAATCGAAGAACGGATATTCACTCCCGGAGCCGAAATGTCCGGTTTTGTTTCATGATACGGTGAGGGGCCTTGAAGTGAGAAATCAGCGAGTTTCTTGTCGATGTCAGTCGCACCTGTCGCAAATGCTTCAGGATAATTGGCCGGATTTGCGATTGAACCCGGTCCTCCCGGTGTAAATAAGTCTTCATTTCCCGCAGAGAATTCCGGAAAAATCCCTGCCGCTCTCCACGCATTCACCATATCGCGGTACCACTCGTCCATTCCCGAACCGCCCGCCCAGGAATTATTGACAACATCCGGCGCCATCTCGGGATGCGGCGTGCCGTTTTTATCTTTAGGCGCAAGCACCCATTCACCGGCATCCAAAATATCGGCATCGGTTCCTCCGTCATCTGAAAATGCTTTTACTGCGATCCATTTCGCCCCCGGAGCCACACCGATTTGATTTGAGCCGTCAGGTTCTGAACCCGTCATGGTCCCTGTTACATGAGTGCCGTGTTCAAGATCGTCGTAGGGAGCGTCTTTATGGGACACGGCATCATACCAGTTCTTTTCATGATTCGGCGCTGCGGGATTTTCAGGATCGTAACCCCGGTATTTTTCCTTAAGCGCGGGATGATCCCACTGAACTCCCGTATCAATGGAGGCGACAACCGTGCCGGTTCCGTCGTATCCTGAGGCCCAGGCCTGCGGCGCATCAATTTGGCTGATATTCCATTCGATGCCTTCCTTTGCTTTGACCTCTTTTTGTTTTTTCTTCATTTGAAAAGGAGCTTTTGCTTGCCGTTGAGTAAGCTGACGTTTTTCATTCGGAAGAACTTTTTCTACTTCAGGAAATGAGGCGGCTTTTTCCATTACCTCTTTCGAAGCAGTAACTGCCATTCCGTTGACAATATAATAGGAATGGATGTGATCAGCCTTTCCTTTCTTTTTTTGTTTTTCCAAATATGTTTTCAGATTCTGCTGCGCATCATGAGCTGCCAGTTTTAAAGAAGAAACAACGGCTGACCGCTTTTGATATTCGGTTTTTGCTGCGGAAAGCGAATGAGACTCGGCATTTTTTTCTGCTTCTTTGACCGCTTTTTTCGTATTGGCTTTCTCTTTAAATTTGATAAGAAACGTGACTTTATCATTTTTTTCAAAACGCTTCTTGACTGAATCGGAAATCTTATGCTGAATGCTCTTAGAGGAAGAAAGATCTTTGGTGAAAGAAACTGCCCCCGGTGTGCTGTTCGCTCCGGCTGCACCCGGAAACAACAGTGAACTGACGACAATCGCACTTAAAACGGAGCCTGTCCATCTGTTTCTCGTTTTTTTCTTCAATCGTATCCCCCCTTATTTGGTAACGCCCTATAAAATGTGTATCCCCCCTTCATAATTGGAATCGTTTGTCATTTCGATGCTGTACGTTAAATGTAGACAATCTTCCATCCAGATATTGTCACATTCTGTAGAAAGCCGTATGAAACTAAAAAACAATCAATTCGTCATAGGTATAAAGCTTCTTTTTTCACTGTATAGATCATGGGGGATAGGAAGGAAGACTGTGCACAAAAAAGAAAAAGGACAAAACCATGTGGTCTTGTCCTTTTTTACATCAGCCGCGTTTGTTGCGGTTTCTTAAAAATGTAGGAATGTCGAGGGCATCATCCGCCGGTTGTGATGTATGGCGGTTCACCGTGTTTTGATGCTGTGTTTCTTCTCGTTTCGGCTCACGTTTCGCAGCGTTTTGGCTTTGAGACTTCAATCCTTGGTTTAAAGTCGGACGCTGCGGTTTTGAGTCATCTTTTTCCTGTTCGATAAAACCGGTCGCAATAACGGTGACGACGATTTCATCTTTCAGATTTTCATTGATAACTGAACCGAAAATCATATTGACATCAGGGTCAGAGGCAGAAGCGACGATGTCGGCTGCTTCCTGCACTTCGTAGAGGCTCAGGTTTGTACCTCCCGTAATGTTCATCAAAACACCTTGCGCTCCGTCGATTGCCGCTTCCAGTAACGGACTGGAGATCGCCTTTTTGGCGGCTTCAGCAGCACGGCTTTCTCCTGTAGCGATCCCGATACCCATCAATGCTGAACCTTTGTTGGACATGATGGTTTTGACATCGGCAAAGTCCAAGTTGATTAAACCAGGCGTTGCGATGAGGTCAGAGATACCTTGCACCCCTTGGCGAAGCACGTTATCAGCTTCACGGAATGCTTCAAGCATCGGTGTGTTTTTATCGACAATTTCAAGAATGCGGTCATTCGGAATAACGATCAGTGTGTCAACGGCTTCTTTCATTGCCGTGATACCGCCTGCAGCCTGCAGCTGGCGTTTTCTTCCTTCAAATGTAAACGGTCTTGTTACGACACCGACAGTCAAAGCGCCTAAGTCCTTTGCGATTTGAGCGATCACCGGTGCGGCTCCCGTTCCGGTACCGCCTCCCATTCCGGCTGTAACGAACACCATGTCAGCGCCTTTTAACGCTTCTTCGATTTGTTCCTTACTTTCTTCAGCGGCTTTTTTGCCGACTTCCGGATTCGCTCCCGCTCCGAGACCGCGGGTCAGCTTTTCCCCGATCTGCATTTTCACTTCCGCTTTTGACAGGTTAAGAGCTTGCGCGTCCGTGTTTACCGCAATATACTCTACACCCTGCACTTCATTTTCAATCATTCGGTTGACCGCGTTATTACCGCCGCCTCCTACTCCGATTACTTTAATTGATGCTAAGCCGTCTATGTTTGTTTCGAAATCCAACATGCTAAATCCTCCTAATCTGCCGAATGACTATCAATCTATTCCCAAAACATGCTTAATAGTTTTTTCATTTTGCTCGGTTTGTTGTGTTCGGCTTGTGTTTTTTGTTTTGCTTTTGGACGCTGCTGCGCCTCTGGCCGCTGATGATGTTCTTCTTCGTGAGAGACCGCGATTTCCTGCACGGCTTCTTCCGGCATATGAAAGCCTATTTTTCTTCCCTGAATTCTGGCATTTCGGCAGGCAAATTGTATCAAGCCGACACCCGTCATATACTGAGGGTCTCTTACACCGATGTAATTCGGGCTTGCGACCCTTACATTGTGCCTCAGCACTTCCTGTGCCAATGAAAGCACTCCGGGCATTGCGGCCTGTCCGCCGGTCAGCACAAAGCCGCCGGGCAGATCTGTAATTCCCATATGCTCAATTTCGGCTGCGGCAATCTCAAGAATCTCTTCCACTCTTGCTTCAATAATATTGGCAATTTCCTGCTGTGTAAAAGATTGCTTTTGATTCGTTCCTATGACGGTGACTTCAAATACTTCATCTTCTGAAGCCTCATCGTAGAATGCATGTCCGAATTGTTTTTTTACTCTTTCAGCCTCTTCGGTGGAAGTGCGCAATCCGATCGATACATCTTTCGTGATGTTTTCGCCTCCGAGCGGAATGACGGCTGTCTCCTTCAGGTGCCCCTGTTCAAATACCGCCACCGTCGTCGAGCCGCCGCCGATATCAATCATGGCGACTCCGAGGTTTTTTTCGTCTTTTGACAAAGCCGCCGAACCGGCCGCAAGCGGCTGCAGGCAGATATCAGTAATTTCAACGCCCGCTCTCTCCACACAGCGAAGTAAATTATGTAAGATCGTTTTGGAGCCGGTAATCAGCGTGCCTTCTACTTCCAGGCGCACTCCGAGCATTTTTTTCGGATCGGTAATTTCGTCTCTTCCGTCAACGATAAACTGTTTCGGAACGACGTCAACGATCAGCTGCTCATGCGGAACCGACACGACCTGTGCCGCTTCCATTACCCTGCGGACGTCTTCAACGTGAATTTCTTTGTTTTCACTGGAAACAGCGACAACGCCGTTCGTATCTTGAATATGAATATAATTTCCATTAACGCCGACAATGGCTTTTTTCAGCGGAAAACCTACCATTCTTTCAGCTTGGTCAAACGCTTTTCTTATAGAATGAACGGTTTCATCTATATCAACGATTGAGCCTTTTTTCAATCCTTCAGACGGTACATTTCCCACTCCGATAATGTTAAGGGAATCATCTGTCATTTCTCCGACGATCACTTTTGTATTGGACGTACCGATGTCAAGACTGACGTAAAGTTCATTGTTGTTCATTCTATGGCACCTCCTCACATTTCGATCAAATTCTATTCTATTATTTGCGGAACAACAATACAATGAATGTGGCTTTACAAGTGTGTAACAAAAACAACAGCATCAACAAATTCTTATCTGATTTCTCACAATTTATGTTTAATGAAACTATTCGTTATATTCTATGTATATCCTCTTTTATATCGCATTTTTTTTATTTTTTTTAGAGACGGCCCACCTTACCGTAAGATTTCCTGTCACGGTGCCATAATGTGCAAACCAGATGCAAATATACCCGCTTTCCATTAGTCTACACTAAGATGAACCTCCAGAAAAGCTATAGATATTGCCAGAAACATCCGAAAAAAGAAGAAACAGGAGGAAAATTCCAAATGCAATGTTCATTGAAGAAGACACGCCCATTGCATTGAGAATTTTCCCCTTGTCCGGCAGCCATATCCCGGGCAAAAACAAACATAGTCATAATTATTCCGCTATCGGTTATATCGGCTGCCCCGCTGATTGTAATAGATTCTTTTGAATCACCTTAAAATTAGTTCTTTAGAACTATTAATCATTTTCTTTTTTCTTGCCGGATTTACCTTTGTTAAATTCTTCAAAATACGTAGCGACTTCTAAGTGGATAATCCCCTTTTTCCCGCCGTCCAGCTGGGAAACGATAGAAGGATAGGTCTTCATCCGGTCGGCAAATGTTTTAATAGAAGCGGTAACTACATACCCGTCGTTCATATACAGCTTGATCCGGTCCTGGTCCATTTTTACCGGTGTATAATAGATTTCAGAAATCGACTGCTTTAGCGAACCGGAAAGCTTATCAAGCTGCTCCGCCATTTTGACCCGCTTTTTCGCGTTTGTCCAGTCAACCAAAATCGGGCCCGCGTCATCCGGCGTGACTTCGTTCGGCAGCACGGTGCCGTTCTCCAGCACTTCATAATACACATCATTCCGCTGCAGATACGCGATCGTCTTGTATTCTTCAATGTGAATGCTGACTTTATTAGGAAATACTTTTGAAAGATCCGCCTTTTTCACCAGTTTATTCTGCTCAATCTTTTCTTCTGTTTTTTTCTTGTTCAGACTCCAGAACTCGGTTTGTCCGTTATGTATATCAGAAAGCGCGTTGATCTCTTTTACAGACACGTTTTCGTTTCCGGAAACGGTGACAGAAGACACTTTGCTGATCGGCATCTGCAAGTACACGATGATCAGCACCATCATAAAAAAGAGCACAATGAATGAAATCAGCCGGCGGTTTGCTTTTTGTTTCCGCTGCTCTTTGATTTTCGGAATCCGCTCTTCAATATTTACGATTTTTTCTCTTTCATGATTTGGGTTCACTGCCTGTCCACCTCACTAAGAATGAAACAGCTTGACATTCGTCTGATTGAAAAACAAACGGCATGCTGTGATGCCGTTTGACATTTGTTAAAAGTATATCACATGAGCTCATGGAAATCAGAGAACCTTTTAACGATTCCCTCCGATGATTTCAACTTCCGTATGCATGTCAACATCATACTGCTCACGGATTGTCTTTTTCACATACTCAATCAGGTCGAGAACGTCCTTGGCAGTCGCTCCGCCGGCATTGACGATAAAATTCCCGTGCATTTCGGATACTTTCGCTCCGCCGATCTGATGTCCTTTTAATCCCGCTTTTTCAACGAGGTTTCCGGCATGATTCGGCAGCGGATTTCTGAATATGCTTCCGGCGCATGGGCTTGAATACGGCTGCGTATTTTTTCTGTAATCTTTGTTCTGCTGCATTTGCGCCGTAATGGCTTCCCGTTCCTTTTGCTCAAGCTGAAGAACTGCCTCGAGACAGACGCCGGGGCGTTTTTTCTGCAAAACAGACGTTCTGTAGCTGAAATCCATCTCTTCGTTTGTCAGCCATTCGATTGTGCCGTCTTCAAATAAGATACGGGCTTTCACAAGAATCTCACTCATATCAGATCCGTGCGCCCCGGCATTCATATAGACGGCCCCGCCGATTGATCCGGGAATGCCCGCTGCAAATTCGAGACCGGACATTCCTTTTTTACTCATGGAAGTCGCAAGCCGGACGACCGAATAGCCGCCTCCGACCGTCACCTGATCACCGTCAATCTCCAAATGATCCAGACCCGCGCCCAGTTTGATGACAACTCCTCTTATGCCTTCATCAAGCACGAGCAGATTTGAACCGCGGCCGATAACCGTCCATGGCAGATCATGTTTCTTCACAATATCCATAATATCTTTGACCGCTTCCACACTGTTGGGGATGATCAAAATGTCCGCCGGACCGCCGATTTTCATCGTTGTATGGTTCGCGAGCGGTTCTTGTTCCAGCACTTTGCCGACTTCGCGGTCTCTTAATTCCTGAATTACGTTCTCCATCATAAACCTCCGCATTCCATTTGCTCTATTTTTTTATGTCTTCCATGATACTGTACAGTCTGGCTGCCGCATCCGGAACACCGAGTGATTTTGTCCGCTCACTCATGTCTTTTAAGGTTTCTTCATTCATGACGATTTTGTCCAGCGCAGCGATCAGTTTTTCTCCGCTGAGCTCGGTTTCCTTCAGTACGATTGCAGCGTCATGCTGGCTGAGCGCCTTCGCATTGACTTCCTGGTGATTGGCTGTCACATACGGGCTCGGAATAAGCACGCTCGGAATGCCGAGAGCGGTGATCTCCGCAATCGTCGTCGCTCCGGCTCTTGCCACAATGACATCAATTGATTGTAAGTACTCCGGCATTTGGTGCAAAAACGGTTTTGTCACCATATTATCAGCGGCTTTTCCGCCTTTCAGCTCAGCCGTTACCTTCTCGTAATGCACTTCCCCGGTAATATAAAGCACTTGGTAAGGTCTCGTTTTCAATTCTTCCTGCATATCTATCACGGCACGGTTAATGGGAGCCGCGCCTCTGCTTCCGCCGAAAATGAGCACCGTTTTTTGATTGTCTTTCAGCCCGAACTCAGTTAATGAGCGGCCTGTCTTAATTGAGACGACTTCAGAGGCTCTCGGGTTTCCCGTAAACACAACTTTTTCAGCAGGAAAATGCGATTTTGCCTCTTCAAAGCAAATTGCCACCTTATTAACATATTTCGAGAGAAACTTATTTGTGATGCCGGGCAGGCTGTTTTGCTCATGAATGATCGTCGGAATTCCCATTTTTGCCGCCGCGTATACGACCGGACCGCATACATAGCCGCCTGTACCGATAACGGCATCCGGTTTAAACTCTTTTAAATATGATTTGCTTTTCTTCACGCCTTTTAAGAAACGCATGACGGTTTTTACATTTTCAAAAGAAAGTTTTCGTTTGAAACCTGTAATTTCAATGGCGCGGAACGGGATATTTTCCCGTTCAACAATTTTTTTCTCCAGACCGTTCTCTGTTCCGATATACAAAAATTCCACATCCGGATGCCGGCGCTGAACTTCTTTAATAAAGGCCAGGGCCGGATAAATATGTCCTCCGGTTCCGCCTCCGCTTACTGCAATACGCATTCGTATGTCCCCCTTAATCACATAGCGATAACCCTGTTTTTTAGGACAGGGTTATTGATGTTGTCTGTTTTTTTATAGATAACGAATAGATCATGAGTGATGAGGCAAGATACAGATCAATACCTCGAGTACCGGCTGACATTTAAAAGCACGCCGACCGCTGCGAGCATCAGCGTCAGTGATGAGCCTCCGTAGCTTAAAAACGGCAGCGTAATTCCTGTTACCGGGATCAGCCCCGTCACAACGCCGATATTAATCATGACTTGAATAGCTATCATAGAAATAATACCGATGGCGACAAAGCTTCCGTATAAATCCGGCGCGCCGAGGGCAATCCTGACGCCCCGCCATAATAAAATACTGAACAGCAGCAATATGAGCGAACCGCCGATAAAGCCGAGTTCCTCAGATAAAATAGCAAAAATGAAATCGGTTTGCGGCTCCGGCAGGTAAAAAAACTTTTGCCGGCTTTGGCCGAGCCCCATCCCGAACAGTCCCCCCGGACCTACGGCATAGAGCGACTGAATGATCTGAAATCCGCTTCCAAGCGGGTCCTCCCACGGGTTTAAGTAAGAGGTAATCCGTTTAATCCGATAAGGAGCGGACAGAACAAGCGCCGCAAATCCGCTTAAACCGATGAGTCCGAGGAACGCAAAATGAGCGATTCGCGCACCGGATACAAAAATCATCACGATGCACGTGCCCACCATTACCGTCCCCGTTCCCAGATCCGGCTGGCACATAATAATAATAAATGCAGAAAACACGATTCCGAGCGCGGGAACGAATCCGCGTCTGAATGACGTAATATTCTTCTGTTTTTCAGAAAGAAATTTAGCCAGAAACGCAATCATCGCGAGTTTCATAAACTCCGAAGGCTGAATGCTGAACGCTCCCACTCCGATCCAGCTTCTTGAACCGTTCCGCACCATTCCGACTCCCGGAATCAGCACAAGCACAAGCAGAAAAAAACAAATGATCAGAAGCAGCTTCGACCATGTGCGCCATGTCCAATAATCCACATTCATAATGAAAAACATGGCAATGACGCCGATCCCCGCAAACAGCAGCTGCCGTTTCGCGAAGAAAAACGAGTCGTCAAATTTATAATCCGCCCATACCGCACTTGCACTGTAGACCATAATTAATCCTATTGTTAAAAGCAATAACGTAATGATAACTAATAACAAATCAGGCGCTGTTTTTTTAGTAGTCAAAGCAATCGACACCCCAAGCATAAGTCATTTAGGGCTGCCGATGAACAGAGACAAGCCCTTACTTAAGCATATGCACGGCATCTATAAACATGTCACCGCGTTCTTCAAATGTTTTGAACTGATCCCAGCTCGCACACGCGGGTGACAAGAGGATGACGTCTCCTTCATTTGAGAGCGCAAACGCCGCAGATACTGCTTGTTCAACATTATCGACACGTTTGACATGTTGTATTCCCAGCTCATTGCCCAGTTTTTCTATCTTCGGCGCTGTCTGTCCGAACGTCAGGACCGCTTTGACATTGTCCATATACGGTTTCAGATCGTCAAAACCGTTGCCGCGGTCCAGTCCGCCTGCAAGCAGAATAACCGGTGCTTTGAACGCGGAGAGCGCTTTGCTTGTGGCCAAAATATTCGTCGCTTTGCTGTCATTATAAAATTTACGATTCCGGATTGCTGTTACATACTGCAGACGGTGTTTGACACCGGTAAAGCTTGTCAGCACCTTCTGAATCGCTTTATTAGACGCGCCCGCCGTTTTTGCCGCGGCTACAGCGGCCAATATATTTTCTAAATTGTGCGCGCCCGGCAGCACGATGTCATCAACAGGCAGAATCGCTTCATCGCCGAACATCAGCATTCCGTCTTTAATAAATGCGCCGCTTGACAGTTCCTGGTGCACTGAAAACGGAACGGTGCCGGCTTTTCCGCTTTCGGCAAGCCGCACGACTGTTTCATCGCTTTGATTCACGATGGCCGTATCACTCTCAAGCTGATGAAGATACACGTTCTGCTTGGCTTTTTCATAGTTTTCACGGCTGTGATGGTAATCCAAATGAGCGTCGAACACATTTAAAATCAGGCCGATTTCAGGTCTGAACGCATGAGTCCCCATAAGCTGGAACGAAGAAAGCTCTGTGACGATCCATTCATCACCGTCAGCATGATAAGCCACTTCACTGGCGACAGTGCCGATATTTCCTGCGATCAGCGCCTTTATCGAGTCAGCTTTCAGCATTTCATAAATCAGGGTCGTCGTTGTTGTTTTCCCGTTTGAACCTGTAATGCCGATGAATTTTGCATTGGTGATATAATACGCAAGCTCGATTTCCGTCCAAACCGGGATGCCTCTTCTTTGCGCTTCCTCCACCATGATATTTTCATACGGGATTCCGGGATTTTTGATCAGAATGGTAATGTGATGCTGATCAAAAAGTGACGTCGGATGCTCACCGCAGATGACCTCGATTCCTCTTTCTGAAAGCCTTTGGGCAGGTTCGTTCTCTTCAAAGGCTTTTTGATCATTCACGACGACGTTAATGCCTTTTTCATGAAGAATCGACGCAGCCGCATATCCGCTTTTCGCCAGTCCGAGGACCAGAAAGTTTTGTTTTCGCAAAAAAAGTTCGTTTTCCACTTATAACCACACCTCGATGTAAATTCCTAAAACGGCAAGCAGCAGTCCCGCAGTCCAGAATGTGACGACAACTCTCCATTCAGACCATCCGACCAATTCGTAATGGTGGTGAAGCGGACTCATCTTAAAGATTCGTTTTCCTGTCGTTTTAAAGCTGATGACTTGTAAGATAACAGATAAGGTCTCAATAACAAAAACTCCGCCGATAATGACGAGCAGAATTTCAAGCTTCGTCAGAATGGCAACGGTCACGATCGCTCCTCCGAGCGCAAGCGAACCGGTATCCCCCATAAATACTTTGGCGGGATGGGCGTTGAATACAAGAAAACCGAGAACGGCGCCGACAACGGCAACCGAGAAAATCGCAACGTCATATTGTGACTGGTTCCACGCAAGGATGGCGAAAGCGCCGAATGCGATAGCCGCGGTACCGGACAAGAGACCGTCCAGACCGTCTGTCAGGTTGACGGCATTTGAACCTCCGACAAGCATAAAGAGAACGAGGATAAAGTATCCCCAGCCGAGATCGATTGACAGATGTGTGCCCGGCACCCTGATGCCGGTTGAAAAATGGCAATAATGATATACTCCGTAAAATACAATGGCAATAATGATCTGGCCGATCAATTTCTGCTTCGACGTCAATCCGAGATTCCGTTTCATTACTACTTTAATATAGTCATCCAGAAAGCCGAGCAGGCCGTATCCGATCGTAACAAACAGCAGAAGAAACATTTCCGCGCTCAGATGCGAAAATTTCTGCGTCATGACAATCGCCGTAATGGCGATGGATACGATAATCATGACCCCGCCCATCGTCGGCGTCCCTGATTTTTTCATATGTGATTTCGGCCCCTCTTCCCTGATACTTTGGCCGAATTTTAAACGTCTTAAAAACGGGATAAGAATCGGAGATATCAGAACACTGATTAAAAATCCCATTATTATTGTAAATAAAATCACTTGCTCAAGCATTGCTCTTTTCTCCTCCCGTTTCGTTCAAACGACATACGTATTTATCATATTCACATTGTGTCCCCGTAATTCTTTTCATTTCACTCATTCTAACACTCTTTCCTGTTTTACTTTTTATTCAGCTCAACAATAGCTCTTCCCGCTACTTCGGCGTCATCAAAGTCGAATGTTTCATTGCCGATCTGCTGATAGGTTTCATGCCCTTTCCCGGCAATCAGAACCACATCTCCCTTTTTCGCGTTGGCAATAGCAAAAAAGATAGCCTGCTCGCGGTTTGCGATACTGTGATAGTAGGTGCCTTCTACCCCTCTTTCCATATCTCTTAATATGGCCAGCGGGTCCTCGCTTCTCGGGTTATCTGAAGTGAAAATCGGTTCGTCGGCAATCCGCACCGCAATTTCCGCCATTTTCGGGCGTTTCGTTTTATCCCGGTCTCCGCCGCAGCCGACGACGACGAAAAGCTTGCCCTCTGTCATGTCTTTGCATGTATTCAGAACGTTTTCCAGACTGTCAGGCGTGTGCGCGTAATCGACGACCACAGGAAACGGCTGATTATGATTCACCAGTTCAAACCGGCCTCTGACACCTTGCAGCTCTTCAAGAGCGCTCGTGATCGTATCAAACGGCAGACCCGCTGCGATCGCTGTCGCCGCTGCAGCCAGTACGTTATACACGTTGAAGCGGCCGACGAGTGAAACCGTGATCTGCTTTGTTCCTTTTGGCGTAACGAGTTCAAAACTTGTGCCTTGCGCAGAGATCTCGATTTGTTTCGCCATGACATCGGCATCGTTCTCGATTCCGTATGTAAGGATGTGCGCCGCCGTCACTTTTTCAAAATAAGCACTGGCTTTGTCATCTGCGTTTAAAACGGCCCGCTTCGGCTTTTCATGGTTAAAGGAGCCGCCCAGCTGGGAAAACAGGAGGCTTTTAGCCTGTCTGTAGTCTTCCATCGTCTTGTGATAGTCTAAATGGTCCTGCGTCAGGTTCGTGAATACGGCGATATCATAATCGCAGCCGTGAACCCTGCCGAGTGACAGAGCGTGAGAAGACACTTCCATAATAGCTGTGTCAACATGCTCATCATTCATTTTCTTGAACGTTTTTTGCAGTGTGACGCTTTCGGGCGTTGTATTTTTGACCGGGAATGTCTCATCCCCGATTTTAATGTACATCGTTCCGATTAAACCGGTCTGTCTTCCCGCTTTTTTGAAAATCTCATCAACCATGTGCGTCGTTGATGTTTTGCCGTTTGTGCCGGTGATGCCGATAAGCTGAAGCTGCTTTGTCGGCTGCCCGTAAAACGCGTCAGAAAGAACGCTGAGCGCCCGCTGTGACCGGCGGACGATAATGACAGGAACATCGACGTCAAGCTCTTTCTCGGCAACGATGGCCGCTGCGCCGTTTTCTGCGGCTTTTTGGGCGAAATCATGTCCGTCTACCGTATACCCTTTTATACACACAAAAAGACTCCCTTTTCTCACTTCCCTGGAGTCCATCTCAATTGAAGTTATGTCAGGGTCATGAAAGTCATTTTGAACAGGTTCGGCCATTAAATATGTAAGCAGCTTTGTAAGTTTCATTGTATCAAACCTCTCAGAAATTCTATTCATTCTTTTATCATGATAACCGTTTATAAAAGTCAGAATGGCTTTTAAACATACAGTTCATATTTTAGCGTAAATAAAAGGATACATCCAGTTAATCTTAAAAGTTATCTTCTTTTTTTCTCTTTATGATAAAAGGCAGCCGAAAACAATCGGCTGCCTCAAAAAGACTCATTCTTCACTCAAGTAAACACGGATCTTTGAGCCTTCTTTTACTTTCGTTCCGGCTGCAGGTGATTGTTTCACAATTTTGCTTCCTTTTCCTGAGGAGTCAATATTCAAATTGACAAGCAGCGACTCAAGATCAGAGACAGACATCCCTACAACATTCGGAACCTCTATTGTTTTTGTGTCGTTCCATTGATATTTTTTCTCGATTTGATTTTTTCGCGGTTTCACGCCGAGCTCCGGCAGACTGTCTCTCATCATATTTCCGACAATCGGCGCGGCGACGGTTCCCCCGAATTGAATCGTGCCTTTCGGATTATCAACCGCGACATACACGACGAGACTCGGGTCATCAGCCGGCGCAAAACCGATAAAGGAGACGATATGGTTGTTTTCGAGATATTTGCCGTCTTTGACCTTTTGTGCGGTACCTGTTTTTCCGCCGACGCGATATCCTTCCACGAAGGCATTCCGCCCCGTTCCCTGAGCGACGACGCTTTCTAAAGCATATCTGATCTGCTTTGACGTTTCCTGGGAAATAACTTGCCTTTTCGCAATCGGCGATTGTTTCTTAACTGTTTTTTTCGTAACGGGATCAACCCACTCTTTGGCGATAAACGGAGTATAAAGCGTTCCGCCGTTTATTGCTGCGGAAACGGCTGCCACCTGCTGAATCGGCGTGACGGAAACCCCTTGTCCGAAAGCGGTTGTCGCCTGTTCGACCGGGCCGACTCTGTCAAGCGGGAATAAAATCCCCGTTCCTTCCCCTTGCAGATCAATGCCTGTTTTCTTTCCAAAGCCGAAGTCCTTAATATATTGAAACAGCTTTTGTTTTCCGAGCCGTTCCCCCAGCTGTACAAACCCGGGGTTGCAGGAATTTTGAACGACTTCAAGATAAGATTGCGAACCGTGGCCGCCCTTTTTCCAGCATCGGAGGCGGGCGCCGTCAACCTCGGCAAATCCTTTGTCATAAAAGTGGTCTCTTTGCAAGTTTACTTTTTGCTCTTGGAGAGCCGCCGCAAGCGTAATAATCTTAAAGGTCGAACCCGGTTCATATGTGCTCCATACCGGCAGGTTCCGGTTGTAAACGGACGGATCCACCGATTGATAGTCAGCCGGATCAAAATCAGGACGGCTTGACATGCCGAGCACTTCCCCGTTTTTCGGATTCATTGCGACCGCAATCATTCCGTCCGGGTTATATTTCGCCGCTGCATTGTCGAGCTCCCTTTCTATAATCGTCTGAACCTTGGCGTCAATCGTCAATTTCATATCAAGTCCGTCTTTCGGAGGGGTGTAATCATCCGCTTCATCAGGCATTTTCTTCCCCTTGGCATCCGTATAAAATTTCACAGATCCCTTGACACCTTTTAAGTCATCATCATAATAAGCCTCCAATCCGAGAAGGCCCTGGTTATCAATACCGGCAAAACCGAGAACATGGGACAAAAAGCTTCCGTACGGATAATGACGGATGCTGTCTTCAGCCACATAAACCCCTTTTAAGTCGAGCGCTTTGATTTCTTTCGCTTTTTTATTGGAAATTTTCCGCCCCTCGGGTGAGATTTTTTCTATGGAGGTTTTCTTAGTAATATGTTTGTAGACCTTCTCTTCCGACATATTTAAAACTGACGCGAGAAGCTTGCCCGTTTTTATGGGATTTTGAATCTGGCGCGGTACGACAAAGACGGTCGGCGCGCTTTTATTCGTAGCCAGCTTCACGCCGTTTCGGTCAAGGATCTCTCCCCGCTCAGGCTCAAACGGCAAATTCCGGCTCCAGGAATCCTTAGCCAGTGAAGTCAGCTTTTCTCCCATCACAAATTGGACATAGCCTAATCTGCTGTCAATGATCAAAAAAATGATTACGCCAAAAAGCAAAACCAGTAATAAACGTTTTCGAACCGTTACATTTGAAACGCGCAAGGGACCGTCCACTCCTTATTTAGGCTTGTTTCAATTTATGCCTCAGCTTGGACACATAGAACGGCGGCGCATAAAAAAGAAGCCCGCGGGCATCCGCGGACTTCTCTGTCCCGTTAATCAGGATTTTTAAATTTCACCTTAATCACGGTATTTTCTTTCAGTTCTTTGCCTTTTTTCACACTTTGGCTTGAAGCGTAACCTTCACCGCTCACATCGATGTGAATGCCTGATACTTTGCTGAATTGAAGCACTTCCCGTCTCGACCATCCGGACATATCCGGCATCGTCATCTTTCCGTCTGTTTTTAAGAAGATTTTCTGATTGGTGATCACATCTTCTCCGGCTGTCGGATACTGCTCTTTTACGGCAACATCGCTGCCGATGACAATCGGTGTGAGATGTTCATTTTTCGCTTCCTTCTCAGCGCCCGTGACTGTCTTATCTGTCAGGTCAGGCATCTTTTGGCTTTTCGTTTCTTCCTGACCGGAATCTGTTTTTTCCGTCGGTTCGATATTCATGTAGTGGAGGCTGTTTTTCATCGTCGGGTTAAAGATTTCCGCAACAGGATCAGAGCTGCTTTGCCCCGCTTTTAACTGCGGCTGCTGCACGGCTACATAGATGACGAGCTTAGGATCATTTTTCGGCGCCATGCCCATGAATGAAAACACATAGTTGCTCGTTCCCCTTAAATATCCGCCCGTCCCGGCGATTTGTGCGGTTCCCGTTTTACCCGCGACGTCAAAACCTTCAATTTTATAAGGTTTCCCCGTTCCGATGTCTGATGTCACGACTTCTCCGAGCAGGTTCCGGACTTTTTTCGCCGTATCGGCTGAAATCGGCGTGCCTACTTGCTCTGGTTTTGTCTGCTTGACGACTTTTTTCGTATCGGGGTCGACAATATGATCAATGACGTAAGGTTTCATCATTTTGCCGTTATTAGCAATCGCCGTGACGGCCTGAAGCTGCTGGATCGGTGTTATCGCCGATGCTTGGCCGTAAGCCGTAGACGCTTTGTCAAAATCATATTTGTAGTTAATTTTACTTGATACTTCACCGGGCAGATCAATCCCTGTTTTTTGATAGAGCCCGAATTTGTGCAGGTACTCATTAAACCGGTCAAACCCCAGTTTTTCATTGGCCAGTTTGGCGAAAGCAACATTCGATGACCTCATGAGGCCGTCATGGAAGCTTGTCATACCCCATCCGGCGCCATCGTTCCAATCTTTAACAGGTCCGCCTCCCACTTTATATGTTCCTGATTTATATTTCTCGTTTGCGGAAAACACATTTTCCTGAATCGCCGCGGCAAGCGTAAAGATCTTCATCGTCGATCCCGGTTCATACGCGTACGACACTAAGTCGTTGTAATAATTGGTGACGTTTCTGATATTCGGGTCAAAACTCGGACGCTGCCCCATCGCAAGCACTTTGCCTGTTTTCGGTTCTACGACAGCCGCCATAATTTTTTTCGGTTTATATTTTTCCGCTACTTTCGTCATGCTGTCTTCTAGAAAGGTTTGAATTTTCTGATCAATGGTTAAATATACATTGTCACCGTTTTTAGGTGCGGTGATTTTTTCTTTGCTGTTCGGAAGTTTCCAGCCGGATTTATCACTTTCGTAAGTGACGGACCCGTCACGTTCCGTCAGATAGTTATTCAGTATTTTTTCAAGCCCTAAAGAGCCTTGTATCTCGTTTGTTTTTTCATTCACATCGGCATAGCCGAGAACATTTGACAAAAATATGCCGTTCGGATAGTAGCGCTTCGTATCTCTTAAGAAAGAAATACCCGGAAGATCCATTTTTTCGATCTTTTGTTTTTTCGCATAAGAGATATCGCGGCCGGCTGAACCGAATTCCACCTGCTTCGCGCCATTCCTGTTTAAGATGTCCAGAATCTCGCTTTTATCAAGATTGATAACGGTCGCCAGTTTTTCCGCCGTTTTCTCTTTGTCTTTGACATGCTGAGGATGCTTCGGATCACTCGTCATTTTTTTATCAAGCACGGCAATGAGCTTATATGTCGCCGTGTCCTCTGCAAGCACTTTGCCGTTCCGGTCAAGAATAGAGCCGCGGCTCGCTTCTATCGTCCGCTTTTTTTCGTGCTGCTCGGTCGCTTTTGTTGCAAGTTCTACTCCGTTTGCTTTACCGGTTAATTGAATGTACGCCATTCTCCCGAGAATGACAAAGAAAAAGAGAGCGAAACAAATACTGAGTATCGCTGCTCCTCTGTTCATAAACTTATTTTTTTTCGGCATGGGTTATCATTCCTGTATGTTTTTCACTTTTTTATCTTTCAGATTCAAACCGTGCTTTTTAGCGATATCCATCAGGCGCTGCGGCTGGCTTAAGTCAGCAGCCGTCTTTTCGAGATCACCGATCTGCTTATTCTTCTCAGATACTTTCTCCTCCAGTTTTTGCACCTCAATATTGGATTGGTACGCCGCGTATGCCTTTGATACGATAAACATTGATGTGGAGAGAACGGCAATGGCAAACAGGACGAGCAGCACCTTTTCCCCGAGTGTAATGGAAGCCCTCTTTTTGACAATCACCTTTTTTTCGGGACTTATCACTGGCCGTTGTTGTTTTTCCTGCTGGTAAGCTAAGTTGCTCATAGGCTGATGACCTCCTTTAATGTTGTCATTTGCTGCCCGTTATTTTCGTTTCTCCGCAATGCGGAGCTTCGCTGACCGGGCGCGGTTATTTTCTTCAAGCTCCTCTTTTGATGCCGTAATGGGCTTTCTCGTAATCAGTTTTAATTCCGGTTCAAATTCTTCCGGTATCACGGGAAGACCCGGAGGCAGTTCGGGAAGTGATGATTTTTCCTTGAATGTCGTCTTGCACATTCTGTCTTCCAGCGAGTGAAAAGTGATCACAGACACCCTTCCGCCCGGCTTCAGCACCTCTATCGCTTGCAAGAGGGCCTCTTCAAATACCTGAAGCTCGTCGTTTACGGCGATTCGAATGGCTTGGAATACACGTTTGGCCGGATGACCTCCGCTTCTTCTTGCCGGAGCCGGTATCGCGTCCTTTATTAGATCGACCAGTTGGCCGGTTGTTTGAATAGGCGATTTTTCTCTTGCCTCTTCAATTTTCCGGGCGATCTGCTTGCTGAATTTTTCTTCTCCGTATTTAAAGAAAATCCTCACAAGGTCCTCATACCGCCATTCATTTACGACTTCTTTCGCCGTAAGGGCGGCCGACTGGTCCATCCTCATGTCCAGCGGTGCGTCATGATGATAACTGAATCCCCGTTCCGGTGTATCAAGCTGCGGAGAGGATACTCCTAAATCAAATAAAATTCCGTCGACACTCGTAATGCCGTGTTCATGTAAACACTCTTTTAAATAACGAAAGTTGCTTTTTACCAGAATGAGCTGTCCTTTGTATTCGGACAATGTTTTCTGTGCGTTTTCAAGCGCCGTGTCATCTTGGTCAAAGGCGATCAGGCGTCCTTTTTCCGATAATTGCTGCAATAAATATGTACTGTGCCCGGCGCCGCCAAGGGTGCAGTCCACATAGGTTCCGTCCGGTTTGATATTTAAACCGTCGACGGTTTCACGAAGAAGTACTGTCTTATGCTGAAACATTTGTGTCGGTCCCACCTTTATCAGGAATGAATTGAATTGTCAGTTGTTGTTGTGATGCACGAAGATCCATTATATATCAAATCCAATCATGTTTTCAGCAATTTCAGCGAATGAATCTTCTTGCTCTTCTGTGTATTGTTCCCATATTACCTTACTCCACAATTCAATTCGATTGGAAACCCCGATGACAACACATTCTTTTTCCAGTTTTGCGTAATTCAGAAGAGATGACGCAATATTAACCCTTCCCTGCTTGTCCAGTTCGCATTCGGTCGCACCGGAAAAAAAGAATCGGGTAAATGCGCGGGCGTCTTTTTTGGTGAGCGGCAGAGCCTTCAGCTTTTCTTCAATCAGCTTCCATTCATTCATCGGATAGCCGAAAAGGCATTGGTCAAGTCCTCTTGTCAGCACAAACTGCTCACCGAGGCCTTCTCTGAATTTTGCGGGTACGATCATGCGGCCCTTTGCATCAATTGTATGCCGGTATTCACCCATAAACATGATAAGGACCCCCACTTTCTCCCCTAAACTCACCACTATCCGCCACTTCTCTCCACAACCTCATTTTACACTGTTTACACATAAAAAAAAACCCTGAACTATTCAGGGTTCTTTAAAACTTTATTTCAAAGTTTGACAATCTGATGTTGGTTTTGAAAAGAAAATGGCAGATGTTTGAAGGTTGTGAAGAATTTTGGACCGTAACGGTTCAAATAATACATTACATTCCAAATCCGTTCCTGCGGAGCGCCGAGCGGTCTGATGCTGTTTTGGATTCTTTCATAGTCACGCAGCACAAAACCTTCTTTTTCTTCAATTCTTTTCGTTACCGTCCGTTCTAAAAACAAGAGCTGATCCTGAATGAAGGCGGCATTCTTCTGTAAGAGCGGCTCAAGGCTTGAATCGACCTTCAGCGCTTCGTTCCTTGCGCTTTTATGGACAGCTTCAATCTGCGACTTCGCCTGTTCCATTACAGAAGAAAACTCTTCCGGAATCTGCTCTTCAAAATAAGCGTCTTTCAGGTGTCCGGTGCCGTGTTCGATCGCTTCCTGAAGCGGAATATTCCGTTCTGAAAGCTTCTTTTCAATATGGCGCTCAAGAATCGTAATGTTCAGTCTCGGCACTACCGGCGTCATGCGGAAGCCCATTAATGAGAAAGCCTGCTTCAGCTCACCCCAATAATTGATCTCCCCCGGTCCCGCGATAAACGCCAGAGTCGGGATGAGAAACTCCTGCATAAGCGGCCTTGTCACAACGTTATTGCTGAAACATTCCGGTTTTTCTTCCATATGGGTATGAAGCTCGTCGTTCGTCCACTTCAGGTCAAGCTCCTTAATGACAAAAACGCCGTTTTCTTTTTCAATTAAGAAACGCTCTCCCTCGTGTTCGTAAAACAGATTAGCCTGATCTTTGTCCGATTCAATAATCGGGTGATAACCGGCTTCCCGCATAAGACGCTGCTGGTCTGACACGGCTTTGGCAAGCTCGTGATTGTGTTTTAAAATCTGCTGAAACATACCCGTTTCCAGCTTTTTAATCCCCGGATCTCCCGAATTCATCAGAATAAGGCCTTCTTCTTGAAACAAGTCGGCGATCAACAGCTCAAAAAAGTCCGTGAATGTCTCTGATGAGCGTAAACATCGCTTCACGTTTTGAAGGAGTGTGTTTGTGTGATCCGTTTCCTCAAAAGCAGCGAACACTTCATCAATCCAAGCCGCGCATTTTTCCTGATCAAGCTCGGTTTTAGCCGCCGATGTTTTTTTCCAGTACGACTGCGGCAGTTTCCGCTTCACCGGACCTTTATTCTCTGTTGACGTATGCACATAATTAATTTCTTCCAGATCGTGATCTTCACCCGCCACCCAGAAAATCGGAGCGACAGGAATCTGCAGCGCCTCTTCCTGCTGTCTGGCAAGTACGATAATGGAGATAATTTTATGTATGGTGTAAAGAGGCCCCGTTAAAAGACCGGCCTGCTGGCCGCCTACAACCGCTGCGCTTTTTGGATCTCTCAGTTTTTCGATGGAGGCCTGCATGGCGGCGGAGTGAAATTTTTCGTGATAGGAGGATAAATAATCCGCTAATTCCTCTCTGGCAAACGGCCGCGAAGAGAGGTCATGAAGCCGCTTTTGCCATACGTCCTCTGAATGAATATCATAATCAAAAAATGAAGACATGTTTTCTCCATCTATATAGTGCTGCACAAACTTATTTTGACTTTTGATGGAAAGTTCAGTTAGCTGCATCTGTCTGGAACTTCCTTTCTCCAATAAATAGTTAGGTTTCCGAAATGAGTATAGCATGTTACCGGAAAACCTCAAAAGACTTTGTTTCAGTTTCTTTCTAACGCTTTTATGCTGCGGTGTAAAAACGTGAGATGAACGGCCGGCAATCCGCGGCTTTCCGCTTCTTTTACAAGGTAGCCGATAATCGCATCGGCCTCTGTCCGCCTGCCTGCCATGATATCGACGAGCATGGAAGAATGATTTTTTTCCGTCAGTCTGCAAACTTCGCAAACCTTGTTCCACGCTTTTTCTCTATCGGCGAGGCCAAGTATTGTCTCCGCTTCTTCAAACACATTTCTCATATATTTTTTGTAAGCGTCATTTCTTAACAGCTCTCCGTTTTTCACGCGCAGCAATGCAGTTAACGGGTTGATGCATACATTGATGATCAGTTTTCCCGTTAAAAGCCGATACCAGTCGTTTTCATCATATACGGGAAAATCCCGGTGCATGCCGGAAAAGATGCTTTTGAGCGTTTCCGGCCGGGATGCGCTGAATACACTCCATCTTACGGCTCCCGCTCCCGTATGTTCAACGGCATGATCCGATATCTTTTTTGCTCCGTGCTCAACAGTGCCGGCATAAAGCGAATGATCCGTATGCCAATCTCTAATGTCGTGTATGTGTCCCATGCCGTTTTGCAAAAACAGCACATTCGTCCCTTTTACCGTCTCAAGATCCCGCAGCACAGCACTGAGCTGGTGCTGTTTAACGGCTGCGATTAAGAGGTCGAATCCGGAAGTGATGCCTGTTTGCGCTCTGCATGCCGCCGTACATTCTATTCCGTCTTTCAAAAGCCGTATACCGCCTGAGTTAATCGCATCAGCCTGCTCCGTCCGCCGCGTAATGACTGTTACCTGATGGCGGGACGATAAGTAGTAAGCACATAAAAGGCCTACCGCTCCGCCGCCGATAATTCCGATTTTCACACTGTCACACCCTATATCTGCATTTTTCCATATTATCATAGCAGAAGCCGCCGCAAATTACTTCAATTTCGTTTTGAGCAAAAAGACAGGCAAGCATATTATAGTTGGAATTTTCAATTAAAGCGTTTACAATAATGGTAGAACACAACAAAGGGGGAGTTTGTGTTGAAAATAGAGCGCCTGCTCATCAACTATAAGACACTCGAAGAATTTAAAAGGTTTAAGGAATACGGGATGCAGGAGCTGTCGATGCTTGAAGATCTTCAGGATAATATCATTGAAAATGACAGCACCTCGCCTTTTTACGGGATTTACTTCGGGGATAAACTAGTGGCGAGAATGAGTTTATATCAGGTAAACGGAGGCGCGAATCCGTATTTTGATCAGCGTCAGGACTTTTTGGAACTTTGGAAGCTTGAGGTTCTTCCGGGCTATCAAAACAACGGATACGGAAAAGCGCTTGTTGATTTTGCAAAATCCTTCAGAATGCCGATCAGGACAAATTCACGCATGAAATCAGCAGAATTCTGGGATAAGATGAATTTCGAGCCCGTTAAATATGATATGGCGCGTGATAAAGGAGAAAATCCTTACATCTGGCATCCCGATATGGACGGTGAAATGACATCCGGAGAAACGGCATAATAAAAAACCGGCCGGGCCGCCGCCCTCAGGCCGGTTCATTTTACAGGCTCTGCGCCGATTTCCTGTCGTCTTCTTTTGAATTGACCATCCTTCTCGCTCTGTCCATAATGTCAATTAACGCTTTATAATCTTCTTCCGTCATCTCCAGCTTGTTTCTCAAGCTTTCATTTTCCTCACGCAGATCCTCGACTTCTTTTTGCAGCGCGGTCAGCTGTTCTGTGAGTTTTTCTTTTTCATGACGAACATCCGCTGCGGCCGGCGACTCTTTAAATTGCTGAAGAAACAAAATGACATCATCAATGGACAGCTCTTTTTCTCCTTCCGCCCTGCGGATCGGAGGCTGTTTGACGGTTCCCGGCAGATTGGCGGAATGCACCCCGATCTGCTTTCTTAATTCCTTCCGCTGTTTTTTCGCCAGTTCTATCCCTGACTGATATTGTTTTCTGACATAAGAATTCCATCTGAACCCGCAGGCGGCAGCCGTTCTCGTCAGCGCTCTGCCGACTTCTTCAAAAGCGGAAAGCTGGGTCCCGCCTTCCCGAATATGCCTGAGCACCACTTCGGCCAGCAGCAAATCTTCATCTTGCGTCCACGCGTCTTGTCTCGTTATCGTCAATCGTATCTCCCTCCATATTTGCTCATTTACCTCATACATATGCCGCTGATAGATTAGATAGACTACTGGCGCTCACAATTTTTTCGGCGGAAGCAGGCCGGAGGGGCAAAAAAAAAAGAAAAGCGCAGGAACCGAGATTCCCGCGCTTTTCTTCATACATTAATTGCTTTTAACATTTATGTCTTTGCCGTTGTATGATCCGCATGCTTTACATACACGGTGAGACAATTTCATCTCTCCGCATGACGGGCATTCTGTCATACCAGGTACATTTAGTTTGAAATGTGTACGGCGCAATCTTTTTTTCATTTTAGAAGTTCTTCTAAAAGGTACAGCCATTATTCCCACCTCCTTAAAGAGTTAAGATTCATCATCTTGTGTTAAGAGCTTTTTCAGATCCGCAAGTCTGGGGTCGATTTGATTTTTCTTGTCTTCCTCAGAAATCACTTGCCAATCCTTCCCCACTTGGGGAGCGGCTCCTTCTTTTTGTTCAGTTTCACAAAAGACTTGCATAGGAATTTCTAAAAGAATCTCTTCTTTTACGATCGGAGTTAAGTCGACGATATCGTCTTCAGCAATATGAACGTCCTCATCTTCTATATCATCCGACTTATGAAATCTAAACAGTTCTTTTGTCGCGATTGTAAATGGATACGGCACATCAACTAAAGTTCTTGAGCACGGCAAAACCATTTCGCCTGAAATCGTAAAGTCAAACGAAACTTGCTTGGATTCAATCTCCGCGCGGCCCTTCACCCGGACGGGAGAAATGCGGCGGATGTCAGAATTCAATTTTGTCAGCTCATTTAACTCAACTGTTTCATCAAATTCAAAGCTCTTTTTCGCCATTTGATGAAGCTGATAAATCGTCCATTTCATTTGTATCACCTCAGGAAAGCAACAAACATGATTATAGCTTTTCAGAATGTTTTTGTCAATATTTTTTCTTTACAGCATAATGCCGCCGTCATGCAATCGTTGACAGCCGGATAGGCTATGCATACACTAAACGAAACGGACTAAAATATGCACTTCATTTGCAAATGTACCACACGAAGCAAAACATAGCAAGAAAGGCGGGACAAATATGAAAGCAGTCGGCCTGGTTGTTGAATATAATCCCTTTCATAACGGACACCGCTATCATGCGGAACAAGCAAAAATCAAAACGGACAGCAGCGTCGCGGCGGCGGTGATGAGCGGCCCTTTTTTGCAGCGCGGAGAACCGGCCGCCGTCTCAAAGTGGGCCCGGACAAAAATGGCGCTGGAAAACGGCGTGGATATCGTCATTGAGCTCCCTTATATGTATGCCGTACAAAAAGCGGAATTATTCGCGCGCGGCAGCGTTTCGCTTCTTCATCATTTAGGATGCAGCAGCTTGTTTTTCGGCAGCGAAAACGGGCGGATCGAACCCTTTATTGAAGCGTCTGAAGCGTTCAGCCGGAAGGAAGATGACTGCAGCCTGATTCTGAAAGAGGAGCTGAAAAAGGGTCTCAGCTATCCGGCCGCCGCCTCAAAAGCTTTTTCACACATATTCAAAGGGCGGGACATGCTCGATTTGTCCAAGCCGAACAATATTCTCGGTTTTCACTACATTAGAGCGATACACGCCTTCGGTTCCGCTATGAAGCCTTATACGACAGCCAGAATCGCTTCCCAGTATCATGACGCCGAGCTTCCCGGAGATAACAGCCGGATAGCCAGCGCAACAAGCATCCGGAAAGCGCTGATAGAAAAAGGAACGGCGGCCGCAAGGAGCTTTCTCCCGGAAGCGTCTGCGCGTGAGCTGGAGGCATACAGAAATTCATACGGGATATGGCACAGCACCGAAGACTATTTTTCATATGTAAAATACAGCCTCAGCACTCTGTCCGCTGAAGAATTGAGCCGAATCTATGAAGTGGAAGAAGGCCTTGAGCACAGAATTCTGCGCACCATCAGACAAGCCCGATCCTATCGCGAAATGATGGAACGATTGAAAACAAAACGATACACGTGGACGAGGCTGCAGCGGATGAACACGCACATTCTGACACGGACGAAAAAGGAGGACATGCATCGGCTCTTACAGCCTTCAAGCGCTCCTTATATCCGTCTTCTCGGAATGACGAAAAAAGGACAGGCGTACCTGTCGGCAAAGAAAAAAGAGCTTACCGCACCTCTCGTCAGCAAGCTCTCTTCTTTCTCTCATCCCGCTCTGGATCTGGACATACTGGCGGGACGGGTTTACAGCCTGCCGATAAAAGAACCTGAACGCACATTGTTTGAGAAACAGGAATTTTCACAAGCGCCGATCCGCTATGATGAAGACGAACAGCGTTTTTTGAATGCGTAAAAAAAGCACCTGCCTGTATCAGGTGCTTTTTACTTTCAGCTGATCCAAATAGTCAAGTGCGTCCTGCATGGTGTCGACAGGGACGATCTTCATATCGGACTTGATTGCTTTCGCTGTTTTTACCGCATTTTTGTAATCAGAATTTTCAGCTCCGTTTTGATTCGGCGCAAAGAAAATATCTTTTCCCGCTTTGTCTGCGGCGACGACTTTCTGATCGATTCCGCCGATCGGTCCGACCTTGCCGTCCACGTCGATTGTCCCCGTTCCGGCTATATTATAGCCTTTTGTTTCGTCAGGTTTTGTCAGCTGGTTGTAAATTTCTAAAGACATCATGAGACCCGCAGAAGGCCCGCCGATATTTTCAATGCTGAAATGGAGATCCGGCTTCACTTTCACGTTCCGGTCCGTATATAACGCGACGCCGATTCCCGCTCTTTTCGGGTCGTCCGGGAATGATTTCAGCACAATGTCAACGGTCTTTTCTTTCGTGTCCCGTTCAATGTGAAACGTTACTTTTTCCCCCGCTTTTTTGCTGCTGATATAATCAATCAGCTTTTCAGCGGATTCGTATGTTTTCCCGTCCGCGCTGATGATTTTATCACCGACCTCTATTTTTCCTTTTGCCGGCATGTCAGAGACGACTGAGCTGGCGAAAATCCCGTTAAATGAGTATTTCACCTGTTTCCCGGCTTTTTGATAAGCGGCAATGACCGCGTTTTCTTGGGAGCTTTTCATCATTTGCAGCTGGCGCTTCATATAATCCGAGTCCGATTCGCCCTCTTCTTTTATGCTTTCATCAGGGACGATTTCATCGTAAGGATGCACTTTCGCCCAAAGATATGTATACGGATTGGCGGGGCCTACTTTGACAGTCATCAAGGAAAGGCTTCCTTTTTCAGGATAGCCTCCGTCCACCTTAATCAGCGGTCTCAGCTCTGATGCTTCTCCCGGCTGTGTAATGTAATACGGAAGCTTAATAAATGTAACAGCAATTAATAAGATCAGGATGATAAACACCCAGCGAAAATGTTTTGCTTTCATATGAGTTAGCCCTCCCAGTTCTCTATTTCTTGTTTAATCCGGCCGATCATCCGGTCTGCGGCTTCTTCGCCCGCTGTGATCATATGATCAATGTTGGCAAAAGAACTTGAGCTGAATGATTCAAGAGAAGGGCGGATCATGACGTCTGCGGCAATGGTCTGGTGACGGACCAATTCATTTTGCAGTATATCCATACTTTGCATGATTACATCAAAAATATGTGCCGCTTTTTCCGTTTTTTTCACCCGGGATACGTCAGAGGCGATGACGATATCAGCACCCATGTCTTTTACGGCGGACACCGGTATTCTGTCGACCACCGCGCCGTCGACTAACATACGTCCGTTCATTTTTTGCGGGACGAAAACGCCCGGTATGCTGATGCTCGCGCGGACGGCTTCGGATACTGAACCTTTCGTAAAAACGAGTTTTTCGCCGGTCTGAAGGTCGCAGGCCACGATGCCGAGCGGGATCCGCAGTTCTTCTATCGGCTTGCCGTACGTATAGGCATGAACGAGCTGCCTGATGCGGTCTCCTTTTAAAAATCCGAGCCTCGGCATCGTATAATCCGCGTACACCCGCCGCTTAAATGCTTTGGCGACTTTTTTCATCGTAGCCACGTCATGCCCGGCCGCATAAAAGCTTCCGACTAATGCTCCCATGCTGCTGCCGGCAATCATATCAATTGGAATCTGATGCTTATGTAAACTGGATAACACTCCGAGATGAGCGATGCCTCTTGCCCCTCCCGAACCTAACGCTAACCCGATTGTAGGTTTGGCCAACGCGACGAACCCCCTAATAGACATCCTATACATGAATTCTATGGTCTAAATTGAACCCCTATGCTCGTATATTAGTACAGGATGACAAATAGGTACTTGCCCGGCCGCCTTTAAGGTCTGTTCTATATTTTATCATGATATAAATGTCAGTGTGCAATTTTAGCATCGGGGAGGTAAGAATGAATTTGTCTAAGTTTCATACATTTTTGATTTCATTGTTTTTCATTTTTTTGACGGCGACGGTTATTTCACACCCTCAGGCCTCATTCGAAGCCTCCAAAACCGGTCTTTCCATGTGGTGGGAGGTCGTTTTTCCTTCATTGCTTCCGTTTTTTATTCTATCTGAGCTTTTAATCGGATTCGGCATTGTCAAATTTGTCGGCCTTTTACTCGAACCCTTTATGCGTCCCATTTTCAGAGTGCCGGGGGTCGGCGGATTTGTACTGGCTATGGGCATGGCTTCAGGCAATCCGGCCGGCGCGAAGCTGACGGCACGGCTGCGCCAGGATAAACAAATCTCCAGAGTAGAGGCTGAACGCCTCGTCTCTTTTACCAATTCATCCAATCCGTTATTTATATTCGCTGCCGTGGCGGTCGGCTTTTTTCATAACGCGTCTCTCGGCATTCTGCTGGCATCGGCTCACTATCTCGGAAACATCGCCGTCGGCCTCACGATGCGTTCATACGGACGGAAAGAAGAGAGGGCGTATACCGGTAAAAAGACGATCGCTCTTCCTTCTCTGAAGGAAGCATTTCTGGCCCTCCACAAGGCGCGGCTTTCGGAAAAGCGGCCGCTCGGAAAAATTTTGGGCGACGCCGTCACCTCTTCTGTACAAACCTTGCTGATGGTGGGCGGTTTTATTATATTGTTTTCGGTTTTCAGCCGGTTATTATCAATCGTACAAGTCATGGATGTGCTTTCTGTATTTACAAACGCGCTGCTTTCCCTTTTTCATCTTCCGGCAAATCTGGACATCCCTCTTATCAGCGGAATGTTTGAAATTACACTTGGGAGCAAGCTGGTCAGTGAAGCTGATGCCGCCTTGCTGCCGAAAGCCATGATTGTGAGTTTTATTCTCGGGTTCAGCGGCCTTTCCGTACAGGCCCAGGTAGCCGGCATTTTATCGGAAACAGATATCCGCTTTAAACCGTTTTTCGCGGCGCGTATCCTTCAGGGCATTTATGCCGCACTCTTTATTCTCTTACTGTGGAAGCCGCTTTACCTTGCATTGGACGAACCTTACCAGTCCGTATTCCTCCCTTTCCGCGATCAGGACGCGGGATCTGCTGCCGTCAGCGGATGGAATACACTTGTTGAAACCGGACCCGCCATCACGCTGACAGCTCTCGCCGTATACGCATTGATTTATTGTTACAGGCTGTCAGCACGGACAAAAAAAGGATGAGACGCCGATCAGCGCTTCTCATCCTTTAAATTTCTGCTTCAGCGCCTGTTCAACTTCCGGAGGAACAAACTCTGAAACAGGCCCGTTATATTTTGCGACTTCTTTTACGATGCTTGAACTTAAAAAAGAGTACTGATTGTTCGTCATCATAAAAAAAGTTTCTATTGATTCGTCAAGCACGCGGTTGACGGAAGTCCCCTGCATCTCATATTCGAAGTCAGAAACAGCTCTGAGCCCTCTGATAATCGCTTTCGCCCGCTTTTTTTTCGCATAGTCGATTAACAGTCCCTGTGACGTCTCGACCGTAATATTCGGAATGTCTTTTGTCACTTCTCTTAACAGCTCACAGCGTTCCTCGACTGTAAACAGCGGCTGCTTAGAAGAATTATTGAGCACGCATACGTACACATGCTCAAACACGTTTGCCCCCCGTCTGATAATGTCCAGGTGTCCGTAGGTGACGGGATCAAAACTTCCGGGACATACAGCTATACTTGCCACATCATTACCCCCTATTTCGGTATATCGTCACTCCTGTAAGCCCGTAAATTTCCCTTCTTGTTACAGAAAGCGCGCCGACGGCTTCAGGAAGCACAACGGCTTTATCATGCTCGGCTACGACAAAACCGTCTTCATTCAGCATGTTCTGCTCATCAATCATTTCGATAAGCGCTTTCAGCTTTTGTTCCTTATACGGAGGATCTAAGAAAATTCCGTCAAAACCTTTTTCCCGTTTCGCCGCGGCATAGAGGGCCCGCTCTGCATCATTGCGGTATACTTCCGCTGAAGACAGCAGATCGAGCGCTTTGATATTTGCTTTTACCGTTTGGATGGCTTTGAAATCACGATCCACAAAGATACAGCGGTCAAATCCGCGCGACAGCGCTTCAATCCCGAGACCGCCGCTCCCCGCAAACAAATCCAGCCCCGTTCCTCCGTCAAAATACGGGCCGATCATATTAAAAATAGACTCTTTTACTTTATCCGTCGTCGGCCTTGTTGATGTGCCCGGCACCGCCTTTAAGGCTCGTCCTTTTCTTGAACCGGAAATTACTCTCATTATTCACACCACTTTTTCTGAAAACTTTGATGTTTCTCATCGGCTGAGCCGTTATGTATAAAAACAATCCCTATCTTATCATAAAGCATTCTTTCAAACAATGAACGTGAAAAACGTGTATACATATTCACATTCCTGTCAAGACTACGTGTAACAGCATCAATGAATGATGTTGTTGCCAACCGCGGAGAAGACTTACGTTTCCCCATAAGTTCTTCCTCCGGTTTCTCCTCTCCCTTTTCCTTCTCCTTAACTTGTTAAGGAATAGAAGGACCCCGCAGGTATCTGCGGGGATTTTTTTATATACCGACTTTATAATCGTACTCTTTCGCTTTATCAAGCTTTGATTCAAATTCCAGCTTTAAAAAAGGTTTATAAGAAGGCTCTACCTTCTTCACATAAGAATAAGAAGAAATCTTTTCCATTGTTTTTTCGATCAGGTCCATATCGCAATACAGCACAACGTATTTCAGCCGCTTGGAAACATAATGAACGTTGCCGAATTTTCTCAGCATTTTGCTGTGTTTTAAAGAATGCAGATATACGATTATGCCTTGGCGCTTATTTTCCATCATGATCACCCGCCTGACTTTCTGTTCATTTTATGTAAAAGACGAGACGGCCGTCTCGTCAGGAAACTTTGCATCCGCAGCCGCCGCCGGAACCGCAGCCGCCGCCGCAGGATGACAGGCCGTCAAAATAAGGATTCCCCGTCGGCACTTTTACATGCTCCGAGACGGCCGTTCCGAGTTCAATGCTGATCTCATCAAGCAGCGACTGAAGCTCAGTCTCCGCTTTTTTAAATTCGGCCACCTTATCGTTTAAATCGAGCTCCCGCTTCATTTCTCTCATTTTGCGGGAAATCTCTCTATAATCAGGATGGTATTTGCCAAAGCGCTGCACATCCTCATACTGCTCTTTAACGCTCATAAAAGAACGAATGATCCGCCCTGCCTCTTCATCTTCACGGAGACGCTTGTAACAATCGCGGTAATTTTCAGCCGTCTCAGACTGCAGAATCATGCCGGCAAGCTGCTCCGCTTCACTTTGAAGCTTGACGGACTCAATTGTTGCATACATAAATACGCACCTCCAGTTGCTAGTTTACCATGAAACCACCCAATTGGAAAATGCGGCGTTTAAACGCTTTTTAATCCTGCGAACGCATGGCGTGTACCATCTGCATCATCATCTGCGCCATTTGAATCCCGTTTGAGAATTGACTTACCCGATGCGGTATCGTCTTTTCATAAAAATTCATCATGTCAAGCTGAAAGGAATTGAGATCGTCCGGTTTTCTCGCAAGTCTGCGGTACCAGACGGGACGCTGCCGTATAAACCGTTTCCGTTCCTCATCTGCGGATATGAATTCCTGAACCTCTTTTCGCATACACGATCCCCTTCTTTAATCCTTTCTGAATGAAAAAGGATGTTGTCCGGAGCCTTGCCGGGGCTGCTTCGTGCTGCTCCCCGAAAATTGGCTTAAAAGGCTTTGCAATGATGAAATGGACTGGCTCATTTTATTGATCTGCTCATTCATTTGGTTGATATCCATCTTTTTGACGGCAGTGACCATTTTTGAAACGAAATCGTTCTTTTCAGCTGGTTCCTGTTTGGTTTCCGCGTCGGAAGAAGGCTGAACGGCCTCGTCTTTAAAAGGATCCCACATCGAATCATCCTCGCCCAGGAGCACCCAGTTTTCATAGACTTCCTGCCAGCTTCTTTGTTCCTTGCGAACATTTTGGATCAGTTTGGGATGCTTTTTTACGAATTGTTTAAAATCATCGATTGATTGCCGTGATTGCTGATTCGCCACAATTCTCACCCCCTCCGAAAAGTTTTGCCTGCTATAATGTATCGGTTCATGCGCCTTAATGTTCGCCTAAATTGCGAAAAAAAGCAGGTATATTTTTTTCAGCAGGAGCGCCGCTCGCGAAAAAACATAAAAAAACCGCGGGGGACGCGCCCCTCTGCGGTTTTTTACTGCCAAGGCTTAATGAAGTTTTGCGTATAATACTTCCGGTCCACGCCGACACCGAGGTGCGTATAATCCGGGCTTAACAGCGCCTTCCTGTGGCCTTCGCTGTTCAGCCAGCCCTCCACGGCTGCAGGACCGTCCACATAGTTGTAGGCAATATTTTCACCGGCCTCCCGGTATTTCACATCGCCTTTTTCCAAGCGGTCCTTCAGAGTCCCGTATTTCTTTGAGACGTGAGAGAAATACTTGTTATCCTTCATGTCCTTGCTGTGGCCGAATGCCACTTTCGCGGCGCCTTCGTCCCATTTCAGCCTTGCCAGTCCGTGTTTCACACGGATGACATTTGTAATGTCGAGAATCTGCTGTTCACTCGCTCGTTCAATGTCGCTCCATTTTTTATCAGAAACTGGCTCGGGTTCTGTCAGCTTTCCTCTGTACATGACCTCATACGGCCTTTGTTTCACCAGCGTTTCCGCATCAAAAGCCCTGATGCTTGACAGATTCCCGTCAAATTTGTCCATGTACAGCTGAACATACATTCCGCCTATCCTGACAGTGGGACGGGTATTGATATCTTCTTCGGAAAACTCAAACCGATACGTGTTTCCCTTGTCAGTCACATTGACAAAAGGAGAAACCTGCGTCGTTTTAAAAACTTCGCCCGTCGATTCGCCGATCTTAAACGGTTTTGCGTTGATGCCGCTTCCCGAAGCGTATAAAGTCACGGCTTTATCATTCAAAATACCGACTTGTACGTATTGGTCTTTCCCCTGGTTGTACACCCACCACTCGTAATCGTAGGCAGAAGGATCTTTCCGGGACGGTTCCCCAAGTTTCTTTTTCACATCGGCGGCAGATTTCCCCATGAGAGAAAGCAGTCCGGATGACGGCATTTTCAGCCGTTTTCCGCTCTCTTCTTCATTGGAAACCTGAGGCTCCTCCTGATCCGTCTTTTTCTGAGGAGCCGATCCATATTGTATAAACAGAACATACGCTCCGTAAATAAGCAAAAGGATAACGAGAGCCCTTGCGATATTTTTCAACCTCTCACCCCCATATCATCAAACCGTTCTGTTTTTGTGTACTCTTATACAGTACAGCCTATTTGCATCGTCCGTGATTTATGTTTAATGGATAAACCCCTCCGGACCTCCGTCTTCAGAAATGTCAGACAGCGCCCGGCCTGCTTGCTCATTTGATTGCTCGGCCAACGAAAGATCGCCGAGCGTAACAATGCCGACCAGTTTTTTATCCCTTGTGACGGGAATTCTTCTGAGCTGATGTTCAGCCATCAAATGGAGCACCTCCTCCACAGAGGCGTCTTCTTCTGCACTGATAACCCGCTCTGTCATTGCGTCGGTTATTTTTTGAGAGTTCGGCTTTTTTGAAGCAATTCCCCGTAATACGAGATCTCTGTCTGTCACGATCCCGACAAGTGTGGCGCCGTCTTCATCCACTATCGGAATGGCGCCGACATCCGCGTCTTTCATCTTCACCGCAGCTTCATATACATTATCTAATACTGTACAATATTGCAAGTCTGACGTCATGAGCTTATTGATCTTTGTCATTGCGGAATTCCTCCTTTTTTCTGCTACTATTGTCGTCAAATTTTTGTTTTTGCATACTTTCACCGTATGAATCATTGAAAGTGTAACGCTTTCATACTATGATTGTCAGGAAAGGGCATTTTTAAAAGGAGGGGGAAGGTTTGAAGTTTGAAAACAGCGGTCTTGAAGGGGTAACAGCGGAGCTCAGCCGCTTGAACGATCTGATGGAAGGCAAAGGGCTCATTCTGGCTGGACAATGGGATTATGAAAGAGTGACTTACGACAAAAAGTTTTCAGTACCTGAGGGGACATTTTATCTGCGGATTCAAGGAACGGCAAAAGAGGGCGATGTCGGCGGCAGACGGGCCGTGATTCAGCTGAAGGCCCCTCTTTTAGGAAAGCATTATTATCCGCACGGCGTAGAATACGGCAGCGCTGAAGAATTTCCGGAACATGTCGTCGCTGAAAGCAAAGCTTTACTGCTTGAATTGGAAGAGTCATTAAAAACAGTGCAAATGTAATAAAAAAGTACAGCATATTCTGCTGTACTTTTTTTATGAGACGGTATGCTCGATATACGGCGGCTCTGACAGCGTATCTTTTTCCCGTTCCGTTCTGACCCACTGAAAAAAGATGACAGCCAAATATATTCCGTAGACCGCCTCTTGAATGATTTTCATCAGCACTGCCCCAAGCTGCTGATCTTCCAAAGGAGGTAGCGTGTTAAACATCTCCGGCCCGGATAAAGGGATCTCCTCCAGCAAATCTAAAGGAACGCAAAGCTTCATTGCTTCGGCCCAAGCCGCCGGATCTGTATACGTGGCATACATGGGCGCCCCGCTGAACATAATGAGCGCGCAGGCCGGCGTTAACAAAATCCCGTCCGCCATAATATACCCCAGCTTCATTAAACCGCTGAGACGGGGCAGACCGTCCACCTTATGCACAAGCGGCCACCACATAAAAAACGCCGTTACAAAGATGAGTCCGTTCATCAGCGTGTGATACAGCGAATCCGTTTTGACGAAATCAAATATAAACGGGATGTGATACAGCGAAAAAATACCGTTAAACAGCACTAAAGCGATAAGCGGCATTGAAAAAAACGAAAACAGCGGCTTTACGACAGGACGGAAGATCAGTTTTTTCCATGCCCAGCCGGGAATTCCGGAGATCAACAGCGGCGGTACGACTAAAAACAGAACCGCCATCTGCGCCATATGGGCGCTGAACATCACATGGCCCAATAAATCAACCGGACTTCCCGCAGCCGCGTAAAAAAATAGCGCGGAAAGCACAAACAGCACCTTCTCCTTAACGGCCACACGTCCTTTATGCCGGCTGCACCAGTAAAAGTAAACACCTGTTATCACGGCAGTTATACAAAACAGATACGGGCTCCACATTGCGCGAAACCCGAACATTTCCAAATTAATCAAATCTCTCACTCCCCGCCGCCCCGATTACCACCAAATAATCGTGACAAATGCAAGCACGGTGATAAACGCGACAAATATTCCCGAATACAGAAATAATGACGGCGCTTCATGCCCCTTCTGGCTCATATGCATAAAGTAAAACAGCTGAAAGATGACCTGAATGACCGCAAGCAGGATCAGAAACGGCATCGTAAACCATCCGGCAATGCCGTCTGCAGCCACCGTCAAAAACGCGACAAGCGTAAGGCCGATCATCAAGCCGAAGGAGATGACCTGATATTTCATCTCCTCGGCATTTTTCCTTCTCCGATATTCAAGATCCGTACTGACAGTCCCTCTGTTTTTGTTATCGTCCATCGTTATCCCACCATCCCCATCAAATATACAACGGTAAAGATAAAGACCCACACGACATCGATAAAATGCCAATATAAGCTGGCCACATAATATTTCGGCGCATTATAAAGGCTGAGCCCTCTTTTCGCATTCCGGATCATGAGCGCGCTGATCCACAACAGCCCGAACGCCACGTGTGCTCCGTGTGTGCCGACGAGCGTGTAAAACGCTGAGCCGAGCGCAGAGCTTGTAATGGTAAATCCGAACTCGTGAGTGTAATGCATAAATTCATAGATTTCAACCCCTAAAAATCCCGCTCCCAATAATACGGTAACCAGAAGCCACACCTGCATTTTTTTAAAGGAGAAATTTTTCATATGATACATCGCATACACACTCGTTAAGCTGCTCGTCAAAAGAAGCATCGTCGCGATAAACACGATCGGCAGCTCAAACATCTCAGCCGTTGACGGCCCTCCGGCTTTAGATTCCCGTAAAGCAAGGAATGTCGCAAATAGCGAGGCGAACAGAACCGTTTCGCCGCCGAGAAACAGCCAAAATCCCAAAAACTTATTTTTCCCCTCCAGCGTTGCTTTTTCAGGAGAAGCCGGAAAGGTTTCAGCCGTCATTTTTTCCTGCAGCTGCATTACGCCTTCACCCCTTTATCATCATTCGGCAGATCTTCTTTGTGAATATGATAGCCGTAATCATCGACCACAGAGCGAAGCAGCATGGTAAAGAATGTGATGCCGAGCCCTATGAAGATAACCGGAAGCCCCCATGAATAATCGGAGTGGTATAAAAACCCGAACGCTGCCACAAACAGCCCGAAAGATATGACAAACGGCATGATGGAGCCGTTCGGCATATGAATGTCCTCTACAGGCTCTGCAGGCGCCATCCCTTCATTTCCGGCCTGCTTTTCAATCCACAGCGGGTCAAGTCCCCGGACAAACGGAAGCTGTTTAAAATTATATTCCGGCGGCGGCGAAGAGACCGCCCATTCAAGCGTACGACCGTCCAGCCACGGGTCGTTCCCGACGTATTTCCCCTTTATTGAGGTATAAATAATATTGACGACGAGTAAAGCAGCCGCGCCCGCCATGAAAAACGCGCCGATTGAACTGATCAGGTTGCCGGTATCAAGCCCCTGGCCGGGCAGATATGTGTAAACGCGGCGCGGCATTCCCATCAAGCCGAGAAAATGCTGAATGAAGAAGGTAAGATGAAACCCGATAAAAAATAAGACGAACGAAATTTTCCCCATCGTTTCATGAAGCACCTTCCCGAACATTTTCGGCCACCAGAAATGCACGCCCGCCAGGATGCCGAACACAACGCCGCCGATAATGACGTAGTGGAAATGCGCTACGACAAAATACGTATCGTGGAACTGATAATCTGCCGCTGCGGCCGCCAGCATGACACCCGTGACTCCTCCGAGTACGAAAGAAGGAATAAAGGCGACGGCATACAGCATAGGCGTCGTGAATTTGACGTTTCCTCCCCAGATGGTCAAAAGCCAGTTGAAAATTTTAATGCCGGTAGGCACCGCGATCGCCATCGTCGCAACCGCAAATATCGCATTAGCGATCGGTCCGAGTCCCGTTGTAAACATGTGGTGAACCCATACCATGAACCCGAGAAAGCCGATCAGCACGATCGCAAAGACCATAGACGAATAACCGAACAGACGTTTCCTCGCAAATACGGGAATGATTTCTGAAAAAATCCCAAAGGCGGGAAGAATTAAAATGTATACTTCCGGATGCCCGAAAATCCAAAACAGATGCTCCCAGATAATCGTATTGCCGCCCAATTCAGGATTAAAGAAATTCGTTCCGAACAAACGATCCAGCATCATCAGCGCCAAACCGACGGTGAGCGGAGGAAATGCGAATAAAATGAGTGCCGACGCCACAAATGTCGTCCACGTAAACAGCGGCAGTCTCATATACGTTAAACCCGGCGCCCTCATATTTATAATCGTGGCGAGAAAATTGATCCCCGCAATGAGCGTACCTAAGCCTGATATTTGCAGGCCGAGCACGAAAAAGTCTATGCCGTGCCCTTTCGAATTCAGCGCAAGCGACGCGTACGACGTCCAGCCTGCATCAGGAGCGCCCCCTAAAAACCAGCTCAGATTCAAAAAGATGCCTCCGAAGAAAAACAGCCAAAATCCGAGCGCATTCAAAAATGGGAATGATACGTCACGCGCCCCGATCTGCAGCGGCACAACCGCGTTCATCAGCCCGAATAACAGCGGCATTGCCGCCAGGAAGATCATTGTCGTGCCGTGCATCGTCATAATTTCATTAAACTGCTGAGCACCCATAAAATCGTTCCCCGGCCTCAAGAGCTGAATCCTGATAAGCATGGCCTCAAGTCCGCCGACGACGAAGAAAAATCCCCCGGCGATCATATATAAAATCGCGATTTTCTTATGGTCAACCGTCGTCAAATAATCCCAAAGCAAAGAGCTTTTTCTTTGCTGTCCTGTAAGCGTATTCATCATTTGCGACCTCCCCCCTGATATCTCCCTGTCCTCACTTGTTCTCCGCTTTCAGCCCTTTTAAATATTCATACAGCGCATCCGTTTCAGCGTCCGAGAGCTTCGGATAAGTGCCTGTCATTTTATTGCCCGGTTTAATGCTGTCCGGATTTTTCAGCCAGGCTTTTATATTCTCTTTATTCGCATCCTTAATGCCGGCCACTTTGACCCGTTCACCGAAGGTAGCGAGGTTCGGAGCCGTTCTTGCCGCTTCAGCCCGTTTATCATTGGGCTCAACCGCATGACAGCTCAGGCAGTTTTTTTCCTTAAACAGCTCTTCTCCTTGTGCTGCTAAATCGGAATCTGTTGTATGCTTATAATTTTTCATCGCTTTCGTCCATTGTTTAAATTCTTTTGACGGCAGCGGTTTCACTTTGAAATCCATCAGCGCATGTGAAGGTCCGCACAGCTCCGCGCATTTACCGAAGAAATATTCTCCCGCTTCTTTGCTGCGTTTAGAATCGAAGGTCAGAAAGAAAGTGTTGTCATTATCCGTATTCGTATCGATTTTTCCCCCGGCTGACGGAATCCAGAAAGAGTGTTTCACATCTGAGGACTTCAGCTTGAAATAGACGCGTTCATCTGTGGGAACGATCAGCTCCTGACTTGTCACAAACCCGTAATCGGGATACTCGAATTCCCACCAGTATAAATTCGCCCTTACATTAATCACGAGCGCATCCTCTGCTTTACGGTTTTTCTTATCCATCGGCGACGTATCCGCCAGTGCCAATGTATCGATGACAACCGGAATGACAAGAATAATCAGAAGCAGGATCGGAATAACGGTCCAGGTGATTTCTAAAAAACGGTTCCCCTCCACCTGTTTCGGTATCGTGTCTTCCCCTATACGCGACCGTCTGAATCTCACAATGACGTAAAAGAAAATAACTGCTACGACCGCAACGACGACAACCATGATAAGTGTGCTGAGCACCGTCAGATCATATTGTTTATCAGCCACTTCGCCGGCAGGCTTGAGTGTGGACAGAAACGGTTTTCCACAGCCGCTCAATAAAAGCGGCACTAAGGCTAATAATGATAAAAGACGCCAACGCTTTAACATTTCACCCAACCCCTTTTTTGAATCAGTACGAGATGCACAAGCAGTAAATCTGCTTCCAGCCGAAATACTTCATTTCCTCATTTCTTAAAATATGAGATTTTTTACTTAAAATTCCATCTATGTATAAAAGCAAAGCCGCCTGATTAAACAAAAGGTCAAGGCGGCGTTTACTAGTTGTCATTGTTTGTTTTGGCGATCAAACAAGCTCATTATTCAATTAAAACAGCGTGAAGACCACCATCGCTACAAAATAAATGGTCATGTAGTTAAGCGAATAGACAAACATAAGGGTTGCCCACTTCATGATGTTTTTCATGCGGAATCCCATCAGTCCGAGAACAAGCCATCCGACATTCAGCAAAGTGCCGAGAATGACGATCGGAAGACCGAGACTGCCGAGGAAAAACGGAAGCGGCAGCAGGCATGCGACCCAGACGATAATCTGTCTTTTCGTCACTTCAAAGCCGTGCACTACCGGAAGCATCGGAATATTCGCTGCTCTGTAATCTTCCGTCTTTTTAATCGCAAGCGCTAAAAAGTGCGGAATCTGCCAGATGAATAAAATCATGAATAAAACCCACGCGACAACACCGATGTGCCCTTCAACCGCTGTCCAGCCGATTAACGGCGGCACGGCGCCTGATACACTTCCGACAACCGTATTAATCGTATAACGGCGTTTCGTCCACATTGTATAAAGAACAACGTACGTAAACACGCCGATAAAACCGATGACTGCTGCCATCACGGTGGTCATCAAAAGCATGATAAGTCCTAAAGCAATGAGTAAAATTCCTGACCACAGCGCTTGATTCGGCTGAATCTTTCCGGTTACCGTCGGTCTTACTTTCGTGCGTTCCATTAAATGATCAATATCACGGTCGTAATAGTTGTTAACCGCACAAGAACCGGCGATGATCAAAGAAGATCCTATTAATGTAAGAAGCACGGTGTTTAAATTGCCTAAAAAACTCAGACCGGATATATGTAACGCAAGCCACATGCCGGTAAAAGTCGTAATTAAATTCGAATTGACGATTCCTATTTTGATAAGCGAAAGGAAATCCTTCCATGCCGTCGTCTCTTCAATCTGTCCGTCTATAGCTGTATCGTTTAAAATTCTGGAATTAGCCATAACGTAAACCTCCCTTACAAACCTAAAGCAGGTTTTTTAAGACCTGCAACTCTATCATACAAGATAATGACCTGTAAAAAAACATCCTCTTAAATATTAAACGAGAAACAGGAATTTATTTGTGAACTTTTTATGAATTTTACCAAATCCGCCGGTTTCATAATAAAGCGGTTACTTTATTTCTATCAGACCCATCTGGAATAATCAACCCCATTATCTAAGAAGTCCTGATTCTATTATATTTTTGTGAACAAACAGAATTGAGAATTGCCACAAAACACATATTCGCTTACACTTGGTACGTATATCATTTTGTCCAGTTTGTTAAGAAGGTGAATGTAAAATGAATAAAGCTTTGAAAGCGCTCGGCGTGCTGACGACGTTCGTTATGCTCGTCGTGCTGATCGGCGGCGCTCTTGTCACAAAAACAGGATCGGGTCTCGGATGCGGAAGGCAGTGGCCGCTTTGCCACGGCCGGTTTTTCCCGGAGCTTAACGCCGCTTCTATCATTGAATGGAGCCACAGACTCGCAAGCGGTGTCTCAATCGTTCTCGTGCTGAGTCTCGCTTTTTGGGCATGGAGAAAAGTCACGCCTGTTTTCCGTGAAACAACCTTTCTCGCCATTATGTCCATTATCTTTTTATTTTTACAGGCGCTTCTCGGCGCATTAGCGGTTGTTTTCGGATCAAATGCGCTCGTTATGGCGCTTCATTTCGGCATATCGCTGATTTCTTTCGCTTCTGTTCTGATTTTGACGCTGCTCATATTTGAAGCTGATAAATCAGACAAAAAGCTCGTCAAGCCGCTCAGAATCGGCAGGAAAATGCAGTTTCATATGATCGGCCTTTCGATTTACACGTATATCGTCGTTTATACGGGGGCTTACGTCCGCCATACGAAATCAAGCCTTGCCTGCCCTGACGTTCCGCTTTGCAGCAGGCTGAACCACGGGTTTCCGTCTCATTTTCAGGAATGGGTGCAGATGGGCCACAGAACGGCAGCGCTGCTTCTGTTCGTATGGATTCTTGTCGCTTTTGCGCATGCGGTGCGCTCCTACAAAGACCAAAAACAGATTCTTGGGGGCTGGATAGCGGCTCTTGCCTTTGTTGTATTACAGGCGCTCTCCGGAATCATGGTTGTTTATTCAGAAATGGCCACCGGCTTTGCACTTGCCCATTCGCTCTTTATTGCCGGTCTGTTCGGCGTCTTATGCTATTTCTTATTATTAATCGCCCGCTTCCGCTATGAATCAAAACAGCGGAACGTCTGAGGCACATGAAAAGGCCGAAGCATCAGAGCTTCGGCCTTTTTACATATAAAAAACCTGATCGCACACGGGGCGGATCAGGTTTTTTATGTTTATTTTTTACGCTTTTTCAATTTCAATCAGTAAATCGCCTGTCTGAATCGGTTCACCGTTTTTCACATGAATCTGCTGTATTGTCCCGGAGAACGGCGCCTGTACCGTCGTCTCCATTTTCATCGCTTCATTAATCATCAGATGATCGCCTTTATTCACCTTTGCCCCGGTTTCCGTTAACAATTTAATAACCGTTCCCGGCATGGATGCCGCAATGTGGCTTGGGTTTGTCCGATCTGCTTTTAATTTTTCCTGTACGGACGATTTAATGCTTTCATCTTTAATGACCACTTCGCGCGGCTGGCCGTTCAATTCGAAATAAACGACACGTGTCGCATCTGGCTGCGGTTCACCGATAGATACAAGCTTCACGATCAGCGTTTTTCCGCGCTCGATTTCCACTTCGATTTCTTCACCGAGTGTCATGCCGTAGAAGAAAGTCGGTGTGTCCAATACGGAAATATCACCGAAGCGTTCAGCCGTTTTAACATATTCAGTAAATACTTTCGGATAAAGAGCATACGCGATTGCGTCCTGATCACTCAATTCCATCTGATGCGTTTCTTTCCATTCTTCTTTAATGCCTTCAAAAGATACCGGTTCAAGCAGCTCACCCGGTCTTACCGTGATCGGCGTCTGTCCTTTCAGAACGAGCTTTTGCAGTTTTTCCGGAAATCCGCCGTGCGGCTGACCGATCTGCCCTTTAAAGAGCTCAACGACTGAATCCGGAAAATCAAGCGTTTCGCCTTTATCATAAACATCTTGTTCTGTTAAATTGTTTTGCACCATGTAAAGCGCCATATCTCCGACGACTTTGGAGGAAGGTGTTACTTTCACGACGTCGCCGAACATGCGGTTGACGACGCTGTACATGTCTTTCACCTCATTCCAGCGATCGCCCAGGCCGACTCCTTTTGCCTGCTGCTGCAGATTGCTGTACTGGCCGCCCGGCATTTCATGATTATAAATCTCAGTATGCGGAGACTTCATCCCGCTTTCAAATTCACTGTAATATTGACGGACGGATTCCCAATATTGTGACAGTCTTTCCACCTGCCGGACATCCATTTCAGGACGGCGGCTGTTTCCTTCAAGCGCATGATAAAATCCGCTTGCGCTCGGCTGTGAAGTCAGACCCGCCATTGAGCTGACGGCGACATCCACGATGTCCACACCCGCTTCAACAGCTTTGGCATAGAGAAAGACGCCATTGCCGCTCGTATCATGCGTGTGAAGATGAACGGGAATATCAATCGTTTCCTTCAGCGCTGAGACAAGTTCGTATGCGGCTTGAGGTTTCAAAAGACCGGCCATGTCTTTAATGCCGAGAATGTGCGCACCAGACGCCTCAAGCTCTTTCGCCATAGAAAGATAATATTGCAAATCATATTTCGTCCGGGTCTTATCAAGAATATCTCCCGTGTAACAAATCGCAGCCTCCGCCACTTTTCCGGTTTCACGGACGGCATCGATGGCCAGCGTCATCCCTTTTACCCAGTTCAGGCTGTCAAAGATCCGGAATACGTCGATACCGGACTCCGCTGACTGCCGGACAAATTTTTGAATGACATTGTCGGGATAGTTTGTATAACCGACGGCATTTGATGAACGAAGGAGCATCTGGAACAATGTGTTCGGCACTTCCTTACGGAGATCTTCAAGGCGTTTCCAAGGGTCTTCTTTTAAGAAACGGTACGCTACATCAAATGTCGCGCCTCCCCACATTTCAAGGCTGAACAGTTCAGGCCACAGGGCAGCCGTAGGATTCGCGATTTTTTTCAAATCATTGGATCTGATCCGTGTTGCGAGCAGGGACTGATGGGCATCCCTGAACGTTGTATCGGTCAGGAGCACGGATTTTTGCTCTTTCACCCAGTCTGCAAGCCCCTCGGCGCCTCTTTCATCAAGGATCTGTTTCGTACCGCTTGCCGGCTTTTCCCCGATATCTAACGTAACGGTCTGAGGCTTATCAAATGCAGGTTTTTCTTTTTTCCCGATTCCCGGAAAACCGTTCACCGTGACATTGCCGATATAGGAAAGCATTTTTGTTCCGCGGTCCTTCTGTTTTGGGAAAACAAACAGCTCAGGCGTTGTGTCGATAAACGATGTGTCGTATTGGCCCGTCAGGAATTTTTCATGCTTTGCCACGTTTTCAAGAAACGGAATATTGGTCTTAATGCCCCTGATCCTGAATTCCTGCAGGTTGCGGACCATTTTCGCTGATGCCTGTTCAAACGTCAGCGCCCATGTCGACAGCTTGACGAGCAGTGAATCATAATAAGGCGTGATGACGGCGCCCTGGAAGCTGTTTCCCGTATCAAGGCGGACGCCGAAACCGCCGCCTGAGCGGTAAGCCATAATTTTACCCGTGTCAGGCATAAAGTCATTCAGCGGATCTTCAGTGGTCACACGTGATTGTATCGCATACCCGTTTGTAAAAATGTCTTTCTGCTCTGGGATATTGACAGCGCGGCTGTGCAGTCCGTGGCCCTGCGCGACGAGAATCTGCGTCTGAACGATATCAACCCCCGTTATCATTTCCGTAATCGTATGCTCCACTTGTACGCGCGGGTTCACTTCAATAAAGTAAAATTCACCGCCCGCTACGAGAAATTCCACGGTCCCCGCGTTGATATAGCCGACATTTTTCGCAAGCGCCACAGCCGCTTCACAGATTTCGTCCCTTAATTCAGGCTGCAAAGATACACTCGGCGCCACTTCAATGACCTTTTGATGGCGTCTCTGAACGGAACAGTCCCGCTCATACAGATGGACGACATTGCCTTCTTTATCTCCGATCACCTGAACTTCAATATGCTTAGGATTTTCGATCAGTTTTTCAACATACACTTCATCATTTCCGAATGCGGCTTTCGCTTCTGATTTGGCCCGCTCAAACGATTCTTTCAATTCGCTTTCGCTTCGGACGATTCTCATGCCGCGGCCTCCGCCTCCGAGCGATGCTTTAATAATAAACGGAAATCCGTGGACTTTTGCGAATTGTTCGACATCTTTTAATGTTTCAGCCGGTCCGTCACTCCCCGGAATAACGGGGATACCGGCTTTTTCCGCCTGCTCCCTCGCCTTTACCTTATCTCCGAACATATCCAAATGCGCTGACGTCGGTCCGATGAATACGATGCCCTCTTCTTCACAGCGTCTCGCAAATTGGATATTTTCAGAGAGAAATCCGTAGCCCGGATGAATGGCATCAACGCCGTTTCTTTTTGCGATCTCAATAATCCCTTCAATATCAAGATACGCGTCAATCGGTTTTTTGCCTTCCCCCACAAGATAAGCTTCATCCGCTTTATAGCGATGATAGGAGCCCGAGTCTTCTTTTGAATAAACGGCTACCGTTCTGATGTTCAATTCTGTGCACGCCCGGAAAATCCGGATCGCAATTTCTCCCCTGTTTGCTACTAACACTTTTTGGATGGATTGTTGTGACAAACTTTTCTCCCCCTTGGCCTAATAAATATGTAGTTTATAATAAAGGAATATCCGCCCTGTGTATACACTTGTTTTTTAGAGATACACAGATTTTTCCGTCTGCCGTCTTTTTACCCCCTTAGACGGAACAGGCTCCCTCTTTTTCTTCTTTTCTGAGTACTTGACATGCATGCTGACATTCACCAATATACCGGCGCTCGTTAATAACAAAAACATTGATGAGCCCCCGTAGCTGATAAACGGCAGCGGAACACCTGTGATCGGAATTAAACCGCTGACACCGCCGAGATTGATAAAGGTCTGAATCGCAATCATGCTGGATATCCCGATTGCCAAAAGGCTTCCGAACGGATCTTCACATTTTCTCGCAATATAAAAACCTTTTAACACCACAAAAGCCAGCAGCACAATGACAAACAGGACGCCGAAAATGCCGAGCTCCTCTGAAATAACCGCCATAATAAAGTCTGTATGCGATTCAGGCAGATAACCGTATTTTTGAATGCTTTCTCCAAGACCGAGACCGAAAAAACCGCCTGAGCCGATCGCATAATACGAATTTATAATCTGCAGACCTGATGTGCTGGCGTATTTAAATGGATTTTCAAGGCTTTCAAACCGGCTCATACGCCCGGGTGTCAAAATATCGTCCCATTTCAGATAAATGATCGGGCTGACAAGGAGTAATACGATTCCCGCCATGAGAACCAGCCTGAGCAGGGTCCTTCCGCTGAATCCCGAACACATAATGACGCAAAACGCGATCAGACCGATAATCATCGCCGTTCCGAAGTCGGGCTGAATAGCGATAAGCGCACAAATGACTACGGTGACGATCACCGGCGGCGCAACCCCCGTCAAAAGCTGATCGATGTAGCTTTGTTTCTTTGCGTACACCGCGGCAAGATACAGTATCAGGGTCAGCTTGACAAATTCCCCCGGCTGAATGGCCATTCCGCCGATTTTAAACCAGCTTTGCGCATTTCCGGCAACATGTCCGAAAACAAACAGCGCGCAAAGCGCAGCCACTGACGCAAGCAGTATGATTTTCTGAATCTTTTGATGGGCGAACACTTTGTACGGAAAAACGGCCGCGATAATAAACAGCACAAACCCCGCGATGACGGCGAACAGCTGCCGTTTAAAGAAATAGTCGCTGCTCACGCCGTAACGCATAACGGCGGTAATCATGCTTGAGCTGTATACCATTACCAATCCGAAACTGCACAGCAGAATGATAGCGCATATCAATGAATAATCGTAAGATTTTAACATTCTTTTAAACATAACATCCTCTTTCCTGCTTAAAGCTTACGTTTAATACCTATTGCGTATTATATTTTACTATAATTCATAAACAATTTACGCAGTTTCTTTATAGTTTTTCGGATGAAATGCAGATTAAGAGACCGTCTTACGAAAAGAAGATGCAAAAAAACGGTTTACGGTTATAAAAAAACCCAAACCGTTGAATAGTTTGAGTTTGATCATTTATTTTCCTGTAAACGCGTCATGCAAAGCAGACAGTTCTCTTTCAAGTCTGTCCAGCAGCTCTTTGCCGTCGTTTTCGTCAACTAATCCCAGGCGGACAGCAAAATCGATTTCCCTCGACAGTCCGAACATCTGAGTATCCAAGACCTCTTCATACAGAGGACATTGAGGCATCGTTAAGTTATCCATTTGTACTCGGATCAGCTTCAAAATCTTCTCAGCATCTAACTTCAACAGCTCGAATGCTTTCTGCTGATGGTCAACTATAATCTCTGAAGCCAAAAGTATCCCTCCGTTCCCCAGGCGAGTACCTAATTCTTCTATTTATCATAAAGGGTATCAGATGAAATTGCAAGAGGATTTAAGCAGATGTTATGATAAAAAATGTTTCAAAAAATACTCAGCCTGTATTTCTCAGACATGATTTCCAAAAGCTTCACACCCGCGATGCTGTTGCCTTTTTCATCAAGCGCCGGGCCGAATATACCGATTCCGAAGTTGTACGGCGAAATGCCCATGATTCCTCCCGAAACGCCGCTTTTAGCGGGAATGCCGACCTTGATTGCGAATTCCCCGCTCGCATTGTACATGCCGCATGTCACCATAAACGTCTTGCAGATTCTCGCCACATCTTTTTTAATGACCTGCTCCCCGGTTTCCGGATGCTTGCCGTCAAGGGCGAATACACAGCCGATTTTGGCTAAATCCAGACTGCTCATCTTAATCGCGCACTGTTTTGTATACAAATCCATGACCTCTTCAACATCGCCTTTAAAAATGTCATACTGCTTCATGTAATAACACATGGCCCGATTAATCATGGAAGATTTGAATTCCGATTCCGCGACATGTCTGCAATATGTAATGTCCTGATTGTTCGCAAGTCTTCTGATGAATCCGAGCAGGTAATCCAGGCGGTCTTTCGGCGAATGCCCTTTAATTAAACCCGTAACGATGAGAGCTCCCGCATTAATCATCGGATTTAAAGGCTTGCCCGGATTCACTGTTTCAAGCTTAATCATGGAATTAAACGGGTCGCCGGTCGGCTCCTGACCCACGCAGCTGAACACCTTTTCCTTTCCGTAATCCATCAGTACGAGCGCCAGAGAAAGCACTTTCGAAATGCTCTGCAGCGTAAATGTCCGGTCGGCGTCTCCTGCCGTCAGACATGTATTTTCCGCATGATAAATCGTGACCGAAAGGCTGTTTTGTTCAGATTCAGCCAGAGCCGGAATATAGTCTGCCACTTTGCCTTCTCCGGTTCTTTTTTTCGCTTCCTGAACTAATGCGTCCAGCTCTTGGTAATGCCGGCATACCATGTCGATCATCCTCACTTCGCTGCCGTTGTATACATCTAATTTGCGACGCAAAGTGACAATTCATGCGAAAACTTTTATACTTTAAGTAAAGGGGGGCTTCAACATGAGCGTTATTCAAGTAAAAGGCAATGTTACATACCCGATTACAATTGATCCGAGTGTCTGGATTTTCGATGACCGCAAATTTCCGTTTGAAAACAATCAGCCTGTTCATCCGGACGGCTCTGCAGAAACCCAGGAGCATACGCTTGATCCTGAACGGGTGATCAGAGAAGGGCGCATTTCGCCGCCGACTTTAAAGAGCGAAAAACGTTATGAAAAAGAAAGACTGATGAACGGCAGCTTCGCCATGAAGCTCGGCGCTGTTTTAGCAAATGCCGAGCCGAAAGAAAGCGCTGTCCTGTGCGCATTTATTTCAAAATCAGAAAGAACCGAAGTGCCGCTCGAAAAGGCGATGGACGCAATCGCGCATTTCAGCGATGCGGGGAAACCGCTTCAAGACGGCGGTCCGGTCCATTTTTACGTGGACGGAGACTTTGAAAAACCGATAATGGGCGTCACAGAAATCGAAGTTTTATAACAAATCGGCGGCAAGCTGTGCAAGGCCGGATCTCTCACCTTTCACAAGCTTCACGCTGCCGGAGACGGTTTGTCCTTTAAACCGCTCTACAACATAAGCAAGTCCGTTGTTTAAACTGTCTAAGTATGGGTGATCTATTTGCTCCGGATCGCCCATCAGGACAATTTTGCTGCCCTCTCCCACCCTTGTCAAAAGCGTTTTGACCTCGTGCCTCGTCAGATTCTGAGCCTCATCAATAATAATAAACTGATCCGGAATGCTTCTTCCCCGAATGTATGTCAGCGCCTCCACCTGAATCGATCCGATTCCTGCCAAAATCGCTTCAAGTTCACCCGGCTTTTTCGCATTGAATAAAAATTCAAGATTATCAAAGATCGGCTGCATCCACGGCTTGAGCTTTTCCTCTTTTTCGCCCGGCAAATATCCGATATCCTTTCCCACCGGGACGATGGGACGCGCGACGATCAGCTTTTTATAAATACCGAGATCCTCCGTCTGCAGAAGCCCTGCCGCGAGAGCAAGCAAGGTTTTTCCCGTTCCCGCTTTTCCGATCAGGGTGACAAGCGGGATATCTTCCCTCAGCAGGAGTTCGAGCGCCATTGTCTGCTGGACGTTCTTCGGCCTGATCCCCCATACGTGCTCATCATCGAAAACGAGTCTTTTGACGGTCTCTCCTTTCTTATCCGCCATGCCGACCGCAGACGAAGATCCTCCTAATTCATCTTTCATCAGCACAAATTGATTCGGATAAACCTGATGCTGCTGAAGCTCCTTGACTGGAATTTGTTTGTTTTTATAAAACGAGGCAAACCGCTCTTTATTCATAAATATATCTTTGTACCCGCTATATATTTCATCATGGTCAACGACTCTGTCGTTTAAAAAGTCCTCCGCCAAAAGCCCGATGGCATCCGCCTTTACCCTGACAAGCACATCTTTGCTGACCAGGATGACGAGGCGGCCGTTTTCTTTCGTTTCCTCCTCAAGGCTTAAATTTTTTGCCACCGCCAAAATGCGGTTATCATTCGTTTTTTCGATAAAAATTTCTTGGAGCTGATGAAATGACCGGTGGTTCAGTTCAATTCTGAGCGTTCCTCCGCTTTCAAGCGGAACTTTCTCGTGCAGCCTTCCTTTCTCCCTGAGCCCGTCTATCAGCTTAGATACGTGCCTCGCATTTCTCCCGACCTCGTCCATATACCGCTTTTTTGAATCGACCTCTTCCAGCACGACGGCGGGGATGACAACTTCGTTTTCTTCAAAGGAAAAAATGGCGTTAGGATCCTGCAAAAGTACATTCGTATCTAACACATAAATTTTACTCAAGTCTCAGCCTCCTGAAATAAGGATCAAAGCCCATCGTGTGCTTCTCTTTCCGCGAAAAACGGGGATGCCTGCTAAAATATATGATTTGGTGAATAAAGATAGAAGGTTAATTCAACAATAAAATAAATGAAAGCATTCAAGGAGGGAATCTGACGTGCGAATTCTTTTCATTATCATACAAGCCTTGTTTATCCTGACCGGCTGCACTGCTGTACAGGACGGCCGCGGCCGCAATATCCAGAACGAATCAACCGATCAGCGTGATGCAAAACCGATTCATGTGAAAAATACGGCTCCTGAGACAGCTGAAAATCCCGGCCGGACAGACATCGCTAAGCATCTCGTCGAGGTAACCGAAAAAATCCCCGGCATTTCAGATGCCACCGCGGTTGTACTCGGAAGATACTCCGTTGTCGGAATCGATGTGGATGACAATTTAGAAAGAAGCAAGGTGGAGAGCATTAAATACACGGTTGCCCAGGCGTTAAAAAACGATCCTTACGGCGCCAATGCCGTTGTCGTGGCTGATCCTGATACGGTTTCCCGTCTGAGAGGCATGGGCAGCGACATTAAAGCCGGCCGCCCCGTTTCAGGCATTTTGGACGAACTTGCCGCCATCGTCGGTCGTGTCATGCCGGAAGTCCCGAATGATGTGACCGACAATGAAAAAGAATCACCGACTCAATCGAATGATGATCAGCTGAACCAAAGAGACCAGAACAAGCTGCAGAACGAACAGAACGATCAATCGGATCATCATATGAAAAACCGCCAGTAAAAAGCAGCGCCCGCTCCAAAAGAAGGGCGCTGCTTTCTTTCCCTTTGGCAGGAGGGGCATCCATGATATAATGCTTGTCATAGTGAAAGAGGTGAAAATCAATGAGAGTAAAATGTTCCATTTGCGACAAAATCGAACAAATTGATGATGAAACACTGACAGCCAAACGCCTCCGCAATCGTCCGATTCATACATATATGTGCCGGGAATGCCATGACCGAATCAAAATCAAAACGGAGGCGCGGCTGAATACCGGACACTTTTCCTTTCATCCTGGACAAAAAGCGAAAAAAGATAAACTGAAAAAATAAACCGAATAAAAAATGACCCGCCGGAAGGCAAGGTCATTTTTTTATTGCGGTTTAGCTGACTGGCTTTTTTTGGACTGGTGCAGACGGATTTTGTAAATGATCAAAATCAAGGCGGCAACAACAAGCCCTTCTCCGACCGGCAAAAACACACCGAAAAAAGTCAGCACGGTGCAGCCGAGCACGAGAAAGAGATAAACTGCCGCAGCCTTCAAAACCGGCAGCCGTTTGGCAAAGCCGAGTTTAAATACAATCACCGAAAGCACGACGATCGTTCCGTATAACAGCCACATTCCCGCCAGCGGATGCTCATCCACTTGGTAAAGAGCCGCAAAGAACGACAGCCGTTCACTTACTTCATTCAAAAAGATCCCCCTCCCCTTTTCCGTTCGGGTTCTACCTTTTCAAATTCTGCAAGTGATTAAGACATTCCTGCTGTTTTTTTCTTTTTCGCCGCTTTTTCACGTTCGTTTTTATTCAGGATTTTCTTTCTTAAACGGATGGATTCCGGCGTTACTTCGCAGTATTCATCCTCGTTTAAGTACTCGAGTGATTCTTCAAGCGACATAATGCGCGCTTTCTTAATCGTAGTCGTTTGATCCTTCGTAGCGGAACGTACGTTTGTCTGCTGTTTCATTTTGCTGACATTGACAACAAGGTCATTGTCACGGTTATGTTCGCCGACAATCATGCCTTCATACACTTCTGTTCCGGGCTCAACGAAGATGACGCCGCGGTCTTCAATACCTTGAATTCCGTAAGATGTCGCTTTTCCGTTTTCCATGGAAACGAGCACACCCTGACGTCGGCCTCCGACTTGGCCTTTTTGCATCGGCTGATAGCTGTCAAACGTGTGGTTCAGGATACCGAAACCGCGTGTCAGTGACAGAAACTCAGTAGAATAGCCGATGAGTCCGCGTGAAGGTACGGTAAAGATCAGGCGGACCTGGCCGTTTCCGTTATTAATCATATCAAGCATTTCGCCTTTTCTCGCACCCATTGATTCCATAACAGAACCGGTATGCTCTTCAGGCACGTCAATCTGCACGCGCTCAACAGGCTCGCAGCTGACGCCGTCAATTTCCTTAATGATAACTTCAGGTTTAGACACTTGAAGCTCATAGCCTTCACGGCGCATGTTTTCAATTAAAATGGACAGGTGAAGCTCACCGCGTCCTGAAACAACCCATGCGTCTGGTGATGCAGTCGGTTCGACACGAAGACTGACGTCAGTTTGAAGCTGCGCATTCAGACGCTCTTCAATTTTGCGGGCTGTGACATATTTGCCTTCACGGCCTGCAAACGGGCTGTTGTTTACGACAAATGTCATTTGAAGCGTAGGCTCATCAATGCGCAGAACCGGCAGCGGCTCATGGTGGTCAGCCGGACAAACCGTTTCACCGACGTTGATGTCTTCCATGCCCGAAACGGCAACAAGGTCTCCCGCTCTCGCTTCTTCAATTTCCACGCGTTTCAATCCTTGGAAACCGAAGATTTTCGTTACACGGAATGATTTAACCGTTCCGTCAAGTTTCATCAATGAAACCTGCTGACCCACTTTCATCGTGCCGCGGAAAACGCGTCCGATACCGATACGGCCGACATAATCATTGTAATCAAGCAGCGCCACTTGGAATTGAAGAGGCTCTTCGGCGTTATCTACCGGGGCAGGGACATGTTCAAGAATCGTTTCATACAGTGATTCCATGTTTTCGTCCTGCTTTTTCGGATCCAGACTTGCCGTTCCGTTAATCGCAGAAGCGTAGACGACAGGGAACTCAAGCTGTTCTTCGTTTGCGTCAAGCTCGATGAACAAATCAAGCACTTCATCAATGACTTCTTCCGGGCGGGCGAAATCACGGTCGATTTTGTTTACGACGACAACCGGATTTAAGTTCTGCTCAAGGGCTTTTTTCAGTACGAAACGGGTTTGCGGCATGCAGCCTTCATATGCGTCAACGACTAACAGAACGCCGTCAACCATTTTCATAATCCGTTCTACCTCTCCGCCGAAGTCGGCGTGTCCCGGAGTGTCCAAAATATTAATGCGTGTATCTTTATAGTTAATCGCAGTATTTTTCGCAAGAATTGTAATACCGCGTTCACGTTCAAGATCGTTTGAATCCATTGCGCGTTCGGCAATATTTTCGTTGGCACGGAATGTTCCGGCTTGGTGAAGCAATTGGTCTACCAAAGTCGTTTTCCCATGGTCAACGTGGGCAATAATCGCGATGTTGCGAAGATCGTTTCGAAGTTTCACATTTTCATCTCCTAAAAAAATTAGATAACTTTCATATTATACCACACATCCTCTTTAAAAGCGTTACGTTTTTCTGTAAACTGAAAGTATGACGTTAAAGGGGATGGAAATATGAAAAAATTGAATTGGCTCTTATTATTATTTGCATTCGCAGCAGTCTTCAGCATGATGCTGATCGGCGTATCAATCGCTGAGAAAAGCGCATGGGGCATCATCGGAAGCATTGTTCTCGTTATCGCCATGATGGGAAGCGGTTTCACCGTAAAGAAAAAAATGCGCGAACAGGGACTGCTTGATTAAAAGCATGACCCTTTGCAAAATTCCGTAAACATGGAAAGACAATATCTTATGAAGCCTGAATCAAAGATTCAGGCTTTTTTACCTCCTCAAAAACAGACTCCAGATGTAAGGCTTATCTCCCCCGCCGTCTAGTCAGGAAGCCGGGAATGACGGCCCCCATTCTAGTTACATCAGCAGATTCCCTCAGAATATACAGTCTGAAATAGTCCGGCATCGTTATGCAGAAAATACCATACCTCCTATATCAATTCCATCATTGTCTTTTTATACTTGTGACTGTAAGCAAATACACATGACAAGGAGAGAATGAAATGAAAACATCTTTTTTGAAGAAAACCGCTGTAACTGCCGCTGCAACCGCCTCAGCCGCCTTGCTTGCATTCAGTCCGCTTGATTCTGCCGGCGCAAAAACGATTCAGGCAAATGAACCGCATGCCCTGCAGGCTTCCGCAGAGAAAACACCGGAAGACACGGCAAAACTCATTGACATCATCAGCCAATCGATTTACGAAAAAGACGGCGTCTATTATTTTGACGGTGAAAAAGCGGTTGAATTGGGATTAGATAAAGAAGCCGCACAGACCATTCAAAAGCTGTGGGACAGTTCAACCGAATTTTTAACCGTTCTTTCTCAATGTATTGAGAAAACGGACGGCGAATATACATTTAATAAAGAAAAAGCGGTGGAGCTCGGATTTACGGAAAAAGAGGCCCTTATCGTTGATCAGCTGTTCACCGCTTTTTCCCAAAGTCTTCATATCCTTCAATCTGCGCTGATTGAAGAAGACGGTGTGTATACGTTTGATCAGGACCTTGCTGAAAAAGCAGGAGCAGGAAAAAAAGAAGCAAAGCTGTGTGCCGGATTCTTTAATTCACTGCCTCAGGACTTGCTTGAAGGCATTTATACAGCCTTTCATCCGGCTGAGTAAACGGATAAAACGCCCGGTCATGTCATGCAGCCGGGCGTTTTTTTAAATCAGCAGTTTAAAGATCAGCATGATAAAGAAAACAGCGCCGAACAAACAGGCTGCTTTTATCAGCAGCTTCCCGTAATACCGTTCCTTAAACCGCCTTTCTTCTTCTGCATAACAGGCGGGCTCCTTCATCTCGGGGCTGCCGAGGTCAAGCGGCTCCTTCATCATATGATATAAACTTTCGCACTTACCGCATGATTCAAGGTGGCGGGAAATAAACCGCTCCGTTTCTGTTTCACAATCGCCTTCAATATATAAAGGGAGTAAATCTCTCACTAAACAGCAAGTCATATCTGTCCGTCCTTCCTTTTTTCCGCCAAGTGCTGTTTCAGCTGCATTCTCGCCCTGTACAGAGTGCTCTTCACCTTCGAAAGACTCCAGTCCAAAACATCAGCAATCTCTTCGTAAGACAGCTCTTGAAATATCTGTCGAAATGCTGAATAAAATGACTGAAAATCTCTGACATCTGAAACAATCCTTTTCGTTTATTAAGGCCTCACCTGTTTAGACAAACGGCTATAAAAAAAGTTTTACAGATCGGAACATTTTTCCTCTATCATTTCTCCCGACTTCATTTGTCATTTTTTTCAGAATAAATCGCATCATTCGACTCATGTTTGATTCAACACGTGCCTCTCGGCTTATCCCCTGACGCTGCCCGCCTGAAGCCTTTACGGGACGATTCTATCAATTCATCAGCGAAGTCTAGTTTTATATTGCAGAATGAGAGAATGCTGGTTTATTATAACAATATAAGTTTTCATTATTTTCAAAAAGGGGGATTTATTGTGGGTTTAGGTAAGAAATTGTCTGTTGCTGTCGCCGCTTCCTTTATGAGTTTAACCATCAGTCTTCCGGGTGTTCAGGCCGCTGAGAATCCTCAGCTTAAAGAAAACCTGACGAACTTTGTGCCGAAGCATTCTTTGGTGCAATCTGAATTGCCTTCAGTCAGTGACAAAGCAATCAAGCAATACTTGAAACAAAACGGCAAAGTCTTCAAAGGCAACCCTTCTGAGAGACTGAAGCTGATTGACCACACGACCGATGATCTCGGCTACAAGCACTTCCGTTATGTGCCTGTCGTTAACGGTGTGCCTGTGAAAGACTCGCAAGTCATTATTCACGTCGATAAATCCAACAATGTCTATGCGATTAACGGTGAATTAAACAACGATGCTTCTGCCAAAACGGCAAACAGCAAAAAATTATCTGCAAATCAGGCGCTGGATCATGCTTTTAAAGCAATCGGCAAATCACCTGAAGCCGTCTCTAACGGCAACGTTGCAAACAAAAACAAAGCCGAGCTGAAAGCAGCGGCCACAAAAGACGGTAAATACCGACTCGCCTATGATGTAACCATCCGCTACATCGAACCGGAACCAGCTAACTGGGAAGTAACCGTTGATGCGGAAACAGGGAAAGTCCTGAAAAAGCAAAACAAAGTGGAGCATGCCGCTGCAACCGGAACAGGTACGACTCTTAAAGGAAAAACGGTCTCATTAAATATTTCTTCTGAAAACGGCAAATATGTAATGCGTGATCTTTCGAAGCCTACCGGAACACAAATTATTACGTACGATCTGCAAAACCGACAATATAACCTGCCGGGCACGCTCGTATCAAGCACTACAAACCAGTTCACAACTTCTTCTCAGCGCGCTGCGGTTGATGCGCATTACAATCTCGGCAAAGTGTATGATTATTTCTATCAGACGTTTAAACGCAACAGCTACGACAATAGAGGCGGCAAAATCGTATCTTCCGTTCATTACGGCAGCAGATACAATAACGCGGCCTGGATCGGCGACCAAATGATTTACGGTGACGGTGACGGCTCATTCTTCTCGCCTCTTTCCGGTTCAATGGACGTAACGGCCCATGAAATGACACACGGCGTTACACAGGAAACAGCCAACCTGAACTATGAAAATCAGCCGGGCGCTTTAAACGAATCCTTCTCCGATGTATTCGGGTACTTCACCGATACTGAGGACTGGGATATCGGTGAGGATATTACGGTCAGCCAGCCGGCTCTCCGCAGCTTATCCAATCCGACAAAATACGGACAGCCCGACCATTACAAAAATTATCAAAACCTTCCGAACACTGATGCCGGCGACTACGGCGGCGTGCATACAAACAGCGGAATTCCGAACAAAGCCGCTTACAACACGATTACAAAAATCGGAGTGAAAAAAGCGGAGCAGATTTACTATCGCGCACTGACGGTATATCTCACTCCGTCATCAAGCTTTAAAGATGCAAAAGCAGCTTTGATTCAATCAGCGCGGGACCTTTACGGCTCTCAAGACGCTGCAAGCGTAGAAGCGGCCTGGAATGCGGTCGGCTTGTAAACAAGAAAAGAGACCGGAGAAATCCGGTCTCTTTTTTATATCTGAACATTTCACAATGGCTTCACCATGATCATATATGTCTTTTCCCGATCGTCTTTTTCAAGCTTAAGCTGTTCAAAGCCGCATTGGCTTAAAAACAAAACCCATTCCTGCCTGTCCAGGGGAACGGCTGAAAACATCGCTTTATGCTCTCCTCTCAGCCGGCCCGCAATCTCTTCAATGACCGCGCGACCGATTCCTTTCTCTTTTGCCTCCGGAGCGACGGCCACGGTTCCGAGCCACGGTTTTCCGTTTGAAGGCGCCCATTCCAAATGAAAACTGACGGCGGCAGGAGCGCCGTCAATCTCCCATACGAGCCACGTTCCATTGTACATGGAGTATGCAAGCATAAACTCCGCCGCATTTTTTGTTCCGAACTCTTCGTTTTTCCACACCGGGTGTGATGCCGCCAGCTGCTCCAGAAACCCGAGATCTTCTTCTTCAAAATCTCTACCTGTCAGCATGTAAATAGTCGTCAAAGATAATTTTATGTATAGCCGGATTGCCCGCAAGCACGCTGTGGTTGTCTAAAAACGTGAACGGTTCGCCGTCTGTGGTCGTGTAAATGCCCCCGACTTCGTTCAGCAGCACGCAGCCGGCAGCGTAATCCCACGGCGCGAGCCTCATCGTAATGTATGCGTCAATGCGGCCGGCCGCAACACCGGCCAGCTCAAGTGCCGCCGAACCGTAGGAACGCGTTCCTCTGACCCGTTTTACGAGCGGCGCCAAAATACTCGGGTCAATCCTTCTGTTTTCCGTCACCCATGTGGCATTGATTGCAATAATGGCTTCTTCAATGGAAGCTTCTTTTAAAGGAGCAAGCGGCGTATCATTCAGATAAGCCCCTTTTCCGCTGAATGCGTGATACAGTTCGTCCTGCATCACATCATAAATTAAGCCGATTTTGCCTTTTCCGTCTTCAAAGATGCCGATGGAGATCGCGAAATGCCGCTTTTGATGGACAAAATTCATCGTCCCGTCAATCGGATCAATGATCCAGACGATTCCGTCAAGGGAGCGGAGTTTATCCCCCTGCCCTTCTTCTCCGAGAATCCGGTGTCCGGGAAAAGTTCCTTGTATACGGTCAATGAAAAAGCGCTCCGTCTCTTTATCAATATTTGTGACTAAATCATTCGGATTTGATTTTGTTTCAATCGTCAAGCTTTCCTGCATGGATTGTCTGATTCTCGTTCCGGCTTCTTTTACCCATTGTTTTGCGATATCATCAATTTCCGTCCAATTTGTCATACCGTGTACCTCTTTTCTATGTATAGCTTATTCTATAGCATACTGATAAAGGCGATGAAAAAGCAAGGAAAATGAAAAAAATGCCTTCTCACGTAAAAACGAACCATTTCCTGCGGTTCGTTTTTACTATTCTTTATCCGTTAAGCCGAATCCATTCTTTTCTGAGACGTTCCAGTTTTCTTTTGCTGAGATCGATTTGATCTTCATTCTCTTTTTGCATGGCCTCGTACAGGGTTGCCAATTCATAATCAACCTCTAGTCTCCAGACAGCTACACGGTTATTTTTTTCCTCCCTGAATCCTTCCTTCACCACTTGCCTCATTGTCTTTCGCCCCTTCCAGAGATCATTTGTTAAAAAAGCATCCCATTTTTCCAATTCATTATTGATACTTCTTATATCGTATGGAAACTTATATTCGGCTGTAACAACATTCTTAAAATTGTGTGTTTACCTATTCGTTTTTTACCACCATTCCTCTCGGCTCAAACGTTCTCAATGTTTTTGCGGCCGGCGGCGGCTGTGGTAAAATATGAATACTTACGTTAAGGAGGAAAAAGATGACTCAGATGCGTTTTACAAAAGAAGACTTCGATACATTTACAATAGAAGGTTTAGATCCGCGCATGGAGGTGTTAAAAGAACAAGTCCGTCCGAAGCTGACCTTGTTAGGAGAGCATTTCGCACCGACATTGTCAGCATTGACAGGAGATGAAATGTTCCCGCATGTCGCCAAGCATGCGAGAAGATCTGTCAACCCGCCGGCTGACAGCTGGGTTGCCTTTGCCAACAGCAAACGCGGCTATAAGAAACTCCCTCACTTTCAGATCGGTTTATGGGACACCCATATGTTTGTATGGTTTGCCATCATTTATGAATCTCCGATAAAAGAGGAATACGGCAGATTGCTGGAAGCGAAGCAGGAGGAAATCACAAAACAGATTCCCGGTCATTTTGTATGGTCGCCGGATCATACGAAGCCAGGTGCGTACAAGCAGTCCGACATGGATCAGGAGCAGCTGAAAACATTATTTGAACGCCTGCAGACAGTGAAAAAAGCAGAGCTTTTATGCGGCATTCAGCTGCAAAAAGAAGACGTGATCAACATGAACAACAATGAATTCCTGCAAACCATTGAAGATGCTTTTAGGAAGCTTTCCTTTTTATACACACTGACTCAGAAAGTCTCATAACATAAAAAGCGGGCCGATTGCCGGCTCGCTTTTGTCTACATTTTGATAATCGCTTGATCTGATTGTTTCGCCTGTTTCACAGTCCGATACGGGGAATAGGTGCTGTCAGCTTCAAATTGGCTGCAGATTTTCTTTTCTTCCGCTTTCCCGGGAACGATTTCTTTAAAGCGGCGGTACGCATTCAGAAGTCTGTCTCGGTCAGCTCCTTTTTCATAGGCGTTTTCCACCTGCTGAAAAAAAGCAATGACATCCACGGCCTCCTCTGTCGTCCAGTCCTCATTCATCGGATATTGATATTCCAAATGTCTTCACTCCTTTATCATCATGCTCAAAAATAAGCATCTTCCATAGATCATAAATTGTTCTTTACTTTCTTTCAAGTTCATAATATAATTCATTTGTTTTACGTTTAAAAAACGGGTAATAAAACTGAATGTAATACAAACTAATCCGTAGGTATTATGATAAAGGTGGGAAAACAATTGCCGCAACATGAAACACCCCTGTACAGCGGACTGAAAAAGCACGCGGACAGACAGCCTGTCCAATTCCACATTCCGGGCCATAAAAAAGGCGCGGGAATGGATCCGGAATTCAGACAATTTATCGGAGAAAACGCGTTAAGCATAGATTTAATTAATATTGAACCCCTGGATGATTTACATGCGCCAAAGGGCATCATTAAAGAAGCCCAGGACCTGGCCGCGGAAGCATTCGGCGCAGACCATACCTTCTTTTCCGTACAAGGGACGAGCGGCGCCATTATGACGATGGTCATGGCCGTATGCGGACCCGGAGATAAAATCATCATTCCGAGAAATGTTCATAAATCCATTATGTCGGCCATTGTATTTTCCGGAGCGGTGCCGATTTTTATACACCCGGAAATTGACGATGAGCTCGGAATTTCTCACGGCATTACGCTTGAGTCCGCCGAGCGGGCTTTGACGGAACACCCTGACGCAAAAGGCCTGCTTGTCATCAATCCGACATACTTCGGTGTGGCAGCTGACTTGAGCAGCATTGTAAAGCTCGCGCATTCTTTCGATGTGCCTGTTCTTGTCGATGAAGCGCACGGCGTGCATATTCATTTTCATGATAAGCTTCCTCTGTCCGCCATGCAGGCGGGCGCTGATATGGCAGCCACAAGCGTGCACAAATTGGGAGGCTCCCTGACGCAGAGCTCCATTTTAAATGTGAGAGAAGGCCTTGTTTCCAAAGAAAGAGTACAGTCGATTTTAAGCATGCTGACGACAACGTCAACATCCTATCTGCTTCTCGCTTCACTGGATGTCGCAAGAAAACGCCTCGCTACAGAAGGCCGCGATCTTCTTGAAGATACGATTCTGCTGGCGGATCAGACACGGGAACGTCTCAATCAAATTGAAGGCATCCGCTGTGTCGGCGAAGAAATCACAGGGTCTAAAGCTGCCTTCAGTTATGATCCGACTAAATTAATCATTTCGGTCAAAAACCTCGGCCTGACGGGTCATGACGTTGAAAAATGGCTCCGCGAATCATTTAATATCGAAGTCGAGCTGTCCGATTTGTATAATATTTTATGTATTTTTACACCCGGAGACAGAGCAGGAGATGCCGACCGTCTTGTAAGCGCGCTTACAGACATTTCAAAGCAGGCTTCCGCAAATGACTATGCTCATCAGCAAACGGAAGTTCTGCTTCCTGAGATTCCTCTGTTAGCGATGACGCCAAGAGACGCGTTTTACGCAAATACGGAAGTCATTCCGATAACAGAATCCGCGGGACGGATCATTGCAGAGTTTGTCATGGTGTACCCGCCGGGAATTCCGATCTTTATTCCGGGTGAGATCATTACTGAAGAAAATATCAGCTACATTTTTAAAAACTTGGACGCCGGCCTTCCTGTGCAGGGTCCCGAAGATGCCACGCTTGAAATGATCAGAGTCATCAAAGAGCAAAAAGCCATCCAATAAACATAAAGAAGCCCGAAACGAAATCGTTTCGGGCCTTTTTTACGCTTTTTACTCTTCTTCAAGATGACACTGGCATTGTCCGCAGCATGTTCCGTATAACGTCGTGACCTTCTCATCCTCAAAGTAATGAATCGCTTCGTTACAGTCTTGGCAAACAATTGTACCCATCTGTCATTCCCCATTTCTCAGAATTTGAAAACGCTTAATTTTTACTTGTTGTTATTATATTATTATGTCACATTTAATATGTCAACTGATAAATTGTATAACACATTTATTTTTTACGGTCTTTTTATAGCTCGAGGGTCAATCACGGTATATCCTTTATGACGCAATCCTTTTACAATGTCCGGCATGGCTTCAGCCGTCCATTTCCGGTCATGCATCAATATGTTGGCGCCGTCCCGCAGGTAAGGACTGCTCAGTGTGATATCGGTAAGCGCTTTTTTGGATTGATATTTCTGATCCCAATCATACCCGAAGGTCCAGTTCATTTTCACCATACCTTCTTTTTTTATAAGTCTGTCACTGTAGTCCGTATTGCTTCCGAAAGGCGCCCTGAAAAATGCGGGTTTCTCTCCTATTACCTTTTCAACCGCTTTATTGACGCCAATGATTTCTTCCCGTTGTTTTTGTTCGGAAAGATCTTTTAAGTTTTGATGAGTCATTGTATGATTTCCGATCATAAAACCTAACTCATGAATATGCTTAAGCGCTTTCTTATTTTCATCTTTTTTCAAAAAATGTCCGTTTACAAAAAAGATCGCTGACGCATTGAGATCATGCAGTTTGTCCGCAATCTCAGCGGCATGCTGATCAGGCGCGTCATCGATCGTTACCAATGCGATCGGTTTTTTCTCTTTCTGTTCATCCATTTTTTCCACAGAAAAGGTTTTCGGATTGATATAGTAACGGGGCTCCGCCTTCTGTTTTTTCTCTTTTGTATGATGGTTTTCCCGTTTGGCATGATTGGCCGCGGCTTGAGAATGGGGTTTGTTTGTTTGCAGCTTTTCATTTGATTGGCAGCCGGCGAGTAAGCACATACATATGACGGCTGCAATGGCTTTATACATGCAATCCCTCCTGATATGGTTTTGCCCCCAGTATAACGAAAAAACAGCGCTCTCACGAAAAACAATGTGCCTTTTTTACACATCGGCTGTGCAAGTTGTCACACGTATTATTTCTTCATTAAAAACGGTTTCAATTATATAACAATTCAGTAACAAGCCTTAGGTTTTTCACCTCTCGTGATACACTTGATATAGTCCTTATAAATGGATGAACCAATATATTATATAAAACAGAGGAGTAAGATAGATGCGCTACCGTACGGTGATTCCCTTTTTTTTGATGCTGTTCGTTCTGTCAAGCTGTTCGGTTTCTACTGTCATTCCATTCAAAAATAACCGGATCGACAGCATTCATCACACTCAAATCTTGTTTTTTTCCGATGAAAATCATATAGATAAAGAAGTTCCTTATTACGATGCGATTCTTGATTTAGAAAAGAAATATCCCCATCATGTCGATCAAATGAAGGTTTATGACAACAGAAAGGGATGGGAAGAGGAAATCAACACGTTCCCTGCGCTGATGGTGATCAATCATCGGCATGTGGTCATGAAGATTGAGGGATCCGTAAAGAAAAAAGAGGATATCATCAAACCTATGCAGCATGTGCTTGCACAATAAAAACAGCCCCCGCTTTTATAAACGGGGGCTGTTTCTTTGTTACATCATTATTTTACGATGTGGATCGGGCTTCCGATTGCTACTTCGGCAGCTTCCATAGTGATTTCGCCCAATGTCGGGTGAGCGTGAATTGTCATTGCGATATCTTCAGCAGTCATTCCGCCTTCGATCGCCAGGCTCAATTCAGAAATCATGTCAGAAGCGCTTGCGCCGGCAATTTGCGCACCGATTACAAGACCGTCTTCTTTACGGGTGATCAGCTTCATGAAGCCGTCAGTTTCGTTAAGAGACAGCGCACGTCCGTTTGCTGCAAACGGGAACTTAGCTGCAACGACTTCAATGCCTTCTTCTTTCGCCTGTGCTTCAGTGTAACCGACAGAAGCCAGTTCAGGCTCAGAGAATACAACCGCCGGAATACCGAGGTAATCGATTTCAGCCGGCTCTCCTGAAATAGCTTCCGCAGCGATTTTACCTTCGTAAGACGCTTTGTGAGCCAAAGGAGGTCCGTCAATGATGTCACCGATTGCGTAAATGTTCGGTACGTTTGTGCGGCACTGCTTGTCTGTTTTAATGACACCGCGGTCAGTCATTTCGATACCAACTTGCTCAAGGCCGAGCTCATCAGTGTTCGGACGGCGTCCGACAGTGATTAATACGTAATCAGCATCAACCGTTTTTTCTTCGCCTTTTACTTCGAATGTAACTGTTACGCCGTCAGGTCTTTCCTCAACGCCTTTAGCCATGGCGCTTGTATGGATTTCAACGTTGCCTTTTTTCTTCAGTCTGCGGGTAACGAGAGAACTCATTTGTTTTTCGAAGCCAGGAAGAATTTCATCTCCGCCTTCTAAAATAACCAATTCAGTTCCGAAGTTCGCATACGCTGTTCCAAGCTCAGTACCGATATACCCGCCGCCGATAACAACGAGCTTTTTCGGAATTTCTTTAAGCGCCAGTGCGCCTGTAGAGTTCAGAACGCGTTCGCTATATTTGAAGTTTGGCAATTCGATAGGACGAGAACCGGTAGCAATGATCGCGTTTTTAAATGTGTATGTTTGCGCAGAGTTCTCATCCATTACGCGGACAGAGTTGCTGTCTACGAAATAAGCTTCCCCGTTTACAACGTCCACTTTATTTCCTTTTAAAAGACCTGCAACACCGCCGGTAAGCTTATTTACAACAGAAGCTTTCCATTCTTGGACTTTTGTAAAGTCAACCGTTACGTTCTCAGCAGTGATTCCCATGTCATCTGAATGTTTTGCATTCTCGTAACGATGGCCTGCATTGATGAGCGCTTTTGAAGGAATACAGCCGACGTTCAGACAAACGCCTCCAAGAGTTGCTTTTTCAACGACTGTTACTTTTTGTCCAAGCTGAGCAGCGCGGATGGCAGCTACATAGCCGCCGGGTCCCGCACCAATCACAAGAGTATCTGTTTCAATAGGGAAATCTCCTACTACCATAACATTACGCCTCCATTAAAATAAGTTGTGGATCGTTCAGTAAACGCTTGATGTGGTTTAACGCATTTTGTGCAGTTGCTCCGTCAATCATACGGTGGTCAAAGCTGAGAGAAAGAGCTAAGACAGGAGCAGCTACAATTTCACCGTCACGGACGATCGCTTTTTCAGCAATACGGCCGATACCGAGAATCGCAACCTCTGGGTGGTTGATAACCGGTGTGAACCATTGGCCTCCGGCAGAACCGATATTTGTGATCGTGCAAGAAGCGCCTTTCATTTCCGCAGGTGCAAGCTTGCCTTCACGCGCTTTTGTAGCAAGGCTGTTGATTTCATCAGAGATTTCGAAAACGGCTTTACGGTCGGCATTTTTCACTACCGGCACAAGCAGGCCTTTTTCGGTATCCGCTGCAATTCCGATGTTGAAGTAATGTTTTTGGATCACTTCATCTGTTTTATCATCAATCGATGTGTTTAAAACAGGGAATTTTTTCAAAGCGGATGTTAATGCTTTGACGACGTAAGGCAGATAAGTCAGCTTGATGCCTTGATCAGCAGCAACTTGTTTGAACTGTTTGCGGTGAGCAACAAGATTTGTTACGTCAACTTCATCCATAAGAGTTACGTGCGGTGCAGTATGCTTAGAGTTCACCATTGCTTTCGCAATCGCTTTACGGATACCGCTCATTTTTTCGCGTGTTTCAGGGAATTCGCCTTCAGGAGCCTGAGCCGCTGCAGGTTTAGCTGTTTCCTGAGGTGCAGCTGTTTCTTGCGGTGCCGCTTCTTGAGCCGCTCCTCCATTTGCAAAGCTGTCGATATCTTCTTTTACAACACGTCCGTTATTGCCTGAACCTGTTACTTTACGGATATCCACGCCTTTTTCACGGGCATATTTGCGTACGGAAGGCATCGCGATCACGCGTTTGTTCGGATCAGCTTCCGCTTGGTCCTGCTGTCCTGCGCCGGTTTCTTTTGCAGGCTCTTTAGGAGTCTCTTCTTTAGAGATATCCTGCCCTGCTTCAGCAGACGACTGAACTTGAGCCTCAGTTTTCGCCTCTCCTGAATCATGGCTTCCTTTAAATTGAAGATCTTCGTAACCAGGTGCGTCAAACGTAATAATCGTTTGTCCAACAGTTGCAACTGTTCCCTCTTCAACTTTTAATTCTAATACTTTTCCTTTAACAGGTGAAGGAATTTCTACCACTGCTTTATCATTTTGCACTTCAGCCAGAACATCGTCTTCTTCTACCTCGTCGTTCGGCTTCACAAACCATTTTACGATTTCGCCTTCGTGGATACCTTCCCCGATATCCGGAAGTTTAAATTCAAATGCCACAGTTTTCGACCTCCTAGTTGATTAAGCAAATTTTAGTTATGCATACGCAAGCATTGAACCTAGTAAACAGACTCCTTCATCATAAGAGAAAAGGACTCTCTTTACCGTCTTTTAAGATGCCTGATTAAAATTCAAGAACTTTTTTCGCAGTTTCAAGAACGTCTTTATGGTTTGGAAGCCATACGCTCTCAGCAAGCGAGAAAGGAAATACTGTATCAGGCGCCGCAACACGCAGAACCGGAGCTTCCAGGCTCAGAATCGCGCGGTCATTGATTTCAGCTACAACGTTGGCAGCGATGCCGGCTTGTTTTTGAGCTTCCTGCACGACAATTGCGCGGCCTGTTTTTTCAACAGAAGCAATAATCGTATCAATATCAAGCGGACTTACAGTGCGAAGGTCGATAACTTCAGCAGAAACGCCTTCTTTTTCAAGCTCTTCAGCAGCCTTAAGCGACTCATGAACCATCGCGCCGTATGTGATGATAGAAAGGTCAGTACCTTCGCGTTTCACATCAGCTTTGCCAAGCTCGATTGTGTATTCCTCTTCAGGAACTTCCTGACGGAAAGAACGGTAAAGTTTCATATGCTCTAAGAAAACAACCGGATCATTGTCTCTGATAGAGGCAATCAGCAGTCCTTTTGCATCGTAAGGAGTGGAAGGGATAACAACTTTAATACCTGGCTGCTGAGCGATAAGGCCTTCCAAACTGTCAGCGTGAAGTTCAGGTGTATGAACCCCTCCGCCGAATGGAGAACGGATTGTCACCGGAGAAGTCCAGCGTCCGCCGGAACGGTAGCGGAGACGAGCCATTTGTCCTGAGATTGAATCCATTACTTCATATACGAATCCGAAGAACTGGATTTCCATAACAGGACGGTAATCTTGCAGGCCTAAACCGAGAGCGAGACCGCCGATACCGGATTCAGCAAGCGGCGTGTCAAATACGCGGTCCTCACCGAATTCTTTTTGAAGGCCTTCAGTTGCACGGAATACGCCTCCGGCAACGCCTACATCTTCCCCGAAAAGCAGAACGTTTTCATTGTTTTTCAGTTCTGTGCGTAACGCATCAGTGATCGCTTGAATCATTGTCATTTGCGCCATGGCTTACTTCGACTCCTTCGCTTTGTAAATTTCAAGTTGTTCTTTCAAGTTGAACGTCGGCTCTTCAAACATATTCTCAATCAGCTCTGTTACTTTCGGTTTTGATTCGCCGTCAGCCTTTTTGATAGCTTGTTTGATTTCTTCTTTGGCCTGTTCAATCACTTTGTTCTCTTCTTCTTCAGACCATAGTCCTTTGTTTTCCAAGAACTTGCGGAAACGTACGAGCGGGTCTTTTTGCTCCCATTCATTTTCTATTTCTTTCGTACGGTATTTAGTCGGATCGTCACCGGACATTGTATGAGGTCCGTAACGGAATGTAAGAGTTTCAATCAGAGTCGGACCTTCACCGTTAATTGCGCGCTGGCGTGCTTCTGCGGTTGCAGCGTAAACGGCTAGTGCGTCCATTCCGTCTACTTGAACACCTGTAATACCGACGGCAACTGCTTTTTGGGCAATTGTCTGTGCGGATGATTGCTTTTCTACAGGAGTTGAAATCGCATAGCGGTTATTCTGAACAACGAAGATCGCCGGCGCTTTAAATGCTCCGGCAAAGTTCATTCCTTCATAGAAGTCACCTTGAGAAGCTCCGCCGTCACCAGTGTAAGTAATAGCTACCGCTTTTTTACCGCGCTTTTTAAGCCCTAAAGCTACACCTGCGGTTTGAATAATTTGAGCACCAATAATAATTTGAGGTGATAAAGCGTTTACTCCCTCAGGCATCTGATTACCTTTAAAATGGCCTCTTGAGAACAGGAATGCCTGATGTAAAGGAAGCCCGTGCCAAATCAGCTGAGGAACGTCACGATAACCCGGAAGGATAAAGTCGTCCTGTTCAAGCGCGAAGTGTGATGCAATTTGAGAAGCTTCCTGGCCCGCTGTCGGTGCATAGAAACCTAAACGTCCTTGACGGGAAAGAGAAATTGAACGCTGGTCTAAAATGCGGATATACACCATTCTTCTCATTAATTCCTTTAACTGATCATCTGAAAGATCAGGCATTGCGTCTTTATTTACGACTTCTCCTTCAGCATTTAAAATTTGGAACGTTTCAAACTGCTTATTAATAGCATCAAATTGTTTTTTGCTATCAACAATTGAAGTTTTTGTCTTTGCAGCCATTTTTTAAACCACCTCTTCTTTTGATTTAACAGGGTTAGGATACCGTTTAGCCATCCGTATTAAAAACAGTCTTATCATGCTCTGCAATTCTAAAATTAATCATTCAGAAATTCACATAGCGCTTAAGCAAAGATAATGACGTTTAAACTGTACTAATAAAAAAAGATTTTTTATTAGTACAATATGATCAACAACCATAGTTTACAGTAATTAAACAAAGCCGTCAATTATTTATAACCTTATTTTGAAACCGCTTATAAAACTTAAGATCATACTGCGCCAAACTGTACTATAAAAGACTTTAAACTGTATTACAAAAACGCTCTACTGTACTATAATTAAAAAAAATTACAAAGAGTAAATTAAGTTATTTAACTTCGAGGGCAGGCTTTGAGAAGGTGCCGCGGGATAAAAACGGGCAGTTAGCAATCGTCCCGCCTGCCGAACAGGCGGGACGATGCTTTTGTCTAATTATTCAATACCCGCCCACACGATATTCAGCGGCGTCAGCACGGCATGAGGATGAAACTCGGAAATCGGAGTGAAAAATACATACGTAAAATCTTCGGCTGGATCAGAAAACATGCCGCACCAACCCATTCCAAGATGTGAGAAGGTGCCTTCTGTCATGAAATAATGGTCACCGGCCGGCCACAAATTAATGCCTAAACCAAAGCCGCCCTCCTCTCTGGGCGCTCCGAAGAAGTAAAAAGGAAGACCGGGCTTTATTTGATTTCTCAGCATGGCCTCGACTGTTTTTCTTCCAAGCAGCTTCTTATCTTTCAATCTGCCTTTATTTCTAAACATTTCAGCCAACTTCCAAATATCTTCCAAAGAAGAGTACAGACCGCTTGTCGCTTTATTCGGAAAATGCGGGTGATGACTTTTTTCCAGCTGTACGCACTCGTGCTCATTGATCACACAAACTTCTTCTTTTAACGCATCAGGCACATAAAAAAACGTTCTTTCTAATCCGAGCGCTTCAATAATATGCTTTGTTACATACTGTTCGTAGGACACGCCTGTTACTTTGGAAATAATGATGCCAAGTATGACAAAGCCGGTTCTGGAATAGTTCCATGCTTCATCCACTCCGTACTCTAAAGGCGTACTGACCAGATAGTTTATCCATTCTTCCTCATTCGTTAAGTCAATGCCTTCAGCCTTTTGAATATCCAGCTCAAAACTTAATCCCGCCGTATGAGTCAAAAGGTGTAAAATTTTAATGTCTCCGAAACCCGGTTTATCAAATGCAGGCAAAATGAGCTTGACCGGCATTTTCAAATCGAGCAGACCTTTTTCGACGAGCTGCATGACGGCTACAGCGGTAAACACTTTTGTCAAAGAACCGATTTCTCTGATTGTATCAAGCTGAAATGTTTGCTTTTCTTTTTGTCCGCCGGTAAATTCCCCTAACGACTCAGCTGCAAAAACCTCGCCTCCTCTTGATATCATATAACTCGCACATTGCAGATCTCCATTGTCTATCATCGTCTGATAATGGCTGTTAAGAGCGTTAATTTGTTTCATATCAAATGCCGGATTGCTTATTGTTTGTTTCATTGTTTTCTCCCCCTGTACTGTATGTATCGTTTTCATCCCTTACTTACTGATTTCTTGATGAATTCTGACACCGCTTTATTAAATTCTTCCGGGTGTGTGATGTTCGGAAGATGCCCCGCTCCCTTAATTTTCTTTAATTCTGCATTGCTCAGCAGTTTCTTCAGCCTTTTTGTTTCTTTCTGATCAACTACGCTTTCCTTCTCACCCGTAAGGATAAGCGTTCTTGTATGAATGTCTTTTAAAAAGCCGATCGTAGAATAGCCTTCTTGTTGATGTATCTTCATAAAACGTTCAATAGAAGCATTTAAGAATTGATTCCTGTATAAACTTTCATATTCATGCGATTTTCCTATAGCTATAAAATCATTTTTCAGTTTTTCCTCAACACTGCTTTCAGGGTCTTCTTCGTATTCGGTGTAACTTCCGGAAAGAATGAGTGTTTTTACTTTTTCAGGGTATTCATAGGCTATCCTCTGTCCTATCATGCCTCCCCAAGAAGCTGCCGCAATGTGGATCGGCCAAGCAACCCCTATCTCGTTCAGTACTTCAATAAAAGTCTGAGCCAGCCCGCTCAGTGTAAAATCGGCGCTCCCCTCACTCAGCCCGTAACCCGGTGTGTGTATGACAATTACATTAAATTGGTCTGCCCACTCCTTCATTTGTTCTTTCCACATGTAAGCAGTGGTAGCAAAACCGCAAATCAGTAAAATTGTTTCACCCTTACCGCTCATCAATATTTCCATATGCCGGGCATTTTCTGTGTTAGCCAGAAAATGAACGGTTTCCGTTTCTTCTGTCTGGTAAAAAGCGATGAGTTTTTTTGCGGCATCGCTTTGATCGTGCTGAAGGGCTCCTTTCTTCAGTCTGCTCCAATAATGCAAATAATCGTCTAGATGACGATTGGAAGCTGTGCCGAGTATTCGGAAAGGACTTTCAGCTTCTTCTTCCGTAACGATTGACGAAGCATCAAAATCGGCTGCAATCGCTGAATCTCTTACCAGAGGCGGTGCTGAACGGGCGGATAACGGATTGAAATTATTTTGTATTTTTTCTTTTTCTCCGTATAACACGATCAGCTGGTGGCCTTGGCCGAGAAGCGAGTGTTCAAAAGCTTTGATTCCGGCAGTATTTTCTAATGGGTGAAGTCCGTACTCGGTTTTCATAATGTCTTGAATGCCGGCATCAACTGACATGCCTCCGTCTTTCCAGAAAGGCCAATTTACAGCGATGGTTTTTCCTGATCTCCCCCCCTCCTTTCTCATACATTCCCTCCACTCGGCAAAATGCTCCAGAAAACGATTGGCGTAGGCGTAATCGGCTTGACCCAGACTTCCGATTTCTGAAGAGATGGAAGAAAACAAAACAAAAAAGTCTAAAGGCATATTTCTGAGCGCTTCATCCAAATGAATCACACCATTGACCTTTGATTGCAGCACCGCCTGAGCTTCCGCGTCTGTTTTATTCATAATGAAAGAGTCTTTTAACACGCCTGCACTGTAAATGACCCCGTTGATTTCGGAATAATCAGCATGAATTTTTTCCGCTAAATTGATGACCTGCTGTTTATCTGACATGTCAGCCTGGATGTAAGAAATGTTTGCCCCGTCATATCGGATGCTGTCTAATTTTTCTTCCATTTCTGCTGTCATTTTCGATCGTCCGGCAATGATAACGCTGGCTCCGTGATTTGCATAAATAAACGCTGAAATAATCCAGCCGATGCCGCTTAACCCTCCGATTATGAGATACACTCCGTTTTTTACAAACTTTGCGGCCTTTTGCCCTGGTTGCAGCGAAGCATCTTTGTATGCTGTCACCCGCCTTTTTTGATCGCCGTCATATTTCACAGCCTCATGATGTCCGGCACTTAATTCATTGAGAAGCAAAGATGCTTTTTCAATGGTTTGTCTTGAAGAAATCTCAACCGTTTTACACTTTATATTCGGCTGCTCCGCATTAAGCGTTTTAAAAAAGCCTCCAATCGCGGCGTAAATCGGATTTGTATATTGATCCTTGTCATGTACGTACAAAAGGTTGATGTTATCTTTTATTTTTTGACGGATCAACGCTTTGCTTAAATAAAGGATTGAATAAAAGCTGTGAGTCAAATCTAACGCTGCCTCAGTATAAGCTTGTTTTGACAGGTAATGAATGATTGACGCCGGAAACGCTCCGGACTTTTTCATATCATCTAACAGTCTGGTGTAATGAGCAGACTGCTCCGGATTAAATTTATAATGCTTTTCATTTACCATTTCATATTCAGCGGCGGCTTCCGCATAAATAACATTTTCACTGCCGATGTACTTTCGGATTTCATCACTCAATGAACTGCCGAAATCGAAAATCAATGTATTTTCCTTAGGCACTTCTCCGGACTTTAATGGCGATTCTATCCATTCTTTTTGTAAATATAAAGATTCAAGCATCGGCTTTTCAGACGGCTCTTTCGTTTGCGTTTTTTCTTTAAAAGCTGCGGCCGGCGTATTACGCACATCATATTTTTCTTCTAAATAAGCTGCTAAATCATGAATATTGTTATAATCAAAAAGCAATGTCGGATACAGTTGTGTATCTAATCTTTCCTCGAGCATTTTCGATATATGAAGCAGCTGTTTTGAGTCAAGACCCAGTTCGTAAAAAGATTGATGTTTGTCCGCTTTATTTGGCGGCGTGTTTGTCACATCTCCAATAATGGATGACAGCTCGTCTGTTAATGTTTTTTGACTGTCTTGGTGCTGAACTGTATCAGAGATAGAGTCTGTAACGCGAGCTCCGTATTTCTCCTGCAGATATTCCGTCAATTCACCGATTGTGGAGTAATCAAATAATAAAGTCGGGTACAGCTTTGAACCTAACAACAGTTCTATTTTTTTGGATAAGTCTAATAATTGTTTAGAATCCAAGCCCATCTCGTAAAAGGAAATATCATTCTTCACCGTTTCAGCAGGCTTTTCAATCATGCCGGCTATCTCTTGGATTAAATTATTTCTGATCATTTCTTTATTGTTCGTTACGCTGCCGACCTCTTTAGCTTTTTGGGAATGCTCCAGCCTTTGTATTGATTTTTCATTTCTGACTCTTTTCACACCGAATCGCTCATAATAAAAAGCAAGCTCTCCATCAGGCCTGTATACTTCTATGTCCGCATATAAAATGTCTTTAGAAGGCGGCTGCGTTATACTGTTTTTATCAATATACACAAAACAAGACCCGGTTGTTTTATGCAATGCCCGGAATGTCTCAATATATATAGGGATAAACGCATTTGTTCCTTCATCCGGCAAGTCTGATGTAAGGACTCCCAACAGGCTGAGAGATCCATCCAAAAATGCGGGGTGCATGTAAAAGTCATCTGTATATTCTTTTGAAAGTCCGCTTAAACTGACCTCTCCCAGAATATAATTTTCACCTTCATATACCGTACCTTCCAATTTCATAAAATCTTTATGAATCAGGCCGCCCCTGCGCAAATTACGATAGGCGGCTTCAGCATTCGAAGTCCGGACGGCCCCTTTCTTTAATGCTTCGATTGAAATTGTCTTTTCGTCTATCGCATTTTTTCTTATGATTTCCGCCTGCAAGTTGACTGACGCTTCACCTTCCGCCTTTTCAGCGACCCATTTCCTGCTTGTTGTTTCAACAAGCCAGCCGTTTTCTTGTTCCGTAAACTGGAAGGTGACTTTTTTATCAAAATGGACTGACGTCGCAACAGGTTCACGGAATAAAACATGTTTGATTTCAAAACTTCGGGGTGATATCCCTTTCTCAGCTAAAAATCGTGTTATTAAATCCAGATACGTTACGCCGGGTATCGTACGCACTTGATGAAGGACATGGTCTGAAACAATATAATCGTCATGTTTGACTAATACGCTGAACCTCATGCAACTCGACAACCTTTCTTCTTTTACAAAGTAAAGAAACAGAGCAGGTGCTACTCTGTTTCATCAATAATTTCAAGAAGCCGTTTTTTATTCTGTTTGATTTGTTTTTTTCGATTTGAATCCGGCCAGTACTCTTTTCTGACAAACTCGGCAGGCGGCAGCGGAGTTCTGACGGAATGATATGAATCATCCAGGCCGCTTACCAAAAGGTGGGCGTTTGTTCCGCCGAAACCGAAAGCGCTGATGCCCGCCCTCCGTTTTCCATCCTTCCAGCTTCTCAGTTCTGTATTCGGATAAAAAGGCGACTTTTCAAATTCAAAGCGGGGATTTGGCGTTTCACAATTCAATGTAGGCGGAATTTCCTTATGCCATATTGATAAAATCACTTTAATGAAACTTGCCGCTCCGGCGGCGCTTAATAAGTGTCCGATATTGGTTTTTACACTTCCTACTCCGCAAAATTGCGTTTTGTTTGTGTCTCTTCGGAATACTTTTGTCAGAGCCTGAAGCTCAATCGGATCTCCAATCATCGTGCCTGTGCCGTGAGTTTCGACGTAGCTGACTGATCCGGGAGTGATATCGGCTTTTTCAAATGCATCTTGAATAACCTGCTCTTGAAGCTTAGGATTCGGAGTCGTAATTCCCATTGTCGCACCGTCGTTATTAATAGCTGATGCTTCAATGATACCGTATATCCGATCTCCGTCAGCTTTTGCTTTCTCCAGCGGTTTTAACAGAACAGCGCCAAAACCCTCTCCGGGTACAAAGCCGTTTGCCCTTTCATCAAAAGTAAAACACTGACCGTCCGGCGAAAGAGCTCCTCCTTCTGTTAACATCAGGTAAGGAATTTCATCCAAAAGCAGATCCGCCCCTCCTGCCAGCGCCATTTCTGAATCACCGTTTTTTATGCTTTGGCAGGCTAAATGAATGCTGACTAATGAAGAAGAACAAGCGGTATCAGATACCATGCTTGGACCGTGAAAATTAAAGAAATGCGACACATGTGAAGCAATAAAGTTTTGACTAAGCCCGACGATGTGGCTGCTGCTTTCTTTCGGCAGTTTGTGACCGTAGCCGCCCATTCTGGAACCGACAAATACGCCGACTTTTTTTCCCGATAATTCTGTTTCTTCATAACCGGCATCACGTACAGTCTGTACACTCGTTTCTAAGAAATGTCTTATCAGCGGATCCGTTTGGATGGCTTTCTCCTCTTCCATACGGAAATACTCCGGATCGAAGCTGCCGATTCCATTAATAAATCCTCCCCATTTGCTGATGCTTTTTCCCTTTTGCTGCACCGGAGAGTAATTTTCTTCTATATTCCACCGGGAATCAGGTACTTCTTTAATATGATTCTTCCCTTTTCTCAGATTGTCCCAAAATTCCTCTTTATCAGCCGCGCCCGGAAACTTACATCCGATTCCGATAACAGCTATCTTTGCAGTGGAAGCCGTCTGCGGTTCTGTATTTCGGCTCGTCACAGACTGCATATCATGCTGATTGCTGCTTTGAGAATCAGTCTGTTCGATTTGTTTTTTCAACGGCGGCGCCGTCTTACCGATATATTCCGCAAGACCATGAATCGTGTTGTGTTCAAGAAGCACAGTAGGGTCGATTTTTTTCTGAATCATTGCTTCTATACGATGTATAATGCTGACAAGAAGTATAGAATCCACACCGTATTCCTGAAAATCCGTATTTGGGTTAAGCTTTTCAAGGGGTATGCTCAATTCCTCGGCAAATACGGCAGAAAGTTCACTGACAAGCCCTTCTGAATGATCAAAAGTGCCGGGAGTCTCCTGTCTTCGGACCGGAAATGAAGTCTTGCCGGTTTTATTGATGTTCAGGAGACTGTCTGCATGAAACACTGTTCCTTTTTTCACGATAGGAATGATATTGGCCGATTTTTTCTCCAGTGCATGATACAAAATCGCCAGTCCTTCCCGCGTGGATAGAGAGTCCAATCCCAATTCATCATATAAAGGACTCGTCACAGTACCCATTCCGACTTCTTTCCAGCTCGGCCAATTGATGGACGTGAAATACGTTCTCCCCTTTTGAAAATGATAAGCCGCGAAATAGTCCATATATGCATTTGCAGACGCGTAATCAGTCATTCCTTTCGACAGTTTGGGTGACTGTGCTGCAATTGATGAAAACAGAATAAAGAAATCCAGCGGCCTATTATTAAAAATCCGCTCCAAATTCTGAAGTCCAGTGACTTTCGGCCCGTACACCGTCTTAAATTCACTCATTCTTTTATGAATAAAGGCCGGATTTCCGCCGCTGTGCAGTCCGGCACAATGTATGACACCGCTAATATCTTTAAATTCAAGGCTTACTTGGTGAAAGAATGATCGAAGCTTCTCTTCATTTGTGAGAGAACCGCTGTAATACAGATAGTCGACACCTTTTTCTTCAAAACTTTGAAACAGTTTTATATTGCTGACTGTCTTTTCGTCCTGTCTGCCCTCTTTCAGCAAATGATCCCATTCACTTCGCAAAGGTAATGGACGCGTACCCGTCAGCACGAGTTTTTTCACTCCCCGTTTCACCAAATCTTCAGCTATTGCTCTGCCAATGCCCCCTGTCCCGCCGGTAATGACGATGGCTTTATCCGCAGGAAATGAAACCGGCCCGCCGGTATGGATTCTTTCTTCTTCAAAATACGGAACATACCTGACGCCGCTGCGGTAGCATACTTCATTCTCCCCGGTACATTGCGCCCTTTCAATCTCAAAGATTTGTTTAAGCTTATGCGTTTCTTTCATGCTGTCTATATCTATTGTTTTCACATGAACAAAGCCGTATTCCGCAGAAAGGGCTTTCAGAAAAGCAGCTGATTCTGCACCCGTCATCTTTGGTTTTTCCGCTTTAAATACCTGCAAGCCATTGGTTAGTTGTAAAATGGATAATGGTGTTTCCTTTTTACTCCGCTTAATTATTTCTTGTATAAATAAGAATTTACCATATGGGATGCCGTTCTGATTTTCACTCTGGTTTCCGATATCTGAGAAATCAAATATATTTTCGACCTGCCGCTCACCGCCCGAAAAGACCTCACAGATAACGTCGTATGCGTGGTTTTCATCTAATAAAGAACACTCAAACATTTGATCAGAGTGTTTTATAAATGAAGAGTGATGTTTTATGACAATCAGATTCTCCTGATCTATATCCGGACAAATGGTGCGGGCAATTGATTCTGTGTCTTGATTCACAAATGCGACTGTCAGTCCGTACTCTTTTGTTTCGGATGGATTTACAAACGGATTCTCCCTCCATTTTTTTTGCAAGTGATGTTGAGAAGAATGCTGAGGGATCTCTGTCCTCTCAGTCCTGGACGGAACCCAATAACGTTCTTTTGCAAACGGATAAGTCGGAATTGAGATCCGTTTACCCGGCTGCTGTAAATGTTGATGAACGGATTTCCAGTCGATATCCGCCCCCCAAACCCATAATTGAGCCAGCTTTTCCGCTTCACCGTTCTCAATAATGGTCTTTACAAACAATTCGCCTGCTCTGCCTTCCGTTAACGCCTTCATTTTTTCAGCAAATGCATCTGATTGCTGATTAACATATACGCCTGGAACTTGCTTGTCACCGCGGCAAAACTGAGATAATTTATCTTTCATTTCTTTAAGAGAGGTACCGGTAATCGCCGCTCTGGCCTCCATCGCTTCTCTGCCCGATTGTGTAGTGTATGCCAGATCCCGTAAAACGACGCTTTCCGATTGGCCGCCTTCCATCACTTCATTCGGGAACATGTCTCTTATCGCTCCGGCATATTCCTTCAGTAAGTATTCAGTAACCGCTTGAATAGAGGGGCAATCCGTTAATTCATACATCGTGAGTTCAATATGAAACATTTCGTTAATAAAATCCGCCATCCTGCTTAATTCCAAAGGCCCTACGCCAAATTCACTCAGGTGATCAGAAATATTAATTTCTTCCGGATGGATATGAAGCAATTCCGAAACAAACGGTTTGAGTACTTCATTCACCTTTTCTTTCATATCAGTCTGTTTATCCTTTACTTCAGGACTTAGTGAACGCTGAATAAAATCTTTCATGTTTTCGGCATACTCAAGAAGACGTTCATTGTCTTTGGCAGATAACAGGACAATATGCGGTTCGTTCTCAACATGTTCTGTTGAGACGTTTGTTTCTTCATATTCTTCTATAATGATATGAACATTCGTTCCTCCCGCTCCGAATGAGCTGATTCCCGCTCTTCTCGGAACAGTTACTGTTTTTCCGTTTTCCTGCAGTTTCGGTTTCTTCCAGTCTTGCAATGACCGCTGTACATAAAAGGGAGATGCTTTAAAATCAATATTTGGATTCAACGTCTCTGCATGTATGGAAGGAAACAGTTTTTTCAGTTTCATTTGCAAAAGAACCTTTGTCAAACCGGCAATTCCCGCTGCGGCCTCAAGATGACCGATATTTGATTTGACAGAACCGATTGAACAATATTGAGTGTGCTCCGTAAATTCCCGAAACGCTTTTGTTAATCCGGTGATCTCAATCGGGTCTCCCAGAGAAGTTCCCGTTCCGTGAGCTTCAATATAACTAATTGTACGAGGGTCAATACAAGCTTTCTGAAGCGCGTCCTGTATCAGTTCAGACTGACCATTTGGATTAGGAACCGTAAAACCGTTTGTTCTCCCTCCGTGATTGACCGCTGTCGCTTTAATCAGCGCATAAATATGATCTCCGTCCCTTACCGCTTCCGCCGCCGGCTTTAAAAGTACGGAGCCCACTCCTTCTCCCGGTACATAACCGTCACCGCCCTCGCCGAATGTACGGCATCGGCCATCACTTGCAAAGAAGCGGCTTTGATTTAATAATGTATATTTATTCGGATGAAGCGTAAGATTGACCCCGCCCGCAACAGCAAGTGTGCTTTCTCCTCTTCGTATACTTTCACAGGCTAAGTGAATGGCGTTAAGAGAGGATGAACACATTGTATCCACCGCCATACTCGGCCCCTTAAAATTAAAGAAATACGATATTCTGTTTGCTATTGCAGAAAATGGAGACCCGACGGCCAGTTCATTTCCTTTAAGTGATTCTTCAACGCCGAAAAATTGATAGCTTCCATATGTGACGCCTGCAAATACTCCGACCTTTTTGCGGGTCAGATCTGAAGGTTTATAACCCGCATCCTCTATGGTATTGTACACTGTCTCTAAAAAGAGACGTTCCTGAGGATCAAGAAAAGCAGCTTCTTTCGGTGATATCCGGAAAAATAAAGGATCAAACCGGTCTGGATTTTTCAGAAAACCTCCCCACTTATAGCAGCTTCCCTCGAGCATTTCCTTCCGGTCATCAGGAATTTCGCTTACGCAATCCCGTCCATTCATCAGCACATTCTGGAACTCCCTGATGTTTTCCGCACCCGGGTATCTGCCGCTGACACCGATAATGGCTATATCAGCAGAAAGGGGATCGGCCGCAATGTGCTCTTTTGAACCTTCTCCTTCAGAGCGTGCCGGCGCTTTTGTTTCCACTGGTTTTCTTTTTTGCTTTTTTTGATATGAAACAAGTTCAGATTTGCCGGCCGGGTTCAGCAGTTTCATCATTCGTTCGCTGTGATGACTCAGGAAATATTCGGCTAACTGCGATATGGAATGATATTCAAAAAATAATGTTTTCGACAATCTGCCGATACTTTGCTCCAGCTTTTTGGTCAGACGCATGATCATCACTGAATCAATGCCGTATTTCTCCAGGTATTGTTTTTCATCTATGAGTGAGGCCGGTAATTTCAATTCCTCTGACATTATATTTTTTAGATAGCTGATGATATTTTGTCTTAATTCATCGCTTTGCAAATCGGCATCTTCCTGCCGGTCTGAATGTAAGCTGATTGTGCCGGCACGCTTCAGCACATCCTCAATCTTTTCTTTTCGGCCTTTCAGGGCAATCAGCTGTTCAGATGATTGACACAAGCTGTTCTCCAGAGCCTGTATTCCGTCACCGTCATCTAACGGGTCAAGGCCGAGTTCCTGTTTCATGTAGGATATTCCTTCATCGTCAATATTCATCCCGCCGGAAGTCCATAGCGGCCAATTGACTGACACCACCCTTTCGGCAGACTCTTTTGCGGTCATAACTGCTGCATACTGATCCAAAAAGGCATTGGCGAAAGCATAGTCACATTGGCCGGCTGATCCGAAGACTGCCGATGTGGATGAAAACAAGACAAGTAATTCAACTTTCATTTTTTTGATTTCTTCCGCCAGCCAGAGCGTGCCATAAACTTTCGAACTTGTGACTTGATCGATTTCTTCTTTTGTCTTTCTTAAGATAAAAGAGTCACGGAGTACGCCGGCACTGTGAAATACTCCATGTAAGGTGCCGAACTGCTCTTTTGCAAAAGCAAACATCCGTTCAGCATCACTTTGTTTTGAAACATCAGATCGGATGTATTCAATTGTTGAACCTGAGCTTCTTAAATATTCGATCTTTTTTTTCTGCTCTTCAGTTAAATCAGAGCGCCCTGTCAATATGAGATTCGCTTTCCATTTTTCCGACAGATGTTTTGCCAGTATATAACCGAGACCGCCCAGGCCTCCTGTAATCAGATAATTCCCATGATGTTTCAGCGGCTGGGTTAAATCGAATGAGCCGGCTTTATTATAGCTTTTCGTAAAACGTCTGCCGTTTTCATAGCGCACTTCAAAATGGATATCCCGTTTTTCGTCACACTCTCTCTGATATATATCAGCTATTGCTGGAAGAGCGGCTCCCGCACCCTCTGATTGAGTGATATTGATAATCTGATAGTGAAAATTGGGGTGTTCCTGGTGAACGGTTTTCACCAATCCGCCGAGAGCATGATGCAGCGGCAGTTGTTCTTTCTTCTCAGTTTGAAAAATATGCGTCAGTTTTATTATCTTTTTCCATTTCAGTTCAATCAGCGCCTGTGTAATATACAGAAGAGAAAACAATCCGTTTTCCAATTGTTTCTGTATACCTCCCTTACTCATGTCAGCCTGAGAATCAGACCACAAGTGAAGAATCTTTTCGGGCGGCTGATAATGATCATGAATGTATCGGAACAGCTTTAGATAATCGTCTTTTTTCACGTGGTTCATACAAATCGTATCATCATGTAAAACAGCAAATTCTTTTCCGCGGATGACAAACAAGAGAGTGCAGTCCTTAAACAAACCGCTCAATTCTTGTATTTGCCGTTCATTTTCTGCAAAAATCAGGAGCAATCCCGTCAAGGGTACGCTCTTCGTACTCGGAATGAACGATTCTGTCCATTCCGGCTTGTAATATAAAAGAGGATGGTTCGATGCCCGTGATTTTTGATTCTGAATGGATGTCACACGGGCATAGCCTTCGTCAGCCGACATTTGTCCTGTTTGAATCAGATCAAGAATATCGCTGATTTGTTCACGTTTTCCGTTCATCATTCTTCCCCCATTAATTGTTTCAATACAGCCTTCTGATCAATATCATTGGTTTCCAATTGACGCAGGAGACGAATGAGTTCATCGTCCGTCTGAACAGTGTCTTTTTCATGACCATATCTGAATCTCACATCTCTGCACTCCGCCAGAATGCTTCCGTTTCCATCTGTAAATGTCATATGACACGTTACATCACGGCTGTTCTGCCGGTTCACTTTTTGAGTATAAACATAAAAATTTTGAGCGAGAGGCTGATAGACATCCGCCGCTCCCATTCCGATCAATTCCGGGAAGGTTTCTCCGCTGACAAAAAATGCACTGGCTTGAATCGCGGACTCAAGCGCTTCAGGAGAAATCGTAAAATTTTCTCTTTTTGCATAAATCTCATCCGGCATTGAATGAAGCGACAGCATTCCGTAACTGTTTTTCGCTGATTCAATGACAAAAGGCGCTTCAGCCGGATGTTCAGTCATATCTGATTTGACTTCAGCAATATCAAGCGCTTCAGGAAGCATACCGCTTTCAGGCTTAACCATATGCGCATTTCCGCTGGCAAGACGTACTTTATTCTCATTTTTTGTGTTTGCATATATGTCAAACCGCGCAAAGTCACGCTCAGGCGTCAGCGTAATCATCAGTTCCCGTATATCTGTCATTCCGTTCATGCTTTCGTTCCACAATAAATCGGTCAATGTTTGAACTGGTTGTCCAAATGCCGCCGCTGCATTGACGATAGCCATTTCAGCCAAAGATGCATAAGGGAAAAAGGACACGTTTCCTTCAGACAGACTTAGTGCGAACGGATGATTACGGCTGATTTTTTTCGTGAAACTGAACTGATTAAAATCGGACGTGTTACTCCCCAAGAAAGGGTGACCCGTCTTACTCACATCCGCTGAAACAAGTGCTTCCCCTTTTTCCGCTATCCAATACCGCTGTTTGATCAGCGGTTGTCCCGGGATAGAAATCCTGCGGGCATTCCGATTCACCTCAAAAGTCTCCCAATCTATCTTTCTTCCATTTACCCATTTGGATGCTGCTTCGGCGTAATCTGAACAAACGTGAGGCATTTCATTGTGAACTTCTGATTCGAATGTATTACCGGTATGGCTCAAGCTGCTTTTTTCACCCCTGATATAAGCTGAAAGCTCTTCAGCAATGACCTGCCCGGAATCTGCCACTATCGCCAGCCGTTCTTCCATATGATCGCGTCCCGTCTGAAGTGTATAGGCAATATCCTGAAGACGCAGTTTATGATTGTTATCCTTCGATTCATTTTCTGATAGAAAATCAGCCATAACCTTTGCATATTTTATCAGCCGTTGTTTGTCTTGAGCCGATAAAACAAAGATCACTCGGCCGCTTTGATGATCAAAAGCTTTTGGCGGTTCATACGCTTCCAATATAAGATGCGCGTTTGTTCCTCCTGCCCCAAAAGCGCTTACCCCGGCTCTCAAAGGATGGACAGCATGGCTGTTTTGCGGAATATTCCATTCAGCCGCTTTCCGCTGCACTTGAAAAGGAACCTGATCAAAATCTATAAACGGATTAACAATATCGGAATGCAGAGAAGGAACAAGCTGCTTATTCTTCATTTGGAGAAGCACTTTCGTTACCGCAGCGATTCCTGCCGCAGATTCTAAATGTCCGATATTGGATTTCACCGCACCGATGGCGCAAGGATGGTTCAATTGATAGGAATCTTTGAGTCCTTGAATTTCAATCGGATCGCCTAATGATGTCCCTGTTCCATGCGCTTCAATATAATTGACGGTGTTCGGATCAATGTCAGCTTTACGAAGCGCTTCTGAAATGACCTCCGCCTGCGCATCCGGATTCGGTATGGAATACCCGCTCGTCTTTCCTCCATGGTTAACGGCGCTTCCCTTAATCACACCGTATATTTGATCTTGATCTTCTATTGCTTTTTTCAATGGTTTTAACAATACGGCTCCGACTCCCTCACCGGGAACGTAACCGCTTCCGTCTTTTCCAAAACTCCGGCATCTGCCGTCACTTGATAGAAACTGTCCCATGCTGAGGAACTTATATTTATTCGGATGTATTGACAAATTCACTCCGCCGGCTAATGCCATATCGCTCTCTCCGCAATGTATGCTTTGGCATGCGTAATGAATAGAGGTCAATGATGAAGAGCACATTGTATCCAGAGCCAAACTCGGACCTTTTAAATGAAAATAATAAGACACCCGATTGGCAATTGAAGAATAGACGGAAGCCGGCGAGAAAGCCGCTCCGTTTTCTTCTCCTTCAAATAGTTGATATTGGCCCCACATTGCACCGACAAATACACCGACTTTCATCTTTTCCAGCATGTTTCTCGGGTACCCTGAGTCTTCAAAACAATTTTTGGCCGTTTCTAAAAAGAGCCTTTCCTGGGGATCCATAAGTTCTGCTTCCCGTGGGGAAATATGAAAGAAAAGCGGATCAAATTGATCGGCTCCGCTGATAAAACCTCCCCACTTGCTGTAAGACTTCCCTTTCATATCTCTGTCTTCGCTGAAGAAATCATCTATATTCCAGCGGTCAGGCGGGATTTCTGTAATACAATCTTTTCCGCTCTTTAAATTCTCCCAAAATTCAGGTAAGTCTTCAGCCATCGGATACTTTCCGCTTAAACCGATAATGGCAATGTCTTGATGCCTTGTATCAGCTGTTTCATTTATTTGGATCTCACGGCTTTCATCCTCCTTGAAGGTATCTTGAAGTGCAGATTCCAATTTTTCTTTGTCACCTTCAAACACGATCAGCTGTGATGCGTTCATAGAGAGTGAATCTTGAAAAGCTTTGATCCCATTGGTTTTACTAAGGGGAACCATACCGATTTTTTGTTTCATCCATTTTTCAGTTTGTTTATCCACTTTCATGCCGCCGTCTTCCCATAGGGGCCAGCCGATGGCTACTGAGACGCCGGAGCGTTCTTTTTTCCGCCTCATTCCTTCACGCCACTCAGCAAAAAGATCGATGAACCGGTTAGCCAATGCATAATCCGTCTGTCCGATATTCCCGTACATCGAGCTGCTTGATGAAAACATCACAAAGAAGTCCAAAGGTTCGGTTTGCAGCAAGCTGTCCAATAAGACCGTCCCATTTATTTTCGGAGCGATCACTTCCTGAATTTCATCTTTTGATTTTTGAATCAATAAAGCGTCGTGCGTCACACCGGCACTGTGTATCACACCGTTGATTTCTCCGAATTTCTTTTTAATGGTTTTTATGATTCGCTCTGCATCGCGGCTATCTGAAAAATCTCCTCTTATATATTGAACGGAAGAACCGCCTGCTTTCATTCGGCTGATTTTGTTCTTTTTGTCTTCCGTCAGTTCAGAACGGCCCGCTAAAATAATATTGGCTTTCGTTTGCGCTGCGATATGTTCTGCAAATATAAGGCCTAAGCCGCCGGCCCCTCCTGTAATCATGTATACTCCGTTTTCTTTAAAGGAGAAATCTGAGTTTTGAGCCGGTTCTGCTTCCCGTAAGGCACGGACCCAGCGCACATTTCCTTCATAATAAAGATCGGTTTCTCCCGGATGCGCTTCAGTTGATTCGCATCTGATGATTTCAGCTGTAAGAGCCGGCAACGATGTCTTGTCTGAAACTGATATCCCGATTGTCTTAAGGGCCAGTTTCGGGTTCTCAAGCAAAATAGACTGCCCTGCGCCATGGACTGAAGCGTAAAGCGGCTGATCATTTTTATGGTCCGCCGGATAAAGGAAAAGCGATACAACCTTTTTTTCCGCCTTGCTGCGCATCAATGCCCGGCTGAAAAAGAATAGCGGGTAAGCCCCTTTAGAAAGCTGTTCACTTATTTTTTCCGGGCCGGCAAATGATCCTTCCGGCCACCCGTACACCACGGTGTCGGGCATTTGCCCCCTTTTTTTCAGATCAGCTGCAAGCCTGTCAAAGTGGGCTTCCTCCCTGTGATCTATCTCATAAACACCGTCTCCGTGATAGGAGAAACGATTCCCTGATAAAACGAGAATGATCTGTGTATTTTCGAATCCATTTTCAGCATTTTCCCGCATAAAATGAAAAAGCTCTCTGTCATATTGAAACAGCAGACATGTTCTTTTCTTTTTATTTCCGCAATGCGGGTCCCAAGCGGCAGCCTTTTGTCTCCAATACGGCGTTAAATAGGTCAGAGCCGTATGATTCTCTCCATGATGTAGAGGGAGGTCTTTGTCAACGGAAGTCTTTTCCCCGCTCTCCACAAAATAATTTGCAAGTTTTTGAATCGTCGGATACTCAAACAATAAAGTAGGATACAGTTCCCTGCCTGTTTTCTCCTCCAATGCCTTTACGGCTTGCATAAGTGTGACGGAATCCAGGCCTTGTTCATAAAAACCTTTTACCACAGAGAGTGTTTCAGGGGCAGTCCCTTTGATGTCTGCGATCAGCTGCTGAATGTCTCCTTCTGTTATAAGAGCGGAAAGATTTTCGTTCTTACTTTCTTTCATGTCAGGCTTTTCAGCCGGTTGATTTTGCGTTAAGAAATAACTGGACATTTTTTGATTTTCTTTAATATACGCGGCGAGTTCCCGGATCGTTTTCTGCTCAAACAGGAGTGTAGGATACAGCTGTTCCCCTGTTTTGTTTTCAAGTTCTTTGACAATGGCAAGCAAAGAAGCGGAATCCAGGCCTTGTTCATAAAAACCAATGTCTGTCCTTATGTCACGCAGATCTATATTTGAAACCCCGGATATTAATTCTTTAAGGTGTGTCTCAATGCTTTCGCTTCGATCTATGATTGAATCTTTTCTCATCAGGCCGTCTTTTGGCTGAGAAGCCGCTTCAGTTTCTAAACGAGTCTGCTTCAGATTTTCAATTAAATCTTTTGAGCGAATATGTTTCACAGACAGCCGGGTAAAATAAGCGATCATCTCCCCGTGTGCATCGTACAAACCGTAACTGACTTGGATGACATCCCCTGAATCATGATTTTGGTCTTGCTTCTCTATGTACACATAACACCTGTCTTCCAGGCGCTTCGTCATACGGAAAGATTCAATATGAATGGGAATATACGTTTTCATCCGGCTTGCCGGAGATCCTTGTGTAAAATATTCGGGACATGCCTGATAAAGGATCGATATGATGGTAGACGCATCAAGAAAAGTGGGATGCAATTGAAAATAGCCGGTATATTGTTTGGCAATTTGGCTGAGCGACAACTCTGCAAGTACAGAATGATCAGACGCATAAACCTTCCCCAGACTCTTCATAAATTCAAAATGCTCTATATCAACCTTTTTTAAATAGTCATAACATATCTCCATATCGGCTTCACGGACGGAGGCATGTTTGATTTCATCGATATGAATTGAACTCATGCTTTCCGGGAATTTCTGCATGAGCCTGCAGTTCATATTCTCATCCCAGCTTTCATCCAGAATCCGGTCATCTTTTACCTTTCTGCTCTTCGCCTGGATTTCCCATCCCTGTTCCAATCCCTGAAAACGGATGCGGATTTCTCTGTCAAAGGTATCCGATGTTGCTACAGGTTCCAAATACAAAATATTCTGACACTCGAGTTCTTCAATAGGCAAACCTTTACTCAGCGCCATACGGTATATCATATCTAAAAATGTGACACCGGGTATAATCCGGGTGCCATGCACCCGGTGATCCCTGACAATATAGTCCGTATGTTTAATTGTTAATGTGAACTGATAGTTTTGATTACTGGCCACCTGTCTCATTCCTTTTCTTTTCTTTATAATTCTTTGAAATCAAGTAAAGGAATCAGCAATTCTGACTCTTCCTTTTCTGGAGCTTCTCCATTGTCGATCCAGCATTGTTCCTTATTGAATATAACCGGAGAAAGCGGGTGTCTTTTTGTCTCTCCATATCCTAATGTGAGATGGCTGTCGCTCAATATCATATGTGCGTTCGTGCCCCCGAATCCAAAAGAACTGATTCCGGCTCTCAAAACCCCTTTTCTGGGACGCCATTCTTTTAAAGACGTGTTCGGAAAGAAAGGCGACTGATCAAATTTAAAACGCGGATTTGGCGTTTTACAATGTAGTGTCGGCGGGAGCATCTGATTTTTTATGGATAAGGCAACCTTTATAATACTCGCTATCCCCGCTGCGCTCATTAAATGTCCGAAATTCGTTTTTACGCTGCCTACTCCGCAAAATTGCGTTTCTTCCGTAACCTCCCGGAACACTTCAGTCAGCGCTTTTAATTCAATCGGATCTCCTATCATCGTACCGGTGCCATGCGTTTCGACATAACTGAGAGTATCTGCATCTATTCCGCCTTTTTTCAGGGCTTTTTTTATCACTGCGCTTTGCGCTTTCGGATTAGGTGTTGTCATCCCCATTGTCTGTCCGTCATTATTAACCGCGGAGGAGTCAATTACCGCGTAAATTCTGTCACCTTCGGCAAGGGCGTCATCAAGTCTTTTCAAAAGGACTGCGCCGCATCCTTCTCCCGGTACAAATCCATCTGCCTTCTCATCAAATGTATGACATTTTCCTTCAGGTGAAAGCGCCCGAGCCTCACTCAGCATGACGTAAGGCTTTTGATCCAGCAAAATGTCAACCCCGCCCGCAATCGCCATATCTGACTCTTTTGACATCAGGCTTTGACAAGCGAGATGGACGCTGACCAATGAAGAAGAACAAGCCGTGTCTACAACCAGATTCGGTCCTTTCAGATTAAAAAAGTGTGAGATATGCGCGCCTATGAAATTTTGTCCTATACCCACGATTGTATTTTTTGAAGGGGAACCTATTTTGGACATAAACGTCCCGGTCCGCGAACCGATGAAAACGCCGACTTCTTTGTTTGATACTTCTTCTTTTGTATAGCCGCCGTCTCTCAATGTCTGGACGCTGACCTCAAGGCATTTTTTGATTAACGGATCAAGCTCTGATGCCTCACTTTTGTTCATATTAAAAAACGCGGGATCGAAAGACTCAATATCTTGAAGAAATCCGCCCCACTTACTGATACTTTTTCCTTTTTCATAGGTGTCAGAGTAGTATGAAGAAATATCCCATCGCGACGCCGGGACTTCACGGACACTATTTTGTCCTTTCTTCAAATTTCTCCAGAACGTTTCTGTGTCCGGAGCATCCGGAAACTCACAGCCCATTCCGATAATAGCGATTTGATTCAGACTGGTTGGTTGCATTTGAGATCCGCTGTCCCGTACTTCGGAAGCATTTTGATTTATATGTTGCTCTTTATTCCGAACCTCAATGTTTTCTGAATCAATTTGAGGACTGATCCCCTCACTTGCAAATAACTCGTTCAAATAGACGCCCAGTTGTGAAAAACTCGGATACTCCAGAAAAGCCGAAGGTTCAATTTTTATTTGAAATGCTTCTTCCGCTTTTTTGACAAGCTGAACCAGTAAGATTGAATCAACTCCGTAATCCGCAAAAGACGTATCCTGATCTAAATTCCCGTAAGGTATTTTCAGCTCCGCGGAAAAAATCTCCATTAACTTCCTGATCATAGCTTCATTGTCTCCATGACCAGAGACCACTTTTTCCTCAGCATCCGGGTTATTTTTAGCAGCTTGAATTCTTGTCTGAAGCAGCTGCTTCAGCTTGAATTTCTCCGGATGTGTCTTTGCCGGTATAAGGCATGGATATCCGTTTATCGTCATGATTTCATCCAGCATGGAAATACCTGTTTCTGTTGAGTGTGAAAGTAAACCGAGTGCCTGATATGATGGACTTGTCACCTCGCCCATCCCAATGTCCTTCCAGCTCGGCCAGTTAATTGATTGATAATATGTTTTGCCGGCTGCATGCTGATACGCCGCAAAGTAATCCATAAAAGCGTTAGCCGCGGCATAGTCACTTGTTCCGGCGCCTAATAAAGGAAAAGCGCTCGCAACAGATGAAAACAAAATGAAGAAATCAAGTTCGTCATCAATAAAAACGTCATGAAGTACTTGCATCCCCTGCACCTTTGGCTCAAATACTTCTCTTATTTCTTGATCAGATTTATGAATAAAAGCCGGATTCGAATGATTGGCTGCACCAGCGCAATGAATCACCCCGCCGATTTTGCCGAACTTCATTCGCACCTCTGAAAAGAAGCGATGTAATTTTTCTTTTTCCGTGAGCGGCCCTGCATACACTTCCACCTGAACTCCCTTTTGATCCAACTCATGCAGCAGTTGTAATTTCGAAAAAAGAGGTGACTTTTCATCGGTGTCTTCTAACATGCCGGCTATTTTATCAGATTCCGGAAGGTCGGTTACTCCCATCAGCACAAGTTTTTTGACTCCCTTGCCGGCATAATGTCTGGCAAGTTCTGCTCCGATCCCTCTTGTTCCCCCTGTAATAACCAAGGTTTGATCCGTACGGCATACCGGCAGACCGGATAGTTTCCGGTTTATTTCCGCCGCATGTAATTTCTCGACGTATGGAATATAACGTTCACCGTTCCGGTAGCAGATTTCACTATACAGCCCGTCAGCGCAAGCTTCATCTGTGATTACCTGTCTCAGTTCCGCCGCAGTCCCGACATGCCCGTCTACATCTATTGTTTTTGATTTTATCTTTTGATACTCCGCGCTCAGCATTTTATATAGTCCGGCTGTTTCGGCTCCGGCTAATGACGGCTTGTCATTCAGAAATGTCTGGAGCCCTCTTGTCACATGTAAAACGAAAAGCTGTTTACGTGTCTTTATGATTTCCTGCAGCAGTATCAGCTTCCCGATTGTGCCGGTGCGTGCCCCGTTTTGATTACTCCGCAAATCTGACAGGTCAATCATGCCGATGATTTCCGGATTTTCTTCTATGACTGCTAGAGCCGTTTTTTTGGCTTCTCCATCCGAATGATCCCAGTTATCTGCGCAAATGACAGCGGGTTCAATCAGAGTATCTGAATCAAACAATTCGAATGCGAGCCGCTCACTTTCACTATTAGCCAGGATCATCACCTGTCCTTTCGTAAAAGCGGAAGGCGCAGCCTTTTGTTTTTTCCACGATTTTTTTAATACATCAAATGATAAGTCAGTCGGTGCATGGGGCAGACTCTGCGGTACACCTGTTTTCTGTTTCTGTGCTGCTTTTGCGGCAGGCACCCAATATCTGTTCCGTTCAAAAGGGTATGCAGGAAGAGAAATAAGCTTCGGTAATTCCGCAGTGTACATCTCTTCCCATTCAACGTCTCCTCCGTTCACCCAGTGAATGGCCATATCTCTTGCATTTTCAAAGTGAGCGGCTGACAGGGCATTCTTTTGACCGGCGCCTCGGCGGGCGTTTCCCCTATATAAACCGTTTAACTTATGATCTGACCGCAAATACATCGTCAGCTTATTGCGAAGATCGTCAATGCTGCTAACCTCAACAGCGAGCCGCTCTTCCATAGCGTTTCTCCCGGTCTGCGAAGTGTACGCGGCATCAGCTAGTGACGTTTTTGGCTCCAGTTCTTTTATATATGCATCAATCAAGAGTCTGAGCCGTTCTTCATTTTTGGCAGAAAGCAGAATAATTTGCGTCTTGTTGCTCTGTACCGTTTCCATCTTTTCTTCATTCTTGTACTCTTCGATGATAATGTGGGCATTAGATCCTCCAGCGCCGAAAGAACTGATACCCGACCTTCTGGCTTGATTTTGCGGCGTCTCCCAATCGGTCAGTTCAGACTGCACGTAAAACGGTGTTTCCTCAAAATCAATATTAGGATTTAAGTTATCGGAATGAAGGGAAGGAGCAAGCTGTTTATACTTCATTTGCATCAGCACTTTTGTGATAGAAGCAATTCCCGCCGCGGCCTCTAGGTGTCCGATATTTGACTTAACCGAACCAATTGCACAACGATAATCGCTTTTTGAGCTGTGCAAAGCTTTGGTTAAACCTGAAATTTCAATCGGGTCTCCCAAAGATGTCCCTGTGCCATGCGCTTCAATATAACTTATGCTGTCTGCATCAATCCCCGCCTTATCAAGAGTTTCACTGATAACGTTTGCCTGCTCGCCCGGATTTGGCACAGTATATCCATTTGTTTTTCCGCCGTGATTTACAGATGTTCCCTTAATCACACCGTAAATCCTGTCCCCGTCAGCCTTTGCGGCAGAAAGCGATTTCAAAAGAACGGCCCCGACCCCTTCTCCCGGCACATATCCGTCTCCTCCCGCTCCAAAGCTTCTGCAGCGCCCATCGCTTGAAACAAAATGATTTTGTGAAAGTAAAGTATATTTATCCGGGTGTAAGGATAAATTCACTCCTCCGGCTATGGCGAGGGTGGATTCTCCCCTTTTTAAACTTTCACATGCAAAATGAACAGCAGAAAGTGAAGAAGAACACATTGTATCAATTGCAAGGCTGGGTCCGTGCAGGTCAAAGAAATATGACACCCGGTTTGCGATAGACGAATAAGAAGACAAGAGCGCCTGACGTCCCTCATCATCTGAAGCACCGGCTGCAAATAACTGATAGTGGCTGTAGGTGACGCCGACAAATACCCCTGTCTTATGCCGTTTCAACTTTTTCTTTGTGTAACCCGCATCTTCAAACGTGTGCCATGCTGTCTCTAAAAATAACCGTTCCTGAGGATCAATTAACTCGGCATCACGAGGCGAAATTGAGAAGAACAGCGGATCGAATTTATCAGCGTCTTTTATAAAACCTCCCCATTTGCTGTCATGACGGGCATTGTCACCTGTGTGATAATATTTCCGAAAATCCCAGCGCTCTTTCGGTATTTCCGTTATACAATCTTTTCCGGAAGAAATATTTTCCCAAAACTGTTCCACATCCTTCGCCATCGGGTAGCGGCCGGCTATACCGATAATTGCAATATCTTCCTCGGAAGGTGCGGATGGTATGCGGGAAACGGAAAGCTTCTCCCGTTTCGCCGGCGCCGAATGATCAATTCGCTGTTCGGCTGCCGGTAAAAACGCCTTCTTCAACTCATGTTGATAGTGTTCAAGAAAATACTCTGACAGCTCTTCAACACTGCTGTATTCAAAGAAAAGAGTCTTAGACACTCTTCCAAAATACTTTTCCAGACGGGAGTTAAGACCTAAAATCGTTAGAGAATCAATTCCGTAACGGTCAAATGTATCCTCGGGTAAAATGCTGTCCGCCGGTCTTCCCGTTTCCGCACCGACGATCTCTGTCAAAAGACGGATCGTTTGCTTTTTCAGATCTTTTTCATTTAATTGCGGCAGACTGTTGTTTTCAGGCACATTCTCTATCTTTTTATGGTCAGTTGAGAGTAATTCACTTATTCTATCTTTGTCTCCGCTGATAACAGCCAGCTGAGAAGCAGAACGGCTCATACTGTCCTGAAAAGCGGCAAGCCCTGCTTGGGCAGATAAAAGTTCCAGCCCCGTGTGTCTTAAAGCCTGCAGCTCTGCCGGACCAACTGTCATATTACCCGCACCCCATAAAGGCCAATTAATAGAAAGTGTTTTCCCGGGACGTCCTTTCATGCTTCGATACTGGGTGAATCCGTCCATACATCCGTTAGCGAAGGCGTAGTCGCTCTGACCCGCATTAGGCAGAACGGCCGAAAGGGATGAAAACATAACGAAGAAATCAAGAGGCTCTTCTTCAGCTGCTTTATCCAGCCAAACGGTTCCGAATACTTTAGGCGCTATAACTTCTTCTATGCTTTCTTTCGCTTTTTTTATGATAAATGCATCCTTAACAAGTCCGGCACTGTGCAAAATTCCGTTTAATTCCCCGAATGTCTGCTTAATGTGCTTAATTAACGCGTCCGCCTCTTTTTCCTTTGAAATATCTGCCGGGACATATAAGGCTTCAGCGCCGAGATTTTCAAGCGCGCTCAATTTTTGCGCCGTTTCACGGGATGCCGGAGAACGCCCGGTTAATACCAGCTTGACTTCCGCCTGTTTCGCCAGATATTCCGCAAACAGATACCCGAGGCCTCCGGCTCCTCCCGTAATTAAATACACACCGTTCTTTTTTACACTGAAACTATGTTTCTCCCCATCTTCTTGTTTTACTCTTTTAAGCTGCCTTTTATAATAATGCCTCGGCTCATAACAGGTAAAGTGGTCCGTCTTGCATTGATTGTTCCATTCAAAAGAGATGACATCTGCAATATGCTGCTTTGTAAACGGCTCGTCAAACATTGATTTCAGCTCTGCAGCCTTACATGTGAAATTCGGATTTTCGGCCTGTACGGTCTTAAGAAAACTTTCAACCGCATTATAAATGGGCTGAACCTCGCCCTCGGCATTTTCATACAGATACAAAACTTCTGCTTTCGGACAAAGTTTGTTCGCCATGAAAGCCTGAAACATTTGAAACAAGGAAAACAGACTTTTATTGAGCTGCTTTCTTATTGCATCTTCTGTATTTTTGAAGAGCCCGGCAGCTAAAAAATGAATAATATGGCGGGGTCTTATATTTTGAGAACGCAGAACCCCGCATAGCGCATCATAATCCTCATCATTTGCAAAGTTCATTTTAAAACGACCGTTCCGGCAATCTTCGAAACGCTCGCCGGAAGTCACGTAAATGAAAGGCGCCTCATAGCCTTCAAGCTGCCTCTTCATTACGGTATACATGCTGTCGTCTTTGCAAAAAAATAAAATTGGCTCTTTCGTATTCGGGAATTTTTCACTGCCTTTAAATTCATGTCTATCCCATACCATTTCATATAGATGGGTTTTCCCCAAACTCTTAATTAATTCCAGCCCTTCTTCACGCGTCAGGCTGCCTTCTTTCACCTTTTTCACGATTTGCTCAATTTGCATCGTTTTTTCATTCATGGAAAAGCAACTCCTCTATCAGCTCTGACGTCTCTTTCGTATTCATCTCACCTGTTTGTGCTTTTTCAAGAAGCGACATGATTTCTCCATCTGCTGTATCTTTATTTGAATTGTGAAGCTCAGTGTTCGAGAAAGCCTCAATCTTCTGCGCTTCATCTTTATTTAAATGAATCCAATGTCTGTTCTTACTGAAAGGATAAAGAGGAAGAGGCCGTTTAACCGGTTTGAGTTCCTCCTCATACAAGTCTTCCCAGCTGATTTCACAACCGATCGTCCACAACTGAGCCAGTTTGGCCGGCTTGTTTTGCTGAATCAGTGATTGAACATATGCATGACCTTCGGGGCCGCCGAATAAAGAAGCGTACAGACTATCAAAATCCGTTACATTTCCTTCATAAACACCTTGCAGTCTGCTCCCCTGAATGTAACCGTTTAATTTTTCAAGAAGATCTCCGGTATTCGAGCAAGTGATCGCAAGGCGGCATTCAAATGGTTCCCTTCCGGTTTGCAGCGTATATGCTATTTCTTCAAGACCGATTCCGGACTTTTCTCTAAAATTGCCGTTATACGGTTTATCAGCTGATCGATTCCGGACGCTGCTGATATAGCGGCACAGCTCACTCAGGGTCATTAATTCCTGAAATATATCTAGTGATATTTCTGTGCCGTACATTTGGTTTATATAAGAGATTAATTCGGAATAAGCCAACGGATCAAATCCGAATTCTGAAAGAGGTGTCTTTGCATCTATATTTGCGGTATCTAAACGCAGGATACCCGCTGCCGCTTCCCGAACCGCCTCTTGCACATCACGTTCCTGCACCTCTTGATGACTGAATTGAACTGATAGTTCTTCATGTAAAAACGCTGTTAACTCTTTGGCTTTAACCATCAGCCTTTCCTTTGTTTTGGCCGATAGAACAATGATTTGATCCCGCTCGGCAGTTACTGCTTTATCTTGTCCGTATTCAAATTCTTCCACGATGACATGAGCATTTGCCCCGCCGAATCCAAAGGAACTGACTCCGGCGCGGCGCGGAATTTCATTTCCTTTTCGATCTTTTAATCTGGCCCACTTCATAGTTTTATTGACAATATGAAACGGTGTTCCGCTTAATTGAATGTAAGGGTTCAGCTCCTTAACATGAAGTGTGGCAGGCAATGTTTTATACTTCATGGATAGTAATACTTTAATCAGCCCCGGCATTCCAGAGGCGGGCTCTAAATGACCGATATTCGTTTTTACTGAACCGATGCCGCAATATTGGTCATGATTCTTTCCTGGATGCGGCTCAAAAGATCCAAACGCTTTTTTCAAGCCTTCAATCTCAATCGGATCTCCCAGTTCTGTTCCGGTTCCGTGTGCTTCAATATAAGATATCGTATCAACAGGAATATCGGCATTTTTGTAAACAGACGTTATTAGTTCTGCCTGAGCTTCCGGGTTCGGAGCGGTCAATGAAGCAGATCTTCCTCCGTGATTTTCTCCGGTTCCTCTCAGGACTCCGTAAATATTGTCTCTGTCATTCATTGCCGCTTGCAATGGTTTCAATAACAGAACAGCTGCACCTTCACCGCGGACATAACCGTCGGCAAGTTTATCAAACGTCTTACACCGGCCGTCCCTAGACAAAATACCGAGTTTATCGGTATACATATGCGTGACTGGATCTAAGAGCAGCGAAACCCCGCCTGCTACCGCCAGCTCACTTTCGCCATTTTGAATCGAGCGCACAGCTCTGTGGATTGCTACAAGACTGCTTGAGCAGGCTGTATCAATGGACTCACTCGGACCTCTGAAATTAAAATAGTGGGATACACGATTGCTGATGAGCGCCTGGCTGTTTCCGGTTCCCGCAAACGCATGCGCCCCGTCCGAATGCCTCATCAGCAGCTGGCGGTAATCATTAAATTGAATGCCCGTAAACACCCCGATATGTTTGCCGGACAGCTTTGAAGCTTTGTAACCCGCATCTTCTATCGCTTTCCAGGTTTCCTGCAAATAAATTCTGTGCTGAGGATCCATGAGTTCTGCTTCCCGCGGATTAATATTGAAAAACGCCTCATCAAATTTATCGGCATCTGTGATAAATCCGCCCCATTTCGAATGTACTTCGCTGCTTCCTTTGCCTTCGGCGTATTTTTTCCAATCCCATCGATCCGGGGGAATTTCCTGAATCGAATCTTTTTCATTGATTAAATTGATCCAAAACTTATCTGCATTTTTTGCTCCCGGAAAAACACAACTCATCCCGATAATGGCAACCGGCTGCTTCTCCGGATGATGGTCAGCCTGTCTTGCTGTCTTTTTTTCAAACGGAAAACTTCGCGGCGGCTTCACGGTTTTCCCTGCGGTTTTCCCGGCGTGCACTTTCCTTTTTTCAGAAATGTTTTTTTCTGCATCTGTATTCCCTTTTGCAACAGTACGCAGTTCACTGCTTAGAAATTCTGAAAGAGACTTTATATGGCTGTAAGTAAAGAAAACGGCAGGTGTCAGCTTAAGCTTGTATTTTTTATTCAGTCGGACAGCTAATGTTTTCAAACTGATAGAATCAAAGCCGAGATTTCCGAAATTCTCTGCCGTATCCAGCTGTTCAATGTTAATTTTCAATAATTCCGATACCATTTGCTTCAGTTCTTCAAGGACATTGTCTGCAGAATCCGGTCCTGTATAAGAACTTTCCTCTTGACGAGCCGGAAGCGTATTTACTTTTTGATGCGGCAGATCTTTTTTTGCTGGTGTAGTTCCGGCATCCCCGGTAACAACCGAAATTTGCGGACAGTCACTTGCCAAAATTGCCTCAAAAGCCGCTATCCCTTCTTCCGTTTCCAAATAATCAAACCCGGATGCGGAAAGATATGCGTCTTCAGCTTCTTTGTTTAAATGCATTCCGCCTTTACGCCACAACGGCCAGTTAATCGAAATGCTCTTGCCTTGTCTCTCTTGCCTGCGGCTCTGTTCGGATCTCCAATTTATATATTGATCTTGAAAATAATTGCCCAACGCATAGTTAACCTGTCCAAAATCTCCGAAGACCGAAGAAATAGAAGAAAATACGATAAAGAAATCAAGCGGCTCATCTTTCGTTAATTCATCTAAGCATACCGTTCCTTCAATTTTAGCAGTCATGCCTTCTGTAAAATCAGTCAGATTCATCTCTGTAAATAACCGATCATCGGCATGACCAGCTGAATGAATAACGCCTTGAATGGATCCCCAAGTCCGTTTCGTTTCTTCTATGACCCATCCCATCGTCTTTTGATCTGCGGCATCAGCTTGATAATATACCGCGTCTCCTCCAAGCGCCTGCAGCCGGTCAATGTTATGTCGTTTATCAGCTGTTAACGGTGATCTTCCCGTCAATACTAATTTTGCTTGATACTGAGAGGCTAAATATTTTGCAAAAATCAGGCCCAGACCGCCCAAACCGCCCGTTATGAGGTAAATCCCTTTCTGTTTCAGCTGATGAGAGTGCTCTGTATGATTGAATACATACTCCTTTAATGTCTTAACATACCTCTTGTCATTTATATATTTAACTTCTTCCGCCTGCCGTTCCACGCCTGAAACCATTTCGTTAAGACAAAATTCAGCCATTTTTTCAATTGATATACGTTCTGAAAAACCGATTGACTTCACATTCTCTGCGGATGGCACCAACATATTTGCCGTTTTTAAACAGCCTGCAAGAGCGCCCGTATACGGATCATTCATGCCTTCTTTAAAAGAGTGAACAAGAAGCAGAGAATGAAGATAAAGAGAGGCGTCACTGCGGGCACTCAGGGCTTTTAATAAATAAAAAATTGATTCCAGGCCGCTGAGAAGGCGGTCACCCGCGTAAAATGTTTCTCCCGTGTGCAAGATGACATCAGGAGAAAACCCCTTTTTCTCCAATTCTTCGAATAAACGAATATAATCTGACGTCACTTCCGGGTTTATACAGAATGTCAGCAGATTTTGATCGGTCTGCCGCTGATCCGGCGTGACGAGAATGACACGGCTGTCTGATTGATTTGTCAGAGCTTCAGCCAATGCTTCATCTTTTGCAAAAACCAGAATTGTTTTTGGCTCCCTATCTTTCTTTTCAATCAGAGGGTTTTTTTGATCCCACTCATGCTCATAAAAACGTACATTTTTATTAGGCTTTTCGCCAAAAACCAGCCCGCTCAGTTCCATCAAAATCCCGCCGGCATTGTCTAATACATACACATCATAAGCCGAATCGCTTTCTTCAGTTTGTTCTGCATATACATAAACGGGTTCAGTCTCATGATCAAAAATCGTACATTCTTTAATATTTTCCGGGGTCTCTCCGGCATTTTCCCCCGCAAGGTATACGACGGCTTGATATGCGCTCTCAATCACTTCCGGTTTGATTATGCACCCTTTCGGCCCGGCCTTTGCTTTTATCTTTAAAAGCACCTGTCCGTTCCTGCTGACGCAGTGCTCTGCGGCTTTCAGACTGTCACTGCAGCTGTATCCGAATTCGGCAAGCCGCTGATAAAACGCTTCGTACGGTATACGGTCTGCGCCCTGAGACAGGAACGGCTCAAGATGAATATTTCCGTTCTCGTACGCCCCGCCTTCTAATTCGAGCCGCCCTGAGGAATAAATGGATGAGTCGCTCTGTTTTTCTATAGAATACGATGCACCCTGATTATCCGGGGTTAATACAATCCGGATCTGCTCATTGCTTCCGCTTTGTAACATCGGTTCTCTAAAGGAGAGCTCAGTTAATTTAATAATCGGATTCCCTGAAGCCATCGCTCCGGCAGCTCTCACCATTTCAATCTGGCTGAGAAACGGAAACATTTCCTTGTCTTGATACTTTGTTTTTATAAACAAACCGGTATCGCTTACATTGATAAGAAACTTCTGGGCTTTAAAATCAGATATATTGCATGAAATGTAAGGATGCAGATCGTTATTTACGTTCATCCGGCGGCTTCCCGTATTTTGCGCATCTATTCTGCATAGCTCTTTGGCAAATGGATATCCCGGTGCTGATACCCGTCTCAAAGTGACATCTTTATAAAGTGACGGCCAATCTACTCCGTTACCGCCAACCCAGTATTCAGCAATCTTCACAAGATCCCTGTTTGCGGCTGCTTCTTCAATTTCAGCTTTGTTCATCCTTTGAGCTTCTGTTGTGTCTTTGCCGCTTGTAAAAATATGATCCCTCGCATTTCCGAGAGTATAGTCTGTCAGCCCTTTAAGCAATTCATCTCTTGTGGAGGCGATAACAGCCAATCTGTGCGGCATTTCTTCTCTCCCGGTTTGTAAAGTAAATGCTGTATTTCTAAGTGTTTCTAATGAATAATCTCTGGCTGCTATTTGTTCTTTTGCGCGTTTTGCATATTCTGCCAGCCTGTCGGCATTTTTTGCAGAAAAAACAAATAAAAGCTGTTCAGGTTCTTCAGCCGCGAGAGGAGAGATAGCTTCATCCGCAAATTCTTCTAAAATAACATGGGCATTAGCTCCTCCTGCCCCGAAAGAACTGATTCCGGCACGCCTGGGAACGGATGACTCCCATTTTTCGGCTCTGTCCGGTACATAAAAAGGTGTTTTTTGAAACGGTATATTCTCATTCAATTCAGCAGAATGAGTCAGTGACGGAACAATCGTTTTATGTTTCATTTGAAGAATAACTTTCGTAATGCCCGCTATGCCTGCAGCAGCCTCAAGATGTCCGATATTTGATTTAATCGACCCGATCGCGCATGTCTTCTTATCGCGTTCGGCACCTGAAAATGCTTTGGTCAGGCCGGTGATTTCAATCGGATCTCCTAACGCGGTGCCTGTTCCGTGAGCTTCTATATAGCTGATGCTTTTTGGATCAATACATCCTTTTTTTAAGGCTCTCGCAATGACCTCACTTTGAGCTTTTGGATTCGGCACGGTATATCCATTCGTCTTAGCACCGTGGTTGATCGCTGTTGCCTTAATAACTGAATAAATCTGATCACCGTCGGCAATAGCCTTTTTTACCGGTTTCAGCAGCACGGCACCTGTCCCTTCTCCCGGCACATAGCCGTCTCCTCCTGAACCGAAGCTTCTGCACCGGCCATCACTGGATAAAAATCCTCCTTGAGTCAGGAGTTCGTATTTATGAGGATGAATGGATAAATTGACGCCTCCTGCAATTGCAATTTCACATTCATTCCTGATTAAACTTTCACAGGCAAAATGAACAGCCGTTAATGATGAGGAACACATCGTGTCCAAAGCAATACTTGGCCCGCTGAAATTAAAGAAGTAGGATACCCGGTTTGCGATTGATGCATATGAGGAAGAAACGGCCGCTTCGTGACCAACGCTGTACAGCTGATATTGGCCGTACATAACCCCTGCAAAAACACCGACGTTTTTTCTTTCAAGCGTTTTCTTTGCGTACCCGGCATCTTCTATGGTGTGCCAAACCGTCTCTAAAAACAGTCTTTCCTGCGGATCAATTAATTCAGCTTCGGCAGGAGAAATATTAAAGAACAACGGATCAAAATGATACACATCGTCAATAAATCCCCCCCATTTGCTTTGGTTTTTTACTTCGTCGCCCGCCGCAGGCTGATAGTGCAGCCTCGAATCCCACCGATCCTCAGGTATCTCAGTTATACAGTCTTTACCGTTCAATAAGTTTTCCCACAGAGTATCAAGATCATTTGCCATCGGGTAACGTCCGCTGATACCGATAATAGCGATATCATTGTCATGATACTTCTCCTGCTGCACCTGATTTTTCATCTGGATTTTCTGTTTCCTGTTAAGATCGGCTGTCTGTTTATTATCTTTTTTCTTCTGAGATGGGGTGCCGCTCCCGCTTTCTCCTAACCGGAGTTTATGAAGAAGAGTATCCCTGTGCTCCTCAACGAAATACTGTGACAATTCTGCCGCAGTCTGATATTCGAATAACAGCGTTTTTGAGAGCGCGCCGAAATGTTTTTCAAGCTCATTCGTCATATTGATAATCATAACGGAATCAAGTCCGTACTTTTCCAATGCCTCTTCTGCATCTATTTTGTCCGCAGGCATCCTGAATTCTGCAGCAATTATTTTTATGATAAAATCAGATGTTTCAGCTGTCAGTTTCTCTGAATCAAATGATTCGATATTTCTCCCTGTTCCTTCATCTGCCTGAATATTGTCTTTTCGTTCATATAATTGATGAACATGATTGTCAATTTGCTCATCTCCGTAAAATACAGTAAATTGCGAAAAACCGGAGGACAATGCGACGGCAAACGCTTTTTTACCTTCTTCTTTTTCTAAAGGATAAAAACCCGCCTTTTTCATTGTCTCTACCGTTCGCTCATCCACTTGCATGCCGACTTCTTTCCACAGCGGCCAGTTCAGAGAGAGAGAAATCGTATCAGAATGCTGGGCAGAACGCATATTCATAAAATGATCCATATAACTGTTTCCGAACGCGTAATCAGATTGCCCGACATTTCCCAACACTGCGGAAGTAGAGGAGAAGCAAATGAAAAAGTCAGGATTTTCTTTCTCAACAGCATCATTCAGCCACATCGTACCCAATACTTTCGGTCTGATTACCTGATCGAATTCCTCTCGTGACTTGTTAAGAAGGAAAGAGTCCCGGATGATTCCCGCGCCCTGAATGACCCCGTTTACTTTTCCATAAGAAGTTTTGGCTTTTTGGACTACATATTCGGCTTCTTCCTTATTGGTAATATCAGCCTGAACATAAACAGCTGAAGAACCGGCATCCTCCAATCGCCTCAGCTGTTTTCTTATATGATCTGAAAGCGGAGATCTACCTGTTAAAACAAGGCAGCATTTTGTTTGAAAAGCCAAATATTCTGCAAAGGTAAATCCTAATCCGCCCGCGCCGCCCGCGATAATATATACTCCATTTTCTCTCAGCGGCACATCTCCGCTTCCGGAATTTTTTTCGGGTTCATACGTTTTGAGCTGTTTGACATAACGCTGCATGTCTTTATAACGGATCTCTAAATCTGAAGGCTGGAAATCACTCAGCTCATTGCGTATGATATCAGCTGCGTGAACGGCTGCTATTGACTGCTCCATTTCAATGCTTTTTGCTGAGATTAACGGATTTTCCAGCTGTAATGTCCGCAAAAATCCGCTTGCCGCCGCGTAAAGAGGCTGTTCTCCGGAAAGATGCGAAAAATATCCATATAACAGCTTGATCGGTTTGCGGCAGTTATTTTTGAAGAGCGCCTGTTGTAATAAAAACAAAGAATAGACTCCGCTGTCGCATTGTTCACGAATCGCTCTCTCTGTTTTTTCAAACGGCATGTCTGACCATAAATGCACCGCTTCCCGTATATCTGACTTCTCTTCTTCTATAAGCCATCCTAACAGGTTTATGTAATCTTTTTCAGAGCGGGGGTCGATTTCAAATACACCGTCCCCGGTTTTTCGAAACTCTTTCCCCGGCTTAACCAAAATAACCCTTGTATCATGCAATGCAGCAAGTTCTTTACTCACATCTTCATTTTTATCAAATAATAAAAGGCTGCCCTCACGCCGGCCGCCTTTTACATGAATGCTGAGATCTGTCCGCTGCCAGACCGTCTGATAATATATCGCCTGTCCGTTACCCCCTGCGGAATGAGAACCAAGCTGCTGTATCCGCTTTACTCCTTCTTCCAAAGAAATGTTGCCGCTTTCTATGTCAGAAAGTACTTTTTTTCTAATATGACGGGCTTCTTTCATAAAAATCTTCATCCCCTTTACAAATGGCACTGCCGCAAAATGATAAACTAATCCTGCATATGCTCCAGCGCATAATCTGCTTCTTCGGCAGTCAGTTCGCCCGCTTTTAATTGTCTCAGGAGCTCTTTTACTCTCTCGTTCTTTCCATTGGAATCCGCTGTTGCACGAGTCTGTGCCTCCGCGGAAAACGTTTCTTTTTTACGAATGGTTACATCCTTCAAACCTGCAAGTCTTTCTCCTTGTTCATTAAGCAGCTGAATATCGTAAATAAGCTCGGATTGACCTTTTTGGCCTGTTTTACGCGCATATGCCCAGCATTCTGCTGAAACTTTTTTCCGAATCGTAATCTCTCCTATTGAAAAAGGAACATAAACAGATGCCTCTTCTCTTCCGTCCGTAATCCCGAACAAAGATTGCAGAGCCCCATCAATTAAAGACGGATGCAATGTATAATTTTCAAGAGCATATGCGGCTTCTTTTGGCAGCAATAAGTGTGCAACCGCTTCTGTTTTTCCGCCCCATAAACGTTGAATCGGCTGAAAAGCGCGCCCATACAGGAACCCGTTTTCCCGAAAATACTTGTAACATTCATCTTGTTCACGGACAAAAGCACTTCTGTTTATCATCTCTTGTCTGTCGATATTCTCTATATCATCATCGTAATGATGATCATAATCTAATTCCCCCGTCACAAATCCATTCCTTACAGCAGCATCCTCGTCAGATGACATATTAAATAATATTTTGCCGTCTTTTACGGAAATGTGAGTGTAAATGGTCAGGCTTTCTTGCAAAAGCATGGCCGGTCTTGCAAATATCACGTTTTTTAAACGAGTGACCTCTTTCTTTCGATATGACCGCGTTCCCGCTGCGCATGCCATTTCAAGAAAAGCAGCTGCCGGGAGAATGCTCTTGTTTTTTACGATGTGGTCTTTTAACCAAATCTCTTTTTCTCTTAATGTCGTTTTAAAAAACTGCTGTTCCAGAGTAGATTCATTCGAATCCAGAAGCGGGTGCAGTGAAGACTGCTGCGGCAATATTTCCGGAAATATTGCGCTTTGATTTCGAGGCACCCAGTAAGACTCCTCAGCAAATGGATATAAAGGAAGCTTGACCTTTTGCGGGGTATACTCTTCATATAACTCTCTCCATTGAATATCAGCCCCGAAAGACCATAATTTTGCTAGAAGATTCAAGTCCTTTGTCTCCATCATCACTTCGAGGAATTTATCTTTCATCTTTTGATCATGAAAGATAAAGACTTTATCAAAATCTTTCGTAACATTGCCTTTGTATACGCCCTCTCCAATTGTTCCTTCAGTACAGAAAGTTCTCAGCTTCTCCTTAAGTTCCGGCAAATCAGAAGCTACAACAGCAAGTCTGTCTTCCATCGGCTCCCTGCATGTCTGCAATGTAAAAGCGATATCAGCTGCCGAGGCTGTTGTCTCCCGCTCTGTGAATTGCAGAAGGCGCCGGGCGTATTCTTTCAGTCTGTCTTCATTTTTGGCAGAAAGAACTGCGGCAAACGGACCGCTTATTGTTTGTGTGTCCGTATGGTTTTGATATTCCTCCACAATGACATGGGCATTTGCTCCTCCCGCTCCGAACGAACTGATTGCTGCTCTCCTGTTAGAGGCGCCTGATTCTTTCCGCCACTCTTCTTCTTTCTGCTGAACGTAAAAAGGCGTCTTTTCAAATCGGATATTTTGGTTCAGCTGTTCCGAGTGAATGGATGGCGCCAACTTCTGATGCTTAAATTGTAAAAGAACTTTTGTAAGGGCTGCTATACCTGCGGCAGACTCCAAATGTCCGATATTAGACTTCACTGAACCTATGGCACAAAATTGTTTATCATCCGTAAATTTCTCAAAAGCTTTTGTCAATCCTGCGATCTCAATCGGATCTCCGAGCGAGGTACCCGTTCCGTGTGCTTCCAAGTAGCTGACGGATCGCGGACTGATGCCCGATTTCTTGAAATTTTCAGCAATCAGCTCAGCTTGTGCATTCGGATTCGGAACCGTAAATCCATTGGTTTTTCCGCCATGATTTACAGATGTTCCTTTAATCACTCCGTATATATGATCCTGATCAGCAATTGCTTTTTCCAGAGGTTTCAACAGAACGGCTCCCGAACCTTCTCCCGGGACATAGCCGTCTCCGCCCTCTCCGAAACTTCTGCACAATCCTTCGGTGGAAACAAAATTACCTTGACTCAGCCAAAGGTATTTGCTGGGGTGTATGGATACATTAACGCCGCCTGCAAGCGCAATTTCACTTTCCCCTCTTTTAATACTCTCACATGCCAAGTGAATGGCCGTCAGCGATGATGAACACATCGTATCCAGTGCAATGCTCGGGCCGGAGAGATTAAAAAAGTATGAAACCCTGTTGGCAATAGATGAAAAGAAGGAACTGAGCGCAATCGGATTGCCCCGCGCAGTTTCTTCTGCGCCGAATAATTGATATTGTCCGTACATGGCTCCGACAAACACACCGGCTTTCATACCGTTAAGCTTCTCTTTTGTATATCCTGAATCTTCAAACGTATGCCAGGAGGTTTCGAGAAAAATTCGCTCCTGAGGGTCCATCAGCTCAGCTTCTTTATGAGAAATATGGAAAAACAGCGGATCGAATTGATCAACACCGCTGATAAAACCGCCCCACTTACTGTTGATTTTCCCCTTCTCCATTCTGTCGGGACTGTAAATCGATCTGAAATCCCAACGTTCCTCGGGGATTTCAATAATACAGTTTTTCCCTCCGGCAATGTTTTCCCAGAACTCCTCAAGAGTATCGGAATTCGGATATCTTCCGCTCACACCGATAATGGCAATATCCTCACCCGGCTGAACCATGCTCGGTGCAGGTGTATCCTTCTGCTGACGGTGCTGTTTTTTACTCGGATTTTCTCTTTTCTTCTGTACTCTTGTTACCGAAGCTGCCCCTGCGGCCTTAAGCACTTTTTCTTTAAAAGATGTTAGGAAGAAGTTTGAAAGCTCTTCAATGTTCTGATATTCAAAAAAGATTGTTTTCGGAAGATCCCCGAAAGTATCTTCAAGCTTTGCAATAAGTGACATGATCATAAGTGAGTTGATTCCGAACTTCTCAAAAGAGTCTTTCGCATTTATTTTATGAGCTTGGATTTTCAAGACACCGCTGATGATCTTGATTAAATAGTCATTGACTTTTTCTTTCGCAGCATATTCCGCTTCTTCATCGTGTCCCGCCGTGAGTGTATCTTGATCTGCTGCAGCTGTATTTCTTTGAATTGAAAGCGCCTTTATCATTTTATCCCGCTCACCTTCTGCAGGCATTAAGCTGGTAAATGAAGACCGCAGCATTTTCAGAAACGCTTCCAGAACAGAGGAAGTTCGCATCGGAGTCATTCCGTATTTTTCTTTTATTTGAACGATTCCACTGCTGTCGAGACTCATTCCGCCATCTTTCAATAACGGCCAATTAATTGATAGTGTTTTTCCGTTTCGAGAGAGCTGGGATCGAAGCACTGCAAAACTGTCCATAAAATGATTTGCGTACGCATAGTCACTTTGGCCGGCATTTCCGTAAGCGGAAAAAGAAGAAAAGAGAACAAAAAAATCAAGATCTTCGTCTTTTGTCAGCTCATCCAGCCAGATTGTCCCGTAAACTTTCGGTTTCAGTACGTCCGTAAAATCACCGAGACTTTTATTTACAAGAAATGAATCACGAAGGATGCCGGCAGCATGGATGATCCCGTTTATGCTGCCGTACCGCTCTTTAACGCCGAAAATGAATCGCTCTGCCTCTGTTCGATCTGTTATGTCCGTCCGCTGATATTCAACAATAGAGCCGCTCTCATTAAGCTTACTGATCCGTTCTTTTTGATCAGCTGTTAAAAAAGAACGGCCTGTAAGTATAATCACGGCTTGATTTTCATTAGCGATGTGTTCCGCAAACAGCAGCCCGAGTTTTCCGGCTCCTCCGGTAATGATATATATGCCGCCTTTTTGATACGTTACAGATCCGTTATCGTGTTCCGGAATATCAATAGGCTGCAGTCCTTTCACATAACGGGTATATGAGTCTATTAAAACCTCACATTCATCCGTTTGAATGCGCTGCATTTCACTAATTGCAGCATCCCACATCTCGGAAACCGGAGGATTTATGTCAGAATCCTCGTGGCGTATCTGTATGGTTTTCGCTTTAAGCTTGGAGCTTTCCATGTTTACCGTTTTCACGAACCCTCCGACAGCTTCATGAAACGGCTGATTCAGACCGCTTGTCCAATAAATATGCAATAACGTAACAGGTTCGTTTCTTCGCATTAAAGCTTTTGATAATAAAAAGAGCGAGTTTATCCCTCTGCGAAGAGTTTCATTAACAGATTCTTCAGTGAATTCTCTGATTTCTCCGTCCCATAAATAAAGCACGACATCAGGTGTAAATCCGTTTTCAGCCAAATCAGAAAGCAGCATTTCGACATGATGTTCATCAGAAGGATTGATTGTGCATCTATTCCGTTCAATTCTGTAATCAGAATCGGGCGTTACGAGAATGACACGGTTATGTTCTCCATTCATCATCTCGGCATGCTGAAAAAGACGGTTATCCTGATCAAAAATCAGCATATTCCCCGGTGCCTGCTGATTCGGCATATCAATGTGATTTGTCCTGACCCAATCGGTCTTAAAAAAAATGGTTGGGGACGGAGCTTGTGATTCCGGCTCCGCCTTTTTTTCCATTTGTTGTTTTCTGTAAGTACGAATTAGCTCCAGTCCTGCATCAGGAGACATTTGCTGTTCTTCAATTAAGGAAAGTATTTGTTTGATCTGCACTATTTTCCCTCCAGCAGCTGATAAACTTGGTCAGCAGAAAGTTCACCGTTTTTCAATTGTTCCAATAAGAAGAGAATTTCCTGATCTTCATTTTTATGACCTGCGGTTAATTCTCCCCCGGTCACTTTTCTGACAGAGAAGTCTTTCATGCTCACGGCTACTTCGCCGCTCTCGTTAATAAAATCAATGTTATACGTATAAAAACCGGTTTCTCTCACCGAAACATGGCATCGGGCAGTAAGCGCCCTCTTAATGTGAAGCTCTCTAAGTGAATAAGGAACAAATAAGCCGTCTTCCTCATTTTCTCTTAACAAAAATGCCGCCGCTTGAAAACCGCCGTCAATTAATGAAGGATGGAGTGTGAAATGTGAAAAACCGTTCGCTAAATGATCCGGAAGCTCCAATTCTGCCATTAACTCCACATCACCGCGATATACGGCTTTCAACGTTTGAAAACCGCTCTGATATGTCAGGCCCATACGACTGAAGCGGTGATAACACTCTTTCCGGCTTATGACCGTTTTACTGCTGCGTATGAACTGATCAATATCGACATACTCAGGATTGCTGTTTATGTCTCCGAATACTGTTTCACATTGTGTGCAGATTTGCTGCACGCCATCCGGGCCCTCTTTACATATCGTTACGTTCAACTTATCTTGTTTCATTTCCAAGCCGGTATAAATGTGCAGCGTTTTTCCTTTATATAATATAGGTCTGTTCCACATCACGTCTTTTATTTTATATACTTTACTTTCTCCGCTTATTTCCGCACAAACTAGAGCCATTTCAAGCGAAGCGGCTCCCGGCAACACACAGTCTCCTGAAACAAGGTGATCAGTGACGAAAAATTCAGTTCCGGAAATAACAGTTTTAAATGCTTGTTTCTTTAATGTTGAGACATTCTCGCTGATTAATGGGTGAAGACTTTTGCTATTCACCTCGCTTTTGTTCTTTTTCGGAGTAAACCAATAACTCTCTTTTGCAAACGGATAAGACGGCAGCGGCACTCTATTCAATTTCTCATTGCCGATGGTCTTCCATTCAAACTCGGCTCCATTGGCCCACCATTGTGCGAGCAGCTCCTCTTTTCCGCTTTGAAGAGCCTCCTGAATCATATATTCAGAAACAGCTGCGCGCTCTTCAGTGTTTTCGCTTATAAATACGCCATTTTGCACCTTGCTTTTATCAAGAAAGCTGACGTATTTATCTCTCAGCTCAGTCAGACTCACTGCACATACGGCAATTCTCTCGTTCATTGCTTCCCGGCCGTTTTGCAATGTAAATTCCATGTCACTGGCATTAACGGTCATGTCACCGGCAATCACGCGATCCAAGTACTGAACCATAAGCCGGATATACTCAAGTAATTGATCTTTGGTTTTCGCAGATAAAACAAAAATGTGTGTTTTACCGTTGTTTTCCGGCACTTCTTTTTGAGGTTCCCTATATTCCTCTAAAACAATATGCGCGTTCACACCGCCGAATCCGAATGAGCTGACACCTGCTCTCCTCGGCAGATCGTTGTTCTCTTCATCTTTTATCGGATTCCACTTTTGAGCGGTTTCTGTGATATAAAATGGCGTATTTTCCAGTTTGATGTATGGATTGAGTTCTGAAAAATGGGCGAGTCCCGGAAGTTTGCGATATTTAAAAGCCAGTAACACTTTCAGCACTCCGGCTATTCCGGCAGCGGTTTCGAGATGGCCGATGTTTGTTTTGACAGACCCGATTCCGCAGCTTTTCTGTTTCTCAAAAGGAATGTCCCATTCTTGATATAACGTTTTAAATGCCTTTATGATGCTGTTTACTTCAATCGGATCGCCAAGACTTGTCCCTGTGCCATGCGCTTCTATATATCCCGCAGTGGCGGGACTGACCCCCGCCTTCCGCCAAGCTTCGGTTAATAAGTCCGCCTGTGCGTTCGGATTCGGAGCTGTCAAAGAATTGGCGCGGCCGCCGTGATTTACAGCTGACCCTTTAATCAAACCATAAATATGATCACCGTCTGCCTGTGCTTTGCTGAGCGGCTTAAGCAGTACTGCAGCCGCCCCTTCACTCCTTACATAGCCGTCAGCGCTTTTATCAAACGTTTTGCACTTTCCGTCTTTGGAAAGCATACCTGCTTTATCAAAAGCTATAAACAGAGTAGGGCTTGTCATAATATGCACTCCGCCTGCAATCGCCATTTCAAAATCGCCTCTTTGAATCCCCTCAGCCGCACGATGGAGTGCAACTAATGAACTTGAACAGGCAGTGTCAATCGGTTCGCTCGGACCCGTCAGGTTCAGCTGGTAAGAAATACGATTAGCCAATATACAATGATTTAAACCGGTTGCGGTCTGCGCCTGAACAGAGACGCCATTTTCATTGAGACGTTCCGCATAGTCCGTTGTGGCGACCCCTGCAAACACCGCGGTTTTCGTCCCTGCCAGATCTGACGGCTTATAGCCCGCATCTTCTATTGTTTTCCATACAGTCTCCATAAAAATTCTTTGCTGGGGATCCATTAATTCTGCTTCGGCGGGAGAAATCCCGAAAAACAACGGATCAAAACTGTCCGCGCCTTTGATAAATCCGCCTTTTTTTATTTTTGTTCTATTGACGTCCCTGATCGGATCGCCGTCAAACTCTTTCCAGTCCCAACGGTCTTCAGGAATGTCTGTAATCATATCCCGCCCTTTTTCAATTCCTTCCCAAAAGTCTTCCAGCGTATCTGTTTGGGGGAAACGGCCGCTTATTCCCACTATTGCAACCGGCTCATTCATATGTCTTTCCTCTTGCCTGGTTTTGTTTTCAGGCTCAGGGGAATGTTCATAGGATTCGGGCGGAGGCGTGCTGTACAATGTTTTTTCGTCTGCTGCAGAAAAAGGTTCTGTCTCAGCAAAAAGGATTTCTCCGTATTGCTCGATTACATAATCAGTCAGTTCAGCCAGTGAATTGCATTCAAAGAAAATGGACGGCAATAATTCCGTACCATATTGTTGATTGATTTCATTTCCGAGTCTGGTAAACGTAATAGAATCAAATCCGTACTCGCCGAATGAAGTTTCTTCTTCCATTTCCTTTCTGTCAATCTTTAAAATACTGGACATCATCTTTGCGATGCCCTCAATCAGATTTTCTCTCCTGTCTTTCGCCGCAGATTCATCTGAAGAAAAAGATCCGCAGAGATGAAGCTCTTCGGAATACTCACTCTTTAAAAACTCAAGAAGTTCATTAAAATCAGTAAGACCGAAAAAATCTGACGGCATCATTGATATTCCTAATGTTTCGTTTAATTCGTTGCCCAGCATTGTAAACATAATTGAATCAAATCCGTATTCACTTATCGGCAGTTCAAAATCAAATTCCCGTTCTTCAATTTTTAATACGCCGGTGATGATGCGCGTCAAAGTGCTTTTTAAAGATTCAGTTATTGACAGCTCTTTCGGTTCGTGATTTTCGTCGGCGATTGCCGGGTCACTTTTTCCGCTGTCAATCGTTATCATTCGTTCCAGCTTTAATTCATTACCGCTAAATACCATTATTTGATGTTCACACCCTGTCATTGCTTGATCAAATGCTGCAAGGCCTTCCCGTTTTCCCAGAGGCAGCATTCCGAAACGGTCATAAAGGAACTTCTCTGAATGAATGTCAATTTGCATACCGCCTTCTTTCCATAAAGGCCAATTAATCGAGACTGTTTTTCCAGGTTTATTTTCCGCCGCTCTCATTTCCGCAAAGTAATCCATAAACCGGTTTGCATAAGCATAATCAGTTTGTCCGGCATTCCCGATTATTGCGCTGATAGATGAAAACATAACAAAAAAGTCCAGAGGTTCTCTGTCTGTATACCGGTCAAGCCATATCGTTCCGTAAACCTTGCTGGCCAGGACTGAATCGAGATCCTCTTCACGCTTATTGATGAGTAATGAATCTTTTATCACACCGGCGCTGTGAATAACTCCTTTAACAGGACCTAATTTGTTTTTGACGAGTTTTATCAGGTTGTTGACATTTTCCTTATCAGAAATATCGGTTTTTACATAAAAAACTTCTGATCCGTTTTTTTCGAGCTCTTTTACATTGCTTACGGCTTCCTCAGAAAGCTCTGACCTGCCGATAAGCACAAGCTTTATTCTCCCTTTTCGCACAAGATGTCTGGCAAAAATCAGGCCCAGGCCGCCTGTTCCTCCTGTAATAAGGTAAACTCCCCCTTCTTTTACTTCCATCTTTTTGGGGGGCTCTGCCCTTTCAATTTCTGCAGAGTGTTTCACCTGCCTGATTCCATCTCTGTATCTGATCTCTGAAGCATCATCGCTGATGACTGTTTCTTTCACAAGGTTTTTTAATTCAGGCAGACCGGTGTTCAGCTGTAACTGAATTTCATCGCTGTGTATTTCAATATTTTTACCGGACAACATTGGATGTTCTAAATGAAGCGACCTAAAAAAGCCGCTGATTGCCATTTGATAAGGTAAGATTTGATTGTTCCTTGTGAAAAATACATGTGATATCAGAATTTTATGTCTTGGGATGGTTGCTAACAGAGCTTTCGTTACATTGAAAATCGGCAAAACAGCCTCTTCCAGCTTTTCATGAATGTTATGCTCAATTCCCGTTTCAGGGCTCATCCCGATTAAAATGACGCGGTCAATTGTCACTTGTCTTTCTTTAAGAATCGCCAGCAATTTCTTATAGCCTTCAAGTTTGACGCTGTTCAATTCAAAGGAATCAGCTTCTTTTTCTTGAAAACTTCCGCCATGGCGGACAAAGATCATGTTCAGGCCGATATCTTTATATGCCTGGCGGATCAGCGGTTCTGATATATCCTGACGGAGTGAAATTACAAGGCAGCTGTTTAAACCGCTGCCTTCAGGCTGATGAAGCATAGGGGCCCGCTTCCACATATCAGTGTAATACTTAGCTGAATGCCGCTCATTTTGAGTCTGCGGTGCAGCCCTTAATGCCTTCAACGCTAAGTTTTTTATTTTAAGACTTACAGATCCGTGTTCATCCATAAATAGTATATGAAACCTTTTGACATCATCATGTTGTCTTTCATCGGCAGCAGTAATGTAAGCATAGCCGTTTGCCGAAGGTGGGTGAAGAATCTCCAGCTCACCTAATTCAAAAGGCAAATATGCGGTATGATCGTCTTCCTGACCGAACGTAAACCCGATTGTGGATTGAAAAATGCCATCCAATAAACACGGTTCCAGCAGCGCGCCGGATTTTTTATCAATGCTCTCAGGAAGTGATATTCGTGCAAGAACAGCATTTTCATGGATAAACAGCTGTTTTATTACCTGAAAGCCGGCTCCATAGTCCAAACCGCTCTGCCGGAAGTTTCTATAACACTCAGCGCCGCTGATTAATCTTTTCTGTCCGGTTAACCAGCTGTCCAATTTAAAATGCTCTGTATGAGAGGCGTCTTTATCTCCGCATGTCATAATGTTTCCTTGGCAATGAACTGCCGCTTCAGATTGCATATCGGTTTTTACCACAAATCTGCCGTCTTTTTGATTCGGCAGCAGATCTATCATTATCGTCTTTTCTTTTTCAACGGTTATCGGAACCGCCCATACAACCTGACTCAGTTTTATGACTGATTTTCCGTACAGCCTCTCTCCCGCTTCTCTGGCCGCTTCGATGATTGCCGCTCCGGGCAGAACCATATTCCCATGCACAACATGGTCTTTTAAATAATATTCAGAATCTGAAAGCGTTTTATAAAATCGGCACTCACCTGCAGAAAAATCAAATAAAGGAGCTGTACCGGCTGCTGATGTTGTTTGCGCCTTATTTGACACCCACAGTCTGTTTTTTAAGAAAGGGTAAGTCGGCAGCGCAATTTTTGCCGGTTTTCTGCCGGTGCGGAAATCTTCCCAGCTTAAATTCCCTCCCGATACCCAGAATTCAGCCATGTCGGCTAATGTGGTTCTGCCGGATTTGAGCGGAAGATCCGATTGCCGCTGTCCGCGTTTATGATTCGGTTTTTTCCCTCTGAATATTTCGTGATCGTCAATTCCATTATAAAAGTGATTTAATTTCAACATCAGGTCATCGATATTTTTCGAAATGACAGCAAGCCTTTCCGGCATGGCTTCCCGCCCTTCAAGAAGGGTATATGCAATATCAGAAAGGTGAAGCGGCTTATTTGTTCCCGCCGGCTGTAAACACTCGCCCTGCTTATGACGAGCCTTTTGAAGATATTCCTCCAGCTGTTTTGCTGATTCCCGTAAACTCAGTGAATGCTTGGCTGAGAGTACGATAAGTTCTTCACTTTCCTCACGCCCCGTTTGACAGTCAGCAGCAGACTCATACTCTTCCACAAGGATATGAGCATTTGCCCCGCCCGCTCCGAAAGAACTTAATCCCGCACGCCGCGGATATTTGCTGTCAGAATGTTTTTCATTCGCGGGTTTTATCCAGTCGGCGGTTTCCTGCTGGAGACAAAAAGGTGTCTCTTCCAGATAAAGATCCGGATGCACCCGTTCAGCATGCAGTGTTGCGGCTATTTTTTTATACTTCATTTGTAAAATAATCTTTGTCAGGCCGGCAATTCCCGCGGCCGCTTCGAGATGACCGATGTTAGATTTAATCGATCCGAGAGAGCAATATGAAACATCTTCGGTATAAGCTCTGAACGCCTTGGTCAGACCTCGGACTTCAATCGGGTCACCCAGCGGCGTTCCCGTGCCGTGTGCTTCAATAAAGCTGACACTTCTGGCGCTCCAACCGGCCGCTTTAAGAGCTCCTTGAATTAAATCCGCCTGTGCGGCAGGATTAGGCACCGTATAGCCATTCGTCTTTCCGCCATGGTTAATTGCCGTTCCTTTTATGACGGCGTACACAGTATCATTATCACGTATGGCATCTTTAAGCGGTTTAAGAATAACGGCCCCGACACCTTCTCCGGGCACGAAACCGTCGCCGCCTTCTCCAAAACTTCTGCATTTTCCCGATTTTGAAAGCATTCCCATCTGACACCGGTATAAATAGTCAGAAGGATGAAGATACAAATTTACTCCTCCCGCAACCGCAACCGAGCACTCACCTTTTTTTAAACTTTGGCAAGCCATGTGAATTGCCGTTAAGGATGAAGAGCAAGCCGTATCTACAGGGATACTGGGACCCGTAAAATCAAATGTGTAAGACACTCTGTTCGCGAGAGACCACGGGAACGAATTTGGAAGTACATCGTTTTTGTCCGTCGGTATTCTTTCGCCGAGCAGCTTGTAAGAATTGGTTGTAACTCCCGCAAATACACCGACATGTTTTTCGGTCTGCTTTCTCAACCCTTCAATGGTATATCCCGAATCTTCAAATGCTTTCCATACGGTTTCGAGAAATATTCGTTCCTGAGGATCCATCGCTTCTGCTTCTCTCGGCGATATTTGGAAAAACAAAGAATCAAATGATTCAGCATTCTTTAAAAATCCGCCCCATTTGCAATAAATTTTCCCCTCATGCGCTTTAGCGGGATCTGGATCATAGTAGGTCTCATAATTCCATCGTTCTTTCGGAATTTCTGTGATTGAGGTTCTCTCTTTTGATAGAAGATCCCACAATTCTTCGATATTTTCAGCCCCGGGATAACGGCCGCTGATACCGATTACCGCTATCCCGTCAAGATGTTCTTTTTCCTCCGCCGCAGATGCAGTGGTGTTTTGTTCCGGCCTGGCGGGGGTAATGCTCTGAATCTGTTTTCCTTTTTCCTCCCGTGAAAATAAACGTCCCAGCCGATCCGGGTATTCCTTTACAAGATGATCTGCTAAATCTCTGATTGTATGAAATTCAAATAAAAGCGTTTTCGAAATTGCTCCCAGTGACTGCTCCAGCTTTGTGTTGCATTGATGAATCATAACGGAATCCATTCCATATTCAGCCAGATGCACATCTTGATCGATCTCTTCCCGTTCTGCACCGACCTCACAGGAGATGATATTGGTTAAAAACAAAACTGTCTGATCCAAAATATCGCCTTGAGCCAAAGGAACGGCACTGCCTGTCTCTGTTTCGTCCGTCAAAAATCTCTGCTGCATAAAATGTTCAAAGCGTTCATGATCACCGCAGACTGCAATATTATGCAGCTGACCCGAAGTTACAATCCGCGAAAACCATTGCGTTCCGTCTTCAGCAGGAAGTTCTTCGAGCCCTGAACCATGAAAAAGAGACGTCCGCCCTTGACCTGACAGGTTCGCCCCCATTCCGATGTCTTGCCATAAAGGCCAATTGATTGTCAGGGTGCGGCCGCTGCGCAGAGAATTTTGCCGTTTCTGTTCCCGATATTCGGCAAAATGATCTAAAAAGCCGTTTGCATATGCATAATCACACTGACCTTCGTTGCCTGCAATAGAGACGACTGAAGAAAAAACGGCGAAAAAATCTAATTCGAGCGACTTCGTTGCATGATCAAGATTCAATGCGCCATGAACTTTCGGAGCAATCACCTCTGAAAGTTCATGCTTTGTTTTTCGAAAAAGCAGCGAGTCTCTGATAACTCCTGCACAATGAATGACGCCATGAAGACCTGCATGCTGATCGGTAATACCGTCAATCATTTTTTTTACCGCTTCTTTATCGGATATATTCGCCTGTATATAATAAACCTTGGCTTTAAAGCTGTTCAGGTATTCTAAATGTTTCTGCTTATCTCCGTTTAAAACAGATCGCCCCGATAGGATAATAGTGGATCTTTCAGTTTTCGCGCAATATTCAGCGATTTTACTGCCAATCCCCCCAAATCCCCCTGTAATTAAATATACTTTATCTTTTTCAGGGTATTGAATGGTCTTTCTGTTTGTTTCTCTCTGCTTCTCTAACATCCGTGCATATCTTACGCAGCCTCTGTAAGTGATATGAATATGCCGATCAGGCGCTGTGTTTATTTCTTTATAAAGAATGTCAGCCTTCTCTGAACATGAAACGGATGCAGAATCATGTTCAAAGCAAACCGTCTTACAATGCAGCTGCGGGTACTCTTGTTTTACCGATTTTAAAAAACCGTTCACACCTTCAAAATACGGCAATTTTTCTTTTTGATCTGCGCTGAATGTATAAATGAACGTTACTTTGTTTATAAGGTTCTCGCTGATTAAAGCCTTAGTCAGATAAAACACAGAATAAATTCCTGATGCGAGTGTTTCTTCCAGTTCAGGCTGTTTTTCAGACCAAGTATGCAAAATTGCATCGGGCGCTGCGCCTTTTTCCTTTAACAGACGAATGACACCTTGATAATCTTCGGGACACTGCCTGTTGATGGTGAAAACACTGTCGCTTATCTGCTCTAAACGGTCACCGGGCATAATAAGATATGCGGACGTATTCTCTCTTTTTTTCAGCTCTTCAAAATAGTCTTTATTCCCGGAGAACAACAAAATAGTACAGGCTTGTCCGCTGCCCGCTTCATTCTCAAGTGCGGTTTCTTTCCATACCGGCGTATAAAGTGCCTGATTCTTCTTTTCTGAAAAAGCCGCGTCTGATTTTACCGGCTGAGGGTTTAAAGAAAATTGAGAGCGCTCAAACGGATAAGGCGGAAGCGGGGCTTTTCTTTTATGATAATCACCTAGTTTCGCCCATTCAATCTCTTCTCCTGAAAGCCACATTTGCATAAATGAATGATAAAGAGCCTCATCGGCTGGTTTGTCCGCTTCAAAAGCAGCCGCTTTGTTTAGTTTTGCTGATGGAGGGAGCGATCCGAATTGAAAAACTGAAAAATCAGAGATATTCACATCCGGCTCCGTTCCCTTTTCTTCCGTGTGAAGCGGCATATGGTCAGCTATCTCCTGAAACACGGCATCCATCTGATTGTATTCTGTCATCAGCGGAAAACGGGCCTTATTATAAAAACCTGACGGATGCTCATTCATACAAGCAACAGCCTGTTTAATTCCGTCTTGCTTTTTCAATAACATGCTCAGAAAAAGTTCTTTAGACAAGATTCCTTCATCCAGTAAATTTAATATTTCCAGAACATAATCATTATCAAAGAATCCATCATAATCTGTTAAATCCCATCTCTTATACAGTCTTCTCATAGAGGCAAGGATAGCCATGATCGCCGCTTCCTCTTCAGCCGGCAATGCGTTTCTTTTATCCGCCGTGCGATTCACAATATAAGATAAAATCTCGATTTCCTGAGTCTTTCCCGCTTTATCCCACTCTTCTAAAAACCCTTTAAACGTATATTGGTGCTCAAGAAGCAGCCGTGTTTTCCCGTACAGGCGGTCTGTAAAATCAGCCGGGAAGCTCAGACCGTTCAGCAGCATCCTTACATATTCTTCATTTAATCGAACCGGCGGGTACGTTTTTGAAGTGTACGGATTGACAAATGGAATGGACGGCGGCTCGCAGGATAAGTGCGAAGGTTTTTCAGCGCCTGTGATCACAGAAATGGCCTTTTCAATTTTGATGATATCCGCTGCTGCAAGAGCGACGTAATATCCGTCTCCGGCGCCTGTAATGAGACTTGGCTTAAAACCGGATGCCAGGATACTTTTTATGATTTCCGTATTGATAACTAAAGAATACAAGCGGATTTTCTCAGGCGTCCATTTTCTTTTAAATGAACTGTGCAATGCTGGTATACCCTTCAGCACCGACCTTACGTTCTTTTCTAGATCAGGGAACACGCGTTTCAAAACGGCAAATTGTTTATAACTTTCCCATTTGAAGTCACCGATGGCAAGCGCCCATTCAGAATCTTGTTTCCTCCGAAAACTTAATCCCTCTTTAAGCTGATTTTTAAATTCCTCCTTGCTGCCTGCCAATAAACCCGCCCTGTAATCAAACGATGTCCTTGTTAAAAGGGTGCTGCTGATCGCTTCATTTGATATTTTGCAAAATTCCTCAGAATCGTCAGAAAAGGTTCTCCAATTATGTATCATTTGTTTCATGCTTTCTTCACTTTTAGCGGAAAAAAGGAAGGGAACCCTTCCCTTTCTGTCAGTTTCGTCATTTGTATGTATAAATTCTTCGATGATGACGTGAGAGTTAACACCCCCAAAACCGAAGGAGCTGATTCCCGCCCTGAGCGGAGCCCCGTCTGCCGCCTTCCAATCACTTGAATCAAGCGCCGGCCTAAACGGTGTTTTTTCAAACTGTATAATTGGATTTACCGTATGTACATTCAGGCTTTTCGGCACCCTCCGATGTTTCATCATCATTAGAACTTTTATCAATCCGGCCATTCCCGCCGCTGCTTCTGTATGACCGATATTTGTTTTCACACTTCCGATTCTGCAATATTGAGTATCCTCAGTATATTGCCGATATGCTTTTGTCAATGCTTCTATTTCTATCGGATCGCCCAGAGATGTACCTGTGCCATGTGCTTCTACATAAGAAACCGTCGCAGCATCAACAGCAGCGTTGTGTAAAGCTTCTGAGATGACCCGGCACTGCGCTTCTGCTCTGGGAGCGGTTATGGAACGGGATTTACCGCCATGATTAACAGCCGTCCCTTTTATGATCCCGTATATATGGTGACCGGCTTTTACTGCATCACCAAGGCGCTGCAGCAATACAACGCCTGCCCCTTCTCCGGGAACGTACCCGTTCGCCGCTGCGTCAAAGGTTTTACATTTGCCGTCAGGACTCAGCATTCTGGCTTTAGAAAAAGAAATATATTTTCCGGGTTGGAAATTCAAGTTTACTCCCGATGCAATTGCATAATCGCTTTCTTTTGTCCGCAATGACTTAACCGCTTCATGTAAAGCAACAAGCGACGATGCACAAGCGGCATTTACAGACATGCTTTTTCCGGTCAAACCGAATGTGTATGAAAGCCGGTTGGAGAGCATAGCTTCGAAACTTCCTAAACAGGCGTAACTGTCGATTTCCGATTCATGACCTGTCTGCCGGTAGTCAGAATTCATAATACCCGCAAAAACAGAAGTGGTTTTACGCTGGAGATCCCGCAAAGAGACCCCGGAATCTTCGATGCACCGCCAAGTTTCTTCTAAAAGGATTCTTTGCTCAGGATCCATGTTTTTCGCTTCCCGGGGAGAGATATTAAAAAACTTATGGTCGAAATGATCAGCTTTATGAATAAAACCTCCCCACTTGCTGATTGTTTTGTTCGGTATACTGATATCAGCTGAGTAATAAAGATCGTGATCCCACCGTTCAATCGGCACTTCCCGGATGGAATCTTTGCCGCTATTTATGTTTTCCCAGAATTCATGATAATGATCTGCATCGGGGAATCTGCAAGCAACCCCGATTATCGCGATATCCGCACTCTGTTTATTCAAATGAACCATTGGCCTCCACCCGCCCCTTCTTTAGTGTAGAAATAACGTATCCAATCTGCGCCTTAGCAGACTTTCGGTCTCATTCATCATTTTTTCACCAATGTCATCGACATGTCTGTTTCTCCATGATTCCAACTCCGTGCCCTTTACCCAATGGTTAAAAGCGCCTAAAGACGGGCCGCAATGAACTTGGAAATTCACCTTTTGTTCTTCCTGCCCTTCCAAAGCAAGCAGACATCCTCTCTGCAAATACCACTTAAATAGTAACAGCATCTTATATTTTTGATTGCGCTCAGCTTTTTGGGCCAGGTTCGGCTGTTTATCTATTATGCTTTCGTAGATTTCATCAAAAGTCTTGTTAAAATAGTCATTTTCGAGCTGAATCTTTGTCTTTTCATCTATCTCACTCAAAGACTCATATTGTTGGTAGATTTGAAATAATTTATTTGCCCTGACCGGAAACAGCGTGCCCTTTTTCAGCACCTGCACCTTTGTTCCGAACTCAAACAGAGTCTCCGAAGGCGCATAAGCAGTATCGCATATTCCTGTCTCACTCAGCATTTCTTTAACAAAACCGCTTGTTTCTGCTTCAACTGTACATTGATTAATGGATCCCGTCATAATAAAATCAGCGCCCATTAAAAAAGCAGACGCCGCAGACTCGGGAGTCCCGATTCCTCCCGCGGCCCCGACTCTGATCTTCCTTGCGTATTTGTGTGTTTCCATCATTTCGTCCCGCAGGTTAACAAAAAACGGCAGCATCGCCGTCAATGAGCCCTGTTCGGTATTACTGCCGCAATCTGCTTCAATAATGATATCGTCTGCTGCCGGAACACGGCTGAGCCACTCCGCCTGCTCTTCCGTCAGCATACCGTGCTGACACATTCTCTTTACGATACTTTGGGGAGGCGGACTCAGAAATGCGGCCGCAACTTCCGGCCGTGAAACTTTGGCAATGATCCGATTATGAGGTATGACCCTGCCGCTTTTGTCCATCTTCAACTGATGCGCTTTGTAATAAATTAATGGCGCGCTGACGGAAAGATACGAAGACGCTTCTATTACCCGTACGTCATGCTTGATATATAAATCTATCAATTCCTTTTCTCTATCTTGATGATCCGGCTCAAATCGCAGATTCATTCCGTAGGGCTGGCCATTTTTGAGTGTCTCCTTAATAGAAATAAGGGCCTGTTCAATTTCCCTTATAGTTAAACCCGCTGTGCCAAAGAACCCCAGCATTCCTTTCTTCCCGAGGCGGATCAGCATTTCAGCGGAAGAGATCCCTCTATGCATCGCACCTGCCAAATACGCGTATGTCAAACCGTAATCTTCTTTGAAAGATTGATCACCCAATCGGGACACCGGTGAAGCCGCAACGCTTTCTATATTTTCGGCCAAGAGGCCCTTCTCTTTCCCGCTTTCGGAATTGTCCTTGTTCCCTTCAGAAAACAAGAGACTGTCTTTTGGCGCACTAATATTAAGCGGTTCCTCATCTCTTTGTATGGTTTGAATTAATTTAGTCAGAATGTTTCCGGGACCGATCTCTTCAAACACAGTGACGCCTTGTCCCATTAAGTACCTGATGCTTTCAGTCCATTTCACCGAGTTTGTTATTTGTTCAATTAAATTCCGTTTGATATCTTCTTGTTTATAAGGTCTTGCCGTATAGTTAGAGATGACCGGGAAATTCAATTCAGAAAAATGAAACTCCCCGATAAATTCCGCAAATTCACGCTGTGCACTTTCCATGAAACGAGAATGAAAAGCTCCGCCGACTTGCAATACGATATAAGCTTTCGCCCCTTCTTTTTCAAAAAAAGAGGCTGCACGCTTTATCTCTTCTGCAGCCCCTGCTATCACAATTTGTGAAGATGTATTGTAATTGGCGATATCTATTTGGCCGAATTCATACTTTTGAAGTATTTTTTTTATGTGATGCTCATCCAGTCCGATCACGGCAGCCATTCCGCCCTCGGAAGCCTCACTCATTAACTCGCCTCTTTTAGCAACCAGCCGGAGACCTGTTTCAAAATTAAAAACACCGGCCGCAAAAAGCGCAGTATATTCACCCAGACTATGTCCTGCAACAGCATCAGGGCGAGTATGACCTTCTTTTAAACCCTTTAAATATTGCAGTGCGCTCACTGTATAAATTGCAGGTTGTGTATACTTCGTATCAGTGAGCCTCTCTTTTTCATCTGAAAGGCATAAATCCTTTATGGAGTATCCTAAAATATGATCTGCCTTTTTAATGAGCTCACTGAATTCATCGAATAAGTCTCTGCCCATTCCTTTAAACTGCGCTCCCTGTCCGGGAAAGACGTAAGCAAGCATTTGTTTTCCTCCTTGTTCCGTATTTCTGCCGTTTCTTTTCGTTCCGATTGTGATTTGTTTAACATTTTTCACTTCAATTTTTAAAATTGTCATTTACTCTAAGCACCCGGCACCATTACTTAATAAGCATTACGAAGCAAAATAAAAAAACCTTTATGCCGGATAAAGGTTTAAAAGCAAAAAGCATGTACAAAGATCATATTGCCGCAAATATAATAGATAGAATTTTCTGATAATTATAACCGCATTTTCATTCTGTTTTTTATATATCAATATAATAAAAACATCCCAACGTGCCGAAACAACGATTGGTTTTATGTGAATATTTCCCTAAATAAATACTATACCATGATTTACATGTTGTCAATGGGAAACACACGTATATACCAATTCTTCAGCCGCCGTTTTACAGGCGGCTGAACTCGGTTGTTATCAGTTCATCAGCCCATGCCGATATGCCTTCACTATACTATTCGCGGAATAATAGTTCTTTCTCTTTGTTGTAGTCTTTAGTAAATTGATTGAACTCATCTGCTTGTTTATGCACTTTTTCGTAAACTGAGTTTACTTTGCCGATTTGCTCTTCCAGCTGCGATAATGTGAGCTTTTTATCTTTAATCAGTTTATAAAGGTCCTTATCAAGTGAAATGGCTTTTTCGTACTTTTTGTACAAAAGATCATAAGATGCATACCTTTTTTCCATTAAAGCGACAGCATGCCCGGCTTTTTCTTTTACTTTCTTATCCTTTATTTCTTGAGAAGTTTTTTTTGCGGATTCAAATGCTTTTTTTGAATCATCAATACTGTCTTTTTCTGCTTTCAGATGTTTTTTTCGCTGATTTGCATTGCTCAGAGCCTGATCAGACAGTGTGACGATTTTCTTGTAATCATCCATATTCAGTTTAACCGCGCTGTCGTAAAGCTTATGCTCTTTTTTCTCCAATTTTCCTAATGTTTTCTGCTCTTTTTGAAACGGTTTTTCCGCTTGAACGGCTTTTTCCATCGAGTCATGAAGCGATTCAACCGGATCTTTTCCCCCGCAGCCCGCAAGCAGCATACTTGCGGCGCCGAGCGCTCCGATTCCTGCTAATACCTTTTTTTGAATCATATTCACTTAAAATCCCCCAATCTTGACAATTTCCACTATAGAAGCCCGAACGCTTTTTGACAATAGCTGAGCTGTAATTGGCATGACCGGGTAAAAAGATGCTTACGGTGCTGTCAAAGAATACTTGCGTAAAAAATTGAGAAAACAGGGCGGATGACCATACATCTTTTTGGCTTTTACATAGTTTATAGTAGACGCCGGCCCTGCTGACAAAGGGTCAGCGTAATTAAAAGAGGAGGTTTTTTTATGTACGGATATGGATTTGGCGGCGGATTTGGCGGCGGTTGCTGCGGCGGATACGGTTATGGCGGTTACGGTTATGGCTGCGGCGGCGGATACGGCCGCACATTCGCATTAATCGTCGTATTGTTTATCTTATTAATCATCGTCGGTGCCGCTTATTTAGGCTGCGGCTGCTGACCTTATACACCATGAAAATCGGCCGGCCTGCTATGGCCGGCCAATTGTTTCGTTGCGCCGCGATAAAGAAATTCGCTATAATTTACATATTAAGCTTTAGGAGTGAAGTTTCTTGATTACTATGGAAAATATTGTACGCGACGGACATCCCGCGCTCAGAGAGATCGCTGAAGAGGTTCAGCTTCCCGCTTCCGACGAAGAAAAACAGCATCTTGCTGATATGATTGAGTTTGTGAAAAACAGCCAAAATCCTGAATTAGCCGAGAAATACAAGCTTCGTCCGGGCGTCGGTCTTGCCGCTCCGCAAACAGACGTAAAAAAACGGATGATCGCCGTCCATGCAGAAGATGCGAAAGGCACTTTATACAGCTATGCTCTTTTTAACCCTAAAATCGTCAGCCACTCAGTGGAAAAAAGCTACTTGACGAGCGGAGAAGGCTGCCTGTCGGTAGACGAACCCATTCCCGGCTATGTGCCGCGCTACGCCCGCATCCGCGTAAAGGCGGTGACGCTTGAAGGAGAACAGATTGACATCCGCCTCAAAGGTTTTCCGGCCATCGTGTTTCAGCACGAAATCGATCATCTGAACGGCGTGATGTTTTACGACCATATCGATAAAGAAAATCCGTTCAAAGAACCTGAAAACGCCATTGCCATTGACCGTTAAAAAAACCGGCACTTCCCAAAGTGCCGGTTTTCTTTATTTCAAAAGGCCCAGTTCTTTGACAGCCCAGCTGATTCCCTCTTCATCCACCGGCTTTGTGACGAAATCGGCGGCAGCTTTTAATTCCGGAACCGCATTTCCCATCGCCACCCCGGTGCCGGCAAAACGGATCATCTCAAGGTCATTTAGTCCGTCGCCGAATGCATAAGTGTCACTTACGCCGTACGGAAGCCGCTCAAGCACTCTTTTAATGCCTTCCGCTTTTGAACCGCCTTTCGGAAGCACATCCGTTGACAATTCATGCCAGCGGACGTAATCAAACTCTGGAAAAGCGGCATATGCTTTTTCTTCATGTCCGCGGCAGAATAAAAGCAGCTGATAAATTTCTTTTCCTTTATAAAATGTTTCATCAACTTCGGGATAAGGCGCTTTCAGACTGCCGATACCTTCCGAGACGTGCGGATGTCCGGGGACGGTCGTTTTCATCGTGTCTTCCGCCATAAATACGACGGGGTGCTCCCCTTCTGCCGCCTGCTTTAATAAACGCGCAACCGCATCTTCAGGAAGCGGATTTTTATAAATGACCTCACCTTCAAATACGACATACTGGCCGTTGTATGAAATAAATGATTCAATCTCAAGCTCTTCCAGAATCGGTTTTACCATAAACGGGGACCTTCCGCTGGCGATAAAAACGTGATGGCCAGCCTCTTTAAGCGCCGTCACGGCGTTTCTTGCGCTATCGGGAATATGTTTATCATGGTCATAGATCGTGCCGTCAATATCAAAAAAGATCAGTTTTGGTTTCATGTCAATTTCTCCTTTTTCCCGTTTATCAGTCGTGTCTTTTTCAATATCATCATACAGAAAGTTTTTCTTCCGGAAAACCGCCTTGACGAAATTCCAGTTTTACCCACGAAAACAAATTCATTTTTTCCGCATACTACTGCTATAAAGGGCTTTAAAGGAGGTATACGATGCTGCGCCGATTACGGAAGAAACTCAGAAGACAGTGGGGCGGAATGCTCCGGAAAAAAGTCATCGCATAGAAGGGATCTTTCGGTTTTTGAAAGTCCCTTTTTTGCTCGAGACTTTCCTTATAATCCGTTTTCGAATATAATAGAATAAGCGAGTCTAACATACGGCATTTAAGGAGAGATTTGGATGATTTATAAGGTATTTTATCAAGAGAAGGCTGACGAAGTACCTGTTCGGGAAAAAACAGATTCACTTTACATTGAGGGCGTTTCAGAACGGGACGTCAGAACGAAACTGAAAGATCAGAAATACAACATTGAATTTGTTCAGCCTGTGGACGGTGCTTTTTTAGAATATGAGAAGCAGAGCGAAAATTTTAAAGTATTGGAGTTATGAGCGGAATGAAATTTGTAAAAAATGACCAGACTGCCGTTTTCGCCCTCGGCGGATTGGGCGAGATCGGGAAAAATACGTACGGGGTGCAGTTTCAGGATGAAATTGTACTGATTGATGCGGGAATCAAGTTCCCGGAAGATGAACTTCTCGGCATTGATTACGTAATCCCCGATTACACGTATTTAGTAAAAAATGAAGATAAAATTAAAGGTCTGTTTATCACCCACGGTCATGAAGACCATATCGGCGGTATTCCGTACCTGCTCAGACAAGTAAATATTCCCGTTTACGGCGGTAAACTCGCGATCGGCTTACTTCGGAATAAACTTGAAGAGCACGGGCTGTTAAGACAGACCAAATTAAACATCATCGGTGAAGACGACATCGTGAAGTTCCGCAAGACGTCTGTATCCTTCTTCAGAACGACACACAGCATTCCGGATTCATACGGAATCGTCGTCAAAACACCGCCGGGCAATATCGTACATACCGGGGACTTTAAGTTCGATTTCACACCGGTAGGCGAACCGGCCAACTTGACAAAGATGGCTGAAATCGGGAAAGAAGGCGTTTTGTGCCTGCTTTCTGACAGTACAAACAGTGAGGTGCCTGATTTCACCATGTCAGAACGCCGCGTAGGCGAAAGCATTCACGATATTTTCCGAAAAGTGGACGGCAGAATTATATTTGCGACATTCGCTTCGAATATACACCGTCTTCAGCAGGTGATTGAAGCAGCCGTTTTAAACGGCAGAAAAGTTGCCGTATTCGGACGCAGTATGGAATCGGCTATTGAAATCGGACAAAATCTCGGTTACATCACCTGTCCTAAAAATACGTTTATTGAGCATAACGAAATCAATCGTATGCCTGCCAATAAGGTAACGATTTTATGTACGGGGAGCCAAGGTGAACCGATGGCGGCGTTATCACGCATCGCTAACGGGACGCACCGGCAGATTTCCATTAATCCCGGAGATACGGTCGTCTTTTCTTCCTCTCCGATACCCGGAAACACAATCAGCGTAAGCCGCACCATCAACCAGCTGTACCGTGCAGGCGCAGAAGTCATTCACGGTTCATTGAATGACATTCATACATCCGGACACGGCGGACAGGAAGAGCAGAAATTAATGCTCCGCCTGATCAAACCGAAGTTCTTTATGCCGATTCACGGTGAGTACAGAATGCAGAAAATGCACGTCAAACTCGCGACTGATTGCGGCATACCTGAAGAAAACTGCTTTATCATGGATAATGGCGAAGTGCTGGCCCTCAAAGGCGAAGAAGCCGCTGTGGCAGGCAAAATTCCGTCAGGCTCCGTTTACATTGACGGAAGCGGAATCGGTGATATCGGCAATATCGTGCTCCGCGACCGCCGCATTCTTTCAGAAGAAGGCCTTGTTATCGTTGTTGTCAGCATCAATATGGACGACTTTAAGGTTTCGGCGGGACCTGATTTAATCTCAAGAGGTTTTGTATATATGAGAGAATCCGGTGATTTGATCAATGACGCGCAGCAGCTCATTTCGAACCATCTGGAGAAAGTAATGGATCGGAAAACAACGCAGTGGTCCGAAATTAAAAATGAAATTACCGATACGCTTGCTCCGTTCCTATACGAAAAAACAAAACGCCGCCCGATGATCCTTCCGATCATTATGGAGGTCTAAAAAAACTGCACTCATTACGAGTGCAGTTTTTTTATTGCAGCGGAATATGCTGAAAGGCTTTGACATCAAACAGACCGGCCGCCGTCATTTTAATATCCGGAATCACCGGAAGGGCTAAAAACGATAAGGTGAGAAACGGATTGAAATCACCGGTGAATCCAAGCAGATGAAGCTTTTCATGAAGCACGCCCAAGCTGTCATTAACCCATTCCGCCGACTTATCAGACAAAAGCCCGGCGATCGGAAGCGGAACGGAGTGAAGCAATTCTCCGTTTTTCACGGCTGTTAATCCGCCCCCGGTGTCACGGAGCTTGTTGATTGCTTTTGCCAAATCGGCATCGTTTGTACCGACGGCGATGATATTATGGGAATCGTGAGAAATGGTTGTGGCGATGGCGCCTTCTTTTAACCCGAACCCTTGTACAATCCCGAGTCCTATCATTTTTTCGCCGCTGTGCCGCTCTGCGACGGCGATTTTTAATAAATCATTATCTGTATCAGGTCGAAACGCGTCAGCAGACGGTGCAGGCACTTCTTTTTTTCTCGTCTCCAAATGATTCGGTATCATTTCGATTACATTCATTTTCCTGCCCTCTTGAATCGGTATATGAAAATCCGATTCAGTCAGCGGCGCTTTCAGCCGCACTGTATCCAACAGTGCCTGGTCCGGCGAATAGGAACCGGCAGACTGTTCATAAACCGTCCGTCCGTTCTCGGCAACGGTCCGGCCGGCGACCATGGTCTTCGTGACGGCAGCCTCCCGTACATCTGAAATGAACAGCAGATCTGCGTCAAAACCCGGCGCTACCGCCCCTTTTGTTTCAAGGCCGTAGCACTCAGCCGCATTTAAGCTGGCGAGCTGATACGCAAGGAATGGATCAAGTCCCGCCTTTATCGCCATTTTGACTTGGTGGTTCACACTTCCTTCTGTAAGCAGATCATCTACATGCTTATCATCCGTACAAAAGAAAAAGCGGCGCGCGTTTTTTTCATTCACCGCCGGCAGCACATTGAGCGTATTTTTTGCCACCGATCCTTCGCGCAGCATGACGTACATTCCCCGTCTGATTCTGTCCAGCGCTTCTTCTTTTGTCGTCACTTCATGATCATTTGACACCATTGCGGTTCTGTATATATTGATGATATCTGAAGACAGTCCGGCTAAATGCCCGTCGATCCGCTTTCCGTGACGCTTGGCATCAAGCAGTTTCTGAAGCATATCCTCTTCACCTTCCGCAACAGACACATAATCCATTACTTCCGCAAGCCCGAGCACCTCTTTCTCCTGATAAAAAGGCTTTAAATCCTCGGCTTTTAATACAGCTCCTGAGCGTTCAAAGCTAGCGGCGGGAACACAGGAAGGAAGCATGAAACGGATGTTCAGCGGCGCCTTTTTCGCCTGCTCTATCATAAATGAAATGCCTTTTGCTCCGGAAACATTCGCAATTTCGTGAGGATCAGTAATGACAGTAGTCACTCCGTGAGGGAGGACGGCTTTAGCAAATTCAATCGGAGTAACCATAGAGGACTCGATATGAACATGTCCGTCAATAAAGCCCGGAACGATCATTTGGCCTTCTGCATCAATGACTTCTTCCCCTTCATATTCGCCCAGCCCGACGATCACTCCGCCCGTAATGGCGATATCTGCAGAAATCCATTCCTGGTTAAATACATCCATGATTTTTCCGTTTTTAATGACGGTATCGGCTTTTTGTCTGCCGGCTGATGCATTCAGCCGTTCAGCCAGTGTTTCTTTGTTCAAAATGAGGCCTCCTCTTTTTCTTTATATGGTACAATATGCTATCGGATCGCCTGATCATAGTCAATAAAAATTGCAGAATATACCGCTTACATGATAAATGTCTTTCTATTCTGACATAATAAAAGACCGTCCTTTTACGGACGGCTTTTCACTTTGTATGAAGCACTCTTTTTTCAAATCGGGAAATGTCCGTAAGAGAGCCGATAACGATGAGAATATCTTCTTTTTGGATCATTTCAGTCGCCAGCGGAGATACGATCACTTCTTTTTCTCTCTTGATGGCCACGATATTAATGCCGTACTTCGCCCGGATGTCCAGATCAAGCAGTGTGTTGCCCGCAAGCCTGCTGTTGGCCACGATCTCCACAATGCTGTGTTCGTCGGACAGCTCCAAATAATCAAGCACATTATTTGATACGATGTTGTGGGCGATGCGTTTTGCCATGTCACGTTCAGGGTGGACGATGTGATCGGCCCCGATTTTCGCAAGCACTTTCTCATGATAATCGTTCTGCGCTTTAACCGTGATCGTGTTCACGCCGAGTTCCTTTAAGATCAGCGTCGTTAAAATGCTCGCCTGTATGTTTTCGCCGATTGCCACAATGACGTGGTCAAAGTTGCGCAGCCCCAAGTTTTTCAGCACCGATTCATCGGTTGAATCGCCGATGACCGCGTGTGATGCGATTTTGGCGTATTCATTTACTTTATCTTCATCAATATCCATCGCCATGACCTCAAGGCCTTCTTCACTTAATGCTTTGCAAATACTTCCGCCGAAGCGTCCGAGACCGATAACGGCAAACTCTTTTCTCATAACAGTACTCCTTTAAACAATATCTCTAATAGGAATAGTATCACATTTTCGGCAATGAGTTCATATAGCGTTTAAGCTTTTCTGAAAAGGCGGGTGATAAATACAGGTCCGCTCCGCGTTCGATTTCTTCCTGATAGTGACCCGGAGGCGCAATTTCCTCAGCTTTATCAAGAACCAGAAACGTCAGGACGCCTCTGTATACACGGCCGCCGGCACACACTTCTATGAACGCGGGACGGTATGTGTGATTATCAACACCTTCTCTTTTGTACAGATAGGTTGCCGCTTCAAACGGGAGCTTGTACAGCACGCCTTCAGTTCGTCCCCCGTCTTCAACAAGATCGGCTCTGGAACCGTCAGGACGCCTTAACGTGAATCTCGTCGAATACCCTTCAACAACCGCCCCTCCGACCGGCTCGGCAAAAAAGTGGTCGACCCCCGCCTGTTTAAACCGGGCATTGTCCATACAGGAGCCGTAAGCGAAATAATAAACCGGACTGTCATCCTCCCGTTTCATAAAACGGTATTCTTTCCAGTCTCCGCTTTTGATACGGCTGAATGAGGCACACTGGCCGGGCTTTACGACATATGCGAAGGCGGTTTTATTCCCGGTATCCGTCGTCACGGCAACCTCTTTCCGGTCAAAATCAGCATAATACATATCCAGCTTACGGATCATCTGATGATCTGTTTCATACAATTCCCCGTACACAAAAGCTGTTTCTGCTAAAGACGCCGCAGGCTGACCTTTATCCGTTTCGTACAGCACACCGTTTATCGCGGCCTGCTCGCACACACACGGAGCGCCTTTCAGCAGTTCATGGTTTTCTTCACGCTTCCGTAACAAACCGTATACAAAAAGAAGCAAGTTATTTTTCCTCCTTTTGGACAGCAGCCGCTTCTAAAGGCAGAATCACCTGAAACGTACTGCCTTCTCCATTTTTGCTCTTAATGTTAAGTTTACCATTATGCTCCTTCAGAATTCGTAAACAAATCGGAAGCCCGAGACCCGTTCCCTGATCTTTTGTTGAGAAAAACGGTTTCCCGATATTTTCAAGCTTTTCTTTCGACATGCCGTTTCCTTCATCCTGTATGCTGATCACCGCGTATTCTTCATCCCGTTCTGTATAAATATGAATATTCCCGCCGTCAGGCATCGCTTCAATCGCATTTTTAATAATATTGATAAATACCTGTTTCAGCTGGTTTTCGTCCCCGTTGACCATACAGGACTCAGTCTGCCTGAAATCCTTCTCAATCACAGTGTTCGACAGCACCGCGTTCGTGTCAAGAAGCGTCGCCACCTGCCTTAAAATATGGTTGAGATGATGAGCGGTAAACGTCACGGTCTGCGGCTTGGCGAGCAGAAGCAGCTCCCCCAGCACGAGATCAATCCTTTTAATCTCCGAAAAAATAATATCGAAATAATCCGTTCTTTCCGGATACTGGGCTTTCATCAGCTGGAGAAAGCCGCTGACTGACGTTAAAGGATTTCTTACTTCATGGGCAATTCCTGCCGCAAGCTCCCCGGCAATGGCCAGCTTTTGAGATTGCATGGCAAGGCGTTCGTTCGTTTCCAGAAGCTCGTCGACCGCTTTTTTCCGTTCACTGATATCAGACATCGTCCCCAGGCTTCCGACAAATTTCTGTCTGCGGTCATAATACAGCTTATAATGGACTTCTCCCCAAAAGATCGTGCCGTCTCTTTTAATATATTTGGCCGTAAACATTCCTGACGGGGACTGCTGCTTGATTTGGGAGATAATATAATCAATGATATGTTTTTCTTTTATAAAATAATCATTATACATCGTGCCCATACATTCGCTGATGGAGTGGCCCGTAATCGTCGTCCAGGCCTGATTCAAATATGTAATATTCCCTTGTGAATCCGTCTGAAAAACGATTTCCTGCAGATTGTCCATGATCCGGTTTTTCTCATCTGAAAGCGCCTTTGCTTTCTGCTCGCTGTCCTTCAGCTCCGCCAGCAGCTGCTTTTTATTGTCCACATAATAAGCCAGCAGCCAGACGCTGATTAATGTGACGGCGGTAAAGGTGATGTCAACGGGCCAGTTAATCGGATTCCGTTCAATCATATAAAATAAATAATCCCAAAACATAATAAAAATCATTGCCAAGATTAAGGAAATGATACGCGCTTGATATTTTCCCATAGTCCCACCTGCCGCTAACATTTCTACATATATTGTAACATTGTTGACTGCATTATTGACTAAAAAATGATAACTATTCCCAATTAATTGAGCAGGTTCGCTTACTTTTCCCGTGAGTTTTTGCACAAGTTCATAATAAAAGGACGGAATGATGCCCCGCCCTTTTTGCTGATTATGATCTATCTTTTAACGCTTCTTCGATTTCCTCAAGCAGCATTTTCGCTCCTTCAGGACTTAAAATAATTTTGCCGTTGCCGTACTCCTGATTTTCGGGGGTAATTTCCCCGGTCATTAAGCAAATGCCGTGCGGCTTGTATTTTTTTAAGACAATTTTGTCTCCGTCAACGAAAAATTCAATACTATCTTTAATAGCGATATCCAATGCTCTTCGCAATTCAATCGGCATGACAATACGCCCGAGTTCGTCTACTTTTCTTACTACACCAATTGATTTCATAGAAATCCCCTACTTCCTTTAATGTCTCTTCTTTATGTCCAAGGAAAATCCTTCATAAACGTAGACGAAAGGAACGGAGCAAAAGTTTCTCAGCATCCGGAAATGAATGTTTTTTACAAAAGAAAGCCTTTTGAAATACGGGATACAGACTTTCCCTCCTTTTTTACAAAAACATTTCATTCCCGGCGGAAACCCCCAAAAATCGTGGTTTTTCTCAGAAACTTTAAATGTAGAATCAATTAAATCAGGATAGGGATTGGGTGAAAACATGTTTCAATCAACTGAGATCGGAATCGACTTAGGAACCGCTAATATACTTGTTTACAGTAAAAATAAAGGAATTATTTTAAATGAACCTTCCGTTGTCGCTGTAGATACAACAACGAAAGCGGTGCTTGCCATCGGAACGGATGCCAAAAGCATGATCGGAAAGACGCCGGGGAAAATCGTCGCCGTACGGCCGATGAAAGACGGTGTCATTGCTGATTATGATATGACAACTGACTTATTAAAACACATTATGAAAAAAGCCGGAAAAAAAATCGGAATGACCTTCCGCAAACCGAATGTCGTCGTCTGCACGCCTTCAGGCTCAACAGCCGTTGAACGCCGCGCCATCAGTGACGCTGTCAAAAACTGCGGAGCGAAAAACGTTCACTTGATTGAAGAACCCGTAGCCGCTGCAATCGGGGCCGACCTCCCTGTTGACGAGCCGGTCGCAAACGTCGTCGTAGATATCGGCGGCGGTACGACTGAAGTCGCCATCATCTCATTCGGTGGCGTCGTATCCTGTCATTCGATCAGAATCGGCGGCGACCAGCTTGATGAAGATATCGCCTCGTTCGTCAGAAAAAAATACAACCTGCTGATCGGGGAACGCACGGCAGAACAAGTGAAAATGGAAATCGGATTTGCATTGATCGAACATGTGCCGGAAACGATGGAAATCCGCGGGCGTGACCTCGTAACCGGTCTGCCGAAGACAATCAGACTGCAGTCTAATGAAATTCAGCACGCGATGCGTGAGTCGCTCCTGCATATTCTTGAAGCGATCAGAGCGACACTTGAAGATTGTCCGCCGGAGCTCAGCGGTGATATCGTTGACCGCGGCGTCGTGTTAACCGGCGGAGGCTCCCTTTTAAACGGGATGAAAGAATGGCTGACAGATGAAATCGTCGTTCCCGTTCATTTGGCGGCAAATCCGCTTGAATCAGTGGCTATCGGCACTGGGCGTTCATTAGACGTCATCGACAAGCTGCAAAAAGCGATTAAATAATAAGATTGTGCTTCTTTTTTCTCCGGCCGGCTCATATTGTGAGAACTGGAGAAACATTAAGGAGGAAGCATATGCTTAGAGATGTGGGAAGACGCGTAGCAGTAGCCGTCATTTTAAGCGGGATTATTTTGGGGGGTATGAGCATTTCACTGGCCAATATGCCCCATTCTCCGGCCGGCGGCGCCGTAAAACTGAATCACCCGTAAAGACGCAGCAAAAGCTGTGTCTTTTTCGTTTGTGCTCCTTCCTTTCCTTTATGAGGCGATATTTGATATGATGAGAAAAACCGATGAGGAGGAATGAACGATGAGTTCGTTTACTGAAAAGTTAAATACATATGCTCAGCTGGCGGTAGAAGTCGGCGTCAATGTCCAAAAAGGACAGCATGTCGTAATCAATGCCTCAACTGATGTCCGGGAACTTGTCAGACTGCTTGCCAAACATTCTTATGAAAAAGGCGCAAAAAACGTCACCGTAAATTGGCAGGACGATGAACTGTCCAGATTAAAATACGAGATGGCACCTTTTGAAGCGTTTGAAGAGTATCCTGAATGGGAAGCAAAAGGAAAAGAAGAGCTCGCGAAAAAAGGGGCTGCGTTTATTTCTGTCGTCTCATCCGACCCCGACCTGTTAAAAGGCGCTGACGGCAAACGGATTGCAGCGTTCCAAAAAGCCGCCGGAAAAGCATTGCATACATACAGACAATATATTCAATCAGATAAGGTCAGCTGGACGGTGATCGGAGCGGCTTCAACAGGCTGGGCGAAAAAAGTGTTCCCGGATCAGCCGGAAGAAACAGCCGTTGAGCTTTTATGGGAAGAAATTTTCAAAACAACCCGCGTAAATGAAGAAAACCCTGTGGAAGCATGGAAAAAACACGATCAAAATCTTCATGAAAAAGTGGAACACCTGAACAAAAAACATTACAGCGCCCTGCATTATCAGGCTGAAGGAACAGACTTAACCATTGAACTGCCGAAAAAACATGTATGGGCAGGCGCGGGAAGCGTGAATGAAAGCGGGCACGAATTCATGGCCAACATGCCGACAGAAGAGGTTTTCACCCTTCCGCAGCGTGACGGGGTGAACGGCACGGTTTCCAGCACGAAACCGCTTAGCTACGGCGGCAACATTATTGATAACTTCACTCTTACCTTTGAAAACGGGCGCATTGTCGATGTGAAAGCTGAAAAAGGCGAGGAGATTTTAAAAGGCATCGTCGAAACCGATGAAGGCTCACACTATCTCGGTGAAGTGGCCTTAGTGCCGTACGATTCACCGATTTCACAATCAAATATTTTATTTTACAACACACTGTACGATGAAAACGCCTCTAACCACTTGGCGATCGGCAGTGCGTATGCCTTTAATATTGAGGGCGGCAAACAAATGACACGGGAAGAGCTTGTCAAAGAGGGCTTAAATGAAAGCATTACACACGTAGATTTTATGGTCGGTTCCAAAGAAATGAATATCGACGGCATTACCGCGGACGGCAAAAGAGAACCGATCTTCAGAAACGGAAACTGGGCATTTTAATAAAAAAAGGAGGCGATCAGGCCTCCTTTTTATTTCGCTTCATACATTTGCAAGTTGGCGCAGACGGTTTCCAAAACAGGTGTATCAATTGACAAGCCTTTCGCTTTCTCAAGCAAAAAGCCGTGTAAATGATCACCTTCCGTCACCCTGCCCTTTTCCATATCTCTCAGCATCGACGATTTCATATGGTAAGACATGCTTGTCAATGTGCGATAACTCTCTTCTTCCAGACCAGGATCTTTCGGGATGCCGGCAGCCTTGAAAATGGCTCCGATTTCAGCAAAGAGGCGCTTTGCCGTGCTGCGGCCGCCTTCTGTTTCTAAAATCGGTCCGACCGGCTGTTGAAACAGAGTGGTCACTCCCGCCTGCGCGGCAATAAACATATATTTTTTCCAAATGTCCTTTTCAATATCCCCGCTGATGATGACATCCGCTTTCACGCCTGCAAATGCGTTTTCCAGCTCGTTCATACGTTCTGTGCGCTCCCCGTTCCATTCACCGAAAACAAAACGGTGGGCAGCGCTCGTATGAAGAATTTCCCCTTTGTCGTTAAGGGCGCTCTCAATAAAGCAGAGGCCTCCCAGCACCTGCCGTTTTGAAAAAGCTTCAAACAGCTGGTGATAGTGCCTGTATCCGTTTAAAAAAGGAATAATGACCGACGAAGGTTTGACAAACGGTTTGACATCCCGAATGACGTCCTGCAAAGAATACGCTTTTGAAGCGATGATAACGGCGTCAAATGCTCCTTCTTCGCCCGCCAACATTAATTTCGGCTTGATTGAAACATCACCTTTTGCACTTTTGACGGTCAAACCCGTTTCTTGTAATTGTTCCGCCCGTTTCTTGCGGACGAGAAATGTAACGTCATTTCCCTTTTCTGCAAGACGCGCACCGATATATCCGCCCACTCCCCCAGCTCCGACAACTAAAAACTTCATGATGCATTCCTCCGTCTCTTTTCAATTTATGTATTCCTTTATTGTAATGGGAAGTCAGAAGATTGAAAACTTTTTTCATAAATAAAAAAGCAGAGTCTCCCCTGCTTCTTTATTACGCGTATAGCTCTTCAAGCTTTTTCTGCACATCCGCGTTTTCAAGAAATTCGTCATAAGACATTTGTTTGTCAACAATGCCTTTAGGCGTTAATTCAATGATGCGGTTGGCAATTGTCTGTACAAACTGATGGTCATGAGATGAAAACAGCATAGCGCCTTTAAAGCTGATTAAGCCGTTGTTAAGCGCCGTAATGGATTCCAAATCTAAGTGGTTTGTCGGTTCATCCAGAATTAAGATATTCGCGCCGGAAAGCATCGCTTTTGAAAGCATGCAGCGCACTTTTTCTCCTCCGGAAAGGACGTTTGATTTTTTGTTGACTTCTTCTCCTGAGAACAGCATGCGTCCTAAGAAACCGCGCAGAAAGCTTTCGCTTTGGTCATGCGGCGAGTATTGGCGGAGCCAGTCGACAAGGTTCGCATCGCTGCCGTCAAAATATTCGCTGTTGTCTTTAGGGAAGTACGCCTGAGAAGTGGTCACGCCCCATTTAAATGTGCCGCTGTCTGCTTCCATTTCCCCGGAAATGATTTTAAACAATGTCGTAACGGCAAGTTCGTTGCGGCCCGTAAATGCGATTTTATCTTCTCTGTTCATAATAAAGCTGACGTTATCAAGCACCTTAACCCCGTCAATCGTTTTTGTTAAGCCTTCAACCCGCAGCACGTCATTTCCGATCTCGCGTTCCGGCGTGAAATTGACATAAGGATAACGGCGTGATGACGGTTTGATATCATCAAGCGTGATTTTATCAAGGAGTTTCTTTCTTGATGTCGCCTGCTTTGATTTAGAGGCGTTGGCGCTGAATCTGGCCACGAACTCCTGAAGCTGTTTAATCTGCTCTTCTTTTTTCTTGTTGGCTTCCTGAGAAAGCTTTAAAGCAAGCTGGCTTGATTCATACCAGAAATCATAGTTGCCGACGTACACTTGAATTTTATTAAAATCAAGATCGGCGATGTGCGTGCACACTTTATTTAAAAAGTGACGGTCATGGGATACGACGATGACTGTGTTCTCAAAGTTGATTAAAAACTCTTCCAGCCACTGAATCGCTTTCAGATCCAAGTGGTTGGTCGGTTCATCAAGCAGCAGAACGTCCGGCTTGCCGAACAGCGCCTGTGCCAAAAGCACTTTCACCTTTTCTGAACCGCCTAAGTCGGCCATTTTCTTCGTATGCAGGTCTTCAGAGATGCCCAGCCCCTTTAACAAAATAGCGGCTTCACTTTCAGCTTCCCATCCGTTTAATTCCGCAAACTCTCCTTCAAGTTCAGCGGCGCGGATGCCGTCTTCATCTGAAAAATCAGGCTTCATATAAATCGCGTCTTTTTCCTGCATGACTTCGTATAAACGTTTATGTCCCATAATGACGACTTTCAGCACTTCGCAGTCTTCATATTCAAAGTGGTTCTGCTTCAGAATGGCAAGACGTTCGCCCGGACTCATATGGACATCGCCGGTCTGAGGCTCCAGCTCACCGGATAAAATTTTCAAAAATGTTGATTTTCCGGCACCGTTTGCGCCTATTAATCCGTAGCAGTTGCCCGGCGTAAATTTAATATTGACATCTTCAAATAACTTGCGATCCGCAAAACGCAAGCTCACATTATTTACAGCAATCATTTAGAATCCTCCATCGTGTCTATCATCATTAAAAGTATACCATGAATAAAGGGGAAGAGAAATGTTTCCCTGCGAATATACGGGTTTGAAAAGATGCAGGCGTCAAACCCGGAGCGCTGTGATACAATAGATATATATACATATTCATCACGGAGGAACAAGTTGAAGCTTTTAACACTCACAGAATACTGTCTTATGATTTTCTTCACCGGGGTTTTTCTGGCCGTCACAGGCTTTACGGCACGTGACATCGGCTTGTACGTCGGAATCGCCCTCATTTATACGTTTTCGCATCTCTTTTCCAAACGGATGCTTGAAAGACGCGGCAAAGAGAAGAAGCAGGTGAATCTTTTTTTCAGCGTTCTGGCCATTGTCGGATCAGTGCTGGCCACGGTATTGTTCATCGCCGTCGCGGCCTCGTTTGCCAAATAAAAACGCCTGCTGTCCGAATCGGGCAGCGCGGCGTTTTTATTTTGTCTGACGCATATCATGAAACGGGAAGAACACAAACTTCGAGGTGCCGACGATCCGGTTTTCGGCAATTAAGCCGAGGCCGTTCCGGCTGTCCATTGAGTTCAGCCGATTGTCGCCCATGACGAAGTATTTGCCTTTCGGAACCTTTACGGGGCCGAAATCTCCCGTCAGGTTGACTCCCAGTTTTTTCGCTTCTTTTTTATTGCTCGCGAGGTACGGTTCTGCGATTTTTTTGCCGTTTATGTAAAGCGTGTCATTTTTCATTTCCACCGTTTCTCCCGGTTTTCCGATGAGCCGCTTTACATAATGGACTTTCGATGTATCGCCGTTAATAATGACGATGTCCCCCCGCTCGATTTCTCCGATATAATTGACGCTTTTGTTGACAAACAGTCTTTCACCGTCATGTAATGTCGGGTACATTGATGATCCTTCCACTAAGTACGGTTCAAACAGAAAATGGCGGATTAACAGCGCAAGTGCAACCGCTATAATGATGGCCTTTCCCCATTCCCAATACGTGTTGGATTTTCTTTTTACCGATTTTTCAGAAGTAGGTTTTTGTTCTTCAGTCAACGTGGTTCCTCCTAGACGATCACTGTTTCGGTTCATGTACCATCTTTACTTTATCACAACTCATCACAAAATACATAACGCTTCTATGCGTATATGATTGAAAAAAGCGCCCGTAAAGGACGCTTTTCGCTTATTTCTCTACTACCGGTTTTTTGATGATTCCCAAGATAACCGCCGTTACAATCGCTCCGATCACGATGCTCATTAAGTAAAGCAGCGGATGGTTCGTAATGAATGCAACGAATATCCCTCCGTGCGGTGCAGGAAGCGTTACCCGGAAAAACTCTGTCAGTCCGCCCGCTACCGCAGAACCGACAACGGCTGCAGGGATGACGCGAAGCGGATCAGCCGCTGCAAACGGGATGGCGCCTTCTGTAACGAAAGCTGCTCCCATGAAGTAGCACGTAATACCGGCTTCACGGTCACGTTTAGAGAATTTGTGTTTAAAGAATGTTGTCGCCAGTGCGATTCCAAGCGGCGGAGCCATTCCGCCCGCCATGATGGCCGCATGCGGCGCATAGTTTCCGGCATCGATCATCGCGATACCGAAAGTGAACGCCGCTTTATTGAGCGGGCCGCCCATGTCGATAGCCATCATACCGCCTAAAATAATACCCATTAAGACAAGGTTTCCAGTTCCAAGGCTTTCAAGCCAATTTGTTAAGAAATTCATAAACGCTGCTACAGGTGTGTTAATGACAAACTGCATCAGGACACCGGTGATAAAAATACCGAGCAGCGGATAAATCAATACAGGTTTTAATCCGTCAAGAGTCTGAGGAATAAAGACAAACAGCTTTTTCAAAAGGACTACGACATAACCGGCTAAGAATCCCGCAATCAGTCCGCCCAAGAATCCGGCATTCGCCTGCGTAGCCATAAATCCGCCGACCATACCCGGCGCAAATCCCGGACGATCCGCAATACTCATTGCGATGAATCCGGCAAGTACTGCAACAATCAGCTTTAACGCATTACCGTCACCGATAAAGTTCAGCGCTGCAGCAAACGTGTTGTATGTCGGGTCTTTCGGATCAGCTGAATGAATTCCCCAGAAGAATGAAATCGCAACGAGAATTCCGCCGCCGACGACAAATGGCAGCATGTTGCTGACACCGCTCATTAAGTGTTTATAGAAAGTACTCCCGATGCTTGTGCCTGATTTCTGTTTCGGGCCGTCTTCATTTGAAGCGGAAGATCCTCCGCCGCTGCCCTCGTAAATCGGCGCATCTTGGTTAACGGCTTTTTCAATCAGTTCCTGTGGACGCCTGATACCGGCCGTCACAGGCACTTGAAGAACATGTTTGCCTTTAAAGCGCTCCATTTCAACCTGTTTATCAGCCGCCACGATAATCGCAGGCGCGTCTTCAATTTCTTGAGCCGTCAGCTTATGTTTAATACCGCTTGAGCCGTTTGTCTCGACTTTAATGTCAACGCCGAGCTCTTTCGCTTTTTCTTTCAATGCGTCAGCTGCCATGAACGTATGAGCGATACCTGTCGGGCATGCCGTAACCGCAAGGATTTTCCCTTTTCCTGACGGCGCTGCCTGTTCTTCCTGCTCTTCTTCTTCCTCATCGTCATCTTTGTCATGCTGATTGATGATGTCAATGATCGCATCTTCTGATTCAGCTTCAAGAAGCTGTTTGCGGATTTCCTCACGCATAAGAAGCGTTGAAAGTCTTGATAATGCCTCAAGATGCGTATTGTTCGCTCCTTCGGTTGCCGCAATCATAAAGACCAAGTGTGCCGGCTGACCGTCTAATGATTCATAATCCACACCATCTTTTGAACGGCCGAATGCGATGGCCGGGTTAATGACGCTCGCCGTCTTCGCGTGAGGAATGGCAATACCTTCGCCGATTCCCGTCGAGCTTTGGCTTTCACGATTTAAAATGGCTGCTTTGTAAGCCTCTCTGTCATTTAATCTGCCGGCTTTGTCAAGCACTGTCACCATTTCATCGATAACGTTTTCTTTCTCTTTGCTTTCTATATTGAGATGAATTGTATCTCTTGTTAACAGCTCAGTTATCTTCACTTTTCTTTCCTCCTCTATAGACGTGTGACTTTAACTTCAGGAAGAAGCTGCTGTACAAACTCTTCAGTTCCGAGTTCTTCAGAAAATGCCGTCGCGCTTCCGGAAGCAACTCCTAAACGGAACGCATCTTCCAAAGGCAGCTGTTTTGAAATTCCCGCAAGGAATCCCGCGACGACGGAATCACCTGCGCCTACCGAATTGACAAGCTTTCCTTTAGGAACATTGGCGAGGAAAACCGCCTCTTTCGTAAATAAAAGCGCACCGTCGCCAGCCATCGAAACAATCGCGTGTTCAGCGCCTTGTTCAATTAATTTTTTACCGTAAGGAACGGCAGCTTCGGCTGAATCAATGACCGTATTGAACATTTCCCCAAGCTCATGATGATTCGGCTTCATCAAAAACGGTTTCATTTCTGTCGCTTTCATCAGCGCTTCACCGGAGATGTCCACCACTACCCGGGCATTCTGCTTTCTGCATGCCTCAGCAATTTTTTCATACGTGTTATGCGGCAGGGAAGAAGGGATGCTTCCCGCTAAAACGACGATGTCTCCCTCTTCCAGAGCGGAGAACTGTTCTAAAAAGGCATTGAACACTTCGTCTGAAATCGTCGGGCCCTGTCCGTTAATTTCCGTTTCATCGCCCGTTTTCAGTTTTACATTTATACGCGTGTCTTCATCCACCTCAGAAAAAGCCGTTTCCAGACCTTCCTGCTGCAAAAATGACGTGATATAATTTCCGGTAAATCCGCCGACAAACCCCAATGCTTTTGACGGCACATGGTGTCTTTTCAGTAATCTCGAAACGTTGATGCCTTTTCCGCCGGGATACTTCGTGTCATAGCTGGAACGGTTTAAACCGCCTACGGCAAAATCTTCAACGTGAACGATATAGTCAACAGACGGATTGAGAGTTACAGTGTAAATCATGGTTTCACTACCTTTACGACAGTTTTTTCTTGGTAATCATCGAATGCAAGTTCTTCAGCTTCAGTGGTAATGATAGCTGCATCGCCCAAGGCGGCGAACGCTGCGAAAGAAATCTCGCCGAATTTAGAAGGATCGGCTAAAACATACGCATTTTTCGCCTGTCTCACAGCCTTTGTCTTCAGAAGAGCCTCATCCGGATCGGGTGTGGTAAAGCCGGCTTCAATGTGCACGCCGTTCACCCCGAGAAAGCTTTTGTCAAAACGGTACTGGCTGACCGCCATTAATGAGGCGCCGCCGATCATCGCACCTGTTCTATGCTTCACATATCCTCCGAGAAGATAAAAAGGAATCCCCTTCCTTATTAAAGCGTCGATATGCATAACCCCGTTTGTGACAACCACAATGTCCTTTGTATGATCTATAAAATCAATCATGTGCAATGTAGTTGTTCCCGCATCAAGGTAAATACAGTCACCTTCTTCTAATAAAGATGCCGCTTCTTCAGCGATCTTCAGTTTATCCTGAAGGTTTTTGGAGGATTTTTCAAGCATATCGGGTTCTTGCCTGCTGTTGGAAAGTTTAGACGCCCCGCCGTGAACGCGCTTTAAAAATCCGCGCTCTTCAAGTGTTGATAAATCTCTTCTGATCGTTGATTCAGAAGCGTTTGTCATGCTTATCAGCTCTTGAATCTTCACCACATCTCGCTTTTCAATCTGATCCATAATCAGCTGATACCTTTCAGGAGTAAGCATATTCCGCCTCCTTTGAAAACGTATTCATTTCGGCTGCAAGATAATTGTAAACGCTTTTTTTACTTCAAGCAACTAAAATCACTCAAATTCATTCAATAACTATCAAAATCTTTCACATTTGTTCATATTAACGTATGTACATAGGGTTTGTAAACTGTAAATTCGACAAAAAGGGGGACAATTGTATGACATTTTCTTTTTATCATAAATGAAAAAAGTCTATTATATTCATTCAATCATTAAAACACAAAAAACCCCATGCAGACTGCATGGGGCGCCGGTTATTCATACCGTAACGCTTCAATCGGATCTAAGCGTGATGCTTTGTTGGCGGGCAGCATGCCGAAGATGACGCCAATCAGCATACTGAACAGCACGCCGATACAAACCACCTGCCAGGAAACGAGCGACGGCCAGCCTGCGATAAGGGAAACGAGTGTTGCTCCCCCGTAGCCGAGACCGATTCCGATTAAGCCGCCGATTAAAGTAAGCACAACAGATTCAATTAAGAATTGTGTCAGAATCTGTCCTCTCGTGGCACCGAGCGATTTGCGGATGCCGATTTCTCTTGTCCGTTCCGTCACTGATACGAGCATAATATTCATGACCCCGATCCCGCCGACAACGAGAGAAATACCGGCGATCGAACCGATGATCGTCGTCATAACGGTCGTGACCTGACCGATTCCCGCCGCGATTTCTTCCATATTCATGACTTGATAGGCCTCTTTTGTACCGTGATTGTCATTTAAGAGACGGGCCGCTTCTTTTCCTGTTGTTTTGATTTGATCAGCGGACTCCGTCTGAACGGAAACGTTGCTGTAGTCGTTAGTACCGAAAGACGTTTTCAGCATGTTGAACGGCACATACATTTCACTGAGTCCTAACGATAAAAAGCCGCTCTCTTCTTTCAGTACGCCGATTACTTCTACGGGCTGTCCGCCGGCCCAGACGATTTTCCCGAGCGGAGACGTTTTCCCGAACAGCTTTTCAGCCATTTTTTTCGAGATGATTCCCGCTCTTTTCCCGGAAAGAAAATCATTGTCCGTAAACGTCCGTCCATCTTGAACGTCCAGCTTTTTTACGTCCAAGTAGCCGCTGTTAATGCCGTTCAGCGTAATATCCGTGTCTTCTTCATGGTAACGGGCCGTCATGGATTTTACCGCGGAAGCGACAACCTGCTTTACGCCGTCCACTCCTTTTAATCCATTAATATCTTCTTCTGTAAAACTCGCTTGCTGTAAGGCGTTCGGATTGGCTGTTAATTCTTCATCACTGGGCATGTAAAACAATTCAATCGTATTGCCCGGCCCGCTGATGGATTGCTTCAGCATTTGCTCTCCGCCCTGGCCGACAGCCACAACAACGATTACTGAACCGACGCCGATAATGATTCCGAGCATTGTCAGAATCGATCTCAGCTTGTGAGCTCTTACGGAACTGAGGGCCATCCGGAGATTTTCTGACAGGCTCATTCCCCCACTCTCCTCTGCTCAGAATCGCGGGAAACGATCATGCCGTCACGGACGAAAATCACTCTGTTTGTACAGTCCGCCACTTCAGGCTCATGAGTGACAAGCACCACGGTCACGCCCTCTGCATTAAGCTCTGTGAACTGCTCCATAATGGAAATGCTTGTTTTCGTATCCAGCGCGCCGGTCGGTTCATCAGCTAAAATGAGCTTCGGTTCGTTCACGATGGCTCTTGCAATCGCGACACGCTGCTTCTGGCCGCCGGACAGCTCATTCGGCATGTGACGCATCCGATCCGCCAAACCGACTTTTTCCAGCGCGTGCTCAGCCCGTTCCTCACGCTCTTTTTTGCCGATACCGGCGTAGATCATGGGAAGTTCGACATTTTTTCTTGCATTCAATCGCGGCAGCAGCTGAAACTGCTGAAAGACAAAACCGATTGATTTGTTCCGGACCGCCGCAAGCTCTTTTTCGGTGCATGAAGAAACATCTTCGCCCGCAAGACTGTAATTGCCGGACGTCGGTCTGTCCAGACAGCCGATGATATTCATGATCGTAGATTTTCCCGATCCCGAGGGTCCCATAATTGACACATATTCTCCTTCTTCAATCGTCAGGTCGATTGAACGGAGAACATCAAACGTCTCCTTGCCGATCTGATAGCTTTTTTTCACCTTTGAAAGCTGAATCATCTATGCTTTCACATCCGTTCCGTCAGTCAAACCGTCAGCCGGATTCAGAATGACTTTATCATCCTTTGAAAGCCCCTCTTTTATCTCCGTAAGCTGATTTGCGGTATCGCCGACTTTAACTTTCACGCGTTTGGCCTTCCCGTCTTTCACCGTAAAGACCCAGTGCTCATCTCCGTCTTTTTTGACTGCGGAGGACGGCAGCGTGTCGGCTTTCCGTTTGTCGGTTTCAATGTTCATAATTAATTTAAATCCCGGCTTGCCTTCCGGAAGGTTTCCGATCAGCTTAACCTGAAACGGATACTGGACGGCTTGTTCCGTGCTTTCTCCCGAAGCAGCGCTTGACTTTTGATCCGGAACGAGGCCGACAGCCGCCACTCTCCCTTTCCACGTTTTACCGGGTATGGCGTCTGAGGTGATTGTAACGCTCTGGCCCTTTTTCACTTTCAGCGTGTCGTATTCGGACAAATTGCCGGCAACGACCAGGTGTTCCGGGTCTCCTATATGTATAACCGGTTCTTGAATATCCGATTTTTTAGAAGCCGCTTCTTGATTTACCGAGATAACTGTCCCGTCCATCTCACTCTTAACATTGAGATTCGACACTTGATTTTCAAGAGACTGCTTTTGCAAATCAGATTGCTTTAATTCGATTTCCGCCGTTTTTTGCTGAAGCTGCAGATCAGTCCGTTCGGATTCAATTTGTTTTTTGGCTTCCGCTTCTCCCACTTGTTTTGCCAGATCTTGTTCCTTGCTGTTTAATGCTCTGAGTTTTTCTTCAACTTGTTCGATTTGCATCCGTTTTGATTGTTCCGTCAACTCATTTTGTTCTTTATCAAGGTTGAGCTGCTCATTTGTATACGTGACTAACGACGACCCTTTTTTTACTTTGTCGCCTTCTTTTACTTTCACTTTATCAAGAGTTCCTTTATCTGCTTCATAAAAAACATACTGTTCTTTAGAGAATTTAAGTGTTCCCGGAACCATAACCGTAGATGAGATTTCTCTGTTTTCCATGGTTCCGGTTTCGATTTTTTTTTCGGCGCTGCCGCCCGCGGGAGCGGCAGACTTATAAATATTGATACCGATGAATACTGCAACAATTACGGCGATGCCGATTCCGATCCAAATTTTTTTCATGTTATACACCTGCTGTCACTGAACTTAACAGTCCTCCGACTGCCGAAACCAAAAGCATAATAACAAACAGGACAACCGCGGAAGTCCAGGCCGCTTTTTTCGAAATGCCGCCTGTATAGCGAAGTCCCAAAGCCAGCAAAATATAGCTCCAGATGCTGAAAATGTCGAACGCGCTTAAAAAGACCGCGACGCCGTCTCCGGCCGGTATGACACTCGCCAAAGATGTAACGGCGTACAATGAGCCCGCACCGGTAAAATAAGTGACAAGACCGTTAATAACTAAGCCGATATTGGTAATAAACGCCGTAAACAGGCTGAGTGAAAGCATTTTTTTGTAAGTTGTCACGCCGCCTGAAATTTTTACGCACAGCCAGTAAATGAGCGGAACGATAAACAGAGCGATAATGCCCCCGAAGATTCCTCCGAACATCGTGCCGAATTTAGCGAAGGTTTTGGTCATTTCAATCTGATCATCCGTCAAACCGTCAAGAGATGAGCTGTTCAGCACTTCTTCATAATTCATCCCCAGTCCGCGCAAAATACTGCCGGCCGCGATGAGAATGATGACAATCAGGAGAGGAATGCCGATGACCGGCTTTTCTTTTAATCTTTTAAACTGCACAACAGGACTTGTAATGACGCCGAAAATTGACGGCTTTTCCGTGACTGCCGCATTGCTTTTTTCCAGGTTTGGTTCCATATAGCTGATGCCTCCTATGTATTATTCTGTTTATACGTACGCTTTAGGCTGAGAGAAGTTTCAATTTTTTTGCCGTTTGCGTATTTATGCTAAATTGTAACACAAATTCTCAGCTTTACGTTCCATAATTATGTAAAAAAAAGCATCGTCAGACCGGTATGACGGGTGGCTCAAAACCTTGTAAAGGCACTGTTATCAGCCTATTCATGCAGTGAAAACCGCCTCAATTGCAAAACCCTTTAAATCCCATTTAAATATTCTCTGAAATTCAGCGCCTATATACAAAAAGAGCCGGATGGCAATGATGCACACCCGGCTCTTTTTTCACCCTCCGCTTACAGGAGGGATAAAGGCAATGGTATCACCTTCTGTTACGATGCTGTTGTCTTTTACATATGTTTCATTGATTGCGATCATGGCATTGTCAATCGTCTGAAGGCCGTACCGTTCCTTTAACAGCGTTTTTACAGCAGACGCCGCCGTCTCTTTTTCGTCAAGTTCAATGACCGATGTTCCCGCCTGCTCCGCAAGCCCGGCAAATAATAATACTTTAATCATCGCGATTCCCCTTTATCCAAATCCGGTTTTCCGTTCGGATAGGGCGTTGTTTCCAGCTGATCGCCTATCCATTCTTCCCCGTCTTCCCAGATTTCTTTTTTCCATATCGGCACAATCTGTTTTATCCGTTCAATTGCATATTCATTCGCCTCATATGCCGCCTTTCTGTGCGGAGAAGACACGGCGATTACGACCGCTGCTTCACCGATATCAAGGACGCCGACACGGTGAGTGATTGCAGCTTCGGCTCCTTCCCATTTCGCGCTGATTTCACTGCCGATTTGAGAAAGCATTTGAACAGCCATCGGTTCATACGCTTCATATTCGAGACGCACCGTCCGCCGTCCTGCAGTCCACTCTCTGACCGTGCCGATAAACGTTGTGATGGCGCCGGCTTCACGCTTTTCAACTTTTTTTACGATATTTTCCGCAATGATAGGTTCCCTTGTAATTTGAAAACGTTCCATTTAAGCAGATTCCCCTTTCAGCTGCGAAAGCACAAACATAATGGCAGCCGGATCGTCCGCATGGAATACGGGCTTGCCTGCATCTGTCGGCATATGCTCCGTATTTCTGCTGACAATCGCGATCACGCGCTCCAAATGCTTCAGCTTTTGCCAATCTTCGCTATTTTTGATCATAATGATTTTCGGATGCGGCGCATGTTTAAATCCCTCTATGAGAAGACTGTCAATTCCCAGACATTCATACAGACTGATCAAACCCGCCAGATCCCATTTTTTTCGCGCCGTAAGCTGCAGGACGCCGTCCCCTTCTACTGCCGTAACCGCGGCTCCGGCTTTTGAAAAGCGCTCCGAGTCTTTCCCGTCAGAAAAAGGTTCCGGTTCTCCGCCATGTCCGTGATGTTTTAAACATCCAATATCGCACTCTTTCGGCGCCGCTTTCAGCACACGTTCAATAAACGTTGTTTTACCGCTGTTTTGAAAACCTACGATCTGGACGATCGGGAAAGAATTGACCACGGCCATTCACTTCCATTCTCATCACGAATGAGGAGCGCGTGAACCGTCCGGCCCGCTTCATACCCCCTCGTTCCTCCCGGCAGAAGGATAAACGCGTTTGCTTCGGCAAGAGATGTGACTGAGCTTGATTTGTCGAGACCGACCGGTGACGCCATCATTTTTCCGTCCTTATGATAAACAAATGCCCTCACAAATCTCGTAAACGGATTCGGCTTCGGAAAGTCGTTTGTTAACACGGCTTCCGCCCATCCGGAATGAGGTTTTTCATTCAGAAGCCACGTCTGAATCATCGGTTTGACAAACAGGGTGAATCCGACATAACATGCGGACGGATTGCCTGAAAGGCCGAACAGCAGCATGTCATCGGCCCGGCCGACAGTTGTCACGCTCCCCGGGCGCATTGCCACTTTGTTAAAAAGAACTTCCGCTCCGAGCTTATTATAAATGTCCGGAAGAAAATCAAAATCGCCGACTGACACGCCGCCGGTCGTGATCAGAAAATCAACTTTTTTCATAGCTTCCTTCACCGCAGCATAGCTGTCATCAAAATCATCGGAAATTTTCCCTAAGTTCAGCGGTACTGCACCCGCTTCAATGACCTGGGCATACACCATGGCAGCGTTGCTGTTGCGGATTTTCCCCGGCTCAAGCGGATCGCTGACATGAAGAAGCTCGGTTCCCGTTGCGATAATGCCGACAACCGGCTTTCTGACCACGGGAACGGAAGCATAGCCGAAGGTTGCTAAAAGAGCGGTTACGCCCGGCGTGATTTTCGTCCCTTTTTTTAATAGCGAGCTGCCTTTTTTCGCATCTTCTCCTTGATATGAAATATTATCCCCCGCATGAAAAGGGCGTTTCACTGACATGTAATCCGTGCCGTTTTCAGAAAACGTTTTTGTCAGCTCAAGCATCACTACAGCATCCGCGCCTTTGGGAATCTGCGCCCCCGTCATAATGCGGACCGCTTCATAAGGCCCGAGTTCTTTTTCTGACACGGCGCCGGCTCCGATATGGTCAATGACTTCAAAGGTGACGGCATTGTCACGGGAAGCCGTTTTTGAATCGCTCGCCCTGATGGCAAACCCGTCATACGGAGAACGGTTAAAAGCCGGCACATCATGATCCGCCTTAACATCCTCCGCCAAATAGCGGTGGAGACTGTCCTCAAGCGCCACCCATTCGGTATCCCCCTTTTTTTTATACCGGCTCACCCGGCGGACTGCTTCGTCCACCTGAATCGGCGTTCTTTTTTCAAGCATAGCAATACATCCCCTTCCTACAGTCCGATGACTCTGGCCAGAACTGAATTCGCTTCTTTTATATCGTTTGTACCGTGAATCAGAGCCCGTCCGTCCTGAAAAATAACGATTCTGAAGCGCTCGTACGCCATGTGCAGCAAAAATTCATTTGCTTCCACTTTACCGATCTGCTTCAGACGTTTGACAAGCTCTTCTTTATCCAGCCTCTTTAAGGCTTCCGATCTGATTTGAACGGTGTCTCTTCCGCACAGCACGCTTGCTTTCGGCCTGTTTTCAGGCTGCAGATACGGATATACGGGCTCCGCGCCGCAGGAAGGGCAATGATCCCGTTTGATCTGATCCACATTTATGCTCATATTGGTGTTATTCCACACGTCAAACGTGAAAAAGCGCCGATTTACCGCCGCATGATTTCCTGTCAGCAATTTCAGCGCCTCAGCCTGCTGATAGGCGGAGACGATATGAACCGCCGGAGGTATGATGCCTGCTGTATCACATGTCGCTCCGCCCACGGGCATTTGCTCAAACAGGCAGGATAAACACGGCGTAACCCCCGGAATAATCGTCATGCACATTCCCTGACTGCTGACACAGGCACCGTAAATCCAAGGTGTTTTCGTTTTCAGCGCCAGATCATTGATGACCATTCTCGTTTCAAAATTATCTGTCGCATCCACAATGCAATCCGCTTGTTCGATCAGCGGTTCGAGCGTTTCCGCCGTACCTTCCGCCGCGTAAGCATCGATATGTATATTACTGTTTACCGCTAAAAGACGCGCCTTGGCCGCCATTGCTTTCGGCAGGCGCTGTCTCGCGTCTTCTTCTGTATACAGCTGCTGTCTTTGTAAATTGCTCCATTCCACATAATCCCGGTCAATAATCGCCATACGGCCCGCTCCGGCTCTTGCAAGGCCCTCTGCCGCGGCTGTTCCGAGGGCTCCGGCTCCGACAATCAGGACACTGCTGTCAGCCAGCGCCTGCTGCCCTTTTTCCCCTATCGGCTTAAATCTTGTCTGCCGTGAATAGCGCTCTTCCATCTGTGTTGTCCCCTTGCATTTTTATTTCCATCATACCATGTTTCTTACCGATCAGTCCTGATTTGAAGACTCGACATGCGCCAAAAGTCTGGTGTAATCGTCCCGTGTGTTGATATTAGCGAACTCCTCCGGCCCGGCGCCGATGTCTTCAGCCTGCACATAACAGACAGACAGCCGTTTCAGCGTGTCTGTCATTTTCAGTTTGTTTTGTGTCAGCTGATCAAAAAGCACATCCTGCACCCGTTTATGGTAAACCGCCAAGAGGGGCTGCTCTCTGTTTTCACAAACCGGTATGACAGCGTCCAGATTTCCCGTCAGCTTCATTTCAAGCGCAGCCATCGTTTTTCTTGTCACGAGCGGCGTGTCACAGGATATGACCGTATATGTTTCGCCTTCCGTTTGTTTCATTGCCGTATATATGCCGGCAAGCGGGCCCATTCCCCGAAACCGCGGCTCATCGGCAAAAACATGCCGCTCCCTGTTTGATAAGAACTTTTTTATATGCTCAGGGCGGCTGATAATTACCGTTTCTCCGCCGCCGAAGGCTTTTTTCGCCTGTTCATAAAACATGCCGCCCTTCCACTTTGCAAAAGCTTTCGGTTCTCCGAATCTTCGGGAAGCTCCCCCCGCTAATATTACATTCACCCGTTTCATGTCATCGCTCTCCCATTCTATATAAAAGCATAGCAAACGCCTCAGCCGAAATACAATATTACGTTGCTTGTCTGTTTAATTAAGAGGAATAGCCGTTGTTCCTTTCCCATATTGTAGTGTTAACATCATGAGGGAGATGGTTCTTATGAAAATATCAGGTCCGTTTTTCCACGACACTTCTCAAGAGAACCTTTACTTGAAATCCGAACTTTCCAGATGCAGAAAAATAATTTCGGAATTTGAAGCAAGCTACTTCCATCAAAAAAACAATAAGCTTCAGGAGGAAAACGCCAATATTAAAGAGCGGCTTCACAAGCTTTCTGACGAATTGGAAGCCATGGCTCAAAAACACAAACAGACAAGTGACACGGAACGTTCTTTGCATGAAATCAGGGCCGGGCTGCTCGATAAAATCGTCATTCTGCAAGAACTGCTTCAGCAGGAAACGTTTCGGCGGAAAAATGAGATGGAAGAAAAACATCGGCTGCATCTTACAAATGTAAAATTTGAAGAAGAAAATAAAAACTTACATACCCGCATCCGCTCACTTGAGACCGCCGTTCAAACCGAACGGACTTCTCACGAAGATATGAAACAGCGTTATCATGCCGCTGCAGATGAAAATACCCGGCTCCAAACACAAATGATAGAAAAAGAATACCAGCTCAAACATATTAAAATAGAAATTAATCATATGAGAGATCGAATACTAGAAACAAAAGAACGGCTTGTAGAAATAGAAAAAACGAAAGAAAAGTTATTTCAAGAAACCATTCTTTCATATAAACGGCAGCTTGACGAAAGCGATGCTTGGATTGCCGGCCATTTTGCTGATATTGACAGCCGCACGGCGGAACCGGCGGAACAAACTCTGGAAATCCCTTCCGTTTCCAAAGAGACTGTTCAGGCAGAAGACTTGCTTACAGCCGTTACCGAACAAGTCATCTCCCTTCAAAAACAATTTGTAGAATCAGAGTCCCGCGATCAGTCGTTTGATGAAAAACTGGATGCGTTGAAAGAACGAGCTGACGGCGAAAAGCCTTTCCAAAAATATGTTGTCAAGCTTGAAAAAAAGCCTGGAAAAGATGTGTCACTTCCGCAGAATAAACGGGAAAACGCAAAAAAACTGCTTGAGTAACGCAAGCAGTTTTTACTGTTTTATTCAGCAGCCGTATCATTTGCCGTTTCTGCTGTTTCCTGAGAAATTTCTCCCTCAAGAATATATTGGCCGCGGTATGGTTTTTTCACTTCCGGATACATTTTAATTAAGCTTTGCATAAATGTTGTCATATTAGGAATTTCAAGGCCGCTTTCCTTTTCAATTTCCTTTTGCAGTTCGGAACTTTTGATCGCTGCATTGTGGCGTTTCAATGTTTTAATCGCTGCTTCGCGCAGTTTTGCCGCTTTTGATCCCGGTCTCGCCGTCCCTCTTCTTCTTCTTGTAGAACCGTCTGGAATGCCGGCGGGAAGAGACGTAATAGACTGCATCTGCGGCTGGGAGGATTGCGGCTGTGTCTGCGGCTTTTGATAGCTTCTCATTTCCTGTGCTGCAAGCTCTGCAAGCACCGGGAGAGAGTCACTTTTTTTCTCCGGACGAAACTCTTTTTTTGTATCGGACAGGCTGCCCGTATTGTCTAATTCTCTCAGTTTTGCATATATTTTATCACGTTCTATTTGATATTCACGAATGACTTTTACCTCTGCTTCGTTCAATTGTTCTAAACGTAAGCGCAGCGCTTCTCTTTCATTAAACATGTGTAAAACCCCCTGTCAAAAATTTAAACGCTTTTATTAAGATATTAGATTACAAAAGTAATTTTATCAACTATTATTTTATCATTTTACTATTTTATTTACTCTATGAAAAATTGCTTATTTTCTGAAAATGGTACTTTATATACAAAAATCCCTTATCATATAGGGGATTCTGGACAAAGTTCCAATTTATTGAACCATTTCAAAATATAACTTGAAATTACTTGTTTAATGAAAATTAGCGTGATATCTACAATTTTCGACTATAATATGTAAAAGTTAATGATATGGATAAAACAAGCGGTACAGCGTGTTTACGGCTGTTTCTCTTATTTTTTAAGCCATACATGCCATATTGGAATTTTTTATCCAATAGTCACAAAAAAACCCTGTTACCTAACGGCAAAGGGTTTGCAGAACCGAGACAATAGTCCGGCGGAGATTGTCCCGATTACTCAGAAGCCTGCTCCGTTTCTGAAAGTACCCGGCTGATGCGTTTTTCAAGCATTTTCATCCCGCTCTCTCCCGCTTGAAAATGGCGGAGCTGTCCGCTTTTATCAAAAACGTAATAAGCCGGCACAGATTCATTTTCAAATGCGTCAGCCAGCGTATGATCGCTGTCAACGTAAATCGGCTGAGAGATATCGTGTTCAGCCGCTGTTTTCTTGATTTTCTCAAGATCAAGATCGTCTTCGGAACGGGGCATGTGGACGGCCACCACATTCAGCTGATCTTTATATTTATCACGAAACCCGTTCACCTCAGGCATCGCTTCTTTACACATGCGGCAGCTGGCGGACCAGAAGTGAATCAGTGCCGGCTTTCCGCCGACCAGCTGTTCCTTCGTAACTTCTCTGTTAATCCATGCTTTAGCGCCTGTTAATTCAGGCATTTGCTGATGTAATTTCATCTTATTTCCCTCCTTATGAAAAAAGTTTTTTGCCGGGGCTTTCAGTCCGCCGGGCAACGTTCTCCTGTTTTCCCTCCAAAGGAAATGATTTGGCTGAATCACCATGTTAAAATGAGTGTGGCGATTCCTTAGTTCATATCTTCACAAAAATGAAGATATTGAAACCGGGCAATATGAACAAATCATAAATGTAATAACTGGTTTCTATGAAAAGGTTTATCTTATTTAAAAAACGGGTATATCACTTTTAGCTTTTTCCTCAATAGACTTGAAAGGAAGACATCACTATGATTGATTTAAAACACTTTGATTGGGCCGGGCTTCTCACATCTGCCGGGATTTTCATCATAAAGCTGGCTCTCATTATTTTAGCGTATTTTATTTTCCGGACGGCAGGAAAAAAGCTGATCAAGCATCTGTTTCAGAAATTCGAGCAACAAAACAACCTCTCCACAGGCCGCGCTTATACTTTGCGAAGCCTCGCGCTTAATGTGTATGGATACATCCTGATTTTCGTTTTTATCGTAATGATTTTGGATTTATTTCACTACAATCCGAGCGCTCTCATTGCCGGCGCCGGCGTGGTCGGTCTCGCCGTCGGCTTCGGGGCTCAGGGGCTTGTCAGTGACATCGTCACCGGATTTTTTATCCTTTTGGAAAAACAGATCGACGTCGGTGATTATATTACGGTTGCCGGCTACAGCGGCATTGTCGAGCAGGTCGGTCTCCGTACGACGCAAATCCGGAGCTTTGACGGCACGCTTCACTATCTTCCCAACCGGGGCATCACGAATGTGAGCAACCATTCCCGCGGAACGATGCAGGCGCTTGTCGATATTAAAGTGCCGCTTGAAAAAAATCTTGATGAAACCATTCAAATCCTGCAAACCGCATGTGACAAAGCAGCCGCTGAGCTCCCGCAGATTAAGGAAGGGCCGGACGTCATCGGGGTTCAGGATTTAAGCACGTCAGAAATGGTGATCAGAATCATTGCCAAAACAGAAAATATGGAGCAATGGCGGGTTGAACGCGTACTGCGGAGAGAAATGAAAATCGCGCTCGACCGTTTTAAAAACGCCGCTTCCGCCGAATAGAAAAACCGAAGCGTAAGCTTCGGTTTTTTCTTTTTAATGAAATTTTTTTTCCACTTCGCTGCAGATTTCGTCGGCGGTCATTCCGGAAGCCGTAATGACGGGAGCCTGAGTTGACGTATCGGCAATGCCTTGGACATTGCTGTCAAGTCCGGTTACGACACAGCAGTCACAATTCTTCGCATCCTCAGGAGTCTTCATCATCACTACGTCATATCCTTTTTGTTTTAACGCCTGTTCTACATCCGATAAAGATTGTTCAATTCCAATTTTTTTCGTCATATTGAACACCTCCGTTATGTAGAATGCTCAATTTTTGTTAGATTATTCTTCTTTTCGGATTTAATTGGCATACTTCGAAAAATATCCGACCATGACATTTACCGCGGTTTCCATCGCATCTTCATCCGGGTTAAGCTTGGCGTGATGAAGCCCGTGGGATGAATCGGCCCCCAGCCAGAACATAAAGCCGGGATATTTTTTCAGCATATATCCGAAATCTTCTCCGGTCATCGCTTCTTTCGCCGTTTTCACGTCAGCAAGCTGATGATCGCTGACAAATTGCATAAATTCTTCGGTCAGGCCGCTTGTATTATAAACTTGATGATAAACGGACGGATACGTGACTTTTCCTTTGCATCGGAAGCCGATTTCAATTCCTTTGACAAGCTCTTCAATCCGCTTTTTCACCATACGCATTGATTCCTCGGAAAGCGTCCGGATGGTTCCCTCCAGATGAGCATGCTCTGCGATGATATTTTGCGCCGTGCCCCCGGTAATCGTTCCGACAGTTATCACAGCGCTGTCAAGCGGATCCGTATTTCTGGATATGACCGTTTGCAGCTGCGTGACAAGCGTGCTCGCGGCAACGACCATGTCATCTGCTGTATGCGGATATGCCGCATGTCCGCCTTTCCCCTCAAGATCGATGACGAGCTCGCTCGTATTGGCAAACAGCAATCCGCTTTTGGTGGAAATGGTGCCGACCGGCAGCTCTGGTGCTATATGTAGGGCGGTGATTAAATCCGGCGTCCATTTTTTCAGCACATCGCTTTCAAGCATCGGTGCCGCCCCGCCCGGTCCTTCTTCAGCCGGCTGGAATAAAAAGAGCAGATCATGTTTGACGGGGTGATGGACAAAATGATCAATAATGCCGAGCGCGATGGTCATGTGCATATCGTGTCCGCATGCATGCATAAAACCGGGGTGCTCAGATGCAAACGGAAGCCCCGTCTGCTCTTCAATCGACAGAGCGTCTATATCCGCTCTGTAGGCGAGCATTTTTTCCGGAGCCGTGCCGTTGATTTTGACAAAGATGCCGGTTCTCCAAGTTTCGATTTCAATTCTTTCTTCCGGATATTGGTTTAAAAGATTCAGCAGGTACTGCTGGGTTTTATATTCCTGAAAGCCGATCTCCGGAATGCGGTGCAGATCTCTTCGGATGGCAATGAGCCGCTCTTTTTCCATATGTATTCCTCCTTGAGATAAGAATAAGGCGTGGATTTTATCATCCACGCCCATTCTATCAAACCATTCCTTACAGCTGGCGTAATTCCTGTTTGATTTCTGTTTTGCCTTTTGTTTTTTCATCGATATCTTTGATTTTTTTCGCTGGTGTTCCCGCTACAACGGTATATGGCTCGACGTCATTTACAACAATGGCTCCGGCGGCGACAACCGCGCCTTTACCGATTGTTACGCCTTCAAGCACAACCGCATTTGCGCCGATCACAACGTCGTCTTCTACGACAACAGGCTTAGCGCTAGGCGGCTCAATAACGCCCGCTAATACAGAACCCGCTCCGATGTGGCAGTTTTTGCCGACAGTCGCGCGTCCTCCGAGAACAACGTTCATATCAATCATCGTACCTTCGCCGATGACTGAACCGATATTAATAGATGCACCCATCATGATAACGGCATTGTCGCCGATTTCGACTTGGTCGCGGATAATAGCGCCTGGCTCGATTCTCGCTTTCACATCTTTTAAATCAAGCATCGGGATCGCAGAGTTGCGGCGGTCATTCTCAATGACGTAATCCTCAATTTTGTCTTTGTTTTCTTCGATTGCGCTTTTAATTTCAGCCCACTCGCCAAAAACGACGCCGGATTGGCCGTTCAGGAATGTTTTAGCGGAATCGCCAAAGCTGATTCCTTCGAGATCGCCTTTTACATACACTTTTACAGGCGTTGATTTTGTACTATTTTGAATAAATGAAATAATTTCATTTGCATCCATCATTTTCATATGTATTGTCCTCCTCTGATTTTCTACCTCATTACTGTAACAAAGGAAGGATACAAAGACAAGAAAAAAAGGAACAAGCCTTTATTCTGCCGGCTGGCTGCACAGCGCGGCAAACTGTCTTCCGAATTCCCGGAGCTCTTCTTCCTCACTGCCCTCAGGGTTGTTTTCAATTTTGACCGACGGCAGCACCACCCGTCCGCCGCGGGCCGTAATTACTTTTTCCAATTCGTCAACCGCTCCGCAAAAAAACTCATAGGACGTATCTCCGGAACCGAACAAAGCAAATGTTTTTCCCGTAAACTCCAGTTTTTCCATATCTTCAGCAATATCGAGCATTTCATCAGGAAGATCCCCGTCTCCCCACGTATATGTGCCTAATAAAATATACTCGTAATCATTAAAAAGTTCGGCATGAATATCCATCGCTTCATATCTGTCTACGGATGCTTGTGCTTCGATCAGCCCTTTTTCAATTAAATCCGCCATCGCCTCGGTGTTTCCTGACATTGTAGCGTAAACAAGCAATACATTCCCCATCTTCGTCTCTCCTTTATGCATAAAAACTAATGTGCGAGCCGAACCGCCTCATACGGTCTGACAAACTTACTTTCGTAAAGGCCCGCGCAAAAAAAATCTTCTTCCCGGTTGGCCACCCGCCATCCGTGACCGCGGATCGTATCAAACCACTTTAATTCACCGGCAGCGAGGTCAGCTTGATAAATACGCGAAAATCCGCTTTCGTCCTGTGACGAAGTGACATAAATAATCCCGTTATCCTCAGACACGTCAAGAAATGATTTTTCCCGTACATTGTCCCCGGCTGTAATGGCAAACTCCTCATGCGTCCGCACGTTTCGGACAGCAAGCTCCCCCCGTTCTCCCTTTGCCGCGCCCTTTGCTGCAATGAGCCAGTCATTCTGATACATCATCATTGAAGCCGTCATGCGCTGCCTTTCGCGGCTTATACGCCGGATGCGGCCTTCCGTCAGATCATACGCCCAAATGCCGCCATGATTCATATGAATCCGGGTGCCGATATAAACCGTCTGACCGTGTAAACAAAGCGAACGGATGACAGGCGGCTCCTTTAATTGTGAAAAAGGCTTAGCCACATGCCAAGTGACGCCGAAATCATCAGATAAGTAGATGCAGTATGTGCCGTGCGCACAGACAAATCCGTCATTCCGCCCGGCAACGGCCCATACGGAGGCGCTGGTCGGAAATCGGGAGGCCGTCCAAGTCTTTCCTTGATCGGCCGATCTGAGGACGGCGCCTTTTTCTCCAGCCGCGAATATGTAGGGCCCTATATAAGTCAGCACATGAATCCTGCTCTTCACTCGGAATAGTCTTTTCCAGCCTTCTTCCGCCGAAAAATGAAAAATACCTTCGCCTTTCACAGCGACAAAAAATCCTGAAGATACTGATGCCATGACAGCCGTCGCGCCTTTATGAAACATGGCACCGGTCTCCGTGGTGAGCGGCCCATGCAAGAAAACCGCGGACAAATTCTTTGCAGCATTCTTGATCTTCAGCCGTCTCGGGCGCCAGCTCAATTTTCAGCGTTTCCGGATATAAATTGGCTCCGGCCTGTTCAAACGCATCGCAAAACAGCGTGACCGCTTCGCAAAACTTCGGGTAGGCGTGATCGCCTGAACCGAAACAGGCCGTTTTCAGTCCGTTGAGCTGGCTGTGCAGAATATCTTCGTAAAAATCTTCCGCTTCGTAAGGAAGATCACCATCCCCCCATGTGTATGTGCCGACAAAAACATAATCATATGCTTTGAGAGAATCCGCATCTGCTTCGTCCATATCAAGACAGTCAACCGCTATCTGATGCCCGCTCAGTGTTTCTTTTATAATGCCGGCAATATCCTCTGTATTCCCCGACATGCTTGCGTATATCATTAATGCTTTCTGCATATGATCACCTCGTAATTGATAATGATTTTCATTAACATACATAACACTTTAAATGATAATGATTTTCATTGTCAATAAAAAATAAAAAAAGACAGCATGATTGCTGTCTTTCTAAAATGGGCGTTCCTGTTTCAGCATATCTTTAATGACAGAAACAAAAGCCTGCACCTGTTTTAATTCAAATGCCGGCTCATAACCGAGCAGCCATGTGTCACGGCCGATCGGATGGTCCTTTGTATCAAGCAGGGGCATTTTATTTACTTTATCTTCCTCTTCTAAGGTGACTGACGGCAGAATGGCATAACCGATCCCGTGCAGCGCCATCTGCTTGCACGTTTCAATCTGATCGACAAGGATGGTCTGTTTCGGCGAGGTTTTGAATTTTTGATGCCACCAATGCTGAATTTCCTGAAAATATGTACTGTCACTTTTGAATTGAATAAACGGCCGGTCGGTATGGGCAATATCATCAATACAGGAAATTTCCGTATCGACCAAATATAAATGATCGGTCATTAAATAATCTTTCCGGCCTTTCCATTCCGGATTTCCCCGGATAATGCCGATATGTACCTGATCTTCATACAGACTTTTCAGCATTTCGCTGCTCCAGCCTGTAATGAGAGAGACCTTTGCATTCGGATATCGTTCCACATATGTTTTTAACACTTTCGGAAGCCAGTGCTGCCCGATAATGGAGGCGACGGCAAGCTTTAATGTGCCGTGAATCTCACCCTCAAGTTCATCAATGTTTTCTCTGATTCTTTCTTGCCGATCCGTGACGTCATTTGCAAATTGTATGATTTTTTCTCCTGCCGGCGTTACCGTAAGTCCTTTTTGAGACCTAAGAAAGATCTTTGTTCCCCAGGTTTTTTCAATGGTCTGCAATCGCTGGGACAGAGCCGGCTGTGACACGAATAACCGTTCGGCAGCCTTCCTCATGTTTAATTCCTCAGCTAAAACTACGAGCATATGAAGCTCTTGAAGCTGCATGTCGTCCTCCTTTTCAATGCCTTTTCGTATTTCTTATCTACCATTCTAATCAAATAAAGGCTGCCGAGGCAAGCGCCACTCGTATGTATGCGTTTTCTTTTTCTGGCATGCGAAAGAACAAATAGGCTGATCGTGCGAGCCTACTTATTCAATGATCTGATATGACTGCTCAACTGCTTTAATACGACTCTTCTCGTGAAAATGCCTTCAAAGACGCCTTCATCATTTTCAACGCAGACAAAGCCGTTGTTAATGACCATGCTGAACCCTTTGATAATCGGATCATTGATGTGGAGACGGGGAATGTCTTTCAGCATGACTTCCTCAACCGTAATTTGATCCAGCTTCTCAAACTCGATCCGTTCAAGTCCGAAAATGCTGTTCATAATCATATTTGTCCCGATCAAACCGTGCAGACGGTACGAAGCGTCAAGGACGGGAATGGCGGTATAGCCGGTTTTCGTCAGCACTAATAGAGCATGCTCAAGGTTGTTTCCGACTTGAACGTGCGCCACTTTATCCGCCTCGATCATAAATTGTCCGACTGTTGCATCAAGAAGCTGATCTGATTGTAAGCTAATCATGTCACTTCGACCCCTTTACATTTTTCATCAAAGCATGTATTCCCTATATTGCAATAATATAAACATTATCATTTTTTGTCGAAAAGTTTCCGTCAATAAAAAAGATACTCTTTGCAATCGAGTATCAATTTATAGGCCGCTGATTAATTTTCGTTCCGAAAACGGTCATAGAGCGTTACGAGTTTTTTATAAGTGGTTCCATCAACGCTTTTTGACCCTGCTTCTATATCGTTGATTTCGCTGGTCAAAAGCTCAATGGCATATTCTTGATTGATCAGGATATTCAGCAGAAGTTTCTGTTCTTCTTCCGTAAATCGTTCACTGATAAGACTCATACGTAATCAGGCCCCCTATTTTTAACTGAATACCTCTGAAAGCAATGTGAAGATTTGCTTTCAGCTCTACCGCTAGAATAAGTAAACAGAAAAAAATCGTCAACCGCATAATTCGACATTTTGCGGATTCTGTATGAAATATTATTTTGTGTAACGATTGGCATAACTGAATGCTGTGCAGGAATCGGGCTTGATTTTCGCTTCAATGCCCATCGAGGTAATGCGGCCGGTCATTTCTTGTATCAATTCTTTTGTCAGCCCTTTTTGACCGATATCCAGATGCACTTCAAATGAAAGATCCGCCCCTTCATCCGCAAAAGGCAAGAGCAAATCTGTCAGTTCCATAAGACAGCCGTCGAGGATATGCGCAGCCATCTCCTGGCTGATCGCGGTTTCCAGCGAGATTTTTTCGCGAAGGCTATGTATCGGTCTTGCAAGGTCGTGATTTTTCAAACAGCCCCAAGCTCCCTTGCCTGTACGGTGCAAGTGTATAGCCGTAATAAACTTTGTGAAGTCGCGGTAAACTTGTGAATCAGTCCCTACAGACAGCACGTATGCTGAACGGGGGTCTTTATTGACAAAGCGTTTCAGCCGCTCCGTCACGTCTTGAAAGGTCATCTGTGCCTCAGAAAGATTATAAAACAGAAAAGAATCAGCCATGTACGGACACTCCTCTTTCCAGAGTCTACAACCAAACGAACAAGCACGTTCCTTTGCATAATTTAATAAAGCTCCGCTTGCGGAAGACCGGAAGCTTGGTCAGCCTGAAAAATCAAATCACATTACTGAAGGAGCTCAAAAATTTCAATAGAAATCATGTCAATGTTATCAAACGGATATGTGTTAGGTTTTTCACCTTTTTGGAAAACCGTCAGTTCAAACGTTTGATTTTTTTCGAAATATTTAACACTGCAAATTTTTTCGCCGTTAACTTCAAAATAACGCTGCATCGGCTCGTTAGCCGCTTCCGCTGTTTCTTGCAGACTTTGCAGCCGCGTGATGATACCCATTAATTGTGACATTCTAAAAAAAGACTCCTTTCAAAAAACAACTTCAAATCAACAAGTATTTATTATAATACAAGTCCTACAGAGCATCATACCATAAAGTAGACCGGGATGGCATTTTCCCGCTGGATTTTCAAAAAGAAATAAACGGGAAAACCGTGTTTTCGAATAGTTTGAAGCTTTTTTCGGAATGTCATACACCTTTCAAAAATAATTTTTCGCTTTTTGAGCCGCCATTGTCAGATGTATGTAAGGAGAAGCCCTTTTATGCGCAGACAGCATAAAAAAACTTGGCGGGGGTAGCGCCAAGCTTTTTCGGATCTTGATCTGATAGAGGGGTTGGGGAACAGAGAGTAACTTCTCTCTATAACTAAATGATAATGATTATCACTATCATTGTCAATCGTTTTTTAAAACTTTTTCACATTTATAAAAAAAAGCGGCATACTGCAGCCGCTTTAAAGTAACCCGTCCTGTTCATATAAATAAGAGTAAGGCAGATCGATAAATAAATACATATTGTCATCCATCGGGTATGAAAAGGTTCTGATCATCTCACCCGTCTCAATATCACTGTACAGGTCACTGAAAAAGCCTTTTCTTGAATTCCGCATCTTCATAATGTTTTCTAAAAAGTACGGACGCCAGCTCCAGTTTTTCTCCACGTATTCAGGCTGATAAAGCCATTCGCCGGACTGCTTGAACACATTTCCCGTCAGCTGATAGCCTTCTTCATCACACATATAAATTCTGAAACAGCAGTCGGTCAGGTTTTCCGCCAGTTTTTTAATAAACTCATCGTCCGCCTGATGGGTTTTCTTCAGTTCGGAAACTGCCTGATTGACCCGCTTATAAAAATTCTCAGAGTGTTCGTATACTGTCTCCAGCTTCTTTTTTTCTCTCGTGATAAATTGCTGAAACTCCGTTTTCAAGCGTGCTTTTAACAGGCTCCGGTCTATAAAATCGCCGCTCGGCGCCTGCAGATAATAACCTTGAAAAAATCGGCCTCCGTTTCTCCATGCGTACTGGAGCTGAAAATCAGCTTCTATATCTTCATACAGCAGCGCGGCGCCGATTTTTCTCGCCAGCAATGAAATGCTGTACAGCACATGCTCATACGAAGGTGACGGCTGAGATACTTTCAGCGCCTGCAAATCTATTTTCAGAAGGTCCGGTGAAAGGAGCGCGATTCTGTCCAGGTTGCTGCTCTCCTTACCTATATTGTCCACCGCGATTTTAATGCCGTATGTACGATAGTAGGCAAGCATATGGTACAGCTGTTCAATGTCGCCTTCGAAATTGTGCTCGGTGATCTCAAGCACAATACGGTTCAATTCAATGCCCTGCTCTTCGTATTCTTTCAAAAGCTCAAGAAAGCTCTCGCCGTGGTCAAGCATCAATACATTCGCATCCTGATTGATAAAAATCAACAGATCGCGATCAGCTTCTTTAAACCGCTTCAGCGCCTGCCTGATGACTCTGTCATCGACCTCAAGCTTATATTCTTCCGGGATGCCGGAATCTAAGAAAAACGGCCCGAGGCTCTCAATCTCCGCATCTGCCAAAATACGGCCAAGCACTTCGTAGCCTACGACTCTTTGTTCCTCAGCGTTAAAAATCGCTTGGTAATACGGAATAACATCATCAATATTCGTCAGTATATCAAGTGGGTCCAACATGTTATCACCTGCTTCTCTATCTTTGTCTGATTATACACAATTATATCAGCACCACAAATGTTTAGATTAGGGGAAAAAGGAGGCAGTATGGCAGCAGTTTAAAATAAAAGGGGAAAACTTTTTAAGATCACTCTTCAGACCGGTTAATTAAGGACGTTATTCATTTGTTTCACCATCACAAATAAAAGGATAAATATAAGAGCATGATAACCGGCGGCTGTCCAAAAATAATGGCTCCAATCAGTACTGTTAAATATCCAATCATCATCATGTTTCAACTGAAAGAAAGTTCCTTTTTTATCTAAAGTGCCAAATGTAAGAGTTGTTAACCCGCCAGCACTCTTGGAAACGTCAACTCCATACATTGAACCGGCATGATCAGTATGATTTATTGGCATATACGTATAATCAGATAAAATTGTTTCCGCCAGCTTGGTTGGCAGAGACACATATCATACAGCCGATGTATCGCCTCCGAGCCCACTCAAATACTCCCTGGCTTTAATAAATTTCGTTTCATCAGGAAAATCTATATGATATAGCTTTTCAAATCTGATTATTTCATCAGATGTAAGATTGGTATTTTGATAATACTCCGGAGTAAAAGCGCAAATGATAAAGTACCAAATATTAAAGATGATAACGCAACTGCTTACAAATAGTACAACGAACCATTTTAATAATTTCTTCACTTATTCACCTCTTAATCTTTAAAAATTATATCATAATTTTGAATAGAAAAATAAAACAAGCGAACGGTCACCTTTAACGTTCGCTTGTTTTGCAAATATGTCATGTAAATTAAAACGGGTAAGGATTCAGCCATTGCCCCCCGTCCATTGTGATACAATCCCCGTTTATATAGGATGCTTCATCGGATAGCAAAAACGCTGCCAAAGCGGCGATTTCCTCCGGTGTCCCCAGACGGCCGAGCGGCACACTGTTCATAGTGCGGGACACCGCTTTTTCCGATTCAAACAGCTTCTCCGCACCGCCTGTCCGTTCAATCGGGCCGGGGGCTATCGCGTTTGTGCGGATGCCGTATTTGCTCCCCCATTCAACGGCCAGCGTTCTTGTCAGTGACAATACCCCCGCTTTGGCTGCAGCGGAATGAACGACACCCGCTCCCGCTCCCCATGCGTATGTAGCGGCCATATTTAAGATGACGCCCTTCTGCTCCTGCTCGATCCAATGCCTTGCCGCGGCTTGGCTGCAGAAAAATGTGCCGTTTAAAACAATCTCAATAACAGCTTTCCATCCATTGGGCGTCAGCTTCTCTGCCGGGCAAATAAAATTGCCGGCCGCATTGTTAATCAGCGCATCGAGCCGGCCAAAGACTTTTTTCGCTTCTGTAATCATGTCTGAAGCGGCGGAATCAGAACGGACATCCATTTGAAAACAGGCGACCTGCCCCTCAAAGGTCTCAATTTCTTTTTTTGTTTCCTCAAGTGCTTCATGGTTCCTCCCTGTCACCATGACGTGCCATCCTAATTCAGCCTGTTTTTTCGCCATTGCTTTTCCCATGCCGCTCGAACCGCCTGTAATGATTACCGCTTTCTTATCCATAACAAACCCACTCCTTTTATTGAATGAATAATCATTCATAATTTTATCATAGATGTCTTTCCGCGTCATTACATGCTGAGAAGGGATTTTTCAGCCAGGCTGATGATATAATAGAACAACTCTGACAAAGGTTGGTTTTACATATGGAGAAAATCACGAGAAGAACATTTTTAAAAAGAGGATTCGGCATTTTGGGTGCAGCTCTCGCAACGGCTTGCGGAGGTTACGGCTATGCCCGGTATATTGAACCGCGCATGATTGAGATCACCCGTCATACAATCACCAGCCGCCTGATCCCCCGCGGCTTTGACAATTTTAAAATCGTTCAATTCAGCGATACGCATCTCAGTGATGTGTTTACATCCGGTGACTTGAATAAAGCAGCGGAAAAGATCAATCAGCTGAAACCCGATCTGCTCATCTTTACGGGAGATTTAATTGATAAGCCGCATTTATTTAATGATCACCAGCAAGCACTGGGCGTGCTGCAAAATCTGGAAGCTCCCTTCGGCAAACTTTGTGTTTACGGAAACCATGACCACGGAGGCTACGGTACGAACACGTACAAGGCTCTGATGGAAGCGGCTGATTTTCAAGTGCTTCGAAATGGCTGCCGTCAGGTGCAGCTGACAGACGGAAGCCGGATTGAATTCGCGTTTTTGGATGATGTAATGCTCGGAAAACCCGATTATGAAGGCACCCTTTCCCGCCTTTCCGAAGATGCGTTTTCCATTTTAATCGTCCACGAGCCTGATGCCGCTCTCAAGATCGGCGGATATCCCGTAAACCTCCAGCTCTCGGGACACACTCACGGCGGCCAGGTCCAGCTCCCGTTTTTCGGCCCTCTCATTACGCCTCCATACGGAAAAACGTATACCGACGGCATGTATACGCTGCATGACACAGCCGTTTACGTCAATCGCGGGCTCGGTACGACAAGACTGCCGTATCGATTTTTAGCCAGACCGGAAATCACGTTGTTCACATTGAAAACCGTACAAAAATAAGACTTTTATCCCGATGCACAGACACCCCCTCCGTAATATGTATATGGAAAAGAGCAAAAAGGAGGGTGATGAAACTGCTGACATATCAAGTGAAACAAGGAGAAACCATCTCAAGCATTGCGCAAGACTTCAGAATAAGCACTGCTGCTCTCCTTCAGGCAAATCCCTCAATCCAATCGGTCATATACGCGGGACAGCATATTATCATACCGAATCTTCCCGACCCATCCACCATTCCCTATTCCATTGTCGTGTATATCGGAGCGAAGAAACTGGAGTTATACCGCCTCGGCAGGCTCATCCGTACGTACCCCATCGCCGTCGGAAAAATATTGACGACCACGCCGACCGGAGAATTTTACATTGTGAACCGCCAGCCCAAGCCCGGCGGCCCGTTCGGCGCTTATTGGCTCAGCCTCTCTAAAATTCATTACGGCATTCACGGAACAAATAACCCTTCCTCCATCGGCAAAGCGGTATCAAAAGGATGCATCCGGATGTATAATCAGGACGTCACTGAACTTGCCGCTACCGTGCCTAATGGAACAAGGGTGACGATTATAAGATAGAAAGATCTTATTTGTTAATGGAACGAGCTGATGATAATATATTACAGTGGGACCTTTAGGGTAAGGAGCGTGTTTATGGATATATTTAAAAATCGCAATTTTGTCCGTCTCTTTTTCGCAGCACTCGCTTCTCAAATGGGAACGACTGTAGGTAATATGGCTTTCGCTTTTTACTTGCTGGACCATTTTTCAAACCAGCCGGCATACACAACTTTGGCTGAGCTGATGTATTCACTGCCGACAGTTTTCGTATTTCTGATTGTCGGTGTCGCAGCTGACCGGCTTGACAGGAAAAAGGTCGCAGAGAATTGTGACTGGATCAGAGCCGGACTGACGATCGTATTGTTTGCCGCATTATACACCGGGAGCATCCCTCTCGTGTTCTGTATTTTGTTCATCAGAAGCGCCGTGACCAAGTTCTTTTTCCCGGCGGAAGCCAGCCTTGTACAAGCTATTCTGCCTAAGGAGCATTATGCGAAAGCGGCGGGACTTAACCAGATCCTGTTCAGCATCTTTATGGTATTCGGCGTCGGTATGGGCGCGTTTATGTATAAAACGATCGGTATTCACGGAGCCATTATCCTTGATTTTGTCAGCTTTATTGTATCAGGCTTTCTGATCCGCGCCTGCCGCATTCCGAAAGAAGCCCGTCAGCCGAACGGCCCTTTTAAATGGGGAGATTCGTTTCTGAAAGACTCGGTCGCTGATTTTAAGGAAGGGATCTTATATATTGTTAAAAACAAATTGCTTGCTTCCCTTATTTTCGGCTTTTTTATCTTTGGTTTTGTCAACGGCGGCTTTGCCGTACTGCCGATGTTTACGATGAAATACGGACTTGCGCCTGATCATTACGAATCACATACTTCCATCTTCACCGTCGCACTCGGCTTCGGCCTGCTTGCAGGAAGTGTGATCGGAACAATGATCGCAAAAAAAGTCAAACCGCATCATTTGATGTCGATTCCTATTTTGGCAGCCGGACTGCTCATTTTTGTCCTCGGCTATACGGATAAGCTGTGGATTTATTATACGGCGGCTTTCATCCTCGGCATGTGCATCGGCCCTGTCAATATCGCCATCGGCGGCTGGATGCCGAAAATCGTTCATCCGAAAATAATGGGCCGGGTCAGCGGCTGGCAGGATCCTTTTATGATGTTTGCCCAATCGATTACACTCGGACTGGTTGCCCTGTTATTTCCGAAATTCGTTTCCAATATTGATTACCTTTATTACGGCATGGGAATCGTGATTTTAGCGGTATTTGTGTTCTATTTTATCGCTCTTCCGAAATACAGCGCCGAGGCAGCAGAGGTCGATGTGCAGCAATCATTAAAGGCTGATTCCGAAAAACATGCGAAACCTGTCTAATAAAGGAAAAAAATGCGCCCTTTTCATCAGAAAAAGGCGTATTTTTATAATCAATATTTGCATTTCAACGCTAAAAAAGTATAATCTATATATGAACTTGATCAATGCAAAGGAGAGAAATAATGGACGACCACGCTTATTCGAAAGAGCTGCAGCCAACCATCGAGAATCTTTCAAAAGCTGTTTATACTGTGAACCGCCATGCAAAAACCGCCCCCAACCCTAAATACCTTTATCTGCTGAAAAAACGGGCATTACAAAAGCTTGTGAAAGAAGGCAAAGGGAAAAAAATAGGGCTTCACTTTTCAAATAATCCCAGGTTTAGCCAACAGCAGTCAGACGTACTTATCTCTATCGGAGACTACTATTTTCACATGCCTCCAACAAAAGAAGACTTCCAGCATCTTCCGCATTTAGGTACGTTAAATCAATCGTACCGCAATCCTAAAGCACAAATGTCTTTGACAAAAGCGAAAAACGTATTGCAAAAATATGTGGGCTTAAAGGAAAAACCGCTTGCCGCCAACAGGCAGCAGCCCGCTTATCATAAACCCGTATTTAAAAAACTTGGTGAGAGTTATTTTTAATTCCGCCGCAAAAAAGCCGATGCGTCATGCATCGGCTTTTTTCTATTCAATCACGTACGTATCCACTTTTTTAATGAGCTCGCTGATTTCAGGCTTGCTGATCTGTTCATCCGCTCCGACTACTTCGCCCCGGTGGCGCAGGTCGTCCGTAATCAGGGACGAGAAAATCATAATCGGCACATCAGAGCTTTGCGGGTTATCCTTAAGGAGCTTCGTCAAACGATGCCCGTCCATTTTCGGCATCTCAATGTCACTGATAATCATGTCAATATGATCTGACAGGTTTGCTCCGTTATCCGTCAGTTCCACGACGTAATCATACGCTTCTTTTCCGTTTTCAAATGTAACGATTTCACTGTACCCCGCCTCAGTCAGCTCATCCGTCAAAAGACGCATCAGAAGCGGCGAATCTTCAACGATGATCAGTTTTTTACCCGCCCGTCTTTCATCAAATCCTTCCTGATGGACATGATAAGTCTCAACTCCGGATGCCGATTCAATATCGTAAATGATCTTTTCATAATCAGGCAGAAAGATCATCGTGTCTTCCAGTTTGATGATTCCCGTTAAATGCCGCTCCATGCCCTGGTTCAGGGAAGTCGGCTTTTCAATCGCCTCCCAGGACACCCTGTGGATTTGTGAAACGGAACCGACGTGAAAGACGATTTTCCGCTTGTTGAATTCCGTTACGATATATTTATCGTCTTTTGCTCCTTCGGCATCAACGCCGAAAAAGGAATACAGACTGATGACGGGAAGAATTTCGCCTCTCAGCTTAATCATCCCTTCTACGTCTTTATGAGACTGAGGCACAGATGTGACATCTACCGGCTGAATGATTTCCCGGACTTTCATCACATTTATGCCAAATGTATTGACGCCTACTTCAAATTTGACGATTTCTAATTCGTTTGTGCCTGAATCCAATAAAATATCGTATTGTTGTAAAGACAATTCAATCCCTCGCTATCCGCATTCAGTATTGTACTGTATATATCGGCTGTAAACGGAAAAAGTGAATGTATTCGGGCCAACTGGCCATGAACTCTTTATAAAAAGATGCTTTTTTCTGATATCCCATTGACTTTTTGACATCGAGTGGTAAAATAGTCAAGGATTTTTCAGGAAGAAGGGTGTAATAAATGGGTACAGTAGTCATATTCGACCAAGATCAAATGACGGTGTTAGAAGATATCAGCAAAACGGCTTACCTGCAAATGAAAAAAGAGGCGAAAGAGCGTCCCGACAAGCCCGCTCCATACATCTTATGGCGGGAAGACGTCAGCTTTGAATACGGGTATTAATGACATTCGCCACATATCACAATAGATAGATCATGATACAATGAAGACAATCATTTCAGCTGGTTGTCTTATTTTTTTCTGAAAGAAGGTATGTTTTCACATATCGTACATATACTCGGGATAGTTCAATAAAAAGATGACAAATGCTCAGCTAGTGGTAAAATAGGATAAACTCAATATATAGTATAAGGTGATGAATTATGGAACATTTGCTTAATCCGAATGTAAAAGAAATTGAAATTTCAGGAATTCGCAAATTCTCAAATCTTGTAGCTCAGCACGATAATGTCATTTCGCTTACGATCGGCCAGCCGGATTTCTTCACGCCGCACCATGTCAAAGCGGCTGCCAAAAAGGCAATCGACGAGAACGCAACGGCATATACTCCGAACGCGGGCGGCCTTGAGCTGAGACAGGCCGTACAGCTTTATATGAAGAAAAAAGCTGATTTGAATTATGAGGCTGAAACTGAAATCATCGTCACAACCGGGGCAAGCCAAGCGATTGACGCGTCTTTGCGGACGATTTTATCTCCAGGCGATGAAGTTATTCTCCCCGGACCGATATATCCGGGCTACGAACCGATCATCCGCATGTCGGGCGCCGTTCCGGTTCATGTGGATACGACGACACACGGATTTAAGCTGACGGCGCGGCTTATTGAAGAATCGCTGACACCAAAAACAAAATGCGTCATTCTTCCTTATCCGTCAAATCCGACCGGTGTGACATTGTCTGAGGAAGAGCTGCAAAACATCGCAGCCGTCCTGAAGGGCAGAAATGTTTTTGTCCTGTCTGATGAGATTTACAGCGAATTAACCTATGACAGACCGCATTATTCGATCGCGTCTTATTTGAGAGACCAGACGATCGTCATCAACGGCCTGTCAAAATCACACAGCATGACGGGCTGGAGAATCGGTTTCATTTTCGCACCGAAAGAAATTGCCAAGCACATCTTAAAAGTTCACCAATACAGTGTGACCTGCGCGTCTTCAATCTCTCAGAAAGCGGCTCTTGAAGCGGTGACAAACGGTGTTGATGATGCGCTTATTATGAGAGAACAGTATAAAAAGCGGCTTGACTATGTATATGACCGTCTTGTTTCAATGGGGCTTGACGTCGTAAAGCCGTCAGGCGCATTTTATATCTTCCCTTCCATTAAGTCATTCGGAATGTCATCGTTTGATTTTAGTATGGCTCTTTTAGAGGATGCAGGTGTGGCTCTTGTGCCCGGCAGCTCGTTTTCAAAGTTGGGTGAAGGGTATGTGAGGCTGTCATTCGCATATTCACTGGATACATTGAGAGAAGGCTTGGACCGGCTGGAAGCATTTATTTTAAAAACGAGAGAATCCATGCAGACTATTTAAACAACGGCATAACGCCGTTGTTTTTTTATTGTTTCGGGAATGTAATGTGAAAGGCCGTGCCTCTGTCCGGTTTGCTGTCTACTTGGATGGCTCCCTGGTGGTTTTTAATAAGGTTGAATGTGACCATCAGCCCCAGGCCGGTTCCTTTTTCTTTCGTTGTCAAAAACGGTTCGCCTATTCGTTTCAGCACGTTTTCCGGTATCCCGTCACCCTCGTCTTTCACCGTCACATTAACGGAATACTCATCTTCTGTCATGATGATGTGAACCGTTCCCCCATCCGGCATCGACTCAACGGCATTTTTAATCAGATTGATAAACACCTGTTTCAGCTGATTTTGATCACCGTTAATATACATGCTGTCATGTTCGTAATCCGTTTTGATAAAAATTCCTTTAAGATTTGCCTGCGTCTCTAAAAGAGCGGTCACTTCACTTATAATTTTCTTTAAGTTTACACGCTCTTTCACGGCGTTTTGCTGAGGTTTGGCAAGCATTAAAAGCTCACTTAAAATTAATTCGATTCTGCTCAGTTCAGAAAACACAATTTCAAAGTAATGTTCGTTTTCCTCCATCGTCGGCTTCATGAGCTGTAAAAATCCTTTGATCGCCGTCAGCGGATTGCGGATTTCGTGAGCGATTCCCGCCGCCAGCTGCCCTGCGATAGACAGCTTCTCCGACTTCAGCATTAATTCCTCCGTCTGCTTCCGCTCAGAAATGTCACGCAGAATGACCTGCACGGCCGTTTCTCCGAAAAACGTCGTCGGAATGCAGACCATTTCCGTGTAGATCAGCCGGTTTTTAAAGGTAAACCACGACTGCTTAATGATTTCTGACTCGGTCTTTCGGTCGATAATATTTTGGATCCGCTGTTTTACGCCGTCATGATCGCAGGGATGAAGCTGATCATAGACGTTTTTCCCGATTAAATCTTCATAGGTTTCAGCCTCAAACAGCGAAATGCCCGACTCATTCATGAATACCCATTTATCATTGTGAATCACGGCGATCGTGTCAATTGAATTCTGAATGAGGAGCTGATAACGCTCTCTGCTTTTTTGCAGAATCGTTTGGAATTTTTTCCGTGAAGAAATATCAATCAGAAGCAGCAATTCCGCCCGCTGATTTTTATATGTCGTCGGTGCCGCCTTCACTTCTAAATGAACGGGCGTGCCGTCGAGCCTTCTCCACGTCTGTTCGATCATTCCGACTTCCATTCCTTTTTGCATCCGCACAATTCGGTTTTTCACAATGTCGTGATACTCTTCTTCAATAAACTCATAGGAGCGCCTGCCGATTACCTCGTCTTTGCTTTCGGCTCCCAGCATGGCAAGCATCGCGTTGTTGGCGTAGGCGATTGTGCCGTTGATGCTGACATATAAAGGATTCGGCAGCATTTCAACAAGACGCTCGAATTCGCCGTTTCCAGCCGCATCTTCCGACTGTTGTTCTGCCTTTTGCTTCTTTTGTTCATACATATAAGGCCGGCGGGGCGTCTTCTCCTCAAGCACCTTGATTTTGAGGATGATTTCCCGATCCGTCCCCTCCATTTGCGGTGTGACAATTTCCACACCCGCTTCAAGCCATACGATGGTATGATCTTTTTTAATAAGACGAAAGGTGCAAGGCATCAAATGATGCTCATTATAGAAGTAACTTTCAACCAAAAATTGATCTTCTTCATGCAGGAACGTTTTGAGAAATGACCCGATCATCTCTTCCTGAGAATAACTGAAATACGATTTGCAGTTTGCAGAAATATACATAATACGCCCGTTAGACGTCAAAACGGCATGAAGATCGGTTTTCGATTGAAACTGTTTGACATGCTGAGTATCCTGTTCCACAGAATCCCTCCTTTGCATTATACTCGCACTGCAGGCTGGACACGGACTGATATAAAAAGAAATTCCACTAGATTGATTCGCTAAAAAATGAGCATTCTCCTTCTATTCTTATTGTGAACGTCAATTTTCCTGAATGAAAGAAAGGGCGCACGAGATGTTCGGCCGCCCTTTCATTTGTTATTTTTTATTGTATTTCTTTTCAAGTTCTTTGTAAGCGTCAATTGCTCCTTTGGCAATGTTTTTGCTGACGGGATCGTGATCATCTTGAACAGACGGAACGACGACGCTGAATGCCACTCGTGGATGTTCTGACGGATAATAGCCGACAAAGGTCAGGTTATACGTGTATTTCCCCCACCAGTTTTTGTTCGTGCCGTAATAGTGCGTCTCCGCGGTTCCCGTTTTACCGGAAACATCGGCGCCTGAATCTTGGAATGTTGAATAAGCCGTTCCTTGAGGTGAGCTTGTGACCAACTTCATTCCTTTATGAACTTGGTCAAAATCGCTCGGGCTGTTATTTACTTTGTTCAAAATTTTAATATCCCGCTGTTCAATCGCTTTTCCAATCTTGTTTTTGCTGTCCGGTTCATGAATGCTTGTGACGATCCGCGGCTGGACGCGATACCCGCCGTTTGCGATGGCTGAAATATATTGAGCCATTTGAAGCGGCGTATACGTATCAAATTGTCCGATCGCAAAGTCCAGCAGCAATCCCCCGACCATTTGCGGATTTGACTGCATGCCCGCTGATTCCTGCGGAAGGTCAATCCCGGTTTTGACACCCAGGCCGAATTGGGCGTAGTAGTTGCGCATTCTCTTAATATCGTCTAATCCGGCCGGCAGCGTGCCGTGCGGAACGTAGGTAATGCCCGCTATATGCATGGCCACATGAAACATATATATGTTTGAACTTCTTTGCAGTGCGGTCAGCTCAGTAATGGTCCCCATTTGTGTCCACGAGTGCTTTTCCGTGCCGTCTTTAAACTTAAGCGGTGCATCGACAAACGTTTTATAATGCGGGAGGCCGCTTTGGTAACCCGCGAGAACAGTCGCTCCTTTAACAGAAGAGCCCATCTCATATTGGGTCGTAAATGCTCCGATCGCAAAATCCTGTGTTTTATTTGTTTCGAGATCGATGCGTTTCCCCGCCATTGAGAGAATATCCCCGTTGTTCGGATCCATCATGACGGCAAATCCTCTGTCAACCATATAGTTGCCTGCGGCGCGGCTTCTTCTCAGCTCTTTTTCAATGACTTTTTCGACTTTCGACTGTAATTCCATATCGAGCGAGAGCTGCAGATCGTAGCCTCTGCTGCCTTCATCGACGGGCTTTTGGCTGACGACCTCACCTTTGCTGTTTTCCACATACTCTACTTTTTCTTTATGCGCGTTTAAATAGTCCTCATACTGATATTCGATGTAGCTTTTTCCCACCCGGTCATTCAGTGAGTAGCCTCTTGTGACATAGTAATCTTTCCGTTCGCCCAACAATCCCTGTTCCGGTGTCGTCACACCGCCGAACAGAGAGTACAGCGTTTTGTCGTACGGATATTTCCGCGTCCAGTCATTGATCACGTCAATGCCGGGGAGCTCTTTCAGGTGCTCGGATACGACGGAAACTTCTTCATATGTCAGATCGCTTTTTGGTTTTTGCTTGTTGTTTTCATGCTCGTCAAGCAATGAACCGCTGTTTCCGTTTCCGTTCAGCTTATTCGGGTCCATTGATTTGACGACTTGCGGCTGATAGGCGTTGCCGCTTGAAAAACGCGTATAAATCGCCGCAATTTGCAGCTCTTTTTTATCTTGTTTGATCGCATCAATCTCCTGCTTCGGAACGCGTTCAATCTGGCGTTTGTACACTTCTTGGGATTTCAGGCTGTTTTCTGAATCCTTCATAAGCTTTTCCGCCTTCTTCGGATGTGCGGCAAGCCAGTAATCAATGATATTTCGATCCTTCATAAATTCAGTATCAATATGAATCAGTGCAGCGAGATTTTTTGCCGTTTTCAATTTGTCCTTTGCCGAGGTTTTTGAGGTGGATACATATACAATTTCAGGCACGGCCTGGTTATCAACCGCCACCCTGTTCCGCTTGTCATACATTTTTCCCCGCGGTGTCGGATAATAGGCGGTTTTTGCATTTGCCTTCTCCGCATCCTGGCGGTGTTTATCCCCTTCGACAATCTGGACGATGCCGAGTTTAAAAATCAGTGCCGTAAAGAGAAGAAACACAATCAAAAAATAGAGATTCATTCTCAGCGCTCTGTAACGTTTCGTTTTTTTCTTTGGTTCGCGCGCGACTTCAGCCACTTTCTGTTACACCTCTCAAATCATTGAATATATTTACATAAACAGATTTTAATTGTAACATTTTTGTAAAAGTTGTTACAGCGAAAACGGGTAAAAAAAACTGTCAAGATCAAATTATCTTAAAATATATCTAACACTTCAAATAATTTGAAGAGATGTAACGGATTTTAAAAAATAAATACAGATCGTTTTTACTGATATAAAGCCATTTTTCTGTGCTCAATTACAATTATGACAAACGTTTGTTGTCAAAGGAAATGGCTGCCTGCATTATGACAAAAAAGCTGTGATAAGATTTTTCATGTAGAAAAAAACAACTTCTCTGGGAGGCTATAAACTTATGAAAAAAGCATTTCTCTTATCTGCCGCCGCGGCAGTCAGTTTGATTACATTCGGAGGCATTCAGCAGGCATCTGCCAAAGAGCTGTCATGCCAGCACGTCGTTACCGTGAAAAAAGGAAACACCGTACACCATCTGACTCTTCAAGAGGCTGTTGAAAAACTACATATGAAAACGAGCGTGAAAAAGCTGAACGTTAAAAATGAGAAAGAACTGAAACAGCAGCTGCAAAAACACGCAAAGCATTCTGATATGACAGTTAAGGATGTACAAAAAGAAACACCGGCAAAAACGGCTCCGGCAGCTGCCGAAAAACCGAAAGCCGATCAAAACAAGACGGCTGACAATGCAAAGCAGACAGATAACACAAACAACAGCAGCGAGAAAACTCCTTCATCTGTCAGTGCGTACGAAAAGAAAGTCGTTGAATTGACAAATGCAGAGAGACAAAAGCAAGGCTTAAAACCTCTGCAGATTGATGAAAAATTAAGCAAATCAGCTCACGCAAAATCACAAGATATGAAAGACAAAAACTATTTCGATCACCAAAGTCCGACTTACGGCTCACCTTTCGATATGATGAAGTCTTTCGGAATCACTTATAAAACTGCCGGTGAAAATATCGCCAAAGGACAGCCGACTCCTGAAGCTGTCGTTAAAGCTTGGATGAACAGTGAAGGCCACAGAAAGAACATTATGAATCCTGAGTTCACTCAAATCGGTGTCGGTTATGTAGAATCAGGAAACATCTGGACACAGCAATTCATCGGAAAATAAATAAAAAAAGATTGCCCCGGCGGGCAATCTTTTTTATGTCGAAAAAGTAGCTGAGACGGTGCAAAAAGTGCTCAAAACCCGTGAACCCGGTGACGGCAAAATCTTAATTTACGAAGTTCCCAATACAATCAACATCCGTACGAGCGAAGAAGGACCTGACACTTTATAAATTTTGAAGGGCTCCCGGCACAGAGGTGTAGGGAGCTTTTTTGTAAAATCTTAAATGTGATGATTAAATTGGTTTTGCTCAGCCTTTCACTTCTTTAGTAATACTTTTTTATAATAAAAAGTAGAATTTACCCATTTTTCCGTTGAATATTTTCCCAAAATTTATTAATATAGTAAATGGGTTTTTAAATAAATAGAGAAAGGAAGTTTCAATTGAAAAAAATTGTAATGACACTATTCACAGTTGCTCTTTTGACATTCGGGATTTTCTCAAACAGTTCAGAAGCGTTAGCCATGACTTCAAAAGGAGCAATTAAATTCCAAACAGATGCTAATACTTACTCAAAACACGCTACTTCTATTGTCGTAACAGGTACTATGTCTAATCATGAGCTAAACTGGGGTGTTACAGTTTTTCTTGAAAATAAAAAAGGAAAATTAGTCAAAGTTATAGATGTTAATGGCCATAATATTCGCAGTTTTAAAGTAAGCTTTTTGACGAAAAATATTCCAGCAGGCAAGTATGATGTGCAAGTAGCATCGACTTGGGGAACTCGAACCTACATAGGAGAACTGAAACACTATATTACTGTACAACATTAAAATTCATATTATTAACAAATGGGTTTAACGTTGATTTCATCTGGAATTCTCAAAAAACAACATGTAATGATGAAATCTCTGAATCGAGGATGTTTTCGTAAATCTCTTGGATTTTTTACGATACATCCTCTTTTTTTTTTGCTAGAAGGCTAATCTATAGAATTTCAATTTCGGATGCCCAATTATTAGGTTTTAATTGCGGGAATCAACTCGATTTATTGCTATGTACATTTGGGTTACTCAAATTCATAGTAGAATCAAACATCATACATCCTACTGTTGGAAAGTTGTATTAATCCTTATAACTATTCGGAAATCCCCCTTTTGATTTATAATAGACAGCCTGCATCAAACAAACGAGGGGGATTCCAAACAGTAGAATACTATAAACGGATACACGTTAATACATTATCCTGCCAAGTTCCTGTCTTCATTAAGGCCCTAAGAATACAAGGTTTGCAGATCATTGTTTACAAAACACCATCAACAATACCGTAAGCCTTCTCTTCCTCGGCATCCATAAAATAGTCCGTTCGGGCAATCTTTTTTATTTCACCCAAAGCTTATAAATGCTTTGAGTTCCGCTGTTTTCTTCACCTTGCGCGGAAAGCTTGTCGTACAATGATTTGGCCAGCGCCAATCCGGGCATTTCTTCTCCCATGAGCTCCGCTTCTTCAAGAGCAATTCCCATGTCTTTAATAAAGTGTTTCACGTAGAATCCTGGTGCAAAATCGCCTTTCAGCATACGGGGAGCGAGGTTGGACAATGACCAGCTGCCAGCCGCTCCGGTTGTAATGCTTTTCAGCACTTGTTCCGGGTTCAGACCGGATTTTTCCGCGTAAGCCATCGCTTCAGCCACTCCGACCATCCCCGCTGCAATCGCGATCTGATTGCACATTTTCGTATGCTGGCCGCTGCCAGCCGGTCCTTGATACTGAATGTTTTCCCCCATAACGGAGAAAAGCGGCAGGCATGCTTCAAACGCTTCTTTTTCTCCTCCGGCCATAATGGCAAGCGTTCCGTTCCGCGCGCCGATGTCTCCGCCGGAAACGGGTGCATCCAAGGCGTGAATGGACTTTTCTTTGGCTTTCTCCGCTATCTTCTTCGCCAGAGACGGTTTTGATGTCGTCATGTCAATGACAAACGCCCCTTCTTTTGCGTGCCGGAGAATGCCGTTTTCGCCGAGATAGATTTCCTCGACATCACTCGGATAGCCGACCATGGTAATAATAATGTCAGCTTTCTCTGAAAGGTCTTTGACCGTCTCCTGCCAGACCGCTCCCTTATTCAGAACCTCTTCCGCTTTGTGTTTCGTACGCGTGTAGACTAAAACAGGATAGCCCGCTTCTAAAATGTGCGATGCCATACTGTTTCCCATGACGCCCAAACCGATAAATCCTACCGTTTTGTTCACTGCGCTTTCCTCCCCTGATGCGATTCATATATCACTCTTTCATGTCTATATTACCATATTATAGGCTGATAGAGACCGCGTCACAAGGTGAATTTAGAAATGGCGCTGATCAGATCTTCGCTTGCGCTCTTTAACATATCAGTCGATTGCTTCACTTTTTCAAGCGTAACGAGCTGTTCATCAGTAGAAGCATTCACTTCTTCCGCCGCTGCCGCAGATTCTTGAGAAATGGCGGAGATGCTTTGAATCGCTTCTTGAATCGAGGCTTGTTCTTCACTCATTTTTTGAATGTCATTGTAAATATGATCTATACCTTGAACGAGAGACTGCATTTCCGTTGTAATCAGATTGAGAACCTCACCCGTTTCATGAATGGCGCTGTTTTGTTCATCATTCATTCTGCTTGCCTCAATCATCGCGTGTGACGCTTCTTTTGTCTCAGATTGAATCAGACGGACCGTCTCACTGATATGGCCGGAAGAAAGAGCTGATTGTTCAGCAAGCTTGCGGACTTCTTCCGCGACGACGGCAAAGCCCCGTCCGCTTTCTCCCGCTCTTGCGGCTTCTATGCTCGCATTCAGCGCCAAGAGATTCGTCTGGTCTGAAATAGCGGATATTGCCGTCACGACTTCTTCTATGTTTTTCGTTTGTTCTTCCAGGTCATTCAGCATTGCCTCTACTTTTTTCGTTTCTGAATTGGCTTCGTTTGACTTCATCAGCAGCTGCCCGAGCGCGTCCAATCCTTTGTAGCTGGCATCCTCTGAAGATTTTGAGAGTTGTTTTATGCTGCCTGCGCGATCTGCGATTCCTTTTATTTTGACTGAGAGATTTTCTGATTTTTCGTTGATCGTCTCAACCTCTGACGCTTGCTCTGTCGCTCCGGCGGCGACTTCCTCTATCGCTTTTGCGATTTGTCCGCTCGTTTCATTTGTTTCTTGTGAAATGACGGTTAGCTGGTCAGATGTATCAGACACATTTTCTGAGGAGGCCTTGACCTGTTCGACCATCTCTTTCATATTTTCAACCATTTGGTTAAAGTCTTTTGTTAACTCGCCTACTTCATCTTTTGATTTCGTCTGGGCGCGGACGGTTAAATCTCCCGCTGAGACTGAATTTGTTTTTGCGATCAGCTGCTGAATCGGCCCGGTTATCGTTTTTGCGAGGAAATAGCTGAGTCCGATCGTAATCACAAGGGCGATCAGTGACATAAAAATGCTCACCGTGTTCATTTTGTCGGCTACTCCCATCAGCTGATCTTTTTCAAACTGCGTTCCGACTTTCCACCCTGTTTCTTTTACCGTTTGGTAGACGACCATGTTCCCCTGCAGCTCTTTGATGCCTTCTTTGTCCGCAGTGATGTCTTTTAACGTCTGATCTTCCGAAATATTTTTTCCCTGTTTTGCCGGATGGGCCAGAAGAGAGCCGTTTTCATCCGCCAAAAACGCAAATCCTTTATACGGAACCTTTTGCTCGTTGACCATGCTCTGAATGGAGGACAGCTTCAAATCTAAGCTCGCCACTCCGACGACGGTTCCGCTGTTTTGAATGGCTTTTGACGCCGTCACGATCATGTCTCCCGTCACTGCATCTTTATAAGGGTCAGTCCAGACAACCTTATCGGGTTTTTCAGCCGCCATCTTATACCACGTTCGATTTGTCGGATCATAGTCTTTGGCAAAATCGGCCTTTGGATATGTAAACATTTGTTTGTTTGCGGTTCCGACGTACGCAAGCGCGACATATTTGTCATTCTGTCCGATCTGTTTTAACTCATCGTTAAAAAGCCGCGCGGTTTCTTTCTTCCCATCTGATAGAAAAGACCGGGACAATTCACCGTCTGCTAATCTCATTAATACGGTCTCATCATTTTTCAGCTGAAGCTCAATGTTCTGACCGAGTGAATTGGTGACATTCTCTGTCGTACGTTTTGCTTCCTCCGTCATCATCGGCTTTAATGTCAAATATGAAGAAACCGTTAAAAAAACAACCGTTACAATAAGCATTGCCGATACAAACACAGCAATTTTGATATGCATTTTTTTAAACATAACCATCCCCTCCTGAGAGTTATATCGGTCTTTCGGCCAAGAAAATGAATAAATCTTGAAATAAATATCAAACATTTCCGTCATTTGTCGCAGCAAAAAAAAGAGCCGTCATGCCGACAGCTCCGCCTTACGTAAAATATTCGATTTTCGCTTTCGGAAAATAGGTTTCGATATAAGATTCGAGTGTTTCCCTTAAGGCATGTTCTTCGTCTTTTTGGTATATATATTTGCCGATTCCGTAGCGTCCCCATTTGTACCTGCGCTTTTCTTCATCAAGCTCAAGCTTTGTTTTCGGATAGTTCTTCTCAATCACCCGTTTGGCCGGTTTTGTAAAACGATGCTGGATCAGTTCAAATGTGATGTCATGCCGAACGTCTTCATCAAGCGCCGCATCCAGTTTCTCAAACAGCTCCTTATAGCCTTCCTCCCAGCCATCATGAATATAAATAGGCGCCACGATGAAACCGAGCGGATAGCCCGCTTTAGCGACTTTGACGGCGGCTTCGATCCGTTTGTCGAGCGGAGAAGTTCCCGGTTCAAAGTTTTTTATGACATAATCCGCATTGATGCTGAATCTGAACCTAGTCTTTCCGTTATGTTTTGCATCAAGCAAATGATCGACGTGGTGAAATTTAGTCACGAATCTGAGCTGCCCCAATTCGCTTTGTCCGAAATGTTCAATGGCTCTTTTTAATGTATGTGTCAGATGATCGATTCCGACGATATCAGACGTACAAGAGGCTTCAAATCTTGTAAATTCCGGCGCTCGTTCTTTCATATACTCATCAGCCTGATCCAGAATCTCTTCTACATTGACATATGTCCGGATGTAAGGCTTTGACCCCATCGTCGTCTGCAGGTAGCAATAGTGGCAATGCCCCATACAGCCTGTCGCAAATGGAATGGCATATTCGGCGGACGGCTTTGAAGAATCGAATTTCAGTGTTTTCCGGACGCCGATTACCAATGTTGATTTCGCGTTCCGGTATTGCTGCAAGTGATTTTTCCCCGGAATATTCCGGACTTGATTATGCGATGTTGTTTCTCTGATCTCAAGCCCCATATTTTCAAACTTATTCTTCAGCTCTTGTCCTAACGGGTATTCGAGCGCTCTCGGTTCTATATAAACAAGCTGGGGCACAAACGGCTTCAGCATGAACTGACACTCCCTTTTTTCATATTCTCATGTTGTTACTTTCCGTTTAAAAGAGAGTGAATATGCGTTGTAAACATTTCCTTTGATCAATGATATCGGTCTTCTTCAAAAAGCTCGCTGTAAAGCGCTTCCGCTTCCTCATATGTTGAAAAGACCGCGTCATCTTCGGCCAGCGGATGATAGGTTTCGTATAAAAACAGAGACAGTTCTCCCTCATGATATGGGTGATGGACGATCTCCGCCTCTTTAATATGGGCAACATTGGCGGCATGCGGATTGCGGTAAATCACATAGACCGTATCCCCCGCTGCAAATGATTTTGTCATAATAATCCCTCCTGTTGAACGTTATTGTTCCCCCCTTTTTTCCGAATATGAAAAAAACCAGACGGCTTATACCGTCTGGCTGTTGTATTACTTATTGAATGTTTCTTTAACGAATGCGACAACCTCTTCTGTCGTGCTCATAGACAAGATTGTTTCTTTGAATGATTCAGCTTCTTTTTTAGAAAGCTTGCTGATCTGCGTTCTTGCCGGAAGGATGGATGTAGCGCTCATTGAGAACTCATCTAAGCCTAAGCCGAGAAGAATCGGAATCGCAATTTCGTCTCCCGCCATTTCTCCGCACATTCCGACCCATTTGCCCTCTTTGTGAGCGGCTTCAATAACAAGGGTGATCAGACGGAGAATCGCCGGATTGTATGGCTGATACAGATAAGCTACGCGCTCGTTCATGCGGTCAGCAGCCATCGTGTATTGGATCAAGTCATTTGTTCCGATACTGAAGAAGTCAACTTCTGTAGCAAACTGATCTGCGATAACGGCTGTAGACGGAATCTCTACCATCATACCGACTTCAATATCGTCAGAAACCGCTACGCCGGCTTCGACGAGTTTTTCTTTTTCTTCGAGAAGAATCGCTTTCGCCTGTTTAAACTCGTTTACTGTCGCAATCATCGGGAACATGATTTTTAAGTTTCCGTATGTACTTGCACGAAGCAGCGCACGAAGCTGAGTTCTGAAGATTTCTTGCTCTTCAAGGCAAAGGCGGATGGCTCTGTAGCCTAAGAACGGGTTCATTTCTTTAGGGAGCTGCAGGTAAGGAAGCTCTTTGTCGCCGCCGATATCCAATGTCCGCACGACAACTGATTTTCCTTCCATACGCTCAAGAACCGTTTTATAAGCGTCAAACTGCTCGTCTTCCGTCGGAAGCTGGTCGCGTCCCATGTAAAGGAATTCCGTACGGTAAAGCCCTACAGCTTCTCCTCCGTTTTCAAGAACGCCTTTTACATCGTCAGGTGTGCCGATGTTTGCGGCAAGCTCTACATGATGGCCGTCTTTTGAAACAGTCGGTTCATTGACGAGCTTCGCCCACTCAGCTTTTTGCGCCAGGTAAGCACTGTGCTTTTCTTCATATTTCTTTAACGTTTCACTGGAAGGATCGATGATCACATCACCATCGATGCCGTCTACGATTACCGTAACACCGTTTTCAATTGTCCCTGTAGCCGCTTTTGTGCCGACAACAGCCGGAATTTCAAGCGAACGGGCCATAATCGCGGAGTGTGAAGTGCGTCCGCCGATATCAGTTGTAAAACCTTTTACAAACTGGCGGTTTAATTGCGCCGTATCAGACGGTGTCAAATCTTCAGCCACGATAACAACCTCTTCTGAGATCATGCTCGGGTTCGGAATTTCCACGCCCAGCAGGTGCCCCGTCACACGTTTTGTTACGTCACGGATATCCGCCGCACGCTCTTTCATGTATTCGTTATCCATTGATTCAAACATAGTAACGAACATGGAAGCTGTTTCTTTCAAAGCGAATTCAGCATTGACTGAATCTGTGCTGATTTTCTCCTTTACCGGGTTCAGCAGCTCAGGATCACTCAGAACTAAAAGGTGCGCGGAGAAAATGTCAGCTTTGTCTTGTCCCAGTTCTTTTAAAGCATGCTCTTTAATTTTTTCAAGCTCTTCTTTAGAACGTACAATCGCTTCATCAAAACGGCTTACTTCAGCCGCAGCATCAGCAATGTTTTTCTTTTCAACCGTTAAGTCCGGCTCTTCAAGCCGGTATGCTTTCGCAATCGCAATTCCGGCTGAAGCGCCTATTCCTTTTAATTCTTGCATTACTCGCCGAGTCCTTCGCTTTTCATTGTTTCTTCTAAAGCGTTAAGAGCATCGTTTTCGTCAGCGCCTGAAGCGGAAATTGTGATTTCAGCGCCTTTAGCGATACCTAGAGACATAACGCCCATGATTGACTTAAGGTTTACTGTTTTGCCGTTATATTCTAAGTTTACGTCAGCATCGTATTTGCTTGCAGTCTGTACAAGAACTGTCGCAGGACGAGCGTGGATTCCGGAATCTGCTGTTACTTTAAATGTTTTTTGTGCCATGATTATCATTCTCCTTTAAATTAAAGCTATTTTACTACACAATATTATATCATACAGCCGTACTTGTCATCTGACAAGCACGGCGTATTTATATGCTTATTTTCCGATTTTCACAATATCTTTTTGTTCCCGTTTTACGGTACCTTCGGCCGAAAGGGAAATCGCTTCACCCTCGGCAAGATTTGTAAAGACAATCGGTGTCATTAATGAAGGAACATGAGGTTTAACCGCTTCAAGATCAACTTCAAGCAGCTTTTGCCCCGGTTCAACCCGGTCACCCTCAGAAACAAAAGAAGTGAATCCTTCGCCTTTCAGGCTGACTGTGTCGATTCCGAAATGAATCAGGATCTCTCTTCCGCCGTCAGACTGAAGACCGATCGCATGTTTTGTCGGAAAAACATTCAGCACTTTTCCGCGGACAGGCGATACGACGATTCCTTCTTCAGGAAGAATCGCAAAACCGTCACCCATCATTTTTCCTGAGAACACCTGGTCAGGCACATCGGTAATCGGATGGATTTCGCCGGTGATCGGAGAAGCGAACACTTCTTCACCCTGCTCGTTTCGGAGCGGATCTGCGATAACCTCCTCAACCTGCTGGCTGACTTCTTCTTGTGCGGATACTTTCGGTTCAGGGCGCGGCGTGCGTCCGGCGATAATATCCTGCATCTGTGTTTTTAAACCGTCAGAACGCGGGCCGAAAATGGCCTGAATGTTGTTTCCGACTTCAAGAACGCCTGAGGCGCCAAGCTGTTTCAAACGAGTCTTATCCACTTTCTTCTGGTCGTTGACCGTAACGCGGAGTCTCGTGATACAAGCGTCAAGGTGCTTAATGTTTTCCTGATCACCCATTGCCTGCAGGATTTCATAAGGAAGGTCGCCGGCTTCGCCTGAGGCGCCCGCACCTTCATCCGCAGCCTCTTCTTCACGGCCCGGCGTTTTCAGATTGAACTTTCTGATCGCAAACCGGAAACCGAAGTAGTAAATAACGGCTAATCCTAGGCCGACCGGAATGACAAGCCACCAAGCGGTACGGTTAGGCAGAATTCCGAACAGGAAGTAGTCAATCAGACCGCCTGAGAACGTCATACCGATTTTTACATGCAGCAGCTGCATAACCATAAAGGAAAGTCCCGCGAATACGCAGTGAATCGCAAACAGGATAGGAGCCACAAATAAGAATGAGAATTCAAGCGGCTCGGTAATTCCCGTTAAGAAACTTGTCAGAGCGGCAGAACCCATGATTCCGGCTACAAGTTTTTTCTTTTCAGGCTTCGCTTCATGATAGATTGCAAGCGCTGCCGCCGGAAGACCGAACATCATAAACGGATATTTCCCCGTCATAAATGTTCCCGCCGTCAGCTGTACGCCGTCTTTGATCTGAGCCATGAAAATCCGCTGATCTCCGCGGATGATGTCTCCGGCCGCATCTTTATAGCTGAAAAATTCATACCAGAACGGCGAGTAGAAAATGTGATGAAGACCGAACGGAATCAATGACCGCTCAATCATCCCGAAAATAAAGGCCGCCAAGGTTGGATTCGCTTCCACAAGACCCGTGGAGAAGGAATTCAGACCGTGCTGGATCGGAGGCCAGATCACTAACATAATAAGTCCGAGAATTAATGCGGAAATTGATGTGATAATCGGGACGAACCGCTTACCCGCAAAGAATCCGAGGTACTGCGGAAGTTCAATTTTATAAAACTTGTTGAACAATAACGCGGCCAGGACCCCGACGATAATACCGCCGAACACGCCCGTCGCCAAAGTGGGTATCCCCAGCATGTTAATATAGGCCGGATGGTTTTCCGCAAAAAACTTTGCCCGTTCAATTTTGTCAGACGGAATACTGCCGTTCGCCATAAGCACGGCGCTCATGGATACGTTCATGACCAGGTATCCGATAATGGCCGCAATTCCGGCAACACCGTCTCCGTTGGCAAGACCGATCGCAACCCCTACTGCAAAAAGAAGCGGCAGGTTGTCAAATACGATTTGGCCGGCGCTTTCCATGACGTTCGCCACAAGCTGAACGTTATCATTGCTTAAGAAATGCATGACTTGAATCATATCTTTGTTCTGCATGGCATTCCCTAACGCAAGCAAGATCCCCGCAGCCGGTAAAATCGCAACCGGAAGCATAAGAGCACGGCCGATTTTCTGGAGAACGCCGAATAATGCTTTAAACATAAAAGATGTACCTCCCTCTGTTAGCTAGTGTGACCTTACAGCGAAAATTCATGACAACGAATTCACTGGCGCAAGTCTTCAGTTTAACCGTTTACATTTGCCCTTTTACACAACAAAAAAGGCATGAGTAAAAAGGGTGTGCAAAATAACGGGATCGTTCTTCCCGTTTTTTACCCTCAATCACTCATGCCTGATCGAATCAGTGACACGTTTTTAAGGTTTCAACTGAAATTATGAAATTTTATTGGTTAATCGGTACAAATGAAGCGTGAGATAAACCGCTTCCGCCTCATGAACTGGTTTTTTCAGTATTTGCTGCAAGATTTTTATCAGTTTCCAAGCAGTATTGTAGCATAGCGGGTATTCATTTTTCAATAATAACATTAACTTTTCTGGTTCTTTTGTCTGCTCTTCCCGATTAATCCTGTCTATGGTAAATCTGATATGCCGGATCAGCCGCAAATAGTGGACGCTTTCTTTATTCACTTTCATCTGGAAAGATTCCTCAATCACCTGAACGAGGCGGGACATCAGCTGTGAATGCTGATTGACCTCTGAAAGGGGCCGATTCGTCAGGGCGGAATGGATATGCAGAGCGATAAAGCCGATCTCTCCTTCAGGAAGGCAGATTCCCGTCTTTTCATTAATCATGCCGACGACTTCACGGGCAATTTGGAATTCTTCCGGATAAAGCGTTTCGGTTTCCATGAGAAACGGGTTTTTAATGTCAAACCCCTGCTGCAGCCGCTTTACCGCAAAGGCGATATGGTCAGTCAGCGCAATATGAATATGCTCATTTAACGGTTGGCTTGTCCGCTTCTTGATATGATAAATGACGTCATTGGAGATGTCGACAAGTGTCTCGTCCACATAACCGAGGAGCTTTTTAAATTGTTTTTGTTCTTTTTCATCCTTTAAGATGAACATCTTGTCATACCCTTTATCTTCAATGACATCCGCTTGTTTTTTTCCAAAGCCGATCCCTTTTCCGATTAAGACGACCTCACTGTATCTATCATGTGTTGCGATGAGCACATTGTTATTTAATACCTTTTCAACTGTAAAGGACCCCTTCATGATCCTCAGCTCCTTTGTCATTCAATACCTCATATCGTACAAAACGAACGGAAAGCGCGTCAATTCTTTTTTTAGACGGTTGATCGTTCAATAAGGCGGTAATCAAGAACTTTCCTTCCCGGAGGCCCGCCGCTGATCCGGTTCTCAAGCATGTGAAAAGCCTGCTTTCCCATTTCTTTCGTTTGTATATCTATTGTGGAAATACCTAACATCTTGCTGATATCATGATTGTCGATGCTCAAAATCGCAAGCTCTTCCGGGATGCGCGTCCCGTTTGCCTTGGCTTCAAGGTAAAGACCTGCGGATACTTGATCATTCGCCGCAAACAGCGCAGTCGGTTTGTCACCCCAGCTCTTCCATCTATGAAAAAGGGCTTTCCCGTCAAGCAGCGTCAGCACCTTTTCCACAACCAGCTCTTCCCTGTAAGGCTGCCCGATCTTCTTGAGCGCCTCTTTGTATGCGGCGATGCGGACTTGACTGTTTTTTCCCTTTTTTCTGGCCAGGCTGATCGCTATTTTCCGGTGTCCCTTTTCTATCAGATAATCCAGACCGTGCCGAAATGCTTCCCGATGCGGATTACTGATGGATGAAAGCCCTGCCGCATCAGTGTACTGGCAGAGGATGAGCGGTTCTTTCACGGCAAGCAAATGCTCATCAGGAATTGCTTTGGAGCAGATAATCAGGCCGTCCACTTGGCGCTCCTGTAATTGTGATAAGGCAAAACGTTCTTTTTGCTGCTCATAATCTGTCTGGTATAAACAAAGATGCACGCCTGACGCTTCGGCAGCCTCGGCAATACCCGCAACAAGGTCTGCAAAATACGGAAGGTTCACCGACGGAAGCACAACGCCGATCATATCGGAAAAACCTTTGGATAAATGAACAGCATGAATGTTGCGCGTGTATCCGAGCGATTGCATCGCTTTTTTCACTCTTTCTCTTTTGTCCTTACTTACATAAGGGTGATCGTTTAAAACTCTTGATACCGTTGTAACGGAAACCCCGGCAGCGCCGGCAATGTCTCTGATCGTAGCCATGGCGTCCCCCCTTTCTTTTTTTCCCTTGATCTGGAATGCGTTTCATACAGTAAGCTAGAAACAGATACATCCTATCCGTTTGAAAGGAGAAGAACAGCGATGGGGATTCTTTGCTTAATCGGTTTGTGTCTGGCCATACTCGGCGGCAGTTACCTTGCCCTGAGGCCCCTGAATGAAAAGCATGACATCAAACCATTTCAGCATTTTGATGATTTTTTCATTTAAAAGGTGATAAAAAAGGACGCTGCGTTCCAGAACCGTCCTTTTTTATCACAAAGCTTTCTATTTCAGAATCGTTAATTCTTTCGGATACTGCGTTAATGCTTCGGCGCCGTCTTTTGTGACAAACACATCGTCTTCTATGCGCACGCCGCCGACATCCGGCACGTAAATTCCCGGTTCTATCGTGTACACCATGCCTTCTTTGAGGAGTGTGTCGTTCGCGCTGCTCATTGATGGATATTCGTGAACCGAAATCCCGAGTCCGTGGCCGAGGCGGTGCGGGAAATAGTCTCCGTATCCGGCTTTTTCAATAATGCCGCGGGCTTTTAAATCAAGATCGCCGATTCTGACGCCGGGTTTACTTAATTGAAGCGCCGTCTGTTCAGCTTTAAGCACCGTTTCGTAAATCTCTTCCTGTTTCGGGCTGATTGATTGGTATGCGAATGTTCTCGTAATGTCTGAACAGTAGCCGTCAAGAATAACGCCCAGATCAAACAGAACAAAATCCCCTTTTTTCAACCGGTCTGCACCCGGATTCCCATGGGGCTGGCCTGATTTTTCCCCGAACAGCACCATCGTTGAAAATGACATGCCCTGCACACCTTTTTTCTTCAGCTCAAACTCAATCTGCGCGAGTACTTCGGTTTCACTCACACCCTCTTTAAGCGCCGCGACACCGACTTCAACTCCGTAATCCGCGAGTTTTGCCGCTTCCCTGAGAATGCTGATTTCCTTCTCATCTTTTACGAGGCGGAATTGGTTGAGCGTTTCTTCTGCCGAAACAAATGCCGCGCCCCCAGAAGCTTGTTTGAGCTGTTCTGAGCGGGAAAGAGAGATCGAATCCTTTTCAACCGCGATGGAATCAAGCGGCACATTTCGTTTTGTGAGCTCGGCTTTGATCAGCTCCCACGGATCTTCGTGATCGCCGTAGCCGATAATACCATGCTCCCATCCGGCGCTGCGGGCTTGTCCGGCTTCCATTCCCGGACAAACGAAAAACGGCTCCTGTTCCTGAAACAGGAACAATCCCATTAACCGCTCATGCGGATCCGTGTAAAAATCAGTTAAATAAAATACGTTTTCCTTTGTATGTATAAACGCCGCATCATGTCCTTCTTTTTTCAGCCAAGATGAAACACGTTCTAATCTGTTCATTTTTTGCTTTTCCTCCTTACCAAAGTGACTCTTTATTCATTCTATCAGTTTTCCGGCGTTTATGCTGTGAACGAACATTTAAAAAAACAGCCGCCCGTGATGTGCGGCTGTCATGTTTATTTTAATAATCTCAGTCCGTTCAGTATGACCAGAATCGTGCTCCCCTCATGCCCGATTACGCCAAACGGCAGTTCCATCACCTGCAGAAAGTTAGCGCAGATCAAAAGGCAGATGACTGAGAGCGAGAAAACAATGTTCTGCTTAATAATCCGGTTCATTTTCCTTGAGAGTCTGCACATTTTCACAAGCTTGTGAAGATCATTTTTCATAAGGACTAAGTCAGCCGTTTCTAGAGCCACGTCCGTGCCCCCGCCCATCGCAATACCGACGTCAGCGGTTTTCAGAGCAGGCGCGTCATTAATGCCGTCTCCGACCATGGCGATTGTGCCGTACGTTTCTTTCAGCTTCTTCACTTCTTTTGCCTTTTGGTCCGGCAAACAATCGGCAACAACCGTCGTCATGCCCGCCTCTTTCGCGATGGCAGCCGCAGTTTCAGACTGATCGCCGGTGAGCATGGCTGTTTGAATGCCCAGTGATTCAAGCTCAGCCATCACGGCTTTGGCTTCAGGCCGGATTTGATCCTTTAAGGCGAAGCAGCCCGCAATCCGGTCATCTTTCTTAACAAAAACCAGTGTAAAGCCTTTATCCTTTAATTCTTTTCCCGATGTCTGCAAAAAAGCATCTGCCGCATGTTCACCTGCAAATCCCGCTTTTCCGACCATCCATTTGACGCCTTCTATTTCAGCCTGAACACCGAATCCGGACGTCTCGTCAATCGATAGATGGCCTGCGGGCGCGGCGCCCCGGCTTTCGGCAAATTCAGCTATCGCTTTTGCAAGCGGGTGGCTTGATTGCTTTTCTATCGCATACACCGCCTGCATGATCTCATCTTCACTCACATTTTCCGCTGCTTGAAATGCCGCGACTGCCGGCTGTCCCTTTGTGACCGTGCCGGTTTTGTCAAATGCGATCATCCGTACGCTTCCCAGCTGCTCTAAAAACACACTTCCTTTAACCAATAATCCGTTGCGGGCCCCATTTGAGATAAGAGAAAGCGCAGCGGGCATAATAGAAGCGACAAGCGCGCACGGGGAGGCGACCACCATAAACACCATCGCCCGGTAAAAGGTTTCACTCCAGCTCCAGCCTAAAGCGAAATGAGGAACGAATAAAAGCACAGCCACGGCTAACAGCACGCCTTTGACATAGACACTTTCGAATCGCTCAATAAATGCCTGAGCCGGTGACACGCTGTTTTGGGCTGATTCTACCAGCCGGATGATTTTTCTGAATAAAGACTGTTCATTTGTTTTCGTCACACGGACCGTTAAGGAGCCGTTTCCGTTTACCGTTCCTGTAAACACAGAATCTCCTGCTGTTTTTTCCGCCGGCATCGCTTCACCCGTCAGCGCCGATTCATCGAGGCTCGTCACGCCAGACTCAATAATCCCGTCTGCCGCTACGCGTTCGCCTGGCTTAATGACGATCATGTCACCGATCTTAAGTTCAGCAGCCGGCACCCGCTTTTCCCGTCCGTCCGCAAGCAGGGTCGCTTCCTCCGGTTCCAGTTTCATCAAGGATGTTAAATCACGGCTGCTTTTATTCATCGTATATGTTTCGAGCGCGCCGCTTAACGAAAAAATAAAGATAAGAACTGCGCCTTCCGCCCAATAACCGATCAGGGCGGAGCCGACAGCCGCAAATATCATCAGCAGTTCCACATTTAACGCCTTCGTCTCAATGGTATCCTCAATTCCCTCTTTCGCTTTTGCAAATCCCCCGATCAGGAAGGCAAGGATATACAAAGTGACGGACAGGCCTTTTGTTTCGGTAAAAAACCAGGCCGCAAGAATAAGGACGCCGGATACGAGCGCCGCAATGAGTTCTGCATGCTGGAGCCACCTTTTTCCGGCCCGCTCTTCTTGTATCTGCTGTTGTGAATGGGTTTGTGTCATCACTTGTTCATTCATTATGAATTCTCCTCTCTAATTGAGAACGCAAATCATCTTCAATTCCCCGATAAAAGTAAAACAGCCGCCTGACAGGCAGCATTTTCACAGTGTTATCGCAGTGTTTTCTTTATTATAGCATGCCGGCGGAAGATTTCAATTATAATTGTTTTAATTTCTTTTTGATAATAATTATCATTAGCGTTTCTTCAGCTGTTCATTATATGCAAAAAAGGTGCGGGAGGAATTCCTCCCGCACCTTTTTATTTCTCTGACCATTCTTTTAATTGTGAGACGGTCATCGGACCGACGATCTTTTTTTCGATTTCTCCTTTTTCATTCAGCAGAAATGACGTAGGAATCGTCATGACATCGTATTCCTCCATAAGCTCGCCTTTCGTGTCAAGAACAATCGGGAATGTGAGATGGTGCTGAGTGACAAAGTTTTGAACGGTATTTTTATTTCGCTCGGCATTCATCAAATTTACCGTTACAAGGCTTACATCATTGGACTGATGCTGTTCAAAATAGGTTTGGAATTGCGGCAGTTCTTTTTTGCACGGCGGACACCACGATGTCCAAAAATGTAAAATCGTTTTCTGCCCTTTATTCGGAATCGATATTTCGTCTCCTTCAATCGTCTTCATCAGAAACACGGCGGGAACTGCCTGTTTTTCTGAGGAGGCTTTTGCTTCAGGCATCCAGACGGCGGCAGCTATCAAAAGGACTGCACATACAATTAGGCGGTTTTTATGCATATGATCTTCCTTTCACGCGTTTCGGATAGCTTGCCCTTCCTTATTGAAATGTATCAGCCTTTTCAGCTTTCGATCCGGGGAGCTGTTCTTCCGCCGCCCGTCAAAAACACGGAGACACCGAGGTCTTTGCAGATCGTCACGTAATGTAAACTTGTCAGAAGAATCATGCCGGTATTCATACCGAGTATAATGCCGAGCATTTGCAATTCCGGCATAGAACCGAGCACATACATCATTGAAAGACCTACAATGCTGCTCCATACGTTATGATAAAACGCCGTTTTCACGTGGCCGATGCCGATCAGACAGGCCTGAAGCGGCATCACAAACAGATGAAAAAGAAAAAACGGCCACAAAAGCTGCAAATAATACTGCGCTTCCGGAGACTGAAAAAACAAATGGGTCAGCGGGCCCGCGAACTGAAACATGACCCAGACCGTCGGAATGCCGTAGCCGAATGTAATAAAAATCGCTTGTCTCAGCCGTTTCAGCACAATATCATATTGGGACAGCGCATACGCTTCTGAAATGCTGGGAATCATAACGACCATCAGCGAATGGGCGATAAATGCGGGAAACGAACCGATTGTCATCGCTACACCGGCAAGCATTCCGTATTGATCAATCGCGGCGGTCCCGGCTGCCCCGGACGCCAGCAGCGCTCCTTTAACCAAGAAGGGTTCAATTGCGTTTGTCACCGCATGAAATATACGAAGTCCCGTTGTCGGGATGGATACGGCCAGGAGGCGTTTCCGCACGTCTTTCCCGCGAAGATGAATGTGCTGATGGCCGGAAAGCGCCCTCCGCGCCAAAATAAACTGCGTATACAAGTAAACGAACACCACAACATCGCTTGCGACCAGCACACATAACGAAATAAGCACGGCCATATCAATTTCAAAAGAGTACCATTGAAAAAAGATAAACAGACAAAGCACTTGAATGATTTTTTTCAAGACATTCGCAACCGCGATTTTCCCCATTTGCTGCACACCCATAAAATAACCTCTGGCGATGGATGTAAAAGCGACGACTGGAATCAGCCCGATGACAATCCCTTTAATAAACGGGTGATACGTATCGAATACAGGAATGAACGGCAGCGCGATGCTTGCGGCCGCGGTTGAAAACGCGGTAAAAACGGCGGTCATTCTGAAGGCATGCCGAAGCATGCTTTCATGCAGCTTCTGATTGGATTCCGCGATGAATTTTGAAATAGAGATCGGAAGCTCCAGACTGGCGATCACGATAATTAAAAAAATGGTGGGCAGAATGCTCATGTAAAGCCCCATCCCATGCTCGCCAAGCTCCCGCGCCAGTATCATATTCACGACAAATTCCAGACATTCCGCGAAAAAGGCGGCGATGGATAAAAGAATGATCCCTTTCACAAATCGATTCATGGTGTCTCTCCTTGTCTCACGTTCTTCCATCATCATATGAGACAAGTTCTGAAAATATTTTCGATTTCTCAAAATTGAAAAAAGCATAGCGGGGATATTTTTGATCCCGCTATGCTTACATCGCAAATACGTGTCTGCCGATCCGTTCGATAATTTTTCGGGAACGGATCCAGTGGTCAGATGCCGTTTTCGGATTGTAGAAAAACAACGCGTTCGTTTCTCTGCCCGGATGGTCTAGCGCCTCATTTGCGGCGGCGATGGAATCCTTATCCGGCTTTTGATTAATGCTTCCGTTTGCTACCGGTTCAAATGCATTCCTTTGATAGATCACGCCCCGAATGGTATCCGGGAAACCGTTTTTTTCAGTACGGTTCAGCACTACGCTGGCTACCGCAACCTTCCCTTTATAAGATTCACCTTTCGCTTCTGCGTGAACGAGACGTGACAGGAGCTGTCTGTCAGCGCGGGAATACGTTTTTTTCGGCGGCTGATAAGCCGTCTCGTCCGGTTTTGCTTTCTTCTCTTGGTGAGATGACAGCTTTATCGGTTGGATAGAGTGCTTATGATCCGTTTCTGAGAGCTTCGGAACCGGGCTTTTTTTATTTAAATCAGCAACCAGTGTGCTGGGTTCTTGCTTTGGCTTCTTCGCAAAAGTAAACAGAGCTTCTGTATGTTCAATTTTTGATGCAGGCATAAAACATAGAAAAAAGACAGCCAAGGCAGCAAATTTTGTCGTCATACGATTTCCTCCTTAAATACTTCACTACCTTAACAAGAGCTGTACGCAAATTCACGGTTAAAGATTTTCCAATGCTCCCAATCAGCTTTTATGATGGAAGAAGTTTGTTAACAGCCTTGTTATTGGCAGGAAAACAGCCGTCATTTTCACAACATTAACCAAATAGCAGTAAAAGTATCCATCGGAGGGATTTTACATTTTGTTTACATCTGTTACAGTCAGATGAAATAAGCAGCGAAAACAAAAAAAGACTCCTCAAGTGCGAGGAGCCGTCAGCTTCTTGGCTGTTCTAAATACTGGAAGATAACATCTCCGCCCTGCTGGGCAATACCGCGGAAATGCTTAAAATCTTCCTGCTTCGACAAAACTGCTCGAAATGCAAGAAAATGTTCTTTCTGCACCCTGAATTCTTTGATTTCACCGATGCGCATTTGGTTGATACGTTCTGAAATTTCCTCAGGCAGCAACAAATACAGCCTCCTTTTCTCGGCTTTTTCCCGAAAAACAATATACCATCTTTCCCCCGCCGGGACAATGATTGAGCGGGCTGATACCCATATCGCTTTACTTCTTAAAGAAAATACTGCAAAATATTTTCAAACAGGATTTATGATAAAGGAGAGGAAGCTCGTGAAAATTGCTAAGGTTGGAAACGTCATTGAATTTAAAAACGGATTAACCGGTATTGTTGAAAAAGTAAATGAAAACTCCGTCATCGTTGATGTAACCATCATGGATAATTATCGTGACCTTGAATTAGATTCCCTCACTGTCGTCAACCATAAGAATTATAAAATCATCAGAGACTCCTATTAAACCCCCCGAACAATCCGAACCATTTACATATCCCGCACAAAAGCTGCCGCCCGGCAGCTTTTTCAAATGAATTCAGATCTCGGTCATTTCCACAAAAAAATCACCGGTCTCATCTTTATTGTAAAGATTTGTGACGGATGTATAGTAGTTGGTTATTTTACCGCGGAATTCAAGCCCGCGCTCGGGCGCCTTGATGTCAAATGTTTTTTCATACAAAAGGACGGCAATATCATGATACGTTTCAGAGGTCACCTTCAATACGAATGAAATCATACGGCCGTTTTTACCCGCACTTTCTTTACAATCATACATTTTCAGCCTTACACCGTTTAACTCTAACGGCTCCATAACGAACACTCCTTCTTTTTACAGGACATGCTACCATTGCTACCATGCTGACCATTCCTTTACAATTGATCCGCTCCGAATAAGAAAAAACAGCGCAGCCCTTTACAAACATACGTTCCCTATTTTATAATGAAACAGACGAGCTGCCATCCAGCACCCGTCACGTATTGAAGCGGCGAGTACACTCCCCCCGGGTTTACTCGTCTTTTTCTTTTCTCCAAATGATCTCTCTTTTCCTTATAGAAGTTCTGTGCGAATATCATGCACCTTTTTGGCTGCGTGGCAGAGACGAAAAATACCCCCGCTTAAAAGGCGGGGGTATTTAGGTTATAGTCCGAGTCCGTACTCCGTCTGAAATTAACGATTATCAATCGTCTCCGGATACATATCATGATTCATCATCCGATGTTCGGCCATTTTTTCGTATTTTGTTCCCGGTCTGCCGTAGTTTGTATACGGGTCAATGGAGATTCCGCCTCTTGGCGTGAATTTGCCCCATACTTCAATGTAGCGGGGGTCCATTAATTCGATCAAGTCATTCATGATGATGTTCATGCAGTCCTCGTGGAAGTCTCCGTGGTTGCGGAAGCTGAAAAGATACAGCTTCAGCGATTTGCTTTCCACCATTTTTTCATCCGGAATATAGCTGATGTAGATGGTTGCAAAATCCGGCTGTCCCGTTTTCGGGCAAAGCGACGTAAATTCCGGGCAGTTGAATTTAACGAAATAATCACGGTTCACGTGTTTATTCGGAAATGATTCCAAAACCTCCGGCGCATATTCAAATAAATAGTTTGTCCCTTGATTCCCCAGAAGCGTAACTCCTTCTAATTCTGATTCTTTTCTTGTCATATAAATCTCCCTTTCTATTAAACTCCCCGTTTATTGCCCCAAAGCAGCGTATGCAGCTGAGGCAGGACTCTGACGAGATTCAGATCCGAATCGGCTGAAACCTTATCAACGAGTGTTTCGTATTTTCCGAGCAGATGTGCGATCAATGCCCGGTCGTCCGTCGTATGGACGTTATCGTTTCCGACCTGAAGATAAAACGGGATATTCGGATACCGCTTGTGCACGGTTTTCGCGAATTGCAGATCTTCATCATTAAAAATGACGACCTTTAAGCTGACCGCGTTAAGCCTTTCTGCCGCATCAAGCGAAGACATAATGTGATCGAGCTTTGCAAAATCGGTTGTCATCCCCGAACTTGGCGGCTTCGGTGAAATCGTCAGGTCGTTAATCATTGTGAACCAATCCTGATAGACTGTTCCCTGCGTTTCTAAAGCGGCGCGCACCCCGTGCTCTTTCAGCAGCAGAATCAGCGCGTCAAGCTGCTTTAACAGCGCCGGGTTTCCTCCTGAGATGGTGACATGAGAAAAGGCGTCTCCGCCGATTTCTCTCAGCTCGCGGTAAATGTCTTCCGCCGTCATCCAGCGGATATCTTTTTTGGCTGATCCGTCCCATGTAAAAGCGGAGTCGCACCAGCTGCAGGAGTAGTCACAGCCCGCCGTGCGGACGAACATGGTTTTCTGGCCGATAACCATGCCCTCCCCTTGTATCGTCGGTCCGAAAATTTCTAATACCGGAATTCCTTTAGCCATTCCTATCACCTTTTTTCGGGCGGTATACGCAATAGCTTGTCGGGGTTTCCCTGACAAAAACCTGCACGCAGACCGGCTGATTCTCCAGTGTTTCGAGGTAGGACTGCACCTTATCATAAATCGTTTTGGCCACGACCTCGGTCGTCGGCAGTGAATATCTGTCATCATCAGAAAATTCCTCATGGTCATTCAGCAATGTATGGTCATAAGCGCCGTGCACCAATTTCTTCAGCACGCTGAAATTCACGAGAAAGCCTGAATCGTCCAGTTCATCCCCCGCAACTGTAATATTTACTGTATACGTGTGCCCGTGGACTCTGCTGCACGCTCCGGCGCTTTCGCGGGGAATAAAGTGCGCGGCTGAAATGTGCATATCCTTATTCAACTCAAACGAATAAGGATGCTGAACCTGCGGGTAAATTTGAGAAAGCAATTAGTTCCGCTCTCCTTTCATTTTCATATATTCATCATATCCTTTATTACGGAGCAGGCATGCCGGGCATTCGCCGCATCCGTCCGCAATGATGCCGTTATAGCAAGTCAGTGTGTTATTCTTTACAAAATCAAGCGCGCCGAGCTCATCCGCAAGTTTCCACGTTTCTGCTTTGTTCAGCCACATAAGGGGCGTATGAATGACGAACGGCTTTTCCATCGCCAAGTTGACGGTGACGTTGCAGGATTTGACAAACTCGTCACGGCAGTCCGGGTAGCCGCTGAAATCAGTCTCGCAAACACCGGTAATAATGTGGCGCGCGCCGATTTGATATGCAAGAATCGATGCAAAGGATAAAAATACAAGGTTGCGTCCCGGTACAAAGGTTGTCGGCAATTCCCCGTCCTTCGCTTCAATTTCGATATCATCTCTTGTCAGCGCATTCGGCGCAAGCTGATTTAAAAGAGACATATCAAGCAAGTGGTTTTTGACACCGAGCTTTTCGGCAATCGATTTTGCCACATCGATTTCTTCTTGGTGACGCTGATTATAATGGAATGTAACGGTTTCCACTTCTTCAAAGTTTTGCAAAGCCCATAATAAACAAGTCGTGCTGTCTTGGCCTCCGCTGAACACCACAACTGCTTTTTCTTTTTTCATGTCTTTCTCTCCCTTATCTATCGTTCCATAAAAAAAGCGCCTTTTTCGGAGAAGGCGCCCTAAAAAACATAAAAAAACCGTATCCAAGGATACAGCTCGTCCTTAGTTTTTTATAGAGGGTGTAGCTAGAACCTCTCCCGCATCAATACGGATTTTCTTCTTTTTTCACTTTTGCTATCATACCATAATGTTGTTTCCCGTGACAATAAAAAAACAGCCTGAACCCTGTGTCAGGCTGCAAAAGCGGGTTTAAGCCCCGCGTTTCTTCCCCGGAAATGCCATCAGCGCAATCCCGATCAGAACAAATAAAGCAGGCCAGAAAACAGAAACCGGAATGATCGGCTGATACGTCATCATAAAGCAAAGTGCTGTCAAGGTCAGCACCGCAACCGGGATGAGCAGCGCCTTCTGTTTCCCGCCGAACAGCCACAGCTCAAATAAACCGAATGCCGTTGCCAACAGGTAAACAGGCCATGTCACATCGGAGTAAGACCAATTAGTTGCCGTTTCAAAGACAAACAAGATCCCCGTAATCAATAAGATGCCGCCCGGTACGAGAAGCCCCGCGTTTTTGACAGGTTTCGGGCCGAAAATCGGAATGTGAAAAGCGGCGCCCAGCAACAGAATGAGAGCGGGCCAGCCGCGTTCGCTGATGACTTCATTTACATTGGTGAATATGCCGAAAATGCCCGCGGCGCACAGAACCGCCGCAGCAGTCAAAAGCCCTCTTTGCCTTCTGCCGAACAGCCAGGCTTCAAACAGCCCGAATGCAACGGCAAAGAGGTAAACAGGAGATGTCACATTTGCGTATGTCCAATCCGTCAGCGTTTCAAACCATAACAAGCCGCCCGTCACAAGCAAAATGCCGCCCGGAATAAGAAGGCCCGATCTTTTTTTCGGCTGCATAAAGGCAGCGGCGTGAAACAAAAGCGCGGCTGCGATGATCAAAAGCGGCCACAGCCCCGTCATCAGCATACCGGCAAAGCATAGTGCTCCCGCGGCTGTCAGGATAAAAGCAGGAATCAATACGCCGATCTTTCTCCCGCCGAAATACCACAGCTCAAACAGACCGAGAGCAGGCGCCCATATATAAACAGGCCACGTCACGCCTGAATACGTCCATCCCGTTGCGGTCTCAAAACAAAACAGGCAGCCCAGCACAAGAAACATACCGCCGGGAACGAGCAGTCCCGCCTGTTCAGGCGTTTTTTTCGCAAAAATAAATCCGGCGTGAAACCCTGCGGACATTATAATGAAAAGAAACGGCCACGCCGAACCTGCGGATATATGTATAACTCCCGCCTTCTGTAAAAAAAACGTAATGCCGATACAAATAAAAATAAATCCCAATAATACACGTCGATCCTTCATCTCTTACTCCTCCCCATCATTTCCCAATTCATTATACAGAAATGGCAGGAAAAAAGAAGGAGAATTCCCAAAATATACAGACATTTTCCTTATATCCTTATTTATCTTTCGGGATTTTTTTGCAAATCAATGCGCCGATGAAAGCGAGGCTCACATACCCAAACACCGGATAAACGGTGGAAATCAGCTGTCCGTAACCGATTTGGCTGATAATGAAAGCAAACGCCAAAATGCCGCCGTAAATATATGTACTTTTTATATGAAGAAAACTGTTTAATTGTTTTTCCAATCCGTATAAATTGCCGATAACCGACGTAAACACTTCCCCGAAAATAATAAACAAATAAATGATATGAAGCGAACGCGAATACGAATAGACAACTTGAGCCATCGGAATGTCAAACTCCAGCACATCCGGCAGCACCGATAATGATAAAAAGCTCGCGGCAAGCACCAGTGTCAACAGAACGCCGCCTATATAAGCTCCTCTTCTGATCACCTTCTCTGAAGACATTTCGTTCGCAAGCGGCACAAGGACGGCTTGGGCGAGCGATAAATTTAACGCGCCGTAAGAGACGGCGGACAAAAGCCAGTTCCACTTGTCAGGCCATACCCATTCGTCCGCGTTTCTCGTGCTTGTAAATACAAATGAATCAGCTGTCACGATAAAAGAGAAAGAAATTAAAAGCGGCACAACCAATATATTGACGCCGAACACACCTTTAACACCGCTTGTCATGACGGCAAAGCTCAGTACGATCGTCAGAAGGATCCCCGCTTGTGCGGGCCAGCCAAGCTGTTCATGAAACAGCGCTCCGGCTCCGGACAGCATGACAGAGGTCACTCCCAGCAATATAAACATCATAAACATGTTCACGGCGCGGCCGATGGACTGGCCGAATAAATATGTGTTCAATTCCTGATAAGATGCTGCATGAATCCGTTTGGAAATAATCATGATTTTGGCGCCTAAATATGTAAACATCAGACCGCTTACCACGATACCGAACAGACCGATCCAGCCAAACTTCAGAAAAAACTCAACGATTTCCCGTCCCGTGGCAAAACCGGCTCCTACAACCGTGCCTACGTATACAAATGCAAGCTGACTTGCAGAACCTTTTGTTTGTCCCATTTCACCCTCCGGCTAAACGCAGATTTGTCCAGGCCTTTATATATGCTTATGAGACAAGTCTCCCGAAAAGACGAACAAATCGTCCTTCCCCGGAAAAAACAGATTCAGCTCTCTCCTCTAAGCAAAAATATTGAAAGAAAAAAAGGGCCGGCGTATACTCTTCATCAAGAAAGGTCAAAGCATTTCATTTCCTTTCCGACTATATTGGTCAAAAATAATCAAACCTCACGAATATCACTTATTATGCTGTAAACATTTATTTTTCGGGGTTTGAAACAAAATACTTGAAAGTCAAAGAAGGTCAGAGTATACTAATAATCAAAGAAGGTCAAATTTTCGGCCTTATTTTCTAACCCATTTGGTCAAAGATGATCAAACATTTTTCGAGGAGGTTTTGGCAAATGCGTTGTCAACATTGTCAGAAAAACGAGGCGACGATTCGCCTGAACATGCAAGTCAATTCCATTCAAAAACAATTCGTTTTATGTGAAACATGTTATACAGAATTAACCCGAAAACCGTCTATGAGCATGGGGCCGCAATCATTCGGATTCCCGTTTGAGCAAGGTTTCGCTCCCAATCAAAATAAACAGCAGGCCGGCCCTGAAAAAGGCCTGCTCGACGAGCTCGCTCAAAACGTCACAAACGGCGCAAAAGCAGGTCTGATTGACCCTGTGATCGGCCGCGATAATGAAGTGGCGCGCGTAATTGAAATTTTGAACCGCCGGAATAAAAACAATCCGGTGCTGATCGGTGAGCCGGGCGTCGGTAAAACGGCTATTGCAGAAGGCCTCGCGCTTAAAATCGCTGAAGGCGATGTGCCGAACAAATTGAAAAACAAAGAGCTTTACCTGCTTGACGTCGCTTCTCTCGTCGCCAATACAGGGATCAGAGGCCAGTTTGAAGAAAGAATGAAACAATTAATGAACGAATTAAAAGAACGGAAAAATGTCATCTTGTTCATTGATGAGATTCACCTTCTTGTAGGCGCCGGCTCTGCCGAGGGATCAATGGATGCCGGGAACATCCTGAAACCGGCGCTTGCCAGAGGCGAGCTGCAGGTCATCGGGGCGACAACGCTGAAAGAGTACCGCCAGATTGAAAAAGATGCGGCGCTTGAAAGACGCTTCCAGCCTGTCATGGTTCACGAGCCTACAATAGAACAAGCCATCAGCATTCTGGAAGGCATTAAAGATAAATACGAGAAATACCACGGCGTCACATTCAGCAATGAAGCGATAAACGCCTGTGTTACGCTTTCATCCCGTTACATTCAGGACCGCCACCTGCCGGATAAAGCGATCGACTTATTAGATGAAGCCGGCTCTAAGGCGAACCTGGAACTTGATACCGTAAATGAAGAAGATGCGGCTGAGAGACTCAAAGCAATTGACGCGGAGAAAACAAAAGCGCTTCGGGAAGAAAATTATGAGCTTGCCGCGAAACTGCGTGATGAAGAAGCGGCTTTGGAAAAGCAGCTGGCGCATGAAACACCGGCCTCTTCACCTGAAATCGGCGCGGAGCATATTCAAGCCATCATTGAACAGAAAACAGGCATTCCGGTCGGAAAACTCCAGGCTGATGAACAAGTCAAAATGAAGGAACTTGAAGAGCATCTTCATCAGCGTGTCATCGGTCAGGAAAAAGCCGTGAAAAAAGTGGCGAAAGCGGTCAGACGAAGCCGCGCCGGCTTAAAATCCAAAAACAGACCTGTCGGCTCCTTCCTCTTTGTCGGACCGACCGGAGTCGGAAAAACCGAGTTATCAAAGACACTCGCAGATGAACTGTTCGGTACAAAAGATTCCATTATCCGTCTCGATATGAGTGAATACATGGAAAAACACGCCGTATCAAAAATTATCGGTTCACCGCCGGGATATGTCGGACACGATGAAGCCGGTCAATTAACGGAAAAAGTGCGCCGCAATCCGTACAGCATCGTGCTGCTCGATGAGATTGAAAAAGCCCACCCTGATGTCCAGCATATGTTTCTGCAGATTATGGAGGACGGCCGTCTGACAGACAGCCAGGGCAGAACGGTCAGCTTTAAAGATACCGTTTTGATTATGACAAGCAACGCTGGAACCGGCGAAAAACAGGTGAAAGTCGGATTCCAATCTGAAGAGAGCGTCATGGAAGAACAAACGCTGATTGATTCACTGAGCGCGTTCTTCAAACCGGAGTTTTTAAACCGGTTTGACAGCATTATTGAATTCCAATCCCTGAAAAAAGAACATCTCGTGAAAATCGTCAGCCTGCTTCTCACAGAGCTTGAAGACACATTAAAAGAGCGCGGCATCAGCCTGAGCGTCACCGATGATGCGAAGGAAAAAATCGCTGAAATCGGCTACCACCCCGCTTTCGGAGCACGCCCGCTCAGAAGAACCATCCAAGAATTGATCGAGGACGAAATGACAGATCTCTTATTGGATGACAACGAAATCAAAGCCTTCCATGTCGTAATGGAAGAGGACGGCATCAAAGTCCGGGCACAATAAGAAAAAAGCGGCTCCCTCCTCGCGGGGAGCCGCTTTTTTGTTTCTTTCTCCATGCCGGAAGGGAGAAACTGTGAAGAATTCGGGAACAATTTCTCAATCACCCTAAAGTTCCATGCACTGCCACCGATATTAACCATAGAAAGCTAGTATAAAGGATTTGGTGAAAACTATGGATAAAACATCGATTATCGGTATCATCCTCGCCGTGATTGCTTTAAGCGTGGGCATGGTGCTGAAAGGGGTCAGCTTAAGCGCACTCGCTAACCCGGCAGCTATTCTGATTATTTTGTTCGGTACGATTTCTGCGGTGATCATCGCATTCCCCGGAAAAGAAATCAAAAAAGTGCCTGCCCTTTTTAAAGTGCTGTTTAAAGAAAACAAACAGCTGACAATTGCGCAATTAATTCCTATGTTCTCTCAATGGGCGCAAATCGCCAGACGTGAAGGTCTGCTCGCATTGGAAGCAAGCATTGAAGACGTGGATGACGCATTTTTAAAAAACGGCCTGAGCATGGCGGTTGACGGACAAAGCGCAGAATTTATCAGAGATATTATGACTGAAGAAGTTGAAGCGATGGAAGACAGGCACCAGGCCGGCGCAGCGATCTTTACACAAGCCGGCACATATGCGCCGACACTCGGCGTTTTGGGTGCGGTCATCGGCCTTATCGCCGCTCTTTCCAACATGAACAATACCGAGGCGCTCGGACATGCCATCAGTGCGGCGTTTGTCGCCACCCTTCTCGGGATTTTCACAGGGTATGTACTTTGGCATCCCTTCGCCAACAAACTGAAACGCAAATCAAAGCAGGAAGTCAAACTGCGTGAAATCATGATCGAAGGCGTTCTGTCAGTGCTTGAAGGACAGGCCCCGAAAGTGATCGAACAAAAACTTCTCATGTATCTTCCTGCGAATGAACGCGCAAAAGTCGCTGAACAAGAAGGAGAGGCAAACAATGGCGAGAAAAAAGAAGAAGAAGCATGATGACGAGCATGTGGATGAGTCTTGGCTGATCCCGTACGCGGATTTGCTCACCCTTCTTTTGGCTCTGTTCATTGTATTGTTCGCCATGAGCTCGGTCGATGCGGCGAAATTCCAAATGCTGTCTAAATCATTTAACGCCGTGTTTACCGGAGGCACGGGTGTTCTTGAATATTCAAGCGTCACCCCTCCTGAAAACGAAAAAGACGGCGTTGATCAGTTAAAAAAAGACAAGGAAAAAGATAAAGAACAGAAAAAGAAAGAAAGAGAAGCAGCCGACCGCGAAGAACTTGAAGGCGTGCAAAAGCAAGTCAATCAATTTATAAAAAACAAAAAGCTTGAAACTCAGCTGGAAACAAAGCTGACTAAAGAAGGACTCTTAATTACCATTAAAGACAGTATCTTTTTTGATTCCGGACGGGCGGACATCCGTCAGGAAGATATTCCGCTTGCCAAGGAAATCTCGAATCTCCTTGTGCTGAATCCGCCGAGGAATATTATCATCAGCGGACATACGGACAATGTGCCGATTAAAAACTCACAATATCAATCTAACTGGCATTTAAGCGTCATGCGGGCCGTCAACTTCATGGCTATTCTCACGGAAAACCCGAAACTTGACGCAAAAGTATTCAGCGCCAAAGGTTTCGGAGAGTATAAACCGGCCGTGTCGAACAAAACCGCTGAAGGGCGCAGCAAAAACAGGCGCGTCGAGGTATTGATACAACCTAGAAACGCCGCGACTGACCAAAATCAGTAATATAAAAAAGGAAGCCTTTCAAACGGCTTCCTTTTTTATTTCTGATGAAAATGTTTAGCGTTTAACCCCACTCTTTTCAGCATTTCCGTACACATTTCTATCTCTTCATCACTCAGCACACTGATCATTTCTTTAATTTCTTCAGCATGATCAGGGAAAATATCGTCCAAAAGACGGATTCCCTTTTCGGAAATTTGTGCGAAAGTCACTCTTCTGTCAGTCGGCGAGGCTTTTCTGATGAGAAGTTCTTTTTTCTCTAATTTGTCAACAACGTATGTAATACTTCCGCTCGCTAATAAAATTTTGTCGCCGATCTGCTGAAGCGGCTGGTTGCCTTTGTGGTACAGCAGCTCAAGCACCGCAAATTCCGTCGGGTTCAGACCGTGCTTATGAATATGTTTATTCATATGGTCGTTAATAGATCGGTACGCACGTGACAGTACAATAAATAATTTCAATGAGTTTTCTGTTTTATCCGTCATACATTCAATCATCCTTTTACAAAAGAAACCGTTACAGAGAAACATTAATAAACAAAATGAAAAATGTCAACAAAAATGTTTCCAAAATTTCTCTTCTTTTTGTCTGGCCTTAATAAAATAATTTGTTTTTCTATCATTTTGGTTATTTTTTCTTATTAAAGAAGTATAAAAATGATATAATACCTCTATTCAAGTGTAATGTTGGAGCGATGCAGAGTGAATACATTTAAAGGTGCCCGGGGAAAGATCAAACTTTATCTCATATTGGTGATCATCCCGGCACTTATTATCAGCTTTTTCATTTATGAAAAAGAAAAGCAGAAAATAGCCGATAAACACATACAGGAAGCCAGTATGATGCTCAACCTTCACCGCAATAAGCTCAATTATTTAATCGGTGAAACAAAAGCCCGGATGACAACACTTGCGATCGCTGTCGATAAGCCTGTCAATGAAGAAAAGATCATTGATATTCTCGATCAGGCTTTTGAGGATGAACCCAGATTCAGCGGTCTGTATATGCTGAATTCCAAAGGTGATGTCATCGCAAGCACGACTGATCTGAAATCAAAGGTGAATTTGGCCGACCGACCGTATTTTACGAAGGCGAAAAAGACGAAAAAAACGGTTATCACAAATGACTACTCCAGCAGAATTACAGGCCAGCGCATCTTCACGATCTGCGTGCCGGTGTTAGACGCAAAACGGGAAGTCACGGATTATTTAGTAGCCGCTATCCAAGTCGATTATTTGAGAAATATGATCAATATGCTGAGCCCTGACGTTTATGTCAAGGCAACCAATCAGAATAAAGTGATATTTGCCAGCGGACGGGCTGATCAATCAGAAGGGGTGAAACCGGTCAGCGGCTATCTGGATGATATTAATTGGAATATCAATGTTTATCCGAAACCGGTTGAGCTGAACGAGCTGACCAAAAGCGTGCTGCTGCCGATGTCCAGTATTGCCGTGCTGCTGAATATTCTGTTCATCCTCGTCCAATATTATCTGCTTAAGCGCAAGACCCAGCTGGAGCGCGCTCAAAATGAAGCGCAGAAATTGGAGCTGATCGGAACGCTTGCCGCCAGCACCGCCCATGAAATCCGCAACCCGCTTACAGGGATCAGCGGCTTCATTCAGCTTTTGCAGAAAAAATACAAATCGGAGGAAGATCAGCTGTATTTCTCAATTATTGAGCAGGAGATTAAACGGATCAATCAGATTGTCAGTGAGTTTTTAGTGCTCGGTAAACCCACTGCTGAACGGTTGGAAGTGAATTCGCTGCAGGATATTCTTGATGAGATTATGCCGATTATTTATTCTGAAGGGAATCTGTATAATGTGGAAGTGAATGTGGAGATTCTCGTCAATCGGCCGCTCAAGGTCAACTGCACGAAAGACCATATTAAACAGGTGATTTTAAATGTCGCAAAAAACGCGCTGGAATCCATGCAGGAAGGCGGCCGGCTGTCCATCTATTTAGAAGCCCGCGACCATAAAGCAGTCATTAAGGTGGCCGACAACGGAATGGGCATTTCTGAAGATATGCTTGAACACATTTTTCTTCCGTTTGTAACGTCAAAGGAAAAAGGCACCGGCCTCGGCCTTGTCGTATGTAAACGAATCATGCTGATGTACGGCGGTTCGATTGACATTCAAAGCGAAGTCGATAAGGGCACAGAGGTCACCATTACCCTCCCTGCCGCTTCACGATGAAAAAAACACCCTGGGTCGGGGTGTTTTTTATTTAAAGAAGAATATGTGTAAGAGGATATACCAGAGGAACGGCATCATAGCCGGCAGATAGTACGAGGCGCTTCGTGAGCCGTGCCAGCGGAAAAATCTGCTGACTGTACGCGGTCATCTTTCGGATGCGGCGCTTGATCAGGAAGCGCATTCAGTCTTCGTTATCTGTTTTATCATCAATCATTTGTTTGCTTCATATGCAGGCATGACGTCACCGCGGGAGAACAAGCCTATTTTCTTCACAAGGCCCTGTATTCCTTGGTGATGTGTGCGATCACGGTTTACCAGCTGCTGATACGCGTTCATCAGACAGTCCAGTTCCTGGCTGTGCCTGATCGTGTCATATCCGGTAAACCCTTGTCTGTTAGCCGCATCTATCATCATTTTTCTTTTTTTATCAATAGATACAAGCAATTTTTCTTGTTCAGAATAACTGCCCATTCACTTCACCCCTCACCGCTAAAAGAATAGGAAACAAGTTTGATTGGGTTATTGAGCATTATTACAGATTATACTTTATTTGTAAACATTTTTTTACTAAATAACTTATTTTTTCATTTCATATTGGAATCTTTAGCATGAATACGAGAATAATACCCATTCAGGTAATGATATAAACAGAATGCGGCATATTCAAGATTTAAAAAACAGCCACAGCTGACTTTATATTACAATAAAAAACCTCTCATGCCGGCGGGGGCATGAGAGGTTCGGGCGTCTATCAGTTTTGCACACTTTCATTTTCGTAAATCGGCACCCAGCCCTCAGTCGTCACGAAAATTCGGATTGCGACGACCCGGCGGTCTTCCTGAAGCGTAAAGTAGTGGCGGATGTTCTCCGGAACTGAAATCAAATCTCCCGGATTTAAACGGACGTCGAAAAATGTGCCGTCTTTGCCTTGAATGACGAAGATGCCGTGTCCGCTGACGATAAAGCGGACTTCATCATCCGTGTGGTGATGTTCTCTTTGGAAATTTTTTAATAATTCATCAAGATTCGGCGTGGTATCTGATAAAGAAATGACATCCTGAGACTGATATCCGCGCCGGGCTGAAATGTCCTGAATCTCCGTGTCAAACGCCGCGAGAATCCGTTCTTTTTCATCTTCTGTCAGATTGTATTTCTCCGAAAGCTCAGACGGAAGTTTTTCAATGTTCCACTGCTCATAGATCACCTCTTGTTCGTCTAAAAAGCGCGCTACTTCTTCCTGATTTTCAATGAGCGTATTCTTTTCGTCATGAATTCTGATGGTCGCCATTTTCCGTTCCTCCTTTTATTTTACAAGCTGCGGCCGCAGTGACAGAAGCTTGAGGTGGCAGCTGAATAAAAATTCATAGGCTTCCAGCACCCTTTTCGCTTCAAATGCGGTCCGCCCCCATGCCGTAATGCCGTGATTACGGATTAACACCGCGCCTGAGCCGGCGTCCGCATGGTGCGCGAAGTTTTCGGCCAATGCCGGGATGTGCGCCGGGTTGTCAATGATCGGAACGGTCACGGACGCGTTTTCCTCCCATAATCCGAGCGCCTTAATCATCTCCTGCCCCTGAAACGTGATTTGTTTTTCATCCCCGTAAAGCTCTGAGATGACATTATTATTAACGGTATGGACATGCAGACAGCAGCCGGCTTCTGTCTTTTGGTATAAGTAAGTATGGAGAAGCGTTTCCGCTGAAGGTTTTAAAGAATGGCCGGTCTCAGCGGGCTTCCCGTTCTCATCGATTAAGAGAAAATCTTCGTCTGTTTCTTTTCGTTTGTCTTTTCCGCTCGCCGTAACGAGGAAAGTCAGCGGCGCGTCGGATACTTTGATGGAAAGATTCCCGCTCGTTGCCGGGAACCAGTCTCTTTCGGCCAGCTCGCGCTTTACCTCGGCAAGTTCGCGCCAGCGTTCTTCTTTTACAGCCATGCCTGCACCTCCCCGATGTTTTCAATGCCTGTTTTCACCTCATGAAAATCTTGAAAAGGCAGATGCCGGAGGCCGAGTTCTTTGCATTCAGTCAAAAGATAATCTCTAGCAAAACACATATCGGATAACTTTGCAGCCTCAACATCCGTGACCGAATCACCGATCATAATGAGAAATTTCTGCTGATCGGACAGCTTCCGGATGACTGACGGTTTGCAGCAGCCGCATTGATTGGTGCAGCCTCCGTCACAGGCGTGCGGCCAGTCTATATGAATATATTCATTGTCAAAGGATGCATGATTGCAGAAAATCCGCTCCTTTTCTACGATCCCTTCCAAAAGCGGATGCACAAAAAAGTCCATTCCTCCGCTTACGATATAAAACGGGAGGCCGTTTGACCGGACAAACGAGACAAAATCCAAAAAGCCGTCCCGTATTTTCGCATCCTTCAGAATAAAGCCGGTCAGTTCTTCTTTTAAGCTGCTCGGCAGCAGTCCGAACATCCGGCCGACTCCTTCTTGGATTGATAGGCTTTTAGACAGAACACCGTCTTTTAATTCAAGCCACTCAGGAGGCGCGAATTCTTTCATCATGCTGACAATGTTGTCGTTCATGGTGACCGTTCCGTCGAAATCACAAATAATCAGCGGTGTGCGGGTCATACGGCTTCCACCCTTCCCCATTTGTCTAATGCGAGCTGAAGATCTTTGCACGACGCGGCTTTTTCTTCAATCGGCTGCGCTTCAAGCACCGCATCAATGATGGCGCGGAACGCTCTTCCGCCGCCCTCGGCTCCTTTCGGATGGCCGTGAATGCCTCCGCCGGCATTGATGATGTGATCGATGCCGAAATCGCGCATCAACAATGGCACCATACCGGGATGAATGCCTGCCGACGGGACAGCAAACGACGGATGAAAGACATCGTCTTTTACACATTCATCATGAATTGCAAGCGCGGACTCCTTCGGAAGAGCAACGGATCCGTAAGGTGACGGAAATAAACTGAAATCAGCGCCGCAATAGCGGTTCAGCTTGCCGAGCAAAAGCGCATGCGACAAGCCGTAAACGGGAGATGAAGTGAACGCGCCGCTGACTGCCGGATGCGCCATGATCGGAAGCGGGATTTCCCTGTCTTCGGCAAGGCTCTGCATCACATCTAAACCGTAAGCGAACACATTCAATAAAAGCGCGTCCGCCCCGAGTTCTGCCGCGCGCCTCGCTTTATCCCGCAGTTCAGCGGTCCTTCCCGTAAGGTTTACGGCATACAGCGTTTTATGCCCCGTCTCCTCCCGGGTTTCCTTCAGGACTTGTTTTCCTTCGATAATGCGGGTTTCAAACGGAGCCAGTTCATTTTCAAAGAAAATTTCGTCATCTTTAATCAGATCCACGCCTCCGAGCGCCTGCTGTCTGAGCTGTTCTTTAATGTCGGCGAGATCCCGTCCGATCACGCCTTTAAATATGCTCATCAGAAGCGGTCTTTCAAATTCGCCCAGCAGTTTGCGGATGCCGTATATACCGAATTTCGGCCCGGGAAGGGAGCGTTTAAACCCTTCGGAAAATTCAAGATCAGTCAATTTTATTTTTCCGTCCAGTGACAGCTTTCCGAATACCGTCGTCAGGACGGCCGGAATATCTCTTGAAAAGTTCGCCTCGGGATAGGCGATAGTGATGACGGATTGTGTTTCGTTTTCTGAGGTTCCTTCTTTCTCCTCAACTTTTACGACCCGGCCTTTATGTTTTCTGAGCTGTTCCTGCTTCACCAGGGGCAGGTCAGTCCAGGAGCCTACCGTCAGCCCCGCCGCAATCTGTTCCGCCCGCTTTTCACTGTCCGTTGTGTCTGTCAGAAGATATGTTGCCAATACTTCGCTCATGCGTGAACGCCTCTCTTTCTTTCACAAAACATAAAAAAACCTCTTCCCTATGAGCAGAAAGAGGCTTCGTGTTATGTCCGAATCTTATCTCTCAGCTCCTGCTGCAAGAATTAGCACCGTGCTTTATCAGTCGGTTGCCGGGCTTCATCGGGCTCGTCCCTCTGCCTGCTCTTGATAAGAATAATGATTTTATAAAGTATTTTGAATTATCGCATTGTTATCCAGATATGTCAATGCTTTTTCGGGTGAAAAGATTCAGTTTCCCGATCCGTTCCGCAGCTTCTTTAAGTCTTTCTTCACTTGTCAGAAGACCGACTCTGATATAGCCTTCCCCCCATTTTCCGAACCCGTTTCCGGCAGCGACGGCGACATCCGCTTTCTCGAGCAGCAGATCTGAAAACGACTGTGACGTATAACCGTCGGGCACAGGGAGCCATGCAAAAAAGGAGCCAGCCGGAGCCGTCACATCCCAGCCGATACCGCGGCAGGCTTCAATCCATGCATTGCGCCTCGATTCATATCTGTCATTTTGCGCTGCGACGCATGCCTGATCCTCTAAAAGAGCGGCTGCCGCCGCCTGCTGCGCCGCGGGAAACAGGCTGACAAACATATGATCCTGATAAAGATTGATCGCTTCGATGACAGAAGCGTTTCCGACGGCAAAGCCGACCCGCCAGCCCGCCATATTATACGTTTTGGACAAGGTATAGATTTCGATTCCCGTCTCCTTTGCGCCTTCCGTCTGCAAAAAGCTCAGCGGTTTATGCCCGTCAAAGCCGACGGCTCCGTACGCGAAATCGTGAACGACACAAATACCGTTTTGTTCCGCAAAACCGACTGTCTCCTCAAAAAACGCCTCTGTCGCCACAGCGCCGGTCGGATTATTCGGATAATTGAGATAAAGCAGCTTCGCCTCGCTCCGCACCTTTTCAGGAATTACGCTGTAATCAGGGAGAAACCCTCTTTCTTCCGTCAGCGGCATCATTTCCATTTTCGATTTCGCAAGGGCGACGCCCGACCAGTAATCAGGATATCCGGGATCAGGCACCAGAATGGTATCTCCCGGGTTTAAAAGACATTGCGGAAGCTCAACAAGTCCCGCCTTGCCTCCGAACAGCACGGCGACTTCCGTGTCCGGATCAAGCGTGACCCCGTACTCCCTTTCATAAAATGCAGCGGCTGCTTTTTTGAAGCTGTAAGCGCCCCGGAATGATGAGTATTTATGATTTTCCGGCCTTTCGACGGCGCGCTTCATTTCTTCAACGATATGCTGAGGCGTCGGCTGATCAGGGTTTCCCTGCCCTAAATTGATGACGTCTCTGCCTTCTTTCAGCTTTTGATTCACTTTTTGCACCAATGATGCGAAAAATTGTTCCGGCAGCTGTTTGAGTACATCTGAGATTTCAAAGTTCATATTTTTCACCTTCTAAAAATGTCTTGAAATGATAGTCCATCATCATATATGGTTAAATAAAAAAAGTAAAGAGAAACTTGAGGTGTTAAAAAATGAAATGGACCGTTTCCTGTTTGCAATTTGATATTTCATACGGAAATCCTTCAGAAAATTTTAAAAAAGCGGAATCTTTGATTGAGCAAGAAAGCCGCCATGCGGATGTAATCGTGCTTCCTGAGTTGTGGACAACCGGCTATGATCTCACACGGCTAGACCAGCTGGCGGATGAAAACGGCAAAGTTTCGGAACAATGGCTTAAAGAAACGGCAAAAACATACAACGTACACCTCGTTGCCGGATCTTTTGCGGTCAAAGAAGGCGAAAATGTCTATAACACCATGTACATCGCCGATAACAGCGGACAGATCGTGAAGCGGTATCAGAAAACCCATCTGTTTCAGCTGATGGATGAACACCTTTACTTGTCAGCGGGAAACAGTGACGGTTCCTTTGAGCTCGACGGTGTCAAGTGCGCCGGGCTGATCTGCTATGATATCCGTTTCCCCGAATGGATCAGAAAGCATACGTCCCAGGGCGCGAATGTCCTGTTTATCTCTGCGGAATGGCCTCTGCCCCGCCTTGATCATTGGCGAAGCCTGCTTATCGCCAGAGCAATTGAAAACCAATGTTTTGTCGCAGCCTCTAACTGCACGGGGTCCAATCCCGATAATGAATTTGCCGGCCACAGCCTGATTATTGACCCGTGGGGCCGGATTTTAGCCGAAGGAGACCGGACGGAAGGCGCAGTCCGGGCGGAAATCGATGTGTCAGAAAGCGCGGCCGTCCGCGGAACCATTCCGGTTTTCCAAGACTTGCGGCGTGATTTATATTAATTTTCAAAAAAATGTTGACAAGAATATCCGGCACCTGCTAATATTTTCATCAACTGATTAATCCGAATTGTGATACAAATCAATATATTTTCTCTTATCGAGAGTTGGGCGAGGGAATTGGCCTTTTGACCCCAACAGCAACCGACCGTAATTCCATTGTGAAATGGGGCGCGTACATTTTGCGCCGAGACGATTGTCTCATAAGGCACGGTGCTAATTCCATCAGATGTTATCTGAGAGATAAGAGGCGGACTGCACTGTTTCAGCCTCCTTCTCTTTCAGAGAAGGAGGCTTTTTTTCGGGCGTATTCTCCGTCACGATCTCTTACTGCCACTACATAATTGGAGGGTAAATCCATGTCAGCAACTAAAACAAGTCTTTATGAACAATTAACAGAAAGCTCCGCCGCCGCGTTAGCCGTCAAGCTCGGCTTATTCCAAAGCAAAAGCACTCTGACATGCCGTGAAATCGGCGACGGCAATTTAAATTACGTCTTTCATGTTTACGATAAAGAAAACCAAAAAGGACTGATTATCAAACAGGCGATTCCTTACGCGAAAGTCGTCGGTGAAAGCTGGCCGCTTACAATTGATCGGGCGAGAATCGAAAGCAGCGCCCTCATCCGCCAGGGCGAACACGTGCCGCACCTCGTTCCGGCCGTTTACTATTCCGATACTGAAATGGCCGTCACGGTAATGGAAGACCTCTCACATTTGCAGATTTCAAGAAAAGGGCTGCTGGAAGGGCAGCATTATCCGAACTTATCGGTTCATATCGGTGAATTTTTAGGGAAAACGCTTTTTTACTCATCCGATTATGCGCTTGATGCGAAAGTAAAGCAGCAGCTCGCAAAGCAGTTTACAAATCCTGAGCTTTGCAATATTACAGAAAGGCTTGTGTTTACAGAACCGTTTCTCGACCATGAGACAAACGATTTTGAGGAGGAGCTGCGCCCGTACGCAGAAAAAGTTTGGAACAATTCCCGGCTGAAAGAAGGCGCTGACGAATTGAAAGCCATCTTTCTGAATTCCGCGGAAACATTGGTTCACGGCGATCTGCACACGGGAAGCATCTTCGCCGATGAACATGAAACAAAGGTGATTGATCCCGAGTTTGCTTTCTTCGGACCGATCGGGTTTGACATCGGCCAATTTATCGCCAATCTGCTGTTAAACGCCCTCAGCCGCGACGGTGACGACAGACAGCCGTTATATGACCATACTGCCGCCGTATGGGATACATTTGTGAAAACATTCAGTGAAGCATGGGAGAAAGACTGCCTGCCTTCCCGCAGACACCTGCTGGAAGACACACTGAAAAACGCGTTTGAAGAAGCGGTCGGTTTTGCGGGATGCGAATTGATCCGGCGCACGATCGGACTCGCCCATGTGGCTGACTTAGATGAAATCACTCCGTTTGACAAACGAATCGAACGGAAGAAGCTGGCGCTTGAGATCGGCGCCTATTATATCGAAAACAGAAAAGAACTGAAGCATATCACCGAGGTTCTGGACCAATTTAAGCTCCGTGTAAAGGAATGATGCAGCATGACCAATGAATTTGCCATCCCCCGTTCTGTGGAATGGAAAGAAACCTACATCCGCATTTTAAATCAGCAAAAACTTCCCGACGTCACTGAGTATGTGGAACTTGAAACAAAGGAAGATGTATTCGACGCGATTGTCACGCTGAAAGTAAGGGGCGCCCCGGCCATCGGTATAACCGCGGCATTCGGACTCGCGCTCTCCGCCAAGTCATTTGAAGCCCGCGATCTTTCAGATTTCCGACGTCAGTTCGCGGATGTCAAAGCGTATTTAAACAGTTCGAGGCCCACTGCCGTCAACCTCGCGTGGGCGCTTGACAGACTGACGGATTCCATCAGGGATGCAATCTCAATCAATGAAGCGAAGACAACGCTCGTTCATGAAGCCATTCAAATTCAGATTGAGGATGAAGAAACCTGCCGAATGATCGGCCAAAATGCGCTGCACCTTTTTAAAAAAGGCGACCAGATCATGACCATCTGCAATGCGGGCTCGATTGCTACAAGCCGGTACGGTACGGCGCTTGCTCCCTTTTACTTAGCGAAACAAAAAGACCTCGGCCTTCATATCTACGCATGTGAAACAAGACCCGTTCTCCAAGGATCCCGGCTGACGGCGTGGGAGCTGATGCAGGGCGGAATTGATGTCACACTCATTACGGACAGCATGGCCGCCCATACAATGAAGGAAAAACATATTTCAGCAGTCATTGTCGGCGCTGACAGAATTGCTAAAAACGGAGATACGGCCAACAAAATCGGAACTTACGGCCTCGCTATTTTGGCAAACGCCTTTCAGATTCCGTTTTTTGTGGCCGCACCGCTTTCGACCTTTGACTTGCAGATTGAAAACGGCGATCAGATTCCGATTGAAGAAAGAGATCCGGATGAAGTCAGACAGATCTCAGGCATACGCACCGCTCCCGAAGATGTGCCGGTCTTCAATCCGGCCTTTGACATCACACCGGGCAGCCTGATTTCAGGCATTATCACCGAGAAAGGAATTGTGACCGGTTCTTACACGGAAGAAATTGAACAATTATTCGCCGACTGTCAGCTGAGCTGAAAAACCGCTGATGATGTTGCCTCGGGCAATGTCAGCGGTTTTTTTGTCTGCACAATGTAATCACTTCATCTTTTTGGGCGGCTGTAATGAGATGCATTTTAAAAAACAGCTCTGCATAACCGGCTATCTTTTGCGGACGGCTCATTTTCATCAGGCTTCGTCCTCCTTTTTCACCAGACCAACTTTTTTCACTTAATAAAATGATATGTCGGACGCGAAAAAACGGAACGTGCCATATGTTTTATTTTTCTTTATAGGATATTTGTTCGATGTTCAGCAGCACCGCTTTTACATCCGTCTTCGTGCCCGCGTATCCCGTTAAGGCGCTGTTTTTGCCGATTACCCGATGGCACGGGATCAAAATCGGCAGCCGGTTTCGTTTATTGGCTTGTCCGATGGCGCGCACCGCTTTCGGTTTTCCGATCGCTTCGGCCATATCACCGTAGCTTCGGGATTCCCCGTAAGGAATCATCGTCAGCGCGTTCCACACCTTTTCCTGAAAGGGTGTGCCTTTTTGTCTCAAAGGCAGAGAGAATTGCTTTCTTTCTCCTGAAAAATAGGATGCCAGCTGCTGTTTCGCCTCCGACAGCAAAGCGGTTTCGCACGGCTTTACGCCGGGCGCGTCTTTCCGCCATTCCTCAAAATCTTCCCCGGTGAGAAACAGGCCGGTAATAAAGCCCTCTTCCTCTGTTACGATAACGGTTCCAAACGGCGCTTTTACACTTGTAAAACAGATCATTCCCCGCTCCTTCTTTCTTCGGTATTCTGCCGGATCGGAAGCGTCAAATGAAAAACCGTGCCCTTCCCTTCTTCACTTTCCACATGAATGCGTCCCTGATGTTCTTCGATGATTTTATAGCTGACCATCAGACCGAGGCCCGTTCCCCTGTCTTTTGTCGTGTAAAATGGCTCGCCCAGACGTTTTAGTTTGTCTTCGGAAATGCCTGTTCCTTCATCTTGAAAAGAAATCAAAATGTGGTCTTGATCAGAAGGCTGGATGGTCACGTAGATATTGCCGCCGCCCGGCATGACTTCAATGGCGTTTTTTAAAATATTGATAAACACCTGTTTTAATTGATTCGGTTCACAGTAAATCGGCGGGATGTTTCCGGTCAGGTTCAGATGAATCTGCACATTGACAAGATTGGCCTGGGCATTCAAAAGATCAGCCGTGTCTTTCATAATCTGCGTCACATCTTTTTCTTCATATAATATCGCCTGAGGTTTCGCTAAAATTAAAAATTCAGTGATGATAGACTCGATGCGTTTTAATTCTGAGGTAATGACGTTAAAGTACAGGGAATATTCGCCTTCAATGCTTCCTTGAAGAAGCTGAATGAACCCTTTCAGCGCTGTCATCGGGTTTCTGATTTCGTGGGCGATGCCCGCCGCCAGCTCCCCTACAACATGAAGAGTGTCGGATTTCCGCAGCCTCTCTTCAAGCTCTTTGGCCTCTGTGACATCTTTAAAGATGGCCAGATTCATATTTTGAATGATATTTCTTTTGAAGGAGAATTCCAGTTTGCGGCTGTCACTGCTGCTTAACAGGAAGGGGATTTCATTATCCATTCCTTCTAAATCAATCTTTCTGGCGGGAACACCCGCGTTTTCAATATCAAATAAAGAAAGAATATCCGGAACGGTGTACGCTCTCAGCTCCTCATCCGGCATGCCCAGTATACGGCTTGCGAGAGGATTCGCGTCAATAATGCGGAATTGGTTGTCAAATAAGACCTTGCCGTCCATTGAGCCGTTGAATACTTTTCTGAATTTCAGCTCGCTTTCCCGCAATTCTTTTTCCATCCGCTTACGATCGCTGACATTTCTTAAAATGGTTAAATGCTGACCTTCAAGTATGGTTCGTTTTGATGTGAACTCAAGCTCTTTGTATTGGCCGTTTGCCATCTGAAACAGCATTTCTTCACGGATTTCCCCGTATTTTTCATATTTCTTCTTAATCTGCTTGTATTTTTTCTGCGGATCAACGATAAACGTACATAAATTCGTCTCCAGCAGCTTATCCATCGGCAGTTCGAAAATGCGGCACGCCGATTCGTTTGCTTTGGCAATCTTTCCGTCATCAGACCAAATGACAATCGCGTCCATCGCGTTTTCAAAAATTTCGCGGAATCGCTCTTCGCTTTTAAAGAGTTTCAATTCCATCAACCGTTTCTCTGTTATATCTCTCATAATGGACATGTAGAACCCGCTGATTAAGTTGGACGTAATCGTAAATTCAAACAGCTTCTCTTCGCCGGACCGAAGCTTGACGGGCAGTTCTCCTTTGGCATTTCCTTTTCTGCGGAGGGTTTCCCAGATTTCTTTCAGATGCTTTTTGTTTTCGCCGTCGGTAAAATGGCGGAGCGACAGATGCGACAATTCATTCTGGCCGATCTCAAAGCTTTTGCAAAAAGAGAGGTTCGCATCAATAAACCCGCCGTCCTTATCAAACAGCACGATGCCGTCAACAGCCCTGTCAAACAAATCTTTAAACAGCTGCTCGTTCATGGAGAATTCGCGCTCTAATATTTTTTTAGAGGAGATGTCCCTCATCACCACAAAAAAATAATCCTCCCCAATTCCGTCTCTGGCGAGGAATTCAATGTATTTCGTCGCGCCGCTGTCAAGCTTAATCGGCACCTCTTTCCACAGATGGCCTTTTTTTAAAAACTTTTTCACGGCCTTATTCAGTTCTTCCTGAGGCACGGAATATAAAAAGTCCAGGACGGAGCGGTTAATAAGGCTCTCTGCCTCAATCTGCATCATCCGGGCCGCAGCCTCGTTCGCCTGGACGATTTTCATTTCCTTACGGCATATAAAAATGGCATCAAGCGTGTTATTCATAATCACATGATACCGGTTCAAATCACTCTTCAGGCGGTCATTTTCCTCTTTCATCCGCTTCAGCTGCTCTTTCAGCGACTCGTTTGTTTGCAAATCCAGAGTTTCAGCCATTCAGTACACTCCTTCTTCAAAAACCTATCCTTCAATATTTCTACAAAATACCTCATCTTCCTTCATTCGCCCTATACATTTCAGAAAATTTCAATGATATGACAAGTTAAAGTCTTTTTCTACGATCCTTACCTCCCCGTTACATCATCCTAACAATCCCTTTTGTCCTCCTTCAATTTTTTGTTTTTTATTTTAAAATGAACACCAACAGGAAATAATCATGCAGTGGATGATTTTTGAAGAGAAGGTGATGCTATGACAAAATCGCGAGACAGTTACTTTGACAACGCCAAGTTTATCTTGATTTTTCTGGTGGTGTTCGGCCATATCCTCCGGTCATTTATTAACGGAAATGAGTTTATGCTCCATCTCTACAAATTCATTTATACTTTTCATATGCCGGCCTTTATCCTGGTTTCCGGCTATTTCGCAAAAAACTTTAAGCGGAAAGGTTATGTGAAGAAGCTGGCTGTGAAGCTGATTATTCCGTACCTGATTTTTCAGGGCATTTACTCGGTTTTTTACTATTTGATTCAGGATGAAAGCATGGCAAGCGTCAATCCGATTGATCCGCAGTGGTCTCTCTGGTTTTTAGTCAGCTTATTCTTTTGGAATCTGCTGCTTTATCCCTTTACGAAGCTGCCGAAAATGTGGGCGCTTGGGGCGAGCTGCGGGCTTGCCGTCATGATCGGGTATCTCGATTTCATCAGCAGCACGCTGAGTCTTTCACGGACGTTTGTTTTTCTACCGATGTTTCTCGTCGGGTTTTATTTAAAGAAACGGCACTTTGATTTGCTTCGGGCTAAAAGAGGCAGGCAGATTGCCGCGGGCGTACTGGGGATTGTTTTCCTCTTATGCTGGTGCATTGATTTTGATTACTCGTGGCTGTTCGGATCAGAGCCTTATTCTACATTCGGCACAGTGTCGCTGCTGAGCGGTCTGTCGCGCATCGGCTGGTATGTTTTGGCCTTTGCCGCCACTTTCAGCTTTTTGGCGCTCGTTCCGCAAAAGCGTTATTTCTTTACGAAATGGGGTACGAGAACGTTTTACGTGTATCTGCTGCATGGATTCATTATAAAAACGCTGCGGCAGATCGGGCTTGAAGATCACTTGTCTGATTATCAGAATTTAGTCATGCTCTTAATGTTAACAGCCGCTCTTACGTCCATTCTCTCCAGCAATGCGGTGAAAACGGCCGCACAGCCGTTTATTGAGCTGCGGATAACCGGCTTGCTTCAAGCGGTGAAAGGAACAAGAAACGGTGCTTATTCGAAATAATGCAAAATACCTCTTAAGCGTTGCCGCTTAAGAGGTATTTTTTATTTTTTGCCGTCTTCTTTTTTCTTCGGCTTCGTCTGTTCAAGCGTTTCAATCCATTTTCCGGCGTTATAATCACCGAGCTCGCTTGAAAACTCTTCTTCAAGCAATTTAGGGTCCATCGGCTTTTTATGGTTTTGCATGTCTTTGCTGTGGCGGTTTTTTTTCGTCATATTACTCGCCTCCTTGTTTGCCGTGTTTTGATTTGCGGTTTGCGCCTCTCAGTCCGGGATCACCGTCATATTGTGTTTTGTATGCATCTTTGTCCATGCTCTCAGTCGGTGTATTGTTGTTGGTCAAAGCTTCATTCTTTGCTGCTTTGCGTTTCATTTGATTTCCTCCTTCTGTCAGCAAATCTGTTTTGAATTCATTAAGCATTTTTTTTAAGTCGCGCACTGTCACGTTTTTGGCCTCATCAATGAGTTCATAGCCGATCTGTCCGTTCGGCTCAAGCAGCACATATTTAAAATCTTGAATGTCTCCGAGGCCTTCCTGCCTGATCCTCATTGACAGCTGGTCTTCGGTAAAACGCATTTTTTTTAAGTTTTCCGGGATGATTTTTCCGTTTCTGACAACGGCGACGGTTTTTCCTGAAAATAGAAACTCAAAAAAGCTTGATTTGATTTCTAAATATTCCATCAGAATCAGTACCGCAATAAAAATCGCCGCCGCGAAAATGGTTTCCCATAAATTATGTTCAATAAACGGCTGAATAATAATCGAGCCGATCGAAATCATGATGACTGTCTGGGTCACCGACAGCTGGCTGATGGATTTCCGTCCGGCAATCCGCAATAAAAAGGTACCGACCGCGATCATAACTACCGACTTCCAAAATACGGCAAACAATGACGTCACCTCTTTACAAGTAGAATCTCCAAAGAAACTGTTTCCACTCATCCATTTTACGGCAATAAAAAAACACCGCTTTCTGAAAAGCGGTGTCAGCCGATAATCATCCTTTCCTTCGGATAATGATAATTTGCTTCGATTTCTTTTCGGCCGATCAAATAAAGGAAAGTCAAAATGCCGATCCGGCCGATAAACATCACAATCATGATCACACATTTTCCGATATCGCTTAAATGCGGAGTAATCCCGAGCGACAGGCCGGTCGTTCCGAAAGCGGAACACACTTCAAAAAGCAGTCCGAGGAGCGTCTGATTTGTCTCCGTCACGGAAAGAATCAGCGTCGACCCGAACACGAGCAGAATCGCCATCATCGTAACGACCAGCGACTTCATGACATCAGCCTGATGAAGCTCGCGTTTAAAGACCTTGACCGCTTTATTCCCTCTGGCAAAATGAAACAGAGCAAGAAGGTTAAGCGCAAACGTCGTCGTACGGATTCCGCCGCCGACCGAGCTCGGTGATGCGCCGATAAACATGAGGGCGCAGATGAAAAATAATGTCGGCGCCGACAGCTGGCTGATATCAATTGTCGCAAGCCCGCCGCTTCGCGTAGCAGTTGATTGAAAGAGACATAAAAATAAAACATCATGCCAGCTTTTCCCCTTCATAACATGGCTTGCTTCAAGCGCGTAAATGCCCACGGCTCCGAACAAAACAAGCATTCCGAACGTAACGGTCGTAATTTTCGTAAACAGCGTGAATGAGTATCTGCGCTGTTTTGAAAACAAAAAGTCTTTTACTTCTACGAGCACCGGAAAACCGATCGCCCCGAAAATAATCAGAAGCATCGTAATAAACTGCACGAAATAGTCATGTCTGAACGGGACGAGTGAATTTCCCGTAATATCAAAGCCGCCGTTTGTCGTGGCGCTGACGCTCGCAAAGAATCCGTGCAAGTACGCCTGTTCAAACGAATCATAGTACGTTAAAAAATATGTTCCTAAGATGATGCCGCCTAAAAACTCGATTAATAAAATCAAAAACAGCACTTGCTTCATCAGGTTGACGATACCGGAAAACTGCGATTGATTCTGATCCACCATAATGAGCTTCCGTTCCCGCAGACCGATCCGTTTGCCCATAATGAGCCAGACGAATGTTCCGAGCGTCATAATGCCGATTCCGCCGAATTGAAGCACGAAAGCCAAAATGACAATCCCGGCCGTGCTGAATGTATCAGCCGTGTTGACGACCGTTAAACCGGTGACACTGACTGAGCTGACAGCCGTAAACAGCGCGTCTATAAACGACCAGCTGGCCCCTTGTTTGTGGGCGGCCGGCAGGCTTAGCAAAATAAATGCCACCGTCACAGCAAGAAAATAATATAATGCAATCAGCTGTGCAGGCGACAAGATCTGTATGAATTTCTTCAGTTTTAATTTCATAAGATAGTTCCTTCTGCCTCTCAAATGTAGTACGTAATTATTCTAATGATATTGGGAGAATTTTTAAAGGCCTTTTTAGAAAGATTTTTCATTACCTTATGTAATTTGCCGATCTTTAAACAAAAAACCTCTGAAACGATTGTCAGAGGTTTTGTTTATTATTTTGCTTCCAGCCTGCGGATGCGCTCATCGAGATCAGGGTGTGTGGAGAACAGTGACGAATGCTTTTTGCCGTTAATTTTTAACGTCTGCACCGCCGTCTGGTCTTCTTCATTCACATGTCCTGTATAAGACTTCAGCGTACGCAGGGCGTGAATCATTTTATCCTTGCCGGCAAGGTCTGCACCGCCACGGTCAGCGTGAAACTCTCTGTGGCGCGAGTAGGCGAAGACGACAAGACTGCCGAGAATGGAAAAGATAATCTGAAACACGATCATCGCGATAAAATGCACGACCGGTGCGAGGTCTTCTTTGACAAAGCGGCTTGCAACCCATGCCGCGATTCGGGAAAGGAATACGACGAACGTATTGACGATTCCCTGCAGCAGCGTCATCGTGACCATATCACCGTTTGTGATGTGTGCGACTTCATGGGCAAGAACCCCTTCCACCGCAGCATCATCCATCTGCTGCAATAAACCTGAAGAAACCGCGACAAGCGAACGGCGCTTAGAAGGTCCGGTCGCAAAAGCATTGACCTCCGGGGACTGATAAATGCCGACTTCAGGCATTTTCGTCATCCCTGCGGCACGGGACAATCTGTGCACACGGTCAACCAATTGCTGTTCTTCATAGCTGAGTGACTGTTTCTTCGGATTTAACACCCGGACGCCCATCATCGTTTTGGCCATCCATCTGGACATTCCGAGAGAAATAAAAGAACCGACAAAACCGACGACAAGACTGAACACGAGCAATGCCATCAGATCAATGCGGCCATTTTGTATATACGAGCCGACACCGGTAACGCTTGTAATAATCGTAAGCACAATTCCGATTGTCGTAATGACCAAAAGGTTCGTTAAAATAAACAGAAATATTCTTTTCGCCATAATTACCTCCGTCTTTTTTAAGATCAAAAGAACTTATTTAATTAAATTATAAATGATCTGTTTGAAAATGCAACAATTTCGACGTATGATGTAAATGTAATTCTCAGTGATATCAGAAAGTGAACACGTAATCAATCAGAGGTGAACCATGAACACGTTTAAACTGACCCGAACTGATATGGTCCGGCTTCTTTACGCGTTAAAAGGCCAAGGAGACGCAACTCCTCTCCAAATCTTATTGCAATCAGCGGAAATGACATTGGATGAAGCGGAAAGCCGTCTGCATATCCCTGAATTTCTGACGAGATTCGAACGAAAAAAAGAGAAAAAGGAATACGGGCTTTCAACTAACGAGATTGTCGAGCTGGGAAATCTGTGCGAGCTGACGTCTTTAAAATCAACCGCCGTCCAAAACTGGGTGAAGCGCGATATTAAAGATTTAATCGGCCACCCCTTACTCGGCAAAAAATATACAATTGAACAAGCTGTCATCCTTCTCATTGTACGTGATTTAAAATCAATTTATGACTTCGAACATATACGCGGCATATTAAAAATCGCTTTTAACACGATCACAGACAGATCAGACGACGTCATCAGCCCGATCAGCTACTATGAAAGCTGCGCCCAAGTGATTGATTATCTTCATCATAAAGCAAACCCGCCGATGAAGGAAACGAGCCTGCAGGAGCTCGTTGAAGAGCAGACGGACAAGCTCAAAGGCTGCTTTAAAGAACTCGGAAGCGGACAATGGAACAATATCAGATCCATCATCGCCGTCACGGTGCTCTCCGTTTTGACTTTCCATATTCAAGCCTCAGCCTACAAAATGACCAGCCATTTATTATAATTCATAACGCTTCTTCGCCCCGGTGTCTGCGCCGGGGTTTTTTGCTGTACAACAATTGCCAGCATAATCAATACCGTTCCGTTTGAAACTAAAATGCGTAAACACATCTTGCCAGAGAAAAGGAGATGAAAAAGATGGCGAGCAGAAATAAACTCTTAGTTCCAGGGGCTGAGCAGGCACTTGACCAATTTAAATACGAAGTGGCTCAAGAATTCGGCGTGAACCTTAGCTCTGATACAGCAGCACGCGCAAACGGCTCTGTAGGCGGGGAAATGACAAAACGTCTTGTACAGCAGGCTCAATCACAATTAAACGGGAAAAATCAATAATGCAGCTTATTCGCCGGGACTTCTCGGCGAATTTTGATATTTATCGGCATTCTCCTTTCCGTGCCGGTAGCCGTTCGGATTCCTGCGGTCTGATGAATCTTCATGATGCCGATAGGAGTCCCAATGTTCATTGCGATCATGATTCCGCTGATTCCAGTAATGATTGTAATACTTTTGCTTAGGCTCTTTGTCATTTCCGTTTTCCTGAGGATTTTGTGTTGGGGGCTGCTCTGTTTCCCCATCTTGTTCCTTCTGTGTGTTTTCTTCTGATCCGGAAGCTGCATTTTTGTCGGTTTGCTGACTGCCGTCCTGACTGTCCGGCTTCGCTTCTTCCGTGCCGGGCGTTGTTTCATTGTTTTCCGGCTTCTCTGCTGCCTTTTCTTCATCAGGAGCTGTCTTTTCATCAGCCGCCGGCTTTTCTGTGTCCGGCTGCTTGCTTTGATCAGCGTCTGTTTCGGTATCTTTTTGATCTGTTTCATTGCCGTCGGTTTGCTTTTCAGACTGTTTTTCTTCTGTTTTCTTTTCGTTTCTTCTTATGTAGCTGCCTGTTGACATCCCTTCCTGTTTTGCTTTTTCTCTTGTTTCCATATCAGATTCAAGAGATTGGACCTGGTAGGTGCCCTTATATTTTTCAGTCATGTCAGCCAGCTGTTTTTTAACGCCTTTTTTATATGTATTGTCATCTGTATTTTCATAAACCGTGGAAATTAAAATCTCTTTTGATTCCTTTACATATCCATGCTTGCTGCAATCGGTAATAATATTATTGATGACTTCCTTAAAATCGCTGCTTTTCCAATCTCCGATGTCACTGATGACCTGTTTGGCGTCATGGTTCAGCGGTGTCAGTTCAATGACTTCATATTTGCTGTTTAAAGCCATTTCAATGCTGGGATTAATGTCAAGCGTCATATACGCGTAAGCTTTGTTATCAGAAAAAACCGGGAGCAAAATTAAAATAAACAAAATAATAGCAGTCATCGTAAACACTCCCAATTTAAAAGGGCGCAGTTTCAGAAAATCAAAAAAGCTGGCCCTTCTTCCCATACGCGTTTCGCCTTCGAACGTAATTTCCTCTCCGATTTCACAAGTGCGGTGATCATTTTTTGTTTTTAAAAATTGTCCGTCAGGGGTTAGCAACGTGACGAATTTTTTATTTTTCTCTACTATGATCCCTCTTCTCATGAGTGCAACACCCCTTTAAGATAATCTTTTAAATAAATATAATCACCGGTAATAATAATACTCATGGCGATGATATATTTTCGGTTCCGTTCGATCGTTTTTCTGCTGACCGACACGAGCTGCTCAAGCTGTTTGACAGGAAGCTGTTTTTTCTGGTGCAAAATGGACGCCAGCTCTTCATTTTCAACAAGCGTGTAGGCTACCTTAATCGCATTCTGCCTCGCATCTGTATGCTTCGGCGATTGTTCCAGCAGCTCTTTAAAAGACAGGCCGTATTCTTTCAGCTGCTTCTGAAAAAAAAGAATTTCTTCCCGGCGCTGTTCCTGTTCTATCTGTTTGCGGTATTCATCAATGGAAAGCTCCGCTTCGATAAGGCTCTGCGAAGATTCCTGGTCGTCGCCCTCCTGCACATCCATATTGATATGCTGAGCGGTTCTTGCTTCTTTTCTGATATAGTCTATCACTTTTCTTTTTATAATCAGCTCTGCAAATGCAAGCAGCGAATTACCTTTTTCAGCCGAATACTTTTCAATGGCTTCGTTAAACGCGATCAGCCCGATGCTGAATTCGTCGTCTTTTTCATCTATATATCGTTTACAAACGGATGAAACCGTCTTCGCGATAAAAGGCTTATATTGCTGTATTAAATCGTTCTGCAGATCTTTGTCGCCTTTTTGTATTTTTTCAACAGATGTTTCAAGCGTTTGCTTCTTTTTTCCCAATTTAAACAAAAGGCTAAGCACTGGTTTCACCTCAGTTCCTCCCTATAACTACTCATAATCATAGCTAATTTAGTAGGGATTCGCAAAGGAAGAAAAAGAGAAATCGATTTCATTTGTCTCAATTATGACAAGCCAATAAGACGTACTATACATGATTTCGTGCCCCCATGCAGAATTAAGGGGGTTTTCTCTGTGTTTTTTGTAACAATGCTGTTATAAAATTGTTATCATATGTCTTAAATGTAAGCGCTTCAAACAAAAAAGGGAACCTGCTTTCTAAAAAGCCAGACTCCCTTTTTGATCATTTTACGCGTGTTCTCTTTTTTCCGATGCCGCGCCGGACTCTGTTTGTTTTGCTCCTGACATAAACCATCCGCAAACCGCAATGGCAGCCAGAACCGCCCAGAAAATGATTTTCCAGGCCGCCGAATGGATGACATCTGCCGGAATTATACCGAGTTCCTCATGGGCCAACGTATAAAGAGCGAGCTTCACGCCTACCCATCCGACAATCACAAATGCCGCCGTTTCAAGGCCCGGCCTGGTTTTCAGTAAGGATACGAACATTGATGCCGCAAAACGCATAATGATTAAACCGATTACGCCGCCGGCTAAAATAACGAGAAACTGACCGCCGTCCAGGCCGCCGATGGCAGGAAGCCGTGTTCCCGGAAGCGTTACGGCAAGTGCGACCGCCGCTAAAATGGAGTCAACGGCAAAAGCGATGTCCGCGAGCTCCACTTTCAAGACAGTCTGCCAAAACCCGCTTTCTTTCTGCGTTTTCTGCCCGGCGTTATCTTTGAATACATACCGCTTCAGCAAATGGCTGACCGCAATGTAAAACAGGTATAAAGCGCCGACGGCCTGGACCTGCCAAACATTCACCAGAAATGAAATGGCGAAGAGCGACCCGAAACGCAAAATAAATGCGCCCGCCAATCCGTAAAATAAAGCCTTCTTCCTTTGTTTTTCAGGAAGATGCTTCACCATCACAGCCATCACCAGCGCGTTATCCGCCGCCAAAATCCCTTCCAGCCCGATTAAAACGAGAAGAACCCATCCATACTCCAATAATAATGCAAAGTCCAATCCATTCCCTCCGTTTCTTTTTTCTATCATCCGAGCTTATACCGGCGGTTTTTTTACGCAAAAAAGACCTTTGCCGATATAAGGCAAAGGTCTTGCTAGACATGAATGATTGGCATGCCAACAAAGCCGATGGATATGATCCATGAATTGACGACTTTGTTTCCGGAATATCCGGACGCTACTCCCCTTTGGGATTTCAAGAAATATTTGTTTATACGCTCATGATAAAGCCTGTTTCATCATTTGTCAACGCTTAACTTTTTTAACAAATTGAGAAATTTTTTCTGTTTTGACCCGCTGTTTTCTTCTCTTCAAAAACATCCAAAGAACGAGAAGCAACACAATGAATATACCGAGCGGCAGCATATATTGATCGAGAATGGAACCGACGCTTTTCCAATTTTCCCCGAGTTTCATTCCGAGGTATACGTAAGCAAATGTAATCGGCAGCATCGCTGCATATGTATAGAGAGAGAACACCCAGATATTCATCTTCGCAATGCCGCACGGCAAAGAAATCAGCGTCCTGACCCCCGGTATAAAACGGCCGCTGAACGCTACCAAACCTCCGTGCTTCTGAAAGAAATCATCTGATTTCTGCAGGGATTCGGGTTTTATCCATATGTACTTTCCATATTTCAGCAAAAACGGCCGACCGCCCAGCCTGCCGATCCCATATAAGACAAGCGGACCTGAAACACCGCCGAGCGAACCGGCAAACACGGCTCCGGCAAGCGTCATATCCCCTTTTGAGACCCAATAGCCCGCAAGCGGAAGAACAATTTCCGCCGGGATGAATTCTATACTGAGCGCCAAAAAAATTCCGGCGTAAGATAAGCTTTTAAACGCTTCAATTATTGATATGATGAAATCTTCGATGATCTATCACTCCCGGCTTACGTCTATATTCTGAAACTTAAGAATGATTTTAACACAAAACCTTGAGGCTGAAATATCTTTTAGACATGCCCGTTATAAATATGAGTCGTTTCAGATCGGCCCGCCTTTCTCCTGATTGCTCTTCTGGCGGCGGTTACATCACTTAAGATCTCCGGAAAAGTTACCCTTCGCGGTAAGCGGCGGCTGACCGGAATTCAGTTCATATGGGCAGTGCGTTTTGCCGGGATCTTTGCCATCGCCGAATCTGTTTTTATGGGAGCGGGAAATTCTCTCGGTCACTACATGGAAATGCGTGGGCATTTCCCGGGGAATGATTCTGTATAATTTTTTTGATCAACCATTGATGATTTTCGGGGACTTCAGCGATTTAAAGAACTTACCGATTCACATGCGATTTCCTTTTCAGCCGGCCATTACCGCATGAGGAAATAGAACAGCCGCTCCATGAACGCCGCATCACCCATAAGTTGCTACACATGGAACGGACCCGTTTATCCACAATAAAGACAAAAAGGAGTTTTTATTCATGCACACGATGTGGAAGGGTTCGATCAGTTTCGGCCTCGTCAATATCCCGGTCAAGCTCTTTGCGGCCACTGAAGATAAAGATATAAAATTCCGCAGTCTTCATAAAGAAGACCATGCGCCGATTAAATACGAAAAAATCTGCACCGGATGTGAAAAGAGTCTGGAGCCTGATGAAATCGTGAAAGGCTATGAGTATGTAAAAGGGAAATACGTCATTATGACAGACGAAGACTTGAAAGACGTAAAACAGGAACATGAAGAAAAAGCGGTTGAGATTGTTGACTTTGTCCAGCTGCAGGAAATCGATCCGATTTATTTTAACCGGTCATATTATGTCGGGCCGGGAGACAACGGCACAAAAGCCTATACACTTCTGCGGGAAGCGCTGAGGACGACGGGTAAAATCGGGATTGCCTCCATTACGATCCGCTCTAAACAGCAGCTTGCGATTCTTCGCGTGTATGACAACTGCATCGTGATGGAATCCATTCATTATCCGGATGAGGTCAGAAATGCCGGACATGTGCCGGGCGTTCCTGAGCAGACAGCCGTTAATGAAAAAGAGCTGCAGACGGCGATCACGTTAATTAATGAGCTGACAACCGAGTTTGACCCGGAACAATACGAAGACACATACCGGAAAGCCCTTCTCGCCAAAATTAACGATAAGCTCGAACATGAAGAAGCGGGCGTGACACCTGCTCCTGCCGGCCCGCGAGAAGATGTCATTGATCTTGTCAGCGCGCTTCAGGCAAGCATTGACCGGACGAAGCGGCCGAATCGCGAACAGGCTGCACCGGCACGGACAAAAGACACAGCGTCAGCTGGCGGCGGAGGCAAAAAGCAGAAGACGACCAGACAAAAAGCCGGAACGTCTTAATCATGGTGCTGACGATGCAGCCGATTTTGACCTCTGTACCGCCTGAAGGCAGTGAGTGGCGCTATGAGGTAAAATATGACGGATTCCGCTGTCTTCTCCGCATAGACGAAAACGGCGTTACATTAACCAGCAGAAACGGACAGACGCTGACGAATCAATTTCCGGAAATCACGGCTTTTGCGGCCCGGTGTTTTCAGCACATGAAAGACAGGTTCCCCATTACGCTTGACGGAGAGCTTGTCTATTTAATCAATCCGTACAGAGCGGACTTTGAGCATCTTCAAATCCGCGGACGTTTAAAACGAACCGAAGCAATTAAAAGCACCGCTGATAGACGGCCGTGCCGCTTTCTGGCATTTGATCTCCTCGTTCTGGAAGGCGCGGGCACCGTCTCATTACCGTATGTGAAACGGAAGCGCGCCCTTTCCAATCTGCTTAAAGAAGCAAATCTTCCCGCCTGCCCTCATCACTTAGCGGAAGAAGCGATTCAATACATTCCGGAGCACACTGACTTTGACGCGCTTTGGGACAAGGTCGTCCGCCATGACGGAGAAGGTATCGTAGCCAAAAGGGCTTCCAGCGGATGGGCGGAAAATAAACGCTCTCCCGACTGGCAGAAGTATAAACATATGAAAACGGCTCACGTGCTATTAACCGGATTCAATCCGAAGAACGGGTATGTGACGGCCTCTGTTTTGAAAGACGGCATCGTCGTCCCGATCGCTTCCGTTTCCCACGGCATGCAGGCGGAAGAAAAAAACGCCGTCAGAACCATTATGGAGACCCACGGAAAAAAACAAAAAAGCGGCGAGTATACACTTGAGCCTTCTATCTGCATGACCGTGCAGTATTTAACCATATTGCAGGACACGCTGCGTGAAGTATCTTTTGTGTCCTTTCAGTTTGAAATGGATTGGACGGAATGCACGTATCAGCAGCTTATCCTCCGCTCTAAAACGCTGCCGCCGAAGCTGCAGTTCACAAGCCTGGATAAGATCGTTTTTAAAAAACGTGAAAAAACGAAAGCAGATTTCCTTAGTTATATGGTGAAAATGAGCGATTTTCTGATGCCCTTTCTTAAAGATCGGGCCGTCACGGTGATCCGTTATCCGCACGGCGCGCCTGGCGAATCTTTCTTTCAAAAAAACAAACCGGACTACACGCCGGACTTTGTCACAAGCGTGTTTGACGGGAGCCACGAGCACATCGTATGCAGCAGCGTACCGTCACTTCTATGGCTGGCTAATCAGCTGGCGCTTGAATTTCACGTTCCGTTTCAGACAGTGCATTCTGAAAGGCCCGCAGAAATCGTCATTGATCTTGATCCTCCGTCAAGGAATGATTTTCCTATGGCAGTGGAGGCTGCGCATGTGCTGAAACAGCTGTTTGACTCATTCAGCATGACGTCATTCCCGAAGCTCTCCGGAAATAAAGGCATTCAGCTTTACATCCCGCTTTCACCGGAAGCATTCACCTATGAAGAAACCCGTGCGTTCACAATGCTCATCGCCGATTATTGCGTCAGGACGCGCCCGGATCTTTTTACGACAGAGCGGTTTATCAAAAACCGAAACGGCAGGCTCTACCTAGATTATTTGCAGCATGCCGAAGGGAAAACCATTATCGCCCCCTATTCGACCCGGGGCAACGAATTGGGAACGGTTGCGGCTCCCCTTTATTGGAGCGAAGTCAACTCCTCTTTAACACCTGATGATTATACGATCGATACAGTAGTGAACCGCGTCAGGACAGAGGGAGATCCGTTTTATGATTTTTACCGGAATGCGCAGGACGGCCCGCTTTCAATCGTGCTTGAGCAAATCAAGAGAAAGAGCTGACGCTTTTGGTCAGCTCTTTTCAGTCTGATACGTGCACATCAATTTTTCTTTGGAAATAAATAAATAGCAGGAGTAAGGAATGTTTTTGAGGGTGAGCTGTTTTGCAGTAAAGTATAAAATCGGAAGATGGGCCGCTTTCTTAAACAGCCTGTAGCAGCCGCTGGACGGTTTTATCACATCAAAACCGAGTCTCGCCGCTCCTTTATGAAGCATTGTAATGCCGACGACTCCCTTAATCTCGTCTTTCCGTTTATGCTGGTTAATATAATCCGCTAAATGAGGCATGGATTGATATACCTTCTGATATAGCATAATCCCCCTTCTGACCGCGCTTTCAATAGGCTGCAGCTCTTTCAGGAGTTTGACATTATGAAGATGAATCTTAACTAACACGTCGTTTTTTTTAATTCTGGTTCCGTCGCTCAGGATGACTTCTTTTCCTTTATATCTAGTCAAACGGACGCGGAATACATTCGATTGCCGTTTATCAATCAGCGTCAGCCGGGTAAAGAAGAAATAAAGCGGATCAAGTAAGTACCATATAGACAGCAGACAGCTTCTCACATGTTCACCTTCTTTATATTCAAAGCACCCTCATATTTTGGCATGAGGCATGACACATTATGATTGGTAAATAATGATGCAGCCCTGTATCAGCTTATGCAAAAACCGCTTCAGGCTCTACTGTCCGAAACAGAAAAAAACACTCTTCATGAAGAAGAGTGTCTGTATCCGCTTTCTTTTAACGGAAAAGCAAATGCTGGCTGTGAATTCCTGCTTTTTTCAGTAAGGCTATCAGCTGTTCCTGTTCCTCAGGCATAAGTCCTGAAAACGCTCTCGCAATTCTCAATGAATGAATCGGATAAATTTTATCCAAATACTCGTTTCCTTTATCAGTTAAATGGGCGTAAACAGACCGTTTGTCCTTCGGGTCTTGTTCTCTGACCAAAAACCCGTTTCTTTCAAGCTTGTCGATGACATAGGTGACATTCCCGCTGACAAGCAAAAGACGCGACCCGATTTGCTGAAGCTTTTGCGGTCCTCTCGTATAGAGCAGCTCCAAAACGGCAAATTCAGTCGGATTAAAACCGTGTTCTTTACTGTCGCGGATGCTGTGTTCAGACACACTCTTGAAAGCCCTTGCAAAAACTTTGTACAAATTCATCGAACGCATCACTTCTTCTTCGTTAAATGATAATCTCATCATATCTACCCCGTATTTAAGATTTTTATAAAAAAATAATGTAAACCCTTACAATTCATAAGAGTCGTTCTTTGTTTTATATTCTATTCGTGCCGTTTTTCAGAATTCCTTCTTTTTTATATAAAAAAATACCCTTATACATCATTTAATTTGTATAAGGGTTCCGTTCTTTATAGGGAATGTTCCGAAAAAAATACGCGTATTCCTTTCTCAGCTCCGTAATTGTCATGGAATTGAGTATTTCTTTCGTATAGACTCCGATCTGCAGAAGCTTTTTGGAATAATGGTTTCTCTCTTTATCCAATGCATTTTGAAGCAAACGACTCATGACGGCCTCCTTTGTTTTCCGTTATTCTATGATCAGAATAACGCTTTTATATCAAAGACGTATAAAGCCATTGTAAAACTTCTGTAGATTATGATGTTTTTCGGTAAAGACCGTTCTGGACGGCTCTGAGCAGCGGAAAAGCGTGTTCCCCGGCAAGCTGCATGAACGCCTCCAGCATTTCATCGCGTTTCATATCTAATTCAATGATTTCTTTTGCCAGCGAAACCGCTTTTTCTTTCTCCATTCCTATCCTTCCTCCTCATTGTATCTGTACAATAAGCATAAAACGGGGGCACAGAACCATGCATTAACCTTGTCAATTTTTCTGCCGCTTTTTTTCTAAAATTTTCTATTCCGCGTCAGAAAACCTGACAAGCATCAGGTTTTTTCTCTTTTTTTCTTATATAATATGAGTAAAAGACATCCAGGGGTGGAAAAATGACGACAGACGAACAATCTTACAAAGATAAAAAAGTAATCTCGATCGGCATTGTAAGCGAATTAACCGGATTGTCAGTCAGACAGATCAGATACTATGAAGAACGGAAATTAATCTACCCGCAGCGATCATCACGGGGAACGAGAAAGTATTCCTTCGCGGACGTTGAGCGGCTGATGGATATTGCCAACAAGCGGGAAGACGGCGTGCAGACGGCTGAGATTTTAAAAGACATGCGAAAAAAAGAACAGGCTCTCAAAAACGACCCGCAGCTCCGCAAAAAAATGCTGGAAGGACAGCTTAATGCTCATTTTAAGTATAAAAACCGCTGATCAAAAAAGTCCGCCTCCTGTGAGACGGACTTTTTTTATAAAGCATGAAGAAATGCAGTTGCAATGCCGAAATAAATTAATAAGGACAAAATATCGTTCAGCGTCGTAATCAGCGGTCCTGACGCAATCGCCGGGTCAATGTTCAGTTTATGAAGAATAATAGGGACGATCGTTCCGGCCATCGTACCGATAATCAACGTTGCAAGCAGCGATGAACCGACGACAAAACCGAGCGTTAAGTCTTTCTGCCAGACGGTTGCGACGATCGTAATCGCGATCGCACAGACGATGCCGATGTAGATACCGGTTCTTAATTCACGGAAAATCAGTTTAAAGATGGTTTTTTTATTCATTTCTTCTTTAGCCAGTCCTCTGATGACGACGGCGAGTGACTGTGTGCCTGTATTACCCGTCGTTCCCGCGATCATCGGCATGAAAAACGCGAGGGCGACTACTTTTTGCAATGTATCTTCAAAATAATTCAGAATGCTTCCGGAAATCAATCCGATAAACAAAAGCAGAATGAGCCACGGCAAACGGCGGTACGCCGCCACGTATGCTTTCGTATCAAATGTAATCGCCTTACCGGAGGCTGCGAATTTTTCGTAATCTTCATCGGCTTCTTTAATCACGACGTCAATAATATCATCGACAGTGACAATACCGACAAGCACATTATTTTCTTCCACGATGGGAATGGCTAAAAAGTCATACCGCTGGATCAGCCGGGCGACTTCTTCCTGGTCTTGGAGCACCCCGGCCGAGATGACACGCGTAAACATGAGATCCTGCACTTTATCGTCAGGCTCGCCGAGAATTAAATCTCTGTAAGAGAGCACTCCGACAAGCTGCTTGCTGTCATTAATCACGTACAAATAATTTATTGATTCTGCGATTTCTGCAAAGCTTTTCAGCTTCACGACCGCATCTTTTACTGTATAATGCTGCGGAATCCAGACGAAGCGGTTCGTCATCATCCGGCCCGCCGATTCTAGCGGATAGTTCATCAAAAGCTGTACGGCCTTTGATTCCTCGGCCTCCATGCTGGATAAAAGCTGTTCTTTCAGTTCTTCATCCATCTCTTCCAGCAATGCGGCGAGATCGTCGTTATCCATTTTATTCATTGCGAGAGTGGCTTTCGTTTTACCGACTTTATGCAAAACGGCAAGCTGAAATTCCCGCTCCAGCTCTCCGATCATGTCGGTGATGTCATCAACCGTCATATATGACAGATAGCGGGCCCTGTGCTTTTCCGGCATTTCTTTAAATAAAAATGCCATGTCATAGGGCTGAAGCTCATCTATCATGTTTCGGAATTCTTTTATTTTTCCGTCCCGCAATAAAATGATAATGCGTAATATGAGTTCGTCATAGGTCATGTTTTGGACCATCGGGACTCGTACCTCCTTTACGGAGACGCGCCGTCCGTCAAGGGAAGTGCGGCGGTTTGTCTCCTCATCATGTCGTCACTGGTTATCTGGCTGTATATGGGTACTTCTTCTGACATACTCGAATGGGGAGAATCCATACTCCGCACCTCCTTATCATGCTCAGTCGTGTACGTTTTGAGGCATAAAAAAAACCTTCCGATATGAAGGCGAAAACAAGCACGGCAAATAAACGTGCGGGGCCTCCAATCGTAGAGCTTTAGCACTGTATGGCATAGGACAGCCATCCAGCTGCGTTAAGAATCACCTTATGTCGATGATTCCTGTTGACCCATTGGCGTCTTTGGACATTTTTGGGCAGCAGCGTATCTCCATACAGGAGCCTCACCTAACGAAGTTCTTATTTGAATTGACACACTGAGATTACAGAAAAAAAAGGAATGTGTCAACCTTAAATTTGTGATTTCAGCACATGCCTATAAAATAAACGGAATAAAGGCATAAAGCCTTTATTCCGGCAAATCGCTTTCATCCTCTTCTGAAAGGAAATGATAGGATTCATGCAGCATGAGCGCGTATTCCCCTTCTTTTGTCGGGTGCGGTACATACTCAGCCTCGTTGATATACTGCTCTTCCCTTTTCTTCATATGACAGACCTCCTTCTCAATTTTAGATTGTCCAAAAGAAGCTCCGTTATCATAGGAAAGAAAAAATCACTTACGGAGAGGGACATGCAGCTATATTTTTCGGATCGTAAAAAAGTTCCTAAGCAGCCACGGGCCCGGTTTGAAACCGAGCGTTAATTGCCACGCGCCGATCGCCTGCAGTCCGAACTCCCGAACGAGAACCATTTTTTCACTCATGCTCCGCACATCCTCAAACCACACTTCATGCGTTCTTCCATTTTCATCAGTATACCGGAAGTACGGGGAACGCTCCTGCTGGGAATAACGGATCATTGATTGATGCTTCATCGCCGTTTCCATGGCGCGCTGATTGGAGATGGCAGATCCGATCGTTCCGGGACGGTACGGAATCACCCAATCATACCCGTACAGCGGAACACCGAGAATCACTTTTCTTCTCGGCACCCTGCTGATGGCAAAATTGATCGTTTGCCTGACCTCTGTTAAAGGCGCCACGGGTCCCGGCTCACTGCCGGCGTGGTGCCAGTCGTACGCCATAATGAACATATAATCGACGACGGCTCCGATTCCGCCGTAATCATATCCCCTCAGCCACGGCACTGCATCACTTGTTTTCGCCGGAACCGATATCGTTAACGCGAGCTGATGCTCTGAAAGCCGGGTTTTTAACTGCCGGAGAAATCCTGTGAAGAGATCCCTGTCAGCTTCTCTGACCCGTTCAAAATCGATATTTACACCGCCGTATCCCTTTCTTACCGTTAAGGAGACGATATTGTTGACGAGATTCGTTCTTGCCGCCGGATTCTGCAGCACTTGATGGGCTAATTCCGGACTGAATCCCCCTTCTGTCAGATTCGTAATGACGGCAAGCGGGCGCACTCTGTTCTGCCATGTGGTTTCTATTGCGGTTCTGTCGTTTAAATCGTTTATGATATCTCCATTCGGGCCGAAATGATATTCAAACAAAGAAATCGCCGAAGAATACGGCGCAAAATCATTAATCAGCTCTCTATCCGCTTCAGGCGTCCGAATGACATAAAATTGCAGGGTTCCCGCAAGATAGTTAGAGATATCAGGGATCTTCACTTTCATACCCGTCCGCAGCCGGTTCGGCGGAATATCCGGGTTTGCCTGCATCAGCTGCATCTGCGGCACATAAGCCTTACCTGCGATAACGGCATACGTATCATTCGGCTGAACCGTATATTCATTAAGAGGGATTAAAAGCGCCTGCCCCGGAACGATATTCGTTTCCTCAAGCCCGTTGACGCTTCTGATGCTGTCAACAGGGTATCCGTACTTTCTGCTGATGGAAAATAACGAGTCGCCAGACTGCACTGTATGAACAAACATAGATGTCCTCCGTTTCCTTTTGATCAAAAGGGCTCTTCTTATCTTTATGAATGATCTTCCGGTCCGATTCCAAACTCTGTTCGGAGAAAGGCTGTTTACAAATCAGACATGATCAACTATGATGATGTCATCATAAAAAACTGTATAGGAAACGCACTAGGGGTGCTGTTATCGGCTGAGATAAAACATGCGGCAGGCGTGTTTTGATCCCTTATAACCCGATCTGGATAATACCAGCGTGGGGAAGTGCAGATTGACCGGAGCGCAGGTTTTTTCCCCATGCGTTTTCGTTCTGCTGCTGCATATTCCCTCGGATATGCAGTTTTTTATTTTTCATTAAAAAACGGGGGAGGACACCGCAATATGAAACTTACGATCAATCGTCTTTCGTAAAATCAACTCTTTCATACATACGACTATCGATAAGAAAGCAGGAGATCACAATGAAAAATTGGAAAATGAGAGAAATTGTCGTCATGTCCGTCATCAGTGTTGTATTTGCTGTCATTTATTTAGTATCAACTCATGCAAGTAATATAGCGGCAGGATTTTTCGGCCGGATGAGCTACGAACCGATTTACGGTATCTGGTTTATCGTCTCGGTGATTGCCGCGTACATTATTCAAAAACCGGGAGCGGCTCTCGTTTCTGAAATCATCGCCGCGTTTGTGGAGTGCTTACTCGGAAATCCGTCAGGACCGATGGTGATTCTGATCGGGATCGCACAGGGAATCGGTGCGGAAGCGGTCTTTTTAGCGACACGCTGGCGGGTGTATACCCTGCCCGTGCTTCTTTTATCCGGTATGGGGTCTTCTGTGACAAGCTTCATTTATGACTTGTTCGTTTCCGGATACTCTGTTTTGAATCCGGGTTTATTAGCCGTCATGCTTCTCATCCGTCTGGTCTCAGGTGCGCTTCTTGCCGGCCTTCTCGGCAAAGCAATCAGTGATGCGCTGGCTTACACAGGAGTGCTGAACGGCATGGCGCTCGGAAAACAATTCAAGAAGAAAAAGAAACAGGTGAACCAAGATGCAGGCATCTGAACCCCTTCTATCCGCCGGCCGTCTTACCTTTTCTTATGATCAGGATGAAAAGCCGATTTTTCAAAACGTGTCCTTTCAGCTCCGCAAAGGAGAGCGGGCTTTATTGCTCGGGCCGAGCGGATGCGGCAAAAGCTCGCTCGCTCTCTGTTTAAACGGTCTGTACCCGGAAGCATGCGATGGGGTTCAATCGGGAACCGTTTCTTTATACGGAACACCTCTTTCACACCTGACAGAACCCGCCGCCAGATCCATCGGCGTCGTGTTTCAAGATCCGGACCAGCAGTTTTGCATGCTGACGGTTGAAGATGAAATCGCCTTCGGCCTGGAAAATTTGCAATATACAAAAGAAGATATGGACGCAATCATCGATGACGTTTTAGAAAAATTAGAGATCACTCATCTGAAAACGCGAACGATCGCTTCGCTGTCAGGCGGTTCAAAACAAAAAGTGGCGCTTGCCTGTATCATTGCGATGGAACCGGAACTCATTATTTTGGACGAACCGACGGCACAGCTTGATCCATATTCGGCACGTGAATTAGTGCGGCTGATCAAAGATCTTCAAGCAAAAAAAGGCTTCGGCCTTCTCGTTATCGAACATCAGCTTGATCACTGGGCGCCGTGGATGGACAGGACGATTGTCCTTGACGAAACAGGTCAGAAGGTGATGGACGGAGAGACGGATGTTATCTTTGAAACAAAGATTGAAGAGCTGATGCAGCTCGGCATTCCGATTCCGCGTGTGATCTCATTGCAGGAGCACGTCAGCATTCCTTTTACATTGTGTAAAGAAAATCTGTTTCACGAACCTGTGCCATCTCTGCCCGAACCCCGGCCCGCCGCGCTTTCGGCAGAAGACGCGCTGAGCGTTCACGAGCTGTCATTCTCAAGAGGAGCAGACGTCATTTTTCAGGATGTGAGCTTTTCCGTAAAAAAAGGATCAATCACCGCGATTGCCGGCCCTAACGGAACAGGAAAATCCACGCTCCTTTCTGCCGCGGCCAAGCTCATCCGTCCGCTGGGCGGAGACATCAAAATAGACGGCAGACCGATTGATTCCTATTCTGAAAAAGAGCTGCGGCGACAGATCGGATATGTTTTCCAGAATCCTGAACACCAGTTTGTCACAGATTCCGTCATTCAAGAGCTGATGTTCGGTTTTGAAAGCAACAGAGCCGCAAAGGAGAAAGCTCTTCAGCTGTTAACCCGATTCGGCATGAGACGCCATGCCTCACAGCATCCGTTTTCTTTAAGCCAAGGACAAAAACGCAGGCTCAGCGTCGCGACGATGCTTATGCACAATGTGAACGTTTTGATGCTTGATGAACCGACTTTCGGACAGGATGCCAAAACGGCGCGGGAGTGTATGCAAATGCTCCGTGAGATTCAAAAGGAAGGAACGGCTGTTTTGATGGTGACACACGATATGGAACTCGTCTCGGATTATGCCGACACGATCCTTGTGCTCTGCGGCACGAAGCTGGTGTACCGCGGAACGCCCGACTCATTGTTTTCTGATCATATCGGAATCGCGGAGCGGGCGCATTTAGCTTTGCCCCTGCGGTATGAATGGATGAAACACGACAGGAGGCGGAGAAATGAACTTGCGGCTGGAGGCTGTTAACCCGTCAATAAAGGCGGCGGCTGTATTGTTATGCGTCATTATGCTGTCATTTATTTATAATCCGTACACCCCTGCTTTGTTTTATATCATCATTGCGGGAGGCGTCCTCTCGGCGGGGCGTGTGCCGCTGAAAAAATGGCTGCTGTTCACGATTCCGTTTGTCATTCTGGCCTTCGGTTCTTTATGGACAGCCGCCGTATTCGGAAACGTCCCGACAACCGGGAGCAATCTGCTGTTTAAGCTCGGGCCGATTGCCGTCAACAGTGATAACGCGGCGCTCGGGATTTCTATCGCGTTTCGTATTTTATGTTTTTCCGCTTTGTCGATGATGTTTCTTTTCACAACCGATCCGATTCTGTTCATGCTCAGTCTGATTCAGCAGTGTAAGCTGCCGCCCAAGCTTGCATACGGCGTTATCGCGGGATTCCGGTTTCTCCCTCTTCTGAAAGATGAAATCCTGATCATCCGGCAGGCGCACAGAATCAGGGGTGCGGCGTCTGATTCCGGGCTGAAAGGAAAGCTCTCCGCCTTCAGGCGCTTCACCATTCCGCTATTGGCAGGCGCAATCAGAAAGGCGGAACGCACGGCCATCGCGATGGAATCTAAAGGCTTTACTGGGAGCCGAAACCGCACGTTTTACAGAACTGTTACTGTGCGCCGCGCCGACTGGTGCTTTTTCCTGCTCGTGCTTCTGTTATTCGGCACAAGCTGGCTCATTTCATTGTTGTTTGTATAAAAACAGGCCGCCGGAGTGATTCGGCAGCCTGTTTTGTTATGTATGTTATTGATGATAATTGAGAGCCTGAGCGAGATTGGACTTGACCGTAATCTCTGAGAAATTAATGCCGAGCTGTACGGCGGTTTGAGCAATTTCCGGCCTGATTCCGGATAAAGTGGACGTGACGCCGATCAATTTCAGCGCCTCAATTAATTTAAAAATCTGATGCGCCACCATCGTATCGACAACCACTACACCCGACAGGTCAATTAACAGATGTTCAATCAGCCGTTTTGCACATGTGCTCAGCGTATTTTCAAGAATGAATTTGGCGCGCTCCGTGTCAATATCGCCGACAAGCGGCAGCAGCGCCGTCCGTTTGCTCAGCGTGATAACCGGCGAGCTTAACTCCAAAATCATTTCTCTTTGCGCATTCAGCTGCATTTTTGAGTTATGCTCAGCATGATCGACAAACGTGTAAATCGTAAAATCAAATACTTGTGCAATTAAATTCTCCCATTTCTTCCTTTCTCCCTCGGCAAATGAAGATTCATGTTTATCGGCAAACGCATCATAATAACTGATGTATAGTCTCCGGTTTCTCATGAATTCACGGACCACATACTGGACGGGAGTATCCAGATGCTTCTGGTCTTTCGCAAGCTCAATCACCCACCGCTCGAATTCTTCTAAAAATTCTTTTTCCGGCATGATATACATTTTATTAATATGCCGGTAAAATTCTTTATCCTGCTCCGTCAGTTCTTCTGTGATGACGGGATTTGTCAAAGAATAAATCGAATTCGGATCCGAATCTTCCATCGTTTCGATCCACTCTTTCGCAATTTGATCCACTTGTTCTGAAAAATAGCTGTATAACGCTTCATTTATCTTCATCTCTCTTCTCCTTTCCCATTTCCAATTATAGCGTCAGCGGGTCATGAATGAAAATGAAAGCTGTCAAACTATCCATTTATTTGAAATTTTTTAGTCCGATAGATTACGCCTTTTTTATGAAAATGCTTCAAATGACTCTTTCCGGCCGGCATGCTCTGCCATAAAATAGTAGCAACACCCTTGTATCCACTCGCAAGCATAAAAAAGGAGGGCTTTTTTATGAATGGTGAAATGCATTTGATTCCTTATGTCACGGATGAACAGATCATGGATGTGAACGAGCTTCCTGAGGGGATTAAAGTGATTAAGGCGCCAGAGTTGTGGGCAAAAGGGTTTAAAGGCAAGGATATTAAAATCGCGGTGCTTGACACAGGCTGCGACATCAATCATCCTGATTTGAAAGACCGGATTGTCGGCGGGAAAAACTTCACCGATGATGACGGAGGCAAAGAAGACGTGATTTCCGATTACAACGGACACGGGACACACGTTTCCGGAACGATTGCAGCCAATGATTCAAACGGCGGAATTTCGGGTGTCGCGCCGGAAGCAAGCCTTTTAATCGTTAAAGTTCTCGGCGGGAAAAACGGCAGCGGCAAATACGAATGGATTATTAACGGCATCAACTACGCCGTTGAACAAAAGGCGGACATTATTTCCATGTCACTCGGCGGGCCAAGCGATGTGCCTGAACTGAAAGAAGCGGTCACAAATGCGGTAAAAAGCGGTGTTCTGGTCGTTTGCGCGGCAGGAAACGAAGGCGACGGAGACGAGCGTACAGAGGAACTGTCGTATCCGGCCGCTTACAACGAAGTGATCGCAGTCGGATCAGTCTCAATCGCCCGTAAATCGTCTGAATTTTCAAACGCCAATAAAGAGATTGACCTGGTGGCTCCGGGAGAAAATATTCTCTCCACCCTTCCCAACCATAAATACGGGAAGCTGACGGGCACTTCAATGGCCGCCCCGCATGTGAGCGGAGCGCTTGCCTTAATAAAAGGGCTTGAACAGGACGCGTTTCAGCGGACGCTTTCTGAGGCTGAAGTCTACGCCCAGCTCGTGCGGCGGACCCTTCCTTTGGACATCGCCAAAACATTGGCCGGGAACGGATTTCTATATTTAGACGCGCCTGAAGTGCTGATGGAAAGAGCCGAACAGGCACAGCTGCTGTCTTTCTGATATTTTTCTCGTATAATGATTGATCAGTTTGTCACATCACCAATTTTTAAATTGTGAGATTTTCTATTGACAGTGATCTGAATAAGCTGATAAGATAACCAACAAATGATGTAACTTTTCAAAAAAATTGAAATACTTTCTCTTATCGAGAGTTGGGCGAGGGATTGGCCTTTTGACCCCAACAGCAACCGACCGTAATTCCATTGTGAAATGGGGCGCGTGATTTTTGCGCCGAGACGATTGTCTCATAAGGCACGGTGCTAATTCCATCAGACGTGATCTGAGAGATAAGAGAGGCTTGCATTTTGAAGTTAAAGCCTCTTTCTCTCATGAGAAAGAGGCTTTTTTGTTACATCTCACTTAAAGGAGGAGACTTAATGACAACAATCAAAACTTCGAACCTCGGTTTTCCGAGAATCGGCTTGAACAGAGAATGGAAAAAAGCACTTGAGGCTTATTGGAAAGGAAACACTGATAAAGAAACGTTTCTTAAAGAGCTTGACGGCTTATTCTTATCAGCTGTCAAAACACAGCTTGACCAACATATCGATATCGTGCCGGTCTCTGATTTCACTCATTATGATCATGTGCTTGATACCGCCGTCAGCTTTAACTGGATTCCGGAAAGATTCCGCAGCATCACGGATCCCGTTGATACATACTTTGCGATTGCCCGCGGTGTAAAAGACGCCGTTTCCAGTGAAATGACAAAATGGTTTAATACCAACTATCATTACATCGTTCCTGAATATGATGAAAGCATTGAATTCCGTCTGACGAGAAACAAACAGCTTGACGACTACCGCCGGATCAAAGAAGAATTCGGAGCGGAAACGAAACCTGTCATCGTCGGTCCGTATACATTCGTCACGCTTGCGAAAGGATACGAAGAATCAGAAGCGAAAGCGATTCAAAAACGCCTTGTTCCTCTTTATATGCAGCTGCTGAAAGAGCTTGAAGCAGAAGGCGTCAAATGGGTTCAGATTGATGAGCCTGCCCTTGTGACAGCTTCTTCTGAAGATGTCCGCGCCGCAAAAGACCTCTATGAATCTATTACAAAAGAGCTTTCAGGACTGAATGTCCTCCTGCAGACATACTTTGATTCAGTTGATGCATATGAAGAACTCGTTTCTTATCCCGTACAGGGAATCGGACTTGATTTCGTGCATGATAAAGGCAGAAACCTTGAGCAATTGAAAAAGCACGGCTTCCCGAAAGATAAAGTGCTGGCAGCCGGTGTGGTCGACGGCCGGAACATTTGGAAAATCGATGTTGAAGAACGCCTTGATGCGGCTTTGGATATCCTCAGCCACGCTGATGTTGAGGAGTTATGGATTCAGCCTTCAAGCAGCCTTCTGCACGTGCCGGTGGCGAAACACCCTGACGAGCATCTTGAAAAGGATTTGCTGAACGGCCTGTCATACGCTAAAGAAAAACTGGCGGAACTCGGCGTCTTAAAAGAAGGGCTTCTGTCCGGCAAAGCGGCCGTCAGTGAGCAGATCGAAGAATCAAAAGCGGCACTTAAGGCTTTAAAAGCATTCGCAACCGGAGCGAACTCCGCTCAAAAAGAAGAGCTGAATCAGCTGACGGAAAAAGATTTCTCCCGTCCGGCAAGCTTTGAAGAACGATTGGCGCTGCAGAATGAATCACTCGGTCTTCCCCTTCTGCCGACGACGACAATCGGAAGCTTCCCTCAATCTGCCGAGGTGCGGAGCGCACGGCAAAAATGGCGGAAAAAAGATTGGACGGATGAACAGTACCAAGCCTTTATTAATGCGGAAACGAAGCGCTGGGTTGACATTCAGGAAGAAATCGGCTTAGACGTGCTCGTTCACGGAGAATTTGAGCGGACGGACATGGTGGAATACTTCGGTGAAAAGCTGGCCGGATTCGCCTTTACGAAATATGCATGGGTCCAGTCTTACGGTTCACGCTGCGTACGTCCGCCTGTCATTTTCGGAGATGTCGAATTTATCGAACCGATGACGGTAAAAGATACGGTCTACGCCCAATCGCTGACGGAAAAACACATGAAAGGCATGCTGACGGGACCTGTCACCATCTTAAACTGGTCATTCCCGCGTGTGGATATTTCAAGAAAAGAAATCGCCTTCCAGATCGGGCTTGCCCTCAGAAAAGAAGTAAAAGCGCTTGAAGATGCCGGTATTCAGATTATCCAAGTGGATGAACCCGCGCTCCGCGAAGGACTGCCGTTAAAAACGCAGGATTGGGATGAATATTTAACTTGGGCCGCAGAAGCATTCCGGTTAACGACGTCTTCTGTGCAAAATGAGACGCAGATTCATACGCATATGTGTTACAGCAACTTTGAAGATATCGTAGATACGATCAATGATCTTGACGCGGATGTCATTACAATCGAACACAGCAGAAGCCACGGAGGATTTTTAGAGTACCTGAAAGAACATCCTTACGTGAAAGGCCTCGGACTCGGTGTATACGACATTCACAGCCCGCGTGTGCCGGCAACTGAAGAAATCTATCAAATTATTGATGACGCGCTTGAGGTGTGTCCGACTGACCGCTTCTGGGTAAACCCGGACTGCGGACTGAAAACAAGACAGCAGGAAGAAACCGTTGCGGCATTAAAAAATATGGTCGACGCCGCGAAACAGGCACGAAAAAAACAAGCTCAGCTTGTATAATGAAAACAGCCATCCGTAAATTGCGGGTGGCTGTTTTTTCTGGGCGTGCTACTTATTCTGCAGCGCTTCTGCCAGTTCATACAATGAATCATACTGCTTAATTTGATAGCCCCGCCCCTCTTTTTGCAAATACCCTTTTTGGCAGAATTGCGTCAGCACATGCAAGAGATGACGGTAAGATACACCCAAATAATCACAGACCGTTACGTGCTTCTCTTTATAAACCCCTTTATAAGCCGTCTGCAAAATAAAATCAGCAAGCCGGTTTTCAAGCGGGAACGCCAGACTTTGTGAATATTTCGAAGCCATAAGCGTTGCCTTAGCACTTAAAAACTTAGCCAGCTCACGCAGGAATTTCGCATCCTGCAGCAATTGCGCGCGGCAGCGGTAAATAGGCAGAACAAAACAAACAGTCTTCGCTGAGGCTTGAATTCCTTTTGTGTAATACACTTCATGTAATAGTTCCATCTCTCCGATGTAATCATTTTTGTTGATAAAATTAATTAAAGAAACTTTCCCGTTTTGGTGGGTTACATATATTTTCGCTTTTCCTTCAATCACGTAAAACAGGAAGTCAGGCCTCCTGCCCTCTTGAATAATCCATTCGTCCCGCTCATATTCGCGCACTTCCATAAACTCTTCAGCGGGGAAAGAGAATAAATGCGCGATTGAGTGTTTTTTTAACTGATGCCGCTTTTTCTCGCCTTTATAAATTTCCATCGTCCACCCCAAAAATATGAGATATCTCATATTGTCTTTATGTCCTTACATGATAACATGCCAATTAAAGGAGGAACGGGAATGAAAGCATATCGCTGGATGAGTCTTCATTTTTTTAGTTTTTTTATGACATGGGGTGTTTTTCTGCCCTATTGGACGGGATGGATGGTGCATATAAAAGGGGTTTCCGTATCCGAAGCCAGTTTCATTATGAGTCTGGGCCTGGCGGCAAGAGGGATTTCCACATTATTTTTCTTCCCTTATTTATCAGGAAAATTCAGCAGCAAAGCCTTATTAAACGGTGCCAGAATCGGGACGCTTCTCGCACTTTTATGTTATATTCCCGCTGATTCTTTTCAAAGCCTGCTTCTTGTCACATTAGTGCTGCATGTGTTTTACCCGGCTTTAATGCCTGCTTTAGACAGCGCTTGCGGCGTCCTTGTACAGCATAACGAATTAAAGGCTTATGGGACTAGCCGACAGTGGGGATCTGCGGGTTTTGTTTCAGCCGGCGTCATCCTGTCCGTCTTTACAGGTATATTCGGAGATCAAGCGATTTTATGGGCACTGCTTTTGGGCGCCCTGATATTCGCATCCCTAAGCTTTATGCATGCGCCAGCTGTTCTTTCAAAACGGCCGGAAACAGACCGCGCAAGAAAAGAGGGCATGTTTGCCTTATTCCGCATCAAATATTTCGGTCTGGTGCTCGCAATCGTTATCTTACTGCAGGCGGCACATGCATCTTACTACAATTACGGTTATCTCTTTTTGCAGGAAATCGATGCGCCCGCATATGCCATCGGAATCATCATCAACATCGCCGTTATCGCGGAGATTATCTTCTTTGCAATCGCTGACCGATACTTTCATCAATTTACGGCAGGCTCTTTGCTCGCCCTGGCGGCGCTTGGTGCTACCGTACGCTGGATACTCGTATTTGCCTTTCCGCATGTCATCATTTTCTGTCTTGCGCAGACGCTGCATGCCTGTTCATTCGCGATGGGACACTATGCATTTATGAAATACTTAATTAAAAATATTTCACCCGCGCAAATCCCGAAAGCCCAAGGTATATATTCAGCGCTTGCTCTCAGCTGGAGCACTGCGGTATTTACTATTTTCGGAGGTTTTTTATATGAAATTGAACCCCGGTATGCCTTTATCGGAATGATTGTTTGTACGATACCGTCCATGCTTCTCGCTCTTTTATACAGAAAACTTGAAATGAAAAAGAGCGTTTTTGCAGGAAACGCACAAGATATATAGCCATCGCTTTATAGACGATCACATGTCCCGCTGTCATTTTGACCGATTTTGTGAATGCTGTGCGATGTATTTTCTCTATATTTAAAGTATTTCCTTCATATATGATGAAATTAATGAAGGGAATTCGTTCAGAAACTTGGACAGAATCAGTGAATATAATGATACAGTACTGCTTACGCTCATTTGGGGGAACTTTGTTCGCAATAAAATGATTTTCAGCCAACTCATAAGGAGGGACATTGTGTCACAGCCTAATATGCCCAATATCACCCCTGTCGTTACACTTTCCAGAGACGATACCATTAACCTTCTTCTTTCGTCAATTGCTATGGAAGAGCTGGGAATGGCACATATTCTGAATGCGGAAGGGGAAAAAATCCAATACGCGCTCGGAACGATTCCCGGATTAACAGGACCCCCGTCAAGTCTTGCGGATATTCTTAACCTGAATGAGAGCGTCCGGGATACGCTTGACAGCTTAATGAAACAGGAGCTCCTTCTCGGTTCAAAATTGGACAGTATCTCAAATATCCCTACATTGGCGGGACCGACTGGTGCCACGGGGCCGACGGGGGTCACGGGTGCGGGTCTTCAAGGGATTGTTGCTTTTAATCCGCTGATCGCCCCTACTTACACGACCGGACAGATTGTCTTGTATAACGGCAGCTCTTATGTCGCAAACGTAAACAGCCCGTCGGGAACCCCTGAAACCTCAGCTGACTATACACTTTTAGCTGCGGCGGGAAGCACCGGCGCTACTGGTTCAACCGGACCGACCGGAATTACCGGGGCTACTGGCGGCACTGGATCAACTGGAATTACTGGCGTTACAGGACCGACCGGAGTTACCGGGGCTACCGGCATTACAGGGCCTCCGGGAAGCACCGGAACAAGTCTGACAGCCACTTCCGGCTATGCGAGCAATACGGGCGGCGGTGTTGTCGCAGTTATTGTCGGCGGCACGGACATTTCCTTACCGAATGAACAAAACCTCTCAGCGGATATTACCGCTAATGCCGCAAATACTGTATTCACCGTTGCTCCGGCAGGACGGTACTATATTTCCTACCATATTAATTTAACGGCCGGCCTGCTAGTAAGTTCGCGCATCTTAATCAACGGCACTCCGGCTGCAAGTTCGATTATTGCCCCGGTCGCGTCTTTGGCAAGCTTCAATAACTCCTTTATTGTGACTTTGACAGCAGGCAGCACCATTCAGCTCCAGCTGTTCGGATTATTGGGTGCGGCCACATTGCTTAGAGGAAGTGCCGGCGCAGCTTTAAACATTATTCGATTATCTTAATGGAACATGCAAAAAAAGGATCAGGCGTTTGTCCGCTGATCCTTTTTTAATTGAGACAGAAGTTCTTGCGCGGGTTTAAATTGCGGATTGAATTTCACGGATTTTTTGGCGTAAGCGATGGCCGTCATATCATGGTTTAATGCAGCATGGCATTTCGCCATATAATAAAAAGCTCTGAAATCGGCGGCACCTTTTAAAATGAAGTGATCAGCGTTTTCTCCTTCAACCTGCGTTCCGGCTTCAAATGCTTTGATTGCCGCTCTGTACTTTTCCAAATGATATAATACAAGGCCTTTATAATAATGAAGATTGCTGTAATCAGGATAAAGCTTGAGCACTTTTTCAATCCCTTGTTCGGCTTCTTCATATCGCTTGAGCTCAAGCAATATTGTATATTTTAGAAAATACAGAAGAGACGGAGGCATTCGTTTCTCACTTAAAAATTGAAATATTGAGCCGTTGACAAGATGTAATGCTTTTTCATAGTCTTTTATTCTGTAACATTCACTTGCCAGATGATAGACTAGCCACGGATCAGGATTTTCCTCTGAAAGTTCTTCATTTAATATGCTGATATTCCGTTTATGTTTTTGTTTGATTTTTTCTTCCTGCTCCAAGTAGCCGTAGTGATGAATCACACATGGGAGCGTGAAAAAAGCATTGTTTTCTTCCTCATTGGGAGCCGAGATATTCTCGTGAATTCTGCCTTGATACAGAAGGCCTTTATGATTGCGGAACAGCCTCGGCTGCATGCTTTCAAACGCTTCGTTTTCATCGAGCTGCTTCCCCGTATAATTGATGATTTTCAAAAGTCCCCGGCTCGGTAATCCGTCATGAAGCAGCGAAGTTAAAAAACGGCCCGTCTCCTGATCGAGCTCTTCATCCGCGTCAAGCACTAATATCCAATCCCCTTCGGCATGCTGCAGGGCGTAATTTCTGGCCTTTGCGAAATCATTCTCCCATTCGAAATCAAACACTCTTGCCTGAAAGCTTTTGCATATATCTTTTGTATTATCTTGTGATCCGGTGTCTGCGATGACGATCTCATCAGCGATGTCTTGTACACTTGATAAACAACGGGAGATATATCTCTCCTCGTTTTTCACAATCATGCAAAGAGTCAGTTTACATTCAGCATTTCCGCTCATTTTCTCACCTTTCCCGATTTTGGAGTTGTTGATTGAACCAAGGCCGTCCAGGAGTGCCGTTCATCGTTATGATGACAGGCCGCACCCATCTGACGGCAGGTTCGGCAGTTGATTCTGCATCCCATTCCTGAAGCTGCCTGACAGCCCGCTTCGTAATGGGATGCGCCCGGAATTCGCGCGGGCTTTCACAAATGAATTTTTTCGTTCGTTCCGTCACTGTCTTCATTTCATGAAAGTGCCGCGCATACATCTGCTTCTGTTCTTCTTCCAAGCTGATCATTAAAAACAGCCGGCCGCCTGTTTCCATCTGCCAGCGGCACAATGCGGAGAACAGCCTGATTTCTTCTTTGTAATTTGAACCCCTTCTTTTATCCACGGTCACAGATAATATATTTAACAGCGCCATCGTGAGACAATGCAAGGCTTCAAAAGATGTCTGTTTCGCTTTTGAGATGCTTGGATACGGCATATGCTTCACCCGTCTCTTTTTTTATGAACGCTCCCCGCCTTTTTTCTTCCAATCGCAGTCCTCACAATCCCCGCACTCACAGCAGCCAATGCGGCCGTAAAACAGGTCGTCACACGGATCTTCCGGATCACTGGGATCGTCCGGATTCCACGGGTCATCAGGATCGCCTGGATCACTCGGATTACTTGGATCGTCCGGATTCCACGGGTCATCAGGATCACCCGGATCACTCGGATTACTTGGGTCATCCGGATTCCACGGGTCATCAGGATCGCCTGGATCACTCGGATTACTTGGATCGTCCGGGTCTATACAGGCTTCAGCATCCTGTAAGTAGATAATGTCCTCAAGCTTCGTCTGCAAAAGGAGTTGTGATTTCATGACGGTGCGCAGGAGCCGTTCAGTGCTTCTATTGATTGATGATAATTCCCCTAAGGAGGGATCGCCGGAAGCGCTGAGAAACATTTGAATCCTTTCCGCTTCCGCCTGCAGAATATGGGATAGTCCGATTTCTTCCATAGCCACGGATGAAAGAAGGAGGTTCAGGGTCTCACATCTGGAGAGTGTAATGTCGGGGGTGATGTTCGGTATGTTTGGAAGAGTCATCGATTTCTCCCTCTTTTCTCTTGGTGTCATTATGCAAAAGTGCTATATCGTATTCTTATTCCGGGAGAGAAGAGATCATTACTGATGTTTTCGTTAATAAAATATCCCGGATATGAAATCCGGGATATTCGTTCGTTTCTTTATTTCAATTCAAGTTTGACGTCTACATTTCCTCTTGTTGCTTTTGAATACGGACAGAACTCATGAGCGGCGTGCACCAGCTTCTCCGCCGTTTCTTTATCAAGATCTTTTGTATCAATGACGAGCGTTACGCCGATTTTGTAACCTCCGTCACTCTCATCTTTTAAAAGGCTGACCTGTCCTTCAATTTCAGAGGTCATGTCGATTTTTTGTTTTTGGGCGGCGAGCTCAAGCGCTCCCCCGAAGCAGGCGGCATATCCTGCCGCAAAGAGCTGTTCAGGGTTTGTGCCGGTTTCTCCGTCTTTTTTTGCATTCGGCATGATGATGTCAAAATCCAGCACCCCGTCTTCGGATTTAATATGTCCTGCTCGTCCGCCGACTGCGGTCGCTTTTGAAGTAAATAATGCCATTATTATCAGCCTCCTCATTGTACTTACTGTATATATTGCCCCTGCTCATATTTTTAAACATGATTGCAATAGGAAATGGGCCGTTTTTCGGCTACAATAGGGGTAACGTTAACAAAAAAGAGTTGGTGAAAGAAGTAATGGCAGAAAAAGATTTTGAACATATGAAACTGGAGAATCAGCTTTGTTTTTTGCTGTACGCAAGCTCAAGGGAAATGACGAAACGGTACAAACCGCTGCTTGATAAGCTCAACGTAACTTATCCCCAGTATTTGGCGCTGCTTTTATTATGGGAGCACGAAGAACTGAATGTGAAACGGATGGGTGAGCTTTTGCACCTGGATTCCGGAACGCTGACACCGATGCTGAAACGGATGGAGCAGCACGGAATCATCATGAGAAAGCGGTCGGCTGAAGACGAGCGATCCGTGACGATCAGGCTCACAGATGAAGGACGGGCCTTGCAGAATACAGCGGCGGATATCCCCATTGCCATGCTGGAACAGACGGGACTGTCAAAAGAGGAATTAAAGCAGGTAAAACAGTCGCTTTATGAGGTTTTGAAAACGCTGCACGGCAAAAAATAAGGATGCCCCGAATGGGCATCCTTATTTTTATTCTGCTGCCAGAAGCTTCACTTCAATATTTCCCGCTGTCGCTTTTGAATACGGGCAGACACCGTGCGCTTTTTGGATAAGGGCTTCAAGCTCCTGTTTCTCAATGCCGGATGCTTTGACCTCAAGGGTGACGCCGAGTTTATATCATTGGTCTCTTTCATCTTTCAGCAGACTGACATGCGCAGTGACCTCTGTTTCAATACTCAGACGCTCTTTTCTTGCTACGAGTTGAAGAGCGCTGTCAAAGCAGGCTGAATATCCTGCGGCAAACAGCTGTTCAGGGTTTGTGGCTTGTTCGAGCTTTTTTGCTCTTGGCGTTCCCGGCATGGCAACATCAAGATTCAGCACTCCGTCAGAAGACGTGACTTTCCCTTCACGTCCGCCTGCGGCTGATACGGTTGCAGTAAATAATGGTTTTGTCATGTAAATTCGCCTCTGTTATATTGTGCACAGTTTAATTTTACGAAATATAACGGAAACCGTCAATCTTTCCGCATAAAAAAAGCTTACCCTTTTTGAAGGATAAGCTTAAAAGATTATACCCGGATTTGTCCGTTTCCTTTGATGATGATTTTTGTAGATGTTAACGCCGGAAGTCCCATCGGCCCTCTCGCGTGAAGCTTTTGCGTGCTGATGCCGATCTCGGCTCCGTATCCGAATTCAAAACCGTCCGTAAACCGGGTTGAAGCATTATGATACACGGCGGCGGCGTCAACGGCGGTCTGGAAGTAAGCCGCATGCTCGGCGTTCTCCGTCAGAATGGCTTCTGAATGGTTTGTGCCGTACTGCTGAATGTGGCGGACCGCCTCCTGTACGTCCTGCACCGTTTTTACACTGAGAATCGGCGCCAGGTACTCCGCTCCCCAATCGGCTTCTTCTGCTTGTTTCGCTTGAGGCTCCAGTCCGCAAATCATCTGGTCTCCTCGGAGCTCCACCCCTTTTTCTGTCAGCTGATTCAGCAGCTTTCGTCCGTGTTCTTCGGCCCATTTTTCATGAATCAGAAGAGATTCAATCGCGTTGCAGACCGAAGGACGCTGTGTTTTGGCGTTGATGACGACCTCGCTTGCCATAAAGGGATCTGCTGACTCATCTATGTACACGTGGCAATTACCCGCTCCGGTTTCTAAAACGGGTACGGTTGATTCCCTGACCACAAGATCAATTAAATTTTTACCGCCGCGCGGGATCAATACATCCAGCCCATCATTTAATGTAAAGAGCTGTTTGGCGGTTTCTTTGCTTGTATCTTCGATGAGCTGAACGGCATCAATCGGAAGCTTTGACAGCCCAAGTGCGCGTTTCATCACACTGACAAGCGCTATGTTGCTGTGGATGGCGGAAGAACTTCCTCTGAGCACAACCGCGTTTCCGGTTTTCAGACAGAGTGTGGCCGCGTCTACGGTAACGTTCGGTCTGGCCTCATAGATCATGCCCACTACTCCGAGGGGCACGCGGATTTTTTCAATGAATAATCCATTCTCTTTTTGAATGGTCTCCAATGATTCACCGACGGGATCTTCAAGATCGATTAACAGCTCCACGGCGTCCGCGATATCGAGCAGGCGTTTTTCATCAAGCGTCAGCCTGTCAATAATGTCAGGTGTCAATCCTCTGTTCCGTCCCGCTTCAATATCTTTCTGATTCTCTGTTAAAATCAGCTGCCGTTCATTTCTGAGTCCGTCTGCAATACATTGGAGCGCTTCGTTTTTTTCAGCCGTCGTTTTCATGACCATTTCGGCAGCCGCTTCTTTTGCCAAAGCCGCTTTTTGCAATACTTCACTCATTTGTGTTCCCCCTCGTCAAATAAATTCACCCAATCATCTCTGTGAATCACTTCCACCTGCTTCGTTCCTGAAAGCTGGTCGCTCCGCTTCCCTTTGGCTTCTAAAATTTCATCGGATGAGTACTGTGTCTGCCCTTTGCCGATAATGCCGCCGGGCCCTCTGACTTCCACTACGGCTCCTTTCGGAAAACTGCCGCAGACATCGGCGACGCCGGCCGGGAGGAGACTTGACCCGTTATGGATCATCGCCTGCTCCGCTCCCCCATCAATGATGATTTCCCCTGATATCGGAGAATGAAACATGATCCATTGCCGTGTATTATTCACTGAGGACAGGTCTTTATCGCCGATATAAGTGCCGTCGCCTTTTCCGTCTAAAATCACCATCAGTTTTTCACGTCCGGAGCCGGTTCCGATAAACACCTTCACCCCGAGCGACAATGCGGTCTGAGCGGCGAGAAGTTTTGACTTCATGCCTCCGGTGCCGACCTTTGAGCCTGCTGACCCGGCATATCCGAGCAATTCAGGTGTGATGTCATTCAGATAGTCAAACCGCTTTGCGTCCGGGTTTTCATTCGGATTGGCATCGTACAGCCCGTTAATGTCTGTGAGAATCATTAATTGGTCTGCATGAATCAAACCGCTTACAAGCGCCGACAGCATGTCGTTATCACCGAACGTCAGCTCTTCGACTGATGTGGAATCATTCTCATTAATAATCGGCACGACGCCGCGCTCCAACAGTTCCATTACAGTGGCATAGGCATTTCTGTACCGCTCTCTTTTTGAGAAATCATTTCTTGTTAATAAAATTTGTGCCGGCGTCAGACCGTATCTTTTTAAATGGTCCATATATTGCTGCATTAAAAGCGTCTGGCCGACTGCGGCAGCTGCCTGTTTTCCTTTTATCGTAACGGGTCGCGACGGATAGCCGAGAGCGGAAAAACCCGCTGCCACCGCGCCTGAGGTAATGAGGATCACTTCATGCCCGTTTTCTTTTAATAAAGAAATGGCTTCCGTATGTTCCTTGATTTTTGCTTCATCAATACTTCCGTTACTGTTGGTGAGCGAGCTGCTCCCGATTTTCACAACAATTCTTTGTTTTTTCATCGTTTCTCCTCCGTGGCAATCAATCCAAACCGGCTCTCGTCAATAAAAAAAGCCCATTCCGTCCTGAAAAATAAGGACGAAATGGGCTTTCCGTGGTACCACCTTGTTTGAACGCGTTTTTCACGCGTCCCGCTTTCCTGTAACGCCAGGTATCGCGCCTGAGTTTTCCCCTCAGGACTCCAAGGCAGGTTCGGCAGGTTTCATGCGGCAAAATGTTTCAGCGGGCCATTTTGCTCTCTGTCACAGAAAGTTCTGCGTACTGATCCTCTTCAACGCTCAATGATTTTTTTATATTATGCAAAGAAAACAGGTTCTTGTCAAGACATTTTCATCCATAAAAAACAGCCCGCCTCCCCGGCGGACCGTCATTAATTAAATACGATCGTTTTGTTTCCGTGAACGATGACACGGTCTTCCAGATGCCATTTTACGGCTCTTGCCAACACGCTCCGCTCAATCGTTCTGCCGATATTCTTCAGATCCTCTGCGTGATCTCTGTGATCGACGCGTTCAATATCCTGTTCAATAATCGGCCCTTCGTCAAGATCGTCCGTCACATAGTGAGAGGTCGCGCCGATTAATTTCACTCCGCGCTCATAAGCCCGTTTATACGGATTAGCGCCGATAAAGGCCGGCAGAAATGAATGGTGGATGTTAATAATCCGATTCGGATGGGCAGATACAAAATCAGACGTCAAAATCTGCATGTAGCGGGCAAGAACGATCACATCAATCTTATACTGCTCCAGCAGCTCAAGCTGGCGCCGCTCAACTTCGGCGCGGATATCTTTGTTAGCTTTCATGTAATGGAATGGAATATTCAGCGGCTCGACCACTTCTTTCGCCTCTTCATGGTTGCTGATGACGACCGCAATTTCGGCCATCATATTGCCGCTTTGCCATTCCCAAATCAGTTCATGAAGGCAGTGCAGCTCTTTGGATACAAAAATCGCCACTCGCTTCAGCTCACTTGCCAGAGAGAGGCTCCATGTCATGCCGAATGTCTGCGCGATTGAGGCGAACGCCTGCTGTAAATCCTCTTTTTTCTCACGAATGCCCTTGCAGTCGAATTCGATCCTGAGAAAAAAACGTCCGCCTTCAGGGTCAGTCGTATATTGATTTGATTCAATAATATTCGCGCCGTGTTCAAACAAAAACGCGGACACAGCCGATACAATTCCCGGCTGATCGGGGCAGCTGACAAGCAGGCGCCCTTTTTCCTCATTACCGCGGCGGTATTCTTTCAGCCGCTGTGTCATATATGAATTCATCTGTTTTAATCCCTCGTATCTTCATAATTCGTAACTTATTATAGATTATACTGAAAATTTGATAAAAATCAATTTACGAAAGAATTTTCAGCCCTACGGCTGCGCACAAAATAAGCGCAATGAAAAAGATGCGCTTCGCATCCTTCTGCTCGCCGTAGAAAAGAATGCCGGCTAAAGCGCCGCCCGCCGTGCCGATACCGGTCCAGATCGCATAGGCCGTGCCCATCGCAATCGTCTCCATCGCATAAGAAAGCAGGGAAAAAGAAGCCGCAAAGCCGACGATTATGAAGAGAATCCACTTGACTTTCTTTTCTTTTTGAAATTGATTCATTAAAATGACCCCGAGCATTTCACAAAGACCCGCGGCTATCAGACTGATCCAATGCATTACGCCTTCTCCTCCTTCGTCTCAGGCTTATCCTGTGTGACCAGCTTTAATCCGATGACACCGATCAGCAAAACGCCGATCAGCACGATTTTTACCGGATCGGCCTGTTCTTTGAAAAGCAGGATTTCACTGAGCACGGTGCCCGCTGTCCCGAGTCCGGTAAAGACCGCATATACCGTTCCTACGGGCAGGCTGTCCGTCGCCTTGATTAATAGATAAAAACTGATGATGATTCCCGTAATCGTGCCGCCCCACGTCAGTGCCGAATCAGCATGTTTCAGGCCGGTGACCCATACCACTTCAAATACGGCCGCTATGACCACTAAACCCCATTTCATGTTCTTCATCCTTTCTGTTCCCGGGCAATACAAAAAGCCCGGAATAGTCGTCTCACATGAGATTGACTCTCCCGGGCTTTTTTCCCTCCGTGTGCATATGCGGGATATGTCCGCATATGTGTTTTCTCTCGGACCAGGCCATGTATGAACATGCGGAACCCTAGAAAACATGTCTGTTCGTATCATACTACATTTCGCCGAAACGTTCAACGTCAGACGTGATGTCAAATACCGTCAGCCGCCTCTCCCATTTGGTAACGGTCTCACCGGGCACCATGCCGATTTTTTCCGCGACGCGGACGGAGGCAGCATTTTCCGGATCAATCAGCGCCGCTATGCGTCCGTATTGCTGCGTATGAAAACCGTAGTCCAGACAGGCGTTCGCCGCCTCTGTCGCATAGCCGCAGCCCCAGCGGCAGCGGGCAAACATATAGCCGATTTCCATCAAAGTGTTTCCGCTTATCGTCTGCGGAACGATTCCGCATTGACCGAGAAATGCACCCGACACTTTATCCTCTGCGATCCAAAGACTGACGCCGTATCCTGCGGCCAATCGTTTGTTCCAGGCAATCCATTCCTTCGTTTCCCGTCTGCTTTTAAGAGAAGGATAATATTTCATGACCTCTCTGTCGGTAAACAGCCCGTACAAATTGTCTTCATCGTCATCCCGCATAGTCCGCAGACGGATACGCCCGGTTGTCAGGATGGTGCCGGAAGACTTATGTTTCATCATGCACGCCACGTCTCCTTTCCCTGTAATAGATTATGGATCCGGCAGGAAAAGTCCTTTTTCAGCATAAAAAAACCGCTTTTTAAAAAAGCGGTTTGACGATTACCAAGGTTTATCTGTTCCGAGCGCCTCGGCCAGGGCCTTGCTGTGTTTTAAGCGGTTTTTTCGTTCTCCGGCGCGCTGAACGGCCGTATTGTGAAGCATGATTTCTTCCTCGGTTTCCGGCACGATCCGCGGAACGGGCACCGATTTCCCGTTTGAATCGAGCGCGACGAATGTCAGAAACGACGTTGCCGCAAGCTCGCGTTCACCCGTCATCAGATGTTCTTTAATGACTTTGACAAACACCTCCATAGACGATGTGCCGACCCATGTGACGTAGGATTCAAGGCATACGGAATCCTGTTGGCCGATCGGGCGCAAAAAATCCACAGAATCCATTGAGGCCGTGACTGTTTCACATCGGCAGTGGCGGGCCGCGGAAATTGAAGCGATATCATCAATATAGCTCATCAGCTTTCCGCCAAACAGCGTATTGTGATTATTCGTATCAAGCGGAAAAACCCTGCTTGTCTTGACAACCCTTGTTTCTTTGCAAAATCTTGATTCTGGCAACTTCATATTATTTAAACTCCCCTTTGGTGTCTGGTCGTTTTGACATTTCATCTGTACCCTATTAAACAATACTTTGATCGTTTTGTCTAAAATTTTAAATATTAAGTTGGTTAGATATTCTATCAGGTATGTTTCATTATTCATCACATCCGGGAATAATAAACGCACATTGAATACCGATAGGAGGATATCACATGGACGTATCCATTCCCAAATCCACGCGGAAACCGGCTTGCCGCAGTGAGTTTGATGCTTTGCAGACAGTCATCTTATGCCGGCCGGAACACATGACCATCAAGGATATTATTAACGGAACGCAGAAACATTTCAAACAAGAAAATATTAACATACCCGTTGCCCTCAAACAGCATAGTGAGTTTATTGACATTTTAAGATCTCATCAGATTGAAGTCGTCCTGCTGCCTGCCGATCCCGCTTTGCCTGAGCAGGTATTCACCCGGGATATCGGATTTGTCTTAGGCGAGACAGCGTTTATTTCAAACATGGCGGCTTCAGTCCGGCAGGGAGAAGAAAAAGTGTTTCAAGACCTGCTTGACGATAAGAAAATCCCTTATACGCGACTGAAAAAAGCGAACATTGAAGGCGGCGACATCTTGATCGCAGACGGCACCGTTTACGCCGGGCTGAGCAAGCGTACGGATAAAGCGGCTGTCCGGGAGCTGCGGGAGGCGCTGCCGGAGATGACTGTTGTGCCGATCCCTCTCAAGGAGGATTTCTTACATTTGGACTGTGTATTTAATATGATCTCGGAAACGGAAGCGCTATACTGTAAAAATGGCTTGCGGCAGAAAGAAATTGATCTTCTCGCCGAACGTTTTGAGATGATAGAAGTGCCTGAAGAAGAGCAATTCACGCTCGGCCCGAATATCCTGTCAATCGGCAATCAGACAATTATCAGCCTGCCACAGCACCGTCATACGAACCGCGAGCTCAGAAAAAGGGGTTATACGGTCATTGAAACCGAGTTTTCCGAAATTATCAAATCAGGCGGTTCCTTCCGCTGCTGCACCTTGCCGCTTGTCAGAACATCTTAAACATTTACAAGGCAGTTTCCTTCAAGATACGTTAATATAGAGAAGACAAGACTCTAAAGGGGGAAACCGAATGGCTAAGTACATAGGATACGCGGGAACATATACAAAAGGCGGAAGCGAAGGCATTTATTGTTTTGAACTTGATACAGAAGCGAAAAGGCTCAGCCGGCCGAAGCTGGCAGCAAAGCTCGGCAACCCGACATACGTCACTCCGAATTCTGATAACAGCATGCTGTATTCCATTGAAAAAGCAGACGGAAAAGGCGGCGTGGCAGCCTATCAGATTCATCAGAACAGCGGGGAATTAACGTTTGTAAACCACCAGCTGATTGAAGGCCCGTCTCCATGCCACGTCAGCATTGATGATAAACATGAATATGTGTTAACCGCTAATTACCACAGCGGAAAAGTGCACGCCTTTCCCGTCAATGAGGACGGAAGTCTGCAGGAGCCGGATGCCGAAGCCGCTCATACGGGAACAGGTCCTCATGAAAGACAAGAGAAACCGCATACCCATTTCGCTGGCTATACACCAGAGCATAACTACATTGCAGCCGTCGATTTAGGGACGGATACGCTGTATACGTACCAAATGAAAAACGGTTCGCTCACAGAGGTGAAAACTCACTCTTTCGCACCGGGTTCAGGGCCGCGCCACATCGTTTTCCATCCGGCGGAAAAATACGCCTATGTCATGACGGAAATCAGCAATGAAGTCATCGCGCTTGAATACAACCCGACCTTAGGTGAATTCAGAGAGCTGCAGGTCATTTCCGCTTTGCCTGAGGGCTTTACGGACAAATCGCAAGGCAGCGCAATCCGCATATCTAAAGACGGCAGATTTCTTTATGCCGCCAACCGCGGACATGACAGCATCGCCATCTTTAAGATCAACCAATATTCCGGTGAATTGTCTCTTATTGAATGGGTGCCGACAGAAGGCAACTGGCCGCGTGATTTCGCGTTTGACCCTTCCGAGACATTCCTTGTCGCGTCAAACGAAGAAACGGGAAATCTGGTTTTGTTTGAACGTGATCCGGAAACAGGCAAATTGACTCTGCTTCAATCCGACATTCCGGTTCCGTATCCGGTCTGCGTGTCATTTCTGCATCAGATTTAATCAAAAAGAAAGCTGACTTTATATTGTCAGCTTTCTTTTTTGTATAAATGGCAGGCGACAAAACGCCCCGCCTTCACTTCTTCAAGCTCAGGCGTTATCTTACCGCAGAGCTCCATCGCTTCAGGGCACCGCGTCCTGAATACACAGCCGCTCGGCGGGTTAAGGGGGCTCGGCAGCTCCCCTTTCAGAATAATCCGTTCACGCTTGTCCTCAAGAAGCGGATCAGGAATCGGGATTGAGGATAAAAGCGCCTTCGTATAAGGGTGAAGCGGTTCCCGGTAAAGCGCAGCGCTTTCTGTTATTTCCATCATGCGGCCCAAATACATCACGCCGATCCGGTCGCTGATATGCTTGACCATTGATAAATCGTGGGCGATAAATAAAAATGTCAGCCCTTTCTCTTTCTGAAGCCTTTTTAAAAGGTTGACGACCTGAGCCTGTACCGACACATCCAGCGCGGAAATCGGCTCATCCGCCACGATAAATTCGGGATGCAGAGAGAGCGCTCTGGCAATCCCGATTCTTTGCCTCTGTCCGCCGCTGAATTCGTGGGGATACCGGCTGCCGAAATCCGGATGGAGCCCGACAGCTTCAAGCAGTTCATCCGCCATCATCATACGGGCTTTTCTTGTATTGTAAAGATTGTGGATTTCCATCGGCTCCATAATAATTTCCCTTACAGTCAGACGCGGATTTAACGAGGCGTAAGGGTCTTGGAAAATCATCTGCAGCTTGCGGAAGAAGACCGACCGCTGTTCGGCCGCGGCACGGTGTATATCCGTCCCTTCATATGATACCGAACCGGCCGTCGGGTCATACAGACGGAGAATAACTCTTCCGAGCGTCGATTTACCGCATCCCGATTCTCCGACAAGTCCGAATGTTTCCCCTCTTTTAATGTGAAAGCTGACACCGTCGACTGCTTTTACGGCTTTCTTTCTTCCTGCGTCAAAATGCATTTTCAGCCCGCTGACTTCAAGGAGCGGAGATGCCGTCATTTTCTATTCCCCCTTTTCGCTTATACAGCGGCGTACGGTGCATAATTCTTTTTCATAGATCGTTCCTTCCAAGGACAGCACTTCGATTGTTTTTCCCGTTTTCGGGGAGTGCAGCATTCGGCCGTCTCCCAGCGCCAAACCGACATGGTGAATCGCGCCTTTTCCTTCTTCATAGGCGAAAAACAAAAGGTCAGCCGGCCGGATATCGTTTACCGCCGCGCCGCACCCGGCTTTTGCTTGGTCCTTTGCATCACGGGGAAGGGTATAGCCGTTTGCTTTAAATATCGAATACATAAACCCGGAACAGTCAAACCCGAAACCGCTCAGTCCTCCCCATAAATACGGAAGCCCGAGAAACATCATGCCCGTTTCGATGACATCGGCCGCCCGTCCTTCCGTATGCCGGCACTCGTCTGCGTCAGCTTCATTTACGAACCGTTCTCCGAGAGGCGTCACAACCCGAAAAAAGCCTTTCTCACGTCCTGATGCCGGAAGACGCGTTAAGAAACTTACTTCCAAGTCCGGTTCGCCGTTAGTGTGATATAAAAAAGCTGTCGGTTTGGTAATCCATACGGCGGGCGAAGATGAAAAAAAGCCGTCTTTTGAAAGCTGGCTTTTTTTTATCCAGCCCGGATATCCGCGCGCATCCTTGTTTGAGGGCTGGCCGGGAACGGCGACAAAAGCCCATTCCCCTTCCTCTTTGAGAATGATCACCTCTTCCCCGAAAAGCGCTTGCGTTTGGACAAGGTTGTCTGTGCATAATTGCAGCCGCTCTTCATATCCCATAGACGCTAACCATTTTCTGATCTGCGGCGGGTTTTCAAGCACCGGCGCATCATACGAACGGGGAGATGACGGCATCGTCCATACGTTGGCTGCCGCCGCTGTAACGGCTGCTCTCATCTTTTCGCCTCCTCTTGTTTCGACACCCCGGTAATGCCGAGACCCGGTTCATCGGGAATTGTAATCTGACTGCCGCTGTATGTGATGCCGCCTTTAATCAAATCATCTTTCAGCATAAGCGGCGCATCAAAATCAAACCTTGTCACATTCCGTTTGCCCGCGGCAAAATGAGCCGCGGCGGTGATGCCGAGCTTGGTCTCAATCATGCTGCCGACCATGCATTCCACGCCGCACGTTTCGGCCATCGCATTGATTGTTTCCGCCTGCTTTATGCCGCCCGCTTTCATCAGCTTAATATTGATTAAATCGGCGCTTCTCGTCTGCAGCACGCAAAAGGCCTGACGGGGAGTAAAGACGCTCTCATCCGCCATAATCGGCGTGTCTACGGCATCGGTGACCTGCTTCAGCCCGGCGATATCGTCTTTATGAACAGGCTGCTCGACCAGCTCAATGCCGAGGCCGGCGTCTTCCATCTTTCGGATCGCAGTCACGGCTTCTTTCGGCGTCCAGCCTTGGTTGGCGTCCAATCTCAGTTTGACGTTTCCGCCGACACGTGATCTGATCGCCTGAATCCGGGCAACATCGTCCGATATGTCACCTATGCCGACTTTTATCTTTAAAATATGAAATCCTTTGTTCACATAGCGGTCTGCATCCCCCGCCATCTCCTCAGGAGAATTGACGCTGACGGTAAAATCTGTTTCCAGTGTATTCCGATAGCCTCCGAGAAGCCGGTAAAGCGGCTGTCCGTGCATTTGCGCCCATCCGTCATATACAGCCATATCCACCGCGGCTTTTGCGCTTTGATTTCTTTCCAACAGCCGGCTGATATCATACAAAACAGCTTCTATGCCGGAAAGGCTCCGCCCCAAGAGAGCGGGCTTCAGCACATCGCGGACGGCGCTTTCAATACCGTCCGTGCTGTCGCCTGTAATGACAACCGTCGGCGGCGCCTCGCCCCAGCCGGTCAGACCGTTGTCAAATGTGAGCTTCACAATGACCGATTCAGCATTGTAAACCGTGCGCAAAGCGGTCTTAAACGGCTTTTTCAGCGGCACGGACATCCGTCCCGTTTGAATATCTGTAATCCTCACGCCTGATCACTCCCTTCCGGAAACCCCTGATTCAATCGTTACCGCTTTGGCTGCCGTATCCATAACCGCGCGGGCTCCGATCGGAACGGCGAAGCTCGGTGAACAATGGCCGATTTTAAAGCCTTTGAGCGCAGGCTTCCCTGATTTGACAATGTAATCGTTCAGCACTTGCTCTAAAGTAAGCGACTTTTCTTTATGCTTCGGTTCGCATTGGTGAAAATCACAGACCAGTATTCCGGCTGCGTCTGACAGTTTTCCGGCCATCTTTAATTGATTCAGCATCCTGTCGATTTGATACGGCTCCTCATCAATATCCTCGATAAACAGCAATTTGTCTTTCGTATCAATTTCAAACGGCGTGCCGAGTGTGGACGTAATGAGCGACAGATTGCCGCCCGCAAGCTCTCCCTCGGCCCTTCCGCCTGTCAGCACCTCCAGCGGAGAAATGTCCTCCGTATAGGTGAATTCCGTTTCAGTAAAAAGCTGATGATACGACGCTTTTGTCAGGGGTTCAGCATCTTCAAGCCCGACATCCGTGCTCAGCATCGGGCCGTGAAATGTGACGAGCCCCGTATTTTGATGAATGGCGGTATGTAAAAACGTAATATCGCTGTATCCCCAGAAAATTTTCGGATTGCGGCGGATTAAGCCGAAATCGATGTCGGCGGCAATGCGGCCCGTGCCGAATCCTCCGCACGCGCATATCACCGCTTTGACATTCTGATCACTAAACATGTCATGGAGATCATTGAGGCGCGCCCGGTCTTCTCCCGCCAAATAGCCGTGACGGGTCTTCAGCGCCCGGCCGAGTTTCACTTGAAGGCCAAGCTCATTCTCTAAAAACAGCAGCGCGGTTTGCAGCGTCCCGCTCTCAGGCGGGCTTGCGGGTGCAATCACACCGACCGTGTCGCCTTTTTGCAGTGCTTTCGGTTTATGGTTCATGACTTTTTCAATCTCCTTTCCGGATTGAAAAGTGAAACACGCCGCTCCTTTAACGGCAAAAGAGCGGCATATGTTTCCGCTGTAAGATCAGGACTTTTCCGCCCATTTCAGATCAATGTAACCGACGGGGTGCCGGACAATGCCCTTCACGCCGCTGTTCTGCAGATGCACCTGATTGTAAAAGTAAATCGGAATGATCGGAGCCTCGTTCATGAGCAGCTTTTCCGCTTTATGCATGAGCGCAAAACGTTTTTTGGCATCGGCTTCCTGTTTTGCCTGCTTGATGCAGCCGTCGTATGCCGCGCTGCCCCAGCCGGTGCGGTTCATGGAATTATCCGTTTGGAAAGCCTCAAGAAAACTGATCGGATCTGCGTAATCCGGTAAAAATGAGCTTTGAGAGAACTGGAACTTCAGTCCTTTCTGCTCTTCTAAAAAGACGTTCCATTCCATATTGGCGAGCTTAACGTCTATACCGAGCACACTTTTGAGCTTCTGCTGAATCGCTTCCGCTATTTTCTTATGCTCCGGTTTTGTGCTGTATGTCAATGTAACGGCGGGCAGCTTGTCATAATGCTCTTCTGCCATGCCTTTTTCCAGCAGTTTTTTGGCTTCTGATTCATCCGGAGTTAGTAAACTGCCGCCCGCTTCGCGGAAATCTTTCCCGTCAGGCTGAGTAAATCCCGGGGATACAAAGGCATGTGCCGGCTTTTCACTGTTTTTGGTCACATAATCCGTGATTTCTTTCTGATCAATCGCTGCCGCGAACGCTTTTCTGATCTTTTCATTTTGAAACGGTTCCATTTTAACGTTAAAACGATAGAAATAGAGTCCGGCCTGATCCCACGTGCGGACATTTTTTCCTCCCATCAGCTGTTCGCTCAGCTCTGCCGGCACAAAGGCGGTATCCAAATCCCCCGACTGGAACATCTGATAGTCGGTATTCCGGTCACTGACCATCGCCCATGTCACTTTATCCAGTTTTACCGTCTTTTTATCCCAATACGTCTCGTTTTTGACCATCGTCATGCTGTCGTCATGCTTCCATTCCGTCAGTTTGAACGGCCCGTTGCCGACAAAAGTTTTTGCTTCAGTGAACCATTTCGGATCAGCCTTGGCGACCTTCTCATTAATCGGGAAATACGCCGGATTGGACACGACGCTCAAAAAATAATCCTGCGGGGCCGCCAATGTGACGACAAGCGTTTTTTTATCCTTTGCCGTGACTTTCACGTCTTCTTGTTTGCCTTTTCCGCTGTTAAATTCTTCTCCGCCTTTGATCATATAGCCGAGAAAAGCGGAAGATGCGCCCGTTTTCGGATCGAGCATCCGCTTCCAGGCGTACACGAAGTCTTCCGCCGTGACGGGATCGCCATTTGTCCATTCGGCGTTATCTCGGATATTGAAGGTATATGTCAGCTTATCAGCGGACACCTTCCAGCTTTCCGCCATGGCCGGTTCGGGCTTATTATCTTTTCCGAGCCTCGTCAATCCTTCCATGATGTTATTCAACGGCTGCCAGGAAACATTATTAAATCCGATCGGCGGATCAAGTGAGGTCGGCTCATTTTCGTTATTGAGCCGCAGCACCGTCTCACCCCCCTGTTCTTTTGCTTTGCCGGGTTCTGTCCCCGCCTGTTCATTGGCTGTACAGCCCATCAGAGCAAACGAAACAACAGCAATCACACCAATCGCCCATCTCTTTTTCATTTCAATCCCCCTTTTTCCTCTGCTGCAGTCAGCTGCTGCTTCAGCCGCTCTGCACGGTGATCCTGAAGCCAGCAGTTGACGATATGGCTTTTGGATTTCACGGTTGTTGCCGGGTATACCTTTTCACAGACGATCATCCTGTCCGGACAGCGGGCGGCAAACGGGCAGCCCGGCGGCGGATCGAATAAATCAGGCGGCGTCCCGTCAATCGGCGAAAGCTCACTATCTTCCATATCCAGCCGCGGCACTGAACGAAGCAGCCCCTTTGTGTATGGATGAGCCGGATGGTAAAAAATATCATGCCTCGTGCCGATTTCGGCGATTTTCCCCGCATACATGACGGCGACTCTGTCGGCGGTCTGAGCGACGACGCCGAGATCATGGGTGATCAGAATAATAGACACGCCTGTTTTTCTTTGAATCTTCTTAAATAATTCAAGGATTTGTGCTTGAATTGTCACATCAAGAGCCGTTGTCGGTTCATCGGCGATCATAATTTCCGGCTCGCAGATCAGAGCCATCGCGATCACGATCCGCTGCCGCATGCCCCCGCTTAATTGGTGGGGGTACTGCTTCAGGCGGGATTTCGAGTCCGGGATACCGACCAGATCCAGCATGGCGAGAACCTCGGATTCAGCTTGTTTTCTTGTCATGGCGCGGTGTTCCAACAGCGCTTCTGAGAGCTGATCCCCTATGGTCAAAGTCGGATTGAGCGCCGTCATCGGGTCCTGAAAGATCATAGAAATATCGCGCCCCCGGATTCCCCGCATTTCCCGATCCGACATTCGGCAAAGGTCTTTCTGTTTAAATTGTATGCTTCCGGATTCAATCTTTGCCGAATGTTTCGGAAGAAGACCCATCACGGCTTGTGACGTCACGCTTTTTCCGCATCCCGATTCACCGACGATCGCAAACGTTTCACCTTTATATAAATCGAAGCTGACGCCTCTGACGGCTTTTACAGTGCCTCCGTATGTTGAAAAAGTAACATGCAGATTTTGAACGGAAAGAACTTGCTGCGCCATTTTTCCTACCTCCTCAGTTTCGGGTCTAACGCGTCCTGCAAGCCGTCTCCAAGCACGTTAAACGCGTACATCGTTAAGGAAATGAAAAAAGCGGGAAAAAACAGCCGCCACCAATGGCCTGATAAAATCGCCGGCAGCCCGTCATTTGCCATGACTCCCCAGCTTGCAAACGGCGCCTGAATGCCGAGTCCGAGAAAACTTAAAAATGATTCCGCAAAAATCGCCGCCGGCACCGTCAGCGTCATTTGGACAATAATGGCTCCCATCGTATTCGGCAGCAGATTTTTCTTAATGATCCGAAATGTTTTCGCTCCAAATGTTTTCGATGCCAATACGTGTTCATCATGCTTCATCCTCAGCACCTGCCCTCTCACAATCCGCGCCATGCCGACCCATCCCGTCACTGTCAGAGCGACTATAATGGAACTGAGCCCCGGCCCCATCAGCACCATTAACAAAATGACAACGAGCAGATAAGGCAAACCGTAGAGAACCTCGATGATTCTCATCATGGCGCTGTCTGTCCGGCCCCCTTTGTAGCCGGCGACGCCTCCGTAGATAACGCCGATCAAAAAGTCGATCAGCGCCGCCATCACACCGACAAATAAAGAGATCCTCGCTCCGTACCACGTTCTTGTAAACACGTCCCGGCCAAGTTCATCGGTTCCGAACCAGTGTGAAAAAGACGGCGGAAGATTCTGCTCGGCGAGCGTCTGCCTTGTCACGCTGTGCGGTGATATCAGCGGGCCGAACACAGCCGCTAGAAACAGGCAGCATAATATCACAAGTCCGGCCATCGCCAATTTGTTCTTTTTAAGCCGCCGCCACGCATCCTGACTGTAAGACAGGCTCGGACGCTTGACCGACTCGGTTTCACCCTTTCCTTCCGCGCCCGGCTGAAACCAGTCATCAGGCACTTCTGTGTGTTTTACCGTTTCTTGCGGGAGATTCATCAGGATCACCCTTTCTTATGAAGTTTTATGCGCGGGTCTAACAGGCCGTATGCCAAATCAACCAGAAACAGCAGGACGATCAGAATCACACTGTAAAATACGGTCGTTCCCATGATGACCGGGTAATCGCGCTGATTGATGCTTTCTACGAAATATTTGCCCATTCCCGGTATGGCAAAAATTTTCTCGATGACGAAACTGCCCGTTAAAATACTTGCGGCAAGCGTCCCGAGCACTGTCACAACAGGCATAAGAGCGTTTTTCAATGCGTGTTTGATCACAATTTTGACGGGAGAAAGCCCCTTTGCTTTTGCCGTGCGGATGTAATCCTGAGTCAGCACTTCGGCCATGCTTGATCTTGTCAGCCGCGCGATAATGGCCATGGGACCGACGGCAAGCGCAACAGTCGGCAGAACCATGTGAACGGGACTCGTCCAGGTAGCTGCCGGAAACCATTTCAGATGAACCGCAAATTGCTGAATCAGCAGCGTAGCCATTATAAAATTCGGAATGGAAATCCCGAGCACCGCAAGGCTCATGGCCGCATAATCGAGAAAGCCGCCGCGCCTGAGAGCGGCCGTTATGCCGAGCGCGAGTCCGGAAATCACAGCGATGATGATCGCCGTTATCCCAAGCTCGAAGGAGACCGGAAAACCGCGTTCAAGCATGGCGTTTACACTGTCTGACGGTTTTTTGATTGAAGGACCGAAATCAAAGGTAAGAATGGATTTTAGATAGATGGCGTATTGAGTGATAAGAGGTTCGTTCAGATGGTAGTAGGATTCAAGATTTCGCTGGACCGCTTCGTTTGTGCCCCGCTCTTCGTTAAAAGGCGAGCCGGGTATCACTTTCATCATGACAAATGTCAGAGTGGTGATGACGAGGACGGTCATCATCATGGCGATAAAACGTTTGATAAAATACCGCAGCAATGCCGTTCACCCCTTTAACAGAATGTTGTTCTCATGGCGAGTTCTGTCATGACGAGCATGGCCTGATAGGCTTCCGGCATGTCTTTTGCCTGAAATTGAACGATTGTCGTTCCCGGGATGATTTCTGTGCCCGGCATTAAATGGGCCCATTCAGCCTGTCCGTAATTGGCAAATTCAATGCCTAATACAGGTCTTTCAGGCGGAGTCAGCGGTTTGACCTTATCTTTATTTTTGAGCGCATAGGCTGTTTTTTCCGTCAGGAGCCGTCCGGCTTTTTGAGGGGACAAGCATTTGACCGCAGTTCTTGAAATGGTTTGTTTGACGGCGGCAGTCGTCACATTCGGGATCAGCTCCTCCGCCTCTTTTGCGGCGCAATCATCTCCGGCAGCCATGATGACCGGGACATCGTAAAATCCGGCGAGATAGGCATTTAACCCCAGTTCACCGACAGGCTTATCATTTATGTAAAAGTGGCGGACGCCGAATATCATGCTGTGCGACATGACGCCCGGCATCGACGCTCTCGCATGATAGCCGATAAACATCACACCTGAATACGATTCATCAAGCCCCTGCATCATGGAAAACGGCTTGACATCCCCCGTAATCAGCTCTGCCTCAGGGTGAAGTTTTTCCGCGAGCAGATTATTCATCTTTGAGTGGCTGTCATTCACGGTCACTTCCGTGCATCCGTTATTAAACGCTTCTGCGATGCACCAGTTTGCTTCTTCGGTCATCAGAACCCTGCCGCGCTCATAATTGTGCATGCTGGAATTGACAAATGTTTCATCAGGCAGTCCGGAAATCCCTTCCATATCCACAGATAGATACAGTTTCATGTAATGCCTCCTTTTTTACTTAAAATTTCGATATTAAATTATGAATATTCTAACAAATTATATTAAAAAAGGATGAAACATGCAATATACCATTCTGCCATTATGGGAAAAAACAAACCCTTTTCACCGGGAAAAGGGTTTGCTGATAGAAAAAGTTACATACCGTTTTTGTTTATAGGGTGACCCCGAAACTGTCTGACCGCACTTCTGTATTCGCGATCGGGAATGACCTGATGCCTGATCGGTCCAGGAGCCTGCAGCGAAGGCTCTTCAGCCGCCTGCTTACGGACGGCATGCGGTTTATGCGCCAGCTTATGTCCCATGCCGGTCGCATTCATGACAAATGATAAACACACTAAAAGCAAGCTTAAGATGAAAGCAATAAGAAACAAATCGCTGTATGTCCCCATCAGCAGGTCATGCGGCGATTGTGTGCCGCGCGCGCCCCGAAGCATGCCGGAAGCATCTCTTTTCGTAAAATACCCTATTAAAACAGGTGCGCCCATATAAATGAACAGCCTTAAAAACTGAACGGCCGTCATGCGTTTCACCAGTTCCGGAAGCGGTCCGCCCAACGCGGCGCCCATCAGTCCGGCTGCTACGATAAGCCCTGTCCCGGCCGCCAGCATCACGAAAAGCGCCGCAAATAAAATAAGGGGTATACGATGATCCGCCGTCATCCATTGGAAATTCACGAACACCAGTATAACAGAGCCTGTTATGCCTAGCATGCCCGGGCCGACTTTATCATATGCTAATGCACTGATAACAGCGGCGATGGCCACGCCTCCCAAAAGGCTCGCATATAAGAATATCAGTTGAGTTTGTGACATGTGATATGCGGTCTGAAGCTCCCCGTGAAATGCAGAAAGACTGACCGCTATGGAAATACTGCCCGCAGCGATCATGAAAACACCCAAAATCGGCTTTGGAATCAGCATAAGTTTAATCGAAATCAGCGCATGTTCGTTTCTGTACTGCATAATCAGCAGGATCAGCAGAATGACGATGCTTCCTCCAAATCCCGCCAATGTCTGCCATGATGAAAAGCCCCATTTCGGCAGATGAATAAAAGTATAGGCGGTCAGCACGGCTGATCCACCCGCTAACAGAAAACCGATGCCGTCAAATGGAGATTTTTCAGTATTTTTATGAGCGTCATCCCGCAGCCACATATAACTGAAAATGAGGCCGAAAAAAGACAGCAGGCCAAAAATGCCGAACAGCCAATGCCAATGGCCGGCGCTTGCCGCCGCCGTGCCTAAAACGGTCCCCATAATGACAGACCCGTAAAATCCGCCGATTAACACAAATAAGGCGTAATTCCGGCGTTCAATCGGAAACGAAAGCACCAGCATCGGAATCATAATCATCAGCATAGTGCCCGCCGCAGCTCCCTGTAAAAAACGGCCCGCGGCGAGCGGATAAATATCATTTGTCACAGCAGCAAGCAGCGCTCCGATGACACCCGCGGCCATCGAAATCATATAGACAGGCCGGGAGCCGAATCTTTTTCTTAAATACGGCCCCGCCGGCACGAATAAGGCAAATGCCATATTACCGATAATAATCGGATGAAAAGAGTCAAAGTTTTCCCCGCCGACCGTCTGCCGGACAAGGCTTTGGACAGCCGAAAGAGCGGTATTCGACATCAGCCCCGGCCCGACAGCCAGCACAGCAAGCAGAGAAATGATCCAGTGATGTTTTTCTTTCATTTGACAGCTCCTTTCTTACTATTTGACAAAGTGAAAAAGCTAACAGATTTCCCCCATTAGCTTGACAGAATTTTTTATATCTTTTCATGTGAAGGATTGAACATAATATCTCATTATTATTTCAAATCCGATGGAAATTGTCAATATAAAGCGCCGCCGTCCGATTTCGTCTTTTTCACAATTTCCCACAATCTTTTCATTATTATCCCACACTTTTTGTTTAAGATGGAGTCAGTAATAATAGGCAAATCATGCTATGATGAAATAGAGAAACGGAGTGAACATGATGGATAACTATCGTGATGAAAATCGGACAGACCAAAAAGAACAGGAAGTCCTTTTAGTAAAAGAAAACCCGCAGCCGGCCGGATATTCCGCGCCGGACGAGGACAAGAAAAAACGAAGCTTCGGCTGGTTCAGACCGCTTCTCGGCGGAGTGATCGGCGGAGGGCTCGCCCTCGGCATCTATACATTTACGCCGCTTGGAGACCATCAGACTCAAGATACTTCCAATCCGGCTCCCGCTCAGGAAACGTCATCGGTAACCGCCAAGCAGACATCTTCTGAATCAGACAGCGGCAAATCGGCAAACAGCTCATCGGCAAATTCAAGCAGCATTTCGAATATGGTGGAAGACATTTCACCGGCGATCGTCGGAATCACCAATCTGCAGAAGCAGCAAAGCAGTTCCGATTTATTCGGATTCGGATCAAGCTCGGATTCAAACTCTAATGCATCGGGTGATGATGCGGAAACGGGATCGGGTTCAGGCGTTATTTTTAAGAAAGCAAACGGCAAAGCGTATATCATTACGAATAACCACGTGGTCGAAGGCGCCTCTTCCCTTAAAGTGTCATTATATGACGGCACCGATGTAACAGCTAAACTCGTCGGCCGTGATTCGCTGACGGACTTGGCCGTATTAGAAATCAGTGATAAACACGTAACAAAAACGGCAAGCTTCGGCAGCTCATCCGCTCTCAGAACGGGTGAATCCGTCATCGCCATCGGTGATCCGCTCGGAAAAGACCTTTCCCGCACCGTCACACAGGGCATCGTGAGCGGCTTAAACAGAACCGTCTCGATCTCTACGTCAGCCGGTGAGTCAAGCATCAACGTCATCCAAACCGATGCCGCCATCAATCCCGGAAACAGCGGCGGACCGCTCTTGAATACAGACGGCAAAATCATCGGCATCAACAGCATGAAAATCAGTGAAAATGATGTAGAAGGCATCGGCTTTGCGATTCCGAGCAACGATGTAAAACCGATTGCCGAAGAGCTTCTCACGAAAGGACAGGTGGAGCGCCCTTATATCGGCGTGAGCATGATCGACTTGGAACAAGTGCCGCAAAACTATCAGGAAGGCACACTCGGCCTCTTCGGCAAACAGCTGAATAAAGGCGTTTATATTCGCGAAGTGGCGCAGGGATCACCTGCAGCCAAAGCCGGATTAAAAGCAGAAGACATCATTATCAGCTTAAAAGGGAAAGAAACTGACACGGGCAGCGAACTTCGCAATATTCTCTACAAGAATACGAAAGTCGGCAGCACCGTTGACGTGAAGATTATCAGAAACGGCAAGGAAATGACGAAAAAAATGAAACTGACTCAAAAAGAAGAAACATCTTCTTAACAAAAATCCAAGGCAGCCGCCTTGGATTTTTTATATACAGATGAAACTTTAGGCCTGGATCAGCCGTATGACTCAGTGTACAAAGGAGGATACATACACATGAAACAAACCGGACTTTTGCTGGTCGTTACCGGCCTGATCTTGCTCCAGCTGAGCATTCAGCTTCCTCAGCAAAACGCTGCTTGGGGAATGACGCTTGGTGCAAGCATTTTACTGAACCTTTCGGGAACCGGACTGATCATGCGCGCTCTGCACACGCAGACCGGCCGCAGATGAATGAAAAAAGCCGCGGGACATTCTGTCATCCCGCGGTTTTTATTTTACATAAAAACACCCTGTCCGCTGGCCGGACAGGGTGTTTGTTAAGACATATGCTGGTCCCGATAAATCTTTTCGTTTTTCATGCCGTACGCTTTTTGCACGATATAGAGCGGACGGTCTTTTGCTTCGTCATAAATTCTTCCGATATATTCGCCGATCATTCCGAGCATTAATAAAACGATGCCGCTGAATAACAGCTGTATCACAATCAGAGAGGACCAGCCCGTAATGGTGCTGTCTGTAAAAAGCTTCATGTATAAAACGATAAACATATAGAGAAAACCCGCTCCGGACATGAGCATTCCCGCATAGCTTGCCGCCTTGAGCGGTTTATGAGAGAACGTTGTGATCCCGTCCATGGAAAGCTTCAGCATTTTTTTAAGCGGGTATTTCGTTTCCCCCGCAAGCCGCTCATCTCGTTCATATTCTACAGCAGTCTGCTTAAAGCCGACCCAGCTGACGAGTCCTCTGACAAAAGGATTTTTTTCTTTTAATCTTTTCATCTCATCACAGACTTTTCTGTCCAGCAGGCGGAAATCCCCGGTGTCGAGCGGAATATCAATATCAGTCACGCTCCGCAGCAGCCGGTAAAACAGAGAGGCCGTCTGTTTCTTGAAAAAGGTTTCTCCCTTTCGTTTCGTTCTGACGGCGTACACCACATCGTAGCCTTCTTTCCACTGCTCAATCATATCAAGGATTAATTCAGGAGGGTCCTGCAAATCGGCGTCAATGACGGCGATTGCATTCCCCTCTGCATAATCCATACCCGCTGTAATCGCGATCTGATGTCCGAAGTTTCTGGAAAAATCAATAATTTTCACTCTCGGATCAATCAGACTTTGCTCTCTTAAAATCTCAATACTGCGGTCTTTGCTCCCATCATTGACAAAGATCAATTCATAATGCTCTTTTGTTTGATCCATGACTTCTTTCAGGCGCTGATAGGTTGTCTGAATGACGAGTTCCTCGTTATAAACCGGGACGACTATTGAATATTGAATATGTCTGCTCATGTTTTTTCCTCCTATTCATCAGATTGAAGTTCGTATAGTGAAGCTGACTGATTCATTCCGCCCGGCCCGCCGCTCATTCGGCTGTTTTTACCCGCGGCCTTGCTGCTTTTTGTATCAGCTGCATCATGATTTTTCGTTTTCTGATCTGTGCTTGATTGCCATTTGTATGAAGATACTTTCTTTCCGTTTTTCTCAACCCATTCAACAATATCGTTGTTTCCGCCTTTTCCCATTCCGGATGTTAAGAAGTATTTTACTTTCCCTTCTTTTACGAGCTTTTTAAATTGAGTCAGCGTAATGGCCGGGTCAGACCCGCTGAATCCGCCGATCGCCATGACCGCTTTTTTCGTTTTTATAATGTAAGGCGCAGCTGTGTTGGAATCGGTTGCAGCAAATAGATAATCCGCTCCGGCGTTATGTTTCTCTAAATAGTTGATCAGTTTTGTATTGACAGATGCGTTATCCATTCCCATGCCTTTTCCGCCTGCTGACGCAAGCTGAGGGCCTGTTTCAGGCAATGAGCTGTTGCCTCCGTACAGAAGCGGTGTGCTCGCCCAATAAATCGGCATCACCATCAAGACGAGAAGGGCTGCAAGTGAAACATAGTAACTGAGCGGTTTTTGGCGCTGTTTGAATACGAACAGGGCGATTGCCGCCACTGCGCCGAGAACGCCTGCTCCGATGCTCCAGCCTGCGCCGATTTGATCATTGTAGTTTCTAAGGATAAACAGCTCAAATCCGGTTGTCACAAGAATAGCGGCCGGCAATAGCCAAGTTTTCCATCCCGCCTGCTTGCGGTACAGATGAACGAGGGCGACCCATCCCGCACCGGTAAGAGCAGCAATCGGAGGCGCCAGCATAATGAGATAATAATGGTGGAAAAATTCCGCCACACTGAAGAATCCGGCAATCGGCACAAGCCACGCTGCCCAAAAGATCGTTTCCTTCTGTTCTGCTGATAATCTTCTTCTTTCTCTCGCTCCGGCGATCAATAAACCGGCCAGTCCAAAAATCGCAAACGGCAGGAGCCAGCTGATCTGATCAGATAATTCTTGTTGGAAGAGTCTCAGCGGACCGGGTGTTCCCGTACCGAACATTCCTGACCCTGACTGCATTTTCGAGCCGGTGCCTGTACCGCTTTTCCCTCCGCCAGGACCGCCTTTGCCGCCGTCTCCGCCGCTTGGAGGGCCTCCTTGACCGCCGCTTGGCATTTGTCCGTTAGATGGAGGTGCCGTCATACTGCCGGTTTGTGATTTGTCTCCGCTTGCTGACTGGCCGGGCGGTTTTTGCATTTGTGAAGAACCGCCGGAAGAAGACATCTCTCTCGATGCGTTTCCGTCGGGCCCGCCCTGGCCGCCGCCGGAACTTTGCCCCGTCAGCCGCTGAATCCCGTTATATCCGAAAGCCAATTCCAATACGGAGTTTGTCTGGCTGCTTCCGACATATGGCCTTTTGCCGGCAGGAATATTGTCAACAATGAGCGGCCATGACAATGAAACGGCTGCTAATACGGCCAGCGCGCTTACCAGTGAAATGATTTTTTTCTTAATCGCGGTATTTGCCGCCATCATATAGAACAGCAAGAAGGCCGGTAAGATCATATAAGCCTGAAGCATTTTTGTGTTAAAGCCTACTCCGACGACAAAAAATGCCGCCAAAAGCCAGATCAGTTTTCCTTTTCGAATCGCTTTAAAGAGAAGCCATGTGGCGAACAAGAGGAAAAAGACCAGTAAAGCATCGACATTGTTTGTGCGCGCTACGGCTACAGCAATCGGTGTACACGCCATGACAAACGAAGCGATGCGCGCCGCCGTTTTTCCGAACGTCGGCTTTATTAATAAGTACATGAATAGAACTGAACCTACCCCCGCCAATGCCTGAGGCAGGATGACACTCCACCCGTGCATACCGAATATCAGCGCGCTGATCGTTTGAATCTGGTATGTAACAGGCGGTTTATCTACCGTGATAAATCCGGCTGCGTCAAATGAAGCGTAAAAGAAATTATGAAAGCTTTGAAGCATACTCGTTACCGCTGCGGTGTAATAAGGATTCACCGTATCGTCATTCCAGATGTTGTACATATTCAAGAATGCGGAAGCGAGTAAAATGAGGATTAAGACTGCGTCTATCTCGCGTTTTTTCATATTCACCTGTGTTTTCACTCCTTTTGTTTAACTTTGAACAAGTGTAACAACCAAATGTGAAAAATTTATTAATAAACAAAGACAATTATTTTGCCGTTTACAAATAGGTAAAAAGAATGACAAAACGGGTAAAAAAGCAAAAAAAAATGCCCCCGTCAAGCCGGAAGGCATCTTTCATTATTTCTGATTTACTGAATCGGTTTCAGCCGCGCTTCTATTTCAGAACGGCGGTGTTCGAGATAAGGAGGGAGCGCAACCGTTTTGCCTAGCTCTTCAGGTTTTTCATCAACCATAAATCCCGGACCGTCCGTTGACAATTCAAACAGAATTCCGTTCGGTTCCCGGAAGTACAGCGCTTTGAAATAATAACGCTCTACAATGCCTGAGTTGCTGAAACCTTCTTTCGTAATGATGCGGTGCCATAAAGCAAGCTCCTCCTCATTCTGAACACGGAAGGCCACATGGTGCACGCTGCCTTTTCCAGGACGCTCGCGCGGAAGATCGTTTCTTTCAATGAGATGGACTTCTGTACGCGCGCCACCGTTTCCGGATTCGAGCACCGTAACCGCGCCCCGGTCTTCATGTGTTTCTTTCCCGATTTCAGTGAAGCCCAGCACATCGGTTAACACACGCAGCGTCAATTCTGCATACGGGACGGTCAATTCAACGGGACCAAGACCGCGGAAAGAATATTCTTCCGGTACGCCGCTTTGCTTCACCGCTTCACCGATGTCTTTTCCTTTTTCGTCAGCTGTCAGCACAAGCCGCTGTCCTTCATGATCCTGAAAAGCGAGTGTGTCCCTGCCCGCTATTTTCACGATCTCACCGTGAGAGACCTGATGCTCTTCAAATCGTTTTTTCCAATATTGAAGCGCTTGTGCATCCGGAACACGCAGGCCGATTGAAGAAATACTGTTTGTCCCCGCATGGAACGGCGCGATCCGCGGAATCTCGAAAAACGTCAATTCCGATCCCGGATTGGCTGATTCATCACCGTAAAATAAGTGATACATCGTCGGTTCATCCTGGTTTACCGATTTTTTCACAAGCTTCAGCCCCAGGATATTTCGATAAAAATCTAAATTTTTCTGCGCATCAGCCGTCAATGCTGATACATGGTGTATTCCATTAACTTTCATTATGTTATCCTCCAGTCAATTATCTCGATTTCGAGATATTTTATATATACAATTTATGTTATCCGGATCGTAAAGTCAACCCATCTGCTTCATAGACGGTCTGCAGACTGCCGCTCTCAAAATAACGAACTTTTGATATTAAAAAAACCATTAATGTTCGCTTTTAAAACAGTATTTTTTCCTTCTCAAAAGCATAAACCTTTATCTTTTAGGCAAAACACCAAAATCAGAAAATTTATTTTATTCGTGTTTCAGCAATTAGGGTTTACAATATGGAAAATAGTTTTTTCAGCATAACGATTTTACATCTGGAGGGAAAGGATATGCAGATTGAAGAGAATGGACTTAAAAAAGAGATCGGCCTTACCATCGCCCTCTCACTTGTTATCGGCACCATCATCGGTTCCGGCGTATTTATGAAACCAGGCGCCGTGCTTGCCTACTCCGGTGATGCGAAAACCGCGCTTATCGCGTGGCTGTTAGGAGGCATTTTGACGCTTGCCGGCGGCTTGACCGTTGCGGAAATCGGCACTCAGATTCCGAAAACGGGCGGACTTTATACATATCTGGAAGAAGTGTACGGCGAATTTTGGGGCTTTTTGTGCGGATGGGTTCAAATTATCATTTACGGCCCCGCCATTATCGGAGCAATCGGCTTGTATTTCGGCTCTTTGATGGCGCACTTGTTCAATTGGGATTCCGGCTGGTCTAAATTAATCGGGATTTCAGCCGTTTTATTTTTAAGCATCATTAACATTATCGGAACGAAATATGGCGGCATCGTACAGGGAATTACGACTGTCGGCAAATTGATTCCGATTATCTGCATGATCGTGTTCGGCCTTTGGAAAGGCGATCAGCATATTTTCACAGCCGTCACAAGCAGCATGTCGGAAATGAATTTCGGCGCCGCCATACTGGCCACCTTGTTTGCTTATGACGGATGGATTCTGCTTGCGGCACTCGGCGGCGAAATGAAAAATCCGGAAAAGCTGCTCCCAAGAGCGATGACGGGCGGACTCTTGGTCGTCACCGCCATTTATCTTTTCATTAACTTTGCGCTGCTGCACATTCTTCCTGCGACCGACATCGTCAAACTCGGTGAAAATGCGACCGGCACCGCTGCCGGAATGCTGTTTGGCGACATCGGGGGAAAATTGATCAGCGTCGGAATCATCGTCAGCATCTTCGGCTGTTTAAACGGAAAGATTCTCGCTTTTCCGCGTGTCTCGTTTGCGATGGCGGAACGGAAACAGCTGCCGTTTGCCGGACAGATTTCGCGGGTGCATCCGACATTCCGCACCCCGTGGATTGCCGTGTCATTTCAGATCGCGCTGGCCATTATTTTCATGATCGCCAGCAATCCCGATAAGCTGTCTGAGATCTCTATTTTCATGATTTATATTTTTTACGTCATGGCTTTTTTCGCCGTGTTTATCCTCAGAAAAAAAAGCGGCGGAAAACCGCGCGCCTACAGCGTGCCTTTGTATCCGATCATTCCTGTTTTGGCCATCGCGGGTTCACTGTTTGTGCTGATCAGCACGATCATTACAGATACACTGAGCTGCGCGCTGTCCCTCTTGATCGGCCTCGCCGGGCTGCCGCTTTATTTTTGGCTGAAAAACGGCAGAAAAAACTGACAAAAACGGTTCCTTTTACGGGAGCCGTTTTTTTTCTGGCAAAATCACGTGCAAAAGTTGACAGCAAATTCACATCTTTTGTTATACTTTTTAAGCAAGATGTCTGAATTCGAAGTATGTTACGTTTTTTTGGCGAAGTGGGTAACATAAGAAAAACAGGATGAGACACGTTTTTACGAAAAAATCAAGAGGCGTTTTTTTCGACTTTATCTGTTTTTTTTCGACAAAAGGCTATATAATAATTTGATGTGTGCATTGTCTCATTCAAACAATGGAGGGTTTTTAATGATAAAAAGAAAAAAAGATAAGTTCTCACTCCTTTTAACAGAAATCGCAAAAAACATAGACGAAACCGCAGAATACTTTGTCAACTTTAAAGTGACGAACCAGACGACTTTAAAGGAATTTGCCGATACGTTAAAAGAGTTTGAAACAAAAGGAGATAATCATGTTCATGTCATGATTAAAGAGCTGAACAAAGCTTTTATCACTCCCATTGAACGTGAAGACATCCTTGAGCTGACAAACAGCCTCGATGACGTGCTTGACGGAATCGAACATTTTTCAGCAATGATGGAGATTTTCTCGATCACTTCTTCAGATGAGCATATCGATAAGTTCAGCGGATACATCAGAGAGTGCGCGAAGGAAATTTTAATCACGATTGAGCTGCTTGCAGAAAACCGATTGAAGGACATTCACCCTCACGCCATTAAAATTAAGGAATACGAGCACAGCTGTGATAACCTGCACCGTAAATCATTAAAAAATCTGTTCGGCACAGAAACCGATCCGATTAAAGTGATTCAGTACCGCGAGATTTACGAAACGCTTGAGGAAATTGCCGACTCTTGCCAAAGCGTTGCCAATAACCTTGAAACCATTATTATGAAAAACGCGTAACGAGGGGTTATAATGGATACTCTATTACTTTTAACGATATTAATTGTCATATGCGCTTTGGTATTTGACTTCATTAACGGATTTCACGATACCGCAAACGCAATCGCCACCTCAGTTTCGACAAAAGCGCTGAAGCCGCGGCACGCAATCGTCATGGCCGCCATCATGAACTTTCTCGGAGCGATGACATTTACCGGTGTGGCGAAAACCATTACGAAGGACATTGTGAATCCTTATACATTAGACAACGGGTCAGTTGTCATTCTGGCGGCTCTACTCGCCGCAATCGCCTGGAACTTGATCACATGGTATTTCGGCATTCCGAGCAGCTCTTCACATGCGATTATCGGAGCGATCGCCGGAGCGGCCATTGCAGCGTCAGGTTTTGCGACGCTTAATTATAAAGGGTTCATTAAGATTATCGAAGCACTTATTTTATCGCCGATTATCGCCTTTGTTCTCGGCTTTATCGTATATTCGATCGTGAAGCTGATTTTTAAAGACAGCAATCTGGCGAAAACAAATAAACGCTTCCGCAGAGTGCAGATTTTGACGGCTGCCATTCAATCCTATACACACGGAACAAACGACGCGCAAAAAGCGATGGGTATCATTACGATGGCGCTTATGACGGCCAATTTACATAAAAGTGATGCCATTCCTTTTTGGGTGCAGCTCTCTTGCGCCCTGGCAATGGGTCTCGGCACATCCATCGGCGGCTGGAAAATCATTAAAACCGTCGGCGGAAAAATTATGAAAATCCGTCCGGTAAACGGCGTATCTGCCGACTTAACCGGCGCAGCCATTATTTTCGGGGCCACGTTTATTCATCTCCCTGTCAGCACGACGCACGTCATTTCGTCTTCCATTCTCGGTGTGGGCGCTTCCCACCGCGTAAAAGGCGTAAACTGGGGAACGGCTAAACGGATGCTTATTACATGGGTCATCACCCTGCCGATTGCAGGTACACTCGGCGCCATCGCCTTTTTCATCTTAGATCTCTTTTTCTGATGACATCCGCTTCTTTACAGAAGCGGTTTTTTTGTGACAGGAAAATGATGTCATGACATAGAATGAACATAGCAGACCATTTTTCGAATTGTGAGGGATGCTCATGCTTTTGTTTTTTCAGATCATGGTGTGGACGATGGCGGCCGCACTCATTTTATATGTGTACGCATCCTGGCGGTATGAAGCAAAGGTAAAAGAAAAAATGTTTGCCATCCGTAAAACGTGGTATTTACTATTTGTAGTAGGCGCCATGGTCTATTGGACATATGATCCCGAATCGCTCTTTGCCGCATGGAGACAATATTTGATTGTTGCCGTCTGCTTTGCCCTTATTGATGCGTTTATCTTTTTGAGCGCGTATATCAAAAAGCTCGCCGGCAATGAATTAGAGACGGATACGCGGGAAATTTTAGAAGAAAATAACGAAATGCTTCACTCCTATCTTGAAAAACTGAAAACCTATCAATATCTGTTGAAAAATGAACCGATCCATGTATATTATGGAAGTACAGAAGCTTATGCGGAAGGCATCAGCAGACTGCTGGCCGCTTATGGAGAAAAAATGAATGTCACGGCTTCCTTGTGCGAGTATTCCGCACAATCGGATAAGGACCGCTTGACGGAGCATATGCCTGATGCGGCGGACGTTCAGTCCCGTCTTAACCGTAAAGACGTCTACTATGATCAAAAAGGCAGGCTTGTGCTTATTCCGTTTACAGTCCAGGACCGCCATTACGTGATCAAACTCACGTCGGAAAACCTGTTGACGGAATTCGATTATTTGCTTTTCACATCGCTAACGAGCATTTATGATTTAATGCTGCCAATAGAAGAGGAAGGTGACGGTTAAATGGAGCAGGCATTTCAAAACGGGCAGCCGGAACAAAGAGCGAAACCGTTCAAAATGTTTAAAAAACGTTCAATGACAAGTATCGCAAGTTACCAGGTCAGCCCTCATACCGCCAGAATTTTCAAAGAAAACGAGCGGCTGATTGACAAGTATAAACAAAAAAAAGCTTGATTACACTAAGGACAGGAGACACGGCTCTTGTCCTTATTCCTTTTTTCCATATCTTTCATATAATAAAACCAACAAAGAGATGCGACAGGTGATGATGTGAAGAAAATTGTCAGACGCGTAAAGTTTGTGGATTACGGACGCTTCGGGCTTTCCGCTTATTCGCTGAGGATGCGGGCGAGGAATCTCGGGTTATTGAACCGGTTAAAAAAGAAAAAAGGCTGAATCCCGCAATGTGAACGGGACTCAGCTTTTTTTTGTTAAAGCTGCATCAGAATTTTCGCTTTTACAGCGGGACCGTAGACGCCGTCAGACGTCAGTCCGTTTACAGATTGGAAGCGGGCCACGGCATCTGCCGTTTCCGGACCGTAGATACCGTCAATGCCGTTATTGACAGCTCCTTTTTCAGGATAGAAATAAAGCGCGGCGAGCGCGTTTTGCACCTGGTATACCTTTTCACCGGACGTGTACGGCTCTGTCAGCTTGATCACCTCATCCGGAAGAGAATACAGTGCTTCAACCGGCGGGCTGACGATCAGCACTTGTCCGACTTTAATCAAGTTCGGGTCAGCGATGTTATTCCATTTCTGCAGATCGGCCACGCTGACGCCGAATTTCCGCGCGATCGCCGACAGCGTATCTCCTTTTTGGACGGTATACGTCTGTCTTTCCCCAGAACCGATTCCCGCTTTAAACTCATCCCATGTATCCAGCAGTCTTCTCGGACAAAGCTTTCCTGACCAATGCTTGTGCGCAACGACATTCGCAAGCGGGATGCCGTGCGACGTCATTAATGTGCGGATGAGCCATTGGGCGTTTGCCACGGCCTGCGAAAAGTTGCCGTCTGCGTTTTCACAAATTTCAATACCGATGGATTTACGGTTGCCGTCCCCGTTTCCGTCACCGGCATGCCAGCCGTTTTCGTTCAGCGGAAGATGCTGATAAATTTCCGTATCATCGACTGTGAAATGCCAGCTTGTCGGTGTATCGGGATTTTTCACATAGCTTGCGTGACTTTTGGCGTTAGCTCCGACTGCGGTATTGGCTGTATTGTGCACCGTAATGTAAATCGGTGTCATTGCATAGCCTGGGCGGTTATTGTTTCCTGCCGGGATAAAATCCTGTGTGATTTTCACCATATTCTCATCTCTCCTATTTCGATAAATTGTTTATTTTTAATAAAGCCTGCTGTTTTTTCCCTTTTGCTGTAACATAATTGTTTTTAAACCAGGCGGCGGCAGTCGTTATGATTGTAAAAACGGCCGACCCGGCGGCATACAGCGTATCTGCAAGCTGGCTGACCTGGTCCTCCTGAATATTCAGCGGCGATTTGCCGAACATCAGCAAAGTTTGATTCAATAAAGCAAGCAAAAGAAGCACCGTCCTGACGACCGTGCCTTTGTCCGCGAATTTCATATCGGTTTCCCCCTTACTTTTGCAGCAGATTGTACATGATGGCGATGGCTCCGCCAATGACGCCCGTGCAGATTGCTGTCACGATCGCTCCTGTAATGGTCCGCTTAATCCATGTTGTGTTTTCGTCAATTTTGTTCAGTTTTTCATTCAGCGTCATGATTTGCTGATCCTGCCGGTCTGATACCCGCTCTAATGCGGCTACCCGCTGTTCAAGCACCTTTTGTTCACCTTTGATGCCTGCGAATTCTTTTTGCACCGCTTGTTCATCCAGAAGCACTTCCGCTCCCTCCTCTTACATTGTTCTCACCTCCCTTCGGAAGCTTCATTCTTAAGAAAATGCCGTGCCTTTGACAGAAAGGCTCCCGCCGGAAATGCTCTTGATTTCCATGACGATTTCCTTAAAGCCGGCAATATCAAATGCCCACACTTCTTCTGTGCCTGACGTACCGGCGGCTGATGTCCCGTCATCAGACCTGATTCCTCTGATCGGCACATTTTTTCCCGAGATGGATCTCCCCCAAAACGCGACATGGCCCGACTCAGCCGTGCCGGTGATTTCGACGAGAAGTTTTTTCCAAGCGCCTGCTGAGAAGATGCTTCCCTCGCCCGCCTCTGCTGCATTTTCATGAAAAATCACGTCTGTATATGAAAATGCCATATCACCGCCCGTACCGACAGATTGGTATAAAACAAATTCGGACTGCTTTTGATTTCCATTTTCAAAACGGAACCGGTAATATCTTTTTGTCAGGCTGACCCACCCCGAAGCGGTCTGCACTCCGCCTTTTACTGCGACAAAATGTGAAGCTGTCCACGAATTGTTATCCTCGCTCTCTTCGATAAAAAGAGTTCCGCTGCGGTCCGAATAAGCCCACCCCTGTGCTCTGTTTATTAAGACGGCTCCTAAACGGTCTTGTCCGAATTGGCTGTAGACTTCAATCGCTTCTAGCGGCGTATTGGTAAGAAGCTCTGCCATTCCGGACAAATCAGCAACCGGTGTGACATAATCGTTTTTGTTACCGCGATAAGCTTTTACGGCGCCGGGCCTGCCAAGTTGATCGGCGGGAAATTCAAATGAATGCTTTTTCATCGGCCGTCCTCCTGTTCTCATTTATTAAAAATGACAAATAAAAAAAGCCGTTTGGCTTATGACACAGCATTTTTATAGTTTTCGTATGTTTCACCCGTTATTTCTTGAAATTCCTCAGGCGTGATATACTTCGCAGCCACCCCTTCAGCCAGATCTTCGGCAGAGCAGTCATCATAGCCCATAGCCTGTTTTACCATTTCTGTTGAGGCCCACTCATAAAACAAGGCGTAAACCCAAAAGTTAAGTTTTTTCATTTTTTTCATTCTCCTTTTACGTTTAAGAGTTCCAGTTTTAAAGACGCTAATTGCCTGCCGAGTGACTGCTGCGCTTGTTCGGCTGCTTTTCTGGCCAATTTCTCATTCGCCAGCTGTCCGCCGAGGCCTGCAAGCTGGTTTGAATCGGGAGCCGTATCTTTTTTTAAGCTCTCTTTATATGCTTCGTCAGCGGTTTCCACCCATTCTTGTTTCTCTTCATCAAAAAATGGGCGCCACATCCCTTCGCCGTTTATTTCCGGCGGTAAGTCCGCAGCGTTAGGCGGCATCACATAATCTCCTGTCTCAGAATCCGGATAAAGCTCAACCGGAGTGCCTGTATAAATGTTGTCATTGTCATACGGAAATATTAATTTCATATTCTCGCTCCTTTACGTGAGTGCCAAAACAAGGTCAATATAATAGCCGTTCACGTTATTTTCTATATTGGCCATAATTCCCGTCAGCTTCATATCTCCATTAGAATAGATTATAAATTTGCTGTAACCGGTGGTGCCGCTGGCTGCAACCATTGTCACAACGCCTTTGGCCGGCGCACAAGAGGACGGCACACTCCCGAATACCACTTCTCTGTCCGTAAGAACGTGTCCGTTCAGGTGAAGGGTGTTTCCCACTTTACGGTATTGAAGCGGCCTGTCTCCTGATTTAGCGCCATTTTTATAAGGAACATTTATCCAAGGTACATTCTCAGTATCAAGTTCAGTAACGAGGCGACGCCAGCCCTGCCAGCCCAAGTTCAAATCCAAATAGTTCGTGAACATATTATTTTTATAATCGACGGCAATGACATACCCAAACGTTCCTTTCCCCTCACTGTCAAGAGAGGTAAAATGAAACATGCCGCGGGTTGAAGCGTTGCTCGGACTGTTTGCCGCTTTGCCGGTTGAATAAAAGGTGCCGAACGCCCTGCCGTTTTTAACGATTTTTTCAAGAAAGTTATCATCATCACCAATTGTCAGAAGATAGCCGCCGTTATCGTTTGTTATTTTCGAAAGCTGTGCGCCGTTCCACATATCTTTATCCGCCTGTGTGACATGAATGTCTTTTTTATTGGCGTGAGCCTCTACTTTTGCTTGAGAGCCTGAATCTGTTTCTTGTTGGCTCCATTCCGACCATACGCCTTTAGTGCTGAAACTTCGGACGTATATGGGATTTCCGGCGGTCACTGTGTCTATAAACATTTGGACAAAAGTCGGTGATGCTCCGCGGGTTCTTTGCATGACAATTAATTGTCCGTATTCCGCAGGCTTATTTTCTGTATGCTGAACTGATATATAGTAGATGCCGGACGTTTTTATATTGTCTAAGTTTGTTTCTGTTACCGTTTTAGCATTCCCGTCATTGTCAGTCAGATTGAATAACTGCCCTGCATTCCATTTGTCTTTGTCAGACTTGGTTACATGAAGATCTGTTTTGTCGGCATGCTCATTTACTTTTGCTTGTGCTCCGGCAGCTGTTTCAAATGGCATCCATTCCGTCCAGATGCCGTTTTTCAGCGTTTTTCTCCAAAATCCCCCGTCATCTGAGAAAGCGGCCGCCTCTCCGTTATTCTTTGAAGAATAAAGGTATATACCCTCTGACGGTTTAGGCGGGGTATTTATTCCGGTTGCAGCTGCTGAGAAAGTAAAGGTCTTATTCTGGCTGGCAGCGGTCTGATGAAAATCCTGTCCGTCAGAGATATTAATAAAAGCGGAGCCATCATCTTTTGTGATTTTAGACAATTGCCCGTTATTCCACTTCTGGCGCTCTTCTTTCGTCACATGCCGGTCCAGATCTTGATTGTGCCGGTCAAAATCTTTCTTTGCTGCCTGCTGGACATTGTCCACGTTTCCGAGGCCGATTTGCGCCTTTGTCGTTTTGTGCGGGTTGTTCATGTCGTTTTTATGGGCCGCCAGATCCGTGTGGGCGTCTTTTATGCCTTTTTCCCAGCGGTTGACGTCATCTTCATTAATCGGATCGTCCGGAAGCCAGTCTGTTTTTTCTTCGTAAGCCATCGTTACACCACCTCAAAGGTAAATCTTAAATCAAGCGTTCTGTTATTGCTGAGATCTAAATTTGTTTTTCGTTCTGTAATGACGCTTCCTGTTTCGTCAAGCATCTGCACGGTTTCAATGTGTTTGACGTCTTCTTCCCTGCGTGTGAGAACGGTGACTGCGGCATCTTTTACGGAAATGTCCGCAATCGGAGTTTCTTTGCCGTTTAACAGCACTTTTGTGATCCTGTTTTTCAGATCGGCTGCGGCACGCTGTCTGTAAGCGGCTGATATCATGGTAAGACCACCTCGTTATTGTTGAGTGTGACGGAATAACCGACCTTCAGTTCACTGACTTTTCGGTATCTCCGATTGTTGAGAATGACCCGGTCTTTGATTTCCAGTGTTTCGTTTAATGCGGCTCTCAGTGTATACGCCAAATGAGCGGGTTTGATTTTTTCAAGCGTTTCAATCAGCTCGTTCATGTGCTGCAGGTCATCAAGCCCGATATCGGCATAAAAACGATACTGCCCCGGAAACATCCGAACATAAGCTGACGGATGTTTTAAAAAACGGTTTAGCGCCTGCTCAATCGCTTGATGTGTGATGGGCGGAATATTCGACATCTTCGAGATCAGCCTGAGCCGTCTCATATCCTCCGTGTCACCTGATTCCCGCGGTATTTTTAATATTTTTTCCCAGCGGTCAAGCCCCCATGTCGCCGTCGTGATAAAGAGCTGATCCGTCAAATCGAAAATATCGTTATTCTGCCGCTCAAACTCAGGAGCTTCCGCCATAAGCAGTTGTGCCATCTCTTTTAATCGGGTTAAAAACGGCGGGAGGTACGCCGTCATCTCATCGAGTCTGTTCAAGGATTTTCACCTCTTTGAGTTTAGGAATTTCCACGTCACTGAGCACGAGGTTTTCTGCCGCACCGTTCATTTTAATATCGGCGTAGTCACTGACGGATGCCGAGTTATAAACGATGTTGTTAATTTGTGATAAACGGACGGTGTTTTCTTCAAAGGCCATTTTCTTGAATAAATTCAGTACGCCTTTTTCAATCTCCGCTTTTACGTCATCGATCGAGCTGTTCAGCTCAGGCAGCACGGAAGCGGAGATTTCGATTTCTTTCCATACGGCGCTTTCCACCGTTACTGCCGCTCCGATCGGCGCCTGTCCTTCTCCCTGCCCTTCGTCCGGATCAATATAATCCTTTACTTTTTTGATCAGAATATCTGATGCCGGTTCCAAATTCGCATTTGTGATGACAACTTTCACCGTTCCGTCTCCGTTCCAAAGCGGGAAGATTTTTGCCCTGCCGACGCCGTCAACCTCTTCGGCCCATTGTTTATAATGCTGTTTATTTGCGCTGACTGCCTCCCGGCGGACACGGGTAAAATAGCGCGCCCTTAAGCTGTTGTCATCTTCTTCCTCACGGCCGGGAATTAATATATCGCGCATGACTGCTTTCTCAAGCCCGGGTATCGTATCAAGCGGCAGCAGGTTCTGCCCCGAAATGCCGGCATTGCCCGCTTCACCGGCTGTTTCACATTCAAGCGTTCCATCCCCCGTATATTGAAAATACAGGTTATCAACGAAGAAACGGGAGCCTGGCGGAATGGTGATGCCCGCTGTGAATTCTCCGGCTCTGACCGCTTTAGTGGCAGGTGTTCGTTCAATTCCCGCCTCAGCAGCACGCCTGTCCAGAAATTCACCCTGAGCCGTATCGGAAAACACGAGCTCCAGCACGGTATCCAGCCAAATATAAGACTTTGCGAGCTCAGCGGCCGCAGGCGCGAGCGCATTGTAAATGACGCTGCCTTCTCTCGTATCAATATCCGCCGTAACGCGCGCCAGCATTCTGTCCATAATGTCGTCAAACGTCTGAGCTTCAAACATCCTCACCCAGCACCTCCTCTATCTCAAGCATGCCCTCATCAGTTTCAACGGTAAAAGAGACGATGAAGGCATCATCTTTTTTCTCAATCTCAAAATTGGTAACGGCCAAAATACGGTCATCATACAGCAAGGCTTCTTCTATCAGTCTTGGAATCTCCATTTTTTTATAAGCATCCGTCGTGTTCTGATCTGAAAGCACTTCCTGAAGTTCGTTTCCGATATCATGGCTGAAAACCGAATATGAATACCGTTCTGTGTGAAGAGCGATATAGACGAATTGTCTGATTGCGTCCAGTCCGTTTATCAGTTCATTGGTAATCCGGTTGTTTTCAAAGTCAATTCGGTAGGTTTGTGAAGTCTCAACGGCCTCACTCGCATCCTCCAAATCTTCAAATTCGATTTCCGGTGTCAGGGCCATTGCACCCGCTCCTTTTAGATTTGTTCATGTAAAAAAGCCCTCTTCGGCAGATGAAGCGGCTTTAATAGGCTGATATTCCCGTATATCTCCGTCCGGATGCCGGTTAAATTTTGTCCAGTACAAAGAAAGACTGTCCTCCTGTTAAAGCGGCGGTCATCACCCGATCTCCCGCCTGGAGCTGATCATCTTCTCCGGATCTCAGCCGCTTCGGCACAATGAGTGCATCAGACGGAATCAAAAGTTTGTCGTGATCTTTCAGTTTCAGCTCGAGCGGCGAAACGGAGGTCACTTCGGCCGGCATCAGCTCCACCGGCGCTTCAGCGTCAACCGCTCCGACAGCTAAATGTTTAATGGCATCACTTAATCTCATCAGGCTGTCCCCTCCGGAAGTGAATTTTTCTCCGTGACGTCAATCGTCATGGTATGTTTTGTTCCTTGGAATTCATGGCGGTCCGTATCTACATAATAGGTTTTCTTCAGCCCGATTTCCGGAATTGAAATATAGACGGGCAATCCGCTTTCCAACCCAGGAATACCGATCGCCTGTATATTTTTCAGCTCTTTCATAATGCCTTTTTTCTCAGCCTGCTTCACTTTTGCGCGCTGTTTCAGCTGGGCTTCGTTAATGTCGTCAGAAACCGTTTCGGTATACTGCAAAACGCCGAATGTTTTCATGCCGGCGCTGTCTGAGGCGGAAGCCTTTATCGTTTTATTGTCTTTTTGCAGCCGCATGACGACACGGGTTGCGGTGTCATCAATTGAGGTGCTGTATTGATACCCTGTAATATTAACTCCTGTTTCCAGCACCCATATGTCAGACGGCTCCGGCCATTCACGCAAGCCGAGCCTGCCTTTTTCTGAATAGAGCTGATAATTGCGCCCCGTCTGGCTTTTTGTCTGCTTTAACGCTTTTAGCATCATATCGTAAAGGCTTGTATCATTTTTAAAAACGAGTGATTTAATGGTATGGCCTGTGTTGGCAATGGATGTGACGGGAATTTGAAAATCGCTGGCGATCCTTTTTAATATTTGATCAGCGCGCTTGTTGGAAAACACGTAAACGTCCTGGTTTTTCACAAGGTATTGGAGCATATCGTATGCGGTGAAGGCGACGGTATGCTCATCGGGCGTTCTTGCAAAAACAATGCCGCGGAACAGCTCTTTTCCGTTCCATTTGAACAAAACCGTATCCCCTTCTGATACGCCGTAATACGTCTGGCTGCCCTGCTTTACGACAATCGTCGCTTCGATGGAGCGGGGCGCCTGATATCTGTGTCCTTCCAGCGTTACGCTTTCTGTGACAAGCTCGAGCCACTCCGTTTCTTTTATGACAAATAGTTCAATCATCTTTTCACCCGTTTCATTGCGGTATCTTCAGCTTCTGCCCCGGGAAGATCCAATGCCCCGGCTGCCGGATATTCCGTTTGCTGCGCTTAATCATGGCGGTTTTATTCGCGTTCCAGATTTTCCGCCACTCCGTGTGTTTTCCGTAAAACTTGCCGGCGATGTCCCAAAGCGTATCCCCTTTTTTGACGGTATATGTTTTGGGTGAAGCTTTGGACGGGCGCTTCGCTTTCGTTTTTTTCTTTTGTTTGATTTTTCTTGGCGAAGCGGTTTTATATTCTTTCAGTACGATATCAAAATTCCGGGCGCCGATTTCATTGTCACCTTCGCTGTAATTAAAGCTTTCAATGCTGCATGTGACATTGATTTTTGTCCCTGTAATCAAAAACTGAACGGGTTTTTTCGCTTTCATCCATGCTTCAATGGCTGAAATGGCTTTTTCCGGTGAAGGGATGCTTTGATATTCGGCAATCGGGCTGTACCGTTTCGGAAAAAAAGAAGAGAACGAAATTTCTTTCGCTCCCGGTTCTTCGATAAACGTCACCTCTCCAAGTCCGGTGACTTTCACGGAATCATTCTGCACGCTGTTTGCGATATCAATCGCTTCAGGGAGAACGGGAAGCCGGAGCTTGTCCTTCCCTTGAGACAGCCAAAATTCGTAAACAGATTTAGTCAAAAGCAACGGCCCCCTTTGCTCCGGTATAAATGTCTTTTTGCAGTTCATCAATCAGCGCCTGTTTGATTTTGGCGGCTAGGCTCTCGGCGTCCTGCCCGTTATGGAAATGCTGATCGCCGCTGAATTCGATTTTAATTTCTTTTGTTCCCGTTTTTTGAACGGTTTGGCCGCCGCCTTTAACGGCTGCGGAAACCGTGCCGGCTGAAAGCGCCGCCGGTTCCGTCCGGGACGGATCGGACACTTCCATGCCGAGCGCCTGAGCCGCTTTTTGCAGCAGATAACGGCCGCGGATGCCCCGCTCTTCAGGGATGATCCACTCCCGTTTGTTCCCTTCGCCGACACGGGCGATCTGCTCCTTGGTAATCAGACCCCCATTGGCATAACCGACGTAAGGGCCGCCATGAGCCATACTTTTAATCCCGGGGACATTGCTGATCGAGCCGTATCGGCTTTTAATATAGCCGATAGCGGCAGCGGCGTTGTGGATTGGATTTCTGATATCATTCATGCCCGGCGCTTTGTGATCTTCAAAGGTGCTCGGAATCGTCTGCATAAGCCCCTGTGACGGGTGTCCGGCTTTGGCGTTGCTGTCCCATAGATTAATGGAATTAGGGTTGCCGCCTGACTCATGCTGTGCGATCGTCATTAATCCCGGTAGCCAGCTGATCGGCGTATTGGTTGCTTTCATTGCGGCCAAAAGCCATTCTTTGACGCTTCCTCCCGCTGCACCCATGCCGGAAAAGGCTGCTGCAAGCGAGCCTGCCTGTTTTTCCGCATATTTTTTCACGTCAACTGAGCTGAGACCTTTGACGACGCCGACTGAAGCAAAGCGTCCGAGACTCATCATGACACGGGAAGGAGAGTGAATATCAAGCTCTTCCCTGAATGCGTCCTCGACTTTTTTGGCCATATCTTTGGCCGCCTGTTTGACTTCGCTTCCTTTTGCAGTCATCCCTGATACGAAGTGTCCGATCAGGCCTGACCCCCAGCCGTTCGCGGAATCTCTTGATTGAACAAACGGTTTATTGATATGTGTGCTTACGTATTGCGACGTTCCCGTATCTTTTGCATTCTGTCCGGCCGAATAACCTTTCACTGTGGCGGCGCCCCATGATGACGATTGATTAACCGCCGATTGATAAGGTGTTTTCACCTTTGTTTTTAAAAACGAATCGGTGCCCGTCGGCGATGTATTCTGACCTTTGGCATAGCCCGCAGCGACTTGCTTTCCGTAATCGGGCGAAGACGAAATAAGGGCGTTAAACGGCGTTCCGATGTTTTTCTCCTTCCAGCCGTCCATGTCCACCGCTTTATTGCTGATTCCGCTGTCAAAGCCTTCAGTAAACTGTTTGCCGAGTGATGAAGCCGTCCCCGCAAATCCGGAAGCATCCACAGACGCAGCGGCCGATACAGACGCCGAAGAAGAAACACCGCCCGCTCCCGCCGGCACAGCAGAAGATTGAGTTGAAGCCGCACCCATATCATCGACAACACGCATGCCGAGCTTAGACGCAGCTTGTGAAAGCAGCATCTTCCCCCGGCCGCGATTGTTGTCGACGGGGATGACAAATTCTTTACCGGCTTCACCGATCCAGGAAATGGTCGGCTTTGTAATGTAGCCGCCCGTGGCGTTTTTGTCCGTTTTTTTCTTTTTATCTCCGCCGCCTCCTGTGACAAAGTCCATTACGCCTGAAATCAATTTGCCGCCGGTTTTATCCCAAATCTTTTTCACCCAGTCGAATGCTGCAGAAAAAGCATCTGATATGGCTGTTCCCACTTTTACAAGAGGTTCTTTTATATGTTTCTCAAACCAGCCGCTTAACCCTTTCCATATATCCTTTACCGTATCTAAAGCAGTCGTGAAAGCGTCTGATATTCCTTTTCCGACTTTTTCCACCATGTTTTTCACCGGGTTCCAGACAATATCCATGAACCAGCCGGATACCGTACTGAAAACAGATTTAATTTTATCCCAAGCTCCTGTGATTTTACTCCAAATGGACGTCGCTACTCCGACGACAGCCGATTTTACGGGCTCCCAGACAGTGCTCATAAACCAGCCGGATACTGTGCTGAAGACACCTTGAATCGTCGTCCATGCATTCACGATATTTGACCAGATGCTTGTCGCCACTCCGACGACAGCCGTTGAAACCGGCGTCCATACATTCTCCATGAACCAGGATGACACCGTGCTGAAAATCTCTTGAATCGTCGTCCACGCATTCACGATATTTGACCAGATGCTTGTCGCCACTCCGGCGACAGCTGATGAAACCGGCGTCCATACATTTTCCATGAACCAGGATGAAACGCTTCCCCAAGTATCTTGTATTGTTGTCCAAGCACTTTGCGCCGCTTCGGAAATATCATTCCATGTGTCTTTCAAAGCCCCTGAATCAAAGGCCTCTCCCAAGCCGGAACCGCCTAAACTGCCGGCGATGCCGCCTACCGCGCCGCCGATTAATGTGCCCACTCCGGGAACAACGCTGCCGATTGCCGCTCCGGCCGCGGCTCCTGCAAGACCGCCGCCTGCTGAGCCGACCTTCTCTCCTGCATTATCTTTATTGATGCCGGCTAAATCAGTAAGTGATAACAATTCACCTATGCCGGGAATTCCTTTAGCGGCACCTTTTAACCCTTTCATACCGCCTTTCAGCGCCTTTGAATCTCCTAAGCCTTTCAAAAGCCCGCCGATGCCTTTACCTGCCCCTTTTGTTTTCGGCGTGTTTACGGATGCCTGTTTGCTTTCCTTTACGGAGGAACCTCTTTTCGAAGATTTATTCCGCCCTTCGACTTTACTGCTTTTGCCCCTCGTCACTCCGGTACAGCAGCAGCAGCCCCCCAAAGCCCCGCCGGTTTTTTTGGCTGACCTTCCTGAAGATTTCGGTGATGGTCCCGTGCGCTGCGGACCCTTTGTCAGCTCAGGACGCTTCGGGCTGTTGGTGCCGCCGGCAGAAAGGCTCCCCTTACTCTTTTCTTTTTTCGTGCCGCCTCCTAATAATCCGCCGATATTGAGTTTGCCTAATTTTTCAGCAATTCCTGAAAATATTTTTTCTATTAATTCCCCGGCTTTTTCGATGATTTTGTCCGGGCTGAATTTCTCAAATTTCTTGGCAATCTTGCTGACAATTTTATCAACAAATGCCTCGGCTTTTTCGATGATCGCATCAGGGCTGAACTTGCCGAACTTTTTATCAATGCCTCCGAACAGTGAGGAAGTAAACTGCTCCACTTTTTCCAGAATCTTATCCGGATTGAGAAAATCGAATTTCTCAGAAATTCGGTCAATCGTGTCATTTACAAATTGTTCGGCGCGGTCGATTAGCTTATCAGGACTGAATTTACCGACAACGTCGTCGACTTTCTTCATAAACGAATCAGTAAAATGATCCAGCTCTTTCAATATGGTCTCCGGACTGAATTTGCTGACAACGTCATCAACCTTTTTCATAAATGAATCAGTGAATTTATCCAGTTCTTTCAATATGGCTTCCGGACTGAATTTACTCACGACCCCGTCTACCTTTTTCGTAAACGAATCAGCGAATTTGTCCAGCTCTGCTAATATCGTTGCCGGGCTGAATTTGCTCGCGATTTCGTCCGCTTTTCCCATGAATGACGTCGTGAACTTGTCCAGCTCTGCTAATATCGTCTCCGGGCTGAATTTGCTCGCAATCTCGTCCGCTTTTCCCATGAATGAGGTCGTGAACTTATCCAGCTCTGCTAATATCGTCTCCGGGCTGAATTTGCTTGCAATCTCGTCCGCTTTTCCCATGAATGACGTCGTGAACTTGTCCAGTTCGGCTAATATCGTTGCCGGGCTGAATTTGCTTGCAATCTCGTCCACTTTTCCCATGAATGACGTCGTGAACTTGTCCAGCTCGGCTAATATCGTTGCCGGGCTGAATTTGCTTGCGATTTCATCCGCTTTCCCCATGAATGAGGTCGTGAACTTATCCAGCTCTGCTAATATTGTTGCCGGGCTGAATTTGCTCGCAATCTCGTCCGCTTTCCCCATGAATGAGGTTGTGAACTTGTCCAGCTCGGCTAATATCGTTGCCGGGCTGAATTTGCTCGCGATTTCATCCACTTTCCCCATGAATGAGGTCGTGAACTTATCCAGCTCTGCTAATATTGTCTCCGGGCTGAATTTGCTCGCGATTTCGTCCGCTTTCTTCATAAAGCTTGCAGCGAATTTATCCAGTTCCGCTATGATTGTTTCCGGATAAAATTTGGATGCGATATCATTGACTTTTTTCATGAAGGTGTCTGCAATGGAGTCAAGCATTGAAAAATCATTTTGCGGCGAAGCAGGAGCAGCAGATGCAGAAGCTTTTCCGACGTCCGGCATATTCTTTTGCATTGCAGCCAGCTGTGCTGTCACCTTTTCGTTTAACGATAATTGAATGACATTGTTTTTCCCCGTCAGCGAATCAATCCCCGCTGAAATTCGGCCGACTGTTTTCATGACGTGATCTATGACGCGTATAGTGACAGAGTACCCGTTCTTTAACGCAGATTGCATGTAGCGTTTGATACGTTCCATGGCAGGAGTCACTTCGTCTGACGCATACAGTGAAACGGTAAATCCTTTAAAACCGGCAGCCAGATCCCGCAATCTCTCAAATGCCGCTGTCGCGCTGTCTTTTGCTCCTATTTTAACGGTTAAAGACGCAGGCAGACCCGCTAATTGGGCTTGCACCTTTTGAATGACGGCACTGGCTCCGTCTTCAGCTGAAATAGAGATCATTTGTGCGCCCAGCTTTCTTTTCATAGAGCGCTGGATGCGGTCAATTGTTCTTAAAACAGATTTACTCTCTTTGCGTATATCAATTTCACTTTGGCGTTTTGTCATTTTCCTGTATTTCTCAAGCGCTCTGAAGCCATTTTGGATTTTCCTTATTTTCTTTGAAACCCGATCTTCCAATTCAAAACGGGCGGTCAGCTTTGCCATGATGTCGCTCCCCCTTTCTTCGCTTGTTTTTCAAGAATGTCCAGCTTGTAACCGATTAAACCGTACAACAGCGCCTTAAAATGTCTCGGTGCTTCATATAACTCTTTCAGTTCTGATGGAGAATAATGAAGCTCATGCATCGCGTAATAGAGATACACGGCTTCCTTATTCCCATCTTTTATCAGTTTTTTGCTTCTTGCTCCAGATCTTCTAATTCATCTTCAAAACCATTGATCTCAATCGCTTTATTCAGCCAATTTGCATACTCACCGCCGACTGAAAGAACGCGTTTTGCCACCTCGACCGGATCTGCCGTTTTGTAAGCGTCGCGGAGCTCCTTAGACCGGAAATCAGGGTAAATCGTAGATTCAACCGCGATCCGCGCATAGAAGCGCTGGCTGTCTAAGTCTTTTACGCGGCCTCTGCCCTTCACATTTTTATATGTCGTGCTTTCCTTCTCCAGTTCGTCAATGCGCTCAGTCGTAATGGCTTTAAAAATAAAAGGCACGATGTTCCCTTTTTTATCGACAAAACGCTTTGAAAGCGGAACCCGGATCTCCTCAGCCTCGACTGTTTTACCCGGCATAAAGAATGACAGATCATATACTTGTTCGTTTTTTTCGCTCATGATGAAAACTCCCTTACTCTTTTTTTATAAAAAAACAGGCCTGTAAAAGGCCTGTTTCACTCACAATGATTCTGATTAAAACGTTTCAGAAAGCTTTTCCGGCACATCGAAATCTTCAAAGGTAAACGGCACTTCTTCTTCGAGGGCTTCTGAGTCTACGTCCAGTCCGGCGATTTTTGCAGAATCAAAGTTGACGTCATACAGGGTGACGCGTTCTGTTCCGCGGCCTGATGATTTGTCGTCAAGAACGGCTTGCAGCGTAAAATACGGGTCGCTGCCTTTTTTGACGTAATCCATCATAAGGACGGCGAATTTGGATGTGACCTTATAGAATGTTGCCGTGCCTGTTCCGTTGGCGCCTGTTGTTTTATGTCCCGTCATGCGGCGGCCCATGATGTTTACTTCTGATTTGTTTTTTTCCACGTTTGCTTCAAAGGTTTTAATATGCGCCATCTCTTCTCCGTCGAGAAATAAACGGCCTTCTTTTCCTGAAATCGTGTTTTGCGCTTTTAATGCCATCTTAGTTTACCTCCACATTAAAGTAGAATTTTTCTGCCGCATCCACAGGCTGTACGGCGAGATCGATTAAAAAGCCGTCGCGGTCTTCATTCAGCCCGATTGTAATGTCTTTGTCTGAATCAAAGTTAGCGATGCCGCCCGCATCCTGGAGCGTTGTCAAATATTGAATAATCATCGTTTTAACGAATTGAAGGCCGTCATTTGTCGCAGGAAGATCGCTTCCGGTGCCTTTTTTCGATTTAATTAAGGCTTTCAGTTCACGTGTCAAATCGTTATTCACCGCATCAAGCACACGGACGATTTTGTTTTTCGCGAACTTTTTGTTTTTCTCTGCCGTAAATGTCACCAATGAGTTGATATCTTTTTCAACGCTGACTGACTTATCACGGGCATCATAAGAGAAAAGGAATTCACCTTTGGAAAGACGTTCGATCACTTCATCATGAGTCAGGCGGTGCAGCACATCGACGGCGCCTTCGTATTCAACGAATGTTAAGGATTGATTAAATGCGGCGCTGGCACTTGCGCCTGCCACCCAGGCGGTCGCATCTTCAGCTTTAATCTCAGTTCCGTCTTCCAGCAGCACACCTTCAGTCACATTGATAATGCCTTCATAATCCCCGCTGTAATGGGCGGTCACCCCTTGCACTTTCTGTCCCTGCCCATCGCGAAGGCGTTTAATGAATGCGGCAAATGTCGCTTTCAGCTGATCGTTTTCCGCGACAGGAAGAGCGATGACATCGAAATTCTCCGTTTCAGCCGCAGCTAAAAAATCCGTATAGTCTGAGTTGACCGGTGCTTTATCAGTTCCTCCCGCGAGACGGATGCCTGCCTGCGGGTTTAACGTTTCCCCGGATTCTTCCTCAGTGCCTGTCAGCGGGATGGAAGCCGACAGTTCGCCCGTTCCCGTAAATGTGACATAGCCGTTTGCTTTTAATTCTTCGGCTTTTTTCACCGTTTGTTTGTCAACTTCCGCTTCATCCATGTAAGTGGTCACATCGAAAGCGGTCTGATCAAGGACGTTTTCACTGATGCGGATGATGATGTCATTTCCTTTTGAACCCCCGTACAAAGCGGTTGCTTTAACACCTTGCGAAAGATCTGCACTCGCTCTGATTCCCTCTGTCAGACGGTACATCAAAACGGTTTTTGCTTTCTTTTTCGCCTCACGAAGCAGAATCAGTGACGGATCTTCAATACTGAGCCCCACTTTTTTATTCAAATCCTCAACGCTTGAAATGGAAACGAATGTTTTCGCTTCCCCCCAGCCGGATGCGACGGGAAGGGCGACAATCCCGCGTTCACCGATCGATACCCGCTCCTGGGCGGTTGTTTTAAAGTTAAAATAGATTCCGGCACGTTCTTTTTCTTTTCCTTGCGTAAATGTTCCGCCGTTCATTATTGCATGACCTCCTTGGTTAAAAATGCTTCAATGTAAGACTTGGCTTGCGCTTTTGTCATTTGTTTTTGCTTCACGCCGAATAAAGCCCCCTGGAGAATCTCGGGTTTTACGCCGAAAAGCCCCTTCGCGTGCTTTGTTAAATCCGCCGTGTCATAAAGAACCGCTCGTTCCGCCGTTGCGGCGTTTTTCTTTTTATATTGTTTCACTTTTGTTTCACCCCGCTGTTAATGTCCACATCCCGCAGTGCGGGAGATGTTTGTTTTTGATAGTAGTAGCGGCTCGTCCAGCGGATGGTGATCACTGCCTCGCCTTTGTCTCCGACTCTTGTTTCGATACGGCTGATGCGGACGAAATCACCGGTATCCTCCCCTGATTCCGTAAGCAGCGGAATCAGCTGTCTTGATTCTCTCACCGCATCGGCGATCCCGTCGGCTGCATAGAGGGCCTGCACCGAGTCGGCATGGAACAGCTTCACATTCAGACTGTATGTCTTCTTAAAGGTGGAGACTGTGTCATTCTCGTCAAAAGCATACGGGGGCGGGATGTAAAGTGACGGCACCTGAAATTGTTCAGGCAGTTCATTTTCATATACGGGCACGCCGCACTGCTGATACAAAAAAGCGGCGATTGAACCGGTCTCGCGATTCATCCGATATCTCCCCCCAACGTGTTAAGCCACTGATTGAAACGCTTGTCCAGCGATTCGGCGAAGAGTGTTTCATACAAAAGAAGGGCTTTGTCCCAAAACCCATTTCCGCTGATCCACTGTTTTTTGAGCGCCATTCCCGTTGAAGCTGACGGATCATAGATGAACCGGGAGCCTTGAAAATACCCGGGCACCCATCTGACATTTTCATCTGAGACGGTCCAATGTCCGTCATTTATGAATGAGGCATACTCTACATTGGTGCCGATTTCAAGGGTCAGTCCCCCGTTTTCAATGATCCATACGTGATCCTGCGCTCCTTTCCGGAAAGAAGACAGCAGGCTTTCTGTATCAATCCCGCCCGAATGAATAAGCTCCTCCCGTACCAAGTCGAGAAAATCCTCTCCTGACTGTTCCAGCCATTCGCCTGCCTGACGGGCAAATTCTCCGGATGATGCCTTTTGCAGCGACCGATTCCATTGTTCAAGGTTTTTTATGTTCATAGTCTGTCATCTCTCACAGCGATAACCTCCCAATGGTGCTGTCTTGCTTTCTTCGGCATTTCCAGAATATACGCCTGTCCTTCCCAAATGATTTTGTCATTGACACGCACAACGGCCTCTTTCGGAAAATGAACGAGAAACCGCTGATATACCTTATGATCAGGCTCAAGCTGAATAAGCTGCTGCTGTTTTTCAACAAACAGACACGGCACGTCTTCATAATCGGGCACTTCCGGATAAGAAAAGACAGGCTGGAGCTTTTCGGCGGGAATCCCGAAGCGTCCGGCCTTCGGAACTGACACCGTCTCATGATAAATATCGCATCTGTCAGTGAGCAGCCGTTCGTAGCTCATAAAGGTCTCACCTTTGCGTGTGCAGAAACCGGAGAATAACCCGGCGTGATATATTCACAGAGCAGATGGTGCACCGCCGGTTTTCTGATTCCGCCTTCACCTGCCACCGTATACGAGTAGTCGCCTATCTTTTCAGATTGATAGGCGGAAGCGGCTGCTTCATTCTGGTTGATCAGCGCAAAATATTGAGAAAGCTTTAATAACGCAAGCTTAATCTTTTCGGGAAGCGGTGAGTAAACAGGGTCAGTGAACGAATGCCCCGCCATTCTGGCCGCCTCCGCCTCCGCCTCCAGAATGTCCTGTATAAGAAGCGGCTCCGGCCTGTTTTTGACTTGATCATAAACTGAATATGAAACAACGTCAGACGGCTGAATTAACATAACTGCCACCCCCGTCTTATTCTTTAACGTTTACGATTTTGGCGCTTGCATCTTCTTCTTCAAATTTGCTGTCAAGTTTAGCCGTCAGTACGATAATAAATTTGCGGCTGCGAATATCTTTATCTACTTCGATTCGGATATTTCTTGAAAAACCGAGAATGATATTTTTCGGGTGAGTCAAAATGATGTCAGACGCATCGTACTGGGAATCACCTTCTCCGACTGAGTACGGCTGCAGATTGGACACTCCTTTGACCGGAACGCCGAATGCTGAAGACAAACCGCCCTGCACCGCAAGATCTCCCAGATTGGTCTGACGGTCAGCCACACGGTCTTTCCATTCAATCTCCATGCCTTGAGATGTGTAAAATCTGAATTCCTGAGGCAGTCGCAAATATTTTGCCGGAATGGCTTTTAAGCCTTTTTTAAATGTGGCTCTGGACAGCTCTTCCCCGTTTCCGTCAATGACGTGAGATACAGTCTGCTTACGGATTCCGTCAAGCTGTGCCAAGTACGGATCAGAAGAAGATGTATCGCCGTTTACGACAAGCTCCTCAATATCGACTGCCGCCCGCTCCGCCAAAATCTGCATGATCGTCTGCTGCAGGCCGTCTTTTTCAATATTGTTTTCAAGCGTGTCATAGGTGATATTAATTTCCGCAATGACTTCTTTCGTATTCAGCTGCACCGTACTTGTTGCCGGGACGGTCAGCTGATCGTCAGTTAAGGCTTTTCCTTCCTCAGCGGCACGCAGAATCCGCTGGCCGAAACCGATTTTTTCAAATTTCTGCGAGTCATTTTCCATTTGAATCACACGCGATTCGCTGAAAATGGTCGGCGTGTTCTGCACCATGCGGATAAATGCTGAAGCTTGTGCGGGGTTCATTAAACCGCCGCTTTTTAAAGCGGAAAGTGACATTTCCGCCTTTCTGATGATATCTTGATTTCTCACTCTACAGTTCCTCCTTCTGACTGGGCTTAAAGCAGTCCGCTCCAAATGGATTTTTTAACAGGCTCTTGGCCGCCCGTCTCTTCTTCCGGCTGCTTTGATGCGCCTCTTACTTTTTCAAGCGCTTCAATGCGTTTAATAATCGGCGCCAGCATGTCCTCAACAAGTGTTTTCAGCTTTTCTTCATCAGACGGCGCAGCCGCCCCGTCCTTGTCTTCCGTGTTGTTCTGGTCTAAACTGTCAAGCCGCTTTAAAAGCGGGTGCAGCGCGTGTTCAATCGATTCTCTTACGTCTTCTTTTCTCATCTTGTTCAAGTCCTCTCCCTTGCGGTTTCTTGATTTGCGGTCACGGTCGAGAAATTGCTTGACCGCGCCGAATAAGCCGGCTTGCTTTTCTGCCGGCTCTTCGTAAACGTCAGCGGTTCCCGCCATGCTGTAGCCCGTAATGATACCGGCTTTAATCTGATCCCATACTTCATCGGAAGCTTTGGTGACAAGCACCCAAGATCCTTTCCGGATCACAGCATTCCCGATTTCAAAGTCATCCGGGGCGACGTACGACTCCACCACCTCGCCGGTCCCGCCTTCAAAATTATGATTTGTATCGATGTTGCGGGCGTCCGCCAAAAAACCGTGAGCGGCCTTTTCAATCTCTTCAGCCGTCATATAATCGCCATGTGCATCGGGGACATCAGGCTCGTAAACGATGCCGTAAACAAGCTTCTGCTCATCCGATTCGTTTTTTGTAAACACCTGCACCTTTTTTTCAAATGACGGAAGGCCTCCGGCTGATTTTGTAAAAAAGAATTCCGTTTGGTTCGCCGCCTTATCGACATAGCTCACAAAACTGATGACGGCATTTCTCAATTCTCTCGGCACGAGATGTTTTCACCCCCTTTCAGGATTGCTCCTATTTCCCTTTCAGCACCGGCCGGCTGTAGTACTCTTCAGGCCATTCCTCAAGCGTCTTGCCGAGCACTCTTCCCGCCAGATCACGGAGGTCATTAGGAGAGACCGCGCCGGCGGAAATAAATGGCGTAAGCACCTTCGCAATTTCAAGCGGATCGCGAAAATCAGGCCCTTTTAATGTGAGCTGTACATCGTGGAGACCCAGTTCAGGCAAAAATAACGTGTTGAGCTTATTAATCAGCGTTTTCCGCTCCGGCTGAAACACCTGCTCCTCCGTTATTTTCCGTGCCGTATCGGCTGTGGCTTTGTTGTATTCCTGCGCCTCTCCCGTATAAAGCGGCGGGAGACGGAAAGCGGAACGGAGTTTATTTCTGCTTCTGTCGTCATATTCAAGAAACAGCGCATCATCCTGCAGAATTTCCGCAAGTGATTTAATTTCCACAGACACGGGCGTAATGTCTTCGCCTCCGTGAAGGTCTTTTTCCTTCGCAATGCCTTCCGCCTCAATCAGCAGAAATTTGTGGGCGTTTTCCACCCCTTCCAGGTCATTCATATAATCCTGAAGCTCTTTGTACGAGGTTTCTGACAGCATGCCGTTTTCAACCGTAATGGCGGCCGGCACGTGACGGCCCTGCTTGAAATACATAAAATTCAGTTCTTCCGCTTTCCGGGCGCCGTACAGATTGACGATATTGCCGACCCAGCGCGGAATGCCGTAAGTGCCGCTGCCGATTTTTAAGTGAATGGCTTCATTTGCCCGGTATTCTTCAGACAGGGTCTTTACGTATTCACCGGTTCTCATGTCCATCATGCGGGGATCGCCGTATTCCTTAAAAAACACTTTCCGTCGGTTCAGCATCTGAACATATTTACGGAACCGTTTTTGCCTTTTAATCGTTTTGGATGCGCCGTTTTCTTCATATGAAAATGTAACTTCAACGGGATCAGTCACACCGCAGACGCGCATATGTTTCACATCCAGATATTCAATCCCCGCCGGTTTTCCCGCGCCGTCCCGAAGCACTTCGAGAAAACCGTTGCCCGTTTTTTCGCGGTCTTCTATCGCATATCCGAGGACCGTCTCGGCCGATTCATCAAAATGAAGACATTTGTAAAAGCTCTCCAGCTTCATCCAGTTTTTTTCGGCCCGGGCCTTTTTAGACGGTGAGCAATCTGGGCTATTTACATCAAAGGTATATTCCACATCGAACCCAAAACCCGTAATATTGACCCGATACGCGTCAATGCACTGCTGAAGAATCGTCGAGTATTCGGCGATTGTTTTCAGTTCAATGAGATTATAGGGCGGTGAAATGATGTCTTCGCCGTACAGATCGGCAAATTGATCTTCGTTCATCTGCCTTGCCTGCGGCGCGGCCATTTTTGATTTAAAGACGGTGGCTCTAACGTTTTGATAGTTAGGCAACGCCTATCTCCTCCTTTCCCGATTCGGACGTCTCCGTTTTTGTGATGCATCTTTCAGATCCGCCGCGTCATAGTCATCCAGCGCATACCAAATGGCTGAAAGTGTGTGGGGATCAATTGAAAACTCATCTTCCGACAGAACGCCGTTTTTGTTTTTTGCGTACGTTAAGTTCTGCAATTCGCGGATCGTATTTTCACAGCTGTCTGAGCAATAGATATGTTTGAACCGTTTCAGCTTTTTTGTATACTGAAGTCTTGAGCCCGGAAACTTTTTGGCCGCGACCATGCAAAATCCCTGCCTGCGGAAATATTGGATGCTTTTCGGCTCAGCCGAATCCGCTTTGATCAGCTCTTTTTGATCCGCCAATTCTTGAAGCTCCTCAGCTGTCTGATCATCGGTCATTTTGTTTTTGTAATACTCCCAGAAAATATAAAGATCTTTATGATCCGGATCGACGGCTAGCCGGATGACCGCATTGTATGACTCTTCAAAACCGAAATCCATGCCGGTCCGAAACAGGGGGCGCCTGATGGAAGCAATCCGCTCCGTTACTTCGTTGTGCTCCATGACCTGAAACTGCGGAAACACGCGGATGCCGTTGACGCCGAACCGTCCTTTGCGGGCGATCCGGTACAAATCAGGATCGTAATGCCGTAAGCTGTCCAGCTGCTTAATATAGCTTTTCGGCAAAAACAGATTATCGCACGCTGTGGAATGGTGATAATACGTATCTCCCTTAACGACGGTGCCTTTTTCATACAGTGTCTGATCATCCAATACGAACCGTTTGTTTTGCTCATCACGAAAAAAATGCCGGTACGTCCAATTGGAGGTGCCGACGGGATTTGTGGTGCATATCATATGAAGCGAAAGCTCGGGATGGCGCAGACGCCCGATCAGCTCCTTAAAGCCTTCATATTTCACTTCAGAGCATTCTTCAATCCAAATCAGTGAAATATGATGAATGGATTTCAATTTGGCCGGGTTGTCCATCCCTTTAAACATAATCCGGCTTCCGTTTGAAAATCTCAGCTGCATCGGTGATGACACGGCCTTTACGGCATGTCCCAGCTCAAGCTCTTCGATAATGTCCTCAAACAAGGCAAAAGTAGAATCTCTGTGCGTATCGAAAACTTCCCGCACGACAAGCGCCGTCCGCTTTTCACGAAGCAGCTTCAAGATGATTTTCAGCGCGGTATGATAGCTTTTTGACGAGCCGTAGCCTCCGACGAGAAATTGGTACGTTTCATTCCAATTGAACAAATAATCTTCAAAGCGCGGGTTGACCGCTTTTTCAATCATGTCCGTTCCTCTTTCCGCGTAATGACAATGTCAATCGGCTTTTGGCTGTCTTCTGTTTTTTCCATCTTCTGCTGTGCCAGCTTTAATTTTTCATTTTCGATTTTTTGTTTAAATTGGTCAGGGAAAAGGTCAAAGTACAAGGACAGCTTTTCAAGAGCCTTCATCTTGTCGGCAAGCTTTATTGCAATGCCTTCTTTCCCTAGTTTTGCTTCCGTGACGATGGTTCCGTCCAGAAGGTGCGAATCTTTAACGTCAACGTAGCTGATCTCCTGCATAATCGGATTATCATTTTCGTCAAAGAGCGGCCCTGATTTTCCGAAGGCCTGAACCTCTTTTTTTCCGAAGGTTACATAATCGGTAATGTCGGCGAAAGCGATTTTCACATAGACTTGAAGAACGTCCATCGCTTCGACAAACACTTTATTAACCATTTCCTTTTTCATGCGGCTGATTTCTTTAGCGACTTTTTCGTTTTTTAACAGCCTGCTTCCCGTCACATGCGCGCTTTCCGGTGAATACCCGGCTTTTATCGCAGATTGGGTGGCGTTAAAGCTTTTCACATAATAAAGACAAAACAGCCGCTGGCGTTCGTTTAACTCATCACCTTCGCCCGGGTTGTTTTTTCCGCCGCTTTCCGCGTTCTTATTAAGCGCCTCGTCCCAGCGCCCTTCTTTTTTCCATCTGCCGATTGTTCTTGCGGATACGCCTGATTTGCCGGCAAGGGCGCGATTTGTGATGCGGCCTTTATGAGACTGATAGATTGTAAATGCCTGTTCTCTTTTTGCGTTTTTCATGCTACGGCATCACCGCCACCTCCGACATGATTGTCTATAATAAAAAGCGGCTTCTAATCGGGCCGCTTTTTGTGATCGTCTGTTCACTTCTAGGTGGCAAACGTATGACAACTTATGAAGCAGGCGATTGATTTCTTTGTTCCTGCTGTTTTTGAATTTTCAGAAGCGCCCGTTTGACCGTCGTTTGTACGGTTGATTTCTTTACATTCAGCAAGGCGGCGATCCGTTCATACGAAAAGCATTCCGCTTTGTGGAGCAGCAGCATTTCTTTTTCTCTATCCGTTAAAACGGCTAATGCGTCCCGCAGTCTGATTCTGTCTTCTTCAGTCACATTTGCGGACGGTTCAAACATCAGCGCCTGCGAATAGGTTTCTATGATTCTCGGATCTTTAATGAGCATTCTCTGATAAGCGTCTCTGCGGTCTATCGCTCTTCTTATGCCGGGCTGCCGGCCTTTTTCAAGCCATTCGATGACATATTCCAAATCTGTAATAATCGTTCTGATGATTTTTTTATCTTTCAGTTCTTCTGAAGTAAGCACCGTTTCATCGGCTTCCTCCAGCTGCTTGTACCACTTTTTCGTCTCTTTCAGCGTGCGTTTATAGTCAAATAGTAAGTCTTCCATGTAGATCCTCCTCTTTTTCGGAACAAAAAAGGACACCAATCAATGCGCAGCATGTGCGCGATTGATCAGTGTCCGCAGGCTTTCCGTCTTGGACGTATTCTGTTTTTTTCGATTAATTCAATTTAAAGCCGATTTCATATTCGACCCGGGCCAGATCCCCTTTTCGCGTTTCGACAAGCGTTTTGCCGTGCTCCGGCGCTTCGGCGAGCCATGCTTCCTTCTTCAGTCCGTCTACTATAATCACCCGAACCTTGCCTTCTTCCAGCTGGCTTTTTAATGTTGTATGTTCAATGTCAGTCAGTTTTTTAGGATTCATGTTTTACGTCCTCCGTCTTTTTCAAAATGTTCACTTCATGTATGAGGCTTCCGAGCTCATTTATGAACGCTTCTTTTTCTTCAGAACTTTCTCCCCGGAGCAGGCGGAGAGCCGTTTCGGCCGCCTCAAAGAGTTCCGGGGCTTTCGCCATCAATGCCGCGTTGATCTGCTGTGAGTATGAACTTAAGTTGAAAACGGCCGCGATGAGCCTTCCGTTTGAATAAGGGAACTTCTCTTTATCCGCTTCGCTGTAAGCGGAATAAATGTAAATGGGTTTTTCTTCTCCGCTGTGTACGGCCCGCCATGGAGCGGGGCTGTTTTTTTCTTGCAATGGTGATCCTCACTTTCCATCAGCCTCATGCCATGCTTCAATTTGCTTTTCTATCCGTTTTGCCCTGAACAGCAGGCAAAAAAGCCATTTGATATATTTACACACGTGCATCAAGCCTCGCTTTTGCGTCTTGAACCATTCGTTCAAGCCGTTTAATGACCGGCGTTAAATCAGTGCCTGTTTTGCAGTTCGGGCAAGGGTGAAAGACAGCGCCGAAACCCGTTTCCGTCACAATGACCTTCTTCGGTCCGCACAGTTTACACATTATCTCGCCCCCTCTAATCTGTGGTTTACGTCAAATGAATTGCCGTTAATGATGACTAAATAATCGCTGCACATCTCATAAATTCTTGTGCCCAAGGCTTCATCAACCTGCACCAATCCGTCACAGGCCAGCTCGCTCGAGATAAGAACCGGCTTATGATTTAAATAGCGGTAATTCACGACGGCATACATTTGTTCAATCTGCCAATCGGTCGCCCGGGGTTTTCCGTTCAGCGGCTTGAACAGATCGTCAATAAAAAGCACATCCGCCTGTTTCATACGGCCAAGCTTTGCATCAAGCAGATCAAAATCATTTTTTAAATCCGTAAAGCCCTCCACAAAAGGAAAATACAGCACCGGTGTCTGCTTCTGTCTCATGACATAATTGCTGAGAGCGGTCAAAAGATGGGTTTTTCCCGACCCCGGACGCCCTAAAAGGGCAATGCTGTTTTTCCGGCAGTTTTTCATCTTGTCGAAGTTCTCAACATATTCAAGGGCGCACTCATATGCGTCGACGACTGCCTGAGGCTTGCCCCGCGTGATAAATCCTTTGAAATCCAGCTTCCGAAAGGCATCTGTAATTTCACTTGCGCCGAGAATGCGTTCTACTTTCCGTTCGGCGGCGCAGCGGCACTTCACCCACACTTCCATTCCCAGCTGGTTTTTGAGATAACCGCCCTGATCTTTACAGAGCGGGCAGTCAAAGCGGCTTTCGTCTGATTCTTCCGGTCTGTCCGCCAGTAATGGACGTTTTCCGTTTTTCAGGTCGGCCAGTATCTGCTCGATCGTTCGTTTTGTCATGTATCGTATTCCTCTCTTTTTTTGTTGTGATTGTCCTTCCCGCAATTCGTGCATTCAAGCGGTCTTCCATAAACTTGGCGCAATAGCTGAAAGCCTTGATCGTTTCAGCTGAAAAGGTGCGCCGCTGTTCAAAAGCGGTAAAGCATTCGCCGAGCCATTTGATTGCTTCTTGTGCTGACGCACCGAGGGAAACAATCCGGGCGATGGCCTGATAATCCCGGGGCGACGGGTATACGCTCCGCCCCTCCTGCGCAGACCTTAATCTGATAAAATGGGCGGCAATTTCGTTAATCGCTTCTTCAGCAGTATGATTTTTTGTTATATCTATTTCTCTCCGGACATTTTTGTCCCGGTGATCCGCCGATATTGTCCGGTCAGTTGCTTCCGGGCGGGTTAATGTCTTTTTCGGAGTGAATCTTTTCGAGTGCTTTACGGAGACGATGAGTCCGTAAGGGGCGCGGACGGTTTTGATATACTCATGCTGTTCCAAGCTCTCGAGCCACCGCCTGACGGTTTTTTCGCTGACCGCGAATACATCGGCCATTTCTCTTGCTTTTACGGGCTTATGTCCGAGGACGATCCCCCACTTTATGCCGTCTTTTACATGTTCCTTTGTCGTTGAGCTGATGAACCATAAAAACAGCCAAATGGCGGACCCTATTTTGTCATAATGTTCAGAATTCAATAATCCGGAATAGATGAAAAACGGGTAGCTTTTACGATTCATAAGGGACGTCTCCATTTTTCTTCAGACGTATATAGCGCTCATACTGCAATCGGTTATCAAATCGGAATACCGGTAGTCCGCAAGCGGTAAAAGATATCGAACCGCCTGCTTTTCCTAAACATCTCTGGTCAGCCGGATTGCTGCTGAAACGGATGATTATCGGCTGCATCTCTCACCCTCCTGATCAATTTCTTATCGTATTTTGATACGTTTTGTATCTCTATGATGTTGATTATATACGATACATTTCGTATCATCAAGACCTTTTTGATACTTTTTTTATCATCCCTTTCTTTTGATACATTTTGTATCTATAATCATAAGTAACTTAGGGTGTTGAAAAAAGAGAGGTCATTTCGGATGATAGGCGGAAGATTAAAGAGTCTCAGAGGTAAGAAAACGCAGGAAGAAGTCGCAAATCATATCGGTGTCTCGCGCGCCAGATATTCTCATTATGAAAACGGCCGATCTGAACCCGATTACGACACGCTGCAAAAGCTTGCGGATTATTTCAAAGTGTCGACTGATTATTTGTTAACTGGAAAAGAACCTTCAGATGAAGACATGTTTGCCGATCCCGACCTGCAGATCGCATATCGGGACATGCAGGACTTTTCCCCGGAAAGCAAGCAGCAGGCCATTGAATTCATTAATTATTTAAAAGAAAAAGAGAAAAACCGCAGGCCGAAACATAAATAATCCGCTCTTTTCCTTTAAACTGCTTAACGTTCAGCCGATATAAAAGCTGAATGTTTATTTTTAAAAGAAAAGGGAATTGATTCAAAGTCCGATCAGGGCTTTTCTTTCTCGCTTAAAAAAGAACATATGTTCGAAAGGGTGTATTCAATTGGGCGATTTTTTAACACATCTTGAGGAATACGTCAAAAACTTATATTGCCGCATGGGAATGACCGCCCCTCTCCATATTGATATGCAGATGATTGCCAAGGAGCTTGACATTTGGATTCATTTTGAAGATACGCACAGTATGATGCTGAAGCGGGACGGCATGTACAGCATCGTCCTGAATCAAAAAAAGTCACCCGAAGAGCAATGGCAGGATTTTGCGCACGAACTGTGCCATGTGCTGAAGCATACCGGGAACCATTTTCATATGAACAAGCTGTTCAGGGAACTGCAGGAATTTCAGGCCAACCATTTTATGTACCACTTCTGTGTGCCGACCTTTATGCTGTTAAACATGGAGCTGCCCCAGCGGAGGAGCCACGCCGTTATTTTAATCGCAGCCGCTTTCCGGGTGACGGCATCATTTGCGGAAAAAAGGCTCGAGCTGTTTGAACGGCGTAAAGCAGGTATTCAATTTCAGAAGCGGCTCGCTTGTCTGTTATCCGACAAGCGGCCGAATGTGTATTATGGAAGCGGACAGACACACTTGCATGCCGCTGAAGAAAAAACGCCGTATTTTATTGAAAATTAGCGATTCTCCGCCGGCTTAGAACACAGCCGGCAGAATGTCATCATTTTGAGATCGGAGAAAAGGTTTTTGCATCATGACGCTGTAATCACCGTGCTGCCCGCCAAGCACTTCATGCGCCGCATAGCTCCAGTGAATGTAAGAACGGGCCCCCTGTTCATTTATCATAAAAACCGGCCTTCACGGTTTCTACATACCGAAAAAACAGATCGGTTGGCGTGTATTTTTCTCCCCGGCAGCCAAAATTGCTGAACAGCGCGTGTCTCTGCGCCGTGCTCACTTCCAATTGCAGCCCCATTTTCCTTTTTGTCCGATTGACAATGTTGCCGGGATTTACACCTGCCAGCCGATCATTCTTCTCTGTCAGCTCGGCATCAAATCCCGCTTCACGCAGCAGATCACAAATCAGTCTTGCTTTTTCCAGATCCGCGCCCCCGACGAGTGTATTTGCCTTTTTCAGATCATGATACCCGTGAAAAGCCAATGCGTAATGATGGGCGGTCACTTTTTCTAAAGCCAGGGGCTCGTCAAAGCGTGTGCTTGTCAAGTGGAGAGAACGGTTATCGCACCGCTTCGTCCCTTCAAATAAATAAATTGAGCTTTGGTCAGAAAATGCCTGCACCAGCTCACTGACACCCGGCTCAATCCTGCCGCCGTGGGGTGCGAGAACGATACATTTACTTCCCTCTTTTTCTTCATAAATAATTCTGTATTCCGATTCAGCAGCGGAAAGAGCTGCGAAGCTGTCATATCTATCTTTCATGTGTAACATGCTCTCCTTTTCCAGTCAGCACCAGTTTACTCTACTCATCTGGGAATGGAAACCTTTTTATAGTATGATTTGATAGAATACGTATCAGGGGGGAGATATCATGGGGTTCATCAATGGATTGCTGGGCAATGCGTCGACAATATCGACGGCTGAAGCAAAATCAGAACTGGCCCGTATTTTGCTGGAAGGCGAGAATGTCAATGCCGCATTTAAGCTTGTCCGAGATATCATTGTCTTTACGGATAAGCGTCTTATTCTTGTTGATAAACAGGGACTCACGGGGAAGAAAACGGAGATTCAATCCATTCCGTACAAGAGCATTTCCAGATTCAGCGTAGAAACCGCCGGCCGCTTTGACCTTGATTCAGAGCTGAAAATTTGGATTTCAGGCGCGGAACTTCCCGCTGTCTCAAAGCAGTTTAAAAAAGATGAAAGCATTTATGATATTCAAAAGGCTCTTGCCGCAGTTTGTATGTAAGAAGAAACGGAAGCCCGGGGAGCTTCCGTTTTCTTGATTACAGTTTTTCTTCAATTTTCGCCTTCGTTTTCGGGCCGTAAATTCCGTCTGCCGTTAATCCGCTGACGGATTGAAAACGTTTTACGGCATTTGCCGTTTTCGGGCCGTAAACGCCGTCCGCCCCATGATTTTTTGCTCCTTTATCGGGATAAAAATAAAGTGCGGATAAAGCGTTTTGCACTTGTTTTACGTTTGTCCCTTTCGTCAGCGGTTTCGTCACTTTGATCACACCGGATGGAAGCGGATATGAAGACACAGCCTGACTTTTTGAAGAAGAACCCGTCTGAGCGAGCTTGATCACTTGTCCGACTGTAATGTGATTCGGATCGGTGATATGGTTGATGCTTTGCAGCGATTTTACGCTGACACCGTGCGATGCGGCGATTTCCGATAAGGTGTCGCCTTTTTTCACATGGTATTCAGAGGCGGAAGAAGAAATAGAGGCTTTTTTCGCCGGCATACTTCCGCTTAATTTCTTTTCAATCTTCGCCTTCACTTCATCCCAGCGGCCTTCAGACAAAATACGGTGCGGGCAGTACTTTCCGTTCCAGTCCTGATGCTTTCTGATTCTGTCAATCCCCCAGCCCCGTTCTTTCAAAAGCTGCGCCGCAAACGCAATCGCCAGTTCTTCTGCGGCTCTGTACCGTTCGCCGCCTGACTTGCTGTAACAGATTTCTATAGCAATCGACTTTCGGTTTCCGGTGCCGTTCGTGCCGTCTCCCGAATGCCAGGCATTCCGGTCCAACGGAATTCCCTGGATCACTTCTTTGTCATCAACCGCAAAATGATAGCTCGTTGATTCGCTGTTTCCCGTCATATAGCTGATTTCATTTGCGGCGGATGCGTCGTTTGCCGTGTTATGAATGGTAATATACTCCGGCGTCATCGGATTCGGACATTTTAACGCATATTTATCAGCCGATACGAGCCGTTTTTTCACTTCAATCCCCACTCTTCATCTCTCCTTATGCCTTTTTCATCAATAGGTGGCATTCGTAGGACAGATAACTTGAGCATATCGACCCTGCATTCGGATAAAATTGGAATGGATACGCATGCAAAAAATAAGACCCTTCCAAAGAAGGGTCTTTATGTTATGTTTGGTTGCGTGCGGCAATATGGAACGTGCCGTCCGCTTGGTTTTCCAAATGGCTTTCATGGCCGATCACCTGTGTAAAGCTGAACCCGACAGCAACTAGCAGCAATCCTGACAACAGTTTAGATTTCATATAGACAATCTCCTCTCTGGATTTGTTTTTGGGCGTGCACCATTTTTTCATAAAACGTGAGCGCTTTTTCAGGCTGTCCGTGTTTCATGTAAAATTTGGCAGCGTCATGCGCCAATTCTTCCACATACGGATACAGCATGTGTTCTTCCAGAAAATCAAACGTGTGCCTGACGGATGCGTTATCCATTTCCTTGCCGTATAACGCATGCAAAAATTGGAACAGATTGACAAACAATTCATCATTGTATTCGCGGGCGATACTGAGCCCGAGGCGATATTGCTTCTCTGCTTCGGCTGTAGTGTTCTGTTTATAAAGAACCTGTGTTAATGAGTAAATAGAATGCGGAAGATTATCGAACTTTTCTGACCTGCAAATGGAAACGGATGTCTCAAAATATTCGGCTGCTTTAGAGAGGTCTCCCATTTTTTCGTAACAGTTTCCGAGATTATATAAGGCTGAACTGATAAGACGGGGATTGCCTTCTTGTTTTGCAAGATCTAAAGCAAGTTCTAAGTGGGGCAATGCTCTTTCTGGATACTGCATGTCATCATAATTCCCTGCAATAACGAATTCACATTGGATTCTGCGGACGTTGTACGTCTCATACGATTGGTACGTTTCAAGGGCTTGAACGGCATAACTCATGGAGACGTAGGTTTGTTTCAGGTTGTAAAAAATCTCAGCCATTTTAAAAGCAAACTCAGCTTTCTCGATGTCATCAGAAACGAGTGCAAGGTTTTTTTCAGCCCGTTTGTAATACATCATGGCGTTTAGGAACATTTTCTGTTTAAATTCGTACATTCCTCGAAAAAAATTAAAGTAGTAATCAAGCAGTCCTGTCAGTTTATACTGGTTGCCTTCAATGTCTTCCAATAATTCTGAAAACTCAGGCTGAGAAGGGTCCTCCTTTAAGGGCTTGATGTAATCCAGCATGACGCGGTGTCTGAATTCCATTAATGAATAATACAGCAGCAGATCCTGATCTTCTTCCATATCCTCAATCTCTCTCTCTACTTCACGTTTGACGCGCTCCGCCTCAAGGACGTGAAACTGCCGGATATGGGTATACCATTCATTAATTTTGAGCCCGACAAAAGAGGACGGAATAGTCTGCTTCATCCTCAATAAATCCCCCCTTTTGGAATGACCGAGATATGTCATATTTTATCATAATTGCTAGAAAAAGAAGAACGCAAAAAGACCGCAATTGTCGAATTTCGGATATCCGCAACGATTTATCTCCATCACAAGCTTATTGCTTGTTTCTTCCGTGCCGTTGATATAGCATATCCTTGCAGCTTTTATTCTGTATTAAATGGGGGTTTTCACATGACAGCACAAAATCAATTGGTCAGCCACTTTCTGTCACATCGAAACGTGACGATTGAGCTGGCGGAAAAAATCAGCCGCGAGCATTACGACTACAAGCCGGCAGAGACATCAATGTCCGCTCAGGAACTTGTAAAACACATCGTTTATTCTTTTCTTATGTTTGCAAACGTCATTAACGACGGAAACGGGTCAGCTATCCAGAACAAACCGAAAGAAGAAGCGGAAACAGACCTCGTCAAACTGGCTGAAGCATGTACTGAAAAAACGACAGACATCCTGTCACAGCTGACTGAAGAGCAGCTGAACCGCGAAATTGACCTGACTGCCTCTTTCGGCAGAAAAATAACCGGCGCGGCTCTCCTTCAGCTTGCCATGGAGCATGAAATTCATCATAAAGGCAATCTTTTCGTGTATGTCAGAGAAATGGGCCACACGGAACTTCCGTTTTATCAGCAAAAATCATAATCCGGCCAACATCCGCCGATCTGCGAAATAACAGCAGGCAGGCGGATTTTTTTGTTCTGTATAAAATTTTCCGAAAATTTAATTGATTACTGCCTCTTAATCATATATAATCTGATAAAAATAGTAGGATTATTCAGGAGGCACACAGATGACTGTAAGCATTGTGTTTATGGGTTTCTTTGTCGGAACGCTGGTCGGATTGACGGGTGTGGGGGGAGCGGCGCTTTTGACTCCTTTACTGATCGTTTTGGGGATCAACCCCTCAATCGCCGTCGGCACTGACCTTTTATATAACTCCATCACCAAACTGTTCGGTGTCGTTTCTCATTGGAAGCAGCGCACCGTTCAATTTAAACTTGTCGGCTACTTGGCGCTCGGGAGCATTCCCAGCGCAACAGCCGCCATCGGTGTTCTTCACTTGTTTCCCGCTTTTCACCAGCACCAGGAGCAGATTATCAAACAGGCGCTCGGCTACGTGCTGACCCTTGTCGCCATTTCCATTATCGCCCGCCTTTTTTTCGATAAAAAACTGCGGCCGAACCGCTGGCAGCAAAAAACACTTGAAGAAAAGCGGACACTCATGATACTGATCGGCGTCATTTTCGGCTTCATCGTCGGCCTGACATCTATTGGGTCCGGCTCATTATTTGCGATCGCCATGTTATACCTGTTCAGAATGAAAACGGCAGAAGTGGTGGGAACGGATATCGCACATGCCTTTTTGCTCGTAACTGTTGCCGGTCTGTTAAACGCAAGCTTCGGAAGCGTCGATTACCTGCTTGTATTGAATCTGTTGATCGGCTCTGTGCCGGGTGTGCTTCTCGGCAGCTTCTTTTCGCCGAAATTCTCACCGCGCCCGCTGCAGTTTGTGATGGCGGCGATTATTTTAATCAGCGGGATAAAATTAATCTAAAAAAAGCGTCCTTTACAGGATCGCTTTTTTATTTGGGAAATCCCCCCAATGAGGCACCTCTATAAAAGTTCAATATTACCTTACACTTATTAAAATATAAACAGCAAACGCGACAATGTATACCAGAAATGATCCAGTCATAAATTTTACGGGTTTTCTTGAGAAGTTTAATACTCCCCTTAATCCATCATTCAAAATCATTCCGAAAAATGTCACCAGTGTAACTCCTAAAGCGAGCATTGAAATCACAAAAATAACCTGCTCCATGTCAAATCATCCTCCATTTACATTCTATTTTCTCAAATATGCCTATTAGTCTGGGAAAAAGATAAAACTATTGCGACCTGACATTTTCATTACTAGAAATGAAACGTTACAAAGTTTATAGCAGCAGAAAAAATGTCGCTATTAATAGTTTGCCGGGACTGAAGTTGGAGGAAATATCCCTAAAAGAACTTTAAGCGATGTCGTTTTTCCTGCACCGTTGGGACCTAATAAACCATATATTTTACCTTTTTCCAATGTTAAATTTATATCATGTAAAATTTCTTTCTTTTTTATAGAAACATTGATACCCTTGGATATTAAAGCTGGATCAGCCTTTCCCACTTTTCATCATTCCTCTCCGTCTTGTTCTGTTTATAATATAAACTTACGAGGTTAAAAAGAAGATATAGTCAAGGTTAATTTACGTTTAAATTTCTCAATATAAAAAATACGTGAAGCCTCTACGGCTTCACGTATTCATTGCTGTTTGGATAAATAATAAAAACCGTTCCGTTTTGATTGCTCTTTATTTTATGTTCAAGCCCCATTTGTTTAAGCATCATATTAATGATCGATAAGCCGATCCCGGCGCCTTTTCTTTCAGATTTATAATTCATTCCCGGGCCCCTATCCTCAATTATGATTACGGGTTTGTTTTCAATTAGCTTTGTCTGTACGGAAACGTATTTTCCTGAATGAGCATGGCGCAAAACATTTTGAAAAATGTTATCAAGAATTCTCTTAAGCCAAGTCTCGTCTATTTCCCATACGATGTTTTCCTTCAGATCAATATCTATTGTGAAGTGCTCTTTCTCAAAAATTGGATACCAAGCTGTTAACGAAGAACGTATTATCTTTAATATGTCACAACTCTTTTTATGAAGCGGCAATTTACCTGCGGCAAGAAGAGAAAATGATGACAAATTGTCAATCAGTTCGCCCATAAACGTTATTTTATCGTTTATGATGCCTAAAGAATGCTTTCCATTTTCACTGCTTATTTCATTCTTCAACGTAAATGTATGCCCTCTTATAACCGTAAGAGGGGTCCTTAAATCATGAGATAAATCAGCAATCAAGTTTTTTCGGATTTCGCCTTCTTCACGCTCTTTTTGTCTGCTGTTCCTTAGTTCCTCAACCATCTGGTTGAATGAATATTCCACTTGGCCCAGTTCATCCTTCTGTTTAACTGTTACAAATTCCGGTATGCCGTCATTATCTTGTTTTTTCATATGATTCCCCAAAGAAATTAACCTTTTTTGTATTTTCGCAAAAAACATCCATGAATTAATCACAAAAAGTGAACAGACAAAAATCAAGGCGATAAACCATATATAGGAATACTTGGCCCTCATAACCTCCCATTGAGATCCTATAATTGAGCGCGGAGTTTCTAAAAATGCATATCCGCTGTCTTCACTCCCATTTACATAAGCACTCAGCAATAAATATTTCTTTTGGTTTTGTTCCATCAATTTAATCAATTCGCTAACGTGAATAACCTCACCCTTTTTGGCCAACCGTTCTGAGTTCGAAAACATCACCTTTCCCTTATCATTTATCCATACAATATCAGAGTGTTTATATTGCTTCATGTGCGGGAAAGCAGACGTAATTTCCCGATTGGATTTCCCTGAAAAACCTTCCACATCAGACTTCCAATCACTTTCCAACTTGTTTGGTTCATAGTGTACTTGCCCCTGGTGATCAATCAAGTATGTTAATGTGACATAGTAAAGAAAATTCACACCTAAAAAGGCTATCGGAAAAAACAAAATTGAGGCAACGATATTAATAAGGTATTTTGTTGATAATTTCATTGTTTAATCCTGTATCCAATCCCTCTGATCGTTTCAAGAATTTCCGGCTCATTTGGATTGATCTCGATTTTTTGCCGTAAATGCCTGATATGTACCATCAACGTCTTATCCCCTTCGATATAAGGCTGCTCCCAAATATTTTCATAAATTTGTTCCTTTGTTAATATTTGATTGGGATGTCTAAGCAAAAGCAAAAAAATTCTTAACTGCTTATCAGTTAAAAATATTTCCTCATGACTTTGATGATTTAAAATTCTTTTTTCTTTCAAGTGGACACTTAAGTGTTTTAGCTTTAATTCATGAATGGCAGTCTTGTCAAATCTTCTTAATAATACTTCGATTCGAGCGGCCAGTTCATCGGGATGAAAGGGTTTTGTCACGTAATCATCCGCAAATCCTAAGCCTTTCAGTTTATCTTCCAGACCCGTTCTCGCTGTTAAAAGCAAGAGCGGGATCTGCGGATGTGTTTTTTTCATCCTTTGACCGATTGTAAATCCATCTAAACCGGGCATCATTATATCAAGCACGATCAGATCAGCCTTTTCTATATATGTTTCGTAATTATAGGAAGAAGTGAGCCATATAATCATATAGCCCCGATCTTCTAAATCATCCTTTACAAATTGGCCAATTTCTTGGTCATCTTCAATGTATAAAATGTTATTCATTAGGACCCCCTCTGAAATATGTGACTAAAAACCAATCTTCCATAATAATTATATATATTATAAAAATCTCCTTTATGTAAGGCACCATTCCATTATTATAGCTCATAGATATTCACAATTCATCAAGGGGCAAAACGATAAGTGAATGCGAAAAGGCGGTCTGTTGTCAGATCGCCTTTTCCCTTATAACGTCACACCGGACTTAAAGATTGCAAGCTCCCGAAAATCGTTTTTTTCGTTATTGACGTATTCTCCGCTTGCAACTTTAATAATGTATTGAATAAAATCTCTCACAATGTGATCTTCTGTTGTTTGGTCTTCCGCCAATCTGCCCGCATTGTAATCAATCCAATGAGGTTTTGATTGAAATAAATCGGTATTTGTTGATACTTTCACAGTCGGGACAAATGTGCCGAACGGCGTGCCTCTTCCGGTTGTAAATAACACGACGTGACAGCCAGCCGCAGCGAGCGCTGAAGAAGCGATTAAATCATTGCCGGGCGCACTGAGCAGTGTCAATCCCTTTGTTTTCAGTGTTTCACCGTATGTCAGCACATCAGAAACCGGTGCAAGACCGGCTTTTTGGGTGCAGCCGAGCGACTTGTCTTCGAGCGTTGAAATGCCGCCTTCCTTATTCCCTGGTGACGGGTTTTCATAAATCGGCTGCTCGTGCTTCATAAAATATTGCTTGAAATCATTGATCAATCGGACTGTTTTATGAAACACTTCTTCGCTCGCCGCACGCTGCATGAGAATCGTCTCAGCGCCGAACATCTCAGGCACCTCCGTTAAGACCGTGCTCCCTCCCTGTGCAATCAAGTAATCTGAAAATCTCCCTAATAAAGGGTTTGCGGTGATGCCGGAAAAACCGTCCGACCCGCCGCATTTCAATCCGATGCTCAATTCTGACAGCGGAATCTCCTCACGTTTATCTCCCTTTGCCGCAAGGTGTATCTCTTTAAGAAGCGCTGTCCCCGCTTCAATTTCATCTGTGACAGCCTGTGATTCGAGAAATTTCAACCGATCTCCGTTCACTTCAGAAAGCGTTTCCTTAATTGCCGCCAGCTCATTATTTTCACAGCCCAGCCCTAAAACCAGCACACCGCCCGCGTTTGGATGACGAATGGCGTTAATCAGCATTTGTTTCGTATTCTCATGATCATCGCCAAGCTGGGAGCAGCCGTATTGGTGCTTTAAAACCAGCACATTGTCAAAGGGGGCAATGTCTTTCGCCTCTTTTACGAAGCGCTGCAGGATTTTCTCAGCGACGCCGTTTACGCAGCCGACTGTAGGCACGATCCACAGTTCATTCCGGACGCCGGATGTACCATTTTCTCTTTTGTAGCCTTGAAATGTCCGGTTCTCATTTGTAAAAGGATTGTCCTCGAAGCGCGGTGAATACGTGTATTCTTGCACATCGGATAAATTCGTTTGCAGATTATGGGTATGAATATGCTCGCCGGCCGAAATCCGCCTTGTCGCACGCCCGATCGAAAAACCGTATTTAATGATGCTGCCGTTTTCTTCAATGGTTTGCAGCGCGATTTTATGCCCCCGCTTTACAAGGTCCTTCACTTCAATCGTCAGTCCGTCTGTATGCAGCCGCTCCCCTTTGTTAAAATGGCGCATAGCGAGAAGCACGTTATCGTTTTTATGGATTTTTATGACCTCTTTCATTCCACTTCCCCCTTATTGCCGCAGCATTCATGTAACGCATGCTTCATCCCCCGCTTATGAATGACAGAGAGAAAAAAAGCAGTTCGTTCAGTCAGCCCCGGAAGATGGTTCAGATTCTTTCCCCACAATCGCTCTTCTCCTAATATAGAAAATGCCGCTTGAAACATATCATCTTTGCAACGGGACCGCGCCATTTGAAAACGGTTCAGAACCTCCTCGCCGTCTGCCGGTTTGTTCGGCCCGTTCCAGTATGAATAGATCATGGCGCTGAATGAAAACACCAGCCTCTCAGGAAGCCTGCCCTCCTGTTCGATATAAGCCTTCAGCGTCGGCAGGTTTCTTGTTTTGAATTTCGCGGCGGCGTTAAGGGTGATGTTTTGCAGATAATGTTGGATATAAGGGTTTTTAAACCGCTGTAACACATCTGCCGCATACTGGGTGACACCCTCCATTTGCAGCACGGGAAGGATTTCTTCATTGATCAGCTCTTCGATGAATCTGCCCGTCACCTCGTGCTCAGCCGCTTCCCGGACGGTTTGGAGTCCGTATAATAAAGCCACTGGCGCCAATGCCGTATGAGCGCCGTTTAAGATTCTCACCTTTTTTGTCCTGTAAGGCGTAAGATCAGACGTGATCAGTGCGTTCAGCCCGGCATCAGCAAAAGGAAGCTCATTCTGTAGCTGTTCCGGCCCTTCTATCACCCACAAATAATAATGCTCTCCGACCACAAGCAGACGGTCTTCGTATCCGAGAAAATCGGTAAGTTCTTCCGCGGTATCAACAGGAAATCCCGGAACAATCCGATCCACGAGGGTATTGCAGAAGATGTTCGCATCATGAATCCATTGAGTAAAATCAGGCTCCAGCTCCCACAGCCCGGCATATTGAAGCACGGCAGCCTTCAGTTTCCGTCCGTTATCTTCGACCAGTTCACATGGAAGCACAATGCACCCTTTCTCGGCGTCACCCGCAAATGCCTTATAGCGGAAATAAAGGAACGCCGCTAATTTCCCGGGGAATGTTTTTTGAGGCCTATCCTCAAGCCGGTCGCCTTTCTCAAACGTAATTCCCGCTTCTGTCGTATTGGAGATGATAAAACGAAGATCCTCTTGTGCCGCCAGCCGTTTAAAGGAATCATAGTCAGAAAAAAGATCAATGCCGCGGCTGATGGATTTGACAATCGTGTGTTCTTCAGCCGGTTTTCCGTCCTTTATCCCCTGCAAAAAAAGCGTAAACAAACCGTCCTGTTCGTTTAAACGTTTTATTTTCTCAGAGCCTCTCGGCTGTACAGCGACAACGCTTCCGTTAAAATCCGTCAATTGATTCAATTGATCGATCTGCCAATCTGCAAAGGCCCGCAAAAAGTTGCCTTCGCCGAACTGAAGGACTTTTTCAGGATATTGAATGTATTCACCGCACATCTTTTTATTCAGCTGCCGCAAGCTGTCCGCCTCCTTCTGCATTTATGCACACGTTAACATTTTTCCGTACGAAAACCCGGATAGTCAGACGGGCCGTTATGTGAGTTTTTTAATTGAATCTCTTATCATCACCTCGGTGTTTTCGTATATTTTTTCCGCCGCCGTATCCGGGTCGGTGATAAGCGCCAAAATTTTCTCTGCGCCGAGTATGCTGATTTTTTCAACCGGGCGTTTTACTGTCGAAAGCCTCGGCGTCATGTATTGGGAAATGCCGATGTCATCAAACCCGATAACGGATATATCTTCCGGAACGTTCAGGCCTTTGGCGAAAATGGTATTCATCGCCCCGATCGCCATATCATCGTTTGAACAAAAAACAGCCGTAGGCGGTGATTGAAGCGCCAAAAGTTTTTCCATCGCCTGACTGCCGCTTTCCATATCATAGCGGCCTTTTACACTGTATTCATGCTTAATCGGGATAGAATGATCAATTAAAGATGTCAAATAGCCTTCTTTCCGCTGAGAAGCTGACCTGAATCCTTCCTTTCCCTCAATGATCGCGATATCTCTGTGTCCGTTTGCGATCAGGCAGTCGACCGCCTGTCTGGAGCCTTCTTTATCGTTTGACAGGATATTCGTGATGCTCCGGTCATCAATGTCCCGGTTCAGCACGACGAGCGGGATGTTTTTCTCGCGGATATGATAAATAAATGAATTATCACTGTCGCTTTGGCTCATTAAAATGATTCCGTCATATCTCATGGGCGTAATGGTTTCAAAGCTTTTCAGATCGTCAATCGCGCGGACGAACAAATTGTATTCCTCACTGATTGTGCGGTTTACACCTTTGATGGTATCGGAAAAAAAGCTGTGTGAGGTTCCGTTTGTGATGCTTGTAAAAAACAGTCCGATCGTATGGGACTTTTGCATGGCAAGGCTTTTTGCATTTACATTCGGTGTGTAATTCAGCTGTGAAGCGAGCTCTAATATTTTTTGTTTTGTATGCTCTTTAATGTAGGGGCTGCCGTTAAGTGCCCGGGATACGGTTGTGTGGGATACGTTGGCGAGTTTTGCGATATCTTTTATGGTTACCATCGTTTTTCCTTTCTTTCTGTATGCTGTCATTTATTTCTATTGTATCATTAACGGACAGTCCATAAAATCACTAAAGTTGAGGTTTTGCATGATGTAAGTCCTGAACGAGCTCGGCATGCTGCCGGTCCGTCAGTTTATACATTAAACCGATAATCAGCATGGCGCACGCTAAAGCGAAAGCCGGGTACAGCAGCAGAAGCCCTTTAATCCCGATTAACGTGCCTTTTGTCTGAGACGCATTCGGGATATAGCCGATAACGCTCAGCCCGATGCCTGAAAGAAAACCTGATAAAGATTGGGCGAGTTTTCTGGAGAAGTTGAAAAGCGAATATGTCGTCGCCTCCTTCCGTTCACCCGTCTTCCACTCTCCGTAATCAATAATGTCCGACACAAGCGCCCACGTAATGCCGTTTGGTATACTGATCCCGATAAAAGCAATGCTCGCTAACGCCGTAAAGATATATACATTTGACGGGAGACAGAAATTCAGCGCATCAGCCGCGGCGCTGACGGCAAAACCGATCATCACCGTTTGCTTTTTTCCGAAGCGTTTGACGAGTTTCGGCATAAACAACACACCTAAAAATGAAGAGCCGATGATGATAAAACTCATGTAGGACATCAGCTCCGCATTGTTGAGATTGTATTGGGCGAAGTAAACAAGCATAGCGGATTTAATGTTGTATGCCGATATTGAGAAAATCGTCATGAAAACGACAGTCAGAAGCGGTTTGTTGCCGATAAAGCATTTGAAAACCGACATGACGGACAGCTTTTCTTTCGGCGCTTCACGGACGATAATTCTTTCTTTGCAGTTTCGGTAGCAGATCATAAATCCCGCGATTCCGATTACGGCCATCATTCCCATGACTGCCGGGTAGCCGATGTGAACGTTATCAAAATGAACGAGAATCGGGATGACGATGACACTTGTAATGAGCAGCGCGCCGAGAGAGCCGATCTGGCGGAATGCGGAAAGCGCCGTTCTGTCCTCCGCATCCTGTGTAATGGCTGCGCCGAGGGAGCCGTACGGAATATTGACGAAAGAATAAGCGACCCCCCACAGCATGTAAGAAGCATAGGCGTACACAAGCTTCCAGGTGACACTCACGTCCGGTGACACAAAAATCAATACGGTCATGACCGCAAGAATAATACTTCCGAATAATAAGTACGGCCTGAATTTCCCCCGGGGTCCGATCTTTTTTCTGTAGTCAATGGCCGAGCCGACAATCGGATCAGTCAAAGCCGCAAACAGCTTGCTGACCAAAAAAATACTGCCGGCGAACGCTGCCGGAATGCCTGCGACATCTGTGAAAAACTTCAGCAAATAGATCTGCCCGAGATCAAACATAAATCCGTTCCCAAAATCTCCGAAACCATAGGATACTTTTTCTTTCAGACTCAGCTTATGCTCCTTCACTTTTGCGCCAGGTGCTGTCACGACAGGCACATTACTCATAGGCCACCTCTTTCATTCCATTTTTTAAAAGCGGAAATATTCCTCAGCATTCCGGTAACAAATTCCCTCGACAATCCTCCCTAAAAGCTCCATATCGCAGGGCGCTTCGCCTTGTTCCGCCCAGCCGCCGATCAGCGTGCAGACAAGCCGCCTGAAGTATTCATGGCGGGGATAGGACAGGAAACTTCTTGAATCCGTCAGCATCCCGATAAAACGGCTGAACAGACCTGCGTTTGATAACGCTTTCATTTGTTGAAGCATTCCATCTTTCGTGTCATTAAACCACCAGGCTGTGCCGAATTGAATTTTCCCCGGTGTTTTCCCATCCTGAAAGCTGTTGATCATGCTGGCGATAATATAGTTGTCATTCGGATTCAGAGAATACAAAATCGTTTTAGGCAATTGCCGCTTTTTTTCGGCGGAATCTAACAGCCGGGCAAGCGGTTTTGCGATACATTCATCATTAATCGAGTCATATCCCGTATCAGGACCGAGGCTGCTGAACTTATTTGTATTGGTATTTCTTAACGCGTTAATATGGAACTGCATCGCCCAGTCCAGTTCGGCGTAAAGACCGCAAAGATATTGCAGCGTCCGTGTTTTGAATTTCTTTTCATCTTCAAAAGACACATGCTCTCCGCTTAATCCGGCGGCAAAAATCCGGGCCGCTTCCTCTTCGGTCGTCTCGGCATAAACCATTTGATCTAATGCGTGATCCGACACTCTTCCCCCGGCATTGTGAAAAAAGCGGACGCGGGATTCCAACGCATCCAAATACGATTGGTAGGTGGTGACAGCCATTCCGGAAGCGCTCTCCAGCGACCGGACCCAATCGGCAAAACCCGGGCTGCTGATGTCCAGACCTTTGTCAGGCCGAAATCCGGGCAGCACTTGAACCGGAAAATCACTTTCTTTCAACAGTTCATGGTATGTCAGCGCATCGGCAGGATCATCGGTTGTGCAAATGACTTTGACATTTGATTTCAGAATGAGATCCCTTACGCCAAACCCGTCTCCCTGCAGGAGCTCATTCGTATTTTTCCAAATTGCCGCGGCCGTTTTTTCATTCAATACGTCATAAATGCCGAACCAGCGCTGCAGCTCTAAATGCGTCCAGCTGTACAGCGGATTGCCTATCGCCATCGGCACCGTTTTTGCCCAGGCGAAAAACTTCTCTTCATCTGAAGCGTTTCCGGTAATGCAGCGCTCTTCAATGCCGTTGGCCCTCATGATCCGCCACTTGTAGTGATCACCGTAAAGCCATGCCTCCGTAATGGTTGCGAAGGTTTTATTTTCATAGATTTCCTTTGGGCTTAAGTGACAGTGATAATCAATGATCGGCATGTTTTCAGCGTATTCCCGGTACAGCTTTACGGCCGTTTTACTATCCAGTAAAAAGTCATCACCCATAAAAGCTTTCACACTCTCATCCTCCCTCTTAAAAAATGTTAACGTTAACAAAATGGTTCTTTTTTATTTTAGCTTCCTCTTTCTCACATATCAATCATTTTTATTTTATTTTTCAGAAAATTGTATCTGTTAACATTTTCATGTAAAAAAGACATTGCCGAGAAAAGTCCGGCAATGTCTTCTGTATGATCTTAAGGATTAGTAAGCGAGGCTGAATAATCCTTTGATATGTGTTAAATAACGTACGTTACTTGCTTCTTTCATTAAAGATGCCGGAAGGCCTTTCAGCGGAGTAGAGTTCGCTCCGATGATGGCAACCGCGTCTTTACGTCCGAGGCTTGCAAGCGTACCAGAGTTTACAGGCTTGAATGTTTCAAGCGTTTTTCCTTCTAAGTAAGCGAACAGGTTGTAACCGACAAGTTCACCCATCTGCCAAGCGATTTGCGCTGTCGGCGGGTACGGACGGCCGTCCGGCGCAAAGTATACAGCGCTGTCTCCGACAACGAATACATCTTCGTGAGAAGTAGATTGTAAGAAATCGTTAACCGTCGCACGGCCGCGGTTCACTTCAAGGCCGGATTCGCCGACTAACGGGTTGCCTTGTACGCCGCCTGTCCATACAAATGTGTTGGCAACGACTTTTGAACCGTCTTTCAGATCAATAACGTTTCCTTCAACATTTGTAACAGGAAGACCTGTTAAGAACTCAACGCCGCGTTTTTCAAGGCTTTTTGTCGCGCGTTCGATAAGGTCATCAGGAAGAACAGGAAGAATTTTCGGACCTGCTTCGACTAATTTCAGTTTGATTTCTTTCGGATCTACGCCGTATTTTTTCGTAAGGTTCGGCATGATGTCAGCAAGCTCACCGACAAGCTCGACGCCTGTTAAGCCGCCGCCGCCGATAAGGATTGTTGCATCAGCTTCGTTTTTCGTTTTAGAGTATTCACGCACACGGTCTTCCACGTGTTTGTATACTTTGTTTGCATCAGCAGCAGATTTCAGCACCATGCTGTTTTCTTCAAGTCCAGGAATGCCGAAATAAGCCGTAACAGAACCAAGTCCGACAACAAGCGCGTCATAAGTCAGCTTAGAACCGTCAGAAAGGGCAACTTCTTTCTTATCAACTGAGAAAGAATTGACTTCTGCGATTTTAATGTCAACGTCTTTTCCTTTCAGAAGTTTTTCCAGCGGCATAGCAACAGCCTGTTCAGACACGTTGCCGGCTGCAAGGCGGTGCAGCTCCGTAATGATTTGGTGAGTCGGGTATTTGTTCACAACGGTTACGCGTGCTTCATCTTTACTGTAATGTTTGCGAACGGTTAAAGCAGAAAGAACTCCGCCGTAACCAGCGCCTAAAATGACAATATGTTTTGACATCGTATATCCTCCGTCCTTTATATCAATTTGAATCTGAGATTATTTTTGTTTTTCGTTCATGATTTCAAGATAGCTGTTAGCAAAACGGAACAGCTTTTGAGCTTGAGGATCTTTCAGCATGCGCAGCAGGCCGAAAAGTCCGATCGTTTCATTGCTTGCATCCGCGCGGTCTTTTGCTTCGATCGCAGTAGCCGCAACTTCTTTCGCTGTTTCTTTCACCGGCTCAAGAATTTCTGTAAGCGCACCCACTGTATCGCTCTTCAATACTTCGTCTGTCGCTACAGACTGTGCAAAATCATAAGACTTCGTTAAAATATTTACTAACTCAGTCAGTTTTGGAAGCTGATCCACTAAAACAGTCAGTGATTCTTGAACTTCAGGTTTTAGCAGCTGATCAATAAGATCGCGTTGGCCTTGGCTGACAGATGCATTTGTTTGATCGATTGTTTCTGGCATATCCGATTCTCCTTTACTATAAGCAGTATGCTGATTTTTTTTGGAAAGGGTAGCCTTTCCCCCTTCATGCAGAAAAGCATGAAAAAGCAAGATTGTGAATTCATGCACAATCATTTACAAAAATAAATGTTTACTACCCAGTTTTTCACTTTGCCATATCCAGTATTATTTTTATATCAACAAAAACAATTGAATAAGTCAAAATTTCTTTTTCCTCTCTGAAAATAGCAAACATAAAAAACCCCAATTTGATTTACTCTTATATAATAACACTTTTTGAACAAAATTTGAACGTGAATTGTTTCGTTTATGAAATTATTTATATGGCGGGGGTGTAATAACGTTTCTTTTAGGCTATTTTTTTACAGACCGTCCGCTTTTCCCCTGTCATTTTTCCCACAGTTTTAAAAGCGGGCCCGTTTTTCCCGTAAAGGGGTCACATTCCGGGAGCGGGACACGGCTGATTTCTTCTGAAGTTCTATCATTTTTCTCCGTTTTTGTATCGTACTGCCGGCCGCCCGGATAAGCTCCGATCACGGTAAAATCAGAACTGCCCGACAGTTTTTTATGTCCGGTGCCGGCCGGAATGACCGCTGCGTCTCCCGTTTGAAGAACGGCGTCCGCCCCTTGTTCCCCGCCGAACCTCAAAACCGCGGTTCCTTTTACCGCGACAAGAACTTCGTGCGTGGTGCTGTGAAAATGATGATACGGAAATACTCCGCCCGTCCAGCTGTTAGACCAATCGTGCCGGCGGAGGACGGACTCTGCTTTCTGTACCGTTTTAAATACCGCTTTATAAATAACAAGCGGAAGATTCGGGTTATTCGGAATGCGGCCGTCATCTTCGAAATAAAGCACTTGAATATCCTCTTTCTGCATTGTGTTCACCTCCGTATATGTCTGTTTCCCATTCATCATTTATTAAAACGCTATTTTCTCATATTCCATTGCGAAGCCTGCCGGTGAATAGTATAGTATAAAAAAATATGTGTCAAAATGAGGGATTTAATGAAAGCCATCGTAATCGGAATATTGGCATCTCTGTTTTTTGCAGTCACATTTATTTTAAACAGGGCGATGGAGCTTTCCGGCGGAAGCTGGATGTGGAGCTCTTCCCTGCGTTTTCTTTTTATGGTTCCGTTTTTATTTTTGATCGTTTATGTGAAAGGAAAATGGGCGCCGCTCTGGCATGAAATCCGGAAAAAACCGTTTTTTTGGCTGAAGTGGAGTTTTACCGGGTTCGTGCTTTTTTATGCCCCGATTACGTTTGCGGCGGCATATGGGCCGGGCTGGCTGATCGCCGGCACGTGGCAGATTACAATTGTCGCGGGTGTGCTTCTGTCGCCGTTTTTCTGCGAAACAAAAAATTCACCGGCGGGCCCGGTTTCCGTCAGACAAAAGATACCGCTGATTTCGCTGGTTACTTCCGTCATCATCCTGATCGGAGCCGGGCTGATTCAGCTTCAGCATGCGGGTTCTCTGTCCGGCCGCACGATACTATTCAGCGTGGTGCCGGTCGTCATCGCGGCGTTTGCCTATCCGCTCGGCAACCGCAAAATGCTGGAACAATACGGCGGAAAACTCGATACGTTTCAGCGGGTGCTCGGCATGACGCTCGCAAGCCTTCCGTTTTGGCTTTTGATCGCCGCTTTCGGCTGGTATAGAGACGGGCTTCCCTCAATGGGACAGACATTCCAATCCTTTATCGTCGCACTCAGCTCGGGCGTTATCGCAACAGTATTATTTTTCCGCGCCACCGATATGGTGAGGAATGAGCCGCAGAAGCTCGCTGCTGTTGAAGCGACGCAGTCCGGAGAGGTTCTTTTTGCACTGATCGGCGAAATCGTCTTTTTATCCGCGGCGTTTCCGTCACTTCTTTCATTTGCCGGACTGTTCATTATTATTGCGGGAATGGTCATGCATACATTCGCTTCCCGGCAGACAGACCAGAAAACGGCGGAGCAAACGTCAGCCAATCTCACCGGTTCCTGATTTTTTACGAAAGGTGTCATCCTATATGAAAGAAGAAATTCCGGCAATATCTTTTCTGTCAGCCGGCAAACGCTTTGAACAAAACAATACGTCCTTTGATGTCCTAAGCCGTGTAACCGGACATATCCAAAAAGGTTCTATCACGGCGTTGATAGGGCCTTCCGGCGCGGGAAAAAGCACATTGCTGTCACTTTGCAATCTGATGAATACACCTGATGAAGGGGAAGTGCTTGTATTCGGAAAAGAAATAAGGCGCTGGGATATCAGGGAGCTCAGAAAAACCGCGGGCCTTGCATTTCAATCAGCTCCCGTCACGGAGGGCACGGTGCGGGACAACCTTCTGCTCCCAGAAAAACTCCACGGGGCGCAGCACTATACCCCTGAAGAGCTCGCAGATTTTACAGACCTTCCGCGCGGGCTTCTGGATCGGAATGCGAAAGAATTATCCGGAGGTCAGCGGCAGAAACTCTCATTAGCGCGAACTCTCGCCGGACTGCCGTCCATCCTGCTGCTGGATGAAATCACCTCGGCGCTCGACCCCTCATCCGTTCTCACCATTGAGAAACTGATTACGAAACTCCATCGGCAAAAACAGCTGACAATCCTGTGGATCACCCATAACCTTGAACAAGCGGAACGATTATCCGATACGGTATGGTTTATGGCTGAGGGACGGCTTTTAGAGACCGCGGAAACGAAAACGTTCTATAAGGAACCGAAACACGAAAAAGCCCGGGCGCTTTTACAAGGGAGCGGGTGCTGATATGAATGATCTTTCACTGTTACTAACAAGTATATTTGTCATTATCGCTTTATTCCTGTCTAAATCTTTTAAAGCCGGCGTCGAAAAGGATATGATCGTCGCAACCGTCAGGGCCGTCATTCAGCTTCTCATCATAGGCTATGTGCTGTCGCTGATTTTTCGCGGTGATCACCCGATATTTATCATATTAATGGTGCTTCTCATGCTCACGGCCGCTTCGCACAATGTCGCCAAACGGAAAAAAATGCGGATCGCCTCATTTTGGCGCGTTTTTCTGACACTGGCAATCGCGGAAACCGTGACGCAGGGACTTTTACTGACCCTTCACATCATTCCGTTCACTTCAAGATATGTCATTCCGATAAGCGGCATGGTCATCGGAAACTCCATGGTGCTCTCAAGTCTGTTTTTAAGCCGGCTCAGTTCGGAAGCAGACCTGCGGAAAGAAGAAATCCAGCTGATTCTCTCTCTCGGAGGAACGCCTAAGCAGGCCGTCCGGCAGATATTGACGTCCAGTATGAAACTCAGTATGATCCCGACGCTAGAAAGCCAGAAAACATTGGGTCTCGTTCAGCTTCCCGGCATGATGACGGGGCAGATTTTAGCGGGGGCTGATCCGATACAGGCGGTGCGCTTTCAGCTGCTGATCGTTTTTACAACGATGGCCTCCGCTCTTCTTACATGCATCATACTCAGCGCCTTGACATATCCTTCCCTTTTCACGGAACACTGGCAATTAAAAAAATTCAGCAGGGAAGCGTAAGCTTTTTTCCCTGCTGAATGGTGGTTTATGACAAGGTCAGAGATTCATAGTAACGGGATAATTCAATTATCATCGCTCCCATCCGCTCAATGTCCGGAGCAAGGACCCTCTTTACCCCTTCATCCCGGATCGCTTCAGCCGTCACTTTGCCGACTGCGGCGGCAAGCACATGTTTTTCGAATGCCTGCTGCAATTCTTTTGCGGATCCTTTTTCTTTTGCATAATCAAAGAGAGAGCGCACTTGAATGGCTGTCGTAAAACATACGGCATCGACCTCTCCGTTTAACAGCTCTCCCATCAGTTTATCGACCGTCTCCCTTTCAGGCGGAATATGCTGATACGGCAGAACAGGGAATACCTCCGCTCCGTTTTTCTCAAGGAACTCCGTTAAAACCGGCGCTTTTTCGCCATGAAGCTGTATCATAACTTTTTTATCTTTAAAGTCAAATCGTTCCAAGGAGCGGATCAGCCCTCTTGTTGTACCGTCTTCATCTGAGGCATGCGGCGTGATGCCGAGCTTTTTTAAGGCCGCATATGTTTTATAGCCTCTGCAGCCGATTTTCGCTTCATGAACGGCCGCTAAAAATTCTTCTTTCAGACCGATTTTTTCCGATACCGACAATAACGTTTCCGTACCGATGCCTGTGGTGAATATCACCCAGTCGGCTTTTTGCTCGGCAAATGTTCTTACGTCGGGTTCCATTTGATCCTCCGCCAGGTATACGGTTCCTTGGAGGGAACGGATGACCGCCGTTCCGCCCTGCTTTTCTATTAATTTTGTGATCTCTTCTGTTTTCCGCGAACCGCCGATGGCAATCCGTTTCCCGTTCAATCCTTTTCCCATCGTTGTTTTCTTCTTCCCTTCAGATGCCGGGCGCCCTATGGCAGGCCGTCATTTATTTCTATTATTGTTACGCAATCAGCCGGGAAAATCAAGCTATGCTCCCGTTGAATCCCCCGTGCAGTTGCTGTATCATTAACCGGACAGAACGATTTGATTCGCGGAGGGACTTTCAATCATGGAAACAAAAAAAGAGTTCGAGACAAAAGGATACGATACTTCGGTCATTTATGAGTTCAATGAATATCCTGATGTTCACAGCGGCCGATGTGACAATTGCGACTACACGCTGTTTAAAAGCTCAGTGAAGGGCGGAAAATTTTTGAGGGAATGCCGGAGATGCGGCATGAAGAAAAACATATAACAAAACAGGCAGCCGTCCGGTGCTGCCTGTTTTTCTAATCAATTTTCGACGGACGCCGTTTTCAAAAATTCTTTAATGGCGCAAACAGCCTGTTTAGGGCCGCCGGTTTCTTTTATTTTCTGCTGCATGCTTTTCACGCGGCTGAGAATGTTTTTATCGCCGTATACGTTCTGAACGTCTTTTTGCAGACGGGCCACAGTGACTTCTTTCGGCGGCAGATGCACGCCAAGCCCCAATTCATCCACACGCTTTGCGGTGACCTCTTGTTCGTGCATTTGCGGAACGACAACGAGCGGAACACCCGCATTCATCGCCTCCATTGTACTGTTCATCCCGCCGTGAGATACGAACAGCTTTGCTTTCTCCAGCACATCAAGCTGCGGAACGTGCTGGCGGATGATAAAGTGATCGGGCACATCCGAAAAACTTTCCGGATCAATTGTTGTGCCGACTGACATAATAACCCGCCAGCCCGAGTCCCGAAACGCGTCAATACACATCCGGTAAAATTCAGGCCAGGCGTTAAACGCCGTTCCCAGTGAGATGAGCATAAGCGGACGGTCATCGGCTGCATCAATTTCCAGACTTCCCGTATTTGTGCGTTCCCCAAGAGACGGACCCGCAAAACAGAATCGTTCATCAAAGGTTTCCTGTTTCGGCTGAAAGGCCCTTGGCATAAAGACGATATTCAATTTTTCAGGCATGAAAAATTCTTCCATTGTCATCCGTTTCACTTGTTCATTTTCAATTTTCTCCTGATATTCTTCTATCGCCTGTTTGGCCGCTTCCATCGTTTCTTCGTCTCTTCCTAATTGAAAATACTCATTCATTGCATAACTCGGGCAGAACTTTACGGCCGGGATGCCGCCATTATCCGCAAACAATTTTCCGGCAAGCGCTAAAAAATCAAACAGGACGATGTCAGGAAGGTTGTCTTTGTACAGCTCTTCCAGCTGCGGAAGCACTTCAACCGCTTCTTCCAGAAACATCACAAACGCGTCACTTTTGTTTACCCGTTCTTTTATCGTCTTCGGGTCCGCCTTTATGCTTGTGCGGTATAAAACGGGAATGGCACCCGTTTTGGCAACGGAAGCTTCAAATTCCTCAGTCGTAGCGAATGTCACTTTATATCCGCGATTGACAAGTTCCTCGGCTACAGGCAGCGTGGGATTGACATGACCGTGAGCGGCCACATTAATAATGGCGATGTGTGTTTTTCTCATCTTTTTTCTTCTCCCTCATTTTCGTTTATCTCGGCTTCTAAAGACTCCAGCCCGTACATGACACTGTTTCGGATCGGCTCAATCCGGACGGGCTCAAGGTGTGAAAAGGCTTTTACAATTCCTTTCAGTGCGGCTTCCGCTTCAAGTCTGGCAAGCGGAGCGCCTAAGCAGAAGTGTACGCCGAATCCGAAGGAAAGGTGCGGATTCGATTGGCGATGGATATCAAATACGCCCGCCTTCTCAAATTTGTTTTCATCACGGTTGGCAGATGCAACGTAGCAGAGAACGATCTCTCCGCTTTTCAAGCGGCGCCCGCGCAGTTCAGTGTCGTGCCGGACCGTCCTTCTGACAAACGGAGCGGGAGCGCGAAAACGCAGCGTTTCTTCCACCGTTTGCGCGATGAGGGAAGGGTCCTGTCTCAGCTCTTCATAAAGGCCGGGCGTCTCTAATATGCTGTAAACCGCATTTGAAATGAGATTAGTCGTTGTTTCATTTCCCGCCACTAAAAGCAGGTTGCAAAACGGGATCAGATCTTCTGGCGTGAGCTTCTCCCCCTCTTCTTCCTCTTTTATCAAAATAGAAATAATGTCTTGGCCGGGCTGTTTTCGTTTGCTTTCTATTATTCCCGCAAAAAACGCCGCCAGCTCCGCCTCACATTGGTCACGTTCCTGCTGATTTTTCTCCGCCGCTTCAGGACTCGCATCTTTCGGCATGCTGACGAGAATGTCCGACCATTTTTTAAACTGATCCATACGCTCGGACGGAACGCCTAATAATTCTGAAATCACCATGACCGGCAAAGGGTAAGAGAGATCTTTAACGATATCAATCCGCCCTTTGTTCTTTGCCTGTTTCAGGAGATGATCGGTAATGTCTTTAATTCTCGGCTCCCATTCCTTCAAGACACGGGGAGTGAAAGCGCGATTGACGGCAGATCTGATTTGGGTATGTTTCGGCGGGTCCATATTCAGCATGGACTTTGCAATCGAGCTTTTCACATCAGTCATGCGGCTTGAGAACGTCTCTTTATCACTGATGACTTTTTTGACATCATCGTATAAAAACACACTCCAAACCTTCGTTTCTTCATCAAAGTATATAGGGCTTTCACGTCTCATTTTTTCATACCAAGGAAAAGGGTTGTATACGTCCAGGCCGTTTTTTCCTTTCATCAGGGTTCTTTGGATGGCTTGTCTCGTGCTCCTCAGCTTACTCATGTTACATCACTCCTGATTGTTTCATATTTGAATAGTTGACGTACCTTGAATTTTATCCTAGCACATATTTTCAATTTTTTTCTATTCATAACCTTAACTATTAACATAACACAACAAAAGTCATGAATCCGGAGGTGAAATTTCTCCCAAGAAAACAGCAGAAGCGCACAAAAAACCCGAGCCTTCAGCCAGGCTCGGGAGAAATGTTCACTCATTCGTCTGCGGTTTCTGGTGCTGCTTTTGGTCTTCAGGAGGCTGCGTATTTCTTTCCATATCGTCCGTATCAGCGCCCATGCCTTTCAGAAAAGAAAACAGCAGAGTGACGGCCTTGTTGATTTCCGGGTCTTTTAAAGCGCGGACGATATCAAAATACCCTGTCTTCCTGCCGCTGTCTTTTTCTTCGACGGCCTTTGTGACGCCCGCATTGATTTTAACGATAAACGGCTCAAGCTGTTTTACATCGAGCATGCCGAGAACGCCGCTTAACAGCAGGAGATTTTTCAGCATATTGGCCGTTTCCGGCGTATTCGCCTTCTTCACGAGGATATCCATCACTTTGTCTCCTTGGCCGAAGAGCCCGCGCAGAAGCGCCAAAACGCCGCGCTCGTTCATGTGCTGAAGAATGTGCAGAGATTCCAAAATCGCGTCTTTATTTCGTAAAAGAGCCGTCTCGATCTCTTCTAAGTCCTTTTTTCGTTTGTCTTCTTCTGTGACGGTCTGTTTTCGGATGCCGCTGATTGCTTTAGCCATTCTGCTGTTTCCCCCTTTTTACGGCGTCTCCCGGAAATACATAATCTTGACGCGCCCATTTCCGATCAACCCGGACACCGATCTGCGGCTGCGGGTTTCCGTAACGGAAATTGATTTTCGGAAGCGGATTAACGCCTTCTTTTTTCAAAATCTCCATCTTCGCTGATGTTTCTTTATAAGCCGGTGTATCGGTATCCTTATCCGCATAGCTGCTTGTCAAAAGGTTAATGGCAGCGTCTTTTGAATCGTTCATCGGGAGATAGACTTGTTTGCCTTTTACCCTGTCTGTGATGACGCATTTGACTTTCACATTTCCGTACGGTGATGTCAGACGGACAAGCGTTCCGTCTTCCAGCCCTCTTTCTTCGGCGAGTTCGGGCGAGACCTCAAGGAACACACTCGGTGTTTTTTCGGATATTCCTTTTGATCGGTAAGTCAGATTCCCTTCGTGAAAATGCTCGAGCAGCCGCCCGTTATTCACATGGATATCATATTCTTCATCAAATTCTTTCGGCTCGGTCCACTGAACGGGATATAGAATCGCTTTGCCGTCTGAAAACGGAAACTTGTCCGTAAATAAAAGCGGTGAATCGGTTCCGTCCGCTGCTACCGGCCATTGCAGTGAATTGTAGCCTTCGAGACGTTCGTAAGTGACGCCTGCGTAGAGCGGCGAAAGCATTGCCGCTTCTTCCATAATGTCTGCCGGATGTTCATAGCGCCAATCAGCGCCCAGCCGGTTGGCGATGTCCGTAATGATCTGCCAATCAGGCTTTGAATCGCCCAGCGGTTCAAACACTTTGTAAAGGCGCTGCACCCTCCGTTCCGTATTCGTAAACGTCCCTTCTTTTTCAAGGCTCGGGCTTGCCGGGAGCACCACATCGGCGAACTCGGCCGTCCGCGAGAGAAAAATATCCTGCACAACGAAGAAATCAAGCTTTTCAAATGCGGCATGAACATGGTTGATATTGGAGTCGACAAGCCCCATTTCTTCCCCTTTTACATACATACACTTCAGTTTTCCCGAGTGGATGCCCTCGATCATTTCATGATTTGTCATTCCGATTTCTTTCGGCAGGTCTGTTCCCCAGCCCTGTTCATACTTTTTGCGGGCTTTTTCATCCGTTACTTTTTCATAGCCGGGGAAGCTGTCAGGCATACTGCCGAAATCACTGGCTCCCTGCACGTTATTATGGCCCCGAAGCGGATATGAGCCTGCGCCGGGCTTGCCGTAATTTCCGGTCACAAGAAGCATGTTGGAAATGGCCGTGCTCGTATCACTTCCTCCGATATGCTGGGTGACCCCCATCGCCCACAGTGCGCATACGCTTTTGGCTTCATGAATCATCCGGGCCACTTTAATTAAGGTATCCTTGTCCACACCGGTATGTTTTTCCGCATATTCCATCGTATAAGGTTCAAGGCTTTTCACGAATTCATCTAATCCGTTCACTCTCTCCTTCAGAAATGCAGTATCCGCCAAATCGTGATCAAGCAGATATTTCGATACGGCATTCAGCCAGACAATATCTGATCCGGCACGCGGCTGGAAAAACACGTCGGAGCGCTCGGCCATTTCATGTTTTCGCAAGTCAGCAACGACGAGCTTCTGTCCGTGCAGCTTATGAGAACGTTTAATGCGTGTGGACAGGACGGGGTGAGACTCAGATGTATTTGAACCGATAATCAGCACGAGCTCAGCTTTTTCTATATCTGTAATCGACCCTGAATCACCGCCGTATCCGACCGTTCTGAACAATCCGGCCGTGGCGGGAGACTGGCAGTAGCGTGAGCAGTTGTCGACATTATTTGTTCCGATAACGGCTCTTGCAAGCTTCTGCATCACGTATGATTCTTCATTCGTGCATTTGGAAGATGTGATAAACGCAAGCGCGTCCGGGCCGAAATGTTCTTTTATATCGGTAAATTTATCAGCGATCAGCTGCAGCGCTTCATCCCATTCCGCCTCCCGAAACGAGTCTCCTTCCCGGATAAGCGGTTTGGTAAGGCGCTTTTCACTATTGACGAAATCCCAGCCGAATTTCCCTTTCACACACGTCGAAATTCCATTTGCGGGCGCCTCAGCCTGAGGCTCGACCTTTAAAATGTCTCTTCCTTTCGTCCATATATCAAAACTGCAGCCGACACCGCAGTATGTGCATACGGTTTTCGTTTTTTTGATTCTTTCATCCCGCATGGCCGATTCCATATCCGATATGGCTAAAATTGATCCGTATCCGGTTTCGACGCCTTTTGTGATATCAATCATCGGCCGAAGCGTCTCTTGGCTGATGCCTGTTAAATACCCAGCTTCGCCTTCCATGCCTTTTTCCATCATGGCATTGCACGGACATACCGTCGAACAATGTCCGCAGGAAACACATGATGATTCATTGATCGGCACATCCTGATCCCAAATGACCCGCGGGCGTTTCCGCTCCCAATCAATGCTTAAGGTTTCGGTTACCTGTACGTCCTGACAGGCTTCGACGCAGCGTCCGCACAAAATGCACTGATCGGGATCATATCGGTAAAACGGATTTGATTCATCTTTAGGATACGGTTTTTGATCGAACGGAATGCTTTGATGATTGATTTTCATTTCCTTTACGGTATTATGTATTTCGCAGCTCCCATTGTTGTAATCACAAACCGTACAGTACAATTCATGGTTGTGCAAAATGTTGTCCATGCCGATAACCTGCGCTTTTTTTACATCGGACGAAAGCGTATCAATGACATCTCCGTCCTTTATTTGCGCGGAACACGAACGCACCAGTTCCCCGTTAACATTGACGATACAGGTATCGCACGTTTCAATCGGCCCGAGACTCGGGTGATAACACACGTGCGGCACGTCAATTGAACTATTGTTCAAAAGCTGCAAAACGGTTTGGCCGTCCGGCGCTTCCATTTCAACCCCATTGATTGTAACTTTCTTTGTATCAGCCATTTTCTTTCCCCTTTCTGTACCCCTCTATACATCCTCTATGATTCCCAACCGGCCTTTCACTAAAACATCTCGTTTATCTCAGGAAACATACGGGTATGAGCGGTAAAAAGGAGGCGTTCACATGTTGAAGAAAAAAACACTCGTCACGGGATTATCGGCAGTGATGCTCACGGGATGCGCTTTCGGAGCAGAAGCATTTTCGGATACACAGCCCGTCCATGCCGCAGCCGCTTCAAAAACGGAAAACCAGCGTGCACAAGAACTGGTGAACAGCCTTTACCAATCGGCATTTAAAGGGGAAATGCCGCAAAATGTGAAAGGCCTGAAAATCAACCAAAGCACAAGACAGGACGTTTACAATAAAATCGGCGAGCCGGAACAAAAAGCAGACAGCCGCAATCCATTTGATTTATACAGCTGGAACATGGGAAACCCCGGGTACGGATTTTCCTATCATAAAAACGGAAAAATCTCGGAAATACGCTATTTCGGAACGGGGGTCGAGCGGCGCTTAAACCTCGGCAGCGTCACACCTGACGTCTTAAGCAAACAAATCGGCAGCGCTGACAAAATCCTGACAGTGCCAGAAACGGGCGAAACAGATTACGTCTACCATACGGGGCAGTATGAGCTCCGCTTCGTCATCGGCAGTGATCAAAAAGCAGATCATGTCAACCTAAAAGCCAGATAACGCAAAAAAGCGGCCTCCCGGGCCGTTTTTTTCATAGACAGCTTCTCCGTCGTTCCTTACAATACATGGGAGTACAAAAAAAGGGGAACAGTGTGAAGTGAATAGACATCCATTGACATACGGAATATGTACCGTTTTTATCATCGCCCTCGGTTTGCTGTCCAGAACCGCATACATCACCGCCCTATTGCCCGGCATCATAAACGCTTATTTAGGAGATGCCCTGTGGGCGGCAATGATTTTTACAGGATTCGGGCTTTTATTTCGGCACATCCGGACGGAAACAGCCGCAATTTTGAGCCTTTCGTTTTGCTTTCTGATTGAATGCAGCCAGCTGTATCACGCGCCGTGGATTGACGCGGTCAGAAGCAGCACGCTCGGCGGGCTGATCCTCGGCTGGCAATTTGTCTGGAGTGACATTTTCGCCTATACCCTCGGGGTATGCGCTGCCGCACTTTTAGAATGGGCCGTAAAAAGAAACCGCCAGCCCTCTTCATAATCGGAGCACGCCGCCGATATGAAGGGATAAGGAGGTGGAAGCTATGGATATCCCTGCGTTATCAATCGCAATGCATCAGGCATCTCTGGCGCAGAATGTAAATATCGCTTTAACAAAAACGGTCATGCAGCATGCACAGGCTGCGGCGGAAGAAACAGTGAAAATGCTGCCGTCCCAGCACCCGACTGCCGGCCATTCAATTGATGTGAAAGTGTAAAAAAAGATGCCGGATGATAACCGGCGTCTTTTTTTTGCCCATTGTACATACACCGTACCGGGCATACAGGAATAAGGTAAACGGAACCAACATTTGAAAAGGAGGTTTTCCTCTTGTACGATCCTTTCGATCATGAATACACAGCCGAGAGCCACGAACGGGTGCCATATCATTATCCGCGGCCGCCTTATTATTACCCCAGACCATATCCATACTATCCGCGGCCGCCTTATTATTACCCCAGACCATACCCATACTATCCGCGGCCGTATATCCCGTTCTATCCTTGGTATTAATGTTTGAAAAGAAATGACTGCAGACAGGAGGCTTCCCCTGTCTGCTATTCAACTTTGACCGACAGGATATACGGGAGGGCTTGAACTTTCTCCATTACCGCTGCTTTCCCGCTTTTGCTTTTCACCCTTCCCTTCACTTCAAGCACCGCCTTATTCAATTCATAGGACGTAATCAGAATTCCTTTTTCCTCAAGAGAAGTTAAAATATCATGCATGACGGCTTTCTCTTCAATCCTGAAACTCACAGACAAAGAATGCGCCGCCGGTTTAAACAGAAAATTTAACAGTTCAAGCCCGATTAACGCCAAAATCGTGCCGCTGATGCCGATGACATACATACCTGCCCCGATCGTCAGCCCGATCCCCGACGTAGCCCAAATCCCCGCGGCCGTCGTAAGCCCCCGCACGACATGCCGCTGCAAAATAATCGTGCCGGCTCCTAAAAATCCGACGCCGCTGACGACCTGCGCCGCCACCCGGCTCGGATCAAAGGACGTATGGCTGTTGGATAACAAATCAAAAAAGCCGTATTTGGAAACGATCATCATCAAGGCGCTGCCGACGGCCACTAAAAAATGCGTCCTCAAACCGGCTTCCTTTGCCCTGAATTCTCTCTCCAATCCAATAAGAGCCCCAAGCAGACCCGCAACCGCCAGACGAATCACAAAATCAAGTTCCATCCGTCTCTCTCCTTTCTTATCTTCTTACCCGCTTTTTATCCCCCGTATCTTTTTCAATCAGCACAGGACTGCCCTGCTGAAAAAAACTGCATTTGAATATATACTTTGGTTCTTTATCATATTGTCAGTGCTCTTATTTATATGCGGAAGGTATTAAGCTGCCGTTTCTTAAAATAAGGAAAATGACTTATTGAGAGTATATTAAATAAGTTTATTCGTTGAAGCTGCGGCCGCTTGTCTCTTCCAATCTTCTAAAAACAGAACGAATGCCGCTCCCTCATGCTCAAAATTGCTTTCAATCTGCGAAAATATATCGTAATATAAGATGTAATCTTAATAAACGATAGAAGGTGGATGATGATGTCTAACGAAATAATACGATTAAATGACCTCTGGACAGATATTTACTACCGGCTCCGTTATCAGCACCATGAAAAAATCACTCACCAAGGTGTACGGATTCTGCAAGTCATTCAAAAAGAGAAGGCAGTCGGAATAAAAGACATTGCCGAAGCGATTCAAGTATCGCATAATACTGCTTCGGAACATATAAAGCGGTTACTGAAGAAAAAGTATGTTTATAAAACCAGAAATGTTGAAGATGAAAGGAAAGTCATTTTAAAACTTACCAGTTTGGGGGCGGATGTCCTTTACCGGCATTCCGGTCTTGATGAAGAAAAGCTTAAACAGCTTCTTTTTGACAACATGAATAATGAAGAACGAACACTTGTCTTAAAAGCATTCAGTTTGATGAAGGAGCGTGCTGAAGATGTTTACGATCGTTAAAATCATTGTCTCCGCTGCTATTATTGGGGTTATCACTGAAATATCAAGAAGAAGCCCGAGTTATGGAGGTATTATAGCGGCTTTACCAATTGTCAGTATGCTGAGCATGATTTGGCTGTACATCCAAGGCGAAACGAAGGAGACATTAAGTCATTTTGCATTCAGCGTGGCTTCCGGCATCCCCTCTACAGTCATTATGCTGGTCATTATCGGCATCGCCCTTCGCCATTCACTGTCTTTCATTGCCGCATCAGGGCTTGGACTTACAGGACGGCTGGTTTTCTTGTATGCTCAGGATTTTATCGTGAAACATATAAACAGTCAGCAATAGGCACCTTAGCGCTTCTTTGGAAGAAATACGAAGAATTAAAAAGACAGGGATATCCCTGTCTTAAAAGTGACTCCGAATAAAAAGCGAAACTCCTTTCTTCACGAGAAGCGCCAAACACAAAAACATCCCGTGTTGCGAACGGAGTCCGCATCTCTACGGCCATACCCGTGTGAAAACCGGCTGATCTCTCAAACAGAATGTCCGGCAATCACCTCAAAAAACGAGGTGAAATCTGTCAGTATCCCGTCACCCGCCAGCTGTTTTTCTTCAAATAGCGCGCGGTTTTTTCCGTGCGGGTCAATGGCCATAATCTTGCCCGCACCTGCTTTTTTCGCCGCTGTGAGCCCCGAAAAGGCATCTTCAATGACCAAGCATTCTTCAGGTCTGAGGCCTAACTTTTCCGATGCGATGAGAAAAATATCCGGCGCCGGTTTTCCGGGGAAGCTCCCGTCATCAAACGTGACTTTGTCAAAATCAAACCACTGATCCAAATGAAAGACGTCAAAGTAAAAATCGACATTTTCCTTTACCGTAGCCGTAGCGATGGTCATCGGCGTTTTAGATTTTTTCAGATGATTCAATACGCCGGTCAGTCCCTTCGTCAGCTTTAATTCGTCTTTGTTTTCAAGGCATAATTCTCTGTAGTAAGCTTCTTTTTCAAAAGACAGCTTCTTGATTTCTTCATTTGTTAAATCGCCGGAAATAAAATACGTCAGGATTTCACTGTTTGTTCTCCCGTGAATGTTAACGAAAATGTCATCATCAGAAATGGTTTTCGGCGCGTATTTTTTCACCATGAAAAACCATGCTTTTTCGTGCAGATGCGAATCTTGAAACATCGTGCCGTTGAAATCAAAAATAACCCCTTTCATCGAACCGCCCGCCTTTTTTATTTTTTTGCGATTTTGACATCTACATATTGCTCGTAATGAATTTGAACATCTTTCATGACTTTATCATCCGTAATCAGATAGTCCATATCGTGCAAGTTATAGAACACGTAAAAATCTTCCCGGTTGAATTTTTTATTATCCGCCAGCAAAAATTTCGTTCGCGAATTATTCAGCGCGATTTGGTGAGCTTCCCCTTCTTCAATGCTGTAAGAAGAAATCTCATCATTATGTATGCCGTTGGCGCTGATGAAAGCCTTCGTAAAATTGAATTTCTGCAAATTGCCGTTCACGATGGGGCCGACGAAGGCACCGGTATTTTTTCGGAAGTCGCCGCCAATCAGGATGGTATCCGCAGTGTCGCCATGTTTCAAAATATCAAATACGGGATAGTTGTTGGTGATAATCCTGATTCGCTTATGCAGCAGGTGTTTCGCTAAAAGTTCAATCGTCGTGCCGGGCCCTAAAAAAACGGTATCGCCGTCATTTACATAGGAAGCTGCGAGTTCCGCGATCTTCCCCTTCTCCTCCATTTGAACACCGAGTTTTTCATTATGCGATAATTCGTGATCAATGGAATAAGATATGCTCTGTGCGCCTCCGTGAATACGTACGATTTTTCCGGCCTTATCCAGCTCGTCCAGATCTCTTCTCACTGTCATATCAGAAACTTCCAGTTCATCGATAATATCACTCACCGTAATAAACCCCCGCGAGTTTACGATATCGATGATTTTTAAAAGTCGCTCTTTTTTTAACATGTTCAATCATCCCCTCAACTTTACACACAATCTAACATACTGCGGCAATCCGGTCAACAAAAACAAACATTAACAAACAACATAATCAACATGTAAAACAACGAAAAACTTATATAACCTCTATAAATACAGATGTTATTTCTTTATGAAGCTATTGACAACAAAAATGTATGCGTTTACTATTAAACAAAAGATAACAATTACAAACATTAACAAACTCCAATTCACACATTGGCGAAGGAGGATTCAGTAATGCTTAAATTACCTCATGACTTTATTTTCGGCGGAGCGACTGCGGCATATCAAGCGGAAGGCGCCACAAAAGAAGGCGGCAAAGGGCCTGTGGCCTGGGATGAATTTCTTGAAAAACAGGGAAGATTCAGCCCTGATCCGGCAAGTGATTTTTACCGCCAGTTTCCGGAAGATATTAAACTATGTGAAAAATTCGGAATAAACGGCATCCGCCTTTCTATAGCCTGGACGAGAATTTTCCCTGACGGCACGGGCAAAATCAATCAGGAAGGTGTGGATTACTATCATCGTATTTTCTCAGAGTGCCATAAACGCAACGTCACCCCTTTTGTCACGCTGCATCATTTCGATACACCGAAAGGATTATTTGATCAGGGAGATTTCCTCAACCGCGCTGCAATAGAAGCGTTCGTCAGCTATGCGGAGTTTTGCTTTAAAGAATTCAGCGAAATCAGATATTGGAGCACGTTTAACGAAATTTATCCCACAGCCACCAACCAGTATTTACTCGGGGTTTTCCCGCCATCTGTTAAAAGTGATATCACAAAAGTCATTCAATGCCTCCATCACATGATGGTAGCGCATGCGATGACCGTCAACCTTTTTAAAGACGGCGGTTATCCGGGAGAAATCGGGGTCGTCCACTCATTGGAAACAAAATATCCCGCCAGCGGCACAGAAGAAGACCGCCACGCCTGTTTTCTGGATGACGCGTTATCAGTGAGATTCCTCCTCGATGCCACCTACCTTGGCTATTATTCTGAGGAAACCATGCGTGCTCTGGATGAAATCTGTGAGGCAAACGGCGCTTCATACGAGTTTTCAGACAGTGACTTTGACGTGATGAAAAAAGCCTCAACGCGCAATGATTATCTCGGCATCAATCATTATCAATGCCATTTCGTCAAAGCGTACGACGGAGAAACCGTTATTCACCATAACGGAACGGGCGATAAGGGCACTTCGGTCTATAAAGTAAAAGGAATCGGCGAACGAATTTACAAAGAAGGCCTGAAGCGGACCGATTGGGACTGGCTTATTTACCCTGAAGGCATGTATGACATGCTGATGCGCATCAAACGGGACTATCCCCAATATAACAAAATTTACATTACCGAAAACGGCATGGGCTATAAAGATGAGTTTGAAGACGGCATCATTATGGATAAGGCAAGAATCGACTATTTAAAAGTATATTTAGAAGCCGTCAGTAAAGCGATTACCGACGGAGTCAATGTAAAGGGGTACTTCTTATGGTCCTTAATGGATTTATTTTCATGGACCAACGGCTACAACAAACGTTACGGTCTTTTTTACGTCGACTTCGACACCCAAAAACGGTATCCGAAAGAATCGGCCTACTGGTACAAACTTGTAAGTGAAACAAAAACAATCATTTAACGATCATACATGGTGAAAAGAATCTCTTTTCATCATGTGTGCCGTCTTTAGGAGGTTTTTTTCATGACAAAGGAAGAATTGCAGATGCTCGGTTTTGAAATCGTCGCCTATGCCGGCGACGCCAGGAGCACTTTATTGAAAGTCCTGAAAGAAGTCCGTGCCGGAAACTTCGAAAACACGGAAGCAGCATTGAAAAGCGCCGATGAAAATTTAACCCTCGCCCACAATGCGCAAACGAAAATGTTAGCTGAAGAAGCTGACGGCAAGGACATGGAATTAGGGTTTATTTTCGTTCACGGCCAGGACCACTTGATGACAACCCTTTTGCTCCGTGATCTTATTCAGGATTTTATAGAACTCTACCGAAGCCGCCGATAAGGAGTGGAAAAATGAACGGTATCATCAAGCAAATCGAAAAGGGAAAACCGTTTTTCGAAAAAATCTCAAGAAACATTTATTTAGGCGCGATCCGCGACGGCTTCTTAACTGCCATGCCTGTTATTTTATTCGCCAGCATTTTCATCCTCACCGCCGCTGTGCCGGAAGTGTTGGGTTTCACTTGGCCTAAAAGTGTTTCTGAATGGCTTTGGAAAGTTTATAACTATTCAATGGGCGCCCTCGGTCTGATCGTTGCGGCAACAAGTGCGAAATGCCTGAGTGAATCAATGAACCGAAAAATGCCGAAAAACAAAGGGATCAACCCCGTTTCAGCGATGCTTGCTTCAGTCGTCGGGTTTCTCATTTTAAGCGTCACTCAAATCGACGGCGGGTTCTCCACGGAATATCTCGGCACAAAAGGTCTTTTAGCCGCTTTTGTATCCGCTTTCATAACGGTGAACGTTTACAGATTCTGCGTGCTGAAAAATATTACGATTAAAATGCCTAAAGAAGTACCGGGTACCATTTCACAAACATTTAAAGATGTTTTTCCGTTCGCTTTTTCCGTTTTGGCCATGGTGATCGTTGATTTATTGATCAGGAATACGCTGAATGTATCGTTTGCGGAGGCTCTCTCCTCTCTCTTATCGCCGTTTTTTACCGCCGCAGACGGTTATCTCGGGATTTGTGTCATTTGGGGAATGATGGCGCTGTTCTGGTTTGTCGGCGTTCACGGGCCTTCTATTGTAGAGCCGGCCATCGCAGCTATTATTTACGCAAATGTGGAGGCGAACCTTCAGCTTCATAATGCCGGCGAGCAGGCGTCCAACGTGCTGACCGTCGGACTCGGGAACTTCGTCGGCACAATGGGAGGAACCGGCGCAACCCTTGTTGTTCCGTTTATCTTTCTGCTTTTCGCGAAATCCCAGCAATTGAAAGCAGTCGGAAAAGCATCCGCGGTTCCGGTGTCTTTCGCAGTAAACGAACCTCTTCTCTTTGCTGCGCCGATCATTTTAAATCCTTATTTTTTCATTCCGTTTGTTGTAACGCCGATGGTGAATGTCTGTCTGTTTAAATTTTTCGTGGATGTCATCGGAATGAACAGTTTTATGTATGTTCTTCCGTGGGCCACCCCGGCGCCCGCCGGCTTGATTCTCGGAACCGGCATGGGGCTCTCGGCTTTTGTGCTGACGGCTGTATTAATCATTGTCGATTTCCTGATATACCTGCCATTCTGTAAAGCTTATGACAAAGTATTAGCGGCGGAAGAAGCCCAACATACCGAACCTGAAACCGCGCCGCAAAAATCCCGGGAGATACAGCCAGCCATGGCCGGCGCCTCAGAAGACGCGGCCACCGTCATCAGCACAAATCTTCAGGAATCCTCATCCGCCTTGGAACACGGCACCAATGTGTTAGTGCTGTGCGCCGGAGCGGGAACGAGCGCTATGCTTGCGAACGCACTGACAGAAGGAGCCGAAGAATACAACGTGCCGATCACCGCCTCAGCAGGCGCCTACGGATCCCATTACGACATCATGAAAGACTTCGATATGATCATTTTGGCTCCGCAAGTCGGCTCTTATTATGATGACATTAAAGAAGATGCGGACCGCCTGCATGTGAAACTCGTCGCAACGAAAGGAGCGGAATATATCAGTCTCACCAGAAATTCACAAAAAGCCATTCAGTTCATACTGGAGCATACCTCAAAATAGAATCGGAGGTTTACCATGGATGCCAAACTTTTGAAATCAAGATTCGAAGACATTTTCAAGAGAAGTAACGGAGAACTGTTTTTCGCACCCGGCCGGATCAACCTGATCGGGGAACATACGGATTATATAGGCGGTCACGTTCTTCCATGCGCGATCACGATCGGAACATATGCCGTATGCGCAAAACGCGAAGATCACCAGATCCGGTTATACTCAGAAAACTTTCCTGACAGCGGCATTGTCTGCCTTGATCTTTCCGCCACTGCATACAAAAAAGAAGACGGCTGGACCAATTATCCGAAGGGGATGATCCATTACCTTCTTGAAGCCGGCGGCCAAATAGACAGCGGAATGGATATTCTTTTTCACGGTACGATTCCAAACGGAGCCGGTTTAAGCTCCTCTGCTTCCATTGAAATGTTAACCGGTTCCATTTTAAGAAAGTTATTCAGCCTGGATGTTTCCGATACTGAACTGGCGCTTATCGGAAAAAGAGTCGAAAATGAATTTATCGGCGTGAATTCAGGGATTATGGATCAATTCGCAGTGCAAAAAGGCAAAAAGAACATGGCCATTCTGTTAAACTGCGATAAGCTTGAGCACGAAATGATTCCGGCTGCTTTTAACGGATATAAAATCGTCATTATGAATACGAACAAGCGCCGGGAGCTGGCGGCTTCAAAGTATAATGAACGCCGCAGCGAATGCGACGCGGCTCTCACGGAACTGCGGCAATATCAAAATATCGCATCACTTGCGGAATTGACGGGAGAAGAATTCAACGAACTCGAACCTCTTCTCTCCCGTGAAACTTTGCGTAAAAGAGCCCGGCACGCGGTCAATGAAAACGAGCGGACCCTCTCAGCGGCGGAAGCTCTCAAATCGAATGATTTGAAAACGTTCGGGGAGCTGATGAATGCGTCCCACCGTTCGTTACGCGATGATTATGAAGTGACCGGTGATGAATTAGACGCGCTCGCTGAAGCAGCCTGGAAAGAAGGAGCACTCGGAGCGCGGATGACGGGCGCGGGGTTCGGCGGCTGCGCCATAGCCATTGTGGAAAGTGAAGAAACCGCCGGCTTTATCCGGGCCGTTTCATCTCACTACCGCAGCAGGACAGGTCTTGAAGCTTCTTTCTACATCGCGGATATAAGCGATGGCGCGGCTGAATGGAGGGAAAAATAAATCATGGCGATTCTCGTTCTCGGCGGAGCCGGCTATATCGGTTCTCATGCGGTTGATCAATTAGTAAACAAAGGATTTGAAACGATAGCTGTGGATAATCTCCAGACAGGCCACCGGAAAGCCGTTCATGAAAAAGCCGTTTTTTACCATGGAGATATCCGTGACAAACCGTTTCTTCGCTCTGTATTTGCGAAGGAGAACGTAACAGGCGTTCTCCATTTTGCCGCTCAATCCCTTGTCGGCGAATCAATGAAAGACCCTCTTTCATATTTCAATAATAATGTGTACGGTACGCAAATTACGCTGGAGGTCATGCAGGAATTCGAAGTGAAACACATTGTGTTTTCTTCATCCGCCGCTGTTTACGGCGAACCTGAAAAAGCGCCCATCACAGAAGACATGCCGGAAAAGCCGGAAAGCGCATACGGCGAATCAAAACTCATGGCAGAAAAAATGCTGAAGTGGTGCGATACCGCTTGCGGCATAAAATATGTCTCGCTTCGGTATTTTAACGTTGCCGGCGCGAAAACGGACGGTTCCATCGGAGAAGATCATCATCCGGAAACCCACCTTATCCCTATCCTTTTACAAACCGCGCTCGGTCAGCGCGAGGAGGTTTTGATATTCGGCACTGACTATGATACAAAAGACGGCACGTGCATCCGCGATTATGTTCATGTTTCCGATTTAATCGATGCCCATATTCTCGCTCTGGAATATTTGCAAAACGGCGGAGACAGCGGCATTTTCAATTTAGGATCAAGCAGCGGGTTTTCCGTATCAGAAATGGCGGAAGCGGCCCGGCAAGTGACCGAAAGAGACATAAAAGTAAGAGCGGCCGCAAGAAGACCCGGTGATCCAAGCGCCCTCATCGCTTCCAGCGATAAAGCGCGGAACATTCTCGTCTGGAATCCGAAACAAACGGACATATCGGAAATCATTGCGTCAGCATGGAATTGGCATCGGCATCATCCTAACGGATACAAGGACAAATGAAATGGAGGCGGCGGTCATTGACGTTTTTGAATCAGTGGCAGGGTTTCTGAAAGAAAGCACTGTCTTAGGCGACATAAATGAAACAGATGTGATTTATACAAGAAACAGACTTCTCGATCTGCTCGGACTGACGGATTATGCAGAACCGAAACGTATCAAGAAACAAAACAGGCTTCACTATTTGGACGAAATGGTGAAAGACGCGGTAAAACGGTCAATCATAAACGATACGCCGGCTGAAAGAGACATGCTGGGAAGCAGAATCATGGACGTGATCACACCGGCCCCTTCTCTGATCAATGCCGCATTCAGCGAATTGTTATCAGATTGCCCGAAAAAAGCAACGGATTATTTTTATAGATTGAGTCAAAACAACGACTATATTAAGACGCGGGCCATTCGAAAAAATATCGTGTACCGCTCAATAACACCTTTTGGGGAATTGGACATCACCATTAATTTATCAAAGCCCGAAAAAGACCCTAAAGACATCGCCGCGGTAAAAAACAGTCCGGAAAACCGGTATCCGAAATGTCTGCTCTGTATGGAAAACGAGGGGTATGCCGGAACACCGCATCACCCCGCCCGTTCAAACCACCGCATCATCAGGCTTGACTTAGCGGGAGAACAGTGGGGTTTTCAATACTCTCCTTATGCGTATTACAGCGAGCATGCCATCTTTCTTTCAAGCGTACACAAGCCGATGAACATCAGCCGCGACAGCTTCAGAAGGCTTCTGGCCATTACGGAAATTTTCCCGCATTATTTCGCGGGGTCAAACGCAGACTTGCCGATCGTAGGAGGTTCCATTCTTTCACACGATCATTATCAAGGCGGCGCCCATGAGTTTCCCATGGCAAAAGCGGGTTCCCTCTACCCTTTTCATATGCGTCATTTTCCAGACGTTCAGGCCGAAGCCGTAAAGTGGCCGGTATCAGTGATCCGCCTTCGCGCAAAAGATCCGGATTTGCTGACAGATGCCGCTGCCTATGTTTTTGAAAAGTGGCGGGAATATTCAGACGAAACCGTCAGCATCATCGCGAAGACAAATGAACCCCATAATACCGTCACCCCGATTGCCAGACGCAGGGGAACGGATTTTGAAATCGATCTCGCTCTCAGAAACAACCGCACCTCCGAAGATTATCCGGATGGCATTTTTCACCCGCATCAGGATGTCCATCACATCAAAAAAGAAAATATCGGTCTGATTGAAGTGATGGGGCTCGCCGTTTTACCTCCCCGCCTGAAAGATGAGCTGGCAGAAGTGAGAAAGTATTTACTGAATGAATCTCATGACATCAAGGACATTCATCTTCCGTGGGCTGAAAACATCAAAGCGGATAAAGACGTGACACCGGAAAATGCAGCCGCTGTTTTACAAAGAGAAACCGCGAATGTATTTTTACGCGCGCTGACCGATGCAGGCGTTTTTAAAATGACACCCGAAGGAATTCAGGCGTTTCAGCGTTTCACGACGTTATTGGAGAATGGCAGCTGAAACATTCAGAGTGAAATCAATCAACAATCTTTTTTATCAGGAGGTATTGTGATGTTCAAAAACCGATTGAAACGTGTATTTGTAAACACAATCTGTCTTTCTCTCATTTTCACCGCTTTTACATTCTTTGAGAAGTCTCCTAAAGCAAAAGCGGATGCCCCGTTTGCCTATGGCGCGGATATAGGATGGCTGAAACAAATGGAGGATGAAGGTGTGCGCTGGCTGGATGACGGCGGGAAACAGAAAGATGCCTTGCAGATTCTTAAAGATCACGGAATAAATGCCGTGAGACTGAGAGTGTTTGTGAATCCGCCAAGCAGCTATTATTGGCTGAAAGACGGCACAACATGGACCATGCTCGGCTATAGTGACAAAGCAGGCGTACTTGCGGCGGCCAAAAGGGCAAAAGCGTTAGGAATGAAAGTAATGGTTGACTTCCATTACAGTGATGTGTTCGCTGATCCCGGCCACCAGATCAAGCCGAACCAATGGACCGGCTATTCAAACAGCCAGCTTCAGGCAGCCGTGTATAACCATACGTACGATGTCATGAAAGAACTTAAAAATCACGGTATCTCCCCTGATTGGGTGCAAGTAGGGAATGAAATGAATTCAGGAATTTTACTGCCCGACGGCAGCACGAGCGATTTCAGCAAATTGACCGGCTTACTGAACAAAGGCTATGACGCCGTGAAATCCGTCAGCCCGGCCACCAAGGTAATCAGCCATTTAGCACACGGCACGGACAACAGCCTATTCAGATGGTGGTTTGATCAATTCTTTAAAAACGGAGGGAAAACCGACATCATCGGCGTTTCGTTCTATCCCTATTGGGAAGGTAAGCCGTACTGGGAGCTCACCGGCCATTTATCATCTAATTTGAATGACATCGCCTCACGCTACAACAAGGAAGTCATGGTGGTTGAACTGGGCGGAGATGAAAATAATCCGAAAGATTCCTACTGGACCATAAAAGACACCATAAAACTGGTGAAAGCCGTTCCGAACGGCAAAGGAACCGGCGTATTTTACTGGGAACCCGAAGCTCACTCCAGCGTTCTGTCAGATGCGTATCCACTAGGCGCAACCGCAAAAGTGTCTAAAAACGTCTTGAAATACACAACCGCAATTGACGCTTTTTATGATGCCGCAACAGGAAAATGATTGATGCAATTCTAAAGCAGGCTCTTTTCGCAGCCTGCTTTTTTGTAAGGCTGCAGAGTTAGCCTGTTATGAAGAGCTAATAACGAATACGGAAAGAAACATACTCGAAAAAACACATTTCGGTTAAAAATAGGATACTTCTTCTGTTCCCCCTCCTTCTTATTTCTGCGCACTATCTCTCAGTTCCTAAATAATAACTTTACGATTGTTGAAAAAGAAACAAACATTTTATAATATTGTGTAAGCACCACCGAGCAGGAGGACGGGTCATGGACAAAAAAGAACAGCTCCTCACGGATTTCAGGGACTTTTTTAACAAGATGGTGTGGCTGAATAGGCTGAAGATGGAAGAAAGCCTTAAGGGGCATAAACCTTCTGAAGTGCATTGCATCGAATTCATCGAAAAAATTGAAGACGCCAATGTGACAAAACTTGCGGAGTCCCTTTATATGACAAGAGGCGCTATAAGTAAATTAACGAAGAAGCTTATCAATAAAGGCCTTATCGAAAGCTATCAGAAGCCGCTTAACAAGAAAGAAATCTATTTCAGGCTTACCGAGCAAGGAAAAGTCATTTATAAAATTCACGAGGAATTGCACAAAGAGTTTCAAGAACGGGACAAAATCGTGTTTGAACAAGTAACTGATGAACAATTTGACACGATGCTGAGCTTCGTGGAAACATACAGCAGGCATTTGGATTCAGAAATAAAGAAACTTGGTGCAGACATGAAATCGGAATAAATATGAATAAAACCATAGGCAGCCCCGCTCCATGAAAACGGGCTGCCTTTTCATATCCTTCTTATTGTTGACAAAGAAACAAAATCACTCTATTATTTTGTTGACAAGGAAACAAAGACAGCGATTTTGAGAGGAGAATAATATGTCAACACATAAAAGAAAGGAACTTCAGCTGCCAAAAGAAGTTCTCACAGCTGCCTGGGCTATTGCACTGGGAGCAATCGCTCCCATGCTTGACTCTACGATGGTAAACATCGCCATCGACAAACTGACCAAAGACTTCAACACGACATTGGATACCATTCAGTGGTCCGTTACAGGCTATATGTTAGCACTTGCGATTGCAGTACCCGTATCCGGCTGGCTTATGAATAAATATAACGGTAAGAAAATCTTCATCGGCTCAGTCATCGCCTTTGGTGTCATTTCTGTTTTTGCGGGAATGAGCCGTGACGTTTCCAGCTTCATCTTCTTCCGTTTGCTTCAAGGATTCAGCGCCGGCATTATCACTCCGCTTATGTCAACACTCTTGGTTAAAACGGCAGGTCCGGAAAACCTGGGAAAAGTGATGGCAATTGTCAGCACCCCTATGATCTTCGGCCCGATCTTAGGACCTGTCATCGGAGGCTTCATCGTCCAAGGCGCTTCATGGCATTGGATTTTTTACATCAACGTGTTCATCACTTTGATTGCCGCACCGCTTATGATGAAAACCATTCCAGACTTTGAACCATTCAACAAAGATCGTAAACTCGATATTTTCGGGATTATCAATTTGTCATTAATGAGCGCGGCATTGATGTACGGTATTACGAAAGCGGCGGATCATGCATCATTTAACAATAGCGACACCATTTTATGGACGGGCATCGGTCTTGTTTCAGCAGTCATTTATCTTGTATATAATCTGATCAAGAAAAACCAAACCGTGCTGCCTATGAATTTGTTTGCAAACAAGAGCTTCTTAGCATCTTCGATCGGGTTGTTCTTAGCGAATGTTGCCATCATGGGGCCGATGTTAATACTTCCGCTGTTTTTTCAAGACATTCGTCATTTCACGGCAGTCGGAGCAGCACTCGCTTTAATCCCTCAAGGAGTCGGAATGCTCGTGACTCGTCCGCTGATCGGAAAAATGATTGATAAGATCGGTGCGAAATACGTGGTTACGGTCAGTCTTGTTCTTTCGCTGATCGGATCTATCCCGCTTATTTTTATCACCGATAACACAAGTATGATTTGGATTTCCGTCGTATTATTTATCCGCGGCACCAGTTTTGGAGGAATTATGCTCCCATTAATGAGTGACGCTTATACAGGTCTTGACAGCAAACAGCTTCCGGAAGCAGGTGTCGGTATTCATATGATTGAAAACCTCGGTTCCAGCTTTGGGTCAGCTGTGATCGCAACCGTTACCGCAACTGTCATACAAGGATTGCAGCCAACGATTCCGAACAGTTTAAAAGGCTACCATGCCGGATTCTTAGTATCCGTCATCATCCTTGCGGCCATCTTCATTCCAAGTCTGTTCCTTACCCATAAAAAGACTGCGATATAAAGAACTTTTCAAAGTAAAAAACCCTTGCGCAGCAAGGGTTTTAATGAATGAAACTGATGATTGTTGCCGGCAGAGTCAGCCAACAACATACAAAGCCTTTTACTCATTCACATTGCTTTTCATTAACCATTCTACTTCCGTTAATTCTTGTTTTTGAACGTCTTTTGTGTGCTTTTTCGTAAAATGGACTTTAACAGCTTCTTCGTTTTCCCAAATCTCCCAAAGCATAATTTTGCGTTCTGATGGTTCGAGCGGATGAGCATGGAACTGAATACAGCCTTCTTCTTTGTTCGTTTCTTCCTCAAGTTTTTTGAATTCCTTCATTATTTCATTAAGGTCTTTATCACTGATGATTTTTAAGCATGCCGTTATGTAATGCATCGAAACTCCCCCTCTTCCCATCATTTTATGGCTTTACATTATAACATCGAAACCGGCATACCGCATTCTCAACATATAAAAAACCGTCCATAAAAAATGAACGGCAATGTTTATTTAAGATCATGAAGAGCGACTTTTGCAGCCTCAGCGATAAGAGCATTATGATAATCGGCATCTTCCGTAAATCGGTTTGACAGGATTGCCAAAACAATCGGAGCTCTGTCAGGCGGCCACACGATCGCAATGTCGTTTCGCGTCCCGTAACTTCCGGCTCCGGATTTATCGCCGACTTCCCATCCTGCAGGAGCGCCTGCCCGAATCAGTTCGTCGCCGGTAGCGTTGCCCCGCATCCAATCCGTTAAGATCGTGCGCTTGTCAGTCGTGAGAGTGTTACCCAAAGTGAACGCTTTAAGATCGGTTGCCAGTGCCTTTGCTGTGCTTGTGTCACGACGATCCTCGGGAATCGCAGAGTTTAGATCCGTCTCGAATCGATCCGCTTTCGTTACATGATCCCCAATCTGTTTCAGTGATTTTTCGAAACCTTTAGGGCCGCCAAGCTGCTGCAGTAATAGGTTCCCGGCGGTATTATCGCTGTAACGGACAGCGGCTTCTGAGATTTCTTTCAGGCTCATGCCTGTATCCAGGTGTTTTTCTGTGATTGGAGAATATGTAACTAAATCGTCTTTGCTGTAGCGGATGATGGCATTAAGTTTTTCATTTGAGCTTTTTTTCAGAACAGCAGCTGCGGCCAGAACTTTATAAGTTGATGCGTAAGCAAACCGCTCATTCGGCCGATAGGCAATTGTCTTGTTTGACCCCGTATCAATCGCATAAACCCCAAGCCTGGCATCAAATTTTTTCTCAAGCTGAACAAATTTTTGATTCGTTATACAGCTTGACATTTTTGTGTTTTCTATGGATTTTGCTTCAGCGTGCGTAGAGCCGAATAAAGGATTGAAACCGGTAAAGCTTAAACATAAAAGTCCAATGCATAGTCCAACTTGTATTCCCGTTTTATTTTTCACATCCAGACCTCCTCATTATAATGTTTTTGTATACATCTTCTAATTAACATTACAAACAGGATGAAAGTCAATATATTTCCTGTGAATGATTAAATCCTGCATTCTGATTCCTCTCCTTATTAAACGCGCCGCCCTTGCCGCGTCTGAATGTTTGCATGTCCGCTTCGTGTTCATCATCTATTTGTTATACCTCCGTGCAAATAAAAACGGACACCAATCAGAGCATAGTGAGCTGTGCAATGATCAGTGTCCGCAGGCTTTCCGTCTTGGATCTATATATGTTTCTCTTGCAGACTATAAAAATCATAAGGTAAGTTAACAAACGCATTACCTTAATCTTGCCGGTCAAAAAATTATATCATTTTATATATTTCAATAAGATTATTATCTGGATCTCTGAAATGAGCAACTCGTGCACGCCATTCCTGACGATCATGTGGTTCATTGACGCATGTAATCCCTTGCTTGTGCAAATAGTCATACGTTTTATCAACATCTTCTACCTTAAATTGAAGCAAAAATCTCGATTGCGAATCTCCGTCTAAAGATTTTCTTTCTTCTCCAACTATTTCAGCCATATTTTCTTGAGATAAAAGCTCTATTTTCGTTTCTCCATTATCGAAAAGTGCATATTCCATTTCCTTCTCTAACCAACTTATTGGAAGTCCTAATGAATCTTTGTAAAACTCGACGCTTTTTTTAAAGTCATTAACCAATAGTCTAATTTGCAGCAGTTTCATATTGAACGCCTCCTATCATTTTACTGGCCATTCATTTAATCATACAATAGGGACCTGACAGCATTATGTCAAGTTTCCACAAAAAAATTTCCCATACTGCACCCAAATTTCGGATGGAAAGCCTTCGAAGATTCATGAAACTGTGTTTGATCAATTCACATTCTTAGTTTGAATTCTCCTCCTCTCCACCGTGGAGGCTCCGGCCGTGTAAGTCACGCATCCGTAAACATCCGGCCCCCGCTCCCATAAGTAACACAACTGATAAATAATTGACTGAATAATTTTTCACCGTCATTGCTTCCCCTGTTTTTTATATTCTGCGATTTCCTTAGGGGTAGCCTTCCGGACTCCGTCTGTGTCTGTCCTGTTTGCCACTCGAGCGCCTTCCATGTTTTTTATCTCGCTGACGACTCCCAAATGCTCTAAATACACATGATCACCAATCTTGAAACGATTCAGTTTGGCCCGCTCCTCGGTCATGCTCCTGTATTCAGTCGCGGCTTTCATTTTTAATTCAGCCAGACACATTTGACAAAGGGTTATTGTTACAGAATTGCCGTTAAAATCAGTAAACGAAACTGATCTGACAGATTCCTTTTCCGGGTGCATCGTACATGTTTTCTTCATAGGTGAAGGCCGTGTAAATTTAATCATTCCGCTTCCTCCTCAAAAAGTCGCTTCGTCCCTCTGACATATCTCCGGATGAATGGGAAGTTCCATACCCCCGCATTCGAACTGTCACAACACAGGGAGATTGCCTTTCCTTCGCCGTCTGACGGATTTTCATCCATCCTGCATAGCTGTAAGCCTATATTCCTTTATATTCCCAATGCCCGCCGCACTTCCCTGTTATGATGAAGTTTTTAAAGCTATTGACCAGTTGCCCAGGTTGATTCCATGCGGAAAGCAGTTTGGGCCGCCGTATCCTAATTCATTCGGGTAAATTTCAGCCCTCTAATATGTGTGTGTATGCTTTTTAAAGGAAGTGCGTCACATGATGTTCTAACAACCGATTCAACCTAAAGCTAACTCTACCCCAATTCCCGATCATAAAATAAGTAAATTTACCCAGAACAAATTAATCATTTTGCACTTTCAAAATACTTATTTGGCTTTTCCTTCATTCTTCCATGGTAATATCTTGTTGAAGTATTTCGCATGAAAGGATATGGTCATGAAAGTTTTCGAAGCAACCACCCTCCTCGCCGCCGCCAAACAGCGTGCGGGTGAATATAAAAAACTGCGCGGTCAGATGGTCAACCTAAAAAAAGCGTTTCAAGGTATGGCTGATCTTGGTGACAATGATTTCTCAGGCCGGGGCGCTGACAACATCAAAGCCTTTTTCAAAGACCACGCCGGCGTCACAGACAGCTGGCTTGATCTGATCGACATGAAAATCGCATTTCTCACAAGCCTTCCCGGCAAGGTCGAAGATGCCGGACTTTCCAGTTCGCATGTGGAGGAATCTTTCCTGGAGCATGAACTCACCCACGCCCTCAGTAAATCAAAGGCGATTATGGAAGAGCAGAAAAAAGACATGCGCTCCATCCTCGGAGAGATCGAAGACATCATCTCGCTTGATCTCTTTTCCACCGAAAGCGTGGATCACAAGCTCCAATCAGCCGACAAAAAAAGAAGCGAAACCATACATAAACTCGGCAAGCTTGATCACGATCTAACGAAAGAATACGCAGAAACCGAAGCAAACGAACAGTTTATCCAAGCCGACTTTCAGCAGCTCCAAAACGCCACAGGCAAAGGAAAAAGCGCCACGCCGCTTCACTACAACGCCAAAGCGTACCGAGAAAGCGACATCCATAAGAAAAAAGGCGATATCGCAAGACATTCGGATGCTTATTTGGCGATTAAAAAGGAAGAAGCGAAAGAGCGTGAAATCAAGGATCTGAAGAAAAAGCTGGCGGATGGTATCACCGATCCGGATGAGTATTTGGAAATCGCGAAGAAGATCGGCTATGAAAACCTTGAACCCGCTCAGGTGGAATACGTGATGCAGCTCGAACAAGCAAAGCAGCTCGAAGAAGTCGGAGAAACAGCTTGGGATATCGTCAAAGGAATAGGCGTCGGCCTTTATGATGTGGGAAAAGACACCATAACAGGCGTCAAAGATTTGGCTGTCGGCGCATGGGATTTTTACCATCTCTCCGATGAACAAAAAGTCGCTAAAACCATATCGGCTGTATTGAACACGCCCTCCTACGCAAAAATCATATGGACAAACCTGGCGGATTCGTGGAATGATAAAATGGTTAACGGGGATGCGTATTCAAGATCCCATTACATCACCTACGCCATCGGGAGCATCGTCGGACTAAAAGGTTCCGGCTCAGCTGTAAAAGTATCAAGCAAGCTCGCGAAAACAGGCGCCGCCAAAGTGGATAACGTCTTGGAAGCCAGTGAAAAAGCGACGGCAAAACATGTAAAAACCAGGATTGAAAAAGGAAAAAATTATATCAATTCCGTTTCGAAAAATAAGTACCAACCCGCGCTTGCCGGAATAGCACAGGATATTGAAAATACTCACAATGTGAAGAATACGCTTTTGTTGAAAAGTATTATTGAAGATAAAAAAGAGAGTGTGCTCAGTAAATCTGTGTCTTCTGACAATAACGGCATACATAGTGTTAAACAAGGAGACAGCAGTCCTCTCGCACCAGGCGGTGGCTTAGCTGCTCACGAAGCAAAAGGCGGACACCTTATAGAAAGGCATGTTGGGAAAACAGATAAAGAATTAATAGAAAGACTGAAAACTGATCCTAACCCACATATTACAGCTTCATCTACTTTTAAAGATAGGGCTACCGCTGAAAGAATTGCTAATTCAGTTTTAAACGATCCAAAAAATATAAAGAAAATCGAAAATTGGATTGATGATCCTAAAAAACCTAAATTAATGTTAAGATACAAGGGCGATGGAGAAATAATCGGCAGAAGTGTATCAAGAAATTCAGATCTAGTAGAAAACGTTACAAACGCAAAAATTATACTCAAAAAAGATAATAACGGTAACTTTATCCTTACAGGATATCCAACCAAATAGAAAGAGAGGAAGTATCATGGATGAAAGGTATGATTTCTTAGATGAATTAGAAAATTTTTTAGGTGCAACATTTCATCAAGATATCCAATCCCCTGAACACGCCTTAGACGAATTTATTGAGGAAATTAGTAAAGAAGGTCTGCTATTTACAGTAAAGTATTGCGAAGAGTTTCTAAATAGCGATTTAACTATAGAAGAAAAGGAAGACATTATAAAGTGTAATGCAGAAATATATTTCCCGACAATTGGCTTACCACCTATAGAATGGTTGAAAAGTGTAATAGAACAACTAAAAGAAGCTCTTTAAAAGAACACTGAAGGCCCCCATTTTATGAGAGGGCCTTTTTATATTGATACCGAAGTTTGTGGCCGGATAGAAATTCAATACCGACAGTGCGGTTTGGATCTACTTGACGGCATCACCAGCTGAACTTTTCAACAATTTTGACCCTAATAAGAGATACGGACAATAAATTTCGAGCCAAAAAATCAAGTTCGCCAACAGTTTGCCAACAACTTGCGAATTTGATAAACCGGCTATATTAAGAGAAAGTAAAAAACCCTTGCTACGCAAGGGTTTTGGCTATGATTCCGACTGGGCTCGAACCAGCGACCTCTACCCTGTCAAGGTAGCGCTCTCCCAGCTGAGCTACGGAATCATGATATGTATTGCTGGGTATGTTGTTGTCTCTCTGACATTTATAATTATATATCCTGATTTCTCATTCGTCAACACTTTTTTTATCTAAAATAAAAAAGGGCGCGTCGCAAAATTGACGGCGCCCTTTTCGTTTATGATCTCACTTGGGCGGGGGTTATTTTTTTCAATGCCTGTTCGAAGTCGCGTTCTAAATCTTCGGCGTTTTCGACTCCGACGCTCAGGCGCAGAAGGCCGTCTGTGATGCCGCGTTTTTCCCTCTCTGATTTCGGCATGGCGGCATGCGACATGGCTGCAGGGTATGAGAGAATGGACTCGACAGCGCCGAGGCTGACGGCAAATACCGGAAGCGATACGTTTTCGACCAGCTTTTTGACGGCTTCTTTGCTTTCCAATTCAAAGGACAGGACGGCGCCCGCTCCGCTCGCTTGACGTTTATGGGTATCGGCTCCCGGGTGTCCGGCAAGGCCGGGATAGTAAACGTTTTTGACGGCGGGATGCCCGTCAAAATAGGCAGCCAGCCGCTCAGCCGTCCGGCTCGCTTTTTCCAGTCTGACCTGCAATGTTTTTAAGCCTCTCAATACGAGCCAGCAGTCCTGAACGCCGAGCACCGCTCCAAACGAGTTTTGCAGCTTATACAGCTGATTGCCGAGCTCTTCATCTTTTACGGCAGCAAGGCCTGACAGCACGTCACTGTGGCCGCTTAAAAATTTCGTCGCGCTGTGAAGCACGATATCTACACCGAGATCAAGCGGACGCTGCAGAGCAGGCGTCATGAATGTATTGTCAAGGTATGTCAGACAGCCGTGTTCCTTTGCCAGTTTGACGACGCCCTTAATATCCGTGATGCCGAGCGTCGGGTTTGACGGTGTTTCCATATAAATGGCTTTCGTGTTCGGCCGGATGGCGCGGGCGACAGCTTCTGTGTCCGTCATATCGACAAAGGTATGTTCGATTCCGAAACGGGACAGAACCTCAGTCACCATGCGGAATGTTCCGCCGTACACATCCTCCGTGACGAGAACATGGTCGCCTTGGGATAAGAGCAGAAACGCCGTCGAAATCGCCGCCATACCGGAGCTGAAAGCAAAACCTCTCGTTCCGCCTTCAAGACCTGCAATCGTTTCTTCAAGCGCTGTTCTTGTCGGTGTGCCTGAGCGGCTGTAGTCATATGTCCCGAATTCTTCAAATGAAGACTGATGGAATGTGGAAGCATGCTGGATCGGGACGCTGACGGCTCCGGTGGCTCCGTCTGTTTTAAATGGATTGTGCACGAGCTGGGTTTCCAGCGTCCAATTGTGATTACTCATATGACACGGCCCCCTCTTTTACTTGCTGTAATGCCTGCTTTACATCCCGCTTCAAATCTTCTGCATGTTCAATGCCCACTGAAAAACGCAGCAGGCGGTTGCAGACGCCGTTTGCGATACGAATGTCTTCCGGAATGTCCATGTGCGTCTGTGTCGCGGGGTATGTAATAAAACTTTCCACCCCGCCGAGACTTTCTGCGAAACAGATCGTTTTCAGCGCCTTTAAAAACGGATTGACCCATTCTTCTTTTTGCAGCCGGAAAGACAGCATTCCGCCTTTTCCGGGATATAACACGTCGGCGATTTCCTCTTCCTGTTCTAAAAATTCTGCAAGTTCACGGGCGTTTTCTTCATGACGGCGCATTCTGAGTCCGAGTGTTTTCATCCCTCTCATTAAAAGCCACGAATCAAACGGCGGGAGAACGGCGCCGATCGCATTTTGGTGATTAAACATGATGTCGCCGAGCTCTTCATCCTTAACGACAGCCAGACCGGCAAGGAGGTCATTGTGCCCCGCTAAATATTTTGTGGCGCTGTGAATGACGATGTCCGCTCCCAGTTCAAGCGGACGCTGGATGACCGGGGTATAAAACGTATTATCCACAATCAAAAGCAGGCCGGCTTCTTTCGTAATCCGGGCGATTTTTTCAATGTCCGCCTCCTGCATTAACGGGTTTGTCGGTGTTTCAACAAATAGCGCTTTCGTGTTTTCCGTTATTTTGGAGCGTAAACAGTCTTCATCGCTGAAATCATCGTAAATAAAGCTCAAGCCGTATTTTCTCCATTCGTTTTCAAACAAACGGTACGTGCCTCCGTATAAATCGGAGGATACAATCAATTCATCCCCGCTTTTAAATAGAGCCATAATGGTTTGAATGGCTGCCATTCCCGAGCTGAAAGCAAATCCTCTCGCACCGTTTTCCAACACGGCGATGGCGTCTTCGACGAGCTGGCGTGTCGGGTTTTTCGTGCGCACGTAATCAAAACCTGTAGATTCTCCTATTCCTCTATGGCGGTAAGCGGTGGACAGATAAATCGGCGGACTGACCGTTCCCGTTGCTTCTTCGCTTCTATTTCCGATTTGGGCTAATTTTGTTTCAACATGCTGCGTCATCAGTAAGCACCATCCTTTTTCAAAAATAAAAAAGCCCCCTCTTCATAAGAAGAAGGAGCTTTTCTCTTCCTCTTATCTTCCAAGCGTGAATCGCTTGCTGGATTTAGCACCTTGGCACTTTGCCTTCCCGCGGCAAAGCAAACCGGTTGCTGAGGTTTCAAAGGGCCAGTCCCTCCACCTCTCGTGATAAGAATATTGTTTTGTATTTTCTGATTGTTCTATATTAACGCACTATAAAATAGATTTCAACAACTTTTTATTTATCTGAACTCTCGCAAGAAGTGCATCTGAAGAAAGAAATTTCTAATAATTCATGGTACAATAGGAAAAAACCATCAAGACAAGAAGCGGCCTGGAGGAATGCGAAGTGGTATCAAAAAACGGAATCATTCATGAGAAAACACTTTTCTCCCATGAGCTTGAAGAGGAAATGACCGTTTTGGTCTACCTGCCCGCCACCTTCTCCCCCTTGTATAAATATCATACGGTCATCGCTCAGGACGGCCATGATTATTTCAGATTAGGGAGAATCGGGCGTCAGGCGGAAGAGCTTATGTCAAAAGGGGAAATTGACCGCTGCATCATTATCGGCGTCCCTTATAAAAATGTGCGGGAGCGAAGAAACACATACCATCCAGAAGGCTCTAAGTTCGCCTCATATAAGCGGTTTATCGCCAATGAGCTCGTTCCTTTTATCGACAAAGAATACCCGACTTATCAAGTCGGATACGGCCGCACCATGATCGGGGATTCCCTCGGCGGAACCGTTTCGCTCATGACGGCGATTGACTATCCGAATATGTTTGGAAACGTCATCATGCAGTCTCCGTATGTTGACGGGCACGTGCTGGATGCCGTCCGGCAGTCGGAGGATCTCAAACAGATTTCCGTTTATCATCAAATCGGAGAAAAAGAAACCGGCGTTCACACGACGGACGGCCAGGTCCTTGATTTCACCGTGCCGAACGAAGAGCTCAAACAGCTGCTGGAAAGCAAACAGTCTGAATACACGTATGAAACCTTCGACGGGGATCATAAATGGACCTACTGGCAGCCGCTCATCACGCCGGCGCTGAAAAAAATGCTGTAACCATTCATTTAAGGAGGGAACTTTCATGAAATACGGTATTGTTTTATTTCCATCAAAAAAATTACAGGATCTCGCAAATTCGTACCGGAAACGCTACGACCCGAGCTACGCGCTCATTCCGCCGCATCTGACGGTAAGAGATCCGTTTGAAGCGACAGAACAGGAAATCGAGCAGGTCGTATCACAGCTGAGACAGACGGCGAAAGAGTCGCATCCGCTCGTTCTGAAAATCACAAAATACAGCTCGTTTTCTCCTGTGAATAATGTGATATATATGAAAGCAGAGCCGACGGAGGAATTAAAATCTCTGAGTGAGAAATGCTACTCAGGAGCATTATCCGGCGAGCCGGAATACAGCTTCGTTCCGCATGTCACGGTCGGCCAGAAGCTGTCGTCAGATGAACATTCCGACGTACTCGGACAGCTGAAAATGCAGGACATTTCCCACGAAGAAGTCATCGACCGTTTTCACCTGCTCTATCAGCTGGATAACGGCTCATGGACTGTGTACGAAACATTTTTATTAGGCGGAGGAGAATAACTGCTTGGAATCCATCATCGTAAAAACTGAAAAACAGCTGAACGACGCTTTTTTCGTCAGAAAAGAGGTCTTTGTTAAAGAACAGCACGTTCCGGAAGAAGAAGAGATTGATCAATTCGAAGACACGTCAGAGCATATAGTCATATATGACGGCGGCCAGCCGGTCGGAGCCGGCAGATGGCGCTTGAAAGACGGGCATGGAAAATTAGAGCGCATCTGCGTAATGAAAAGCCATCGTTCTTTAGGCGTCGGAGCCATCATAATGCAGGCGCTTGAAAAAGCGGCGGCAGCCAAGGGCGCCGGCAGCTTTATCTTACATGCGCAGACGCAGGCGGTCCCGTTTTACGAAAAACAAGGATACCGCGTCACATCCGGCGAAGAATTTCTCGATGCGGGCATCCCCCATCTGGAAATGATAAAGGAATACAAACAATAAAATCAAAAGCACTCCTGTTGATATAGCAGGAGTGCTTTTTTTATGAAAACAATACCGTTTAATGAATTTTATTGCCTTTTATGGAAGGTTAATGTATGTTTAGTATACGAAGTATTACAATTCATACAAAAAATACAATTCATATTTCGGAGGGATAAACATGACGGCACCAAAAGGAAAACACATATTCGGGACTGTTAAAGTGGGCACAAAAGGACAGATTGTCATTCCTAAAGAAGCAAGAGATGTTTTCGATATAAATCCGGGGGATTCACTGCTTATGCTTGGGGATGACCAGCAAGGTATCGCACTTGTTAAACAAGAACTCTTTTTCGAGTTTGCAAAAGATATTTTAAACGCTAAGCAAATCGACGCAGATAGCGAGGATGAGTAAATGCACGCGATTGAGCTGAAGCAATTAACGAAACATTATAAAGAAACCGCCGCCGTTGACCGTCTTGAGTTCTCAGTTGAGAAAGGGGAATTTTTCGCTTTACTCGGTGAGAACGGAGCCGGAAAAACGACATTAATCAATATGCTTTGCGGACTCCTTTCTCCGGATGAAGGTGATGCATCAGTGCTTGGACACAGTATTTTGACTGATTTGGATAAAATAAAACCGAAATTGAATATGTCCCCGCAGGAAACAGCCATCGCTCCTCATCTAACCGTACGGGAAAACTTAGAGTTTATAGCCGGAGTCTACGGAATTCCGAAAAAAGAAGCAAAAAAAAGAACAGATGAGATGCTCGAATTGTTTCAATTAAAAGAGAAAGAAAGAGCAAAAACCAAAACCTTATCAGGAGGAATGCAGCGCCGCCTCAGCATCGCAATGGGCATGATTACGAAACCGGATATTTATTTCTTAGATGAGCCGACATTAGGGCTGGACGTCCGTTCACGCCGCGAGTTGTGGAAAAATCTTGAGACATTAAAGGGAGACATGACGATTATTTTAACGACACACTATTTAGAAGAGGCTGAAGCACTGGCAGATCGTATTTGCATTTTAGAAAATGGGACATTAAAAGCACTGGGCACGGCGGAGGATCTGAAAAAACAAACTCATTCAGCCACATTTGAAGATGCCTTTTTAGCGATTTGTGACGGAGAGGCGGGTCTTTATGCTTGATTTCGCCATTCGCAACCGCAAAGAGATTTTTCGTGATCCCTTATCTATCATCCTTGGAATCGCACTGCCTGTTATTCTATTGTTTCTGTTTACGGCGATTGAAAAAAATGCGCCGCTTGATACCTTTAAAATTCAGCATTTAGCACCCGGACTCATTGTTTTCGGTTTCGCTTTCCTTACGATGTTCTCTGCATTGCTGATCGCAAAAGACAAACAGACCGCCCTTTTGACCCGTTTGTTTGCTTCCCCTTTAAAAACAGCCGATTATGTCATCGGTTACGCACTGCCGATGCTTCCGTTAGCCATTTTACAAATCGTCATTTGTTTTATCGCAGCAGCTGCTGCCGGTTTATCCGCCGAGTGGATGAATCTTCTCGCAGGTATCGCTGTCTTGCTGCCGATTGCGATGATGTCCGTTTTCTTCGGTTTATGTTTAGGGGCTGTGTTTACGGACAAACAAATTTCAGGTATCGGAACGATTTATATTACACTCGTGCAATTTCTGGGCGGGGCTTGGATGGAGGTGAGCCTGCTCGGTGACACATTCAAACATATCGCTTATGCCTTACCGTTTATCCACTCGATCGAGCTGGCTCAGGAAGTCATATCCGGAGATTATTCTTCCTTTCATCAGCATATTTGGCCGATAGCGGGATATACCGTTTTGGCGCTTGCACTTGCTTTGCTCAGTTTTATAAAAATCAGGAAGAGATAAAAAAGCCGGCACTCCGTAATGGGAGCGCCGGTCTTCTTTTTTACGTTTCTTTCAGAAGGCTTATCGTATGCGGCAGCAGACGGTCATCCCCCGGACTGCCATGGCCCGGAACGACAATGCTGATGGCCTGATATCTTTTCATGACTTTGCGGACGGCGCGCGGCCACTGATCCGGATAAAAGCCCGGAGTTGGTATGATTTCCTTTGTTTCTAAAGCCTTGATTAAACAACCGCCGAATAAGAGCTTATCCTCAGGCAGCCAGACGGTCATATTGTCTTCCGTATGCCCTTTTCCCGGATAAAACGTTTCAATTTTCATATCGCCAAACTGCAGCTTTGTCACGTTTTTCAAATCTCCGAGCGGCCGGTCATATCCCTGCTGCCGGGCGAAGTCGGCGGTCAGCTTCGTGCTGTGCACCTTTACACCGTATTTGTACAGTGTGTTCAGCCCGCCGATGCGATCGTCATGGGCGTGTGTCACAATGGCATCGGTCATCCTTTTGCTGGGAAACCGCTGTTTTATTTGTGTCATTAATTGCTCTGTGAGACTGTCATTCCACGGAGTATCAATCAGTACGATTCCTTTGGAAGTTTCAAGAAGCAATCCGTTCGCAGGGACGGGACTTCCGTCTGCCGTACCGATGCTTGTATGCATCCAGACATGCGGCGCCAGCTGTGTGAGAGTGACATCTTTTGCTGCGGAGCTCTCCGCCGCGTGTGCCGGTTTCATTCCGGCAGTAAAGAGGCCGAATAGAAATAACCCCGCAATTAATAATGAAAGCTTTCTCAAATTGAATCATTCCTTTCCGCATCTTTCATATATATGGCTCAAAAAAACCCGGAGATTTCCGGGCTTTTTCACACATATTGATTTATCAACCGGCCTTTTCCCATAATTTGCGGCAGACGGGAAAGAGAGCGCTTACGTTTTTCCTCATGCATTTTCTTTTCTGCGGCTGCGGTGTTTTCCTGGCGGCGCTCCACCTCTCTGTACACCCTATCATTGGCGAGGGCGGCCGCTTTCGTAATGCCGGCGTAATCAGGCTTATAACCCGCTGCCCGGTTTGCGTATTGAGAATACTGCTGGTTTTGAATCCGTCCTGCATAAATCATATGTACCCCTCCCCTTCGCTTTTCATTTCCCTTAATCTTACTTTTTGAAACGCGGTTCTTTTGTTATGATATTCTTTGTCTATCAAATGGATGAACACCTTTTAATGGGAGGACCCCTTTTTGAAATGCGCCCGACTGAATAACCGAACGATACATTTACATACATATTCTAGAGAACATTACCAATTCCTTTTTGAAGAAGCTCAGAAAGGAAATATTTTTTGCGCACATTGTGACCAGCCTGTCTTGATGCGGCTTTCGATTTTAGAGCAGCCGGCATTTTATCACCGGCAAAAGGGAGACTTCACCGCCTGTGAAAAAGCATGCGCCGCCGAGGAACCACAAGCGGAGAAAGAAAAAGAAGAGTATAAGGAGGCAGGCATGTTCCGCCTGCCGAAAGGAAAAGCGATTTCAGAGAATCCGAAACCGATCGTCTCAGAATGGAAAAGCCCGAAAAAAGTGCCTGCGGCCGAACCGTTTTCACCAACATCCGAGGCAGCTGATACATCTTTGTTCCCCGGCATCGGCCTGAACCGCGAACAGATGTGGGCAGTCACGGAAACGGACGGCCCCCTGCTGGTGCTTGCCGGAGCGGGAAGCGGAAAAACAAGGGTGCTGACAGCCCGCGCCGCCCATATGATTGAACACCTCGGCATTTCACCTGAGAATATGCTGCTTGTGACCTTTACGACAAAAGCCGTCGCCGAAATGAAAGAGCGGATGGCGAATGAGTACGGGCTGGCAGCCGGAAAAGTCTCCCGTCTCGTGACCGGAACATTCCACAGTTTTTTCTATAAAATACTCTATCATTATGATTCTTCAAAATGGAACGGCAGCCAGCTTTTAAAAATGGAGTGGCAAAAAGAGCAATATGTGAAAAAGGCGCTCTATGAAGAAAATTTGGATGAAAAAGAGTTTCCCGTCGACCAGGCGCTGCAGCTTATCGGCTGCTGGAAAAACACGTATCTCCCCCATGAGACCATTCCGCTTGCGGACGACTGGGAGAAAAAAGTGTACCGGCTCTACGAACATTACGAACGGCAGAAGCGGGAAAAACGGCAATTTGATTTTGATGACATGGCCCAAGGCTGTTATGAACTGTTTCAAAGCCGGCCTGATATTCTCGCGCAGTACCAAAACAGATTTTCTCATATTTTGATTGATGAGTTTCAAGATATTAATCCTGTCCAGTACAACATTATGCAAATGATCGCAAGCCCGGAGAATAACCTGTGCTGCGTGGGTGATGACGACCAATCCATTTATGCGTTCCGCGGCAGCAGCCCGTCTTTCATTCTTGATTTTCAAAAGGATTATCCGGCAGCAAAGACCATTTACTTAACGGCAAATTACCGCTCGCCGCATCCGATCGTCTCAAGCGCTCATGCCGTCGTAAAGAAAAATAAAAAACGGTATGAAAAAACACTTTCTGCCGTCAAAGACGGCGTTCACAATCCCGTGATGTTTTATCCTTACGATGAAGAAGAAGAAGCGACCATGATCGTTTCGGATATGAAAGAGAAAATTCAAAACGGGGCGAGTCCTGATGATTTTGCCGTGCTTTACCGGACAAACAGCGCCGGACGGGCCATTTATGAAAGACTGCACCAATCATCGATTCCTTATCATGCCGACCGTGGCGTGCAGACGTTCTACAGCCGCAGAATCGTACGCCAGATCCTCGCCTACTTATATGCGAGTCAGAATGAAGATGATACGGATGCGGTGAAAGATCTGCTGCCCGCCTTATTTTTAAAGCAATCCGCCCTGCAAACGTTAAAGGCGCTGTCAATCACGGAAGATTGCACGATGATTAAGGCACTGACGAAACTGCCTGACCTGAAGCCTTTTCAAATAGGAAAGATCAAGCAGATCGTTCCGTTTTTCGCAAGCATCCGGACAATGAAGCCCGTTGAAGCCATCACCTTTGCAGAAAGCAAAATGGGTTTTTCCGAGTATTTAAAAAAACGGGGCAATGAGGGAAACAAACTGGAAAAAGGCTCTGATGATCTCAGGGATGTCAAAGTGGCCGCCAAAAAATTCAAAACCATTCCCGATTTTCTTGCGCATGTCGATCATATGCGCGCCGCTGAGAATCAGAAAACCGATGAAAACGGCGTCGAACTGCTGACCATTCACCGCTCTAAAGGTCTTGAATTCAATACAGTCTATATTTTAGGCGCGGCTGACGGCTCGATCCCCCATGACTTCGCGCTTGAGACGGCGAGACAGGGCGATCCCGCTCCGCTCGAAGAAGAAAGACGGCTCCTGTATGTCGCCATGACAAGGGCCATGCAGCATTTATATGTATCTTGTCCCGCGTACAGGCGGGGAAAAACAGCGCGCAGCTCAAGATTTCTCGAGCCCCTTCTTCGGACGGACAGACGGAGCGCACTCAGGATATAAAGAACCCGGCAGATCACTGCCGGGTTCTTCTCACATAAAAAGGCCTTTTTAGCAAGGCCGGCTGACGCCTATTTATTGTTTAACATTTTAGAAATGGTGCCAAAATCAAGTTTCTCTTTACCGCTTGTAATCGATTGAACGATTTTATCTTCCAATTCTTTCGGAACACGCTTGTTAGCCAGCTGGGACACCTTCTGAATGACGCCTCTCACCGTGTTTTCATCTTTGAAATTGGCATTTTGCAATGATCCTGCAAGGTTCATGACATCCTTCATGCTGACGCCTGTTTTCTTCTCAATATTTTTGAAAAATTGATTATCCATGGTGTGCCTCCTTTTGTGGAGTAATACGATATTGTATGAATAAAGGGCGGAACGTGTGCCCGTAAGACAAGGAAAAAATTCCGCATCTCCTTCTCTATCCTTCATACATTAGGGAAGCACGGGACTGAACGGTCCCGCGCTTATCCAAAGTCTTGCTAAGGTTTAGCCAAAAAAGGATGCACCGACAATGATCAGAAGGATGAACAATACGACAACAAGAACAAATGTTGATCCGTATCCGCCTCCGACATAGCCGCCTCCGTATCCGCAGCCGCCGCCGCAGCCGTAACCGCCGTAGCCGCCGCCGAATCCGCCATATCCGAATCCCATATTTAAGCACCTCCTTTACTCTCTATACTCTATGTGAGCCGACTTGTTTGGCTTGGATAAATGCATAGGGCCGGTGCGGATTTCATTTCATTTTATTGAGAATGCTCATTTTTCTTCAGTTTCGCTTCTGTTTCGGCGGCAAACACATCTATCCATTCCTCAAAGCGCGATCCCGCTTCATCAAACTCAGACAGCTGTTTTTCAATAGATAAGATATAGTTGTCATGCTCCCGCTGATTTTGATTGTGCCGGCGGTATTTACCGTTTATGAATGATTCAAATATATTCATAACATCCCCTCCTCCTATGATCTATGCCGGACAGAGGCCGGCGTTCGGCAAAAAACAAAAAAACCGGAAGCTCCGGTTTTTTTTTGAAAACGGCTATTTCGGTTTTTTCTTTTGGCCGCAGCCGCAGCCTTTTTTCTTAATTTTTTTTTCGTAAGGCTGATGCACAGTTGATTTGTATGGAGAGTGTTGGGAAGGTTTGCTTGATTGATTCATGGTGATCCTTCCTTTCCTTATGTCATATATGCCAGTTTATGCCGAAAGTGACGGTAAGTTGCTGGTGGAACCGCCTTATTCCTGCAGAAGACGAGAAACCGCAGCTTCAATGATCCCGGCCGCGCCGGCTATGGCTAACAGCAAAATCAGCCATTGCGCAGCCTCGGGGATCACAATCTGCGCCGCAATTAAAAAGGCGGCGCACCATACGCCCGTACACCAATAGCAGCTGAGAAGTTCACCGATAAATGCCCTGATGCCTTTTCCTTTTATGACAATGTAGGTTTCTGTCGTGCCGTCGGGTGCGGTTTCTGTTTTTTCCTCGTGAAAAAGGCTCCGAAGCGGCGCCATAATGGTGTCAAATACGAAAAGCCTGGCCAGCCGGAAAACGGCAAACGATAACAGAATAAATGAAAGCCAATTGATAACCACCTGTTCACTCCTTTTCAAAACTTGACCTCTTTATACATATGCGAAAACCCTGATCTTCATGAATCGCACCTTGTCCGGTAAAAAAATAGGTGCGGTTTAGTTGTTTTTCTTATTCCGCTCGGCGTTTCATTTGCATTATATAGAGTATGAATGAGAAAGGAGTGAAGGTTATGTCGTTTGAAGAAAAAGTCGAAACACTGCAACCGCAAATATACGAACAATTATCCAACGAATTCGAGCAGACGATCGAAGTGATTGATTGCGAAAATGTCACAATAGATACAACACATATAACGGCCGCTCTTTCTATACAAGCCTCAGTTACTACGGCGATTATCCTCGCGACACAGCTCGCGATCGCAGATGAAGACACAGCCGACCAAATCGCAACCGAACTGCTGATCCTGGATGATTGCCAAATAAAAAAGAGGACCGTCATTCAAGTCCTGAACAGCCGCAATATTAAAATCACACTGACAGCAGACGATATCATGGCCTTTGTACAAATTTTGTTTCAATTATTAAATATACTTTTTGCTGAACTAGACATCCTTTAACCTTTCTTTTCAAATATTTAAATAGAGGTGAGAACAAATGGCAGATAACGAAAAATTAAAAAAAGAACTCGAAAATCTACCAGAAGTGGATCCGCTTTTAAAGGTGCTTGTCAGCAATGTCTTCAAAAAACACGGCGTGACAAAGGATAAAATGCGGGAAATCCCTGATGAAGAAAAAGAAATGCTGATCGCATTAGTCAAAGACATGCAGGCGAAAACAGAAGCTTTTCTTGAAAGCCAGAAACAGAAAAAAGAGCAGGAAAAAGCGCAAGAACAGCAGACAAATCCGCAAACCCGCAGAGAACAATTAATCGAACAGCTCCGGCAAAGACGCCAAAATCCCGGTCAATAACTAAAAAATAGTGATTTTTATCAGGATAGATGCCTGAGTCAAAATAAGGGGCCGGCTCATTTAATAATAGTAAAAGAAAAGGAGGAATAGATATGGAAAGCAGACCATACTCTTGGGTTGCACTTGATCCTGAATGCGAACATCCGCGAGAAGAAAAAGAAGAAAAAGAAGGAAGAAGATGCAGTGTTTGCTGTAACGGACATGGATTTGGCGAAGATAATGCCTTCCTTGACCAAGACCTGGCTCAGGCGAATATCAACAAACAAGTTTCTGAAGAAGCGATTATTATCAGAGACTCTTGTGATATTAACGTAACGTCAACAGACGTTCAAGCAGTCGCTTCAGTCATGACAGCGATTAATGCAGCAGTCGTAACGGCCACTCTCACTTCAATTGCTGACGGAGTCATCGCTGAATTGGTCGCACAAGACTTATTGCAGCTAACAGCTAACAAACAAATCAACCGTCAAAAATTGCTCATCGAAAACTCCCGCGGCGTAAACGTGACAACAGTAGATGCCGATATCGCAGTGTTGATCTCAACAGCGACAAATTTACTGATTGCCGTCTTAGTCATCACCCTTGTCCTCTAAAAAGAAAAAGCAGAGCTAAAAATGCTCTGCTTTTTCTTATTTTCTCCGCATATGATGAATATATAGACGTTCACCCACACCAAGTGAGGCTCGCGTACATATGTTGTTAAAGACAAAAGTCAAATACCCTAAAAGAAGGAGCTGAAATCCATGAGCTGCGGAAAACACCATGGCCGAGATGAAAGTTGTGTATGCGATGCAGTCGAGAAGATTTTAGCAGAACAAGAGGCTGTTGAAGAACAATGCCCGACTGGATGCTATACCAATCTGTTAAGCCCGACGGTTACCGGTAAAGATACCATCCCGTTTCTCTTGTTTGATAAAAAAGGCGGTTTGTTCTCCACATTCGGGAACGTCGGAGGATTTGCGGATGACAGCCAGTGCTTCGAGTCTATTTTCTTCCGGGCAGAAAGAGTTTGTGATTGCTGCGCAACGCTTTCAGTATTGCGCCCCGTAGATGTGCACGGCGACACCCTCAGCGTCTGCCATCCTTGTGACCCGGATTTCTTCGGTTTAGAAAAAACAGATTTTTGCATTGAAGTTGATCTGAGCTGCTTCAGCGCCATTCAATGCCTTTCACCGGAGCTTGTTGACCGGCCTGAGCCGCACAAAGAGAAAAAGCATCACGGATAGTCATTGATTCGCATCTTTCCTAAAGAAGAATCCCCTTCCAACCTTCTATTACAGATGCAATCATCAGCCCGCCCGGACTTCCGGGCGGCTGACTCTCCGATATCGTTTAATCCGGTATATAAAACGTGAAGTCAGGAGGGATATTATGAGCAAGCATACAACATACTGTGTGCGTGAAGCGGTAGAAAATATTGAAGACCTGCAAAATGCGGTCGAGGAAGATTGCCCGGCCGGATGCTATTCCAACCTTTTATCGCCGGGTTTTTCATTAGGCGATACAGTGCCGTTTGTACTTTTCACTTCTAAATCATCACCGTTTACCGCATTCGGAAATGTCGGCGAGCTGGATAACGGTCCGTGTTTTAACACCGTTTTTTTCAGAGTTGAAAGGGTCTGTGACGGCTGTGCCACATTAAGCCTGCTTATTGCTTTTGACGAGCATAAGCACATTCTTGATTTTACAGATAAAGACTCTCTCTGCGATGTATTCCGTTTAGAAAAAACGAACTATTGCGTTGAAGTCGATCTCCATAGCTTCTGCGCCATCAATTGCCTGAACCCGAGACTGATCAACCGCACACATTCTTAAATCAAAAAGCATAAAAATAAGCTGCCGGATTAAAGAATTCAGGCAGCTTTTTGTATGGTTAAAATCCAAGCGGATGCAGCGAGGTAATATCGTCTATTGCGAGTTCTGCCGGCGCTCCGTTGCTTGTCGTCCGCAGGAAGATCGCATTATTTTTTCTTCCGACGATTACGCCTCTGTAGGTTTTCCCGTTGGCTTCTATCAGACAAAGGGTCCGCGGCATATTATGCGGCAGCTTCGTTAAGAAATCAATTTTTTCAAGAATGGACATTCTGCTCATCGGCTTTTTCACGCGCTTTGGCGGAACCTTTTCCTCTGGGGCGGCATTGTGAACCGCTTCAGGCTCTTTTTCAGCGGCGTCAGGCTCTTTTTTAGCGGCGTCAGGCTTGGCAGTGTCCTGCTCCGCTTGCGCCGGAACTTCTTGAACGGCTTCTTCTGAGCGGCTGTGCTGTTCAGGTACTTGCTTTTCTGGTTCGACAGCCACTGCTCCTTCAGGCTGAGTTTTACATTCTTCCTCCCGCTTTCCATGCATCGGCTCTTCTTCCGGCGGCTGCGGCGCTTTCCTTTTTTTGATTAATATGTCCTGCATTGATGATTGCGTGTCTGAATAATCCGCCTGAACAATATACATGAGCGGTTTTTTTTCCGCGTTTCTGTTTTGTTTTGACATCTTCATCCCTCCGATTCTGTCATGTTTTATTTATATGACGGAATGATTAAAATCAGAAGAAAGAAAAAAGCAATCCCTGAAAGGGACTGCTTGTTATTTAACGTGCGGTAATATGGAATCCTGAATCCACATGAAGATTTTCGCCCGTGATGCCTCTTGACAGGTCACTGAACAAGAATGCAGCCGTGTCGCCCACTTCTTCAGGTGTTGTCGTGCGGCGCAGCGGCGCGCGCTCTTCAATTTCTTTCAGGATAGAGTTGAAATCACTGATTCCTTTTGCAGACAGCGTACGGATCGGCCCTGCTGAAATGCTGTTGACGCGGATGTTTTCTTTTCCTAAGTCAGCGGCTAAATATCTCACGCTCGCATCAAGAGACGCTTTTGCCACACCCATTACGTTATAGTTTGAAACGACGCGCTCTCCGCCGAGGTAAGTGAGTGTAACGATGCTTCCGCCTTCAGTCATAATCGGACGCGCCGCTTTTGCGACCGCTGTCAGAGAGTAAGAACTGATGTTATGCGCAAGCAGGAATCCTTCGCGGTTCGTATTTAAATATTCGCCGACAAGCTCTTCTTTGTTTGCGAACGCGATGCAGTGCGCGATGCCGTGAATCACGCCGACCTGCTCTTTAATGCTTGCAAAGCAAGTTTCGACCTCAGCGTCATTTGTCACATCACACGGAAGGATGATGGAATCATTTCTTTCTAATGTAGCCGCAAGGTCATGAACTGATTTTTCCAAGCGCTCTCCCGCGTAAGTGAAAATGAGGCGCGCTCCGGCTTCATGCAGCGAACGGGCGATTCCCCATGCGATACTGCGTTTATTGGCAACGCCCATCACAACGATGTTGCGGCCTTCAAGTGAGAAATTCATATGTATAAAGCCTCCTGTAATCGTCTTAAAGACATAGTTTTAGTACCTGATCTTAATTTTTATCATATCATAACCTTGTCCAGATTGAAAGCATGGGAAAAAGACCGCGGATGTTGAAGCGGTCTCTTTTTTATCTCGTCTGCAGACTGTTCCTTTTAAAGGCAAAATGATTGGTCGGGCCGTGTCCCGCTCCGATGCCGAGTGTATGTTCCACGGCTTCCCGCACAAAATTGACAGCTGTCTCAAACGCGGTCTGAATGTTTTTCCCCTTTGCCGTTTCTGCCGTCAGCGCGGCTGCGAACGTGCAGCCTGTTCCGTGGGTGTGTTTCGTGTCAATATAAGCGTGGCTGATTTGGGTAAAAGACGAACCGTCAAATAATAAATCAACGATTCTCCCCTGTTCAGGCTGATGTCCGCCTTTTATGATGACATGCTTTGCCCCAAGCTTGCAAAGGCGTTCGGCCGCTTTTTTCCGGTCCTCAAACGTGCGGATTTCCATCCCCGTCAATACCTCAGCTTCCGGAACATTCGGCGTCACCGCATAGCTGCGCGGAATTAACAGCTCTTTTAACGCGGCCTGAGATTCCTCACGCAGCAGGGAAGCGCCTCCTTTGGCAATCATGACGGGATCGGTGATGAGATGATCAAGCCCGTACTGATCCGTTTTTTCCGCAATTTCCGCAATCATTTCCGCGCTCCACAGCATTCCTGTTTTTACAGCATCAGGCCGCAAATCTTCCGCCACCGCGTCAATCTGGCTGCCCAGCGCCTCCCGGGTGAGCGGATAAATGCCGTGAACGCCCAACGTGTTCTGGGCGGTTACCGCTGTAAGGGCTGACATCCCGAAAACGCCGAGCTCCTGAAAGGTTTTGAGATCCGCCTGTATACCGGCGCCGCCTCCTGAATCTGATCCGGCAATCGTCAATGCTTTGCATATGCTCATGATGTTTTTCGCTCCTTTCACATTATCCGATCCATTTATGATAAAAAGATTTCGCTCTGCTGATATCACTTGTGCCGTGTATTAATGCTCTGCCGTCACGAAACAGTACCATCTTGAAATTGTCTGTGCAAAACGAAATTAAATACGGGTTGGCTGAAACATCAAGCCCTGCCCGTCTGAGCTGCCCAGCAAGATTTTGCAGATCAAACTGTTCGGAAATCCCCGTTCTGATCTGCACCGTGTTCCGCCCGCACAGAACCGCCGCTTTTGTCTGATTTTCAAAGGATAAAAACGGAAAATCATTTGTGCCGCAGCTTGGGCAATCAGCCGACTTAAGACGGGCGACGTTTATTTCTGACCGTTCATTTTTCCATAAATCAAAGGAACGGAGAACATGCTCGATAGATCCGCCCGTTAACAGCTTCAGCGCATCTGCTGCCTGAAAAACGGCCGTCTGCAATACAGCCGGGCTGATGATTCCCGCCGTATCGCATGTCATACCGCCTAAAGGCAATGTCTCAAGCAGACAGTGAAGGCACGGCGTGACACCGGGAATGACGGTAAAAGAGAGCCCGTAGCTGCCGACACAGGCGCCGTACAGAAAGGGAATCCCTTTCTGCACAGCCGCATCGTTCACAATCAGCCTCGTTTCAAAGTTGTCGGCGGCATCCACGATGAGGGAGGCGTCACGAATCAATCCGGGTGCGTTTTCCGCAGTGACATCCATGACAAATCCCTCGACCTCTACATCGCTATTTATAGACCGAAGCCGTTTTTCAGCCGCCGCGGCTTTCGGCATTTCCTGTCTGACATCGTCTTCGGTATAAAGCTGCTGGCGCTGGAGATTACTCCACTCCACATAATCTCTGTCAGCGATCGTTACCTTCCCGACCCCTGCTCTGACAAGCATCTCCGCACTTGCCGTCCCAAGCGCACCCGCGCCGATAATCACGGCATGAGACGACCGGAGCTTCTCTTGGCCGGTGGGACCGATCGGCTGAAACAGCTCCTGTCTGGAATATCTGTCCGTCATACCGGAAGACCGTCTCGCGGACTGCTTGCAGTTCCGTAATCTTTCACCGGAATTCTCCCGGCTTCATAAGAAAGACGGCCCGCTTCTACGGCAAGCTTCATCGCCCTGGCCATTTTGACCGGATCATCTGCGCCTGACACAGCGGTATTTAACAGCACGCCGTCAGCCCCGAGCTCCATCGCGTAGGCGGCGTCTTTTGAAGATCCGACGCCGGCATCGACAATGACCGGCACCTTCGCCTGTTCAATGATAAAGGAAAGATTCAGCGGATTTAAAATTCCCTGACCGGAACCGATCGGCGAAGCGCCCGGCATAATGGCATGCACTCCGAGCTCCTCAAGACGTCTTGCGAGCACGACATCGTCCGACGTATACGGAAGCACGATAAATCCCTCTTCGAGCAGCTGTTCTGATGCTTTCAGCGTTTCAACCGGATCAGGCAAAAGTGACCGGCTGCATCCGATGACTTCTACTTTTATCATGTCACAAAGCCCTGAAGCTTTGGCAAGCCTTGCGATTCGGACCGCCTCTTCAGCCGTTGCGGCGCCGGCCGTATTCGGCAGAAGCGTGTATTTAGACAAATCAAGCTGTTCGAGAAAGTTAGGCTGAGACTCTTCAAAGATGTTCATCCGCCGCACCGCAAAGGTTAAAATATCTGATTCCGAGACGGCCACCGCCTCTTTCTGAATCTCAAAACTCGGATATTTTCCCGTTCCTAACAGCAATCTTGACCGAAACTGTTTTCCGCCTATTGTTAACATCCTCATCCGCCTCCTACAAAATGGACAATTTCTATGACATCGCGGTCACACAAACTTGTATTTTCATAATTCTTTTTTTCAATGATTTCTTTATTTCTCTCCACAACTACGATTCTTTGGTCAAGCTGGTACGATTCAAGCAAATCCTGAACCGTCCCCTCTTTTCGATTCCAATCAATTTGTTTTCCGTTCAGCTGAAGGATCATATATGAACAGCCTCCTTGCGATCGATTCGAAACGCTTCTTCCCATTCCTGTTTAATCTGTCTTTCCATGATCATATCCCGCACCATTTCAGCCGTTGCCGGCGCCAACAGGATGCCGTTCCGAAAATGGCCGGCGGCGAAGATGATGCCGCTGTCTTCAGGGTGTTGCCCGATAAACGGCTTTCCGTCTCTTGTTCCCGGCCTGAGCCCCGCCCAAAACCGGTCTATTTTCATATGTTCGATGGCGGGAAGCATGGTTTTCGCTTTTGCAATGACGGCCTCAATTCCTCCGATGTCAGGCGTATCGCTCCAGTCGCCCTGTTTCATCGTGGCGCCGATGACAAGCCGGCCGCTTTTTCTCGGGACGACATAACAATGATCATGGTAAAGGGTTTTGGTCAGCGGGGTATCGTCATTCCACACGGAAAGGCATTCTCCTTTCACAGGAAAAAAAGGCTGTCCCAAGCCGAGCCGGCTGAAAAACCGGCCGCTCCATACACCGCTTGCAACTGCGACTTTGTCAGCATAAACATCCCCGCCGGACGTTGTGATGCAATATTCTCCGTTCACCCGTTTTACGGAGGTGACTTGTGTGTGCTCACATATGTCAGCGCCATAGCGCCGCGCTCCTTTTGCATACGCTTTGCAAACATAGTACGGTTCGACATGGACATCGTCTTTTATAAGACTTGCGCCGAGAATGTCTTTTGAAGCGTAAGGCTCTTTTTCAAGGGCATCTTCCGCTGAAAGCCAAGTGACGGAAGGCAGATCATCCATCTTCCGTAAACGGGCGATATCTTCTTCGGTATACGCCAGTTTAAGCATTCCGCCGTTATGGCGCCTGATGTCAATGCCGCTAGCTTCCTCAAGCTCTTGCCCCGCCGCTTCATACAGCCTTTGACTGTGCATGGCAAAATTAAAAAACGCATCCCGGTTTTCACATTCCGCATGAGCGCCCAGCATTCCCACGGCAGCGCTTGTCGTTTTTCGGCCGACTTCTCCAGCTTCAAACAAGACAACGTTCTGCTGCGTCTTCGCCAGCTCATAAGAAATGGCGCACCCGATAATTCCGCCGCCGATCACCGCCGTATCATAGTGCTTCTTCATAATCGGCCTCCCTTACCGCGCGTGCATACCGTTTTGCCGCCTCCTCGGGATTTTCAGCTGAGAAAATGCCTGACATGACGGCAATTCCGTCCGGCTTCGCCTGCTTTGTGTGTCCGATCGTCTGCAGTGTCATTCCGCCGATTGCGATAACGGGGATGGAAAGCGTGCGTTTGATCTCTGAAAGCAGGCTGATGCCTCTTGCTTCAAGTCCTTGTTTACATTCGGTTTCAAATATATGGCCGAACACCACATAATCCGCATCTTCCTTTTCAGCTTGGATGGCTTCTTCCAGCGAATGAACCGAACGTCCGATATGAAGATGGGGAAATCTGCTTCGCACCTGCTTTACGGAAAAGCTGCGGGACGGAAGCTGAACACGGTGTATGTTGGCAAAAAGCGCGATATCCGCCCTGTCATTGATGATCAATTTGTCCTTATCCGCACCGCCCTTTTTCAAAAGGGACAAAAGCTGCATGATCTCTCCCGCTGTTTTATCCCGCTCACGGATATGGATAAAGCTCACTTCGCGCTGAATCGATAGAATATCCTCGGCCAGCTCGGCAACGGGTTTGCGATTATCAGTTACCGCGTGCAGCTCCAAAGGATTCCACCTCTTTTCCGTCCTTCTCGGACCAGCCTTCTTTTTGATAAGCCATTCCCCAAAATTGATATTCATAATAGCTTGAAATCACAAAATTCTCTTTCATTTTCGCGCGGATTTCCTCTGTGCTGTTTTCAGCAATCTCGTCAAAACGGCTGATCTGTTCTTCGACCTGCTGTCTGAACCAGTCTCCGCCGTATGTACCGATCCATTTTTCATAAATCGGATGCTCCGGTTTGCACTCTTTTAGGTGTTCGCCGACTTCATAATAAAGCCAATAACAAGGCAGAAGCGCAGCTAATATTTCTCCAAAATTGCCGCTCATCACCGATCTGTACATATGAGACGTATAAGAATAGGCGGTCGGTGCCGGTTTAAATGCTGCACGCTCTTCTTCCGTAATTCCTAAAAGCTCCGTAAACTCGCGGTGCAGCGCCATTTCCGCTTCATATGTCCCTTGAGCGTGGCCCGCCATCCTGCCCGTCGTAAACAAGTCTTCGGCATATGCGGCGCCGAACGCCTGAACTTTTGCAAAATGCGTCAAATAGTAGGAATCTTGCAGCACGTAATAGCTGAAACGGTCTATCGGCAGGCTTCCGTCACCGATTCCCGTTACAAACGGATGAACAAAACTTCCGTCCCACCATTCGGCAGCCGCCTGTCTGCATTCTTCAGAAAATGTCATCATGTCTTCCCCCCTGATAAAATAAAAAAACCACTTTCCCGCATCGGAAAAGTGGTTTGGAATTTAAATGGATAAAAGGAACCCCAAAAAAATACCGCTCCACTTCCCTACGCAGGTCTGAACCTGTTCAAGTTATGAGGGTCTAAAAGTCTCACTTTTATCTCAGCCCTTATGAAGGACACCCCTAGTGGTCATACGATTAATGATTTATTTGTTATGCCTTCTATATTATCACGAATTGCAATTTGGTCAAGCTTCAAGGATTTTTCTCAGTTCTGACACGTAGTTGCGCGAGCCTGTGACGATGAGACGGTCTCCTGTTTTCAGCCGTGTGTCTCCGTGCGGAACGATGCTGTCCACACCTCTGAAAATCCGGACGAAAATCACATCGCCCATCAGCGGAAATTCCCGCAGAATGATGCCGTTATACGCCGGGTTTTCCAGATTGATCTGATATAACGAAGACTCCTCATTCGTCAGGAGGCTCATCACGCCCGGCGCCTCAATTAACGCGCGCAGCAGCGTTTTTGTAGACAGAAGGATAGAAAAAATACTGATGCCCTCTTCTTTCAGTTTTGTTTCATGCTCAACCGAGCCGACGCTTGCGATGATACGCTCAGTCCCTTTCTCTTTCGCCAGTAAGGCGATTTCAGCGTTCACATCTTCATTTCCCGTCGCCACGACAAGAATATCCGTTTTGAAAATACCGTGCGACTCAAGCGTGCCGGGCTCGTAATCAGAAATCGTGTCAACCGAAAAAACGGATTCCGCAAGCGTTTCCCCGGCATTTTCCTGATACACATGGACGACCCGTACTTCATATTCCTCCTCAGGCAATTCCAGCGTAACCGGGAGCGTCATTTGGTTGGCGCCGATAAATGTAATGCGCTTTTTTTCCTGCGGCGCGCTATGCCGTTTGAATAATTTCTTAAAGCCGATCGGCGTGATGATGCTGGCAATAACCGCAACTAAAGTCAGCGCGCCGGACATATTGGCGCTGATAATGTGGAGCCTTTCTCCGATCGTAGCCGCCGCGATAACAAGCGACAGCGTCGACGTCAGCAAAAAGCCCGAAGCAAACACGGTTCTTTTGTCGTACCATTTCTTTAAATAAAACACCGGGAACATTTTGCTGATAAACAGCGCAAGCAGAAGCAGCGGAATCATCGTTAATGTTTTCGGATCTTGGAAAAGCGTCCAAATATCCAATTTCACCCCGACCATGACGAAAAAGATCGGAATTAAAAACCCGTAGCCGAAGGAATCCAGCTGTTCCACCATTTCTTTATTCGGAGACAGAAGCGATACCAGAACGCCTGCCAAAAACGCGCCGAGAATATTTTCCGCCCCGAGAGATTCCGATAAAGCGACAAGCACGATAATCAGTGTGAAAATGGCTCTCGTGCCGATCTGCACAGTGCCTTTAGACATCGACTGCACAAATGAACGGTGTTTAAAGATCCTGCCGAAGAAATACAGCACGACCCCCGCTGCAAAGAGAATCAACAGAAGCCACATATTTCCGCTGTCTTCTCCGTAAAGAGAAGAGAAGAAAGCGAGCAGAATCATTGTAGCCAAGTCTGCGATAACGGCGACAAGCAGGATGATCTGGCCGATATTGGAGTTCATGATCCGTTCTTCCTTTAAAGTCGGAACCACCACACCGAGTGATATTGTTGAAATAATAAGCGTCATTAAAAATGCGTTTTGAATAAAACCGGCTAATACAAAGGCATAGGACAGCAGCAATGATAAAATAAAGATGCCGAAAAAGATAATCAGCGCGGCAGAAAACGTGTTGGGCGCTTCCTTGCCGTTCGGAAGGAATTGTTTTTTCTTCCCTTTCTCAAATGAAGAAAAATCAATTTCCAAGCCGCTTAAAAACATTAAAAAGATAAAGCCGAGAACAGACAGCGTCTCCAGCCACGTGTCTCCCTGAACGACAAGATTCAGGCCGCTTTTTCCGATAATAAGCCCCATGATGATCTCCGCGACGACGACGGGGATGCTGAGCTTAAACCGATGTAAAAGGAGCGGCGTCAAAAAAGCGACGATCAGAACGACGACTAAAGATGCGACTGATGTGTGTTCCATTTGTAAATACCTCCTTAAAACAAGGGTTATAAAAGCCCGCTTTAAGCGGACGAAACCTTACTTTTTTTAAAAACATAACGCATATTCTAACAAGGCTGAACGCGAAAAAAAAGTGATAAGGCTTTATTTCTTCAATTCTTTTTTTAATTTGTACCAAAACAGCGTAATTAGGTATAGGAATTAGCCCCATAATAAATAAAAAACCGTTAATAAGGAGGCTGAAACGAATGGCTTATGACATCATCAGCGATATACACGGATGTTATGACGAAATGATCGCCTTAATGCAAAAGCTCGGATATGAAGTGAAAGACGGAACGCCCGTCCATTCTGAAGGCAGAACGCTTGTCTTTGCGGGGGATTTAACGGACAGAGGCCCAAAATCCGTAGAAGTGATGCGTTTTGTGGCAAAAGCATATGAAAAAGGAACCGTCCGTTATGTCCCGGGAAATCATTGCAACAAACTGTATCGTTACTTAAAAGGAAACCCCGTAAAAGTGATGCACGGACTGGAAACGACGGCAGCCGAACTGAAAAAGCTGTCTCCTGCCGACAGAACGGAAGTCTCCGGACAATTTATCCGATTATATGAGTCAGCGCCGCTTTATGACATTTTACATAATGGCGATCTCGTTGTCGCCCACGCCGGCATAAAAGCTGACGATATCGGTAAATACTCGCGTAAGGTAAAAGAATTTGTTCTGTACGGCGATATTACGGGTGAAACGCATCCCGACGGCAGACCCGTCAGAAGAGACTGGGCTGCCGACTATGAAGGCAAGGCGTGGGTTGTGTACGGCCATACCCCGGTAAAACGCCCCCGGATCGTCAACCGTACGGTCAACATTGATACAGGCTGTGTCTTCGGCAATCAGCTGACAGGCTTTCGTTTTCCCGAGCATGAAACCGTCTCTGTGGAAAGCTCTATGCCGTATGATGCTTCACGATTTCGCGAGGATCACGGCAGGCAGGCATGAAAAAAAGCCCGAAACCGGCAAACGGTTCGGGCTTTACATGTGTTCAATTAATGTTTTCATATCGTCAGGCACCGGAGCGTGAAAAACGAGCGTTTCTCCGGTCATGGGGTGTACGAATGAAAGCCGCTCACTGTGAAGAGCCTGCCGGGCAATTCCCTCATTTTTTCCGCCGTACAATGTATCACCGACTAACGGATGGCCGAGGTAGCTCATGTGCACCCGGATTTGATGCGTCCGCCCCGTTTCCAGCCGCAGGGCTGCAAGCGTAAACGCATGTCCCGCTTTTTCCGTTTGAAAATGCGTCACCGCTCGTTGTCCATCCGGCGTTACCATCCGCTCAATAATACTGTCGTGTTTTCTTCCGATGGGCGCGTCCACCGTTCCTTCCTTCTGCAGCATGATCCCGTGTACGACAGCGAGATATCGCCTGCTGACAAGCCCCTTTTTTTGTGCTGCCGACAAAAGAGAATGGGAAAGCCGATGTTTGGCGATGAGCATCGCCCCCGATGTATCCCTGTCAAGGCGGGTGACAAGATGAACCGTTGATTGCACGCCGCTTTTTCGGTAGTGGCTGATCACTCCGTTAGCGATGCTTTCCGACGGGTGTTCTCTTGATGGAATTGAGGAGACATACGGCTGTTTATTGACCACAAGCACATGGTCATCTTCATAAAGAATATCAAGCGGAACCGGCTCAGGCAAAAGCGTTTCACTCACATGCTCCTTCGGAAATTCAATCTTAAGCACGTCTCCCTCCGCTAACACGGTGCGGACGGTTACATGCTCTCCGTTCACAAGCAGGTCTCCCCCGCCGAATTTAATATCAGCGAGAAGCCGCTTTGAAATGCCGAGCTGCGCCGTATATTCTTTTACCGTCATGCCGGCATCCTGGGCAGTCATGTTCTTTTGGATAAAAAAGTTGTCCAATCCGTTTCCTCTTTCTATTCGCCTTTTCCGATAAAGGAATCCTGCACCCTTTTCCAAAACGGAAAAGGGCGGAATCTTGCAAATCTGACTTTTTCATTTGCCACACGGCATAGAATGGACTTGACATCCTTATGCAGCAAGGTTAAATGATCAATTGTGACTTGAAAGTCGACGTCGTTTCTCGGTTTGATGACACAGTTATGATGATCGGGAAGCAAAAGCGGCGAGCCGACAGTCCTGAACACTCTGTTGTTGATAGATGCCATTTCGGCAAGCTGAATCGCCCTGATGGAAGGGTGGATGATTGCACCGCCTAACGCCTTATTATAAGCCGTGCTTCCGGAAGGCGTGGACAGACATAAACCGTCTCCCCTGAACGTTTCAAACAGCTGGCCTTTAATTTCCACGTCAGCGACGAGACTGCCTTCTATGCTTTTGATCGTACATTCGTTCAAAGCCAGATACCGCTCCTCACGCTCTTCATCATGATAAGTGACAATCACCTCAAGAAGGGGATACTCCACGGTATGATACGGCGTTTTGGCAATGGCCAGAACGAGCTTTTCTATCTCCTGCGGAACCCAATCGGCATAAAAACCCAAATGCCCCGTGTGAACTCCGACAAAAGCCGTTTTATCAAGACGGTCGCTGTACCTGTGAAATGCGTAAAGAAGCGTTCCGTCACCGCCGACGGAAATAACGATTTCCGGCTCTTTTTCATCCAAGGTCATATCAAAATCGAGTAAATACGCCTGTATTTTGCTTTTCAGTGTATCTGAAACCTCGTCTCCTTTTGAAGAAACGGCAAATTTCATGCCATTCCCCTCCTTTCCTTCCTACTGGCGGTCTCCCGCTTTTTTCTTTCGCGAGAACGCGGCTTGGGCTTCCTGGATTTCTCCGCGGATTTCTGACATTTCTTCATCGAGCCGGGATGCGGCTTCTGAGGCCCGCTGCAGCCTCAGCTTTACTTTTTCGGGAATGTTCCCGCTGTATTTGTAATTCAGTGAATGCTCAATGGTTGCCCAAAAGTTCATGGCAAGCGTCCGAATCTGTATCTCCACAAGAACGTGCTTTTCACCGGACGTTGTTTGTAAAGGATATAAAACGACAAGGTGGTAAGACCGATATCCGCTTTCCTTATGCTCTGCTATGTAATCCCGCTTATCGACAACGGTAAAATCTTTTCTGGCAAACAGCATATTTTTGACGATCTGGATATCATCGACAAATTGGCACATAATACGCAGCCCCGCGATATCCTGCATCGTTTCAATCTGATGAAGCGGTATGCTTTTTCGTCTCGCTTTTTCAAGTATGCTCGCCACCGGCTTCACGCGGCCTGTCACAAACTCAATCGGTGAGTGGTCATCTTCATACTCATAAAGGGTTCTGACGCCTTTCAGCTTCACCTTTAATTCTTCAACAGCCTGGCGGTATGGCGCTAGAAATTGCTCCCATTGTTTGTCATCCATCGTACATCCCCCAATTCCGAACCTGTTCTAAAGAAATACGCTTTTCACTTTTTCTTCCATATCTCCGTAGTTTGCATTATCTTTAATATTTTCAAGAAGATAATCGAGTTCTTCATGCAGCCCTGAAAGTTCAACCGTTTTTCCGCCGGCCTCAAGGACCGCCGGTTTTCTTTGGTCTAAGGCTTCTTTCAGATCCGGCCAGATATGTTCTTTTATAATGACATATTCAAAAGAGTCAGCTGATTCAAGTATGTATACAAAAGCAAAGTGATCGGAATCAACAAGCATTTGACCTGAGGCTTTGCGTTCCGCTCCGCTTAAGTCTTCTCCGCACTTCAAGCGGAGCGCGTCTTCTGTTAATGATGCATTCTGGATTTCAATTCTCTTTTGCATAATGTTCTCCTTTTTTAACAAAGTACAGCATTTATTTTATCATATCAAGGTCGATATTGATAAACGTAACCTCTAAAGAGATAATGGGAATTATACAATTTTTCGTCCTGAAAGGAAGACTGTCATGACCCAAGAAATAGAAATTGAATTCAAAAACCTGCTGACAAAATCAGAATTTCTGAAGCTGAGTGAAGCACTCTGCATGAAAGAATATGATTTTAAACAGCAGGTCAATCATTATTTCGACACGAAAGATTTTTCCCTGAAACAAAAAAAATCAGCACTCCGCATCCGAGAAAAAGACGGCTCGTTCGTTCTGACTTTAAAAGAACCTGCCGCGGTCGGTCTGCTGGAAACGCACCAACAGCTTGCGGCGGCACCGGATCTTGACGTCTTCAAGATTCCGGATGGCCCCGTCAAACGGCAGCTGGACGGTCTAGGTATCCGTTCAGAACACATTTGCTGCTTCGGAACACTGTCGACCGCACGCGCGGAAAAAGAATCAGAAAAAGGCTTAATCATTTTAGATCACAGCCGATATTTAGAGAAAGAAGACTTTGAATTGGAATTCGAGGCTGCTGACTGGGATGAAGGAAAACGGGCGTTTGAACAATTGCTCAAGCAATTCGGCATCCCAGAGCGGATCACGAAAAATAAAATCCAGCGTTTTTATGAACAGAAACAAAAAAAGGTGGAATGACACAGTGAATATAACGAATTGGGCGGCCCTCCTCCAGCTGCAGTCAATGGCGCTGCAATCAATCTCTCATACAAGCACGGATTCAGGCGGACAATCTTCAGAAAGCCCGCTTGCCAATTTCAGCGCGCTGCTCAGCCAGTATACGGACACAGCCGTCCGGCAGCAGCCGGAATCAGGGATTTTAAACGGTGTGCGGACCGCTCACGCTTCATATTCACCGAGAATTCCGGTTTCATCCGGTTCCGCGGCAGCTTCACAGACCGTTTCCCCGAGCATAAAGTCTCCGAATGCGGCTTCTGACATCAGCACCGGAAACTTTTCAATAGACAGCGCCATTCAGAAAGCAGCCGAAAAATACGGAGTGGACGAAAAACTGATCCGCGCGGTTATTAAACAGGAATCAGGCTTTAATCCGAAAGCGGTCAGCGGTGCGGGGGCAATGGGGCTGATGCAGCTCATGCCTTCTACGGCAGAATCACTCGGGGTGTCAAACCCGCTTGATCCCGTCCAGAACGCTGAGGGCGGCACAAAGTACTTAAAGCAGATGCTCACGAAATACGACGGAAATGTATCTCTCGCGTTAGCCGCCTACAACGCAGGCCCCGGCAACGTAGATCGGTACGGAGGCATTCCGCCGTTTAAGGAAACACAGCAATATGTCAAAAACATAACCCGGCAGTATTACGCGTAAACCAGAGAGGCTTCCTTCGCCCTCTGGTTTTTTTGCGGAGTGAAATCTTACACATGAATGAAGACGATGTGATATGATATGAAATACAAGCGCCTGACAGAAAGGCACTTTGTTTGTAGAAATAAAATGTTATTGCTAAAATATACAGTAACTGAAGATAGTAAAACTGAAAGATAAATTCGCAATGGGAATTATGATTCCTATTAGCCATATAAAGGAGTAGTCAACATGGGACAATCGTTTAACGCACCATATGAAGCGATTGGAGAGGAACTTCTATCGCAACTTGTTGATACTTTTTATGAGCGTGTCTCGTCTCATCCCTTGCTGAAGCCGATATTTCCAAGTGATTTGACTGAAACGGCCAGAAAACAAAAGCAATTTTTAACCCAGTATTTGGGCGGACCTCCTCTTTATACTGAAGAGCACGGACATCCCATGCTCAGGGCAAGGCATCTCCCCTTTCCGATTACGGACGAGAGGGCTGATGCGTGGCTAAGCTGTATGAGCAAAGCGATGGATCAGGTCGGGCTGGAGGGCGATATTCGTGAATTTCTGTACGGGCGTCTGGAACTGACGGCCAGGCATATGGTAAACCAGTCAGAAGCGGAGGATCGATCATATTGACGAATTATCAGCATGAGCAATACTTCGCCCATTGCCACGGACATCCAAAAAAACCGCTCGAAATTTACATGTTTGTCGACCCTTTATGTCCTGAATGCTGGTCGCTGGAGCCCGCCATAAAAAAATTAAAAATCAAATACGGACGTTTTTTCACCCTGCGGATCATTGTTTCCGCGAGCATTACATCGCTGAATAAGCAAAAGCGGAAAAAACACCTTCTTGCCGAAGCTTGGGAAAAAATTGCGAACCGTTCCGGGATGCCCTGTGACGGAAGCCTTTGGCTTGAGCAGGATCAGCCTCTTTCATCGCCCTACCTTGCCGCACTCGCTTTAAAAGCGGCCGAACTGCAGGGAAGAAAAGCGGGCATTCTGTTTCTCCGCAGCATGCAGGAAAGCCTGTTTGTCTCCAAGCAGAATATTACGGATGAAGACGTTCTTTTAGAAATTGCTGAAAAGACGAAATTGGATGTTGAAGAATTCAAGCGCGACCTCCATTCGCAAAGCGCGGTAAAAGCGCTTCAGTGCGATATGAAAATCGCGGCGGAAATGGACGTCACCGTCAATCCGACATTGACGTTCTTTAACAGCCTGCATGATGATGAAGGGCTGAAGGTTCCCGGCAACTATTCTTATGACGTATACGAAGAGATCTTATTCGAAATGCTCGGGGATGAACCGAAGCCTTCTGAAACGCCGCCTTTGGAATGTTTCATTGAATATTTCCGGTTTGTCGCATCGAAAGAAATCGCACTCGTTTATGATTTGAGTCTAGAAGAAGTTGAAAAAGAAATGAAAAAACTGGCATTCGCCAAAAAGGTCGCCAGAGTGGAAGCAAAGCACGGTCTGTTTTGGAAATCTCTGGCCGGCACCCAGGAGGATGTCACCTGTTGTGACCATTAAAAAAAGCTGATTCCTTACGGAGCCGGCTTTTTTTGTGCAAATAAAGAAACCGCGCCGGGATAAGCGCGGTTTCATATGTCTTAACGACAACAAAGGGGATGGGAGAAATTTTTCACGGTCAAACAAAGGGGTAATGTTTGTTTGTGATCAATTTCACATCCTTATCATATCAAATCTTGTCGAGTTTTGACAAGCCATAAGATTAATGTTCATATTTTTGTCACAAAACATAACTGACTGCTTGTTTTCATAGAATATATCAATCATAAACAAGGAGGGAAATCAATGCTCCGCACCGTATTGATCATCGGAATGATTGTGTTTTTCTTCTTTTTAAACCTGCTGGCCATGATGCACATGCTGCCGATTTACATTACATCTCCACTGCTGTTTCTGTCCATATTGTTTGCCCTGTACCGGCTGAATCACCGAAAAACGTTTAAGGGGTTTTAGAAAAAGCCTGCGCATTTAATGCACAGGCTTTTTTGAATTACGAAGGGTTCACTTTCGAAAGAAGCTCTTCCATTTCATTCAGTTTCTCTTCAAACATTTTGCAGGCCGCCTCGATCGGTTCAGGCGATGTCATATCGACCCCCGCTTTTTTCAGTATGTCGATCGGATATTCCGAGCTTCCCGCTTTTAAGAATTCGGTATAGCGCTCCACCGCAGGCTTGCCTTCTTTTAAGATCTGGCTGCTCAGCGCTTGGGCCGCACTGTAGCCTGTCGCATATTGATACACATAGTAATTGTAATAGAAATGCGGAATTCTTGACCATTCCAGACTGATTTCTTTATCAATCACCATGTTGTCACCGAAATACTTTTTATTCAGATCATAATAAAGTTCGTTCAGCAGTTCAGGCGTTAGCGGCTCGCCTTCCTGCGCTTTCGTATGAATCAGATGCTCAAATTCAGCGAACATCGTCTGTCTGAACACTGTGCCTCTGAATCCTTCAAGCATGTGGTTGAGCAGGTACAGACGCTGTTTTTCATCCTTTAAGCTGTTCAGCATATATTCACCGAGCAGCGCTTCATTAGTCGTTGAAGCGACTTCAGCGACAAAAATGCTGTAGTTACCGTACGGATACGGCTGATATTTTCTCGTATAGTAGCTGTGCACGGAATGGCCGAACTCGTGAACGAGCGTAAACAGATTATTGACATTATCATGCCAGTTCATCAAGATGTACGGATTCGTGCCGTATGTACCGGACGAATAAGCACCGCTGCGTTTTCCTTTGTTTTCGTATACATCGACCCAGCGGTTTTCAAGTCCTTCTTTTAAAATAGACGCGTATTCCTCGCCCAGCGGAGCAAGTCCTTTGAGCATATAATCTTTCGCTTCCTCATATGTGACCTTCATTCCCGAATCTTTTACAAGCGGTGTGTACAGGTCATAAATATGGACTTCATCAAGGCCGAGCACCTTTTTCCGCAGGTCAATGTAACGGTGTAATAACGGAAGATGTTTATTGATCGTTTTGATAAGGTTATCGTAAACCTCTTCAGGAATGCTGTTATTGGATAAAGCCGCTTCCCGTGCTGATTTATACTTTTTCACACGGGCGTAAAAATTATCTTTTTTTACAGTGCCGCTGAGTGTAGTCGCCATCGTGTTTTTATACTGTCCGTATGTTTTATATACGGCTTCAAATGCGTTTTTGCGGACTTCACGATTGCTGCTTTCCAGGAAATTAATAAAGTTGCCGTGTGTGATTTGAGTTTCCTTGCCGTTTTCATCTTTAATCGACGGAAACGTAATATCGGCGTTATTTAAAACACTGAATGTATTGGAAGGCGAAGACAGCGCTTCAGAGGCTTCCGCAAGCAGGGCCTCTTCTTGTTCGCTCAGCACGTGCGGACGCTGTTTTGTAATTTCTTCAATTGCATGGGAGTAAAGCTTAAGCTCCTCTTTTTCCAGAATAAACTGGTGCAGCTTGTCCTCCTGAATCGCCAGAATTTCCGGTTCAATGTAAGCAGTCGCGCTGGCAGCCTGAGAATACAGGCTTGCGGCTTTGTCGTTCAGCCCTTGGTAGAAAGAATTTCCCGTATCCTGGTCTGAGCGCATATGCGCGTATGCATAAAGTTTCCCAAGGCGGTTCGTCACTTCATCCTGTGCCGTAAGCGCCGCGTATAAATTATCAGCCGAATGAGCAAGCGTGCCTTTAAATGAAGATAAATTCGGAATTAATTCTTTAACTGCTTGAAATTCTTTATTCCAGGCCTCATCACTAGGAAAAATATCCTCTAATCTCCATGTATGCTCTGCCTTTACTTCACTTCTGTCAGGCAGCTGTGCTGCTTTATTTTCCTCAGTCATGGTGATCCCCCTCGTTTTCTTTACTTCAAGCCAATTGAAAAAACGATTGTTTCTCCAAAAACTTGTGTTGTGATTATCTTCCGGCTTTTCACTGCCTTTTGTCAAATCATATGCGGCATATAAGACCGAGCATACCAATAATACAGTGAAAAAACGAAAACAAAATGCTTGTATGCCCCTCACATTCGCCACCACCTTGACGTTAGGGTGAACGAAATGAAGCATTCTCATTCCCCAAAAAAGAGCAGGTCCCGCCGGCGCAGCTCTTCTGCCGTTTGAGGGCGCTTCTGTTGAGATGAGAGCATATATACTTCATTCTCAATTTCCCTTAAAAAATCCTGCAAGCATAAGAAATCAGCATATTGTTTTACCGCCATTCCGATAAGGCTGTCTTGTGAACCATACCGCATCCGGATCTCCTTATGCCTGATTTTTTGCCGTAAATCATGAACCATGCCGGATAATCGGATCGGCGCGCCTTTTTTAGAAAGTTCCGCAAGCCGCAAGTATAAATGGCCCTGCCACACAAAAACGGGACTTGCAAACACAAAGCCTGCTGAAACGGGAATAAACACTTCAGAGGGGAGAAATGGAAATGCAACCTGATGTCTTTCGTAAAAAAGACGCCGGATAAGACCGGCATCTTCAGATAAAAACCGCCCGCCTTTGTTGCGGAAGCCGGCAACGGCACGCCCCCACGAGGAAAGTCTGACGCTGTGCCGCCCTTCCGGATGACAAATGTCTTTCAGGTTTGCTTTGTGAAGAGGGATTGCGGTTAAGCCGGCATAAGAATAGCCGGTGTAAAACGGAGTGATGGAATGCAGCCTGTAAAAGGAGCGGGCGTCGGGGCAGTAAAACATTAAGGAGGAAAATGAATTGACTTCAAAGAACTGCCAGTGAAAAGCAGAAAGCCGGAAAAATTGCGCGGCCATCCGTTTTAACCGTTTTGCCCCAATGATCCAGACCGGCCGGTACCCGGCGTTTTTCAGGCCTGCCGTCCGGCTCTTTAAAGAGTCCGCCGAAAGGTTCGCACATTGAAATTCAAAAGCCAGCCTTTCTTCTCCGCTTTCTGCCGTCAAGTCAGGCCGCTGTCCAGCGGAAGTCAGATACGGTTCCAGGCTGACACTGCACCCTTGTGTCTTCAGCCAGAGAAAAAGCTGTCTTTTTCCTTCCAGATGGTATTCGCTTTCAGGTTCGGATTCCCCGGGACACAGCCTGCTTTTTTTATGAGCGAAGTGCGGCAGTTTTTCGCGTCCCAGTTTGATATCAAGCTCACTTTTGCAAACGGGGCAGAACCAGCGTTTCTTTCTCAGCTCCGCCGCTTTTTCCTTTGAATAGCTTCCGGCCAGCTGAATGAGCCGTCCGCCGGCAGTCACTGCACTGAACATGTTGCATCTTCTCCTTTCCTGAATCTTGTTGTATTCAGCAGAAAGAAGGCATAATCCTGTTTGCGGATGAGAGCCGTTATACGGTTTTCAGCCGTTCATCCTGTCATTCAGAACAAAAAAAACCGATTTCTGCTGAGAGAAATCGGTTTGTTATGATGCAAAGTGTTTTTTTATTGTATATAACGCATGATCAGCGATCACCAATTTGCCGTATTCTTCAAGACGGTGAATGCTGACTGATGATTCGTGCGCGTACTCCAACAGGATGCTTAGCTGATTTTCAACCTCTTCATCAGTTTGCTCATAAAAATCTGCATATAAATAATATCGGTCTTCAAACGAATACAGGGTCGTTTTGATTCCGTTAAGATTCAATTTTGATAGCGAGATGAGATCCTCAAAATCATCGAACCGCAAAGTGAACTGAAGCTTTTGCTCCTTATCTTCCCGGCTCTCGGCCTGCTCTTCTTTCTGGAAATCATCAAGTAAAGCATCGAGATTTTCATCTGCCGGCTCTTGTTTTTTATCTTCCGGGATCGGCAGTTCGAGTTTTTGTCCGTCCTTGGAAAGCTGGGCTTTTGTTACGATTATTTCCAGTCCTTTGTCCAATGCCTGAACCTGAATCCAAAGAGGACCCTCGACAGCGAATTCCTCTTCATCATGCACTTCATCCATGACTTCCCAGAACAGTTCTTCACTGCGCTCGCGATTGTACCAGATTTCTTCTCTGTCAAAACCGCGATCTTCAATATCACCATAAGACATATAAAATTTTACAGTATGCTCATTAATTCTTTCTATTTCCATTTTGCCAACCTTCCCTTCTTTATAAGATGTTGAAGGGACATCTAAGCTCCCGATGAATAGTACTTTACTACACTTTACCCATTCCGTCCACATCTTAACCTTATAGAAGACAGCGCAAATTCTTTATATTTCTATTTTATGATAAAACAGTTATAAAAGAAATAAAAAAGCATTTTCACACCGAAAAACAGGCTTTCTCCCGGTTCCCATCATAAATAGCGCATTGCTTCATATATTAGCTGTACAAGCAATCGATCTATAAGCGAGGTGTTACCATGCCGCACGATTATCTGCTGTCCCTTCTGCTTATTATCGGGATTGACCTTATTCTCGGCGGTGACAATGCCGTCGTCATCGCGATGGCCAGCCGGAATCTGGCCCATAAACAAAGACAGCAAGCGATCATCTTCGGAACATTTATCGCAGTCGTCTTGAGAATCGTTCTGACGAGCGCTGCGGTCTATTTATTGAATGTTCCTTTTTTACAATGCGCAGGCGGGGTATTTTTATTGTATCTCGGCTATCAGCTTCTGATTGAGAAGAAAGATGCGCAGCATGTGAAAAGCAGTTCTTCTCTTTGGAAAGCCATCCGCACAATCGTTCTGGCTGATATCTTTATGTCGCTTGACAATGTCATCGCAGTAGCCGGCGCTTCTCACGGTGAGCTGACACTAGTAGTGATCGGTCTCTTCATCTCGGTGCCGATTATTATTTGGGGCAGCAAGCTCGTTCATGCCGCCATGGAAAAAATGCCTTTATTGATGTATGCCGGGAGCGGTCTTCTCGCATTTACCGGCGGTGAAATGATTGCCGGAGACAGCAAGCTGTCATTTTTCATGGCAGAACACGGCATGATACAGATGATGCTGCCGATTTTGACCGTCGTTTTTGTTATCCTCGCCAGTATGATTTACCAGCAGACTGAAAAATAACAAAAAGCCCAAACCGCGATGGTTTTGGGCTTTTTTCATGCTTATCGTAAGCTTATATCAGTTGGCAAGACGCTGTGCTTCTCTTAATTGGAAAGAACGCACTTTTCTTGGCAGGAATCGTCTGATTTCATCTTCGTTATAGCCGACTTGCAGACGTTTTTCATCAATGATGATCGGACGGCGGAGCAGTCCCGGATGCTCATTGATCAAAGTATATAAGTCTTGAAGCGGCATAGATTCAACATTTACGTTCAGTTTCTGGAATACTTTAGAACGGGTAGAGATAATTTCATCCGTACCGTCTTCAGTCATACGCAGAATCTGCTTGATCTCATCAATTGATAACGGCTCGGAGAAAATGTTTCTTTCTACAAACGGAATCTCGTGCTCTTCAAGCCAAGCTCTTGCTTTTCTGCATGACGTACAGCTAGGTGATGTGTATAATGTAACCATTAACCTTCACTCCTCTAATTAGTAGGATGAACATGTTTGTATTCTCAAATTGAAATGACTTTAATAAAGGAATCTTTATAGGTATTATACTATAAAAAAGTAAGTGTGAACAGTCTCCTGAGAAAAAAATGTGTCAATCCGGCAAATTTACGGCTGGAGGATTTTTCCCCATTCTCAATTAGCTCAGCTGATCGAAAATGTTTTTTTGTTTTTTCTCATCAATGACTTTGAGAACTTCATCCGTTTTTTCGTATGATTCTCCGTACCATTTTTCATCTTTATAAGTGTGAATGTTTTCATATGTCTGTTTCATCGCTTCAAATATTTCTTCTTCTGATTCCGTCTTAGGTGACCAGTACAGAATCTCCATTTTGTTCACTTCATTCGTAGCCAATGACCGGCGCCGATACCCGATTGACTGCGCGTGCTTGAAATGCTCTCTTTGATAAAAACGCAAGCGTTTCTGTGTATCCGTGTCATCCTCGTCAACAGGCTCCACCTCAAGCAGAATCGGCTTGTTCTTCTTTTTCAGTCTGCCGATCAGCTTGCTTCCGAGGCCTTGTCCTCTGGATTTCTTTGACACAAACAGGTAATCAATAAAGATGAAAGAGTCAAATTCCGCATACATCAGCACGTGGTACTGCCCCTCTTCTTTATGATAAACATCGCTTTGCTCCTTTAACAGAGCTTCCATATGCGCTTTTGATTTCATTTCTTCAATCGGAAAATATTCACTCAGCTTTTCGTACCAGTTCATTCATTTGCTCCTTATGGGTTCGTTGTCTTCACACTTTTAGATATACCCCATTTCCGATTGTTTAAACAATCTTACATCTATTAAGACGTGTGATCCTTTAACATGGTTTCAATTTTTTTAAAATGGTGTGTAATCGACGTTTTTGGTATAACGGTTTGCCGCGTCCCACAATAAAAATTCGTCAATTCCTTCATCATGCAGCGCTTTAACCTGGTCCTCCACCTGGCGTTTCCCGTACTTTTGATAATTTCCGCTGCCGAGATATGATGCCGTGAAGTCCTGAAGCCACGGACGCGATACAGGCGGGTGTTTCAGCTTGGACAGCTTTTTATTTTCCACCTTCGCGTATTCTTTGACGACATTGTAGGGCTCAAGATCCGGTTTATCAATGCCGAAATAGCTTGTCCAATGGCTCGGATAAATCATGGATGAAATGACATCGACCTGGTCTGAAATTTTGCTGAAATTCTGGCCGATACCAGGCGCTTCAGGCAGCGTGGCTGAATAGCCGAAAATATCAACCGACACATCCGCGCCGTACGGCTTGAGTTTTTTCTTCGCATAACCGACAAAATCGGTGACGGCGTGAACGCGTTTTTGCACATTGCTGTCTGCTGTTTTTCCGTAATCGCCGTGTCCGTATGTCAGTTCGTCATCACGTTTTTCAAACCCTTCAGGAAAACGGACATAATCAAACTGAATTTCTTGAAAACCCATCTTTACGGCTTGTTTTGCAATCTTTACATTGTAATCCCATACTTCTTTCATAAACGGATTGACGAACGATTCGCCGCGGCCGTTTTTCCAGACACTTCCGTTTTTTTCTTTAAAGGACCACTCGGGCTTTTTATTCGCGAGTTCGCTGTCTTTAAATACGACAATACGCGCGATCGGATAGATCTTTTTTTCCTCCAGCTTTTTCATCATCTTTTTTGGGTCTTTGATGTACGGCTTGGCGATTTTGGCATACTCAGAATGGCCGTCCGGCTTAAAGGTGAGGTTCCCGTTGTCGTCCTTGACATCAATCACCATTGTATTGAGCTCCGTTTTGTCCACAAAGTCTGTCAGCTCCCCGAATTTGCTTCCTCCCGCTGAATGTCCTGTGACGTAAATGCCCCGCACCTTATCAGGATGTGAAAAATGCAGCCCTGACGGATAAGCGAACCGTGCATTTGATTTCGGCAATTCTTTTTCAGCCAGTGCTACTTTTACAAGCGGCTGCTCCTCTTTCACAGCGGCATGGGCCGGATAAGCGGCTGCACTGATAAACAGTCCCGCACAAATGGCGCACAAAATGGTTTTCATACTGATCTCCCCCTTTTTTTCCATTATAGAAAAACGGGAGCAGGCTTAATAAACTTGAATGTGCGCAAAAAAATCCTCCAAGACTCAGTCTTGGAGGATGATACGTTTATAGATAGGTTTTAAATTCAGCTTCTGTGCACATGACAAAATGTCCCGGTTTCACTTCTCTGAATTCCATTTTTTCTCCTTCTTGGAGCTGATGAACTGCCGGATCGTATTTCTTTCGCGTGCGATTTCTTTCATAATCCGGATCAGGGAGCGGGATAGCGGACAGCAATGATTTCGTATATGGGTGAAGCGGGTTTTCGTAAAGCTCATCCGCCGGCGCAAGCTCCACCAATTTTCCGAAATACATGACGCCGATGCGGTCGCTGATGTATTTGACCATTGATAAATCATGGGCGATAAACAGGTAAGTGAGCCCTTTTTCTTTCTGCAATTCTTTCATTAAATTGACGACTTGCGCCTGAATGGAGACATCAAGCGCCGAAATCGGTTCGTCCGCGATGATAAACTCCGGATCAACCGCCAGCGCTCTGGCGATTCCGATACGCTGGCGCTGTCCGCCTGAAAATTCATGCGGGTAGCGGTTGGCGTGCTCTTTATTTAAACCGACCGTTTCCAGCAGTTCGTGAACCCGCTGCATCCGCTCTTTTTTCGTTTTTGCCAGGCGGTGAATATCTATTCCCTCGGCAATAATGTCGGCGACTGTCATTCTCGGATTTAAAGATGCGTACGGATCCTGGAAAATCATCTGCATTTTCCGGTTAAACTCCAGCAGCTTCTTGCGGGATTTTTTCCCGTGGACATTTTCCCCGTTAAAGAGAACTTCCCCGCCGGTTGCCTCATACAGCCGGATAATACTGCGGCCCGTCGTTGATTTACCGCAGCCCGATTCTCCGACAAGGCCTAGCGTTTCGCCTTTATAAATATCAAATGACAAATCATCTACGGCTTTTACCGTTCCTTTCTGCGTGAAAAAATGCTGTTTTAAGTGTTTGATTTCGAGAAGTTTCTCAGTCATTTTTTTCACCTTCCTTCATTAAAACAGGATGCTGATACGTATTCGGAAGCTGACGGATTTTAGCCTTCACCGCTTCAGGCGGCTCGACCTTAGGCGCATCAGGATGCAGAAGCCACGATTTCACAAAATGCGTATCAGACACTTTATACATCGGCGGTTCCTGTTCAAAGTCAATTTTCATCGCATATGAGCTGCGGAGCGCAAATGCATCCCCTTTCGGAGGATTCGTCAGATCAGGCGGCGTACCCGGGATGGCCGTCAGTTTTTCCTGATCGGTGCTGTCCAGACTCGGCATTGAGGCAAGCAGCCCCCACGTATACGGATGGCGCGGATCATAAAAGATTTCATCCACCGTGCCCGATTCGACGACCTGACCCGCGTACATGACGGCGACCCGGTCGGCGACATTGGCGACAACGCCGAGATCATGCGTGATAAAAATGATAGACGTATCAATTTTCTTTTGCAGATCTTTCATCAGCTCAAGGATCTGTGCCTGAATCGTCACATCAAGCGCTGTTGTCGGTTCATCGGCAATTAACAGTTTCGGATTTGCCGCAAGCGCCATCGCGATGACGACACGCTGTCTCATACCGCCTGAAAATTCATGGGGGAATTGGCCGATCCGCTTTTCGGGCATCGGAATTCCGACGAGATCAAGCAGCTCTATGGCGCGCTTTTTCGCCGCTTCACTTGAGATTTTTTCATGTTTGAAAAGCACTTCCGTAATTTGTTTGCCGACTCTCATCGTCGGGTTCAGAGAGGTCATCGGATCTTGGAAAATCATTCCGATGTCCTTTCCTCTGATGGCCTGCATTTCTTTTTCGGACATCGGCACGATATCGCGTCCGTCAAAAAGAATCTGTCCTCTTTTAAAGTAGCCCGGCGGCATCGGAATCAGCTTCATAATCGCTTGGGAGGTCACACTTTTTCCGGAACCCGACTCCCCCACGATCGCCAGCGTCTCTCCTTTATTCAAATGGAAATTGACGCCGCGGATTGCCTGTACCTCTCCGCCGTATGTTTTAAATGAAATGGCTAAGTCTTTTACTTCTAGCAAACGTGTCACTCATATCACTCCTTATTTGCGTAACTTAGGATCCAGCGCGTCTCTTAACCCGTCGCCGACAACGTTAAAGCCGAACATCGCCAGGCAGATAAAGCCGGCAGGGAAGAACAGACGCCAAGGGTAATAGGTTAATGCAGGCAATCCGTCTGAGGCCATCGTTCCCCAGCTCGCAAGCGGCGCAGGTACGCCGAGGCCCAAATAACTTAAAAACGCTTCTGTAAAAATCGCCGTCGGAACCGTCAGTGTCATCGTTACGAGTATAGAGCCCATCGCGTTCGGGACGATATGCTTAAACAAAAGCCGGCCGGTTTTGGCACCGAGTGTCTGTGAAGCAAGCACATACTCCTGATTCTTTAATTGCAGCACCTGTCCGCGGACGATCCTCGCCATATTGATCCAGCCCGTGATCGTCATGGCGACGATAATGGTGAGCAATCCTTTCGGCAGGACAACCATCAGCAAAATAACCATTAATAATGAAGGAACAGCCCACAGAATGTCGGCGATGCGCATCATCACTTCATCTGTGCGTCCGCCGCGGAATCCGGAAATGCTGCCCCAGATTACGCCGATCAATAAATCAAGCACGGCAGCTGCGACACCGATAAAGATGGAAATCCGCGCGCCCACCCATGTCCGGACGAATATATCCCTTCCAAGGTCATCCGTGCCGAACCAATGATCTTTCGACGGCGCTTTATCCGCATTTAATAGATTGGTAGTGGCATAATCATACCTTGAAAAGATAGGCGCAAAAATCGCCATCAGAATAATAAGAACGATCAGTACGAACCCGACCATCGCAAGCTTATTGCTGCGGAAGCGGAGCATGGCGTCTTTCCAGAGGGAAAGGCTTTTTTTATTTATTTTTTCGGCATCGCCGGCATTAGCTGAAGCTGGTTCAAACATATTTTTAGGAATGTTCTGCATGGTCTAGGCTCCTTTCTTTGCTTTGGAAAGCTTGATTCTCGGATCGATTAATCCGTACAGCACGTCTACAATTAATACGCATAGAAGCAGGAGCACGCTGAAGAACACGGTAACTCCCATAATGACCGTATAATCACGGTTTGTAATGCTGTTTACAAAATGCGCGCCTAAACCGGGAATTCCGAAAATGGATTCAATGATGAAACTTCCCGTTAAAATAGATGCCGCCATCGGCCCCATATATGTCACGACCGGCAAAAGCGCATTTCGCAGCGCATGGCGCACGGTGACTGACGGACGGGAAAGTCCTTTAGCTTTTGCAGTCCGTATGTAATCGCTGTTTAACACTTCAATCATGCTTGAACGGGAGAGTCTGGCAATGAACGCCATCGGCATGGAAGCGAGCGCAATGGAGGGCAGAAAGGTGTATGCCCAGGATTCCCACCCTGCGACCGGGAACAGTTCTAATTTAATTGAGAAAATATATTGCAAAATCGTCGCCAATATAAAGCTCGGAACTGAGATCCCAAAGATCGTTAAAATCGCAATGGTATAATCCTGCCATTTATTATGGTACAGGGCAGCAAGCACCCCGAAAAGCACACCGAACGCTAAAGCGAGGAGAATAGCTTCTGCACCGAGAGTGAATGAGACGGGGAAGCCTGAATTGATTAAATCATTAACACTTTGGCCTTTATATTTAAAAGAAGGCCCGAAGTCCCACATCGCCACAGATTTTAAGTAGCTGACATATTGAACGAAAAGAGGCTTGTCCAAACCATAGTGTTCGTTTAAGTTTGCCTCAATTTCAGGCGGCAGCTTTCTTTCGCCGGAAAATGGTCCGCCCGGCGCTGCCTGCATTAAGAAGAACGTGGCGGTCACAATCACAAACAATGTGATGATCATGTAAATGAATCGTTTACCGATATATTTCAGCAAGGTGAACACCTCCATGTTTTTTACAATTTTATACGTAATCAGTAAGAAAGGTATATGGGGACATCCTCCCCATATACCTTGGGTCTTTTGTTTTCAGAACCGGCTTTTATTCAAAAGAAGCGTTTCTGAAGTAAACTTCGCCTGTTCCTGTCAAGATCACATTTTTGAGGTTTTTATCCTGCACCCAAGGATCCGTATAGAAATAAACTGGCGCGACCGGCATTGCGTCGATAAAGATCTTTTCTGCTTTTTTCAGCTCTTCGATACGTTTATCCGGATCCGTTTCAAGCTGAGATTGGTTCAGCAGCTTTTTAAACTCAGGATCTTCCCACCCGGTATCATTGTTTCCGCCTTCTTTATCACGGAACAATTCAAGGAAGTTGATCGGATCGTTGAAATCGCCGAGCCAGCCCATACGCCCGATTTGGTAGTTTTGGCTGTGCAGCTTGTCGATGTAAACATTCCATTCGGAGTTATCAAGTTCAACTTTGACGCCCAAGTTCTTTTTCCACATTTCCTGTACGGCCTGCGCGATTTTCGCATGTGCGTCATCCGTATTGTAGGACAGCTTGATCGCCGGAAGGTCAGAGGCATTCTTAACGCCTAATTCCTTCAGTCCTTTATTTAAGAATTCTTTAGCTGATTTGACGTCATTGTCTTTGAAGTAACCTTTTGTGTTATCCTTGAATCCCTTCATTGACGGCGGCACCGCAGCCATGGCCGGGATTTGTTCGCCCTGCGTTACATTTTTCACGATGGACGAGCGGTCGATCGCATAAGCAAGGGCTTTACGGATGTTAACATTGTTCAGCGGTTTCGCTTCTGTGTTGAATTTGTACCAATACACGCCTGCGATCGGTTCAACGTGAAGAGATCCGTCTTTTTTCAATGTCGGCAGAGATTCAGTCGGAAGCTGGCCGAGCGGCATTCCTGCCCAGTCAAGCTCACCGGCCTGGAATTTTTTCAGTTCGGTGTTGTTATTGTTAATCATCACCATGTTGATTTTCTTCAATTTCACAGCGTCTTTATCCCAATATTGATCGTTCTTTTCGAGCGTGATGGAACCGCTGTGTTTCCAGGCCGTCATTTTGAACGGGCCGTTTGACACATAATTTTCGCCCGCGTTTGTGTTCCAGTTTTTATGTTTTTCGGCGATTTTCTTGTTGATCGGCATATACGTATAGAATGAAGTTAATTGCGTGAAATAAGGTGTCGGGTTATTCAGTTCAACCTTTAATGTTTTGTCATTTACGGCTTTTACGCCTACATCATCAATCTTGCCTTTTCCTGTATTGGCAGCTTCAGCGCCTTTGATGTAGTAGAGCTGATAAGCGTATTGTGATTCGTTGTTCGGGTCAAGCGCCCATTTCCATGCATATTCAAAATCCTGCGCCGTCACAGGGTCGCCGTTAGACCATTTCGCACCGTCACGAATCGTAAATGTATAGGTCTTTCCGTCTTTGCTTGTTTCAATTTTAGATGCCATTCCTTCTTCAGGCTCACCTTTGGAGTTTACGCGTGTCAATCCTTCAAAAGTCTGTCGGATTACGCCTCCTGAAACGGAATCATTCGCTAAACCCGGATGCAATGAGAACGGCTCGGTTTTAATATTGATATTAAGTGAAGTCTGTCCTTTGGTGTCTTTTTTGCCGCCGCCTGATCCGCCGCTGAATCCGCCGCACGCACTTAATACAAGCGAGAAGATAAGCATCAAACCTACAATAGACCAACGCTTTTTCATGCACTAACCCCCTAATCAAATTTTTCAGCCTTTACTACTAAATACTCAGAAATATCAGACAAAATAACTTAATATTTTTCTAAACTTTAATTGTGTTCCGTCTTTTCTGATTATTTTATGTAAAGAAGCTGTAACAATAGAGTGAACAAGTTCATTATAATGAAATGAATAATTTATTGCAATACTATTTTCTCAATTTAAAATATTTAAATTTGGTCAGTTTTTCTGTCAAAAAGGTGATACACTTCTATAGTTTAAAGCATGACCTAACTAAATTTTTTTAATGTAATTTCCAGTTCATATTGCTTTTTACATATAATATTCGTTATACGAAATGTTGATATACGTTATCATTTAAGCATTTTCAGTTCTTTTTGAGGATTTCCACCCCTAAAGTAAACTGGAAATAAGCTTGTATTCCTCTGATGACATTTGGCTATAATTGATTTATAATAGATCAATCAAATACATTTGTTGTGATTGCGATGATGAAGAGTAGTACACATTTTCATCCGTTTGAAGAGAGTCTGCGGTGCTGGGAGCAGGTAACGGGCGATGTGGAATGGACTTCTGAGCAGCTGACCGAACGTTAGTAGGCCCAGCCGGAGCAGCCTCCGTTACCAACGTCTCGAGCGATTCCATTGTAATGGAATAATCAGGGTGGCACCACGGTTCATTCGTCCCTTTTTTCTACGGGAAGAATGGGCTTTTTTTATTATGTTTTAAGAAATGAGGTAAGAACTATGAAGAAAACGATTTTTTCAGGCATTCAGCCGAGCGGTTCCGTTACCCTCGGCAACTACATCGGCGCAATGAAGCAATTTGTTGATTTGCAGCATGACTACAACGGCTACTTCTGTATTGTCGATCAGCATGCGATTACGGTTCCGCAGGATCGGCTTGAGCTGCGGAAGAACATCCGCAATCTCGCGGCTCTTTATCTGGCCGTCGGACTTGATCCCGAGAAAGCGACCCTCTTTATCCAGTCGGAGGTTCCCGCTCATGCCCAGGCGGGGTGGATGCTCCAATGCGTCGCATATATCGGCGAGCTTGAGCGGATGACTCAATTTAAGGATAAGTCAAAGGGCAAAGAAGCCGTCGTGTCCGGACTGTTAACCTATCCGCCGCTGATGGCCGGCGATATTTTACTGTACGGAACGGATCTTGTTCCGGTCGGAGAAGACCAAAAACAGCATCTTGAACTGACCCGCAACCTGGCGGAACGCTTTAATAAAAAATACAATGACATCTTCACGATTCCTGAGGTGAAAATTCCTGAATCAGGCGCGCGCATCATGTCACTGGCTGATCCGCTCAAAAAAATGAGCAAATCAGATCCGAACCAAAAGGCATTCATCACACTGCTTGATGAGCCGAAGCAGCTCGAGAAGAAAATCAAGAGCGCCGTGACTGATTCTGAAGGCATTGTAAAGTATGATAAAGAAAACAAACCGGGCGTTTCTAATCTTTTGACGATTTATTCTATTTTAGGAAACACATCAATTGAAGAATTAGAAGCTAAATATGAAGGCAAAGGGTACGGTGAATTCAAAAGCGATTTAGCCGAAGTCGTTATCGGCGCATTGACACCGATCCAAGAGCGCTACCGTGAATTAATTGAGAGCGACGAGCTTGACCGCATTCTCGACGAAGGGGCGGCGCGCGCAAACAAAACGGCCGGCAAAATGGTGAAGAAAATGGAAAACGCCATGGGTCTCGGACGGAAAAGAAGATAAAAAAAAAGAGGCGGGAGAATCCCCGCCTCTTTTTTTAGTTCACTTTTGATTCCTGTTCCATTTCCCAAAGCTTTTCGAAAAACGGCTGCCCTTTAATCAAATTTTCACAGAACGCAAGATGTTTATCCGACCAGCCTTCAATTGTTTCATTGTAAAGCATGTCCCAGATCTCTTCAAAACTCATCCGTTTGATCTGCTCATACATATGCGGATTCCATTCCGTGTACCAATACACAATTTCCGCACGGTTTTTCAGCCCTTTCAGCTGGTCGAGCGCCATAAACATCAGCTGCTTGATCTGCCGCTCTTTTCTCGTCAGACCTCTGACATGCTCCGGCGCCAATGACAAAATGTGATATTCCTTTGAAGACTCCAATTGCGACGGCTCAAATTGAAACGATTCCGGTTCTACATCCTTTACCATTTCATAAACAAGCTGCTCCTGTCTCGGAATCAGGCGGCTCTTTCTGACCGGAATGGTATACCCGATCGTATCCACGGCAATGATGCCGATCCCGTCTGTCACGACAAAACAGTACTCCAGCTTTGTCCGCTCATGATTTTTTCGCACGTATGACTTCTGGTGGACTTGGTCAAGCAGCTCTTTCGGAAGCTCTGATAAGTCGTTTTCTATGTAATGAAATAATACTGACGGCACTCTGAGCAGCGGCGTCTGATCCAAAAGCTCAACCGTGTCTTCCTTCCGCCATTCGTGAAAATGGCATACATTGTAGCCGTTTTCTTCCCCTTCAAACCAATTAACCCATACATCATGAAGAAATAACATATTCGACCCCTCACTTTATAAAAACTGTTGTCCACAGTATAGGCAAGGGATAGATAAATTATTCCATTTCAATATGAGATTTCCGTTTTACGGAGCTGGATTTCCGACTGCATTGCAACAAAAAAATCTCCCGTTCGTCCGGGAGATCATTTCACATTTTTCGGATCAAGCGCATCACGCAGCCCGTCTCCGACAAAGTTGAAGCACAATACGGTAAGAAGGATCAACAAACCCGGGAATAACGGGTACCACCAAGCCTGTATCATAAGCGTAAAGTTCTGTGCATCCTGAAGCATATTGCCCCAGCTTGCGATCGGCGGCTGAATCCCGAAACCGAGATAACTTAATGTAGATTCCGCCAAAATAACCGTTCCCACCTTTAATGTGGCTGAGACGATAATCGGTCCGAGCGCATTCGGCAGTATATGAGAAAAGATGATGTGATGGTTTTTTGTACCGATCGTCTTTGCAGCTAATACAAACTCTCTGGAACGAAGCGATAAAAACTCTCCTCGGACAAGGCGTGCCGTTGTTGTCCAGCCTGTAAGGGAGAAAATTAAAATTAATTTATCCATTCCGGGCTGAAAAATCGTAACAAGTGTAATTAACAAAAATATATCAGGTATGGATAATACGATATCAACGGTTCTCATGAGAACGGCATCGACAAACCCTTTAAAATATCCGGCAACGGCTCCGACAACTGTCCCGATTGTAATCGCGCCGATCACAGAAGCGAATCCGACAAGCAAGGAGACGCGCGCCCCGTACAGAACCCTCGTAAAGATGTCTCTTCCGAATTTATCAGTTCCCATTAGATGTTTTAAGCTCGGCGGCTTCAAACGATTGATGAGAGATTGACTCTCCGGAGAGTAAGGAGCGATTACCGAAGCGAATAAAGCTGACAAGATAATGATGGTTAATATAACGGCTCCGATTACAGCTAGTTTATTTTGAAAGAACTTTTCGAAAAAAATCTTCGTCATTGTTTCCGGTTTGGATTGAATATTTTCCTTTAATTTCACTTCGCTGGGGGGTGTGCCGGTATTTGGCTGTAACATTTGACCTCTCACCTCTCTTTGTTAATATTCAATGCGGGGATCAACCAGCGCATATAAGATGTCCGCAATTAAATTCCCCACTACAACCAAAACAGCTGAAATGACCGTCATGGCCATGATAACCGGATAATCCCGCGAAAAGGCTGAATCAATAAACAATTTGCCGAGACCCGGCCAAGTAAAAATCTGTTCTACCACTACCGCTCCCCCGATAAATGACGGTATCATCAAACCAAAAATAGTGATGACAGGAAGAAGTCCGTTTCTCAAACCGTGTTTAAAAATCACTTTATTATCTCGGAATCCTTTCGCACGCGCCGTTCGTATATAATCCTGTTTTAACACATCAAGCATACTGGATCTTGTGTATCTCGTTATCCCTGCCATGTCTGCCGTGGCGAGCACAAAAGCAGGCAGAATCAAGTGATGCAATCGGTCAAATATGTTAAAGTCAGCATTCAAAGTGCTTACTCCGCCAGTGGGAAACCACCCCAGATTTACAGATAAAACCATGATTAAAATCAAACCGAACCAAAAATTCGGAATGGCAAGCCCTAAAAATGAAGTAACAGTTATCCCGTAATCCAATTTTGAATAAGGACGTTTCGCTGACAGAACACCAAATGGAATAGAAATCAGAAGAGCGACAAGGGTTGAGAAAAGCATAAGCACAATCGTATTCGGTAAGCGGGATAAGATAAGTTCAGAAACCGGAGTGCCTTTCTTGACGATAGAAGTCCCAAAATCCCCTTGCAGCATATTCCCCAGCCATTTCACATATTGAACAGGTTCCGGATCATTCAACCCGTATTTTTCAATGAATTTCGCCCTGTCCGCTTGACTGATTGTAGGGTCCATCATAAGTGACATCGGGTCTCCCGGCGCTGCTTTCATGATGGCAAACGACAAAATTGTAATGCCTAAGAGAATCGGCAAGGACATTAATGTTCGCCGTAAAATATATGTAACCATATTCTTGTCCCCTTTTTAAATAGGATAAGAGAGGAAAGGAACCTCCTTCCCTCTCCAGGGCTTTTGCTATTTTTGATCCAGCCACCATTTTTCAATATTGTACAAGTCATTTTTAGGGTGGAATACATAGCCTTGTAAATTATTCGGCATCGCTCTGTGGTAATTGTAATAGAATAAGAAGCTGTACGGCTGATCTTCAGCTATCAATTTGTATATCTCTTCATACTTCTTTTGGTATTCTTTTCTGTCTGTAATTGTCTTCGCTTCTTCAAGCAGCTTATCGACTTTCGGGTTTTTATACCAGATATTATTCAGCCCGTTTTTCGATTGGCTTGAATGGAAGATAGAGAATTGATCCGGGAACGTTGCAAGACTCCATCCGAGAAGAAGAGCGTCATAATCCCAATTAGGGGCACTTGTCTGTTCGATTAACGCACTGAATTCAACAATTCGCGGTTTAGCCTCGATTCCCACTTCTTTTAATTGCTGCTGAACGACAACAGCTAAATCTTCACGAATTTTATTGCCTTGATTCGTTTTAATTTCAAATGAGAATTTTTTTCCGTCTTTATCAAGGTAGCCGTCACCGTCATGGTCTTCCCATCCGGCTTCTTTTAGCAGCTGCTTTGCTTTTTTCGGATTATAATCAAATGTCGGCACTTTAGACTTCGGATAATTCCATGACAGCGGACTCTCAGGAACATCCGCTACCTTACCGTCTCCGTTCAGCACTTGATCCACCATTGCCTGCCTGTCAAGAGCGTAAGTCAATGCCTGACGCACTTTTTTGTCCTTAAAAAGCTCTTTTTTCTCATTCCAGCCGATATAGCTGTAGTTTAAGCCAAGATCAGATTTGACCTTCACGTTTCCAAACGTTTTAACCGTATCAAAATCTGTGCCCGGCACAACGAAGAAATCAATATCTCCCGCTTTTAACTGGGCCACGGCCGCGTTAGAATCAGGAATTGTTTTGACTGTCACTGTATCAAGGTAAGGTCTGCCGCCAAAGTAATCATCATTTGCTTCCAGTTTGACATACTCACCTTTTTTCCACTCAACAAACTTAAACGGACCGGAGCCGATTGGATTTTTACGGTTAAATTCATTCTCTCCCAGATCTGCAACCGGCACCTTACCCAATATATGTTTTGGCAAAATACCGTAACTGTCGAGAACGACATTATAGAAATAGGCATCTTTTTTCTTCATTTTAAACTGAATTTCATATTTTCCTTTTTTCGTTACGGATTTAAGGGACTCAAAACCCGAGCCACGCTCACCGTTGTAATCCTTGTTAAGAGGGATGCTGTAGGTGAAAACAACATCATCGGCCGTCAGCTCTTTTCCATCATGGAATTTAACGCCTTTTTTCAGTTTTACATCATACGTTAATCCCCCGTCAGCTTCTGTTACTTTTTCAGCCAGCGACGGCTTGACGTTTAATTTCTCATCCGTTTCCAATAATGTGCTGTAAATCATGCCTTCAATATCAGAACTTGCAACATCGGTAGAATAAAGTGGATTAAAAAGTGTGGGTTCCCCGGTTGACCCGACAACCAAATCTCCGCCTTTTTGCGGTTTTCCTGCCGGTTTGGATTCGGTGCTTGTGGATTTTGAGCCGGAGCAGGCTGACAGGAAGATGGCGAGCGCCATAAAAACACTTAGCATCATCAGTGCGCTTTTACGTAATTTCATATCAATTCCCCCTTTGTGATATATATGCAGCAAACTGGTTATGTAATCCGGCATACCCCCTCTCGATGCTTGTCATTTCAGGCATATAAATGGCAGGCGACGTAATGGCCGGGAGCGGCTTCTTCAAATGCCGGGATTTGTTCCTTGCAGATCGGTTTGGCCATCGGGCACCGCGTGTGGAACACGCAGCCTTTCGGCGGGTTTGCCGGGCTTGGCAGTTCTCCTTTCAGGATGATTCGTTCCCGCTTGACGGCGTCTTTTTTTCTCGTGACGGGCACTGAAGACAAAAGCGCTTGCGTATAAGGGTGAAGCGGATTGCCGTACAGCTCGTGTTTATCGGTCAGCTCCATCATTTTTCCCAGATACATGACGCCGACTCTGTCGCTGATATGGCGGACAACACTCAAATCATGAGAAATAAACAAATAGGTCAGGTTGAATTCATCCTGCAGTTCTTCCATCAGATTGATGACTTGGGCCTGAATGGAGACATCGAGTGCGGAAACGGGTTCATCCGCAATAATCAGCTCGGGATTCAACGTCAGAGCCCGCGCAATCCCGATCCGCTGGCGCTGCCCCCCGGAAAATTCGTGCGGATAGCGGTTTGCAAAGCTCGGGTGAAGGCCGACTTTCGCCAGCAGCTCCTCCACTCGCTCGTTCCGCTCGCTCATGCTGTACATATGGTGAGTCTGGAACGGCTCTTTAATAATGGAACGCAGCGTTTTCCTCGGGTTAAGGGATGCGAAGGGATCTTGGAATACCATCTGGATGTTTTTGCGGACGCTTTTTCTCAGCTTTTCTTCAGATAAGCCGGAGATATCCTGCCCCTTAAAGAGAATCCGGCCGTCTGTCGGCTTGTATAAACGGATCATCGTCCTTCCCGCCGTTGATTTGCCGCATCCTGATTCACCGACGATGCCGAGCGTCTCCCCGCGCTTCAGTGAAAAAGAAACGCCGTCAACAGCCTTTATATCACCGACTTTCCTTTGAAAAAAACCGGAGCGGATCGGGAAATATTTTTTTACGTCTTTCAGCTCTAAAATCGTTTCTTGGCCTGCAGCTGTCATTTTGATTGGGCACCCTCTTCCTCATATAAAAAACATCTTACAGAACGGCCGCTTTCATGCGTTATCAGCTCCGGCTGCCCTGTTTTGCATTTGTCCATCGCTTTTGAACACCTCGGGGCGAATCGGCAGCCTTCCGGAAGATTATCCGGTGTCGGGACACTGCCTTTGATCGCTTTTAATGTATCAATCTCTCCATCTATCACCGGTATGGAGTTTAACAGCCCTTCGGTATACGGATGAAGAGGGTTTAAAAATAAGTCCTCCACATTCGCACTCTCTACGACTTGTCCGCAATACATAACGATCACCCTGTCGGCGGCTTCGGAAACCACACCTAAATCGTGAGTGATCAGCAGAATGGAAGTATCGAATTTTTTGCAGAGGTCTTTCATCAGCTCCAATACTTGGGCTTGTATCGTCACATCAAGCGCCGTCGTCGGCTCATCAGCGATCAGAAGCTTCGGATTGCAGCTGAGCGCAATAGCGATCATCACCCTCTGTCTCATCCCTCCGGAAAGACGGTGCGGATATTCTTTCATCACTTGTTCCGCTCTGGAGAATCCGACGAGTTCCAGAAGCTCAACGGCTTTTTTAGCCGCTTCTTTTTTATTCATTTTTTTATGGTATTCAAGCACTTCGGTAATCTGTTCGCCGATGGTCAGCACCGGATTCAGGGAAGTCATGGGCTCCTGAAAGATCATAGAGACGTCATTTCCGCGGATTTTGCAATATTCGTTTTCGGTGAAGGAGGCCAGGTCCCTGCCTTCCAGCTTAATCGAGCCGTCCATAATTTTTCCGCCCGAGCTTTGGACAAGTCCCATAATAGAAAGCGAGGTGATGCTTTTGCCCGAGCCGGATTCTCCTACAAGAGCGACGGTTTCGCCTTTGTTAATGTGAAAATCAACCCCGTCGACTGCAGGGATCGGCTGTTTCTTTCTGAAAAAATAGGTCTTTAAATTATTCACTTCTAATAGTGTGCTCATGATACGCCCCTTTCTCATTCCGCTGAAGCAGAGGGAAACATACGTTTCGCTATCACAAAATATAGAATAGTCGAAAAATTTTATAGTTGTATATTATTACATCATTATTACAAAAGCAAGAATTTTTTAGGATAAATGTAATATCCTTAAATAATTTCCATTCTTTTAATCTATTAAAGCGTTGCTTCCAGAAAGGTTTTTGAAGGGATGGCCAATGCTTCTTTTACTGTTTTTTGATGGTCGGTTAAATATTTTTTTACTATATTGAATCCGACGGCATAGCCAAGCATTGAGGGGAAGTATCCTTTTCCGTATAACAGCTGGGAAAACATTCTGCTGTCTCTCGTTAAGCGGAGGTTCGGCTTGACTCTTTTTTCAAACAAAAAATCAAGCTGCTCAGGCGTATAGTAGGACGTCCATTCCGCCGTAAGACTTGAGCCGAACCGCTCATATACAGCATATTCTGCCAGCCCCTCCATCATGATTGTATCAAGAAATGTCTCATCTTTTTCGTCCTTTGTCACATGTTCTAACCGGCAGACGTGATTATATTCATGTGTCATAAGGGCGGATACAGCTGAATTGGAACTATCCGACGATAGAAAGAGGAACATTTTGTCCCGAAAGGCCAGACCGGATTTTGATCCGAATTCCTGACGGATTTTCCGGTTTCGTTCATCAACGGGCAAAACTACGATCGGCACGTCCGGCCCGTTCCACTTCTCCTTTAAATAGGCTTCCTCCTTTTGTATATGGCTGTAGCATCCTTTTTCTTTCAGCCGTTTACTGGTCCTAACGCCGTCCTTCAGATGGCGGAACATGCCGTGGTTTTGCAGCATCCCGAGTATCGGCTTCCACTCTTTCTTATCGGCCCCTGAAAAAAGCGGCAAAAGATGCGGGGCCAGGTCATTTACGGATGCCGCCTTTTCCATCCATTGATATGTCTGCTTGACGCTCATACCGGTTCGCCTCCTCTTGTTGTTATCATATGCACGCACAAAAAAACCGGCCACCTTTTTCAGGCAGCCGGTCAAAAACTGTATTATTGATATTTTTTAAAGATCAAAGTGGCATTATGTCCGCCGAAGCCGAGCGAGTTGCTGAGAACGATGTTGACATCCTGCTCGCGCGCTTTATCCGGTACATAATCTAAATCACACTCTTCATCAGGTGTTTCGATGTTAATCGTCGGCGGGATAATGCCGTCTTTAATTGCCATGACGGAGAAGATTGCTTCAATTCCTCCGGCAGCGCCTAACAAATGACCCGTCATTGATTTTGTCGAACTGACGGCAAGCTTGTACGCATGATCACCGAAAACGGTCTTAATGGCTTTTGTCTCGTATTTATCATTGTAGTACGTGCTTGTGCCGTGAGCGTTGATGTAATCAATTTCTTCAGGCTTGATGCCCGCATCTTTGATTGCTTCCTGCATCGCTCTCGCACCGCCTTCCCCGTCTTGGGCAGGCGCGGTAATGTGGTAGGCGTCACCCGTTGAGCCGTAGCCGACAATTTCCCCGTAGATTTTCGCACCGCGGGCAAGGGCATGCTCAAGCTCTTCAAGCACGACGATCCCCGCGCCTTCTCCCATGACAAAGCCGTCACGGTTTTTATCAAACGGGCGGCTTGCCGTTTTCGGATCAGGATTTGTAGAAAGGGCTTTGTTTGCGCTGAAGCCCGCAAATGACATTCTTGTCAGCGGCGCTTCCGTTCCGCCCGTAATCATCGCATCGGCATCGCCGCGCTGAATGACTTTAAACGCGTCACCGATAGAGTTCGTTCCCGTCGCACATGCCGTCACCGTACAGGAGTTGACTCCTTTTGCTCCGAGAGCGATTGAGATTTGGCCTGTCGCCATATCCGGAATCATCATCGGAACAAAGAACGGGCTGACCCTTCTCGGCCCTTTTGTCAGGAAGATTTCGAATTGGGATTCAAGCGTTTCAAGACCGCCGATTCCGGACCCGACCCAAACGCCGACTCTCGGCGCGATCTCGTCTGTGATGTTCAGACCGGCATCTTGAACGGCCATTTTCGCGGCTACGACAGCGTATTGCGTGAAGCGGTCCATTTTTCGCGCTTCTTTTTTATCCATGTGATTTTCAATATTGAAATCTTTCAATTCAGCAGCTACTTTCGCCGGATACTCGTCCGATTCCACACGTGTGATCGGTCCGATTCCGGATACGCCGCCGATTGCATTTTTCCAGCTTGTTTCGGCGTCGTTTCCAAGCGGAGACAGGGCTCCAAGCCCTGTAACGACTACTCTTTTTTTACTCATCTTGTGTGCACCTCACCTTTTTTTATCGTCCCCAGCGTAATGCTATGGCGCCCCATGTCAATCCTCCGCCGAAACCGACCATGACGATGACGTCGCCGTCTTTAATTTTGCCTGCTTCCAGTTCCTCTACTAATGAAATCGGAATGGATGCTGCGGATGTGTTTCCATATTTATGGACTGTTTTAGACATCTTTTCAACCGGAAGCTCCAAACGTTCCCGTGCCGCTTCCATGATGCGGATGTTTGCCTGATGCGGAATCAAAAAGTCTACGTCCTCTTTGGAGAGGCCGGCTTTTTCAATAACATTTACACTCGATTCACCCATTTGCCGGACGGCGAATTTGAATACTTCTCTTCCATGCATGATTGTATGCCCTTTTTCATCTAAGTACAAGTGCTGACCGCCTGTACCGTCTGCTCCGAGCTCAAATGACAGTATGCCTCTGTCGTCGCTGACCGGTCCGATGACCGCCGCTCCGGCTCCGTCTCCGAACAGCACAGCCGTATTACGGTCGTCCCAGTCGGTAATGCTTGAGAGCTTTTCCACGCCGACCACGAGGACATGTTTATATGTTTGCGATTCAATGAATTGTTTGGCGGTTACGATACCGTACATAAAACCCGCACATGCGGCGCTGATATCCATCGCGCACGCTTTTTTGGCCCCGAGCTTCTCTTGTATCATACAGGAAACGGTCGGGAAAGACTGGTCAGGAGTAACCGTCGCCACAAGGATCATATCAAGCTCCTCAGCGGAAATGCCGGCCTGATCAAGCGCTTTTTGCGCAGCCTCAGCGGCCATGCCGGATGAATACATATCTTCAGCGGCGATTCTTCTTTCTTCTATACCTGTTCTCGTACGAATCCACTCGTCCGATGTATCTACCATTTGTTCAAGATCATGATTTGTCAGCACTTTTTCCGGGATGTAACGGCCGACGCCAAGAATTCCAGCTTTCATTGGAAAAGACTCCTTTTTTATAATGAATTTAAAACTAATTAGTTATGATCAATTATTAGTATCAGGTACTAATTCTACCCTATTTTTTTTCTGTTGGCAATATATTCGTCTAAACTATCGGACGCTGCTCCTCATAGAATAAAAGGAAGACGAAAGGAGGCTTCACTATGGATATTTTCTCCAAAATGATGTTCGGCGATTCCAGAGACCGGGATAAAGAACCGGAAGAAAACCCGGAGCAGCCTCAGGCTGAAAACGAAGAAGAGATCGATTACAACCACGTGTTGAATCAGCTGGGGTCCATCATGAACTCCCTGGATCAATTAAAGCCCGTATTTAAAGACTTTGCGCCGATGGTGTCCGCCATAAAGAAAAAAATCATGTGAAAAGCCACTTCATGAAAAAGTGGCTCTCTTTATTTATTCAGCTCCCCGGCATCAGATCTGCCAAGCTCATACGCTTCCGCCATGACCGATGTAAACAGGTCCATAAACGGCTGAATCATTTCCATAGACAGATCTATGCCGGATTTCTCAAGCTCCGCCTTTGCTTCCGGCAGGTATTTCATCGCGATCTGCATAAATTCAAGAGACTTTTCATGCTGCATGTGTATCCACCTCTATTCATTTGACGGCAGTTCATTTGTTTGATTATACGTTTTGACAAGGTCTGAGATTTTGTCTTGAAACGCTTTGTCCACCAGCGGGCTGAACGTCCCCATTTCAACGACTCCTTCCCTGAAATCAAAGTCGTGATCTCCGCTCTTGAGCGTACCTTTATTATATTGCTCGGCAATTAATGTATAGGCTTTATCTACGTTTTGCACCGTGCTTGTCAGCACCGTGTTTTTGCCGAGATTCGATTGCTCGGCGACATAGCCGATGGCGTAAAGCCCGTCTTTTTTGATTTGCTGAATGACAGGAACATTATACCCGTCTCCGGCCGGATATACAACATCCGTGCCTTCCGCTTTTAACTTCTCGTAAAGATGCAGCGCTTCATTGCCGTTATCCCAGTGGTCCGTAAATTCAGTATTGACGGTGATATCAGGCTTTTCATATTTCGCCCCTTTGATAAAGCCGTCTACTTCAGGCTGCCACAGAAAAGAGGCGATGACACCGACCTCATTGGTTTTTGACATATGGGCGGCCGTCATTCCCCCGAAAAAACCCATTGCTTCTCCCATAAGGTGAACGCTTGTGACATTATCGCTTTTCGCCGTTCCGTTTGCGACGACGAATTCCATGTCGGGATAATCCTTGCTGATCATATTGAAGATTTCCTCGTATTCATTTCCGTGCCCGTATAAAAGATTGACTCCTTTTTTATGAAAATCATCTATCGCTTTTAAAATATCTTCATCGGATCTGATATTTTCTTTATAATAAACGTCAACGTTAAATTCAGATTGTATCGCTAATAAACCTTTGTAACCTTTTGTGCCCCATACCAAGTCACTGATGGTATCGGGGAAAAGCATTCCGACCTTCTCAATTTTTCCTTTAAACGGAGTTTGTGTGCATCCGCTCAATAAAAGGAGGACAGAAAAGATCATGACAAGCCTGGTGATCAAGCCATGTTCAACCCCTTTTCAAACTCATAACATGTATAATTGATATACGTTTATTGTAGCGGTAATGCACATAACATGGAAGGTATTTCTTAAAAAATGTCGAATATTGATGAAAATTGTCTTTTCCATTCTTTAATTTTTTCTTCCGCTTCCGTTTTTTGCGTTTTTTCTTTTATTTCCAGGGTAATAATCTGATTTTCGTCTTCTGTGCCGTCAGCCTCAAGCTTATTCATCAGCCCGCAGACCGCGTCTTCTAAAAAGATCCTGCTTTCTCCATCTTCTTTTGCTTCCGTCCACGGACCGTAAAGGGGAGGAAGGATAATCGCTTTTGCCGTATCCCGCTGACCGTTTTTTTCCCAGTCTCCGTGATCCTCACTGTAAACAATCCAATATAAAGGCTCAGCCCTTTTTTCAGGCAGACACCCGCTCCCGTATTGAACGCAGATACGATCGTATTCCTTTTCACCGATTTCCTCTATTATTTGAAAAAGCCCGTTTCTCGCGAGCCACATTAAACGTTCTTCTAAATACAGCTGCCTCGTTTTGTCCTCCGGTTCTGCCAAAATGACATCAACGTGCACACCTTCATCCATCAACCGTTCGCACAATGAAAGGCCGAGAAATTCATCTGCTCCAATGATCAGCGCTGTTTTCATCACATCTGCCGCCTTTCCGGTTTTTCATACACACACAAGCCAAACAGCCCTCTGAAAAGAGATGGCTGTTGTATTCTATTCATTACAGGTCTTTTTCATGACTGCGGAAAAACCGGCAGATGGCTCTGTACATACGAGCAGGGTTCTCAAGCAGGTGATACGTGATATCAATCTTGCTTCCGGTCTTTTCCCGGGCTTCTTTATACGCGTTCGCGTGCAGGGTGTACGGGTACGGCGCTCCGGTCGTTCTTTGCCATATATGTACCGGCACGCGGGTGCGGCAGCCGGTAATGGTCTGATAGCTCAGTGAGCTTGCCTCTTTTTCAGAAACACCGAAGCTTTGTGCCGTTTCCCTCAGAAACTGCTTATAAAAAAACTTATTTTCTTTCTCTGATTCAAAATGGGCTTGAAGGTCAAGACAAGGATCTAACATTGCGGCTGAACGGATATGCTCCGGTGAAGACTGCAGCAATTGATCGGCGATGAGGGCGCCCATGCCTTCTGCGAGCAAGTGTATTTTCGGATTGAGGGTTTCTTGTTTCAGCACATAATGAATCAGCTGTCTGGCGTAAAGGGCGGCTTTTTCCGAACCCCAATGCCGTCCGTATAAATTGCTGTTGAAAATGGTGTATCCTTTGTCAAGCAGCGTATTTAACAGCTGGTTTCTCCCTTCATGTTCGAGCCAAAAGCTTGAGTCCCGGCTGACAAAGTGAGTTCTGTCCCCCAGAATAAAGATACAGAAGCCGTTCGGCCGATACGGCAGATGGATGACGTTCAGCTCAGATCCGAATTGGAAAAATCTTTCCGTTATCCCCATGCCTGCCCGCCTCCTTTTACTCCTAATCTCTCTATTGGCTATCATATGTAAAAAGAATGAAAACGGATCGGATAAACTCCTATTTGCTGCTATGTTTTGGCTATTATCCCAAGCACGGGAACCGAATTTTCCGTCAGACGGCAAGACAGGCGGGCACATGTCAGTTTCAGGCGCGCTTTTTGATGAGAAAATGACCTTCCGCCCGCGCTTTATGTATGGTATGATACAACGTAGAATAAAATGAAGGACGAGGTGGAAACGTGCGGTTTATTATCGGTTTTATTTGGACGTTCCTTTTAACACATATGGCCTGTTATTTGGTCGCCTCCATGAACAGCGCGGCGTACAATTTCAAGCAATCATCCGTTATTGCCGTGGTTATTGCGGTGCTAGTCTTTGTTCTTGCGGAGATCATGCCTGTCAAACAGGATGCAAACCAGCATTAAATAAAAAAACCTGCTATTCAGCAGGTTTTTTTGTGTTCACGGTTTTCGTTGGTACGTCCACAATCTGTTGTGGTTTGAAGTTTCAGGGAACATTTCTCCCACCGTAAGCTTGATTTTTTGCGGATTTTTGACCATGCTTCCCGTTTCGCCGATTTCAACGTACACACCGTTATTCGGCGCTTTTTGTCCCGGGCGGAATTGATGCTGCTGTCCCACGTCATTTCCTCCTTTTTCTTTTTTATGTAGTATGCGCTTGTATGCGGAGAAATATCAAAAACCGCTGAATGAGATTCAGCGGTTTTTTTGTTCATCCTGTTTGTATAGAAGAGCTTTCAGGAGCGCTTTTTGCGCGTGAAGCCGGTTTTCCGCCTGCTGGAATACCGCAGAGTTCGGGCCGTCGATAATCTCGGACGTGACCTCTTCTTCCCGATGCGCCGGCAGGCAATGCAAAAATGTATAGTCGGGTTTGGCGAGACTGACGAGTGAGGCGTTGACTTGATACGGAGCAAACACATTCAGCCGCTGCTGCGTCTCTTCCTCCTGCCCCATGCTCGTGAAGACGTCGGAGTAAATCACGTCTGCATCCCGCACCGCTTCCTGCGGATTTTCGGTAAGGGTGATTTTCGCTCCGGAAACAGCCGCCGCTTCTTTCGCGGCATTCACCGCCTCTTCCTCTGCTTCATAGCCTTTCGGCGAAGCAACCGCAATGTCACAGCCCATTTTTGCGCAGCCGATCATAAGTGAATGCGCGACATTATTTCCGTCACCGATATAGGCGACTTTTACCCCTTTTAATTTTCCTTTTATTTCTTGTATTGTTAACAGATCCGCGAGTGCCTGACACGGGTGATACCGGTCGGTCAGCCCGTTTATGACGGGAATATCAGCATGCTCGGCAAGCTCTTCGACTTTTTCATGCTCAAAGGTGCGGATCATAATGGCATCAACGAAGCCGGACAGCACCTTGGCCGTATCCGCGACCGTCTCCCCCCGCCCAAGCTGCAGGTCGCTGCTTGAAAGAAATAGTCCCGTTCCCCCGAGCTGGGCCATTCCCGCTTCAAAAGACACACGTGTGCGGGTTGAAGATTTTTCAAAAATCATCGCCAATGTTTTCCCTTGGAAAATCGGCTGTATCGGATGTTGTTTTAATAATGAAGCTTCTGTCAGAAGCGCATTGATGTCTGACGGGCTGACATCTTTTAATGAAAGAAAATCTTTGCCGTACAAATGGGTTAATGTGTGTTCCGCTTTTATTGTGTGCATGATGCCACTTCCTTTTGATAAAGATCTTTGAGCGATACAGGCTGAGGTTTGCCGGAGCCGCTTGCTAAAAATGCCTTTACGGTTTCCGGTTCAGTAAAGACCGTCACACCGTGCGTCATGGCTTCGATCCGTTGTTTACGCGCTTCTTCAGAGTGATTGAAATTAATATGGACCGCTTTATCCTTTCGCTCTGCCCATGCCGGGAACGCATCTTTGCATACGGTAAATCCCGCCTCTTGAGCCTGACGTTCCAATTCCGCATCACAGCCTTCCAGATAGATGCTGCCTTTTTTCTCCCAGACGTGCGCGTAGATTTTTTTCAGTGCGCTTTCTGCGTCAAACGCGACACACATGCCTTCTCCGGTCGACTTCATTTCCGGCCCGGGCTTTACGTCCACATCCTGAATGGCGTGAGAAGAAAAAACCGGGAATTTCACTGCCGTTCCGTGCTGATTTTGAACCTCGGGCTTGATGTCTTTAAGGGAAGCGCCGGCCAGCAATCTGGCGGCAAGCGGGATCATCGGCACCCCCATCACCTTAGACACGACAGGAACCGTGCGGCTTGCCCGGGGATTCACTTCAAGAACGAGAATATCCCCTTTGTCATCAATGACAAACTGAATGTTCATAATGCCTTTAAAAGCCAGTTTCACCGCGATTTTTTCGGCGGCCTCTTTTATATTCCGCTGCATATCAGGTGTGACAGACGGACCCGGAAGAATCGCAAAACTGTCGCCCGAATGGACGCCGGCCCGTTCAATGTGCTCTGTGTAAGTCGGCACGAATACTTCATGTCCGTCGGAAATCAGATCGATCTCCAATTCTTTTCCTGTAATGTACTGATCGATCAAAATCGGGTACGGCATGCCCGCTTCTTTTTCCAGCAGCTCTGACATTTGCGCTTCTGAATGAACGATGATCATGCCCATCCCCCCGATGACATAAGACGGACGGATCAGCACGGGGTAGCCGATTCGGCTTGCTTTTTCCGTTGCTTCTTCTTTTGAATAAGCCGTTTCGCCTTTGGCATGTTTGAGGTCAAGATCGTCAAGCAGCTGATAAAACAGATCCCGATCCTCCAGGGCATCAAGGGTTTCAAAGGATGTTCCGAGCAGCGGAATGCCCGCTTTTTCAAGCGGTTCAGCGGCATTGATCGCGGTCTGTCCCCCAAACTGGACGATGGCAAAATCAATGTTTTCATGTTCCGCCACGTTTAAAATATGTTCTGTCGTCAGCGGTTCAAAATAAAGCCGGTCGGCGATTTCATAATCCGTGCTTACTGTTTCCGGATTGTTATTGATCATAATCGTTTCATATCCCAGCTTTTGCAGGGTCAGAACGCCGTGGACGGCGCTGTAATCAAATTCCACTCCCTGACCGATGCGGATCGGGCCTGAGCCGATGATGAGAGCGCGTTTTTTCTCTTTTCGGCTGACATCTCCGTCGCTTTCCCCAAGGTAGGTGGAGTAGAAATAATTCGTCTTGGCATCAAATTCAGCGGCGCATGTATCTACGATTTTAAACGACGGGACGATGCCTGATTTCTTTCTGAGAGCACGGATGTCTTCTTCCGTTTTTCCCGTGAGAGATGCGATCATGACATCCGTGAAGCCTTTTACCTTCGCCTGCTTTAAAAGCGGGACAGACAGATGATCCCCTTCTTCCATCAGCCTGTTTTCTAATGTGATGATATTTCGGAATACATGGAGAAAAAACGGGTCAATTTTCGTTTTGGCATGGATATCTTCTATCGTTTCACCGCGGCTTAACAGTTCCATGACGACGAAAAATCTCCGGTCATCCGGCGTTACCGCTAATTCCCACAGCTGATTGATCGTACAGCCGCCGAGTTCAGGCAGGCGGGTGCCGATCGTTTTCAGCTCAAGGGAGGCCGCCGCTTTTTGAATGGCCGCTTCCATATTTCTTTCGATCGCCATGACCTCTCCCGTCGCTTTCATCTTCGTTCCGAGCGTGCGGTCGGCATGTTTAAATTTATCAAACGGCCAGCGCGGGAATTTGACGATGACATAATCAAGCGCCGGTTCAAAGCTTGCATAAGTAGAGCCCGTCAGCGGATTTTTCAGTTCGTCGAGCGTATAGCCGACGGCAAGTTTCGCCGCCATTTTGGCAATCGGGTAGCCGGTCGCTTTTGACGCGAGGGCCGATGAACGGCTGACACGCGGGTTTACTTCAATGACATAGTACTGTTTGCTGAACGGATCCAGCGCAAATTGAATGTTGCAGCCGCCGACCACATCCAGCGCCGAAATAATCGCCAGGCTTGCTGAACGCAGCATCTGATATTCTTCATCCGTTAACGTCTGGGACGGTGCGACGACGATAGAGTCTCCTGTATGCACGCCGACGGGATCGATGTTTTCCATATTGCAGACGGTGATGCATGTATGATTGCTGTCGCGCATGACCTCATATTCGATTTCTTTAAATCCGGCGATGCTTTTCTCGACGAGGCATTGGCTGATCGGACTTGCTAACAGCGCCTGTTTAATAAGCGTCTGAAACGCTTCTTTCGTTTTCGCGATTCCGCCTCCCTTTCCGCCTAACGTGTACGCCGGTCTCAGAATAACCGGAAATCCGATAGACTCAGCGAAGCGGAGGGCGTCTTCTTCGTTGTCGACGATTTCGCTTTCCGGAACGGGCTGGTCGAGCTCTTTCATCAGGGCGCGGAACTGCTCCCGGTCTTCGCCTTTTTGAATGGTTTCCACCGATGTTCCTAAGAGCTTGACGTGATGCTTCTTCAGCACGCCTGCTTCTTCAAGTTTAACGGCTAAATTCAATGCCGTCTGGCCGCCCAAATTGGCAAGCAGACCGTCGGGCTTTTCTTTTTCAATAATGGCCTCAATGCTGTCGGTTGTGAGCGGTTCAAAATATATTTCATCGGCAAACGCCTCATCCGTCATAATCGTTGCCGGGTTGTTATTGACTAGAATAACGCGGTATCCTTCTTCTTTCAGAGCCATGCAGCCCTGCGTTCCTGAATAATCAAATTCAGCCGCCTGGCCGATGATGATGGGGCCGGAGCCGATGACTAATATGCTGGAAATGGTTGTATCTTTAGGCATGAGCGATTTCTCTCCTTGCTGGTATCACTTTTTCTAGAAATTCATCAAATATCCACTCGCTCTCAGCCGGACCGGGATGAGCTTCAGGGTGGAACTGGACGCTTAATACGGGAAGGCGTTTATGAATGAGCCCTTCCACTGATGTATCATTGACATGGTGAAATCTGATGGACAGCTCGTTTTCGTCAATTGACGCTTCATCGACGACATAGCTGTGGTTCTGGCTTGTCATAAACACCCGTTTCGTTTTCCGGTCAATGACGGGATGGTTGGCACCCCTGTGGCCGAACGGCAGCTTATACGTATTTCCTCCGAAAGCCAGGGCAATCAGCTGATGCCCGAGGCAAATGCCGAGTGCAGGGAAATCACTGAGTAAAGATGTAATCCGGTTCATGTACGGCGCAATCGCTTTCGGGTCGCCCGGGCCGTTTGAGAGCACGATTCCGTCAGGCTGAATGTCATAAACGGCGTCCATCTGCTGATACGGAATGACCGTTACTTTACAGCCGCGCTTTACAAGTGACGAGGCGATTGATTTTTTATATCCGAAATCAATCAGCGCAATATGCCGGTCTCCGTTCCCCATTGAAGTGATGTCTTCAGACTGCGCCAGCTCCGCCGGGTTTTGTGTTCCGGATGTTGCGGGAATTTCTCCTGCTGTTGACACGGCAGCGTTCATCGTGCCGCCGGAACGGATGGCTTTGACGACGGCCCGTGTGTCCACTTCGGTTAAGAGCGGGATGTTCCATTTATTTAAATACTCTCTCAAGCTTGAGACTGCTTCATGGTGAGAAAAATGTTCACACGCTTCATAGACGGCAACAGCCTTGACTTGAGGAATTTTACTTTCAAGGTCTTTTTCATTAATTCCGTAGTTTCCGATCAGCGGATACGTAAAGACGATGATCTGCCCCTTATATGACGGGTCTGTAAGCACTTCCTGATAGCCCGTCATTCCGGTGAAAAAAACAGCTTCGCCAACACAGCGGGCCTCTTTTTCAAGTTCACCGCCGAATGATGTTCCGTCTTCCAATACTAAATAGCCTTTCATCTAAAGCCCACCTCTTGATGAATAATTAATTAAAAATATGAATTTTTATACTTTTATATCGAAAAAAATTACCGTTTCACTGCCGAATGCGCTTCGATCGCTGCTTTCAGCATACTGACGGCCGACAGCATTTCTTCTTCAGAAACCGTAAGCGGCGGAAGCAGCCTGATGACATTCGGTCCGGCCGGAAGCACGAGAAGCCCGCGTTCCTGCAGATCTCTGATGATGCCGGACACGGGACCTGCGCATTCAATGCCGATTAATAACCCTTTTCCGCGGATTTCTTTTACAAAAGGCCCTGTCAGTTCACGGTTCAGCTGCGCTTTTAAAAAAGAGCCTTTGTCTGCCGCCGCCTGGAGAAAGTCCGGCTGAAACACAATGTCCAAGGTTGCTTTCACAGCTGCCATGGCGAGCTTATTACCGCCGAAAGTCGTACCATGCGTACCCGGCGTAAAGGCGTCGGCAAGCTTCTTTTTGCCGATCACGGCTCCGACGGGAAAACCGTTTCCAAGCCCTTTCGCAGCAGTGATGATGTCCGGAGAGATGCCGAAGTGCTCATAGCCGAATGCCTTGCCCGTCCGGCCGATTCCGGTTTGAATCTCGTCTGCGATAAGCAGCGCCTGTTTGTCTTTGCAAAATGTCTGTAAGGCTTCGATGAATTCCGGATCGGCGGGATTGACTCCCCCTTCTCCCTGCACCGTCTCAAGCATGACGGCGGCGATATCATCCTCTTTTGAAAGCGTGCTGAATGCCGACGGATCATTGAACGGAAGATAGTGAAAGCCTTGGAGCATCGGTCCGAAACCGGTCTTGATTTTGTCTTGTCCGGTGGCGGCCATCCCCGCATAGGTCCGTCCGTGAAAGGATTGATGAAATGTTACGATTTTTGTCTTTCCCGTTGCTTTACGGGCAAGCTTAATGGCGCCTTCATTCGCTTCGGCTCCGCTGTTGCAGAAGAAAACGAGATCCCCCGCGCTATGTCCGGCAAGCTTTGCCGCGGCTTTTTCCTGAAGATCATTTTCAAACAGATTGGAAACGTGCCATACGCTGCCAAGCTGTTCTTTCACCGCTTCTGTCACCGCATCATGACAATGGCCGAGATTGGAAACGGCGATGCCCTGAATAAAATCGAGATACGTTTTTCCGTTTCCATCCTCTGCGATTGTCCCTTTCGCTTTTTTAATATCGATAGGCCAGCGGCTGTAGGTTTGAAATAGGCTGCTCATGACACGCTCTCCTTTTCTTTGACGATTTTTGTTCCTCGGAAGGCTTGATTGGTGAAAAACGCTCCTTTTCCGTTTACGATCATCACTTCCGCGACATCTTCACTCAGTGCCGATAATGCCGAGTTTACCTTCGGAATCATCCCCCCTGAAATCACGCCGTCATCGATGAGAGCCTGAATTTCTTGCGGCGACAAAGTATCCAGCCTGTTCTCTCCGTCCATAATTCCTTCGACATCCGTGACAAATAAAAGTTTATCGGCGTGTAAGACTGAAGCGACGGCCGATGCTGCGGCGTCTGCATTGACGTTCAGCGTTTCGAAATCACTTGTCATGGAAAGCGGAGCAATAACGGGAATGATGCCTTCTTTCATTAATGCGTGGATGATTGACGGATCGGTTTTTTGTATTTCGCCAACTTCTCCATATTTGTCTTGGTTAAGGTAAGATGCTTGAAGGAGACCGCCGTCCTTTCCTGATATTCCCGCGGCTTTCAGCCCGTTTTTCGCGAGTTCGGTTACGAAAAATTTATTGATCGTCCCTGACAAGACCATTTCCGCTGTTTCCAGCACCGGTTTGGTCGTTTTCCGCTGTCCATCGACAAATTCCGTTTCAATCTGCAATGTTTTCAGCATTCTTGAAATGTCCGGGCCGCCTCCATGCACGACGGCAAGGTTCCAGCCCGATTGCATAAGCTCTTTTACACTTTGAAAAAAATCGGCGGATAACTCGCGGATTACACTGCCGCCGCACTTAAAAACGATGGTTTTCTTCATGCCGCTCCCCTTTGCTATGTGCGATAGCTCGCATTGATTTTGATATAATCATAGGTTAAGTCACAGCCCCATGCCCGGCCGCTGCCGGAGCCTTCCTGCAGGCGGACTGCAATCGTAATTTCATCACCTGATAAGTACTCCTTGGCATCAGTTTCCGAAAACGGCTGAGGTTCGTTGTGTTTAAACAGACACTGACCGCCGAGGAAAACTTCCACTTGTTCGGCCGTTACGCTTGCCGCACTGTGCCCGATGGCGCCGATGATGCGCCCCCAGTTGGCGTCTGTGCCGTAAACAGCGGTCTTCACAAGGCTTGAGCCGACGATTTTTTTAGCGATAATATTCGCCTCAAGGTTATTTTTCGCGCCTTCGACTCTGGCTTCAATTAATTTCGTCGCTCCTTCACCGTCTCTGGCAATATCTTTGGCAAGGTCTTCGCATACAAGCTTTAACCCCTTTTTAAATGCCGGCCAGTCAGGGTGCTGCTCCGTCAGGCAATCATTCCCCGCGCAGCCGTTCGCCATCACAAGCACCATGTCATTCGTCGATGTTTCTCCATCAACGGTGATTTGGTTAAATGAAACATCCGTAATCTCTCTGAGCGCATTTTTGAGCGACTGTTCTTCCACGGCCGCGTCCGTTGTGACAAAGCCGAGCATTGTCGCCATGTTGGGGTGGATCATGCCGGAGCCTTTCGCCGCTCCGCCGATCGTGATGATGTTTCCGCCGATCACCAGTTCATAACACGTCTGTTTCGTCACTGTATCCGTCGTCAAAATGGCTTCTTCAAATGCTCCGGACACTGACGGCGCTTGACCGAGCTGTTCAATGCCCGCCTGAATTTTTTTCATGTCTAAAAGCTCGCCGATCACCCCGGTTGACGAAACCGCAACAAGCTCCGGCTCAATGCTGAGCTGGCTCGCGAAGCCGTCCCGCATTTCATAGGCGTCCTTTAATCCTTGGTCTCCCGTACAGGCGTTGGCAATCGCGCTGTTGACGATAACCGCCTGAAGCACGGCCTCTTTTTTTAAGCTCTCTTGCGTCACTTTCAAGGGCGCTGCCTGAAAATGGCTCTGCGTATATACCGCCGCACTGACTGCAGGCGCTTCGCTGATAATCGCTCCGAGATCTTTTTTTGAATAGCGCAGACCGCAGTGCACGCCCTTTGCCTCAAACCCTTTCGGCGAAGATACGCCGCCTTTTACTTTCGTGATTTCCTCACTCAGCTGAATCATATTTTCGAATCCCTCTTTCGTTCTATGGATAGACTGGCGTCATCGTAAGTCCCGTTTCTTCCTGCCAGCCATTCATGATATTTAAATTTTGAACCGCCTGCCCTGCGGCGCCTTTCATCAGATTATCTATGACAGAAACGATGGTGGCACGGTTTGTTCTTTCATCCACGGTGACACTGATATCACAAAAATTGCTGCCGTATACCTCTTTCGTCGCCGGAAATTCACCTTCCGGCCTGATTCTGACAAAATATGAATCTTTGTAGAATTCGGAATACAATTCTCTTACCTGTGCAGCAGACATACCAGGGGGAGCCTCCGTATACATCGTCGCCATAATGCCCCTTGTCATCGGCGCCAAATGTGCGGAAAACGTGATCGGACCTGTGCCGGGCTGCCAAGCCGCTAATTGCTGTTCAATTTCCGGAGTATGCTGATGCTCATTAACCTTATAAATTTTAAAATTATCATTCAGCTCAGAATAATGAGTGCCCATGGATGCTTTTCGGCCGGCACCGGATACGCCTGTTTTCGCATCAACAATCAGAAATGAATCTTGTAAAAGCTTATTCTTCGCCAGCGGGGCGAGCCCGAGCAGCACAGCCGTCGGAAAACATCCCGGATTGGCAATCAGCTTAGCAGTCTGAATCTCTTCTTTTTGCAGTTCGGCTAAACCGTAAACCGCGCTTTGAATCGTTCCTTTCGGCGCGGCCTTCCGCTTATACCACTTTTCATACACGGCCGGGTTTTGAATCCGCAGATCGCCGGATAGATCAATGACCGGGATGCCCGCCTCCGCCAGCTTGGGCGACCACTCTCCGGAAACGCCGGGCGGCGCGGCTATAAACATGACATCAATTTCGTTTCGAATCGTTTCTATATGAAGCGGCTGAAGTGATTGTGACGCTATATTCCTCAAATGCGGATATGAAGCGGCATATTCTTTTCCTTCGTCGCTCGATGAATATAATATACAATCTTCTGCATAAGGGTGATGGTTAAGAATCCTGACAAGTTCGGCGCCTCCATAACCAGTTGCGCCTATAATACCTATTTTCAACGGGTTCACCTTCTTGGTTTTTGTGAAATTATTTAACATTATAACATGAATAAAAATTAATTCAATTGTATATTTAATATTTTTTCATTCATTTTCCATCGGTTTTCGCTGACAAAAAACCCCCTCTCGATCGAGGGGGTTTCATAAGAAAAACAGGCTGATCGGATCAGCCTGTTTTTTTCAGCATCATCAGCCCGCTTATAAAAAACAGCACGGAGCTGGCGTAAAAAATAATATAAACCGTGAAGAAATCAGCGAGAAACCCGCCGAGAATAATGGCGGCAGCTGAAAATACGGCCGTCCAGAAATGATAGCTGCCGACTTTTTTCCCCCGCTCCCCGCCGTCAGTGTAATCGGCGATCATGATTTTCTCGCCGTGTTTTTGCATGGCGCCGAACAGGCCCAAAAGCACCTGCACCACATAAACCTGGTGCACGCCGGTAATGTGCGGGAGCGTCAGAAGAAGCACCGCCATCCCCCACGAATTCGCCATCAGGAACCAGCGGGGATCCAGTCTTGCCGACAGCCGGCCGAGCAGCGGATGAATCAATGCGCCGCTCAGGCCGAACAAGCCGTATGATAGACCGAATTGCGTGTAGCTGGAACCGATGTTTTTAATAAATAAAATATAAAACGGAAAGATCAGGCTGCCGGCAAAAAAGACACTGCTCTGAGACAGGATCAGCCATTTTAAATGGTTGTGTTTCATGATTTGTACCTCTGATAAAAATAATTCATAAACAAGTCATCGGGATCATATTTTTGTTTTTTCTGAAAGAACATATCGCTTTTCGGATATGCCTCGCGCATCTGCTCTTTCGTTTGATACAGCATATACGGCAGATAATAGCTGCCGCGGTGGCGCAACGCCGTATCCGTCATTTTTCTGACAATCCGCGCTGCACTCGCCTGGCTGTCTTTTGAAAACCCTTCATTGATTAAAAGAACGAGTGAAAACATGTCTTCCTTTGCGTATGACAGATCGGCTTTTTCATTTTTTTGCACGTAGCGGATCGTAATATTTACGAGATTGAGATCTTCATGTGACAGCGTCTTGCGTAAATCATGAATGTACGGTGCAAATTCGCCGACGGGCACGAAGTATTCTTGAAGCACGTCGGTGTTGTCCGTGTTTTCATATTCCAAAAATTTCGATTCTGACCGCATGACATTGTTCCTGGAGACTTTCACGCCGTTTTGACTGAGAAAATAAGACTGCTGGGTTGACCAGAACCAATTTCTTCCCCAGTCATACCGGCGGGAGAGGCCGAGCGCGAATTTCGTCAGCGCCGGATGCTCATCTTCTTTCAGTTCATTGTGCCGCTTTAATTCTTTCTGGTTGTCTGAGAGTGTGTAATCAGTCACATACATATCGTGCAAAAAGCCTTTATCCCCTGTTGCGATCCGCGCGAGATGCATGCGCACGGCGGGGTTGCGCTGAACATGCTGCGTAAAATATTGACTGTATGTATCAGCGTTCATGCGTTTCGTTTTCATTTCATAAAGCTCATCATCCGTCAGCTCAATATCCGCGTCAAGGATGACGCCGAACAGGCCGTAGCCGCCGATGACGGCTGAAAACAGGTCATCTTTCGGAGTAACGGTGATGACTTTGCCGTCCGCCTTTAAAAGATGAAACGATTTGACCGTATCAATCAGCGAACCGTACCGGATATCCCGGCCGTGGGCGTTGGCGCTCAGTGAGCCCCCGATCGTAAAAATGTTTTGCGATTGCATGACTTTTACCGCGAGCCCGTACGGATTGACATAGCGCTGAATATCATTCCACGTCGCTCCCGCCTGCACTCTGATGATTTTTTTCTTTCGGTCGAGACCGAGTATTTTGTTGTAGCCCGTCATGTCGAGAACGATACCGTCTTCATAATACGTCTGGCCGCCCATTGAGTGCTGGGCGCCTGCGATTGAGATCTTCAAATGCTTTCTCTTTGCTTCCTTAATCGTTTCGACCAATGTTTCTTTCTCTTTTCCTTTGACCGTCTGCTTAATTTTCACGGGCATGAGACGGCTGACATCCGTCATTGTCCCTGCCTGCCGCTCCGGCTCTTTGTGAAAGGCGGAAACAGCGAACAGCGCCGTATAAACAAGAATGCTAAGGATAATGAGAAGTAATTTTTTCTTCATGGGTTCCTCCCTCGCATGCAGCCGGTCTATTATATCATGCCTCCGTCCGTTTTTTTCCTTTTTAACCCGATACCGCAAAAAACCCCGAATGGCGGGAAACTTGGTTTTTTTAGTGACTTGCCCTTCTTTCCGCACGCCGGTCTGCAGCGACAAAGCAGACAAAACGGCGCCCGGCAGAATCATGTTTAGTACAGTTCAAAACGGTCATCCGGAAAACACCGGGCATAAAAAATACACAGAAATCCCTAAAAATGATTTTTTAGTCAGTATATAATCGATATATATGCAGATGTATTACCAAAGGGATTGTTTAAAACAAAGATGTTAAATGAGGTGGGGAAAATGAACATAAAAGGGATCAATCATCTTCTTTTTTCTGTTTCAGATTTGGAAAAATCCATAGAATTTTATGAGAAAGTATTTCATGCACAACTTCTGGTTAAAGGGCAAAAGACAGCATATTTTGATCTGAAAGGACTTTGGCTTGCACTTAACTTAGAGGCGGATATACCAAGAAATGAAATACATAAATCCTATACGCATACGGCCTTTACAATTGACCCAAAAGATTTTGATGCAATACTTCAAAGGTTAAAAAATCTAAATGTAAATATATTAAATGGGCGTCCTAGGGATAAGCAAGATCAAAAGTCAATTTATTTTACTGATCCCGATGGACATAAATTTGAATTCCGCACAGGTACACTCCAGGACAGACTGTCCTATTACAAAAAAGATAAACCTCATATGAAATTTTATATATAAAGGTTTGTTTGCAATCCAAAACAAGCCCTCACTGTCGCTTATATGCAGACAAAAGAAAAGCACCTCCAAACTTTAGGATGTACCTAAAATCCGGGGTGCATTTTCTTATTACTGAATCCCTAATGCGATTTTTGCGTAGCGTGACATTTTGTCTCTTGTCCACGGCGGATTCCAGACGATGTGGACCTCCGTCTCTTTTACATCCGGAATGTCGGCGAGCGCTTTTTTCACCTCGTCGACGATGATCGGAGCGAGCGGGCACCCCATTGATGTCAGTGTCATCGTAACGTGCGTCAGGCCGTCGTCATCCATATCAACGTCGTATACAAGGCCGAGATTGACGATATCGACGCCGAGCTCAGGGTCAACAACCTGCTCCAAGGCGCCCATGATGTTTTCTTTTAATGCTTCTTCCACGTTCCATCACTCCTTTTTCCTCAGTATAACGCAAAAGCGGCTTTTGTTAACACCTTTGTGCTTTATAAATGCTTATCGAACCAGGCGACGGTTTCTAAAACGGCGTATCTCGGGACTTTATGATCAGCCCGTTCGTCTTTCAGAAACTGAAGATGGTCGGGCCGGCTGCTGTAATGAGGTTTAATCGTTTCATAAAAGCCGCGGGTCGGTGCATACGGAACGACTTTGTCTTGAACGCCGTGCCAGAACAGCAGCGGGCGGCTGCGGAGTTTTTCCGGTTCCAGACTGAGGTCGAACGGTTTGAGCCGCGCAAACAGTTCATCGACCTGTTCTTTTGTGACGTCAATGTCGATGTCCTGCTTTTGAATGTGGTCAATCTGCTGCTGAAAAAATGCCGTATAGTTCGGACTTCCCATCAGACTGACGCCGGCTTTGACCCAATCATACGCAGCCATCGCGCCGAATGTCGTAATTCCGCCCATTGACGTCCCCGCAAGACCGATCCGCCCGTCTTCAATCAGACCGCGCGCTTCAAAATCCTTTTTCAGCACGTCAAGCTCCTCGATTTCATTTAAGACAATGTCCCAAAAATGGACGGCGAGCTCTTCTGCTGACAGCTGTTCAGCGCGTTCACCGTGGTAAAGAGCTTCCGGCAGCACGGCTCTGAAACCCTTTTCAGCAAGCAGGTAAGCGAAATGAAGATTATGCTCCTTCGCGCTTGTAAAACCGTGAATAAAGAAAACAAGGGGAGCGGGACGGTCCCGATTTTCTTCTTTTACAATATGTAAAAACGGAATGCCTGATACGGTTTGATGATCAATAAGAATCACGTTGACTCCCTCCTTAGGATAACCATAATCATAAGTGTAACATGTAGACAATAAAGATGGTAAAAAGCTACACTGTACATAAGAGAAAAACAGCAAATTATATGACAAAAGGAGTTATTTATGGAGACAAAACCTTACCTCATCGCCTTAGATCTGGATGGAACCTTATTAAAAGATGATAAAACCATTTCCCCTGAAACGGCACGGACGATTCAGACGCTGAAAGAAGCGGGCCATCATGTCTGCATCTCAACCGGCCGCCCTTTCCGTTCCAGTTCGATGTATTATGACGAGCTTGGGCTGACAACGCCGATTGTCAATTTTAACGGAGCGTTTGTCCACCACCCGAAAGACGAGTCATGGGGACGATACCACACGTCTTTATCTGTCGATGTGGTCAGACAGCTTGCCGAACTTACAGAGACCTACCAAATACATAATGTGCTCGCTGAGATCATTGATGATGTGTACTTCCATTATCATGATGAGCATTTAATTGAGGCGTTTCATATGAATACGGCGAATGTCACATTCGGCGATCTGCGCGAAACGGTCCAAGAGGATGTGACGTCCGTATTGATTCACGCGAAGGAAGAGGACGTCGCGGACATACGCGCGCATTTATCCGATGTGCACGCCGAGGTCATTGACCACAGAAGATGGGCGGCTCCTTGGCATGTGATTGAAATTATTAAACACGGGATGAATAAAGCGGTCGGCCTGAAGAAAATCAGCGACTATTACCAAGTGCCGAGAGAACGGATCATCGCGTTCGGCGACGAAGACAACGATCTTGAAATGCTTCGATTTGCCGGGTGCGGCGTAGCGATGGAAAACGGCACGGATGAAGTCAAACAGGCCGCCGATCGCGTCACGGGTTCAAATGAAGCGGACGGAATCGCCGATTTTTTAAAATCCTATTTCTCCCTGTGAGGTTTTCCCGCTCATAACACAAAGCCTTCCGCCCATACTAAAACAGACGACTCATCTCGTCTAAATATGGAAGGGGGACATTGCAATGGGTAAACGAAACAAATCAAAACGGTTTATTCAGCAAGGCAAGGACTCTGTCAGTCTTCATGACGCAAGATTTCCATATCGGTCTACATTAGAGGAAGCACAGCATGATGCAGCAAAAGATTCGGCTGAAAGGCAGGTTGACTTTTAATGAGAAACGAACTGTTTTCTCAAGCCAAGTCATTTGTCCAGCAGGCCGTCATGATTGCTAACGGTTTCGAGGACGGCGACCAGGAAAAAGCTGTCTCACGCGCCAAAAATGCCGTGTCTTCCGCGTACGCCAATTCGACGGATGCAGAACGTCAGCAGCTGCACCAATTTCAGGATCAGCTGGAGAAATTGCAATAAAAAAAGGCGCCCCGTTTGAGATGAGGGCGCCGCTTTTTTATTTTACTTCAAATGTTTTTACCGTTTTCAGTCTTTTTCCGATCTGATCGGACTTCCCTAAAAACGTCACCCTCACCGTGTATGTTCCCGGACCGGGCACGTTCTTCCACACATCTGAAAAGTCATACGTTTCATTCGGCATTAAGGTCACGGTCTGAAACGCCTGGGTAAACATTTTGTCTTTTGAATAGCGGTACAGTTCTTTGTGATGTTGGTCATGTACGGTCAGTTCGAATTTCTGCCCTGAGCTGAATGTGAAATCGATCGGGCTTTCGCTTTTGTTTTTTAAAGACATTTGAAATTCGATCTGCTGATCTGTCTGCACAGGATTTACGGCTAATTCCGCTTGCTGTTCATTCATCTCTCCGGATACCTCCTCAGCGGGCTCCTTCTGCCCGGATTGACTGCTGCATCCGATCAATAAAATGACCGGTAATAACAGGCCAAACAGCCACTTCATTCTATCCGCTCCTATCAGTCTTTTCTGAAGAAACCAAAGATCCCCGTCGTTTGCACGATGTTTGTGAAGGCTTTCGGGTCGACTTCTTTCACGATTTTCTCAAGGTCATACAATTCGTACCGCGTGATGACGATGATCATCATTTCTTTCTGTTCGTTTGTGTAAGCGCCTTTTGCCGGCACCGTCGTAATGCCTCGGACCATTTTCCCGTAAATCGCTTCTTTGATTTCATCAGCTTTTTTTGTAACGATCATGGCGGTCAGTTTCATGTGGCGCGTGTGAATGGCGTCAATCACCCTTGTTGTGACATACAGAGCGACAAGGGTATATAATGCTTTCTCCCATCCTTGCAATAATCCTGCCGTCAAAATGATAATCCCGTTCAAAATGAAGAAATATGTGCCGACCGGTTTATCCTTCCATTTGGCCAGCACCATCGACACGATATCAAGACCGCCTGTCGAAGCGCCGAATTTCAGCGTTAAACCGATGCCGATAGCTGAGATGACTCCTCCGAATACGGTATTCAGAAGAATATCGTGTGACAGTCTCATTTCCGGGAGAATCCCCATAAAGACGGACGTCAGCGCTACGCTTAATATGCTGTACACGGTGAATGATCTGCCGACTTTCAGCCACCCTAACACACCGATGGGAATGTTTAAGAGGAACATGAGAACTCCTGTCGAAATATAAAAGGGGGCGTATTGATCAACGACGCTTGACAGCAGCTGGGCGACACCGGTAAAACCGCTGGCATATACATTCGCCGGTATCAGGAATAAATTCAGTCCCGCCGCATACAGAAACGCGCCGATGACGACGATTGCTAATTTTTTTACTTGTTCTAGTACCATGGCTTGCTCCTCCGCTCATTTTCATTATTAGCTTTTCCCTTAAAATAAAGTTTTGAACACTATTTTGCCAAATTTATATGATATAGTTGGCATCACTCTCACCAACCGGAAAGAAGGGAATTATGATGACAGTTCACCTTATTGCTGACAGCGCCTCTGACCTGCCGAAATCTTATATTGAAGAAAACCGGATCGGGTTCATTCCGCTGCACGTAACACTTGACGGAAACGAATATGAGGACGCGGTCACCATTCAGGCGGATCATATCTTTCAAGCGATGCGGGACGGGAAAGTTCCGAAAACATCCCAGGCATCACCGGATACGATAAAAAAAGTATTTTTACAATACGCGGAACTGGGAGAACCGGCGATATACATCGCCTTTTCCTCAGGTCTTTCCGGCACCTATCAGACGGCCGTAATGATCGCCAATGAAGTAAAAGAGGAATTTCCCGATTTTGATTTACGGATTGTAGATTCCAAATGCGCTTCACTGGGCTGCGGCCTCGCGGTGATGCACGCGCAAACACTCTGTGTTAACGGGAATACAATACAAGAAATCGAAACGTCTGTAAAGAACTTTTGCGCACGGATGAAACATATATTTACGGTCGATGACGTCGCCTATCTCGCGCGGGGCGGCAGAATTTCAAAAACGTCCGCTTTTGTCGGGGGGCTTTTGAACATCAAACCGATTCTGCATGTGGATGACGGCAGGCTCGTGCCGCTCGAAAAATTGCGCGGACAGAAGAAACTGTTTAAACGGATTATAGAAATGATGAAGGAAGAAGGCGGCGATTGGGCGGATCAAACCGTGGGAATCAGCTATGCAGATAATGAAGAGACGGCGATTGGGATGAAGGAAATGATTGAAGAAGCGTTCCATCCGAAAGAAATCATTCTTCATTCAATCAGCTCTGCGATCGGCGCCCACTCCGGGCCGGGCACGCTCGCGATTTTTTTCCTGAAGCCATAATTTCAATGCGGGCGGGCATCCTAACGGACAGAAGGGAGGCTTTGCCGCATGAAAGATGATGACAAAAAACCGTTGGACAATAACGCCGTAAATCAGAAAAAGAACCGGCTTGCCGAAAAAAACCGGCAGGCGGGAAAAAACCAGAATTCCAAAAAACCGGACCATCTGTAAAAGGAAAACAGCCCTCTTGTCTTAGAAGAAAGAGGGCTGTTTTTTGCGCACGGATGTCTGTTACAAAGTAAACCGGCGGACCTGATCGTTTAACCGCTCTGTCAGGCTCACCAGATTATTGACGCTTTCCGCCATTTTATGAAAAGAAGACAGCTGCTCAAGCGCGGAGGCAGAAATCTCTTCGCTTCCTGCAGCCGTTTCCTGAACGACGGCGCTGATGCTTTCGGCATGATGCAGCACTTGCTCACCAAGCTGTTTCGATTCGATGATCCGTCCGTCCAATTGAGTAAGCTCCGCCTTAATATGGGCGGCTTTTTGTTCAATATGGGCGAATGATTCTGACGTTTTCTCCATCAGCTCCTGCTGTCTGTCCGCTAAAGCGACGCCGGTCGTGACAGCTCCGGTAATAGATGTGATGCCGTCTTCAATTTGCTTTACCATATCGAAAATCTGCGCGGTCGCTTTGGCTGATCCGTCTGCGAGCTTCCGTATCTCCTCGGCAACGACGGCAAATCCTTTTCCGGCCTCGCCTGCTCTGGCCGCCTCGATTGCGGCGTTTAAGGACAGCAGATTGGTCTGGCCCGCAATGTCGGAAACGGTCTGCGCCATCATACTGATGCCTGCCGCATGCTCTATGAAGAGATCGGCGGCTTCGGAAATCTCTTTTGATGTCTCATTGCTTTTATCAATGGCTTGCTTGGTCTCGGCTAAAGCACCTCGCCCCGCAGCCACCGCCGCAATCGTCTCTTCGCTGCTTCTCGTCGTTTGTTTGGAACGTTCGGCGTTCGCCTTTGAATGTTCATCCATTTGTTCAATGAATTGCACCGCATGCTGCAGATCTTCTGAAATGGTTTGGGAGCCTTGCGCCATTTCTTCCGTCGATACGGACACCTGCTCGGTCATGTCCTTCAGCGTCTGGTTTTCCTTCGTCAAACCTTCCGCAAAAGTCTCGACTTCACGGCCGACCTCTCCGATCGCCTGAATTAAGGTGCGGAGCTGTTCAGCCATCATTCCGAATGAGTCATTCAGCTCTTTCAGTTCGTCCTTCCCTTTATAATCAAGCATTTCAACGGCAAGGTTCCCCGCTGCAATACGACGGGCATTTTCAGCCATGCGGCGGATCGGCCCTGCAATTCTCTTCGTCAGCCTGATGGAAGATATGACGGTGACAGCAAGTATCACGATGGTCAGCACGGCTGCGCTGTAAACGATAAACTGAATCTGGTCAGCCGTCTGCTTCTGCATGTCTTCATAGTGATCCCGGCTTTTCAGATTCAGCATATAAATATCATTCAGAAGACCGTTGATGCGGGCCGCCGTCCTTGTCGCTTCAGCCGGGCTTTTCGAATCAAGAGCAGCGTCCGCCTCCGCCTGCCACGATTCGTATTTTTTGGCGAGTTTGTCATAAGCGGCTTTGTCCGCATCGTCCGTCATCGTTTTTTTGAGCGCCGCCAGTTTGTTTGAGCTGCTTTTCATATAGCTTTGTACATCTTCTTTCTGGGCGTCTGCGAGCGTATAGGAATAGCCGGTGATGCTTTCTTTTAACGTATTAAGGTCGGCTTTTGCTTCCTGGACGTTTAACAGCGCGTCCACTTCATCTTCATTTGAAGCCTGAATCTTCATCATGTTTACGATGGTAAAGCCGATGACGGCGGCGAAGCAAATCATCGTAACGGCTGCGTTAACGAGCAGCCTTGTCCGTAATGTCACTTCAGATCGCCTCCTTTTTCAATCAGACTGTTTTTCATATCCGTGATCTTTTTCGTCAGCCCGCCTGCGTTTTTGACAACTCTGATCTTGGCTAAGTCCATGCCGTTTTCCTTCAGTCCGTAAACGATCTCACCGCTTTTGATCTCCTTGTTGTCTTTTAAATCTTTCGCCAATTCATAGATGACATGGTCGACGTTTTTCACTAAAGAAGAGATAACGGCGTGCTCGGCGGTGTAATATTGATCGCTGTCAACACCGATGGCGTATACTTTTCGCGCCTCCGCTTCTTTCAGTGCGCCGACACCCGTGAAGCCGGCCGCCGTAAACAGGACATCGGCTTTTTTTCGGATCATGTTTTGGGCGATGCGTTTCCCGAGCTTATCATCATCAAACGTACCGCTGATTTCCGACAGCACGCGGATGTTCGGTTTGACTGATTCCGCGCCTTTCAGATAGCCTTTCTTAAACCGTTTAATGACATCGGCATCTGAACCGCCGATAAATCCGATCGTGCCGGTTTTGCTCGTCATAGCCGCGAGCGCTCCGGCTAAGAAGCTTCCTTCATCCTCTTTAAACGTGACGGAGGTGACATTATCCAGGTCTGATACAGAATCAATCAGCACAAACCGCTGCTTCGGATATTTTTTGGCGACCTTTTCTAAATCCGCCTGCATGCTGTAACCGAGCCCCACAACAAGATCATTGCCTTCCCGGACAAGCTGGGTCAGTCCTTTTTCGTACGTATCGGTGTCTTTTATTTCTCTGTAATCAAATGTGATGCCGAGCTCGTCTCTTGCTTTCATCAAACCTTGAAAGCCAGAATCATTAAATGATTGGTCGCCGAGGCCGTTGTCTGTCAGCATGATGCCGATTGTTTTCGTTTTTTCAGCCGCCGCCCCCTCGGATTTGCCGGCACATCCCGCCGTGCTGAGCGCAAGCAGCAGTACAGCCGCAAATATCGCCATTTTTCTCATTGAAACTCTCCTTTTGTTTTTTTCTATAGTTATATATCGGTTCGGATGTCAGAATATTTTATTTCAATAAAATATGTATGTTCGGCAGGGTGATAAACAAATGAGGGCATAGAAGCTTTTGAGAAAATAAAAAACACCGGTTTTGGTTCACCGATGTTTTTGCAGAAAATTTATTGTTTTTCGTATGTCCAGCCGTCTTTCTGATACACTTTGCCGTTTTTCATCAGGTGCCCGAGCGCCCGCTTAAAGGCGGCTTTGCTTAAATGAAACCGTTCGCGGATATCGTCAGGATCGCTTTTGTCTCCGTAAGGCATCGCGCCGTTTCTTGATCTCAGATAGGTCAGAATCTCCTCCGCGTCAACCGAAAGCGCATCCTGCTTTCTCGGCAGCAGGGACATGTTGACGGAGCCGTCTTCCTTCACCTCGATGACACGCCCCGTCACGCGGCTGCCGAGTCTCGGCTCTTCTTTTCTTTCTGAAGGGTGAATAAACGCGCGGATGCCTTCATCGGTAATCAGAAAAGAGCCTGATGCGATCAGTCTGTACACCGTGCCTGTCAGGTCTTTATTCATGACGTCTTCCTCTGCATCCGTAAATAATTCACTGATGATATCCTCAGGCGCCGGCTTGGCAAACATGCGTCCGCGGCTTGTCACCTTCAGCATGCAATACAGTCTGTCGCCTTTTTGCGGCCAGACGGATTTGTACGGAGGCAGGTGCTCCGTTGCGACGAGCGCGTCTTTTGACAGACCGACGTCGACGAATACGCCCATATCCTCCACAGCGTCCGTCACTTCCACCCATCCGTAGTCATAAAAGCTGATGAGCGGCTTTTTCATCGTCGCCGCGAGTCTTTCCTGATGATCGACGTAAATAAATACGTCCACTTCATCTCTGTCTTCAATATCCTCTGTAATTTCACTGTTATGTAAAAGAACCGTATCCTCGCCGTCGGTTAAAAAATAACCGAAATCGGTTTGATGATCTATACTAAGCGTGAGCTGCTGCCCTGGTCTCATGTTATCGTCCTTCCTGATTCGCCCGTATGGGGCTGATGTTTTTCTCATTTTTTCCAATATGCATAAATTCATGCTTTATGCAGTTGGACATTTCTCTTTATTCTACTATAATCAACTCATAAGTGAAATGTTATAGGAGGTTTTCTCATGGCAAAAGAAAGTTCTTTTGATATTGTATCCAAAGTTGAATTTCCCGAAGTGCAGAATGCGATTCAGATGACGCTGAAAGAAATCGGCACGCGCTATGACTTTAAAGGATCTAAAAGCGATGTAACTTTAGAAAAGGAAGAACTTGTCCTGATTTCTGATGACGAGTTTAAACTGAATCAGCTCAAAGATGTGCTGAGCGGCAAGCTGATCAAACGGGACGTGCCGACGAAAAACATTGAATACGGCAAAATCGAAAATGCCTCAGGGGGCACGGTGCGCCAGCGCGCGAAGCTTGTACAGGGCATTGATAAAGACAGCGCCAAAAAAATCAACGCGGTGATTAAAAACTCCGGCTTGAAGGTAAAGTCGCAGATTCAGGACGACCAAGTGCGCGTCACCGGAAAAAATAAAGATGATCTGCAGCAGATTATTGCAGCCGTCCGCGGGGCAGACCTGCCGATTGACGTTCAATTTATTAATTTTAGATAAATTATGTGATTCCTATTGATTATTGTCTCTATTTTCGGTAAATTTGGAGAAAGGGATTTTCACAGTTAAGTTTTGGAAACCCATGACAATTACATGAACGTTCTTATCAAGAGAAGCCGAGGGACTGGCCCGACGACGCTTCAGCAACCGGTGTAATGGTTTAACCCAAACCATGACCAAGGTGCTAAATCCAGCAAGCTAAAAACAGCTTGGAAGATAAGAAGAGAGACAAATGATTACAGAGTCTTCTTCTTAAGAAGACTTTTTTTATTTCTCTTTTTTCCTTGCTGAATGTGACGAAGGAGGCAAACAATGGGACTATTACAAGACTTAAAAGAACGGATTTTAATCGGAGACGGCGCGATGGGCACTCTCCTCTATTCCTACGGCATTGACAGATGTTTTGAGGAACTGAACGTATCAAAGCCCGAGGAAATCAAGCGGATACATAAGGCTTACGTGGAAGCCGGGGCAGACATCATCCAGACAAATACGTACGGCGCGAATTTTATTAAGCTCTCAAGATACGGACTTGAGGATGAAACGAAAAAAATCAATCAGGAGGCGGTCAGAATCGCGCGCGCTTCCTCAGACGGCGCTTATGTATTGGGAACGATGGGCGGCATCCGCACATTTAACAAAAACGCCTACAGCCTGGAGGAGATTAAACGCAGCTTTCGGGAGCAGCTTTATTTATTGCTTTACGAAGAGCCGGACGGTCTGCTCCTGGAAACATACTATGATTTAGAAGAGGCGCGCGAAGTGCTGAAGATAGCGAGAAAAGAAACGGAACTTCCGATTATGCTGAACGTATCCATGCACGAACAGGGCGTGCTGCAGGACGGAACGCCGCTTCGGGAAGCCCTCAGGTCAATTGCCGATCTCGGCGCTGACATAACGGGAATCAATTGCCGGCTCGGCCCGTACCACATGATTGAAGCGCTCACCGAAGTGCCGATATTCCGTGACGCTTATTTATCGGTCTATCCGAACAGCAGCCTCCCGTCTTTAGAAGAAGGCCGGCTTGTTTATGATACGGACGATGCCTATTTCCGGGAGAGCGCCGTACAGTTCCGCACTCAGGGCGCGCGCATTATCGGCGGCTGCTGCGGTACGACGCCAAACCATATCAGAGCCATGGCTGAAGCGGTCCGCGGACTTTCTCCCGTCACTGATAAAGAAGTGAAAATCAGACGGGAAGAAGAAGTCATCTCCGTCCGGAATGAACGGACCGAGCCGGGTTTAAACGAAATCGCCGCTCAAAAACGGTCAATTATCGTAGAGCTTGATCCGCCGAAAAAATTGAATTTTGACAAATTTCTGCAAGCGGCGGCTGAATTAAAAGAAACCGGCATAGAAGCGCTGACGCTCGCCGACAATTCATTGGCGACACCGCGGATCAGCAATGCCGCCTGCGGTTCATTGCTGAAAGAACGCCTTGATATCCGTTCTCTCGTTCACATTACATGCAGAGACCGCAACATCATCGGCCTTCAGTCACATTTAATGGGGCTGGATACGCTCGGGCTTACCGACATTTTAGCCATCACGGGCGATCCTTCAAAAATCGGCGACTTTCCGGGGGCTACCTCCGTCTATGATTTAACGTCCTTTGACTTGATCAGGCTGATTAAACAATTCAACGAGGGCATTTCTTTATCAGGGAAACCGCTCGGCAAGAAAACGAACTTTTCCGTAGCCGGAGCATTTAATCCGAATGTCCGCCATCTTGATAAAGCGGTAAAACGGCTGGAGAAAAAAATCGAGTGCGGAGCTGACTACTTCGTGTCCCAGCCTGTCTACTCGGAGCAGCAGCTCATTGACATTCATCATGAAACGAAACATCTCAAAACACCGGTGTATATCGGAATTATGCCGTTAACGAGCAGCCGCAACGCAGAGTTCATTCATCATGAAATCCCGGGCATTAAGCTGTCAGACAGCATCCGGGAAAAAATGGCGCTCGCCGGCGAAGACAAGCAAAAGCAGAAAACCGAAGGCCTCGCCATCGCCAAGTCGCTTCTCGACACGGCGTGCGAACTGTTTAACGGAATTTATTTAATCACCCCGTTTCTCCGTTCTGATTTGACATCAGAACTTGCAGCTTATATTAAGCAAAAGGATGAAAAGCGGGCTGATGTATATTTGCATTGACGCGGAAGAGGCCGCCTGATATGACAGGCGGCTTTTTCATGGTACGATACAGAAAAAGAATCAAGCAAAGGAGGATTTTTTCATGGTTGAAGTAAAACCCATCACCGCAGAAGACACATACGCGATCAGACACAGCGTGCTGCGCCCCCATCAGACGATTGAGGATTGTAAATATGATCAGGACAGCGTCAAAGGAGCATTTCATCTCGGAGGTTTTTACGACGGGACATTGATCAGCATCGCTTCTTTCTACCCGCAGAACCAGCAGGCTTTACAGGCGGCGCCCGCCTACCAGCTGCGCGGCATGGCAACGCTTGAAGAATACCGGACGCAAAAAGCGGGAAGCACGTTAATCGCCTATGCGGAACGAAAACTGGCAGATATGGGGGCGGCGCTTGTCTGGTGCAACGCCAGATGTCACGTGAAGGGATATTACGAAAAGCTCGGCTGGAAAAGCACGGGCAGCCCCTTTGACATACCCGGCATCGGCCCGCATGTGATCATGTATAAAGAACTCGCCTGAAACAGACAAAAGCCCTTGGCATCCCTTATAAGGGCTTTGTTTTGTTATCTTTCGGCGTGCCGGATGAGTTCAAACGAAATGAAGCTTTTATAAGCGCCGCTATTGACGCGATCCCGCTTTGATATTACCCTTTGTTCAGTAAGCAACACGCAATTCGGCAAGGGTGGGCAGGGGCGAAAACGATATCTGCCAATTGCCGATTTCAGCTATTATGTTTAGAAAAGGGAGTATGAGATGAATACGATCCAAAAACCGAAAATCCCGAAAGAATTGCCGGTGCTTTCTTTCACTGAAGCGCTTCAGGATGAGGAGCTCAAAGAAGTCATCATTGAAAACGGCATCGTAAACGGCAAACTGGACGGCCTGCGCGCCGAAAAAGTCATTTTCAGAAACACCGTTTTTACGGATGTCTCTTTCAGACATATGGAATGTACGGATGTCCTGTTTGACAAATGTGATGTCTCAAACGCTGATTTCAGCGGAAGCATCATCCATAGAACGGCGTTTCAGCATTCAAAACTTCTCGGCTTGAATCTGGCGGATTCCGCCATGCGTCATGTACGGTTTGAAGACTGCCTCGCAAATTACAGCTCCTTCAGCTATTCCAATATGAAGCATGTCCGTATTGACTCGTGCGGCCTTTCAGAAAGTGAGTGGAATGATGCCGTTCTTGAATACACAGATCTTGACGTCTGTGATTTGAACGGCGCAAACTTCATCGGCACGTCTCTTTTTAATATGGATATCAGCACGTGCACATTTGATCATCTGCACGTCTCGCTTGATAAGCTGAAAGGATGCCGCATCTCTCCGTCTCATGCCGTTACATTCGCAGAAGCGCTCGGCGCCATCGTGACGTAATCTTTTATTAAACGAAACCGCGGATACAGGCGGCCGGCTCCTCGGCATCCTGAATCAATGCTCGGCATTGGTGATGTGGGGTGCTGCTTTTTATTTTGCGGCGCTTTTGTTTCGATAAAAGGAATTCGGCCAGGTCATGTTGAATGTACCGGAAGGAAGAGGGGGAATTGGAATGTCAGACATTTTAAAGCTGTATCACTACCACAGATGGGCCAATGAGCAAGTTATTCAGCATCTGAAGACCCTGCCCGCGGCAAGCTTACAGCAGGAACTGGATAGTGTTTTTCCGACTTTGAACGCCGTGCTTGTGCATATATGCCGGGCTGATTACATTTGGCTTCACGTGCTTTACGGAGAAACTTACGAACAAATCGTCTCGCAGTTTGATCAATTTGAAAAGCTTGACGGAGATTTTGAGGCGATTGAACATAGAATGACTGAACTGGACAAAGAATACAGCGAATTTTTAAGAGAATCGGAGAACATGGAAGGCCCGATCTCCATTTCTCATCCGCGCATGGGAACGCTTCGGACGACATATGCCGATGTGATCCGGCATATTGTGAATCACGGCACATACCATCGCGGCAATATAAGCGCGATGCTTCACCAAATGGGCTATAAAGGCGTGCCGACTGACTACATTTTTTTCTCATATGAATCATAAAAAAGCAAAGGCATGCCGGGCCTTTGCTTTTTTACTTCGAATCTATCATAATCCGGCATAGCCGGGGGCGCCCGGGGTAAGCTTTACAGGCCTTCCGGTTTTAAAAGATTCCGTCGCGGCGATCCCGATTTTTAAGTTAATCGCGGCATCGATGTCTGTCACAATCGGCGTTTCCCCTTTTTTCACACATTCGGCAAAGTGCTCAAGCTCCAGACGGTAAGCGTCTTTAAAGCGGGCTTGAAAATCCGGAATAATTTCGTAGCTGCTGCCTGACTCCGTTAAAATGGTGACATGGCTTTTCCGCAGCGTGCCGACTAAAATGCTTCCCTCCGTCCCGATAATTTCCGCGCGGATGTCATGGCCGTACGGAGAATTTCGGCTTGCCTCCACATCGCCGGCCGCGCCCGAATCAAACTCAAGATATGTTAATGCCTGATCGACATCGCCGCACTCCTCCATGAACGGGTGCTTTAAAATCCTCCCGTGCCCGCTGACAGACGTAACCTCGGCATTCATGAGATATCTCGCGATGTCGTAATCATGAATCGAGCAGTCAATGAAAAGCCCTCCGCTATGTTTGATAAATTCCGCGGGCGGTGCGCCTTGATCTCTTGTAAATCCTTTATAATAAATGGGTCTGCCGATTTCCCCGGCGTCGATTCTTCTTTTCGCGTCGGCGTATGCCGGATCAAACCGCCTCATAAAACCGACCTGGCAGATGACGTCCGTTTCTTCGATTTTTTTCATGACTTTTATCGATTCCTCAAGACTCAGGGTGAGCGGCTTTTCAACAAAGATGTGCTTGCCGTTTTCAGCCGCCTTCATGATCATTTCCGCATGTGTGCTTGTCGGCGTGACAATGATGACGGCGTCAATCGTGAGATCTTCCAGCAGTTCATACGGATTCTCCGTCCATTTGGCAATTCCTAATTCTTTCGCACACGCTTCCGCCTTCCCCTTCATCGGGTCACAGACGGCCGCAAGCTCGGCTCCCCGCACTTCGCCGGCTAAATGCTTCGCATGAAAATACCCTAATCGTCCTAATCCCAGCACCGCACACCTGACTTGATCTGTCATCTATCACCGCTCCTTTTTCTTGAGGCCGCATGCCGTAATGGCGCAAGCGGTTTCTCTTATTAAACAGAAATCATTATTTTGAAAGCGCTTTATTTACAACTCAAGCTGTTTGCTTTCTTTGCTTGCAATCCGCAGTATTTGCGCAAGCGCTTTCTCAAAAGCTGTTTTAATTTTACAATGCTTTTCGCTCGTTTGACAATGTTTTTCACAGAAAAAAACGCGCCTTATCGCTGAGGGCGCGTTTTTACCGGTGCCGTAGAATGCCTGATGACGAGTTCCGGAGATAAAATGATTTTGCTTTTTGTTTTTTTCTTCCCTTGAATCTCATCAATGAGAAGTTCAACGACACGCCGCCCCATTTCGCGGATCGGCTGAGAAATCGTCGTGAGCGGCGGTGCCGTCATTTCAGCGAGAATGGTATTGTCAAAGCCGATGACGGACAAGTCTTCCGGCACCCGAATGCCCCGGGAACGCGCCGCCTGTATCGCCGCACATGACAAGACATCATTAAAGGCGAAAACGGCGGTCGGAAGGTCTCTGTCAAACAGCTCGCCCGCTGCCTGTTTTCCGCTTTCCAGCGAATATTCCGTCGGTATGATCAGCGATTCATCTAGTGTCATCCCCGCTTCCCGCATCGCTTTTTGAAAACCTTTGATTCTGTCTCTTTCACCCGTGGTCGAACCGTTTCCGACGATACAGGCGATTCTTTCATGGCCTAAAGATATGAGATGCTCAGCCGCCGTATAGCCGCCGAGAAAGTCATCGATAATGACGACGTCCATCGGCGCGAGCGGTTTATCCTGCGTAATCATCGCAAGCGGGATGCCCGATTTCACAATATCATCAAGCGCCGTGACGCTGTCATCATGATCAAGTCCCGTCGCGAATATAATGCCGTCCGCCTGCTTCTGCCGCAGCATCGAAAAATACTTCGTTTCTTTTTCAGGCTGATAATCGGTGCTGCAGATAATGATATGAAACCCAAGTACACCGGCGCTGTCTTCAATGCTTTTCGCCAGTTCCCCGAAAAACGGGTTTGAAATGTCCGGGGTGATCAGGCCGATCATATTCGTCTTTTTGCCCGTCAAAGCGGATGCGTGAACATTCGGATGATAGTCCATCTCCTCCATGACACGGAGCACCATCCGGCGGGTTTTGTCACTGATCCTCCCCGTATTGTTGATGACCCGCGAGACGGTCGAGATGGAGACGCCCGCTTTTTCGGCCACGTCGTAAATTGTCATTTTCATGCTTACCGATCCCTCTTCTGTTCTCTGGTATTAGGTCAGTCCGTTTTCCGGCTTACGAATTTGCGGTATTCAAGCGGCGAAATGCCTTCAATCTGTTTAAACAGTTTGGAAAAATAGGTTGGGTCCTCCATGCCGATGGCGTCCGCGATCGCCCCCATTTTGTCATTGGTTGCGGACAAAAGACGTTTCGCCTCCGTCATTCTGACTTTGTTCGTATACTGGCCGGGCGTGACGCCGAGCACCTGCTGCATGCAGCGGGTCACGTAGTCTTGGTTGTAATGAAGTGCCGAAGAGAGCGCTTTGATGGTTGTTTTCTCCTGATAGTGCTCCTGCAGGTACCGGGCGGCCTCCCATGCGACTCTTTCCTTTGCGGACGGGATTTGGAACGCTTCTTTCTGAAGATGGAGCAGCAGCTCTTCAAACAGAATCTGCTTTCTGAGCGGCAGGTCGGAGTTCTCGGCGCTTTCATCTGTCAGCACACTGAATTGCCCGGCCATAAACTGCGGGCGTCTCACCTTCCCTTTTTGCGGCAGGGACAAGCGGTAGCGGGACGGCTCTTCAAAGCTCCCTTTTTTTCGCCTCAGCTCCGACCAGTTGTTCCCGGTGGTTTCCGTCACCTCATAATCCGCTCCTTCAAAATGAAGCCACGAATAGGATGTCGTTTCTTCACTGCCTTTTGTTCCGTAATGTTCAAGCCCGGGAGAAAGCAGAATATATTCTCCCGCTTCAACGGAAAAGGCGTTTTCGTCTTCTGTAATGTAGAGGACGCCTTCTTTCACATACAGCAGATCAAACACCGGGAAGACCCGTCTCACATGGGTTTCGCCTTTTTTGAACACTCCTTCTCCCGCAGCGATAAAGACCGGGAACGGAGGGACTGTGAACTCGAGAAAGGACATATTTCCGGCCCTCCTTTTTAAGTCGGATTTTTGCAAGAAGTTTCGTTTCTCTCCCTTTTTATTATAAGAAAATGGAGGTACACTTTTAAACGTTGATTTTTTCAGGAAAGGGGTTAAAAGAAATGAAACAAGCGATTTTAAAACGGGCTGCATTCAAACAATCCTCTGATCACAAACTCTCATTATACGCGCTGACTTGGCCGATATTTATTGAGGTTTCATTATATATGTTTATGGGAAACGCCGACACTCTTATGCTTAGCCAATACTCTGACAACAGTGTGGCGGCCGTGGGTGTCAGCAATCAGATTTTAAATTTAATTATCGTGATGTTCAGCTTTATCGCAACGGGTACGACAATTGTGATTTCACAGTTTTTAGGATCTAAACAGAAAAAAGAGGCGCAGGAAGTGGCTTATGTATCAATAGGAGCGAACTTTGTCATCAGTCTCGCCATCAGCGCCGCCATATTTTTTGCGGCCGTTCCGCTGCTTCATGTGATGGGTCTTTCCAATGAATTGATGCCGGATGCCAAAGTCTTTTTGCAGGTGGTCGGCGGGCTGTCCTTCATTCAGGCTTTGATTATGACGTTCAGCGCCATTTTAAAAAGCTACGGTCATACGAAGGATACGATGTTCGTTACGATCGGGATGAATATTTTAAATATTGCCGGAAACTTTCTTGTCATTTTCGGGCCGCTCGGCCTTCCGGTGTTAGGCGTCGCCGGTGTTGCGATGTCAACGTCCTTTGCGCGGATCATCGGGCTCATCGCGATGATTGTGATAATCAAAAAACGCATCGGACTCGGTCTGACATGGCAAAAGATTTTTCACGTCCATAAAGAGCACTTGCGGAAACTCCTGAAAATCGGGATTCCGTCTGCCGGCGAACAGCTGTCTTATAACATTTCACAAATGGTTGTCACTTATTTTATCGCCATTATGGGCGCTCAGGCGCTTACAACAAAGGTTTATACACAAAACATCACCATGTTTATCCTGCTGTTCGGAACAGCGATCAGCCAGGGCACACAGATTTTGATCGGCAGATATATCGGCGCCAAACGGTTTGACGACGCTTATGACCGCTGCATGAAAAGTCTGTACTGGGCGCTTGGCATTGCCGCTTTGACATCCGTGATCATGACCTTGTTTTCAAAGCAGCTGATCGGAATTTTCACAAGCAGCCCTGACATTATTGCGACGGCGAGCATGCTGATCGCCATGACGATCATTCTTGAGCCCGGCCGTTCATTTAATGTCATTATCATCAACTCGCTGCGGGCTGCCGGAGATGCAAAATTCCCCGTCTACATGGCGATGATTTCCATGTGGGGTATCGGACTGCCTCTCGCTTATCTGTTCGGCATCCATTTCGGATTGGGGCTTATGGGCATCTGGATTTCATTTATCGCGGATGAATGGGTCAGAGGCATTCTTATGTACAGAAGATGGCGGTCGCGGATTTGGATTCAAAAAGGGATTGCATAAACGCCCCGAGCTTCGTTAAGAAGCCGGGCGTTTTTTTATGCTTGCGAAAGCCGTTTTCTCATGTCACCGAGCTCTGACCGGTAATGTGCCAGCAAACCGGTAACGGCGGGTCTTGAGTATAACGGAAACAGCTCCAGCTCTTCAGACGCCTCCTCGAAATACGCCTCAGCCTCGAATGCGATGTACTCCCATACATTCATAAAAGCTTTGTTGACGGTATGGCTCTCCAGCTCTTCTTCCGTATAGCCGAATTGCATCATCACCTGGCGCGGGAGACGCTTTTTCGACCGCTCATCCGTATGGACCCTCAGAAGCACCCGGGTCAGCTGAATGGCTGCTCCTAATGAAACGGCTGCATGGCGGAGTTTCTCTTGGTTCCGGCGCGCGCAAACCGGCAGCAGAAGCAGGCCGAGGGCTCCGCCTGTTTGGCCCGCGTACATCAGCAGGTCATCAAACTCTTGATACGTTACTTTTTCTCTGTCAGAGATGTGGCCGGCGATAAACTCACGCAACGGCTCTTCTTCAAGTGCAAATTGCTGCCGCACATCAGTGAGCGCCTCCCACAAAAAGCCGTCGGCGCGTGCCCCGTTCAGAAAGTCTTGTGCCGCCTGTTCAAATCCCCCAAGTTCCTGCATATCAAGCCGATCAGCTTCGTGAAACAAAGCAAGCACCGCCCATGCGGCCCGCCTGTTTTTTGGCGGCAGGGATGAGAAAGTCCGTTTATATAAAGGAAAGTGCACCTCGGCAAGCTGGGTGCATGTTTCGTATTCGGTCATGGTATCACTCCTCTGTTTTTTAGTGTACCATATGTTTCACAATAAAAAGACCGATATCCTTCAGCGGAAACCGGTCGCGGCACTGTTATTCTTCTATATCGATACGGTACGCCTCAAACCATGTATGGATCTGGGCAAGATGGGCGATCAGCTGCGGGCCTTTCATCAGCTGGCCGAACCAAGGCACCTGAAAAGATGAACCTTCTGTCTCCAGCAGCATTTCCAGCTTCTTTCTGTCAAGCAGGGTGTGAAGCACGGAATCTTTCTGTTGTAAAATCGTTTTCAGCCATTCTGTGACCCCCTGCGTGTATTTCGGGTGATGCGTTTTCGGATAAGGGCTTTTTTTGCGGTACAAAATATCTTCAGGAAGCAGTCCTTCAAGCGCTTTCCGCAAAATGCCTTTTTCCCGGCTGCCATGCATTTTCATTTCCCAAGGAATATTCCAAACGTATTCCACAAGTCTGTGGTCGGCGAACGGCACCCGTACTTCAAGACTTGCGCCCATGCTCATGCGGTCTTTGCGGTCGAGCAGATTGGTCATAAACCAAAGCATATTTAAGTAGAACAGCTGCCGTCTCGCTTTATCTGTTCCCGTCTCACCGTCTAACAGCGGCGTTTCCGCAATGGTTTCTTCATATCTCGCATTCACGTATTCTCTAAGATTCAGCCGTTTTTGCCACTTTTCATCCAAGAGCGTGACCCTCTCCTCAGTCGACCTCATCCAAGGAAATCCGTCTTCTTCTGCCGCGGTGTGAAACCACGGATATCCGCCGAAAATTTCGTCCGCGCATTCTCCGGAAAGGCTCACGACAAAATCTTTTTTAATTTCCCGGCAGAACCATAATAGCGATGAATCAACATCAGCCATGCCCGGCAGGTCTCTGACGAGAACGGATTCCTCCAGATGTTCAACCAGCTGATCCTGCGTAATCACGCACTTATGATGCTGTGTGCCGAATGCATTTGTCATTTTATCGATCCACGGGCCGTCATCATTCGGCTGAAAGGCGCTCGCTTTAAAAAATTTGCTGTTCTCCTCATAATCAATTGAATAAGTATGAAGGGGATCTCTTCCTTGTTTCTCAAAATGAGCGGCGGCTATCGCGGTTATCGCGCTCGAATCAAGCCCCCCTGATAAAAACGTGCAAACCGGCACGTCAGATACGAGCTGGCGTGTCACTGCATCCTGAAATAAGTACCGAATGTGAGCGGCGGTTTCATCGAAGCTGTCTGTATGCTTTTCGCTCTTTACATTCCAATAACGCCATATGGACAAACCGTCCTTTGAGAAAGTGAACGCATGGGCGGGACGCACCTCGTGAATTCCTTTAAACACCCCGCAGCCCGGAGTTCTGGACGGCCCGAGTCCGAATACTTCCGCAAGTCCGCCGCTGTCTGTGCGGGCTTTCACATCAGGATGAGCAAGAATGGCTTTCAATTCCGACCCAAACAGAAAGGAAGAGCCGTGTTCTTTATAAAAAAACGGCTTGACGCCGAGCCGGTCTCTTGCCCCGAAGAGCCGCTTTCGCTTTTCATCCCAGATGGCAAAAGCGAAAATACCGTTCAAGCGGTCCACGCACTCCTCCCGCCACTCAATATAGCTGTGCAGCAGCACTTCTGTATCAGAGGTCCTCTCAAAACGGTGGCCCCTCGCCTGAAGCTCCTTCCGCAATTCCTCCGTGTTATACAGCTCGCCATTATAAATGATGGTGTACGTTTCCTCTTGATGCGTGCAGGCCATCGGCTGGCGGCCGCCTTCAATGTCAACGACCGAAAGTCTTTTATGTCCGAATAAAACATGGGGCTCTCCCCAGACGTTTGAATCATCAGGCCCTCGTTTTGAAAGAGTGTCTATCATATTGTTCATAATATGTTTCTCTTGGACGAGCTGCTTTTGAAAATCGACCCAACCCGCAATTCCACACATGTGATATCAGCTCCAATCCCGTTTCTGTCGGTTTCAAATTCGTTTCTATCAGCACTTTACCCAGTTTATGCAAAGAAACGCAGATAGTTGATTTGTCCCACTAAGAGTTGTATGAGACAAGCCCGATTTGGAAAGAACGGAAGAGAAGAAACAAACAAAGGAGACGGGCACGGTTATGAAACGAAAACAGCTTTTCTCAGAAAAAAACAAATGGGGGCGCGGCACACTGATGATAGAGGACGGCATCTGCCTCGTCGAAAACGATGAAGGCGATATCCTGCTTGCAGACAGTCTCGGAAACGCAGACGTATTGATGAAACGCGACGGCAGATGGCAGCCGGCACGGATTTGCGGCGGTTCGGCCGAAATCGGCGCAGACACCATCCCCCTGCTCGGCGGGGAAGAAATCCGTTATGAAAAGGCGGTCAAACGGCCGCTGTTAACCTTGCTCGATTCGCTGGACGATGAAACGTTTCTGCTGTTTCTCAGCCATCTGCACGGGTTCGGCCTGTCTGTATATGATTGCGTATTTTCCTATAATCAGGCGCTGTTTTCCGGTGAAGGCGTTTCGTTTTATCACTTCTCGGCGGATGACGCACAATGCGCCCTGCAGCATCACCGCGGCAGCTCGGGTAAACACGACAGATTTGAATGGACGGCATCTGACGGGCGGCGCTCCATTATGTATTCAGCGGCAAGACAAGACGGCACCGCGTAACAAACAGGCGGCACCTTTTAAATAGGTGCCGCCTGATGTATTCAGCTTTGTTTTTCACGCTGATTGACGGCCGGCGTTTGCTTTTACCCATCACAGCCGTAGCTTTTGCGGCAACAAGAGTGATTGACGCTTTTGGCATCCTGCACATCTCTTTCGCCTCATCAACACGGCATTTCTCATTCAGCGGCCCAGTTGCGCAACTAAAAAAAACCCGGATGCATCCGGGTTTTTCAAGCGCGATTGATTAAAATACGTGAAAACCGATCGGCAAGTGAAGGCCGAGCAGCACCGTCAGGACGAGCACGATAATAAAACCGATCCACAGTCCGCCGGTTGATTTGCCTTTTTTCTTGCGGATGACGAGCATTTCCATCAGTCCGATGGTAATGATGCCGAGCAGCATTTTTCCGGCGTACTCTCCGTTCCAATTCGCAAAACGGACAAAAAGCTCAGCTCCGGTCAGAATAATAATAATGTAGAATAAGCGCAGAATCATATGCGTAATTTTTGCGCCCTTCGCTTTTCCGGCACCGTACAGCCCGTAGCTGACAAACACCAGGATAAGCGCAACGACCCATGAAGTAATATGCCAATGTGTCATTATGTTCAATTCCCCCTATCAGATCAATCTGCCTCACTTATGGTACCACAACAAGCCGCTCGGAGCATTATCAATCGTGCGAAAGACACACAATTATCCGATTTGGTTCGACAGCGTGCCGATCGGTTCAATTGTAATGTCAATGCGGTCCCCCGGCTTTAAAAATTTCGGCGGCTTAAACCCTTTTCCGACACCGGACGGCGTTCCCGTCGCTATAATGTCACCGGCTTCAAGCGTCATCCCTTTTGACAGCGTCTCAATTAATTCAGCTATCGGAAAAATCATGTCACCCGTTGATCCTGATTGGCGCAGTTCTCCGTTCACCCGCGTTTCAACTTTCAGGCTTTGCGGATCACTGACGGCCGACTTATGTACAATGACCGGGCCCATCGGGCATGTCGTATCGAGGCTTTTGCCGATAAAAAACTGTTTATGTTTTTTCTGCAGATCGCGCGCTGTTATATCATTTACAATTGTATAGCCGAATATATGATCAAGCGCATGTTCTTTGGAGATGTGCGATCCGCTTTTTGATATGATTACCGCAAGCTCCCCTTCATAATCAAGCTGCTCCGTTACGTCCAAGTGGCTGTTCACTGTTTCTCCGTGTCCTGTAACGGCAGCCGGGGCTTTCGTAAAAACCATGGGATGCTCCGGTATATCCGCCTCACTCCCCATTTCAACGGCATGATCACGATAATTTTTCCCGATGCAGATCACGTTCTTTGAAGGTCTCGGAATAGGCGCGCAAAGCTTTACGTCAGACAGCGCATACATAAATGAACCCGACTCGTCATTCGGTTTTTTCGCCCATTCCGCAAGCTGTCCGGCATGCGCGACAAACTTATCTCCTTTTTGAATGCACTCGATCAGCGAACCCGGAATCGTCTCAAGTTCAAACAATTTTTTTTCAGCCTTTTGCAGATCTAAGATTTTGTCATCATCAATAATCAGACCGACAAATTTTCGGCTGTTCAGTTCCCCTGTCGCAAATTTCATGTTAATCCCCCATCATTTTTAAATGGCATTCCTTTATGTATTCTTCCTCCGGGCGGGAAATCCCTCTTTTAAACAGGCTGAAAATAAGTGTAAAAGAGTATCAAAAATTGTCACTTTTTTAGTCATATTGACGAAATAAAACCTTCTTGGCCAAAATGGGTTATACTATTATCATCCTATGTTTTCCAAAATAATCGAGAATTGGAGATCACACGATGAACAAAATTGAAGAAAAAAGATTAACTTTATTCGAGACAGCGCAAAAATTCGGAATCAATGCGACGGAGACCATCAGGTGCAGCCAGGAGCTGGACAGCCTTTTAAACGGGTGCCGGGGCGGGCTCATCCAACAAACGAAAGACAGCGGGCCGAACCCGGCCGCACAGATTCAGCACGGCCGCGAAAGAAAAGAGGCTTTCTCATAAACGTGATATGTATATAAATCTGTATCATTTATGTATAAGACCCGGCATCTGTAAAGCGCCGGTGTTTTTTACGTCTAAAGTTTTTTCCGCTCACAAAAATGTGCATTTGTCATAAGCTATTTTAGGCAGGCAGCCCAGATAAGCTCCTGGAGTGCAGTCATGAAAATCTTCACGAAAAGGATGTGCTCGTATGCCCGCAATTGTCGGAGCGTTTAAAATTAATGCCGTCGGTACGAGCGGAGTCGTTCATATAGGCGACTGCATCACCATTTCTCCAAAAGCAGAGGTTAAGACATTTGCCGGAGCGGGCAGCTTCAATACCGGAGACAATCTCACACTGACGAATTACAGGAATTCAACGAATGTGTACGATAATGATGTAATCGATCAGCCGATGGCAGGAAACGCATAAAGGAGGCGCCGTATGAATTTTTACGTCAATCAGTCGATCCATATCAATTACATGCGTGTAGAATCTGTCAGCAATTCCTCCATACTGCAAATCGGAAGCGCCGGTTCAATTAAATCTCTTTCCAATCTGTACAACACAGGGAGTTATGTTGAGCCGGCGCCGCCTGTCACCGCGGGACAGCAGGCTGTAACAACAGGGGGAGGTCCCGGCACCTCATCATTTGTACCGCTCCAGCCGCCAAGCCGGTAGTTTTAATGAAGGAAACGAGACGCGAGGTGAATGTCATGTATGATCAATCCGTTTCATCCTACCTGCAGAATTTAAATTCTTTCGTCCAGCAGCAGGCGCAGCAGATTCAGGAGCTCGAACGGCAGCTGAAAGAATTCCAAAATGAAATTTCAACGCTGAAGCAGCAGCCTTCTACAAGAATCGATCGGCTCGAGTATAAATTTGATCAGCTGAAAATTGAACGGCTGGAAGGAACGCTGAATATCGGATTGAATCCGACTGATCCGAATGCCGTGCAAAACTTCGAAGTCGGCCAGACATCTCCGCAGGTCGGAATGATGCAGCAGGAACAGGCGGGCCAGCAAATGCAGCAAATCCGTCAAAACGTCGATATGTACCTGAATGAAGAAATCCCCGCGCTTTTAGAGCAGCTCGAAACTCAGTATGAGAGCAGGCTGGACGAAACGAACAAATATCATATTATTGAAGATATCAGAAAACAGATGGACAGCCGGATTCAGTATTATCTGTCCCATGTCCCGAAAGAAGAAAATACGGCGCCCGCGCAATATGCCGAGCAGATTGCCGAACATGTGAAGCGTGATATTGTCAGAGCCGTCGAGCACTTTATTAAACACATACCTGGTGAAATGAAAGGTGATGATCCGTCATGATTTTTACAGTGATTAACCGGAATATTGAAGTCGGCGACATCCGGTCTACCGGTGTATCCAGTTCTTCCTTATTATTAATCGGCGACACCGATTCCGTCTATCTGTCTTCCATCTTTGACACGCCTCCGGAATCTCTTATTATCGGGCCTTTTGTGCCGCTGGCGCCGGAATAATGTTAAAGCGCATTTCACGCCTCCGGAACGCCAAAATCAATTCAGTCGGGATTGCGAGTGTCTTTCAAGCAGGCGATACGAATGAAATCAATATGCGGATCAAAGTATTGGCCGATCAGCGCAGTCTTGCTGTATACAGAGATGATGAAGGCTCATTTAACAAAAAAGAATACCAGATCTTTCGGCAGCCGGCCGTCATGCCGTTACCGGAAACGGGAGTCCAAAGCGCATTCTGCCATGAAAATCCTTCAATTCGGGTAAGGAATGTGAAAGTTCAAGGGGTATCGTCAGCGTCCGTGGTTCAAATCGGATCGACGTCGGTCGTTCTGGGAGATTCGCGGCTGAAACATATTAGGCAGATCTTCACGCCAAGCTCACAATCACAGCAGCCCTGACATATAATGACGGTGAGACTTCTATAAAGGGTGTCGTTTATGCCAGCAATTACCGGACCTATAGCTATCAATTCCATATCGGGCGGAGTCGTAAACTTTGGTGATTCCTTTTACCTTTCTCCAAAAAGCTCTTCTAAATCTGCGCTCGGTTCGGGAGCAGGCAATACCGGAGATTTCCTGTTATTAAACAACGTTGTCAATGCGACAAACTATATAGACCCCGATGTCAGCGATCAAAATGTGGTCGGAAACGCCTAAAAAGCAGCCGCTCTTTCAGAAGAGGGCTGCTTTTGGTTCAGCGTTATTTTCGTTCATTTGCTTTTTTTGTTTTTACAAGCTTTTCCGGCGGCTGTTTTCTGATCCATTTCACAAACCGCGCGAGTTTCGGGTCACGCCGCAGCTCTTCTATTCCCGCGAGCCTTGCCGCAAGCTCCTGATTCGTATAGAGCGCGTGAACCTGTTTATGACAAGGGATGCAGAGCATTGCGGTCGGAAGGAATGTGCCGCCTTCTTCCTTAGGCGTTAAGTGGTGCTCCGTCAGCCGCACATGATGGCGGCCGCATAATTCACATGTGCCCTCGGCAGAATCAGCCATAATTCCTTCTCCTTTCTACATGATCTCTAATGTGACCCGGGTGCCTTTCCCGCCCGGTTCGGACGGATGAACGATTAATTTTTTCGGCAGACGCGCTCTCAGCTCCTGCACATGGCTGATCACTCCGACGGATAAGTTGTCCGATTGCAGCTTTTCGAGCGCTGTGACAACGGTGTCTAAGAGCCCTTGGTCAAGAGTCCCGAATCCTTCATCTAAGAAAAAGAATTGCAGCGGGTATTGCCCCCGCAGCTGAATCTGGGCGGACAAGGCCAGCGCAAGCGACAGCGATGTCAGAAACGTCTCCCCGCCGGAAAGGCTTGATACGGGCCGTTTGACGCCTCCGTTCGCGTCATCACGCATGACGAAACCGCCTTCTGAATCGACTAATATGGCATACCGCTGCCTTGTCAGCGCTCCGAGACGGGCAGAGGCGTCCCGAGCCACGCTTTCCAGCTGTTCTTCCGCTAAAAATTCGACGAATGTATTGCCTTTACATACAGACTGGAGCTTATCAAGCCTGTCAATCTGTGTCTGCCAGTTTTTCAGTTCGGCTTCAATCTCTTTAAAGCGCTTATGCTGTTTTTGCATAACCGCGAAGGCTTTTGCCTGTGCTCCTTTTTCCTCCATGGCGGCGCCTGACTCAGCCTCTGCCTGCTTCAGCAGAGAAACGGATGCTGTCCATTCTTCCTCCGATATCCGGCGCTCGGCTAATTTATCAGTAACACGGCTGATATTTGCCGATAGCTGTTTTGAGGTGTCCAGAAACTCATCAATTTCTTTTTTCATTTCCTCTGCACGCCCTTGCGGAAGCAGACTTTTTTTAACTTGGTCCGGTTCGGTAAACCCGGTGTCTTTTGACCTCACGCGCCAGTCGTTTTGCGCTTTCTCAAGAGAGGCCTCAGCATCCCTGAGTGACATGAGACTCCCTGATTCCCGGCCTTTTGCGTCATTCAGCGATTGCTGCGCCTGCTTCAGCGCATCGAATAGGGACTGTTCTTTTGATTTTAACAGCTGTAATTCCTGCCGCACCGCTTCAAGCTTTGCGGAAATTGATGTTTCTTCAGCTGCTGTTCCGAGCTCTTGTTCATATCCGTCAATCACCTGCTGCAGGCGCTCAGACGCATAGTGAAGCTCGAGCCGTTCCCGTTCAAGCCGATGCTTCATCTCCTGCAGGCGTTCTTTCTCCTCTTCATGTTCCTTGAGGAATGCGATGCTTGTTTCAATGCGCTTCTCACATTCTTCTGCCTGCCTGTCCTTCTCATCTATCGAAGCCTGCCAGGCGTCAATCCGGTTTGGCGGAATATGACCGCAGACTTCGTTGTACTGATTCAATCGGCTTTCTGACAGCGATTCAAGCTCTTCTAATGAATGTCTGAGACGGTCGGCTTCTTTTTCCTCGTAGCGGATTCGTTCGGCAAGCTGCTCAGCTTGTTTTACCGTCTGCTGATGCGCGCTGATCAGTCTTGTGACCTTCTCTTTTACCGACAGCATATCCTGTTTCATTTGTTTCCATTCCAAGCGGACGGCGCTGAACGCTTCATCAAGCGGGCGTCCGCTGATGGAAGAAGCGGCTTCCAGCTCCGGAACCCGGGCGCTTTGCAGAAACGGACATTCTTCGGTAAAACGCCCCGACTGTTCTTCTAATGCAACCTTGGCTGTCAGCACTTCCTGAGAAAGAGCCGCCGCCTCAGAAAGCAGTGCTTCCACCTGCTGCAAATGTTCCTGCACAGCGGTATCAGGCGAGAATGTTTCATGAGCGGAACGCGGGCGGTCATGCTGCGTCGAGCCGCATACAGGACAAGGCTTTCCTTCGATCAGTTTTTCCGATAATTCTTTTGTTAATGCAGCCGTTCTCGCTTCCTCTGAGCGCCTGCGGAGATCGGCTTGCGTTTTTTCAGCCCGTTCGGCTGCGGCTTTCAGTGAACGTTCCGTTTCACAGATCATATGGTAAACGGTTTGCAGCGTTTGATAAGCGCGCGTAATGTCTTCCTCTTCCGTTTTCGCTTTCGCTGTGAGCGACTCGCTTTCTCCGTTGAGCTTCTCCACGTTTTTCAGCTGCGTTGTCAGATTGGCCCGCTCTTTCGTGATTTGTTCCTGTGTCTGCTGAAAGCCCGCCGCCAGCTGTGCTGCGGTCTGGCATTTTTTCCGTTCATCGGCGGTCACTTGAACTGCTTTCAGCTCTTCTTTCAGCTCATTCTGCCTGTTTTGGCCGCGGGTCAGGCGGTCTTTCACTGCGGCCAGCTGTTTCGAGGCGGCTTCGTATTCTTCCTCTTTTTTGCTGTGCTCCGCATTTGTTTTTTCCGCTTCTTTTTTCGCTTCAAGCAGTTTTTGTTCAATGGCTGAAAGTCTTTGATACAGCTCTTCTTCCTTGACAAGTTTCGGCTCCTGTTCGGCCTTATGGGCGCGCCATGCTTCATAGGCTTCATTTTGCCGGGTAAATGAAACGGTTTCCGCCTCTGATTTCCGTTTGGCCAGTTCGTGTTCCTGTTCGGCGCGCTGCTTCCGGCGGACGGCTTCGGTGCAGCGGTCTGCGTACGGCTCAAGGGCGAGAGCTGTTTCCGCCTCTTTAAGACGCTCAGTCAAATCCGTGATGTACGGGCGTCTTTCCTCAAGCTTTTTCTCCCGGCGCTCATATTCATCTCTTTCTGTCTGCAAGTTCCAAATTTCCTGGTGATTTTCAAAACGCTCTTTTGCCCGGACCCGTTTCTTCTCAGCTGCTTCAAGCCGTTCGTTCGCTTCGTGAAACTGCTGTTCAGCCTGCTTCAGCGCATCTTCTCCTGCGTCTCCGAGGCCGGATTGTTCGGCCAGCATTTCATTTTTTTTCGCTGCCGCTTCCTGCGCCCGCCGCCGCAATTTTTTGACAAGCCTGTCCCCGTACTGTTCCAGATTAAACAGGCGCTGGAGCATATGTCTTCTTTCCGCGCCTTTAAGCGACAGAAACTCGGCAAACTTTCCTTGCGGCAGCACGACGGCTCTTGTAAAGTCGTCAATGGTCAGGCCAAGAAGCTCCTCTACCTTTTTGTTCACTTCATTCGCTTTATCGGCCAGCACTGTTTGTTCGTCTTTGATTTCAATCAGCCGGCAGAGGGCGGTTTTTACTTTCGTTTCATCCGTTCTCTTAAAAACGCGCTCGACCTTGTAGGAAACCCGGTGGCCGGATTGAAGCGCGAATGTAAATGAGACGGCAAGCTGATCTTCGGCATGATTCAGAATGCCGTGCGTATTATTTGCGGCGCGCTCCACTTTTCCGTATAAAGCGAGTGTCATGGCATCAAGGATCGACGATTTTCCGCTTCCGGTCGGCCCGAAAATCCCGAACACCCCGGCTCCTGACAGTCCGGCAAAATCAATGGTCTGTTCCTCCCTGAAGCTGTGGAGCCCTTTTATCGTTAACAGAATCGGCTTCATGTCGCATCCTCCTCATCATCTGCTGACGCAAGCTCTAAAAACAGCTTGACCATCTCCTCATCCGGCACGCCGCCGCCCGTTTGTTTTTCATAAAACTTCTTAAATCGATCCTCAATTGATGTGTGTTTCACTTCAATCCGGTCATTTTCGGTCTCTTTTTCTTCAAAAACCGGCCTGATATGGATAAAGCCGGGATGCGCCTTTCTCAGCCGATGAATTTCCTCGAGAGAAAGCTGATCCGTCAAATGGATATCAAGATCGATCCAGGCATTCCGGTCACGCCCTTCATCAAGCCAGCCGTGAACCTCGCTCAGCCCCTGCGCTTTCCATTTGACGAGCGGTTTACCGGAAGACAGGAAAATCTCTTCCCACTTCGCTTCTCCGCCGGGCTTCGCTTCTACCACTGTCACCGATTTGGCATAACCGGCTTCCGAAAAGCTGTATGCGAGCGGAGAGCCTGAATAACGGGCAGCCGTCTTGGCGCGCTTGATCGTTTGCGGACGGTGGAGATGGCCGAGAGCCACGTAAGCCGCATCAGCCGGCAGGCTGTCAGCGGCGACCGTGTAAGCGCCCCCGACTTCAATCGGGCGCTCTGAATCGGTCTGATTTCCCCCCGCGACATAAATGTGGCTCGCCGCGATTTTCACGGCATCGTTCCGGCACAGCCCGCACATGTGAGCAAACGCCTCTCTGATTTTCACATCGTAATGATCGCGAAGAAGCTTTTCCTCAAACGTATCAGAAAGCACTTCGTTTAATCTCGCCTCTGACGGATATGCCAGCGCGGCTACGGCTAACAGCTCGTCCGCCGACGGCACCTCAATATGGACGGGTTCTGTCCGCGGATAGCCGATTAAATGAATGCCGCGCTCATTTGTTAACGGAGAAGCCGCCGCCAGCCTGTCGGGATTGTCATGGTTTCCGGCAATGACGACAACCGGGCGTTTTCCGCCGTCAGAAAGCGCGGAAAGACTTTCGTAATACAATTGTTCAGCGAGCGCAGGCGGGTTGACCGTATCGAATACATCCCCCGCCATAATGACCGCATCAATGTTTTCTTCCTTGACAATGGTATTCAGCTCTTCCAGTACTTCGGCCTGCTCGCTCAGCCGGCTTCTGCCTTCCAGCGTTTTGCCGAGGTGCCAGTCAGCTGTATGTAAAATGCGCATACCGCATTCACCTCACTTTTTGATAGAAAAAAAGATCCGCTCCAAAAAGGAGCTTCGGATCTCGTTACAGTGTAAGAACGTGACCTCCATCGAAGAAATAGAGCGCACGCCCTTTCACTTTCGTTTTTGTAATTTGTTCAACCGCTTTTGTATACAATTCGATTTGTGTTTCATATCTTTTTTGCAGAATCGGAGCCGCGCCTTCAAATCCATTCCGGAATTTCCCCTCTATCCGATCTGTTTTATAGTCCAGCAAATAGAGACCGTCCGCAGTTTCGTAGAGGCAGTCAATAATCCCTTGCACGAGCAGCGGTTCACCGGCCGTTTCGGCATCCTTGTACACCTCGCCGGCCGGAAGCGCCATACTGAACGGCACTTCCCGGTCAATCCGCAGCGCTCCGAGAAGGTCTTTACCGATTTCAGTTCCGAAAAACCGGACAATTTCTTCTATATCAATGGCTTCCTGCTGCTCTTCTGTCAGCAGCTCTTTTTCGTAAAGCATCCGGACCGTCCGCTCTGCTTCTTCGGCAGTCGGAACGTGCGTCAGCGGTATGTGCTGCATCACCGTATGCATCGCCGTCCCTTTTTCGGCGGCTGTCAGCCCTTCTTTCATCATAAAACCGGGACGCCTGTATAAAAGCGTGTCTCCTGACGGTTTGATGAGAGAGCGGCCGCTGTATTCATCCTCGTACTCTTGCTTTCTCTTCAGCTCAGAAACTGACTGCTTCGTTCTGATAGCCGTCAGCTCTCGGTACGGATATTCCCATTCAAGCAGACGGCGCGCCTGATCATCAAATGAAAACGAACCAGGAATCGGCTCGCCCTGCTGTATCGCCTTGAGACGTTTGCTCTTTTCTTCAGCACGTTCTTTTGGATTCTCTTCCAGCAATTCACTTTGCTGAAGCATCCGGATGTGAAAACGCGACGGGTCGCGCGCGATATCCTCAGTCGAAGAAAGTCCCGGCGTCCTGTGCGCCTCCATGTCACGGTGGCGGATGAGCGCCGGCCCGATAAAGTCCAAATAAGATGACGCCTGATAGCGGTCGAATTCAGAAAGAAGCCAATCGGCCCGGTCTGCTTGCGCCTGCCATTTGGCCAGCTGTTTTTCCCGGTTTTTGCAGGAACCGACGAGAAACAGCTTTTCCTTCGCTCTGGTCAGCGCCACATACAATACGCGCAATTCTTCGGATAAGAGCTCTCTGCGCATCTTTTTCTTCATCGCCACAAGCGGAAGAGTCGGATAGCTGATTCTGAGTTCCGGATGAATATACTTCGTGCCGAAACCGAGCTCTTTATCAAGCAGGTATGATTTGTTGAGATCCATCATATTAAAACTTCTGCCGAGTCCGGCGGTGAAAACGACGGGAAATTCAAGTCCTTTGCTGCTGTGGATCGTCATCAGCCGAACGACATCCTCCTGCTCGCTGAGCGCACGGGCGGTCCCCAGATCATCGCCGCGCTCCTGCATCCGTTCAATAAACCGCAAAAAGCGGAATAACCCGCGGAACGCCGTCGCTTCGTACGAGCGCGCCCGGTCATACAAGACGCGCAGATTGGCCTGGCGCTGCTTTCCGCCGGGCATGCCGCCTGCATAGTCAAAATATCCGGTATCGCGGTATACTTCCCAAATCAGCTCAGACACCGAATGATTCGTCGAAAATGACCGCCACTTTTGCAGACTGTCATAAAAGGTTCTCAGTTTTTGATACAGTTCATCATGCCTGTCACCGTTCGCTATATATGCTTTCAGCGCTTCATAAAACGGCGCTTTTTTCTTTTCAAGGCGTATCAGCGCAAGTTCATTTTCGTCACAGCCGACGATGGGCGAGCGCAGCACGGAAGCAAGCGGAATATCCTGATACGGATTATCAATCACCTTCAAGACTGAAAGCGCCGCAGCCACCTCCACGGCTTCAAAGTAACCCGACGTCAAATTGGCGTACACCGGAATGCCCTGGTTTTTCAGCTCTTCCATTAATTGCGGCGCCCACGGCATGGAGCGCAGCAAAATCACGATATCCCGGTACTGGATATTCCGGTGTGTTTTTGTTTTGCCGTCATAGACCTTAAACGGAGACGAGACAAGCTTTCGGATCTCCCCGGCTATCGCTTTCGCTTCCCAATGCACGGTTTCAAAGTCTTCGGCATCCTCGGAGCTGTCTGCGTCATCAGCGCTGTCAATCAGCAGCAGTTCCGTTTTTGCCGCGTCATTCGGCGGATACGATGCGCCGAGCTTCAATGCCGCCTGTTCATCGTAGTCCACTTCGCCGATTTTTCCGCCCATCAGCTGCTTAAACAAGAAATTCGTACTGTCCAAAATATCGGAACGGCTGCGGAAATTTTGGTTCAGGTCAATTTTTTGCCCCGCGCCTTCCCCGCTTTCTGTAAACCTTTTATATTTCCCGAGAAACAGCAGCGGCTCAGCAAGTCTGAAACGGTAGATCGATTGTTTAACGTCGCCTACCATAAACAGATTTCCCGCCTCTTCATCCCCGCTTTTCACAAGCTGCAGGATAGACTCCTGCACAAGATTGGTATCTTGATATTCATCAACCAGAACTTCATGAAACTGGTCTTGATAATAAACGGCCGCTTCGCTCGGCACCCGCCGGCCTTCTTCATCAACTGCAGTTAAAATTGCCAGGCAGTAATGTTCCAAATCTGAGAAATCAATAATTGATTTTTCTTGTTTCGCCGCTTCAAATCGTTTTCCGTACGATATCACGAGCTGAACGAGCGTTTCGATGACAGGCTTCATATCTGTTAAACTCTTCAAGTGATCTTGCGGACTTCTTGTAAAGTAATCGGTCTTTAACTTTTCGATCAGTTTCTTCGCGCCGTTTCGCAAATCGGTCGCTTCGTCCAAAAGCGCTTTGTCAAATTCATCACCCTTTACCGGCTTCGCCCGCTTAAATGAGACTGCGGGGACCCGTTCATACAGCGCATCGAAGTCATGCCGGCAGCTGATCAGCTCTTCTATCTGCTGAAGGTCATCCAGAAAATGACCAGCGCGCGGGGCCGGCCCGCCGGGCGCTTTTGTCAGTTCAAGCGCCTTCTCAAGCTTTTGTTTTGCCCCGAAGAGCGCCATTTCCGCATCTTCTCTCACATACTGGTAAAACGGAAGCTCTTCCATTTTGCTTTCTTCCGTCACGTCATACAAGCGGACAAAGCTCTGCAGCCACGCTTCCGGGTCAGGATGCGACCGGGAATACTCGTACACCCGTTTGACAAGGTCTTGAAGATCCAGATCATGCCTGTCTGTCGTATATCTGTCCGCAAGCTCAAAAAACGCCTGATTCCCTTTTGCGTATTTATCTTCAAACAGCTCATCAAGCACTTCGTCTCCGAGCAATTCGCCTTCCGTCTGGTCAGCCATCCGAAAACCGGGGTCAAGATCAATCATATAATAATATTTTTTAAGCACTTGCAGACAGAAAGAGTGAAGCGTCGAAATGCTCGCCCGATTTAATAGAGAGAGCTGCCGTCTGATATGCAGAGATCCCGGATTTTTGGCGAGCTCTTTTTCTAATGCTTCAGCGATCCGATGCTTCATCTCCGCTGCTGAGGCGTTTGTAAAGGTCACCACAAGGAGCCTGTCAACATCAACAGGATCTTCCTCCGCGGTTATCTTTCTGATCATCCGTTCCACGAGCACGGCCGTTTTACCTGATCCGGCTGCGGCAGCGACAAGAATATCGCGGCCGGAAGAAACGATGGCGCTCCATTGGTCATCCGTCCATATGCTGTCTTTCGGTTTAGGAATTTGCATCATCATCCGCCTCCTTTTTCAGCCAATCCAGTATGGTGCCGTCTTTTTCCGCTTTCAGGCTGCGGTATTCATTTTCCTTAAGCGACTCATCAAACTGGCACACCGATTTAAACGCACAGTACGTACAAGGCGTCTTATCTTTCAGCTTATACGGGGTAATGGACACAAGCCCGTCCGTTATCGCTTCGCCCGCCTGTTCAAATGTCCGCCGCACATGGTCTGTCAGCAGATGAAAGTCCTGTTCGCTGACCGCCGCTGAGTCGGATCTTAAAGACCCGTCCTTTTTCAAACCGGCATTGACGATATTTGAACGCCCTTCCTCCAAAGTCGTGTCCATCAGGCTGATCGCCTCCCGGTCACCGAGGAGAAGGCCTTTCATTTTAAATTTCTTGAAAATTTCCTGCTCGATTTCATCAAGCCCCATCGGCAGACTGGCCTGAATCATCGGATCATGGATATGGAAATACAAAACGCCTGCCGGGGTCGCTTTCATGCCGAGCCAATCCGCAGAATGTGTAATCGATAAGTCAAGATATGTGAGCATTTGCAGAGCGAGCCCGTAATACACCTCAGCCAGATCAAGCCCCCTGTCGCTTGATTTATAATCAACGATTCTCAGCAGCAGGCCTTTTGAACTTTCCGCTTTATCCACGCGGTCGATCCGTCCGACGAGTTCCATCGTACAGCCGTTTTTCAGCGTGAAAGTGAGCGGAGGCAGCGGTCCGCTTCCGCCGAAACCGAGTTCAAGACCGACCGGGACGAAACCGCTCGCCTTCGCATGCTCGCTTAATATGCCAGAAACACGCGTGACAATCTTCTGCAGTTTTTCCTTCACGTAAAAGTGTCTGTTTGAGCTGAGCAGAATCTCTTTTTGCAGCTTTGGCGCAAGCCGTTCCACCGCTTCATAGGAGAAATTCCGGCACTGATCTTTCGTCAGATCGCGCCATTCCAGCTTCTGCTCACGAAGCCGGTCTGAAATCAGCTTCAGACTGGAGTGAAACAGCTGGCCGATATCCGGCGCTTCCAGCTTGAAAAACTGCCGCTCTTTTAATTGCAGCCCGTGAGATGCAAAATGAGAAAACTGGCAGGCATTAAACGCCTCCATCCGGGAGACGCTTCCTTTAATATGCTCGCCGTAAAGCTGGCGCGAAACAGGCCGTTCAAGACGCTTCGCCTCATTGCGGAAAAACAGGCTTGAAAACAGCTTTTTCGCACGCTGGTGATCAGACTCTTTCATCAGCACATTGTATGCGCTCCACCATACGTCACTGATCTCGTACTCTCTTGTCCACAGCCTGAGCTGACTTGCCGTATACGTCTGAGCCACCTGTTTATTGACGAGATACTGAAGCTGCTCTTCTTCGCTTACCTGCTCGGGATCAGCCGCTGACAGCTTTTCCTGATGATCGGGAAACAGCTCGCCAAGCCTGTTTACAACGATTGACGGCAGGAGCGTTTTTCCTTCCGCATCGGCAATCGGGTATGACACATAAAGACGGTCAGACGGACTCGACAGCGCCATATAGATGAGAAAATGCTCATCAAGCAGCCGCTCACGCCCCGCGGAAGACAGCTCCACTCCGACCGCTTTCAGCCACTCCCGGTCATCATCAGACAGCACGCCGTTTTCATCCGGGCGCGCCGGAAGAACGCCGTCATTGGCCCCGATGACGAATGTGCAGGACGTGCCGTATATTCTTGAGAGATCCATATTCCCTACAAATACTTGGTCAAGCGCAGGAGGAATTAAAGAAAAATGAAGCGATTCCGTTCCCGTTTCAAGCATTTGCTGGAACAGCGCCAAAGATATTTCATCTTCACCCATCATGCCGGCAAACTCCTCGAGAAGCTGGATAACGGCATCCCACGCCTGGCCGTGCTGCTGCGCTTCGATCATGTTTCCGGCCTCTTCGGCACGCTGCCTTTTCCGGTCCAGCTTCAGGGGAACATCGGTATCTTCCAAAAAGAGATAAAGAGCCTCCGCCATGCTTTGAACCGTTTTCGCTTTTTTCATCCGGTTCTGCAGCCGGATAAGGGGTGCAGCTATCCACTCTCTCGTCTCATTCAGCATGTGTTCCATCTCGATTTCCTGATCCGTCTGCGCGAAATCCTCATCGAGCGATACGAAGCGCCTGTATACAAACCGCTCGCCGTTCGTCCAGCGCTCCCCTTTAATGCCGTAGGCGATACAGTAATTTTCAAGCTGATCTACCTGCTCTCTTATTTTCTGCTCCGGCTGATCAAGCGGGAATAACAGTTCGGTTTTCGCACAGCGGAACACCGCTTCATATCTCCAGTTCCCCTTCACGACATCCAGGCTTGAACGGATGAATTCAATAAGCGGGTGATGCTGCATAGAAGCTTTTCCGTCAATAAAATAAGGAAGCCCGTAATCGGCAAACACTTCCTTCAGCAAATCTTTATAATCTTCCGGCTGACGGATGAGAATCGCCATATCTTTGTACCGGTATCCTCCGTCCCGGACAAGCGATTGAATTTCCCGGGCAATACCTTCGAGCTCAGCTCTTCTGTTTTGCGCCTGCATGACGGTAAAAGCTTCCTGTCCGCCGGTATACGCCGCGGCGGGGCGCACATCGTACTGCGACTCTATGCAGGCAAGCTCCGGCACATGCCGATGCCGCTTCGTGCCATGCAGTTCCTTGCAGGAAATATCGGCATTCAATTCCTTTGCCGTCTGATAAAGCTTATAGTATGTGCTTCCCGTCATTCTGAACAGATCGAGCTCATCCGGTGCCTGTTCCGCCGAAGGGCTGTCCGCCGTCAGCGAGAATGTGACATGTTCAGCATGCATGATCAGCTGCTCCAGCACCCTTAATTCCTGCGGCGTAAATTGATAGAATCCGTCGACGTAAACACGGGCGCCTTTTACAACGTCCGCCAAAGGAATCTGCTGAGCGAGCAGCGTCAAATAATCCTCCGAATGCAAATAGTGTCCGGCGAGGCTTCTTTCCATCTGCTGATATAAAATGCCTAAGTCATGAAGTTTTTCAGACAGCATCCGCTCTCCGCGATACTCTGACGCCGTTCCGCTTTCCGCCATGCGGCGGACGTCTTCAGGCTCAATACAGTACCGCTTAAACTCTGTCAGCATCCGTTCCACCTGCTCAGTGAATCCGGCTTTGTCACTCGCTTTTTGATACACTTTAAAATCGTGCTTATGTTCTTCAATCAGTTTCCTTAAAAGCATCTGCACACCCGTCGTCGTCACAAACGGACGGTTCATGCCCCCGGAATGCTGAAGCACGCGCCACGCCAAACGCGAAAAACTGAACACTTGAGCGCGTATCATGCCGCCGATATCCGGCGTTTTAGCAAGCTCATATTCCATTAAAAACGTCATTTGATCCGGGACTAGAAAAATGATCGGTTTCCCGAACGGCTCCCGGCGCAGTTCATCTTGAATGCTGTCGATAATCAGCCTCGTTTTCCCACTCCCCGATCTGCCTACTAAAAACTCAACACCCAAATTAGAAGACCCCTCTCTTTTTATCTTTCTACATTTTATCGAAAGTTGACGAAAATGACCAATCTCATCTGCTGGTAAAAACGGGATGACTGTTTTAAAACATATCGTTTTTGACCAAATTAAAGAAAAAAAGGATTAAATATGATGTCAGAATATCCCGAAGTGATTGTGCGAACGATTCTGTCGTTCAGCATTCTGTTTATCGGCGCCCGTATACTCGGAAAACAAACCATTTCACAGATGACGCTTTTTGATTTCATTGCGGCCATCTCGCTCGGCGCCATCACAGCCAATCTGTCGTTTAATACAAAACTGCCGATTCATTTTACTGTCAGTGCTTACACGATTTTTGTGGTTATCATTTATCTTGTCGCATATCTTTCTATGAAAAACAGAGCTGCCAGGGGTTTCTTTGCAGGCAAACCGACCATTATCATTCAAAACGGAAAAATACTTGAGCATAATATGAAAAAGATGCGCTATACCCTCGACTACTTGAACCAGCAGCTTCGTGAAAATGATGTATTTGACATTTCTCAGGTTCAGACTGCCATCATTGAAACAAACGGCAGCATGTCAGTGGAGGTCAAACCGGAATTTGCGCCCGTTACAAGGCAGGATCTCGGCATCTTTGCCGGACATGAAAAGAACTTTGCCGTTGAGCTGATTATGGACGGCCGGCTGGTGATGAAAAATCTGGAAGAAAACCACGTATCGGAAAAATGGCTGAGAGAAGAATTGGATAAGAGAAACCTCAAACCGGAAGACGTCGTATACGCTGTGCGCGGAAGCAACGGCCGGCTTTTTGTCGACACATACGACGACCATATTACATCGCCGCTGGATCAAGAATAAAAATGACATCCGCACATGTCACGGGCTGCCGCCGTATAATACCCTATAAACATCCGGGGGTGAGTCCAATGCACGAGAATTTTTTTCATTATACAGCCATCTGCAGTGACGATTCTGTGCTTATAAAGGATCTGGTAAAATCCATAAACGGTGAATACAGCGCTGTGATTTGCTACTCAATATTAGCCGAAAAAGCGCCGACCGCAGAAATCAGAAGACGAATCGAACATATCAGAGAGGAAGAAGTGCGCCACATGCACGCTTTCTCTTCACTGTATACGTCAATTACCGGAAAACAGTTGACGCCGAAACAGACGGAGCATTGTCCGCACACATACAGAGAAGGACTGAGGGCGGCGTTTTATGATGAGCAGAAAACGAATGATTTTTATTTACAGGCATCCGATAGAGCGGTGCATCCGGAAGCGAAACGGTTATTTGCCCGCACGGCATTTGACGAGCAGCGTCATGCCGTCTGGTTTTTATACGATATGGCCCACTCTCCTTTCCACCATACAGGGGGAACGGTATCAAACGCGCCGAACACAAGCTACACCGAGGTAAATACCGGAAAATAACGATTCAGACGCTCCCCGCTGGGAGTCATAGACGGCAAACCCCGTTCTTTCAACAGGAGAGAATGGGGTTTATTTTTCGAGCCGTTTTTATACTTCCACTAAACAATGGATAACTTCTTCATTGTATAGTCAGCAAAAACCCTTTATAATAAAATAAACCAACTGGTCGGTTTTAAACGAACCGAGCCCCGCTTTGCCGGGACAACGATATGAATGAGGCGGAAAGGATCTGTGTGAAGTGACAAATACAAAAGGCGGTGCCGGAAAGAGCGAAAAGACGAAGAACAGGCTCGTATCCGCTTCGCGTGACTTATTTGCAAAAAAAGGATATTCAGAAACATCGATTCGGGATATTTTAGAGGCGGCCGAGATCAGTAAAGGCAATCTTTATCACCATTTTAAAGGAAAAGAGTTTCTGTTTCTTCATATCATGGAAGAGGATCACCGTGTGATGATCGAGACGTGGAGGGAAATGGAAGCTGATCTGAAAGATGCTGCCGAAAAGCTGACGGGCTTTGCGGAGCTGCTGAGCCGGATGAGCATCAATTACCCGCTTATGAGAGCAAGTGAAGAGTTTTATGCGAGTGCGTTTACGTCAGAGGAGGTCGTAAAGCGGCTCAACAAAATTGATATTGAATATGACGATGTGATGAGAGAGATCTTAGAAGAAGGAAATCAAGACGGAAGCTGGTCCATTCATCATGTCGAATCAAAAGTAAAAATCCTGCTATCCGTCTTCTACGGTTTAGATGTGTTATATAAAAACGATACCATTCAGCAAAGAATCGAATTGCAAAAAGAAGCCATCTCCGTGTTTATTCACGGGTCGATCAACGCTGATAAACTGAATGACAGCTGACAAAGGAGAAACAACATGCAAAAACCGATCAGAGAACAAAAGGCTGTACTCATCATCTTATTAAGCAACATATTTATTGCGTTTTTAGGCATCGGATTGATCATTCCCGTTATGCCGCTGTTTATGAATGTGATGCACTTGACGGGCAGCACAATGGGATACCTTGTCGCTGCCTTCGCCGTCGCGCAATTAATTGCATCCCCCATTGCGGGGAGATGGGTTGACCGCTTCGGCAGAAAAATCATGATTCTCGCCGGACTGTTTTTGTTCGCATTATCCGAGCTGACCTTCGGATTGGGCACACATGTCTCTATTTTATATTTCGCAAGGGTGCTGGGGGGCATCAGTGCCGCTTTTATCATGCCCGCCGTTACAGCGTATGTCGCAGATATTACGACGGTGCAGGAAAGATCGAAGGCGATGGGCTATGTATCTGCCGCCATCAGCACAGGGTTTATCATCGGGCCCGGCATAGGAGGATTTATTGCCGATCACGGCGTTCGTATGCCGTTTTTCTTTGCGGCGGGAATTGCATTTATCGCAGTGATTTCCTCTGTCTTTATGCTGAAAGAGCCGTTAACTAAAGAAGAACGCGCAAAGCAGATGGAAAGCGCCAAAGAATCAACCTTCTTAAAAGATTTGAAAAAGTCGATTCATCCAAGCTACTTGATCGCCTTTATCATCGTTTTTGTTTTGGCATTCGGGCTGTCGGCGTATGAAACGGTGTTCAGCTTATTTACAAACCATAAATTCGGCTTCACGCCAAAGGATATCGCCATTATTATTACGTTCAGCTCCATTGTGGCAGTCCTCATTCAAGTGCTCGCGTTCGGCAGACTTGTCAACTTCCTCGGGGAGAAAAAAGTCATTCAGCTTTGTCTGATCATCGGCGCTGTGCTGGCTTTCGTTTCTACGGTGATGTCAGGGTTTTTGCCCGTGCTCGCTGTCACCTGCATCATTTTCCTTGCGTTTGATTTACTGCGCCCGGCACTGACTACTTATCTATCGAAGATCGCAGGAAATCAGCAGGGGTTTGTTGCCGGTATGAACTCAACATACACGAGTTTGGGCACCATTTTCGGCCCGGCTCTGGGCGGTATTTTATTTGATATGAATATTCACTTCCCGTTTCTGTTCGCAGGTGTGGTTTTATTTCTCGGTCTGGGATTGACGCTTGTGTGGAAAGGAAAAGCGGGCGAGGTTTCGGAGTAGGGTGCACTCACCCATCTCCGGAGCTTTTTTTGTGTTTTCGATAAGAAAAATGAATGGATTATGAGAAATAATTCATTATTTATTTATCTCAAAATCTATACTATAGTAATAGTAAGGTTAACGAGCTTAACAATTTAATATGAATGTTTCAGGAAGAAGGGTTTTCATTGAAGAAAGACAAACATCTCCTTACGGATATCTGGTTTATTCTCATCAGTGCGGCAGGGGGGTTTCTTCTTTCGCTCACAGGGATGTCGATCGCCTGGATGCTCGGAACGCTTGCCGCCGGCTGCATCCTCTCCATGACGAGGCCCCGCTGGCTGTTCATGGCGCCTGACAGAAGAGGGATTCACCGCAGATGGCTTGCGGCGGGACAAATGATCCTCGGCATCGAACTCGGCCAGAAACTGAACCTGTCCGTTCTGTCGGTTTTACGGGAGCATTGGCTTCCGGTAGGCTTCATGCTGATTTTCTCTATCGTGATGGCGCTTGTTTCCGGATATGTGCTCTTTCGGTTCAGCCGGACGGACATGATGACAAGCTTTGTAGGAACGGCGCCGGGCGGTTTATCCGCCATGCCGGGTATCGCCCAGGAAGTCGGCGCAAACACCGCGATTGTAAGCCTTATTCAGCTGACGCGCGTCCTTTTGGTCGTCATGACAATACCGTTTCTCGTCATTTTCTTATTTACTAAACAAAACGGTGCGGCTCAGACATCAGCCGGAGCCGTTTCAGCAGGAGCTTCACATCCGGGCCTTATTCCCGTCTTGTTAACGGCCGGATTTATTTTAGCTGCCTGGCTTGCAAGTAAAGGCGCAAAACGGCTGAAATTCCCCGCCCCTTGGCTGCTCGGCAGCATGATCGGCGTTGCTGCTGCGGAAATCGGCGTGTCCGCCTTGGCGGGCAAAGACATGCTGGCCTGGTGGCCGCCGGAAGCGAACCAGCTGTCACAAATTTTTCTCGGCGCCACAATCGGATCAAAAATGTACAAAAGCATGTTCACCGGTGTGACGAGAGTGCTGACCGTCGGATTTATTTCTTCCGTCGGATTAATCGCCGCCATGATTCTGAGCGCGGTTGCGGTTTCTAAATTAACGGGCATCTCCATGATTACATCTGTTCTCGCCTTTTCTCCCGGCGGGATCGCCGAGATGGCGGCGACTTCGATCACCCTGCACGAAGACTCGACTTTCGTCGTCGCGGTTCAGGTCATCCGGATCGTTCTCGTCATCGCCATGCTTCCGCCCTTCTATCGGCTGCTGCACCACCTTTCTCAGCTGAAACGGGCACACGGCGAAAGAGGCCGGGCAGAAAGAGGAACATGATCCGAATAAAAAAACACGCATCCATATGCGTGTTTTTTATTTGAACAGCTCTCCGCCGCCATTTACAGACCGCCAGTTTGCTGACAGATCACGGAACAGCCGTTCAGCAAATAACAGTTCTTCATCTGTATAGCGGTCTAAAAACGCCAAGAGCCGCTGTTTTATCAATTCATGATATTCATGATGAAGGGAATGCAGCTCTTTCCCGGCAGGAGTCAGCCGGAAATAGACTTCTTTTTTATTGTCGCTCAGCCGGGTTCTGCGCAGAAAGCCGGCTTCCAAAAACTTCGCGCAGCTTCTCGACACGGTCGGCTTTGTCGTCTTCATTTTTTCCGCTATTGACGTGACATTGATCGGTTCATGATCTCCGATACACGACAAAATGTGAATTTCCGTCAAGGTCAATTGTAATTTTTTCCCGTTTCCTTCGCGGAGTTCATCCATCCGTCCGGCCAACGACGCCCTGATATCCTCCTGACACCTCTCCTGCTCGTGAAAAATATCGGTCAGCCCTTCAAGAATCATGTGTTTTGCATGGTCTGGCTGTCTTCTGTCCAACTGCTGAGTCACCCTTCCGTATTGATTGTTTCTTTTACTATAACGTTTTGTTACATAAGAAACAATCACACAGGCGCATAAAAAGGTTATCAGATGAATAATCCCCATCTCTCCAAACCGGCCAGAACGGCTTCTTCCGCTTCACGTCCCGAGCCGCCGGCTGCCCATGCCGCATGGCCGTCCGGCCGGATTAAAACGGTGTGGACGTCATTCCAATCGGCACGTGTTTCAGCAAGCTCCGCCCTGACTGCCGCCACGCTGTCCGTATCAATACCGGCGGGAATGCTCCCTCTTAATGACAGAAGCACAAAGCCGCCCTTGCGGAGAAAATCATACAGCCGGGCCGGCCGCCCGTCATGAAGGGTCAGTTCGATATCCGGCAGGCGTTTTCCGTTCAGGGTATGCGGCGGCAGCTCCGCATCCGGTTCATAATGCAGATCAAGCGCGGATACTTTTCCCGCCAATAAACGGTTGGACTCCTGAAAATCCAGCAAAGCGGTCATCGTTTCTCTTAATGCCATCCCCGACTCGGTAAAATCCATGAGCTTTATCTGCGTTTTGATATTGTGCAGCACTTCTTTTCCTGTGCTGTGCCTTTCCTGATGATAGCTGTCCAGAAGATGAGGCGCCGCTTTTCCCTTCATTTGCGCCGCCAGCTTCCAGCCGAGATTGACGGCATCCTGAAGCCCCGTATTCAGGCCTTGGCCGCCTGCGGGAAAATGAATGTGCGCCGCATCCCCGGCCACAAAAATCCGGCCGGAGCGGTACTGCTCAGCCTGACGCTCGGCATTGCCGAACCGCGACATCCATACCGGATCACTCAATCCGAAATCAGTGCCGCATATCCGCCGCAGGTCTTCTTTCAGCTCATCTTCGGTGACCCGCTCTTCCTTCCGCTTTTGCGGGACGTGCGGAGAAACGATGAGGACGCGGAAAAGTCCGTCCGTAAGAGGGATAATCACAACCGATCCCTCCAGCCGGCACGTTGAAAAAAAGGAAGATTCGGGCGGATGTTTCAAAGCGGCATCACAAAGGGTTCCTGTTAAGTCGGCATCAGTGCCCGAAAAAGCGATGCCCGCCTGTTTCCGGACAATGCTCCCCGCTCCGTCTGTACCCGCGGCATATAAGCTGTGAAGAGTGCGGATTCCGCTTTCGTCCCGGAACACCGTCTCCACTCCGTCATCCGTCTGGGTAACAGCCACCGCTTCCGCCCCGCGGATGATGTCTGCGCCGAGACTTGATGCATACTCCTCCAACATCCGCTCCGTTTCTGCCTGTGGCAGCATTAACGAATAATTCTGCTTCGTATCCAGCCGAGAAAAATCCAGCCGTGTATCCAGCATGGAAAAATGGCCGGAAGACACCTTCGTCCCTTTTTCCAAGAAGCGTTCCAATATGCCTCTCATGGCAAAAAGCTCAAGTGTGCGCGGATGCATGATAAGCGCTTTGGAATACGGCACCGTCTTCTTCAATCGTTCAATGACAGTCGTTTTCACTCCGGCCAGCGCCAGTTCTGATGCAAGCATAAGCCCGACCGGACCTCCCCCGATAATGGCAGCCTGTGTTTTCATTTCATCAGCCCTCTTTCATATTTTTGTTGCGCGCGTAACAAAAATACGAAAAATAAAACGCCTCCTTTTTTGTTTCGCGCGTAACAATTTTCATTATAGTCTTTCCTCCGCTTTTTTACAATCATTTCCGAAAAAAAGACGCCGTTCACTTGGCGTCTGATTCACTGATGACTCCGACAATGTCTTTATCCTTAATCGGACCGAAATGACGGCTGTCGAGGCTGTATATGCGGTTGTCGCCAATAACAAAGTATTGTCCCTTCGGTATGCTTTTGCGCCCGGTCGTTTCCTTCAGCGTATAATCACCGGTCACATGGCTCCCGGCGGACAATGATGACTTTAACGGTTTTAAAAACGGTTCCGCCACCCGTTTTCCATTCACATACAGCTGATCCTCCCTGTATGCGATTGACTCGCCGGGGAGCCCGATGACACGTTTGATCAGCACTTTGCGGTGCGGGCCTTTAAACAGAACAATATCGAAACGGCGGATCGTTTTGTAACGATGGGAAAACTTGTTGACCATCAGCTCATTTCCTTGTTTAAAGGTCGGATTCATGCTGATTCCTTCGACTTTATAATCAATAAAAATGGCATTCTTTAATTGTATGGCCAAAACAACGATAAGCACGCCGGCTATAAACCAAAATCGTTTTTTCAAGATTCCTGTCTCCCTCCGTCTTTCTCATGCTGACTGATTCTCGTCTGTAAACGCCGTTCGATATGCTTTCCGGCATACCACAGCACCGCGATCACCATTATGGCGCCCGCCATCCTGAAAGGCTGTGTAATGAGTGCGTGAAGATCATACCCGATAAAACTGATCATAAAGATCATAACCATTTTCCCCATCGCGGCTGCTGATATAAACTGCAGCGCCCCTACCCGTGACAGACCGGCAACGATATGAACCGCAGCGGACGGCGTAAAGGGGAAGCAAAGTAAAATAAACAGCGGACCGAAACCGTGCCGCTCAACCCAGAGCATCATCCGCCTTATGGTCTGATGCCTGCGGATGAAACCGAAAGCTCTTTTCTGTCCGAAACGGCGGACGGCATAAAACATCAGCATCGATCCTGACGCAGACCCGAGCCATGACAGAAAAAAACCTTCCCACAAACCAAATGCATTCGTATTCGCCACCACAAATACAACGAGCGGCAAAAACGGAAGAAACGCTTCAATAAAAGGCAATACAGCCGCAGCCGCCGGGCCGAAAGCTCTATAGCTTTGGAACCATTCCGTCAGCTGTTCCTCAGTCAAATATGATAAAAATTGCTCCAACGTTTATACTCCTTAACGAGTTTGTCTATCCTTATTCTACACATTATCTCCAAAAAACGAAAATGTTTACGAGATTTTCCGTCTTGAAATATCGTGTAAGCGAGTATAAAATAAGAACAAACGTTCTCGTTTTTAAGAAAGAAGGAGTATTTATGCCTGACATTCGGAGCGGCACCCGCGATCTCATCGAAAAAGGGCTGTTTCTGCCCATGGCGGCAGCCATCCTGAACCGGGACCTCGAAGCGCTTGATTCGTGCCCGTTCAAATTAAAACAACCCTATAAACAGCTTATCAGCTGCTCTTTAAAATTAGCACAAAAGGATTTGAGTGATGTTCGAAAAGAGTTAAGAAAGCGTAAAATTAAAATATACGAAGCGGAAAGAGACGAAGCATTTACGCTTTATATATGCACCATTAACGGCTATGAAGAAAAACACCGTTATTTCAACCCGAGAATACGGGAACAGGTCACCGCCTTATTGGAATATTACCTGTCTCTTGCGACCATTTAAAAAGCAGCCGGGCCTGCTTTTCCTTTTCAGATAATAAAATTCAGACTATTCACACTATACATTCGACATGATTTTCTTTATAATCGGGACACGCTGTTTTCAATGAAAAGGAGGAATGTTATGAAACTGATTCATGTTCTCGCCGCCCTGCCCTTTTTCGGAATTCTCGCCGGCATTCCATTTGCCAACCGGGTGACGCCTTATGTTTTCGGAATGCCTTTCATTCTTGCATATGTCGTCATCTGGGCGGTGCTGACTTCCGTTCTGATGGCCGCCGTTTACAAATTGGACAAAGAAAACAAGGCGGGTGAGACGGAATGAATGCAGCATTTCCCGTAATGGCCGCCGTGCTCCTGTTTTGTGTATATCTCGGAATCCGGGCCCGAAAAGGAAAACATATGGACCTTGAACAATGGACGGTGGGCGGACGCGGCTTCGGCACGATGTTTGTCTTTTTATTAATGGCGGGAGAAATATACACGACCTTTACATTCCTCGGCGGAAGCGGATGGGCTTACGGAAAAGGAGGCCCGGCCTTTTATATTATCGCGTACGGCTGCCTTGCCTACATTTTGTCATATTGGCTTCTGCCAGCCGTGTGGACTTACGCCAAACAACACAAACTGATGTCGCAATCAGATTTTTTCATTTCAAAATACAACAGCCCGCTCCTCGGCATTCTCGTATCGCTCGTCGGCATCGCATCCCTCATCCCCTATCTCGTCCTGCAGCTGAAAGGGCTCGGATTAATTGTTTCAGCAACGTCATACGGACAGATTCCGCCCTCCGCCGCTGTCTGGATCGGCGCTGTCTCCATCACGATTTATGTGATGGTTTCAGGAATCCACGGTTCAGCGTGGATATCCGTCGTCAAAGATATCATGATTTTAGGCATCGTCCTGTATTTAGGTATTTATCTGCCCATTCATTATTACGGCGGGTTTACGGAGATGTTCAAACAAATTGACGCCGCAAAACCCGGTTTTCTCACGCTGCCGGAAACCGGACAGAGCGTTTCCTGGTTCAGCTCAACGGTTTTGCTGACCGCCCTCGGCTTTTATATGTGGCCTCATACCTTTGCCGCTTCCTATTCGGCGGAGCATCCGCGGGTGTTTCGGAAAAACGCGATCATCATGCCTCTTTATCAGCTCGTCCTGCTGTTTGTCATCTTTACCGGATTTGCGGCGATTCTGCAGGTGCCCGGTTTAAAAGGGGCGGACACGGATCTCGCCTTATTAAAGCTGTCTGTGAAAACCTTTGATCCCTGGTTTGTCGGGCTGATCGGATCGGCGGGCATCCTGACGGCGCTTGTACCCGGTTCAATGATATTAATGGCCTCAAGCACGCTGTTCGCCAAAAATGTGTACAAAGCCATTCTGCCCGGCACGACTGACGAAAAAGTCTCACGGCTCGCAAAATACGCCGTACCCGTTATCGCGCTGATTTCCGTATATTTTACGCTGAAAGGCGGAAATACCATCGTCACCTTGCTTTTAATGGGCTACAGCCTTGTCACCCAGCTTTTCCCCGCCCTCTTATTCAGCCTGCCGAAGCGGCGTTTCATCACAAGCCACGGCGCTTTTGCCGGCATAACGGCCGGGGTCGGAACAGTGGCCTTCATTACGCTGACCGAATCAACCGTCGGAACCCTCTTTCCGTTTCTTCCGCAGATCGTTAAGGATATGAATACAGGCATCATCGCGCTGGTTCTGAACATTGCCGTCATGTTTGCCGTCAGCGCCGCAGTCAGAAAAAAACAAATCAGCGCAGCCGAAAAGGCGGCTTAATGATAAAATAGCGGTAAGACACATGAAGGGGGAAAGCCGCATGATCATGACAACGACCGAAACCGTCGCCGGAAAACAGATTACGGAAGTAAAAGGCTTGGTGACAAGCAGTATCGTCCAGTCCCGTCACATCGGAAAAGATTTGCTTGCAGGCTTAAAATCTGTCGTCGGCGGCGAATTGAAAAGCTATACCGAAATGCTGGAAGACTCCAAAAAAGCGGTGAAAGAGCGGCTGATCAGAGAGGCGGATCAGCTCGGAGCGAACGCCATCGTCGGCCTGCGGTTCGAACTGACCGCAGGACAGAACACATCCGAATTAATCGGATACGGAACCGCCGTCACCGCCGAATCCATTTAAAAAAACAAGCCTCTTTAAAGAGGCTTGTTTTTTTATTTCTCACATGCGATATAGTCTTTATCCCGGTCAAGTCTTTTATTTGCATTATAAAGCGCTTTTGATACATACGGCTTGTACTTTGTTCTGCCGCCCTTGTTTTTCACTTTCGACGATTTGGCCACGCCGCCCTTATACACCTTATTCAGCGCCTTACAGTTTTGATACGTTTTTACCTTTGTTTTCGCTTCTGCCGTCTGCCCCGCTCCGTATGAACAACCGAACACCAGGCCGAAAGACAAAAGCACAGCTGCCGTCTTTTTCATTTCTATCCTATCCCCTTTCCTGAATCATGTTGTATGACTGAACATATCATAGTTCAAATAATCTCCATTTACAAGATGAATAGGAAAATAGTTTCAATTTACGTCCGCCCGTATATCTTTTATGGAATTTTTCCCAAAACCTTTTATAATATGAATTGATAGCGCTATCTGACTATGATGATAGGAGGAGAAATGATGATGAAAAAAGGGCTTGTTGCGGGTGTTCTCACTACAGCCGTTCTATTCGGCGCATGTACGGCGGATATTCCGGGGGTGATCAGTCCCAATACGGCGGAAGCGGCGTCCCAGCTCAGTAAAGGAATCGGCGGAAGGGCCTATCTGAACAGCACGGGCTCAGTTCTCGTCACGAAAATTCAGCTTCCAAGCTCGATTCAGGTGTCAAATGGGACAGCCTATATTTACTCAGGATTTACCGGAGGCACAGAGGCTGATATCGGGCTTCAGTACAGTGACACCTATCATGTATGGAAACCGATCATGAAAGTCGGTTCAAAGGGACAAGGCCAGGTCCGGTATCTGGAAGGAGAAAGCCAATTCACTTATACGAAAGGCTTCCGGCCCGGCAGCACCGTACAGCTGACCATTTACAAAAATCTGAACGGCAATACCCGCGCCACATATTGGGGCACGAATAATGACGGATACACCGGCCGCATCATCTCAGAACTCGCCCAAACCAATGTAGGCTCTGTCTCAAAATGGAAAGCGCTCGCCACCGTCGCGGTCACATCAGAGGATCAGCGCCCTTACATCAAATCAAACTTCTCGACAGCCTTTACGAACATCACGATCGACAATAAAGCAGTCACACCTGTGATTGATACACAGGATTTTGCCAAATTGACAGTGTCAGGCAGCAGCGTCAGCATGTCTGTCGTCAAATAAAGAATTTTGAACGCACGATTTCTGTCATCGTGCGTTTCGTAAGGGTCTGCCGGATACGCAAATCCCTTATTTTTCGGATTACGTTTAATAAAAAAACAGCCCTCCTCAGGGTTGTTTTTTTAACATTTCTTTCATTATTTCCGCCAAAACGCTGAGCAGTCCGCCTTATCCTGAATATTGAATTGAATCATGCTTTCAAGCAGCTCATAATGCACCGGTTCAGTCCATTGAATTCTGAACAAACGGGAAGTAGCGCTGTAGCCGGCACGGGCAATGTCGTCGGCAAAATGCGCAATTCCAGCTTCTTCGGGAGAAACACTTACATGATGCTTTGCTGCCGCAAAGCCGATAATAAACGTGCCGTGATCGGTAAACATCGGCGTGTTCCACTTGATCTGCGGTGTTAAACCCGGGAATTGCTCAGACGTCCACGACAGGATTTCCTCCATTCGCAGACGATGGTCAGGGCTGTCGATACTTGATAAATAGTCTTTGAAAACGTCCATGTCTTCCTCCTTCAACATCACGTCCGCTAGCGCCAAAACCCCGGATTTTCAGCTTTTTCTTTGATGTTAAATTCGATGATCTTCTTAAGCAGATCATAGTGCACCGGATCAGTCCACCGAATTCTGAACAGGCGTGAAGAAGCGCTGTACCCGGCTTGGGCGATGTCATCGGCAAAATGCTCCATCGTCTCTTTTTCAGGTAAAATGCTCAAATGATTTTTTGCCGCGGCAAACATAATGATATAGGTGCCGTGATCGGTAAATGTCGGTTTGTTCCACTTGATCTGCGCTTCTAAGTTCGGAAATTGGTCAGCCGTCCACGACAAAATTTCCTCTGCTTTGAGACGGTGATCCGGGTTATCGATTTCTGATACATATTTTGCAAACACATCCATGCCCATCTCTCCTAAAATGAAATATCATTACTCTTTACATCATCATAGCCAACAGACGGACACGATACAACTCTATCCGGGCATGTAAATCGAAAAAGCCCTTCCCAAAAGGAAAGGGCCCGTCCCTTCACATCACAGCTTTCTCTAATATCTCTCCCCCAGCTCCCGCAAAATAAAGTCGTAGATCATTCTTGTCCGCTCTTCTTTCGGATACAGCATGAATTCCTGCCGCTTCGGGATATGACTGCCCATCCTGTCCTGAAAAGTGGTTCTGAGATAGGCGGTTCTGTAAACCTGATTTTCAAAAGAATGATAGGATACTTCCAGTTCCATCGTTTTGCCGTTTGAGAACGTGACCGCTGTGTCATCAAATGCCGTCGGTTGAAAATCTTTAACGTGCACATGAGATATCCAGCCGCATTGAGGCCTTGCAGAAGAAAGTGTAGGGAATAAAAAGATGTGATTTGAAGGGTCCACCATAATCGGCGGCTTGTGAGAAATTTTAATCGCTTCATATGTTCCCGCTTTTCTCCCGGCATAGCTGGAGCCAAAGTAGCGGCAGCTTCTGTCGATGATGTGAATCGGCTTCATGCTGACATACAGAATGCAGTCTTTTTCAATGACCTTCGACCCCATTTTACCGTCTATTTCCTCAGGCAAAACAGCGATGGTTGAACGATTTACTTCGTAGCTTTCTAAGGGTGCGTGTGTTTTCTGGCACATGATGTGCAGCCTCCAATCCTTTTCTTGAAAATTTATACTAATAATCTATCATCTGTCATTGGAAAACGACAGGTTTTTTTTGAATATAGCTAAAAATCACCTTTTAAAGCTGTAATTTAGTCTTAAATTACTATTTAAATATTATTTTTCTTTTTCATTTCACCTCATTTATACAATGATCATTTTCGTTTTTTCGTCAATTTGCAGGATATGTCGATATATTTCCAAGTATTAGTTATCTAAAGATTATAAAAATTAATTGATTTTTCCGGCCGTTATCCATATACTATAAAAAAGGCATTGGGGGGATTCTTTATGAAAGAGAAAAAGTCGTACACTGAGCTCATGAAGTCCCGCAACACGGAAAAAGCAAACGAATTCGATGTGACAATGGCCGATATTTACATTCAAATGGTGCTTGATGAATCCTTGTATAAACGCCGGATCGCCATGCTGACAATGCAGATTAATAAGGCGCTTGATGATAAAAATAAAGAAGCGTTCCTCACGCTTTCAAAAGAATATGCCGCTCTCAAACAGAGTGAATAAGCCAATCCATATGGATTGGCTTTTTTTACATTATCCGTTTACGATGGTGCCGCCGTTCACATGAATCGTCTGTCCCGTGACATAGGAAGAATCATCGCTTGCTAAGTACAAATAGCTCGGCGCCACTTCAACAGGCTCTCCCGGGCGCTGCATCGGCACGTCTGAGCCGAAGACTTCCACTTCCTTCGCCGAGAAGCTCGCCGGGATCAGCGGCGTCCAGATCGGCCCCGGCGCCACTGCGTTTACCCTGATGCCCTGAGTGACAAGAGATTGGGAAAGAGATCTTGTAAACGTGACGATCGCCCCTTTTGTCGCTGAATAGTCAATCAATGTTTTGTGGCCTTTATAGGCGGTAATGGAGGCCGTATTAATGATTGAACTTCCTCTTTTCAGGTGAGGGAGCGCGGCTTTCGTCAAGTAAAACATTGAAAAAATATTCGTCTGAAACGTTCTGATGAGCTGGTGGCTCGTGATTTTCTCAATCCCCGGCTGCACGTGCTGCTCACCCGCGTTGTTGACCAGGATGTCAATGGAAGGAAAGGCTTGGCCCGCCTGGCGGATGACATCGTTGCAAAAGGCTTCGTCGCCGACATCCCCTGCGATCAGCAGACACTTCGCCCCTTCTTTTTCTACATATTGCTTCGTCTCTTCGGCATCCTGATGCTCATCAAAGTAAACGATGACCACATTAGCGCCTTCCTTTGCGAATAAAACGGATACGGCGCGGCCGATCCCGCTGTCTCCGCCCGTGATGATCGCCGTTTTCCCTTCAAGTTTTTTCGCCGCTTTCGGTTTGTCAAAAACGGGGCGTGGGTCCATTACATATTCAAAGCCCGGCTGCCGGTTTTGATGCTGCGGCGGCAAGGTTTTCTTCTTCTGATTCGCCATTTTGATCACTCCTTTACATTAATTACTATATTATGAGTAATTTGAGCATCTTATACGAATTTCATGTATGAACAGAGTCTTATTGGAAAAATTAAGAATATACAACAGAGGAGGTAAATCTGAATTGACTACTTTTTCAAACGAGGAACCGGCTTCCTATTGGAAAGCAACAGCTGACATTCCTTCCTTTCCCGCCCTCACTGAAGATACGGAATGTGACGTTGCGGTGATCGGCGGAGGAATTACGGGCCTGACAACGGCATACGAACTGACGAAAAGAGGTTTCCGTGTCGCTGTCATTGAAGCAGACCGGATTTTAAACGGGACGACCGCGGGCACGACCGCAAAAATCACCGCCCAGCATGATTTCATCTATGCCGATCTTATTCAGCAGATCGGCCTGACCAGCGCAAGGCTGTATTTCGAAGCCCATCTCCGCGCCATGGAAGACATGAAGCAGATCATCAAGGACCTTTCGATTGACTGCAGACTGATTGAACAAGACGCATATCTTTACACCAATACAGAATCAGGCGTCAAAAAAATGCGCAGTGAGCAGGAAGCTTATACCAAGCTCGGTATTGAACACGAGCTTGTGAAAGAACTTCCCGTCCCCGTTGATTGCAGGCTCGGCCTCGCCATGAAGAATCAGGCGCAATTCCATCCGCTTTTATATGGTGCGGCGCTCGTCAAAGAGATCGTTAAAAACGGGGCGCGGATTTTTGAACAGACGGCTGCGATCGACATAAAAAAAGAACCGCAGCCGGAAGTGGTCACGAAAAACAGACACGGCATCAAGTGCAGCTACATTGTCTGCGCTTCCCACTTTCCTTTTTATGACGGAGGCGGGCTTTATGCCGCCAGAATGTATGCCAGCAGATCCTACGTACTCGCGGTAAAACCGAAACAAGCGTATCCGGACGGGATGTATCTCAGCATAGACAAGCCGTCCAGATCACTGCGATACACCGATTTGAACGGTGAAAAACTGGTGCTTGTCGGCGGTGAAAGCCACAAAACAGGCCAAGGAAAAGAAATGTCCGGGCATTACGAAGCGCTGAAACAATTTGCGGAAGACACAATCGGAGTTGAAAGCATCCCATATCATTGGTCTGCACAAGACCTTGTCACCTTTGACAAAATTCCGTTCATCGGTCCGATCTCAGGCGATGAAGAACATATTTTGGCGGCGACCGGTTTTAAAAAATGGGGCATGACAAGCTCAGCGCTCGCCGCGAAGCTTTTGGCTGATCATATTCAAAACAAAAAGAACCCGTTTTCCGGCCTGTTTATTCCGTCACGCTTCCACGCAGATCCCGGACTGAAAAAACTGATTTCCTATAATGCCGACGTGGCCAAACACCTTATCTCGGGCAAACTTGAGAGGCCGGACGCTTCGCCTGAGAGTCTTGGGCCCGGGGAGGGAAAAATCGTAACAGTAAACGGCAAACGGGCCGGCGCCTATAAAGATGAAAAAGGCTGTCTGCATCTTGTCGATACGACATGCACCCATTTAGGCTGTGAGGTTGAATGGAATGACGGCGAACGGACGTGGGACTGTCCATGTCACGGGTCCCGGTTCACACCCGACGGCGGGGTTGCCGAAGGTCCCGCCATCAAGCCGCTGAAACGTCTCGCCCAAGATTGACTAAACCATTCTGTACGAATGGTTTTATTTTTTTCCGCATTAAAATATTTTTATCAGATTCCTTCATTCAAGTTCCTTCCAAACCGATAAAAAGAAAAAGAGAATATCTGGGGGAACTAATATTGTTATTTAAAAAAGACCGCAAAAAAGAAACAGCATATTTTTCAGAAGCCGATGGAAAAAAACGCATCGCGCTTTCAAATCAATATGCAGATGTCCAAAAACAGCTGAAAATGGTCAGGCTCGGAAACGAAGAACTTCATGTGCTTGAAGAGCTGCAGCCGTTAATTAAAGAACATATCTCAACAATCGTCGATTCCTTTTACCGAAACCTGGATCACGAAAAATCATTAATGACGATCATTAACGACCACAGCACGGTCGAGCGCCTGAAAAAAACATTACGGCGTCATATCCATGAGATGTTCGCCGGCACAATTGATGATGAATTCATTGAAAAAAGACAGCGCATCGCTTCCATCCACTTGCGGATCGGCCTTGAACCGAAATGGTATATGGGAGCGTTTCAGGATCTGCTTCTGTCGATGATGAACATATATGAAGCAACCATTCCGGATTTGCATGAGCTTTTAAAAGCGATCAAAGCGACGACGAAAATATTGAATCTTGAACAGCAGCTCGTCCTTGAAGCATTCCAGACTGAATATAACTGCCAGCGTGACGAACAAGAGGAAAAGAAAGCCCGTCTTCATCAGAAAATCCAGGAAACATCCGGATCACTCGCTGATTTGTTTTCAGAAACGAGCAGAGCCGTGCAGGAGCTGGTCGATAAATCTGAGGGCATTTCCGAGGCGTCAAAAGCCGGCACCGTCACTTCCGTTCATGTCGAAGAAAAATCAATCGGCGGGAAAAAAGAGCTTGAAAGCCAGCAGCAGCAGATGAATAAAATCGACGCCAGCCTTCTGCAGATTGAAGAAGAAATGGACAAGCTGAATGACATCGCCCAGCAGATCGAAAAAATCTTCGGCATCGTGACGGGGATCGCCGAGCAAACGAATCTCCTGTCACTCAACGCTTCAATAGAATCCGCGAGAGCCGGGGAGCATGGCAAAGGGTTCGCCGTTGTCGCGACGGAGGTAAGGAAGCTTTCAGAGGATACGAAAAAAACCGTTTCCACCGTATCAGAGCTCGTGAACAATACCAATACACAAATCAACATCGTGTCCAAACATATTAAAGATGTAAACGGACTTGTAAGCGAAACGAAAGAAAAAATGACGCAGATCAACCGTCTGTTTGATGACATCGTCCAAAGCATGAAAACGAGCAAAGACCAGACAGGCAAAATCGACGTTGATTTGCAGGCCTTTCTCGGCGGCCTTCAAGAAGTCAGCCGCGCCGTTTCCCACGTTGCATCATCCGTTGATTCACTTGTTATCCTTACAGAAGAATAAAGATAAACCGACCGGCCTTTTTCATAAAGGGCCGGTCTTTTTAATGTTAACTTAAAATATAATAGAGTTGACATATATAAAGACTCGCTTTATTGTATAAACATATTTTGATAAGCTGGAGGAATACATAATGAAATTGACAGAAATGATGCATATTGCCGTGTTTACCGCCATTATGGGACTTTTGGGGCTGCTTCCGCCGCTTTTCTTATCCTTTACGCCGGTTCCGATTACGCTCCAGACGATCGGTGTGCTCTTATCAGGAAGCATCCTGAAACCGAAAGCGGCATTTTTAAGCCAATTGCTTTTTTTGCTGATTGTGGCATGCGGAGCGCCTCTCCTTTCAGGCGGAAGAGGCGGGTTCGGGGTTTTTTTCGGGCCGAGCGCCGGATATCTCATCGCATATCCGCTGGCGGCATTACTGCTGAGCCTCAGCATCCAAGGCCTTCGCTCAGCTGCTGTCCCCCATTTGTTTATCAGACAGTTCTTGTTCGGCGTGCTGTTTTTGTATGTCATCGGCATTCCCGTTCAGGCTTTTATAATGCACATTGATATCTTGACTGCCGTAAAGCTCAGCCTCATCTATGTGCCCGGAGATCTGCTTAAAGCGGCCGCAGCCTCATTCGCAGCCGTAAGAATCAGAAAAACTCTTCAAGCAAGCCGGCTTTTGCCGACGAAAGGAAGCTGATTTTAGTCATCATGATTACATCATCATATTCAGATACAGCCGGACAAGCGCCGGAACGGATCGCAATTCAGACAGACACAGAACAGATCACCTATCAAACTTGGAACAGGCTAGTAAACCAAACCGCAAACTGGCTTGGCAGCCTTTCAGATAAGCCGGAAAACATTGCAATATTACTGCCGAACGGCATCCCATTTTTACAACTTTTCGCAGGGGCGGCGCATGCCGGCTGCACGGCGGTTCCGTTAGATCCCCGCTCGGCTGCGGCGGAACTCGCGGACCAGCTGCACATCAGCAAAACCGACCTCGTCATCTGTGACCGCCGGCTGAGCGGCAGACTGGACGGCATCAAAACGCCTGTCATCCTGTGGGATGAATGCAGGCCTTTGATCGAGGCGGAAAAAACGGAAGGCGCTTTTATCAAAAACACCGGCCTGCCCTTTTATACCGGATTCACCTCGGGATCGACCGGTAAGCCGAAAGCCTTCACCCGCTCTCACCGTTCGTGGCTGGAGAGCTTTTCTTGTACGAAACGTGAGTTCGGCATTTCCCCTGATGACAAAGTGCTGGTACCGGGCACGCTTCGCTCGTCACACTTTTTATACGGCGCCGTCAGCACTTTGTTTATCGGCGGAACCGTCCTCCTTCAAAGAAAATTCAATCCGGCCGGAATGAAAGACCGGCTCAGACAAGCTGACGTTCTATATACCGTTCCGACAATGACGGACGCCCTGCTCTCACTAGAGGCGTTTCCGGTTACACCGCTCAAGGTGATTTCTTCCGGTGCAGACTGGCCCGCTTCGTCTAAACAAGCGCTGTCAGAGCGCTATCCCCATTTACGGTTGTACGATTTTTACGGAACGTCTGAGCTGAGTTTCGTGGCGTTCTTATCGCCTGAAGACAGCGCCCGGAAGCCTGACGCGGCGGGCCGTCCATTTGAAAATGTTACAATCGAAATCCGCCGGCCCGGCGGAGAACGCTGCATGCCGGGCGAAACGGGGAAGATTTTTGTGAACAGCCCGATGAAATTTTCCGGATACATCAACGGCGCAAAACCTGATGATTCCGGCTGGATGACGGTTGATGACATGGGATATATCGATCGTGAAGGCTATCTTTATATCGAAGGACGTGAAAACGGGATGATCGTATCAGGCGGCCTGAATGTATTCCCGGAAGAGATAGAACGTGTGCTCAACCGCTGTCCGGGCGTCAGAAAAGCGGCCGTCATCGGCATTCCTGATGATTATTGGGGCAGCATCGCCGTTGCGGTGATCGACGGACATGCAAATGTAAAGGAACTGAAGAAACAGTGCCGCGAGCAGCTGGCGGCATATAAAATCCCGAAAAAATGGCTGTTTTCAGAAATACCGGAAACAGCCGGCGGAAAGATCGCCCGTGCCGCCGTACAAAAGCAGGCAAAGGACATGATGGAATGGAAGCTGTAATTACGGATGCGAAGCGGACGATTTTCGCCCGGGAAAACGGCCTGTTAAAAGACTGTCTCCCCGAAGATTTGGCAGCTCCGCTGATCCGACATTTGAGCCGGAACATGCCCGAAGACATTGATGAAGTCCTGATCGGAAACGCGACGGGCCGCGGCGGGAACCTCGCCCGGCTGTCAGCCTTGGCCGCCGGGCTTCCTTTGAGCGTGTCCGGTACGACCATCGACAGGCAGTGCGGTTCCGGATTGGACGCCGTGAGGGTCGCGTGCCACTTTGTTAAAGCCGGCGCGGGGAGCACATACATCGCGGGAGGAGCGGAGAGCAGCAGCCGTTCCCCTTTCTCATCCCGGGCGCGCTTTTCTCCTGAACACATCGGCGATCCTGATATGGGCATAGCGGCCGAGTATACGGCACAGGCTTACGGCGTAACGAGAAAGATGCAGGACGAATATGCCCTTCTCAGCTATGAACGGAGCGTCAAAGCGCACGAAGACGGCTTGTACCGCCGGGAAATTCTCCCCTGTCACGGATTCGCCGCTGACGAAAACATGCTGAAAAAGCGGAACATGGAGCCTCTCATCGCCCGCGCCAAACCTGTCTTTCAGTCCGGAGGCTCTGTCACCGCGGCCAACAGCTGCGGAATTTCTGACGGGGCGGCGGCAGTTTGTGTGCTGGAAGAACAAAAAGCGCGGTCTCTCGGTTTAAAGCCGGGATTGCGTTTTATCGGAAGCGCGGTAAGCGGCGTCCATCCGCATTATCCGTCAGCAGCTCCGGTTTATGCCGTCAAAAAGCTTTTGAAGGAACGGGACCTGTCACCGGATGATATTGATATATACGAAATCAACGAGGCGTTTGCCGTCAAAATATGCGTTTTCTCACAGCAGCTTCAAGTGCCGTATTCTAAAATAAATGTCCGGGGCGGCGCTCTGGCCGTCGGGCATCCGTACGGGGCTTCCGGGGCGGCGCTTATCACCCGGCTTTTTTATGAAGCAAAAAGACGCCCGGATGCCCGCTACGCAGCAGCAGCGATCGGCAGCGGAGGCGGAGTCGGACTGGCGCTTCTCTTTGAAGTGTTAACGTAACGGCAGTATAATAGATGATATCGATAAAAAATGATCGGAGTGGAGACTTTATGACTGCCGTTTGTTTAGTAAGACATGGAGAGACTGATTGGAATGCCCAAAAGAAGCTTCAAGGCAAATCGGATATTCCGTTAAATGCGACGGGAGAGCGTCAGGCGAAAGAAACAGGAGAGTACTTAAAGGGGTCCGAATGGGATGTCATCGTCTCGAGCCCGATGAAACGGGCCAGAAAAACAGCTGACATTATTAACGGGTTTTTGAATCTTCCCATTGTCGTCATGGAAGATTTCAGAGAACGGAGCTACGGTGATGCGGAAGGAATGTCTTTGCCGGAACGGTCGAAGCGCTACCCGGATAAAAACTACCCGAACATGGAGACCGCAGAAGAGCTGACAGACAGAATGCTTGCCGGTTTAGTGAAAGTTCAGGAGCGGTTTCCTGATCAAAAAGTACTGATCGTCGCTCACGGCGCAGCCATTCACGCCCTCTTGTCCGCTATTTCTGACGGTGATACCGGCATACAAAACGCAAAGCTTGTCAATGCGTGCCTGAGCAATATCGAACGAATTGAAAATAAGTGGCGCGTCAAAGATTACAATGTAAGCAGCCACCTATCAGAATCATAACAAAAAGGCCCGAATTAGTTTTGGGCCTTTTTGGCGAGCATTTTTTTCTGAAGATCATGTAATACGGCGTCCGCACCGTCAATGCTCCGGCGCTCCGTCCATACCGCCCTGTCCGCGCGGTAAACGCGGCCGTTTTTTACGGCAGTCAGCTGTTTCCAGATGTGATTTTTTTCGAGTTCTTCCTCACCGTCCAATAGTACGATGTAATCAGGATCGATATGCAAAAGCTGCCCGGGCGTCATTTTGATAGCGTCTGATTTCCCGCCGGAATCCGTCTGGACCGCATATGTAAACCCTGCGAGCGTCAAAAGCCGGGATGTGAAAAACCGGTCATCCTTTACGGAAATGCTGTCATTTGCAGCGTCAATTAATAAAATCGTGCCGCCTTCTGCATCCAGCTTTCTTTTGATGTCATTCAGCTTTTCTTCCTGAGCCGACAATTGTTTCTCTATGACGCCCTCTTTACCGACCGCCTTTTCAATGGTAAGGGCAGCATCAACCGCATCCTGATAATCCGCAGCTTCATTTTTCAAAGCGATTGTCGGAGCGATCTTTGTCAGCTCATGGTATATCCCCCTGTGCAGGCTTGAGTCAGCAATGATGAGATCGGGTTTTAACGAAGTGATCTTTTTCAAATCGGGATGTGACGGGGACCCGACGGACGGACTGCCGTCGTTTCGCTCTTTCCGGTTATCCGCCGCGGCCGCCGGCTTTATACCGAGATCATGGAGGGCGTCAATAAAGCCCTCATTCAATACGGCGATGCGCTGCGGGTGCGCAGCCACATGCGCCGTCCCCAGATCATGCCTGACGGCGGTTTCATGTTCCTGTTCTGAGCATGCCGTTATGAAGAGAACGGATAAGATCATCAGCATACTGAAAATTGGTTTCATCTGTTCCCCCTCTTTCGTTTTTCCGCAATTATATCATTGACAATATAAGTATCAATGATATTCATTATCATTATTTTTATAAAATGGTTTCACAGCTTTTCTCCCTCAAGAAAGCCAAAGACTGATTCATGCCGGCCGCTTTATTTCATTCCGCTTTCGTTTCCATCAGACTTCTGCATTCAACAAAAGGTGACATTTATCCTGTTTTTGCCTCAGCTTCCAAAAATGGAATCAAACCGTTCGACCCAGTAAACAAGAGAGCGATTGCGGCTGTGTACAAATACTCATGTCCTTCCATCGGTTTTTTCCATTAAAATTTAAATATTTCGGGTTCCTATTAAACGAAAGAGAGATGATATACCTAAATAGAAATAAAACAAACTGAAAAAAATTGGGTCTACTAAAATATTATTCCATACTATACAATTAATCCACAGAATAATCTGTCTATTGGTTATTCTGCAAATGAAAAAAGGAGTGGATAAAGAGTGAGAGGCAAAAAGGTATGGATCAGTTTGCTGTTTGCTTTAGCGTTAATCTTTACGATGGCGTTCGGCAGCACGACTTCTGCCCAGGCTGCAGGGAAATCAAACGGGGAAAAGAAATATATTGTCGGATTTAAGCAGACAATGAGCACGATGAGCGCCGCCAAGAAAAAAGATGTCATTTCTGAAAAAGGCGGGAAAGTGGAAAAGCAATTCAAATATGTAGACGCAGCTTCAGCTACATTAAATGAAAAAGCTGTAAAAGAGCTGAAAAAAGACCCTAGCGTCGCTTACGTTGAAGAAGATCACGTTGCACAGGCGTACGCGCAGTCCGTGCCTTACGGCGTATCACAGATTAAAGCCCCTGCTCTGCACTCTCAAGGCTTCACCGGATCAAATGTTAAAGTAGCGGTTATCGACAGCGGTATCGATTCTTCTCATCCTGATTTAAAGGTAGCAGGCGGAGCCAGCATGGTTCCTTCTGAAACAAATCCTTTCCAAGATAACAACTCTCACGGAACTCACGTTGCCGGTACAGTTGCGGCTCTTAATAACTCAGTCGGTGTATTAGGCGTTGCGCCAAGCGCATCTCTTTACGCTGTAAAAGTTCTCGGCGCTGACGGTTCCGGCCAGTACAGCTGGATCATTAACGGAATTGAGTGGGCGATCGCAAACAATATGGACGTTATTAACATGAGCCTCGGCGGACCTTCTGGTTCTGCAGCGTTAAAAGCGGCAGTTGACAAAGCCGTTGCTTCCGGCGTCGTAGTGGTTGCGGCAGCCGGTAACGAAGGCACTTCCGGCGGCTCAAGCACAGTGGGCTACCCTGGTAAATACCCTTCTGTCATTGCGGTAGGCGCTGTTAACAGCAGCAACCAAAGAGCATCTTTCTCAAGCGTAGGTTCTGAGCTTGATGTCATGGCACCAGGCGTCTCTATCCAAAGCACGCTTCCTGGAAACAAATACGGAGCGTACAATGGTACGTCAATGGCATCTCCGCACGTTGCCGGAGCGGCTGCTTTGATTCTTTCTAAGCACCCGAACTGGACAAACACTCAAGTCCGCAGCAGTTTAGAAAACACCACTACAAAACTTGGTGATGCTTTCTACTATGGAAAAGGGCTGATCAACGTACAGGCGGCAGCTCAGTAAAACATAAAAAACCGGCGTCGGCCATGGCCCCGCCGGTTTTTTTATTATTTTTCTTCCTCCGCATGTTCAATCCGCTCCATGATCGACGGGTGGCTCCCTCTGAAAATTTTGACGAGAAACGGCGGGTTGACCCGGCTCAGTCCCGTATCGGCCAAGTCCTGAAACGTCTCAATCGCCGCTTCCCGGTTTCCGGTCAGCTCGATGCCGTAACGGTCGGCGGCGTTTTCCTGATACCGGGAGACGGCGTTCGTAATCGGATCAGAAGCAAAACTGAGAACGGATATGAGCAGCAATAACAGCGGGAGGGCGGCCAGATCTTCAGGCCCCTTTATATGAAGCATTCGGCCGAAGAATTTGGACAGCCGCTTATAAAGCTTGTCAATGATATAAAACCCGGCTAATGACAGCAGCAGATACCCGGCCAGTCCGATGTACACGTGCTTCATCACATAGTGCCCCATCTCATGCCCCATAATGAACAAAATTTCCCGATCCTTCAGTTTGTTAAGCGTCGTATCCCACAAAACGATCCGCTTATTCGAACCGATGCCCGTCACATACGCATTCAGCGCATTCGTTTTCTCCGACATATTTACTTCATACACATGGCTGGCCGGAATGTCGGCCTTGTCGGCAAGCGACAAAATTTTGCTTTCCAGCTCCTTGTCTTTCAGCGGATAGAAATCATTGTATAAAGGATCAATCACGACCGGCTGCAGGAAAAACAAAAACAGGGTAAACGGCACAGTAAGACACCAAGCGTAAAACCACCATTTTTTTGTATGCTTTGTGATCAGCCAGTAAAACACAAGCACACACACGGCAAACAGCGGAAAACTGATCCAGAAATCAATGACATGGTCTCTTATCCAGCTTGCTGCTGTCTGCGTCGAAATATGATACGCAAGCGAAACCCGATATCCGATCCACTCAAGCGGAAGCGAAGCCGCCGTAACGATGAGTGAAATCACAAATACGAAGCTTACGATTTGCAGCACCCGAAAGCGCACCGCTGCTTCCAGCCAATGCTTTATTTTTTTTGCAAGCCCCGTAATGAGCAGCAGAAAAAATAAAAACCAATCTAACGGCGCTCCGATGAAAAATAAAAAATCCTTTACATTTGAAAAGTTTTCAGCGGCTGCCAGGCGGCCCGGGTCCATAAACGAGGACGGATCGGCTTTCGTTCCCTTTACAGCCTCCGGGACGGCGGAGTCTCCTGTCATAAAGAAATACCAATAGAAAAAAAGGCCGTACAGCACATAGGCAAGTCCCGCTGCCGCTATCCATTTGCGCATGGAAGTCTCCCTCCTTAGCCTTATGACTTACTCCTATTGTAAGCATAAATGCAAATAAATAGAACCAAGCCTCCGAAACGGATGTTAATCTTTTCACAACAGAAAAGAATGGAACAACAGGAAGCGGGAAAGACTAAAAGACGGAGTGATGAATATGAAAAAAATAATCGCGTTTATTGTAGTAATCGCCCTTTTGGTTATTGCTTTCTTTTATGTATACAGCCGGACCGGCGATGTGTTTCCATCAAGCAACGCAGATCTGATTATTCTGTCAGAGCACGGAAAAAAAGAAATCAAAATTAAAGACAGGCAGAATGTAAAAGATATGCTCGATATCTTGAACCAAGGAAAACAAGTCAAACTGACCAAAAGCGTGTCTCCCGATTACGACGGAACGGTCAAATACCATGAAGACCGTTTTGATTCATTCAGTATGTGGCTCGAAGGCGGCAATTATATGATGTACAAGTATAAAAACACGTATTACAAACTGACCCGGCATGATACGAAGCTTGTGCAAAGCATCATTAAGGAAGAATCGCAGAGCTGACCGGATCAGCATGTAAAAGCGAAGCCACCGGCTTCGCTTTTCGTCCGTCATTTCGGAAGCATGTCCCGGACCGCCCTTCTCAGCAGCTTCCCGGTCGCGTTCTTCGGAATCTCATCAAGAAAAACCACTTCCGCCGGCCGCTTATATTTTGCCAAATGTGTTTCACAGTAATCGAAAACCGCCTGCTCTGTCAGCTCACCGTCCGCAGGCACTATATAAGCATGCACCGCTTCCCCCGTTTTGGCGTCAGGAACGCCGATGACCACGGCTTCTTTAATGCCCTCATGGCTGTAGAGCACTTCTTCTACTTCGCGCGGATAGACATTGTATCCGCCGACGAGAATCATATCTTTTTTTCTGTCGACGATATAAAAATAACCGTCTTCGTCGCGCTTCGCCAAATCACCCGTGTACAGCCAGCCGTCTTTCAGCGCGTGCTCCGTCTCCTCGGGCATCTTGTAATAGCCTTTCATCACATTCGGCCCTTTCACGATCAATTCTCCCACTTGATGGTCGGGCAATTCGCGTCCGAGCGTATCGACGACTTTATTTTCGACATGTAAAATATTCGTCCCGATCGAGCCGGGCTTTCTCCCCCGGTCAAACGGATTAAAACAAGTAACCGGAGACGCTTCAGAAAGTCCGTATCCCTCCAGAATGGTGACGTCAAAGGTTTGTTCAAACGTCTGCAACAGAGCGACCGGCATGGAGGCCCCGCCTGAAATGCACAGTCTGACGGACGCAAAATCCTCCGCCTTGCCGTGCTCGTATTGATACAGATAGTTATACATCGTCGGAACGCCGGCAAAAATGGTTGCCTGACGGCTTTTAATCAGTTTAAACACAGAAGCCGGGCTGAATTGCGGCTCGATTAAGACACACGCTCCGCTCATCAGAGGCGCATTCATACAAACGGTTAAACAAAAAACGTGAAACATCGGCAATGCCGCCACAATTTTGTCTTTCTCATTCATTCCTAAGTATCCGGCGACATCATTTGCATTGGAGAAAAGATTCTGATGGGTGAGCATGGCGCCTTTCGGTTTTCCGGTCGTCCCTGAGGTGTATAAAATGACGGCAGTATCGTCTTTGGACAATGTCGGATAAGTTCTGCTGCGCTCCGCCGGGCGGAGCATTTTTGTAAACGTTGTCATTTTTAAGCGCAATTGAGGGTCTTCTGTCGATGGAGCGTTCTCTGCTGTCTGGCTGATAATGATATGCTCCAGCAGCGGCAGCGAGCCGTGCAGGCTTTCAAATACGGGAATTAATAGGTCGATGCCGGCGATCGCTTTGACATCGCCGTTTTTCAGCATGTATGCGATTTCTGAAGGTGTGTATGCCGGATTAACAGGTATGACGACAATTCCCGCTTTTAACGCGCCGAAAAACGCAATAACAAAGTCAGGCGTATTTCCGAGCAGCAGCGCGAGATGATCCCCTTTTTTCAGTCCCCTGTCCTCCAAGCCGTTTGCAAATGCTTTGATTTTACCTGCCAGCTCCTCATACGTCATGTACTGATCTTGAAACAGACAAGCTGGTTTTTCCGGTTTCTGCGATGCCGTTTCTTCCAATTTGGAAACCAGATTCATTTTCCCACCCCTTTAAAAATGTAATGAATGAATAGTCATTCATTTATCCGGAATAAACGTTCACTTTTATTATAGAAAAATATAGAAAAACACTCAAGGGCAAAAAGCCCCGAGTGCCGTAAAACCGGAAACTATAATTGTTTCAGCGCTTCACTGACCGGCGTGCCGCCCGCTGTCAGATCGAACGCTTTTTCATACGTATTCGGTTCATCAAGGGATGCGATAACGGTCTTGGCGACATCGTCTCTTGAAATGGAGCCTCTTTCTAAATCGGCCGCGGCTTTGATATTTCCCGTGCCGGGATCATTTAATAACCCGCCCGGCCGGATAATCGTATACGTCAGACCGCTCGCTTCAAGAATTTTATCCGCATAATGCTTTGCGGCATAATACGGCTTCAGCGCTTCATTCCAATTGTCGCGGTTATGAGCCTGAAGGGCGCTTACCATAATGAACCGCTTGATGCCGGCTTTCTTTGCCGCTTCTATCGCTTTCGCCGCTCCGTCAAGATCAATCAGAAGCGTCTTATCGTATCCGGTGCTTCCTCCTGATCCGGCGGTAAATACAATCGAGTCACAGCCTTCAGCGGCTTTCGCGATGTCTTCCGTGCTTCCTTCCAAATCTGCAAGAACGGCTTCTGTTCCTGCGGCTTGAAGCGCTTCTTTCTGCTCTTCTTTCCGGACCATCGCCCGCAGCGTATGCGTGCCGTCTTTTTGAAACAGCCCGGTCAGACGCTGTCCGATCTGCCCGTTTGCTCCGATGAGAAATACTTTCATCATGATCCCTCCCCATTCATTATGGTTCTATCATTTCACAAAAACGGGCGCTGATTCAAATCATGCGTTCGGCAAATGTTCTAATAAATCAGCTCGAGGAAATCTTCCAGCTCTATTTTGCCGAAATACTGTTTCAGATCGATTCCGGCCAGCGCCTCCCTGATAGCGGTTCTGTCATACTGTTTTCCGGTCAGCGCCTGTTCGACTTCACTCACATCTTTCGCACCGAAGAAATCACCGAAAATTTTGCAGTCCTGAATGATTCCTTTTTTCACTTCAAGACGCAGATCAATCGATCCGACCGGATAACGTTTCGAATGCTGAAGGTTGAATGCGGGCGACCTTCCGAAATTCCAGTCCCAGTTTTGATAGCGCTCTTCGGAAATCTTCCGGATCGCTTTCCAGTCTTCATCGGTCAGTTTATATTCCGGCACTTCGGAAAGATCATTTGTATTAAAAATATGGTGAAGCAGATGCTTTTTGAATTCGTCCGCCGTCATTTTGTCATCAAGAAACTCGCTGATATTGGCGACACGGCTTCTGATTGACTTAATGCCTTTTGATTCGATTTTGTCTTTTTTCACTTTCAAGGCTGACACGACATGATCAATGGCGGAATCCAGCATTAATGTTCCGTGGCTGAAAATACGCCCTTTCGTCGAAAATTGAGCATTGCCGGAAATTTTTCTGCCGTCCGCGACGATGTCGTTTCGGCCGCTTAATTCAGCTTCCACACCGAGCTGGCGCAGCGCCTGAATAACGGGTTCGGTGAATTTTTTAAAATTGTGGAAGCTGTCGCCGTCATCCTTGGTGATAAAACTGAAATTCAGATTCCCGAGGTCATGGTAAACCGCGCCGCCTCCTGACAGCCTGCGGACGACGATGATTCCGTTATCTTCTACGTATTTCGTATTGATTTCTTCTATTGTGTTTTGGTTCTTCCCGATGATAATCGACGGCTGATTGACATAAAACAGCAGGTATGTCTGTTCAGGGTCGAGATGCTTCACGCAATATTCCTCGATTGCGAGGTTGATCCTCGGGTCGGTTATGTTTTGGTTGTCGATAAATAACATGGTGCTCCTCCTTTATTTCTCCCACTTCAATCCGGAAGCGGCGATTGTCACTTCGCCCCCGAACACGGATTCCGCTTCTTCTTTCAGCTTCCGGTGCTCGCCGAAATGAGGCAGATGTGTGAGAATCAGCTCCCCCGCTCCGGCCTCCTCCGCGATACGTCCGGCTTCCAAACTGTTCATATGGCCGGCTGACGTGCCGTCCTGGTCCGCGTAAAAATTGCACTCGCAGATCAGCAGATCGGCATTTTCCGCAAACGGGATAAACGCGTCCTGGTAGCTTGAATCAGCCGTATACACAACAGAAGCTGAACCGTCAGTAATCCGCATCGCATAACAAGTGACCGGATGCACCGTTTTCAGGAAGGTAATGGTGAACGGCCCGGCAGAAAGCGGGCGGTCCGGCTGATAGGCCACTCCTTTCGTATGCGTTTTATATGTAAGACGCTCAAACTGTTCTATATCAGCATCATGCCCGTAAATCGGCAGTGCATGCGTCCCTTTTCCGAGAAAGGAGCCGACCTGTTTGGCAAATTGAAGCGGCCCGATATCAGCGATGTGATCATGGTGATAATGGGACAAAATGACGGCATCAAGCTCTTCTGCCGGAACATAGGCAAACAGCTTTGATAATACGGCGCTTCCGCAATCGACGAGCAGAGAATAGCCGCCGGACTGAAACAGATAGCCTGAAGTTGCTTCGTTTGCGGCCGGAAACCCGCCGCAGCATCCAATGACTGTAATTTTCATATGGTCCTCCGAATGTTTATGATAAAAAGATCCTTTCCTCCAATATACCTATTTTTCGTACAAATTGCATGTTTTAAACATTGTGCCAAAACAGCCGTTGATTTTCCGAAACTGTTATAATACAATGTAGAGACAAAACAATGAAAGAGGGATGGGTATGTTAGAAAAGATGTCGGATTTTTTCAGAAATTTACCCGGTAAGAAATGCGAAGAATGCGGAAATGAGATTGTTGAGCAGTATGAGTGTCACATTAATTTGTGCAATGACTGCTTGAAAATTAAGGATATGTGACAATAGGGCGCCGCACAATTCTAAGTTGTGCGGCGCCCGTTTTTTCGGCCGTCATCATACTTTCTGAATAGGGCGTTATTCACCATTATTAGCAATTATCTGTACGTTTTAAAAGATTCAGTATTTTCAATCTATATTTTTCTATAGACGGATTGTTTTCTTTTCTATTATAATTTGTTCTAATAGCTATCTTTTTAGATACTTATTGCACTTTTTTCTTCGGGAGGTAATCTATGAAAAAATTACGCTTTGGACTAGCGACGCAAATTTTCGTCGGACTCATACTAGGGGTTGTAGTCGGTGTCATCTGGTACGGCAATCCCGCCATTCCAACATATTTACAGCCTATCGGCGATTTGTTTTTACGCTTAATCAAAATGATAGTGATTCCAATTGTCGTCTCCAGCTTAATCATCGGCGTTGCCGGCGCGGGAAGCGGAAAACAAGTCGGAAAATTAGGCTTCAAAACGATTTTGTATTTTGAGATCATTACCACTTTTGCCATTATTCTCGGGCTGGCTTTGGCGAATCTGTTTCATCCGGGAACAGGCGTTAATATACATGAAGCTCAAAAGACAGATATCAGTCAATATGTTGAAACAGAAAAAGAACAAAATAACAAATCTATCGCAGACACATTCCTGCATATCGTACCGACAAACTTCTTCCAATCATTAGCCGAAGGAGATCTGCTTGCCATCATCTGCTTTACCGTGCTGTTTGCACTCGGCATCTCGGCAATCGGTGAAAAAGGAAAGCCTGTCTTGGCCTTCTTTGAAGGTGTTTCTCATGCGATGTTCCATGTTGTGAACCTCGTCATGAAAGTTGCGCCGTTTGGTGTTTTTGCGTTGATTGGTGTTACCGTTTCCAAATTTGGGCTCAGTTCCCTGCTTTCACTCGGTAAACTGGTCGGTTTAGTGTATGTAGCTTTGGCTTTCTTTCTCATTGTTGTATTCGGAATCGTCGGAAAGCTTGCCGGAGTAAACATTTTCAAATTCCTCGCCTATATGAAGGATGAAATTTTATTAGCGTTCAGTACGTCAAGCTCCGAAACCGTACTCCCCCGCGTTATGGAAAAAATGGAGAAAATCGGCTGTCCGAAAGGTATTGTTTCCTTTGTTGTGCCGATCGGATATACCTTTAACTTAGACGGATCTGTGCTGTACCAATCTATCGCCGCTTTATTCCTCGCTCAGGTATACCACATTGACTTGTCCATTTGGCAGCAGATTACCCTTGTGCTTGTCTTGATGGTCACTTCCAAAGGAATGGCTGCCGTGCCCGGGACTTCTTTCGTCGTCCTGCTTGCGACATTAGGCGCATTCAACATTCCTGCAGAAGGCCTTGCATTCATCGCCGGTGTTGACCGGATTATGGACATGGCCCGCACGGTCGTCAATCTGACCGGAAACGCGCTGGCATCCGTTGTGATGTCAAAATGGGAAGGCCAGTATGATCCCGTTAAAGGCGCGAAGGTCATGAGCCTCGCCAAAACAGAACAAAACACAACCATTTCAGGTTAAAATGAAAACCCTGCACGGAATGATTTCCGCGCAGGGTTTTTTATGCCATCGGCGATAGAACGTACCGGTGCAAAAGCTTCGCCGTATTAAGAAGCGATAATTCATGCGTGCGTTCAAAAGCGTGTGAAGCGTCAATTCCCGGGCCGATCAGCCCGTGAACGATGTCATGGCCCGAACGGATGGCTGCTGAGGCATCAGAACCGTAATACGGATAAATATCAAGCTGATAATCAATGCCATAGCGCTCCGCAAGCCCGGCCAGATGTTTTCTGAGCTGATAATGGTACGGTCCGCTCGCATCCTTCACGCAAATGGAGACGGTATATTCATCCGTAGACTGGCCGTCGCCGATCGCTCCCATATCAACAGCCAAGTATTCGACGGTCTCAGGAGGAATGTTGGAATTGCCGCCGTAGCCGATTTCTTCATTATTAGAAATCAGAAAATGCGTCGTATACGGAAGTTCGATTTTCTCTTCCGTGATGCGGCGGATTAAATTCAAGAGCAGAGCCACGCTCGCTTTGTCATCAAGATGCCGGGACTTAATAAAGCCGCTCGGCGTAATCTGCACGCGCGGGTCAAATGAGATGAAATCGCCGACCCTGATGCCGAGCTCGGACGTCTCTTCCTTCGTCCGGACAGGCTCATCAAGGCGGACTTCCATATTCTCCTGATTCCGCTCTGCCTTGCCGGCGTCCTTGTAGACGTGCACTGAAGTCTGATGCATTAAGATGGTGCCTGTATAGGTTTTGCCGGAAGAAGTTTGGATCTCGCAATATTCCCCTTCAATCGAGTGATATCGGAAGCCGCCGATCAAGTCAATCTTCAGCCGGCCGTCCGACTTTATTTCCTTTACCATCGCGCCGAGCGTATCGACATGCGCCGTCAGCAATCTGTGTTTCTTGTCATCACGGCCGGGAATTGTGACAAAAAGACCGCCTTTGCGGTTTCTGTAAGAGGAGACGCCCCATTCTTTTAAAAGACTTTCTGTATAGGCGATAACCTCGTATGTATTGCCCGTCGGACTCGGAATCGACACCAGTTCTTTAATCAGTTCCATCGTATGTTTCATATTTTCCACAGGTCATTCCTCCTATCAATTTTATTCTTCTTAAAATATACTCTTTTGATCCATAACCCGTCCAATCTTTTCCTGCTCTTTTTTCATAGAATGAAGGGAGCATGAGCATAGGAGGGAAATGTATGATCAGCCGTAAACCGCACAAGCGGAAAAGGTTTCATAATGATTGGTTTGAGGATTGGTTTGAGGATGATTGGTCTGGTGCAGCCTTCTGGTGCTGTAAAAAAGAAAAAGATCACTGTAAAAAGAAAAAAGAAGACCCTTGCAAAAAGAAGAAAGACAAAAAGAAGAAAGACAAAAAGAAGCATCATCATTCATGCCGCCGCTGCTGCCGTCATTGGTAATCGTTCACACAAGCCCGTTTTACAAATAAAATTCTCATGCTCCCCAAACAGCGGATGCTGCTTGGGTTTTTTTATTAAAATTAGTACCAAGTAATAATATCAGGTGTTATAATCTGATATAAAGGAGTGATTTTTTCATGTCAAAATCTAAAATTACAGCAATCGGTACATATGCTCCGGCACGCCGATTAACAAACGCGGATTTGGAGCGCATCGTCGATACATCTGATGAATGGATCGTCCAGCGCACCGGTATGAAGGAAAGACGCATTGCCGGCGAACATGAATTCACATCGGATTTGTGTGTGGAAGCGGTGAAAAATCTTGCAGAACGATACAGCGGAACTCTTGATGATGTCGATATGATCCTTGTCGCCACAACGACGGCGGACTATGCGTTTCCAAGCACCGCGGCACGCGTGCAGGCTTACTTCGGCTGGCCGCACACGGGGGCGCTTGATATTAACGCCACATGCGCCGGACTCACTTACGGCCTTCAGCTCGCAGACGCATTAATTACCGCCGGTTCCCATCAAAAAGTGATTGTCATTGCCGGTGAAACATTATCAAAGGTAACGGATTATACTGACCGGACGACCTGCGTTCTTTTTGGAGACGCTGCTGGCGCCCTATTGGTGGAACGCGACGAATCAGCGCCGGGCTTTTTGGCAGCCGTGCAAGGAACAGCGGGAGGCAGCGCGGACGTGCTGTATCGCACGGGACTGAGCGCAGAATTAAACGGCGAGCCGCTTAAAGGCGGAGGAAATATGGTGCAAAACGGGCGCGAAGTATATAAATGGGCGGCCAGAACCGTGCCTGAGGAATGCAATGCCCTTTTAGAAAAAGCCGGCTTTTCAAAAGACGATCTGGATTGGTTCGTTCCTCACAGCGCCAACATGCGGATGATCGAATCCATCTGTGAAAAACTGCCCTTCCCGCTTGAACGGACATTGACAAGCGTTGAATATTACGGCAACACTTCATCGGTTTCTATTATTCTCGCTTTGGATGAAGCTGTGAAAGCAAAAAAACTGTCGGAAGGCCAGACGCTGGTATTGTTCGGATTCGGCGGCGGATTGACGTATACCGGACTGTTGGTGAGATGGGGATTTTAATCGAAATCAAAAAAAAGAGGCCCTGAGCATCTGCTCAGCGCCTCTTTTTCTTATGCTGTTATTTCTTCTTCCGTTTTGTGTTCTTTTTTGCTTTGCACCGTAAAATACACGATGGTCAGCGCGATCATGACAACGGCGATGCCCAACAGAATGGATGCCTGCTGCCACATATAGCCGTAATCGCCATTTGAAATGACGGCACGGAACCCGTTGATGCTGTAAGTCATCGGCAGTGCCCCGTGAATCACTTGATAGAATCCCGGCAGGAGTTCAAGCGGGAAGGTTCCTCCGCTTGCCCCAAGCTGGAGCACCAGAATGATGACAGCGATAAAGCGTCCCGGATTTCCCATCGTTGTCGCCAATAATTGAATCATCGACAGGAATGCGATGCTGGTAATCATCGTAAAGAGATAGAATCTCCAAGTGCTTTCCACATCAAGCCCGATTCCTTTTAACAGAACCGTGGCGACTATAACGGATTGAATCAGTCCGACGAGCAGAATGACGCTGAATTTGCTGAGGAACCATTCAAAACCGTTTCTCGGACGCCCTGAAGCTTCACTCAGAGGGAATACGACCGTCAGCATCAATCCGCCGACATACAAGCCCATAGAGAGAATATAAGGCGTCAGTCCGGTACCGTAGTTAGGCACGGAATGAATCGCGTTATCGTCCGTTTTTACCGGATCGGCAAACATGCTGTACGTTTTGTCATCTGTCTTAATGTCCCCGGTTTGATCAGCCGCATCTTTCAGCTGGCTGGACAATTGTCCGGTGCCGTCTAAAAGCTTGCTTAAACCGGTGCCGAGAGACGCTTGACCCTGCTCAATTTTGGACGAGCCGTCATGGATTTTGTTTTGCGCGTCCAGCAGTTTCGTTAAGCCGCCAGACACCTGGCCGCTCCCTGACACTAACGCTTCTGATCCTGATTTGAGCTGTCCGAACTTGCTGTTGTATTCGCCGATACCGGCCGTCAATTTGTTTTGGCTTTCAAAGACGGTCTGCGCTCCGCTGTACAATTTATCAGTTCCAGCCGTCAGCTGGTTAATCGCGTCTTGTACCGCCGCCGCGCCGTTATACAGTTTCGATGTGGACTGAGGCAGTGCTTTCAGCTGATCAGCCTTCGCTTTTACATCTGCCAGCGCGCTTTTTATGACTGACATATCCGGAAGCTGGATATCTCCGCCGGACGGAAGCTGGCTGACGATATTGTCTAAATCCGGAAGGTCGGCCTTCGGAAGCTTCTCATTCAGAAGCTGAACAAGTTTCGCTTTTTGCTCATCCGTTAAGAAATCACTGTCCTTAATCACCTTTTTGACCGCGTCATCCCGGGCATCCAGGCTGTTTTTCAGATCAGAAAGCTTTTTCTTAAACTGCTGCAATTCCTTTTCAGTCTGCTCAAGCTCGCCAACCGCTTTTTCAATATCTGAGAGGTTGACTGAATTGATCGCATCTTCAAATGCCGCCGCTTTTTGCGACACTTCCTGCGCCTTGCTGTTTAACGCGCTTAATCCATTCGTTAAATCCGGAAGCTTTTGCTGGAGCTGCTTTTGTGCGTCAAGGCTCGTTTTCAGCCCGCTGGCCACTTGGCCTCCTCCTGAAGCAATCTGTCCTGATTTATCTTGAATTTCGGCGCTTGCGCTCTGAAGTTTTGCGATAGAGCTGTCAAGCGTTTGAATTCCGCTTGTCACTTTCGCCGCTCCGTCTGCAAGCTGCTGCGTTTTATCGCCGATGGTGGCGGTGCTTTCAGTAAGCTTCGCTAAATTTTCCTTCAGCTTGGCGCTGCCGTCTTTCGCGTTTTTCGTGCCGTCGTCTATTTTCTTGGCGCCGCTGCTGGCTTTGCCGAGTCCTTTGGCAATATCTTTAAAATTGTCAAAAATGACTTTTGCGTATTGCTCCGTCACTTCTTTCGACACGGAGGCTTTCAGCTTGTCGATCGCCTTTTCTCCGATTGTCGCGCCGACATAGTTTGATCCGGCATTCGTATGATATTTCAGATCCAGCTTCTTCGGATTTTTATCCATTACCGTGCTGGCGTTTTTAGAAAAATCTTCAGGAATCTCGACCAATAAATAATATTTAGCATTTAATAAGTCCTTTAACGATTGATCAAGATCGTTTGAAAAATGCCAATCAAAATTATCATTTTTCTTTAACTCTTTCACAAGATCGTCACCGATCTGAAGATGTTTCCCTTCGTAGTCCGCCCCTTTATCCTGGTTGACAACGACAACCGGCAGCTGATCCACCGTGCCGTACGGGTCCCAGTACGCCTTCAAAAACACTCCGCTGTAGATCAGCGGAACGAATAATATGGCAATGATGGGGATTAACAGTTTCTTGTTCGTTACAATGTCTTTCCACTGGCTTTTTATTGTATTCAACCCTGTTGCCTCCTTCCGCAAACTGACTCATTTGACAAAACGGTCACGGCACCTAAAAAGTGAAGGATCATCTATTATTTAGATAATCCTTGACCAACATACATTTCCAGCAATTCGGCGATCGTCTCTTTTTCAAGAGGCGGATGGTTTTTTTCCCAGTCAAATATCAGCGCGATGTAGAGCTTGAGCATCACAAAAGCGGTCAGTTCCGGATCACACGGTTTAATGCTTCCGTTTTCAATGGCTGTTTCTATCTTTTCTTTAATGTATGACAGAATGGCCCGCTCCATTTTCGCAATGACATCCTGAACGGCTATTGTACCAATCTCGGCGTTCTCCTGAAAAATTTTAATAGTCAGCTGGTGTGTTTTTCTGAATTCCAAAATCGCGACAAGCGCCCGGTGAACATTTTCGTGAAATGAAAGCTCCGGTTTCATCGCTTCGTCTGCGTGTTCCTTCATTTCTCTTAAAATAGTGGTGAAAATATCATCAAACAGTTCTTCTTTGTTTTTGAAAAACGTGTAGATGGTTCCCTTCCCCACATTTGCAAGCTTTGCCACCAGATCCATTGTCGTTGCTTTGTAGCCGAATTGTGTAAAAGACTTCGTTGCCGCTTCCAGAATGAGCTTTTTCCGATCGACGGACATGTTCCCCACCTCGTTAAATTGACCGTTTGAACGTTTTAGTCATTTTGTACATAAGATAACTTATCACAGTCGCAAAGAAGATTCAAATGTTTTTTCTCTTTATTGGTGTTCCCTTTACAGAACGGGAACATGCAAAAAACCTCCGTTTTACGATAACGGAGGCTGGTACGTTTCAAATAAATAAGCGAGTGAATCATATACGGCGGCTTTTCCCTGGTCGATACAGTCGGGGATGCCCACCCCTTCGAAAGACGCGCCCGTCGCGTATACGCCCGGATAGGAAGCTTTCAGCGCATCTCTGAACTCTTTGATGCGCTCCTTATGGCCGACATGGTATTGCGGCATGCTTTCGTTCCAGCGGGTCACACAGGTCATTTCCGGTTCGCCATTTATTTTCATTACTTTTTTCAAATCTTCCATTACGATTTTAATGATCTCGTTATCTGAAAGATCTACGATGGATTCATCTCCGGCCTTTCCGACGTACGCCCTGAGAAGTGTTTTGCCCTCCGGCGCCGCGTGCGGCCATTTTTTATTCGTCCATGTGCAGGCCGTGATGGAGAAATCGCTGTTTCTTGAGATAACGAATCCCGTACCTTCATGCTCCATTTTGACGGCTCCCTCAGGAAAACCTAAGGCGACGTTGGCAACGGACGTAGAATGCATGTCTTTGAGACATGAAACCGCCGGCAGATCAGAAAGCATTTTCGCCGCGGCTTTATGCGGGGCTGTCACTATGCATCCTTCCGCATAGAGCACTTTGCCGTTATCAAGCGTCACGGAATATCCTTTCTCCTCGCGGCCGATATGGGTGACTTTCGTTCCTTTCATCACCTTTGTCAGCGTAAGCTGCTTTTCCAGCTCCTCCACCAACGTTTGAAGCCCTGTCGTCAGCGTTAAAAACTGGCCCTGCTTTTTGGCCGTCAGCTGCTGTCCCGAAGGCTGCGGACGTGATTTTTTCATACCGAGAATCAGGCTTCTGTGCTTTTGCTCAGTCTGATAGAATTGCGGAAACGTGGACATGAGGCTCAGCTTATCAATATCTCCGGCATAAATCCCTGATAATAGCGGTTCTATTAAATTCTCAACGACTTCGTCACCGACGCGTCTGCGGAAAAATTCACCCAGAGACTGATCTTCCTTCGGTTTGCTCGCAGGCAGGACAAAGTCAAGCGCCGCCCGAGCTTTTCCGGGTACAGAAAATAAACCGGTGGAGATGAACGGAGCGATTTTGGTCGGAATGCCCATCACCGCGCCCTTCGGCATCGGATGAAGCGTCTCATTGACGAGCACGTAAGACTGGCCGGTCGCATTGTTGACGAGCAGATGCTCAAGCCCCAAATCCTTAACGAGCTGCGGCGCGCTTTTTTTCCTTTCTAAAAAAGAATCCGGCCCCCGCTCAATGATGTAGCCGTCTTTATGCGCCGTCTGAATTTTGCCGCCCGCTCTCGGGCCCGCTTCGATCAGGGTGACCTCAAGCGGCAGCTGTTTTTCCTTGATTTCTTTTTCCATGTAGAAGGCGGCGGCTAGTCCCGTTATGCCGCCGCCGATGATGACCAGATGTTTTTTATCGCCACTCATTTTTATCGCCTTCTTTACCGTTTAATTCTACTTGTCCAGCTCTTTCAGCACGACCGCTGCAAGCGCGTCGATAAATTCAGGCTGTGCGTTCGGCATGGCCGGACGATAGTAGCTTGCGCCGACTTCTTCGGTCACAGCTTTGCATTCATAATCATTATCGTAAAGCACCTCTAAATGATCGGCAACGAAGCCTGCGGGCACGTATACAAATGCTTTATAAGGATGCTTTTGATACAGCTCGCGCGTGAGATCCTGCACATCCGGCCCGAGCCACGGATCAGGGGTGTTCCCTTCGCTTTGCCAGCCGACTGCGTAATCGGTAATTCCGGCGCCTTCGGCAATCAGTTTTGCGGATTCCTCCAGCTGGTCAGGATACGGATCGCCGTATTCTTTAATTTTTTCAGGAAGGCTGTGCGCTGAGACGATCAGCATCGCGTCATCCCGTTCTTCTTTCGGCATTGATTCATACGTTTTCTTCACCTGGCCGACCCAATAATCAACGAATTTCGGTTCATCATACCAGCTTTCAACAGACTTGATGGTCAAGCCGCCGAGCTTCTCCGCTTCTTCTTTCGCGCGTTTGTTGTATGACTGGACGCTGAATGTTGAAAAATGAGGGGCGAGCACAAGGCTGACAGCTTCTGTAAGGCCGTCTTTATGCATGTCCGCCACCGCGTCTTCAATAAACGGTTCAATATGTTTTAATCCGATGTACACTTTGAATGTTACGTCGTCCTGGATTTCATTTAAACGCTGTGCGAGCTTCTCCGCCTGCTCCTGCGTGATTTTTGCCAGCGGAGAAATGCCTCCGATCGCTTCATATCTGTCTTTTAAGTCTTGAAGCATGTGCGGCTCCGGCTTTCTTCCGCGTCTGATATGTGTATAATAACGTTCTATGTCTTCTTCTTTGTAAGGCGTTCCGTAAGCCATGACGAGAAGTCCCATTTTCTTTTTGCTGCTCATTTTGTTAAACACCTCTTTTGATGGTCTGTCTACCTTGATTTTGACAGGAAAATCTTCTTATAACCAACGATCTGCTCAGGAAGATTGTTCCGTTTTTTTGGCCGCGGAATATTCATGTACAAACGCCGTCAGCTTTTTCAGCGTTGCCGGATTGACATCAGGGAATACGCCGTGCCCTAAATTGAAAATAAACCCGTCCGTTTTCATGCCTTGATCAAGTATCGCTTTCGCTTTTTTCTCGATGACTTCCCAAGGCGCAAGAAGAAGCGACGGATCAAGATTGCCCTGAACCGTTTTTGTAATGCCTTGTTTTCTGGCGTCATCTATGCCGAGTCTCCAATCAAGACCGACGACATCAAGAGGAAGGTCATGCCAATCCCCGGCCAGGTGGCTTGCGCCTACGCCGAACATGATCAGCGGAACTTGCTCTGCTGAAAGCTCCCGGAATATTCTGTCCATCACCGGTTTTATAAACTGCCGGTAATCTTCGCGGTTCAGCGCGCCGACCCATGAATCAAAAATCTGAATGGCTTTTGCGCCGGCATTAATCTGCGCTTTTACATAAACGATAATCATGTCCGCGAGCTTGTCCATCAGCATTTGCCACGCTTGCGGCATACTGTGCATAAACGCTTTTGTTTTGTTGTAATTTTTAGAAGGCCCGCCTTCAATCATATAACTGGCCAGCGTAAAAGGCGCTCCCGAAAAACCGATGAGCGGAACATTCAGCTGTTCGTTTACGAGTAATCGGATCGTTTCCAGCACGTAAGGAACATCCTGTTCGGGATTCAGTTCGCCGAGCTTTTCAATATCCGCAGCAGAGCGCACCGGCTGATCGATCACCGGGCCGATTCCGTTTTTTATTTCAACATCCACTCCGATATAAGGAAGAGGCGTCATAATATCTTTATATAAAATGGCAGCGTCCACTCCGTACTGCTCGACCGGGAGCCTCGTCACATACGCGCACAGCTCGGGCTGATGCGTAATTTCGACTAAGCCGTACTTTTCTTTCAGCTTGCGGTATTCCGGCTGAGACCTCCCCGCCTGTCTCATGTACCAGACAGGGACGTGATTTGTTTTTTCTCCCCGTGCCGCTTTTAAAAACGTATCATTAAACGCTTCTCGTTTACTCATCTGAATTTCCACCTTTCCTCCTGCAACCATACGTTCGTGTTCTTCGCCCATTACACTATACCTTGTTTTTTCTGAATGGTATAGAATTGAGGCTTAATGTTCAAAAAATCGCCGAATTCATGATTAAGAAGAAAAAAGCTTCGGCTGAACGTATTCCGTTCCCTCTCCTTCTTGATTCGTCTGCGAATTAAATGGAACGACTTTGTATGAGGCCCCTGAAAACAGATTGGCGTACGGTATGTCAAAGCTGCCTTTTCCTTTCACCGAATCCAGAAGCTTGTCTTTTCCGTCTTTCTTCTCATATATTCGGTAAACAACCCGATCATCCTTTTGAATATCCCATTTTAATTGAACCGTAATCAGTCCCATCGCCTTAAATGTATAACGGGCCGACAGGGATTTTACCGCCTCCAGCTCAATCGGGCTGCCCAGTTCCTTCACATTTTCAGGCTTTTTGAATGTCCGGCCGTTTTCACCCGCTTTTGTGACGATATCTTTAAAGAGTCTGACCGGGTATTGGCTGCCGCCTTTCAGATAATGGGTTTTATCCGTTTTGTCATAGCCCATCCAGACGGCTCCCGTCAGTCCGGGAGTGTATCCCGCAAACCAGGCGTCCTTTGTCGCGCCGGGGATGCCGGTAAATGTGGTCGTGCCGGTTTTCCCCGCCAGGTCACCTTGATAGCTGCCTTGTGAAGCGGTTCCTTCTTTTACGACCTGCTGAAGCATTCTCGTCATATTCCATGCCGTCTGTCCGCTGAAGACGCGCGTTTTGCCGTTTTCAGGCCCGGATAACGTTTCTCCGTCTTCGTCCGTGATGTTCTCTATAAAAAATGGCTTCGTATACATTCCGTTTGCCGCAAAGGTATGATAAGCTCCGGCAAGCTGAAGCGGAGTGACGCCTTCAGACAGACCGCCCAGCGCAATCGCGAGTCCGTTGTCAGAAATGTTCATGCCGTTTTTCTCAAGATACGATTTTCCCGTATCCACGCCGATCTGCTTCAATGTCCAGACAGCGGGCGCATTTATGCTGTAAGTGATCGCATCCTGCATCGTCACTTCCCCCTTGTACTGTCCGTCATAATTTTTCGGTTCATACCCGTCGTAGGACGTCAGTTTGTCTTGGAGAAGCGAATACGGTTTGAACTTGTCTTCCTGCATGGCGGGCCCGTATACGGCAATCGGCTTAAACGTTGAGCCCGGCTGCCGCTTCGCCGTAACCCTGTTGTATCCTTTTGTCACGTAGTCGCGCCCGCCGACCGCCGCGCGCACGCCTCCGGTTTTATTATCAATAAAGACGGCGCTTCCCTCTGCCGCCTGATCCGTCCCCGGAAAATAGCCGCTTTCCTTCATGAGGGTATATGCCGTTTTCTGCAGCTTGGAATCAAGTGACGTCCGGATCGTATAACCGCCTTGAAGCAGCTGTTCTCCTGACATCGAATAACGGTCTTCCGCCTCCTTGATGACAAGATCGATATAACTGTCAAACCAAGGCGTTTCTGATGTTTTCTTGACATTAAGCCCCAATGTCCGGCCCTGGGCTCTGACGGCTTCCTTGGCGCTGATATAGCCTTGATCGTTCATCATTGCAAGAATCGTATCGCGCCGTTCTTTATTTTTATCCGGATGCTGAATCGGCGAATAAAGAGATGGCGCCTTCGGAATCGCTGCCAGAACGGCTCCTTCCGCAACGGTTAAATCTTTTACTTCTTTATTAAAGTAGTAGTGGGACGCGGCTTGAATGCCGTAAACGCCATGGCCGAAATAAAGCTGGTTCAGGTACATTTCAAGCAGCTTGTCCTTGCTGTAATCACGCTCAAGATTGATGGCGATAATGACTTCCTTCGTCTTGCGCAAAAATGTTTTATCATGAGTCAGAAAAATGTTTTTCGCCAGCTGCTGGGTGATCGTGCTTCCGCCCTCCACCTTGCCGCCTGCTAAAACATCCCGGAACACCGCCCGGCCGACAGACTTCACATCAATGCCGTGATGTTCGTAAAACCGTTTATCTTCAACGGCGATAAAGGCATCTCTCACATCTTCCGGAACCTGCTGAATGGATACCGGCTCACGATTTTCCGTATAGAGGCTCGCGATTTCATCACCGTCTTGATCGACGATTTTTGAAGATGCGTGCAGTATTAATTTCTTTTCATCGATGACATAATGGCCGAGAAATATAATGATAATGTATCCGATTAACGCGAGAAAAGCGGTTGCCGCCGCAATTACAGCCGGAATAAAGAATCTTTTTTTCTTTTTCAGCATAAGTCACCTCGCCTTTCTTAACTTGTAGTATGGGAAATATTGTTTCGAATTATGTCAGAATGAGTCGCCAATAGAAACTTATACCACTCTTTTGATATACTAGCAAGCAGGAGGTGGCTGATATGAAGGTTTATATTACATACGGGACAGCCGATTTTTTAAAGACGATTGCCAAGAAACACCCGAGTGAGAATATGGTGCTGATGCAAAGGGAGGATAATGCGGTTTTAATTCATGAAACAAATGGAGAAACCGTTTTTCAGGCGCCCCATTCCTATGAAAGCATCGACAGCGTCGGGGAAATCAAAAATCCGGGCTACGCCGTCCTCAACAACATCGCCGTTACCCAGGAAGGCCGTCCGCTGTTTGAAAACCGGTTTAAAAACCGCGCCGGCAAAGTGGAAAATGAACCCGGTTTTAAAGCCATCCGCGTATTAAGACCGCTCGAAGGCGATACGTATGTCATTTTGACCCTGTGGGAAGAGGAAAAAGCCTTTCAGGATTGGCAGCAGTCAAACTCTTATCAGGAAGCTCATAAAAAACGCGGAACATCTGCCGGTATCGACACGACGTCTATTTTTTCCCGTCCGTCTTATGTAACCGCTTATTACGCAATAGACTGAAAACCGCCGGAGATTCTCCGGCTTTTTTGATGTCCCGATTTTACGCATCCTTCTTTGCACCTTCCGCCCGCCTATGAATACCCTGTAGCAATCCTATTTATAAACGGAGTGGTTCAATTGGGGATCGGCGTCTACTCGGTACATCTGCTTTATGTTGCTTTTATCGCGGCCATTATCGTTTTTATGCTTCTCAGAAAAGATACAACCTTTATTTCACTCGCCGGCATTTTTGTGATTGCGCTATGGACGACGCATTCATTCTCCGCTTCGGTCAGCAGCCTGTTTCACAGCTTTACGTATGCCGCCGGAGAATTGCTGCCGACGATTTTTATCATTTGTTTTATCGTGGCGATGAGCGGCCTTTTGACCAAAACCGGTATTAATGAAGCGATGATTTCTCCGTTTGCAAAGCTGATGAAAGGGCCGGCTGTCGCGTATTGGGTTATCGGCTGTCTGATGTTTGCCATCTCTCTTTTTTTCTGGCCGTCACCCGGGGTGGCGCTGATCGGCGCTGTGCTGCTTCCCGCAGCGATCCGGGCGGGCCTTTCTCCGATCGCTGCGGCTATGGCGATGAACCTGTTCGGCCACGGATTCGCTTTATCGGGGGATTACGTCATTCAGGCGGCCCCGAAATTAACGGCCGATGCCGCGGGCATCCCAGTGAGCGATGTCATGCAGGCAAGTATTCCGCTTGTTTTGATCATGGGGTTAACGACGACAATCACCGCTTTCTTCCTCATCATGCGGGATCGAAAAAAAACGAAGGCCCCCCTCTCCTTGGACAGCTCCGGTTCTTTGGACACAAGTATGTATCTGCCGAAAAAACTCAGGGTGATCCTGGCGGTTTTCATTCCGCTTGTTTTTCTCGCCGATATTATCTGCATGATCGTATACCGCCTCCAAGGAAACGATGCGACGGCACTCGTCGGAGGAACCGCGATCGGCATTCTCCTGATCATTCATTTCATTGTATATAAAGAGCGGCATTTAGAAAAGATCACCGAGTATTTTATCGGCGGTTTTCAATTCGGCTTTAAAGTATTCGGCCCCGTCATTCCGATCGCGGCCTTCTTTTATCTCGGTGACGCGGGGTTTAAAAATATTTTGAACACCCCGCTGCCGAAAGGGTCTGCGGGAATCGTCAATGACCTCGGACTGGCCCTGTCCCATTCTTTTCCGATGTCCGGAGAATTCGCCGGCATCGCCCTGGCCGCAGTCGGTGCGATTACCGGGCTCGACGGGTCAGGGTTTTCCGGTATATCTCTTGCAGGCTCGATGGCAAAGCTGTTTTCTGCCGCGCTTCATACGGACCCGGCCGTTTTAACGGCGCTGGGCCAGATTTCAGCGATCTGGGTCGGAGGCGGAACATTGGTCCCTTGGGCACTGATTCCCGCTGCGGCTATTTGTAAAGTTGACCCGTTTGAGCTTGCCAGGAAAAACTTTATCCCTGTTGCGGCCGGACTTATCGTCACGACCATCGCCGCCATCATCATTCTCCCGTAGCAAAAAGATTGAAATCTTCTGACATTTTCTATACAATCATGGGAAAAGCAGACGAGGGGGCATCGCTTTTGACGTTAACGACACTTCAAAAAAGCTTAAACGCTCAGCTTGACGGGCTGTATGAGGAAATGGTTGAAATCAGGCGTCACCTTCACATGAATCCCGAGCCATCCTTTAAGGAGAAAAAAACACCGGCGTTCATCGCCTCATTTTATGAAAAGCTCGGCGTCCCCATCCGGACGAATGTCGGGGGCAACGGTGTCACAGCCTGTATTGAAGGCGGTGAACCGGGACCGGTCGTGGCACTCAGAGCTGATTTTGACGCTTTGCCGATACAGGATGAAAAAGATGTGCCCTATGCTTCACAAATTCCCGGCGTCATGCACGCCTGCGGGCATGACGGCCATACGGCGGCTCTGCTCGCGGCCGGAAAAGTGCTGTACCGCAACCGGGAAAAACTGAAAGGGTCATTTGTGATGATCCACCAGCACGCTGAGGAATTATCTCCCGGCGGAGCAAAAGCAATGATTGAGGACGGCTGCCTCGAACATGTCGATGCCATTTTCGGCACACACCTATGGGCGACTGAACCCGTCGGAACGGTCTTATGCCGCCCGGGCCCAGTAATGGCCGCCGCTGACGGCTTTACGATTAAAGTCATCGGCAAAGGCGGTCACGGTGCGATCCCTCACGATACGAAGGACGCCGTTTTAATCGGCTCACAAATCGTCACGGCTCTTCAGCATATCGTCAGCCGGCGGGTAAATCCGGTGCAGCCGGCCGTCATCTCAGCCGGCTCGTTCACCGCTGAAAATCCGTTTAATGCGATTGCCGATCAGGCAGTCATTTCAGGCACCGTCCGCTCGTTTGACGAAAGTGTGCGCGGCCTGCTCGAAGCAGAAATAGAAGCCGTCGTAAAAGGAATCTGTTCCATGCACTCCGCTTCCTATGAATATCGTTTCAAACGCGGCTATCCCGCCGTCGTCAATCATCCTGAGGAAGCGGCGCACGCGGCGGCAGCCGCAGCGGAAACAGACGGCGTTACGAAAGTCGTTGAAGGAGAGCCGCAGATGGCGGGAGAGGATTTTTCCTATTATCTGCAGCATACAAAAGGCGCTTTTTTCTTTACGGGCGCCGCTTTAGAAAACGCGGAAACCGTTTATCCTCATCACCACCCGAAATTTGATTTTAATGAAAAAGCGATGCTGACAGCCGCCAAGGTGCTTATCGGCGCCGCGGTAAGCTACCCCCGCTGACATAAAAAAAACAGCCGGTACATTACGTACCGGCTGTTGTAATTCTTAAATGAAAAACGTGCCTTGCCGTCTCACCGAGCTGTGACAGCAGTTTATAATTGGCCGCTCCGCCCACGGCGGCTCCGACGACCGGCAAAAGCTGAAACAATTTCACCACGTCCAGATAATCGCGGTATTCCTGCTGAAAAACTCTCCAATCGACATCATGCTTTTTCGAATCCCACTGTTCAATCATTGAGTATATGCGTTTCCGCTGTTCACCGCTTGAGAAAGCCAGCTGAAAAATAAACAGCAAAAACAATCGCTCATCCCTGTCTTTCACATCATAGCCGTAAATGGAGGCAAGATCGAACAGACATTTCATTTTAATGGATAGCAGCAAAGGAAAATCAGCCATTCCTAAAAAAATTCCGCCGGCCCCCGTACCGATACCTTCAGCTGCCGCGACCTTTTGGTACGATGCGATGGTTTGTCTGGCGAGAGCATCTTTTTCAGCAAGCGTCATACCGTTTGTATCCCGCTTGCTTTTCACCAGATTTGAACCCGCCATTGTTGCTTCGGTCATTTTTTTAATGCTTTCTGTGATGACGGCATGAATTTTTTCGGGAATCCGCTCATTTATTTTCGCCTGCATTCCTTTAGAAAAGCGTTCAAGCATGGAATCTTTGCGCAAAAAACGCGCTTTCCATTGCAGTGCTTCCTGTACCAGCTGCTGATCGTCGGTCATCTGTGTCTCCTTCTTTCATTGAGGTTTCAAAAACCCGATTGATTACAGCTTGCCGTACTTTTTCAATCTTCCGCCCATATACGATGGCATGATCACAAAAATCAGAACGGCTGAAGCAACGGCCGCATACAGCGCCCCGCTGACTCCCGCGGCATAGGCTGACGCTGCGCAGAACAGCAGCGCCTGCACGGTTAATGACGATTTCATCAGCGAAAAGAAACTTTGCAGCTTCGCTTTCTGATTGACCGGGTAAAGCTCCTGCAGAGAAAGATGATGAAAATGCCCGAACAGCGGAAGAAGCTGTATTCCTGTAATAAAGACGGTAAATACGGTTAACGCCGCCGTGATCCACGGATTGGCGGAAACGAGCATAATAATCAGGATAAAAATAATCGTGAGCCTGACCTGAATGCCGAGATAATCATTTGAACGCAGAAAGGCCCGCGCATACATATAGGAGAACGTTTTCCGCTGCTCAAACGGAATCATTCTGAGCAAAAAGTCGAGATACGCCCGGCGTTTTGCCTGTTTTTTCAGGTGAGGCACATCGGTAAACAGATTGGCGATTCTGTAAAACCGCTGCTTCCTTCTTAATTCATATTCAATATGAGCTTCCCATTTTAATGATTTATGTTTTGCGGCCGATGTGAAATACACATAAAGGCCGGCCATCACAATGTAGACGGCGGCAGCGTACACATAAAACGACTGTAAGACGAAGTATAAAAGCAGCATATTGCAGATAAAGCGTATGACCGCATCCATCATTTTCATGCTTCTGTCATTCATAAACGTCATCCGCCACTCCATGGCCTGATTCCACGCTTTTACCGCCAGCATCTGAATAAATATGGCGGCATACGACGCAAGCGACGCCCCCGGACTTACAGCGAAAAACAGAGGCATGCATACAAGCGACAGAGCAATAAGCGGAAACAGCTGTGACAGATAGCTGTACTTAAATGAATGCTTAAAGTATGTCCCCATTTTCGGTTCAAGCGGCAGCAGAAACACGAGGTCCGCTTCCTTTAACAGCGTCCGGACGTATGAACCGGTCAGCACAAATGAAAAGAGCACCGCCATCACCCAAAAAGAGGGAAAATGAACGGGAATGTCTTTGACCCACTTGCTGTACCAGCTCGCCGCGCCGGCAATAAAAAAGATCAGCACAATGACGAGATGATCATTGAGCATATATTTCATATACATTCTGGTTTCCTTTATATGCTCTTCAAGCCGGGACTGCCAAATAGTAGACATATTATTCATGGCCGGCGTCTTCCTTCGTCAGTTCAATATACAAGTCATCAAGAGCTGCGTCTTTCATGCCGAACTGCTCTCTCAGTTCTTCCAGTGTGCCGCTTGCCCGCACTTCGCCGTTATGTAAAATAATGAATGCGTCACAGTAGCGCTCTGCCGTAGCCAGGATATGCGTTGACATCAGCACGCTTGATCCGGCTTTTTTCGCGGCGTCCATCCGCTCCAGCAATGCATTGATCGCAAGCGGGTCAAGGCCGAGAAACGGCTCGTCAATGATATAAAGCGAGGGCTCCGCGAGAAACGCGCACATGATCATGACCTTCTGCTTCATCCCTTTGGAAAAGTGAGCGGGAAACCATTTCAGCCTTTTTTCCATTCTGAATTCTTTCAAAAGCGGAGGAAGCCTTTTTTCAAGCGTTTCTTTGGAAAGGCCGTACGCCATGGCCGTCAGCTCCAGATGCTCTTTGAGCGTCAGTTCTTCATACAGCACCGGCGTTTCGGGGATGTACGTAAATTGCGAGCGGTAGCTTTCCTTATCCTCCGAAAACGTCTTGCCGTTCAGCTCGATCGAGCCTTTATGCGGGTCCATTAATCCGATAATATGCCGGATCGTCGTGCTTTTGCCCGCGCCGTTTAATCCGATGAGTCCGACAATCTGGTTCGGCTCAAGGGTGAATGAAACATTTTTTAAGACCGGGTTTCTCGTATAACCGCCGGTTAAGTCTTTTACCGATAGCAGAGACATAATTTCTCCCCTTCTGATTCGTTTTTCTTCATAGTACCAAAAATAAAGTCTGATTTGAAACGATTCCCTTTTTTTCTCACGTGAAAAGCGTGCATAGTTATCGTTTTGGCGGACATCATAATGTATGTAGAAGGAAACAGCTTTAATCAACTGAAAATGAGGTGTTTATAAAAGACGTCTTAGAACAGTTGGATGAAAATCAACATGTCCTGTGCTTACAATTTCTTCACACACTGCTTTGATGATGTTCTTCATTCATGATGAAATAATCAAATGAGGTGTTTGTCCCAGGAATGATTAAGCAGACCCATAAGTCTTCATTTTAAAAACAAATGAGGTGCTTACAAAAGGCATATTTAATTTTCTGTGATAAAGCTCGTACTTCTGCATCAGGGTGAACGCGCAGCCGTTCATCCTGTTTTTTGTTTTGACCGTTTTTGTGGTACGATGAGAATATACATATATTTCTTTTCAGGGAGGAAACCCATCTATGCACAAAGCGGACGATTGTATTTTCTGCAAAATCATTGCCGGTGACATTCCGTCTTCAAAAGTATACGAAAATGAACATGTTGTGGCGTTTCTTGATATCAGCCAAGTCACAAAAGGCCATACGCTCGTGATTCCGAAAACACATATCGAAAACGTGTACGAGTTTACGCCTGAGCTTTCTAAAGAATATTTCGAAGCGGTGCCGAAAGTCGCACGCGCCATCCGCGATGAATTCGAGCCGATCGGGCTGAATATTCTCAATAATAACGGTGAAAAAGCGGGCCAATCGGTGTTCCATTTTCACATGCATATCATTCCGCGTTACGGAAAAGGCGACGGTTTCGGGGCTGTCTGGAAGACCCACGCCGAAGACTATACGCCTGACGATCTTCAGGAGATCGCTTCAACCGTCAGAAAACGGCTTGCCTCATCTTAAAGATGAGGTTTTTTTGCGTCCGGCAACACAAAAAACATAAAATTATATTTTTTCATATCAAAAAAATCAAAAAATTGTGATAGGATAATTGTATTATTTCTTACACTAAAGCGGAAAACAGGGAGAGATCGTAAACATGGAACGTACAACGAATTTCAATGCAGGACCCGCAGCCCTTCCACTGGATGTGCTGCAAAAAGCACAGAAAGAATTTGTCAACTTCAATGACACCGGCATGTCCGTCATGGAGCTGTCCCACCGAAGCAAAGAATATGATGCGGTGCATCAAAAAGCAAAAAGCCTTCTGAAAGAACTGATGGATATTCCCGACGATTATGATATTTTATTTCTTCAAGGCGGCGCAAGCCTTCAATTCTCCATGCTGCCGATGAACTTTTTAACGCCGGAGCAAACGGCTCACTTCATCGTAACGGGCGCATGGTCTGAAAAAGCACTCGCCGAGGCGAAACTGTTCGGAAACACATCCGTCACGGCAACAAGCGCAGATTCAAACCACAACCATATACCGGAAGCGGACCTCACAGGAATCAAAGACGGCGCCTACCTGCATCTTACGTCCAATAACACGATTTTCGGAACGCAGTGGAAAGAGTTCCCGAATTCACCGATCCCGCTCGTAGCCGACATGTCAAGCGACATCCTGAGCAGAAAAATTGATGTCAAAACGTTTGATGTCATCTATGGCGGCGCCCAGAAAAACCTCGGCCCGTCCGGCGTCACGGTCGTCATCATGAAAAAATCATGGCTTGAAAACGAAAACGCCAACGTCCCTAAAATTTTGAAATACTCCACTCATACAAAAGCCGATTCACTGTATAATACGCCGCCTACATTTGCGATTTATATGCTGAGCCTCGTCCTTGAATGGCTGGCTGAAAACGGAGGTGTCGAAGCGGCTGAACGGCGCAATCAGGAAAAGGCCGACGTCCTGTACGGCACAATCGACGCAAGCGGCGGGTTTTACGCGGGGCATGCCGCAAAAGACAGCCGTTCTCACATGAACGTCACGTTCACCCTCCGCGACAGCAGTCTCACGAAAAAATTCGTTGAAGAAGCGAAAGCGGCTAAAATGACCGGACTCGGAGGCCACCGCTCAGTCGGAGGATGCAGGGCGTCTATCTACAACGCCGTCAGCCTGGCTGATTGTGAAAAACTGGCTCAGTTTATGAAAAAGTTCCAGCAGGAAAACGAATAAATTTCTTCTAACATAACGGTTCCTTTGATATACTGTTTGCATATCAATTTTTCCGGCCATCGCAATAAATGACGAGCATATTATTGGATGGCGAAAAAGCTTAGCAGAGGAGAGCTTAGTATGAAAACAAAAGAATTAGTCATTATGGCCCTGTTTGCGGCAATCGGAGCGGTGCTTCATTCCATTATGCCGCCGGTATTATTCGGAATGAAACCCGATATGATGCTTGTGATGATGTTTATGGGTATTCTGTTATTTCCCCGTGTGCAGAACGTGCTGATGATCGGGATTGTAACGGGAATCATTTCCGCACTCACGACATCTTTTCCGGGCGGACAGCTTCCGAATATCATTGAAAAACCGGTAACGGCGTTTCTGTTTCTCGCGCTGGCGCTTTTGGTGAAAAAGAGCGTGAAAACAGCGGCCGCCGCCGTCATTACAATAGCCGGCACCTTCATCTCCGGTTTGCTCTTTCTGGCGCTGGCCCTTCTGATTGTCGGCCTGCCGGGCGGATTCACCGCCTTGGTGCTCGCGGTCGTCCTTCCGGCGGCTGCGCTGAATGCGATCGCCATTATCATTATGCATCCGATTGTGCAGACGATCTTAAAACGGTCCAATATGATTGAAACGGTGAAATAACCGCATACCGAAACCTCTTCCGGCCGGAAGAGGTTTTTTAATGTGTTTCAGCATGTTTTATACGAGAAGTTTTGTGAAAAAGATAAGGAACAATGCGAGGGCGGTTCCTGCTGAGCAGACGATGGCCTTTTGGCGGACGACCCGCTTCGGCGGATAAGAAGCGGCCTGGCCGAGCAGTTTCAGGTAATAAACGGCGCCCGCCGCAAAGACAAGAGCCATACAAGATAAAACAATCATAAAGACAGACAACCTTCTCCCTCCTTTTCCCTTAAAAAATATGCTAAAATAAAGCAAGCTATGTATAGAAGTTTATTCTTCTGAACAAAAATGATAAAAGTTATGAGAAAAAAAACGGGGTGATTTTAAATGGCTGACGGACGTTCCCTTTTAACAGGCCTTTTCGTAGGCGGATTGATCGGAGGCGCAGCGGTGTTACTTTCGGCTCCTTCATCCGGAAAAGAGCTGCGGGGCAAAATCAAAGCGAATTGCAATTCAATTGAGGACACAATCAAACGGTTAAAAAAAGACGGAATGGCGCTTAAGGACCAGCTTGTCCAAACGGCGAAAGAAAGCGCAGAAGTCATTAAAGACGTAGGCGGAGAGCTTCAGACCAGCATTAAAAGGTGGCAGGAGGAAATCAAGCCGCACCAGCAGGATCTCCAAAAGGAAATCGCTGATATTGAAGAGAAAATCAGACAGCTGGAGAAAACCTTACAAAACTAATATCCTATACAACCAAAAAAAGTGCGGGCATATTGCGTTCCGCACTTTTTTTTGCGGTTTAAAGCCTTTCACAGCAACGGATTAAGAATTTATTATAAAATTCTTAAATTTTCATCTTTATTAATCTTTATTTTATTGGCATAATAGAGGAAAAGAAAATGTGAAGCAGGTGATCTGTATTGAATCGTGTTGAACCGCCTTACGATCTAAAAGAAGCTTTAATCTATACCCAAAAAATGGCGCAGCTGTCCAAAGCACTCTGGAAATCTATCGAGAAAGACTGGCAGAATTGGCTGAAGCCGTACGACCTTAATATTAATGAGCATCATATATTATGGATTGCCTATCAGCTTAAAGGAGCTTCTATTTCAGAAATCGCCAAATTCGGCGTTATGCACGTATCAACTGCATTTAACTTTTCAAAAAAGCTTGAAGAACGGGGATATCTGAAATTTTCCAAGCGGCTGAATGATAAACGGAACACGTACATTCAGTTAACAGAAGAAGGGGAAAATGTATTCGAAAGCCTGCTTGAGGAGTTTGACCCGTCTAGAAACGCGGTGTTTAAAGGCTCACAGCCGATCTACCACTTATTCGGGAAGTTTCCGGAAGTTGAAGAATTAACCTGTGTCATCCGCCACATTTACGGCGAAGATTTTATGGAGATATTCGAGAAATCATTGACAAACATAAACAATGATTTTGATAGTGAAGACGGAAGGCTGAAGAAAAAAACGGACGAATCGGCTGTCCATGAAACGGCTGAAGAGCTGGAACCGATCAACAGTTAATCAAAGTGCTTCATAATCTCAATAAATTCTTCCATCAGCGCTGTATAAAGCCCCTGCTCATACAGAGCAAAAATCGTTTCATGAACATCTAATTTTTCGTTCAGCTGTCCCGCAAAAAGCGCAAGAAGCTTGTCAAACGTCACAAAGCCTTGCGCTTTTTGCGACTCCAGCTCGTCCTCCAATTCGCGGCAGATCCGCCCGACCTCTTCTCCTTCTTCTTCGGTCAGCCCTTTTTCAATCATCATCGCATAAAAAGGGTACTTATCCATATCCACCGTTTTCACCAGCAATTGTATGTAATATTCTAAACGCCCGATACGCTGATCCATTGAATCCATCCGTTTCACTTCTTTCTATCTTTAATCTTATTTTAGCTGATAATGAATGGAGAAGAAAGGTTAAACCGTACATTTCCATGTTTCACCGAGCTCTTCTGTTCTTCCCTTTCCGGGGTTATTTTTTTTCTTTAAAAAAGGATTGATTTTTTCTCCTGAAGAGAGTAAATTATTTTGAGATTGTATTCCATCTTTGTACGGAAGGATGACTCTGATGAATTGCTGGAAAACCATTAATCTGATCAAAGATTATGGTGCGGTTCGTTTATTATTGACTGCTGTAGGTTTTATGATCCTGTTTTTTATATGCAACTTCTTGGCATTCGGGCTGCTGCGTCCGAATATCAGTTTAAGTGACGGGCACGTGTTTGCTTTTTGTGTTCTGCTCGTTGTTACTTTATTTGTACATAAAGTCATACATGTCCTGCCGATGATCTGTAAAAAAAGAAAAAAGGAAATGAAAATGTACTTCTTGCGGATGCCGACATGGAAAGGCATACCGAAAACGACGATGCTGATTTCTACGATCAGCCCGTTTTTATTCATTACGCCGCTATTGTTTTATGCCGGACTGGCATTTCCGAGACACGCTCATTACTTTTATATGATTTCGAGCATTCATGCGGGTTATTGCCTGCCTGATCTTCTGTTTGCGCTGCACCTGGTCAAAGCGCCCAAATCATGTCTGATTGACCAGGAATCCGACGGTTTTGATATTTTAGTAAAAAAAGTGCCGGAGTCTTGATATCCCGCTGATTTTTCAGGTTACATTCTATCTTTTTTAATAAATATTTGGTAATGTAATATGGGAGCAGTTCAGAGAGAGGGGGAATCTCCCATCATTTTATTCTATTTTATCGTGGCTGCCCTGTTTATTCTTTATTTTATAAACAGGCTCACAAATACATTATGCCTTGTCAGAGAGATTCCTGAAGACCGGCAGGATAAGGTATTCCGTTTTATTAATGTATCTATTTTAATTTTACTGATCTCTTCATTCGTCGAGATCTCCTTTACTGTGTAAACAGGCAAAAAAATATGGCTGACGGAGGTCTGACCCCCGACAGCCATATTTTTTTCTTAATAAAGCCAAGAAGCGCCGATGATGATCAATAAGATGAACAGAACAACCAATAATGCAAAACCGCCTGCAAATACTTCACCCATCTCCAAAAGCACCTCCTACAAAACGTTTTATTTTTCCAATTACATCATATGCAATTTACTTCTGAAACGATTAGGCGCCCGGGTAAGAAAACGGACCGCTTTTAGAAAAAGCGATCCGTTTCGCTTAACAAATGTAAGCTGCACCTACGATGATAAGCAATATGAACAGTACTACGAGCAGTGCGAAACCGTTTGAATATCCTCCGCCCATGGTTCATTACCTCCTTTTCATGATCAATATATTTGTATGTATCAGGAAAAAGTTTGACTAGACGAATGCCCTTTATTTAAAATCTTTTTACAGAAAGCCACAATATGTTATGATACGCATATGCAATTTAATTTGGATGATTAGGAGTGTTTAAAGGAATGAAGAAAATCGCGATAGCAGCTATTACGGCAACGAGCGTCCTGGCTCTCAGCGCTTGCAGCAGCGGCGACAACGACGTGATTGCCAAGACGGATGCCGGAAATGTAACAAAAGGCGAACTCTACACGAATATGAAAAAAACCGCGGGCGCAAGTGTGCTGACACAGCTCGTACAAGAAAAAGTATTAGCAAAAAAATACAAAGTATCGGATAAAGAAATCGATAACAAGCTGAAAGAGTACAAAACGCAGCTCGGCGATCAGTACAGCGCCCTTAAACAGCAGTACGGCGAAGATTACCTGAAAGATCAGGTGAAGTACGAACTGCTTGCACAAAAAGCGGCGAAAGACAACATCAAAGTGACTGACGCTGATACGAAAGAATATTACGACGGCTTAAAAGGTAAAATCCGCGCGAGCCACATTCTTGTCGCTGACAAAAAGACAGCTGACGAAGTGGAGAAAAAACTGAAAAAAGGCGAGAAGTTTGAAACGCTTGCGAAAGAATATTCAACTGACAACTCAAAAGACAACGGCGGCGACCTTGGCTGGTTCGATAAAAAGTCAATGGATGAAACATTCAGCAAAGCTGCATTCGGTCTGAAAGTCGGACAAGTCAGCGATCCGGTCAAAACAAAATTCGGTTATCATATCATCAAAAAGACAGAAGAACGCGGCAAATATGATGACATGAAAAAAGAATTGAAAGAAGAAGTTCTTAAACAGAAATTAAACGACAACTCAGCTGTACAGGCGGCAATTCAAAAAGTCATGAAAAAAGCTGACGTAAAAGTGGAAGACAAAGACTTAAAAGACACGTTTAACACTTCAACTTCTTCTGAATCTAAATAAAAAAAACTGTGCGGACTCTCGGCGAGCCGCACAGTTTTTTTATGCGATGGAATGATTGGAGTTTTCTTCTGCATCCGCGTTTTCACTTGCGGGCGCCGCCATACGGCGCTCGCGTTCCTGTTCCATCCGTTCAATATACACCCTTCCTTCTTTTTCAATAAACGACTGGTCAAGCTTTTCCTCTTCTTTAGCTGTTGTGAAAAGCTTATAGGCGCTGAAAATAATTCCGATAATGCAAAGGTATACCCACCAAGGAAAAAATAGCACGTCGGTTTCCTCCCTTTTTCACCCAGAGTCTTTATTCTAAGCTATGCTTGATAAAGACAAGTTATGAGAGCTGAACGTAAAAAAGACCGATCATAGAGAATCGGCCTTTTTATCTTATTGATGGAACGTCGGTTTGTAGAAAGAACGGTTTTCCAGCGCAAATACACGCTCTGTGTATTCGCCCGGCTTCACCCGTTCCAGCGCTCTGTCCATCATGATCATTTTTGCATCCAGATTGTCAATGTAGTGCAGAATTTCCGCTTCTTTCACCATCGGCGGTTTCGGGCTTCCCCATTCCGCTTTTCCGTGATGGCTTAAAATCAAATGCTTCAGAATCAGCACTTCTTCAGCGTCAATCTGAAGCTCTTCGGCTGCTTTTGAAAGCTCTGTCACCATGATCGAAATGTGCCCGAGCAGATTCCCTTCCACGGTGTACGTCGTGGAGACGGGGCCTGAAAGCTCTTTTACTTTGCCGAGATCATGCAGAATGACTCCGGCATACAGTAAATCCCGGTCAAGAGACGGATACAGATCGGCAATCGCTTTTGCCAGGTTCAGCATGGACACTACATGATACGCGAGCCCGGAGACGAACTCATGGTGGTTTTTAGCCGCCGCCGGGTAATCCATAAACTCAGCCGCATATTTTTTGACCAGATGTCTTGTGATCCGCTGGATATTTGGATTTTTCATTTCAAAAATGTATTGAGTGACGGTTTCCATCATTTCATTTTTCGGAATCGGCGCCGTTTCCAGAAAATCATCAATACTGACATTTTCGTTCTCGCCGGCCGGCCGGATGTTTCTCAGCTTAAGCTGGTTTCGTCCGCGATAGTGATGGACATCTCCGATCACCTTCACGATCGTCTGCGCCGCGTACGTTACTTCATCAGTCGGCTTGGCATCCCACAGCTTCGCTTCGATATCTCCCGATTGGTCCTGCAGCATTAACGTCAGGAATGGTTTTCCGTTGCTTGCGATTCCCTTAGTCGAAGATTTAATCAGAAAGTATTGATCGACCTGCTCGCCGACCTCGTGCAGCATAATACCTTTTGCCATTCTATTAAAAGCTCCCTCCATATCTTACATAATACCAGTATAGCACATACCTCTTTTTTGAAAATAAACTCTTTTATGACAGGAGCCGCATGACTTGTCCGCTGTGAAAAGACCGGCTGACATGCTCATGGCAGGTGAAATAAAGTATCTGCCGCCCGCCTTCTGAAAGCTGATTCAGCACATCAAACAGCCGCTCCAGCCGCTGCCTGTCAAAATGGACAAAACTGTCATCAAGTAAAAACGGAAGTGATACCGCAGATTCCCTCTCTGACGCAAGGGCAAAACGGATCGCCGCATAAAGCTGCTCGCATGCCGCCTGTGACAGTTCGCCTGCTGAAAACACAGTTCCGTCTTTCCGCATGACCATAATGGAATCATCCGCCTCGGAGAAATACAATTTATGGTAACGTCCGTCCGTAAGCGGTCCGTATAATGCACCGGCGGTTTCTAACAGACGGGGAAGCGTCACTTTTTTATGCCGCTCCATTTTTTCCCTGATGATGTGTCTGACCGTCTGTAATGCGGCCCACTCTTTAGCGGTTTTTTTCACGCGCTCCTTCTGCATTTCTGTCTGCTGTTTTAAATCGGATACAAGCCCCGAGGACTCCAGCTGCTCTTGTTTCACCGTTAATAAAGCGGTTTTCTCACGGAGCTGCGCGCTTTTTTCCTCAAGCGTTTTTTTCTCTGTTTCCTTCTGAACGACTGTATGTTCAAGTTCGGACACTGTGCGGCTCATATACGGCTCAAGCTGTTTTCCGCCTATGCCGGACAAGTGCGTTTTGATTTCACGCAGCTGCCGCTCTGTTTCCCGGCGGCTTTCATTCAGCCTGGCGAGTTCACAAAAGTGTTCGCGGTTTTTTGCGCCTGCCGCCATGAAAAGCTGTTTGACCTGCTGTTCGTAGTAATGGACTTCTTCGTTTAATTCACGCATTTGCTCTTGTGCATGCTGCAGATCCGTTTCGAGCGCCTGCTTTCGTTTTGCTTCCTCACGGGCCCGTTCCGCCTGTACCAGCAAAACGCGCAGTCTTTCTTTTACGGACAGCTCCCTTCCGTCTGAAGGACTCAGCTTTTTGACCCGGTCCTCAAATGCTCTTTGCAGCTTTTGCAGCCGGCCCGCTTCAATGGTCAGCTCATGCTTATTAAGGATTTCTTTTTTGACATCTTTCATCACATGATATGCGTCAAGAAGATGGGAAGGACTTCCTGAAAAACCCAGTTCCTTCATAAAAAGTTCCGCCTGTTTTTCAGACGGCGCCATTTCCGCCTCCCATTCTTCATATTGGCGGATGACTCTTTCATATGCCGCTTCTTTCTGTTCAAGCACGGCTTGATCCGCAATCAGCTGCTGCCGGTGCCGGCCGTCACGCCAAAGCTCTTCCTGCAGAAGGTCAGCCGCTTCTTTGGAGATCGTCGGCTTCTTTTTCTTGTGACCGGCCCCTCCTCTTTCTGACGGCAGCGGTTTTTGCATGCCGGACAGCATATACAGCAGCAGAGCGCCGGTAAAAAGGGCGGCGGGCAGCCATTCCTTTAACATAGCGAAAATCGCAATGAACAGAATGCCCGCACCGAGAAAGAGCTTTTTTTGTTTGGCGCGCTGTTTTTCCAGCTGCTGTACATGTGCCTGCCATTCGTTTCCTTCTGTATCAGCCGTTTGCTTATATGATTGTAAAGCGGCTTCTTTTTCTTTCCTGACAGCGGGGTCCAAAATGTTTTCCGCCGTCAAGGCATGTTTTCGTTCGGCTTCTTCCAGCTCCAGCCGCGCTTGTTCGAAAATCGCATCAAGCTGTGTCTTTCTTTCTCTTGCCTGTCCGGCGCTCTGCACGGCTTCCTGCAGCCGCCATTCATATTCATAATCGGTGTTCAGTGAAAGAATGCCGTCTTCCTCATGTCTTCCGAGCTGCTGCAATCCTGACGAAACGCGGGCAGATGTCTGCCGGATCTGTGATTGGATGGCGGCAAGCTGTTCGCCGCGCGATTCGTACATATGCTGCTCGCCGGAAAGCTCCTGCAGCTGCCGCTCTGTTTGCAGCAAGTCCTCATTTGGAGCGAGCAGCTCAGCCTGCCGCCTGAGTTCAGCCGCTTTTGCCCGAAGTCCCTCAAGACGGGCAGCTTTCGGATGGAGATGCGATTCGTATTTTTCAAGCTGATGCATCCCGTCCTTCGGGAATTGCTTCAATGCATCCGGATAAGAAGAAAGTTCGCTTTCCAAGGCTGTTTTTTTGTCTGCGAGCGGCTTTGCTTCTATCGCCGATTTTACTGTTTTGATTTCTTCAGTTATGTCTTTCAATCGTGCTTCGGCATCCTGCAAACGGCCGCCGGCGCTTTTTTTCTCTTCCAGAAGGCTGTGATAGCCCGCTTCCGCAGCTTCCGCCTGTTTCAGCTGGGCGCTGAGCCGCTTTAATGTATCCAACTCCTGATTTAAGCGGGGGTTCCGCCCGTTCGGCTTATACATCCTGTCAAGTTCTTTTGCCAGCCGCCCGTCAAGCTTTGCCGCCGCTTCCGACCCGAATAAGCTCGAATACAGGAGAAACTCGCCGATTTTGTCCCGGTTAAAAGCTTGAATCTCCTGCAGTCCGAATACATCGAACGAATAGATCGCCTCGTACAGCGCCCGATCTGTATCGGAAAGAAGCTGTTTGAGCCATTCTCCGTCCTTGATTTCGCCTGAAGCCGTATACACTCTGACTTTTTCGGCAGCGCCTTTTGTCCGTTCGATTTTGACGGCACCGTGATCGCCATGCTTCAATTCCACAGTGCCGCCGTAAACCCCGCCGTTTTTCGGTTCGTATTTTTTTGATTTCGGAAAACCGAACAGCACGCTTTTGATGAAGGACATCAATGTTGTTTTGCCCGCTTCATTTAATCCGTAGATCACTTGCACGGGAGAATCTGACAGCTGAAAACTTCGGTCGGAAAATTTTCCGTATTGGTAAATATGCATTGCCGTTATTTTCATCGCTGAAGCTCCTTCATCTGGCGTCTTAAAACGGCTTGAGCCTGCCGCTTAATATCCAGTATCTCTTCATCTGTAAATGAAGTGATCTGACGCCGATATACGGGATGACGCTCAAGGGCTTCAAATACACCGCTCATGTCCGCGCATTGTTCTATGTCCTGAAGCAGCCCTTTAAAAAACGGATCGGGCGGCACGCTGTCTGTTTCATCCGTCCGATCCTCAAGCGCAAGCGGCCAGACGAAACATTCCTCTTCGGCCTCTTCCTCCTGTAAAGCGGAAAGAAACTCCTCTGCGATGCCTGCGGGCGCCTCCGTCCAAAAGCGGGGCGCCGCGCCGCGAAGCACCAGCCTGACACATGCCGGGCGGCCCGCCGCGCGCAAGCCGGAGAATGTATCCGATGCGGCTTTCAGAAGTGAAGTCATATGTTCAGCTCCTGAGATATCAAGATCAATTTCCTCCCATAACACATCATGCGCTTCTTTGAATTCCCAAGACATCTCACCGTTTGCCGCCCGGACGAGATAATATCCCTTAGGCCCGGTTTCTTTTAAATGCCGGGCTTGAATATTCCCGGGGTAAATAGCGGCGGGATGCTGGGCGGACAGAACCTGCCGTTTATGAATGTGTCCGAGCGCCCAGTAATCCATGCCGCTTTTTTCAAGGTCTTCTTTCGTAAACGGGCAGTACGGGTCATGCCCTTCCGCTCCTGATAACATGCCGTGGAGCATGCCGATATGATAAGGCGCGCCGGTCATTTTCCGGTAACGGGCCGCCTGATTGACCGTTACGCTTCTTTCCTGATAGCTGCATCCGTATATGCTTGCCGCAAGCTCTCCGTTTTTAAAGAAAGATTTTTCCTCCGGTGTACCCGAGGTGAATATATGTACATTTTCCGGCCATTCAATCGGCGTCCACTTACCGCCCAAATGATCATGGTTGCCGAATATGACGAACACTTGGATACCCGCTTCCTGTAATCTCGTAAACTGTTTTCTCAAAAACAGCTGGGCTTTTAAACTTCTGTTGGCTTCGTCAAACAGATCCCCCGAAAGCAGCACGAAATCTGCCTGCTCCCGGAGTGCCCCGTCCGTCAGACGGCGGACGCTGTGAAATGTGCTTTCTTTAATACGCGCATATACCGGTTCAGGCAGATTCGAAATGCCGTAAAACGGGCTGTCCAGATGCAGGTCAGCGGCATGAATAAACGTCAGATCAGCCATCTCGCCCTCCCCTTTCTGCAGATTGAATTACCCTTATTTTAGCACCGTTTTTATACGAATGCACGTTCTGTAAAATAAAAAAACAGCCCGGCTGTTCCGGGCTGTTTCATTTATTTTTTGGAGATGCGCAGCGCTTGTTTGATCGCTTTGAATCCGCTGGCGTTTCCGTAAATCAAAACGCCGCCTTTGTAAATTTTCGCGCCGACCGCCGCAAAGATCACGATAGTGACCAGTGTCAGGGCGATCCCGGCCGCAGCCTGCCAAAACGGGATATCGAGCATCCCGACGCGTAAAAACATAATCATCGGCGTGAAAAACGGAATGTAAGATGTAACGGTAATAAAACCGGCGTCAGGATTGCCGATGCCGAACATGGCGATCATAAAACCTGCCACGACCAAAAAAACCATCGGCTGAATCGTCTGCTGTACGTCCTCTATCCGGCTGACAACACTGCCGAGAAACGCGGCAAGCGTCGCGTAAAGAAAATAGCCGAGCAAATAGAAAATGACGGCATAGACTATCGTCGAGACGGGAACATCCGTAAAATTGAGAAATGCACTGATCGGCGACGACGCATCATTTTGAGGGTTCAGCTTCAGTGAGAGATAACCCGCTGCAATCAGCACCGCAAACTGTGTGATCCCCACGAGCGCGATACCGAACAGTTTGGCAAACATCTGCTGAATCGGCGGCATGCTTGAAATTAAAATTTCCATGACGCGGGACGATTTTTCCGTCGCCACTTCCATCGCAATCATGCTTGCGTACATGATAACTGAGAAGTAGATGACAAACAGCATGATGTATACAAGCCCCATTACCTGACCGAGCTCTTCCTCAGATTTCGCCCCTTTTTCCAGCGCGTCTTTACTGACTTCCGGCGGAGTGTAGAGGCTGCTGACTTTTTCTGCCGAAATGCCGAGCTTGGCGGTTTCGACAGCGGTTTTCGTCTGGGTTAAAGCCTGCTTGAGCAGTTTATACGCTGATTCATCAGAAATGGTCAGCGCCTTGTATGCTCCCGTTATCGTTCCTTTTTGATCCTGTCTGATGATAAACAGTCCGTCCCATTCACCGTCTTTGACACGCTTTACGGCATCTTTTTCGGACTCCTTCGTCTCCATTGCCTGCAGATCATTGTCTGTATCCGCCGCTTTAAGCTGTTTTGCAAACGCCGGGTACAGCCCGCCCGTTTCATCAATCACCGCGATTTGCTGCTTGCCGTCATCCGATTGAAACACGGAAATAATCGATTGCAGGTTGGTCACCGCTAATACTAATAAAACGGTAATGGCGGTCGAAATAATGAATGACTTTGTCGCGATTTTGTTTTTATATGTATGAAACAGCATAATCCAAAATTTATTCATATACGGCCCCCACCTTTTCTATAAAAATATCATGCAGTGACGGCTCTTCCAATTCGAACTTCCGTATAAAACCTTTCCCTTGCAGCGCCCGGAAAATATCCTGCGAAACCGGTTCATTCGCGACCTGCAGTCTGATTCCGTCATTTGTTTCCTTCCATTTCACGACACCTTCATGCGTTTTTAAAAAGCTGAGGTCATCATCTGAATGAACGGTGACATTTTTTTTGCCGAAAGACCGCTTAATGTCTTTCAGATTGCCTTGAACGACGGGTTTTCCCTTCTGGAGAATGCACAAATTCTCGCAAAGTTCTTCCACATGCTCCATTCGGTGGCTTGAAAAAACGATGGAAACGCCGCTGTTTTTCAAAGAAATAACCGCTTCTTTCAGCAGCTCGACATTCACCGGATCAAGACCGCTGAAAGGTTCATCGAGAATCAGCAGTTCAGGCTTATGCAGGACGGCCGAAATGAACTGGATTTTCTGCTGGTTTCCTTTTGACAGCTCTTCGACTTTCTTATTCTTGTAATCTGTAATGCCGAAGCGTTCGAGCCATGTCATGAGCTCTTTTTCCGCCTCTTTTTTGCTCATTCCTTTTAATCTCGCCAGATAGACAAGCTGGTCACTCACCTTCACTTTCGGATACAGCCCCCGTTCTTCCGGGAGATAGCCGATTTTTTCACTGATGGAATAATTGACCGGCTTCCCTTTCCAGGTGATATGCCCGTCAGTCAGGCTTAAAAGACCTAAAATCATCCGAAAGGTCGTCGTTTTTCCCGCGCCGTTTGCGCCGAGCAGCCCGAACATTTCCCTTTCAGGTATTTGCAGGTTCAAATTGTCAACAGCGGTAAAGCTGCCGAATGTTTTCGTTACATTTTCAATTGTAAGCACGAATCCAACTCCTTCCTTGACCCATTATATACTAATAATGGGTAAAAATTAATGGAGGATTTTAAATTCTTTATCCGAATATCATTCTATAAAGGGGGTGACATGATGGGACAATATGTATTGACCGCATTCCATGCGTCGGGAGAAACGCTGCTGGATGAACGGATCGAAGCAGATAATGAGGCGGAGGCGAAGGCCGCCGGAGAGGCTTTGTTAAAGGAAAAAAAGCTTGAGAACAGTACTCACCGCTTGGTAAATGAAGCCGGAAAGCTGATTTTATTCCACAGATAACAGAAGCTTTCCGGCTTCTGTATTTTACCGGTTAAATTGCGGCGTCCGTTTTTCTAAAAAGGCGCGGATGCCCTCTTTATGATCATCCGTTTTTCTCATATTTTCCTGGGCCTTTCGTTCAAGAGATAAAACGTCTTTTAACCGGCTGATATGGAGGCTCTGATAAATAGCCTTCGTTTCAATCATCGCTGACAGCGGCGCGTGCAGCAATCGGTCGATATACGGTTGTGCCCCCTCTGCAGGGCCGCCGCTGAACAGCCCGTCGGCAAGCTTGAGCCGCACCGCTTTTTCAGCCGACAATTTTTCACCGCTCCAAATCAGTTTTTTCGCTTCGATCTCACCGACGCGTCTCATTAATAAATAATGGCCTCCTCCGTCGGGAACCAATCCGATGCCGATGAAATTCATCGCGAGTCGGGCGTTTTCTTCGGCGAGCACCACATCGGCGCACAGCGCGAAACTCAGCCCGAGCCCCGCCGCGGCTCCGTGGATGGCGGCTATCACAATTTTTTTCATATCATAGAGCGTCAGCGTAATGGATTCAATCATTTTCATGAGCCGTTCATATTCTCCCGAATCATGATCCGACGTCATCATCTGGATATCACCGCCCGCGGAAAATCCCCGGCCTTCCCCCCGCAAGAGGACGATAAGCGCTTCGCTGTCGGCTGCCATAACGCATGCATTTTCCAATTCCCGGAGCATTTGTTCATTCAGCGCGTTGTAACTGTCAGGACGGTTCAGCACAATCTCTGCGATCTTTCCCTTTTCTTCATAACGAATATACTGCATGTTTACTCCCTCCTTGAATCCGCTTACATATTTTGTTCAAATGATATATTCCTTCCCCCGAAGCGAAACTCCTTTATTTTTCAAGGTCAACAGATACCGAAAAATGCATATCATTTGAAACTGAACATACATTTTTATATAGTGAAATTGATATACAAAACAAAAAGGGGGGAAAAACACCGATAATGAAATATGTGATACTCAGCTTGTTACTGAGCTTTTTTATGGTGCTGTTCCCCCCTTCGGATGTCGCTCTTCCTTCCCAATTGGTGACAGAAACAGACAGCCATGTACAAATTTCGGTCTACCCGCAGGAAACGGAATCGGCAAAGACGCCGGTTCAAACCAAAACCGCTCCGCAAGGCCTGTCAAAAGGATACGGTGCGTTATCCCGGATGATCTCCCTGTTATCTGTCAAACCTCTTGATCAATTCATTGATTCCACAATGGAAAGGACATGCGCCATTCCGATACAATACCAGTCAAATTACCTCCGGCATCAGACCATTTCTCATTGCCAATCTGTATTTACGGTGTAAAAACAGTATATTCCGGAGGGATTTTTTATGAATATTAAAGAAAACGATCTGCCCGGCATCGGGAAAAAATTCGAAATCGAAACGAGAAATCATGAAAAAATGACGATCATCATTCATGATGACGGCAGGCGGGAAATTTACAGATTTGATGACCGCGACCCTGATGAGCTTCTGGCAAGCATTTCACTTGATGATGCGGAAGCAAGACAGATTGCCGCGATTATCGGCGGGATGGTGTACAAACCGCAGGCGCTTGAATCGATTGAAATGGCGTTCAGCGATCTGATTATCGAATGGTTTAAAGTTGAAAAAGGGGCAAAAGCGGCAGGGCGGACGCTCGGCGAACTGGATGTGCGCCAAAACTATGACGTGACGGTTATCGCCATCATAAAGCATGACCAGAAAAAGTTTTTAAACCCGGGGGCTGATTCGCTCCTTGAAGCAAACGATACACTCGTCCTCTCAGGTGAAAGAAAGCATCTGAAAAAACTGATCCAAGACTTCCTCTCCAGAGACGGAGTGTGATCTGTTTATGGACCATCTCGTATTTGAAGTCGGTACGGCGTTAGTTCTTGTGGCCATTGCGAGTGTCATCGCCAATAAAATTAAATTCTCGATCATCCCCTTCCTGATCATTTTAGGAATGCTTGTCGGGCCGCACGCGCCCCAGGCGGGCATCATTGATCTGACGTTTATCGAAAGCCGGGAAGTGATTGAATTTTTCGGACGGATGGGCGTCCTGTTCCTCCTCTTTTACCTCGGGCTTGAATTCTCAGTCGGAAAATTAGTCAAATCCGGACGTTCAATCGCCGCCGGCGGAACGATTTATATTCTGATTAATTTCAGTTTAGGGCTGATCTACGGATTTATCACGGGCTTTTCCTTTTTGGAAGTGCTTGTATTGGCGGGCGTCATCACGATATCATCCAGCGCCATTGTCGCAAAGGTGCTTGTCGACTTAAAGCGCACGGCCAATCCGGAAACGGAGCTGATTCTCGGCATCATTATGTTTGAGGATATCTTTCTGGCGGTTTACTTATCCGTCGTTTCCGGGCTTGTTCTGGGAGACGCGACGTCTGTCGGGGGCGCGCTGATGTCAATCGTGATCGCTTTCGGATATATGCTGCTGTTTTTCATTGCCGCCCGGAAATTGCCGCCTCTGCTGAACAAGCTGCTTGATATCCGTTCAAACGAGGTATTTGTCATCGTCATTTTCGCCGCGCTCTTTTTCATTGCCGGCTTTTCCGAAACGATTCATGTCGCTGAAGCGATCGGCGCGCTCTTGCTCGGGCTCGTGTTTTCGGAGACGGCCCATTCTGACAGGATTGAGCATCTTGTCGTGCCGTTCCGTGACTTTTTCGGCGCCATGTTTTTCTTCAGTTTCGGCCTCAGCATTGATCCGTTTTCACTCGGAGATGCGGTATGGCTCGCCCTCGGCGCCGTTCTGCTGACGATTGCCGGAAACTTTATCGCCGGCATGATCGCCGGGCGCCGGGCGGGGCTTTCTCATAAAGCATCGTCCAATATCGGGCTGACCATTGTGTCCCGCGGCGAATTCTCCATTATCGTCGCAAATCTCGGCATCGCCGGCGGCCTGTCCGCTTCACTTAAACCTTTCGCCGCCTTATATGTTTTGATACTGGCCATCTTCGGCCCTTTGCTCACGAAAGAATCGAAGCGGATATATCTCCTGCTGAACAGCGTATTCAAATGGAAGACGCCTGAAAAGAAGCCGCAGAAATCATAAAAAAAAACTGACCTCTTCATAAGAGGTCAGTTTTTTTGAGCGGGAAGAAATTGCTGAAAAGCCGTTTTTTTATTAATGGAGAAATGCTCTTTTCCCAGAATGGTATTGATGATTTTTTGGTTTCTGTAAACAGACAGCTTCAAATTCGTAGCGCCCGTTCCGTGAGCATGATCAAGATTCGTTAATGTGAAAAAATGATGCCGTCTGTCGTCCTTAAAGACAAGACGGGAATCGGCCGTCACTTTAAACCGTTTCTCATCCTCCCATTCGATATCGGGGGCGATTGCCGTAAACCATTCCGGAATATGAGGTTTAAAGCCGGTCGCCAATATCACTTTTTCTGAATCGGCCGTAAAAGTTTCATCCATCTGCCATTGATGAAAGCTCAGTACACAGCGCCCGTTTTGCTTTTCAATTTTTTCAAGCTCCGCCATCGGCTGAATATACACGTCAGGCGAACCTCCGCTGATCGATCTGTGATACAGGGCGTCGTAAATGGCGGCAAGTGTGTCAGAATCAATGCCGTGGCGCAGTCCGTCCAGCTCAGGGAGTGTGTTCAGCCGTTCTTTAAAAGGCAGGCGGTTAAAATATTCCACATAATCAGGTGTAAACATTTCCTGCCCGAGCTTGGCGGTTTCCAATTCTCGAAATCCGGCGGAGCGTGTCACCCATTGCAGCCGGCTGCGCCGGTATTGTTCATCATGCAATAAGTCAGAAAAGATCTCCGCGGCGCTCTGTCCGGAGCCGACCACTGTAATTGATTCGGCGCCGGCGAGCTCGTCTTTCCGGAACAAATATTCCGTGCTGACCATCGTGTCCTGACGCGCTCCGTCATCAATCTCTGCGGGAATAAGCGGTTCAGACCCCGTCCCCATGACGAAATGCTTCGTCTGATAGACACTGATGCTTCCGTCCTCAATGTTCTTGACGCTGACTTCATAATGTCCGCCGGCATTTTTCACGCCGATTACCTCTGAGCCGAAACGGCATGATTTGATTTCTGAAGCCGCCCAGCTTAAATAGTCGTTAAATTCCCGTCTCGGAATATCAAATTCATTAAACGTATAAAACCGGTACAGCCGGTCATGTTCATGGAGAAAGTTTAAAAACGTGTAGCGGCTTTTCGGATCGGCGAGCGTGACCAGGTCCGCCAGAAACGCCACCTGTAAATCCGTTCCTTTAATTAATAGACCAGGATGCCACGCAAATTCTTTCTTTTTATCGAAAAAAAGAGCGTCTGTTCCGGGTATATCCTCTAACAATGCGGCAAGCCCTAAATTAAACGGCCCGATTCCCGCTCCTATGACATCATACATATTATGCACCTCTTGCGAATAACAGTCTGATGATCTTTTCCCGTTTTTACAGACGGTTAAACATAAAAAAACGGCACGCTGATTCCGTGCCGTTTTTGATATTATAATGCAGATTTGACGAACATCTCATCTAAGTATTTGATTTTCTCTTCTGTATAATGCTCGAATCGGTCATTATATGATTTCGGGTCTTTCGGATTGGCGAAGTGCGTGATTTTTCCGGTTTCCGGATGAATGAATTTGCTTGCCGCCCCGCAGCCGATACCGATAATCGTCTGCACTTCTTCCATAATCATAATGTTGTAGATGCTTTCCTGACCCGGGAAGGAGTAGCCGACATTTTCAAGGTTTCCGAGAATATTTTTCTGCCGATACAAGTAGTACGGCGTATAGCCGTGCTCTTTTGTCCAGCGGACGGCGTCATCCATCATGCGGGACACTTCCTGTCTGTCGGCAACTTTATACTTATGCTTGTTTCTCGTCATTTCTGACGCCCGTTTAAAAGAAAGCGTATGAACGGTCAAAGATTCAGGCATCAGCTTTTCCGTTTCTTCAAGACTGTGCCTGAACTCAGCCGTCCCTTCTCCCGGCAGGCCGATGATCAGGTCCATGTTGATATTATTCATGCCGTGTTTGCGGGAAAGATGGTATTTTTCGATGGTTTCTTCAACGGTATGGTGTCTGCCGATAGCCTTAAGCGTTTCGTTTTCATAAGATTGCGGGTTGATGCTGATTCTGTCAATCTTATACTTATTTAAAACGGCAAGCTTTTCCTCCGTAATCGTGTCGGGACGGCCCGCTTCAACGGTAATCTCCCTGATATTCGCGACATCCGGGAAAGAGCGGACCATTTCTTCATATAAAAGATCCATTTCTTCAGCGGTAATGCTTGTCGGCGTGCCGCCGCCGAAATAAATGGTCGTCACTTTGATATCATGCCGCTTCAGCCATTCTCCGATTTTCTGCATTTCATAGTGAAGCCCCCATAAAAAGGAGCCGACTCTTCCCGCCTGTCCTTGAATGGCATAAGCCGGAAACGTGCAGTAGGCGCACTTCGTCGGGCAGAACGGGATGCCGATATAAATGCTGACTTCATCTTTGACCCGGTACAGATCGGGAACCGCAGCGAGCTGGCGGTCGACAATCTCCTGCATCAGATTGATTTTTTCATCATGGATCAGATAGTCTTTTTTCAGATCGGCATGCGCCTCTTCTTTTGTCAGGCCGCTCTGCAGCTTTTTATGAAGAAGTTTAGTAGGCCTGATGCCGGTTAAGATTCCCCATTTTTGTGTCATGCCCGTATGTGATTGAAGAAGATTTAAGTAGACATATGACAGCGTGTTTTTCACCTGTTTAAATACTTCTTTTTCGCTCCATCCGGCAAGAAGCGGTTTCGTGTGATGTTCCTTTTCGCCGGTTCCTTTGATTTCTCCGGATACCGACACGCTGTCTGCATCTTGAGAAATGGCAAGTGAGATGACGAGATCAGAGGGTTCCTCCGTTTCGCCGTACGTAAGAACACACTCTTCAAAAAATAAATTCGCGATGTTTTGCAGCGGACGATGCAGCCTGTCATCCGTTATGCCGTCTATTTTTATTTGCAATGTGATCACCTTATTTTTCAGATTCAAAACTTTCTTTAGTGTACAGAAAGAACAGGCTAAAATCAATCCGCGAAAAAGCCGCAGACCGGCGTTTCGCGTCTGCGGCTCTTGATTACGGCCGTTTCATATGGAACTTATCGAGAAAGCCTTTGCGGTGCTGCATGCGGAAATATTCCTTAATCATATAAGCCACTCCCTGTTCATCATTTGACCTTGTCACCCAGTCCGCTTTTCTTTTTAATTCATTTGAAGCATTCCCCATCGCGACGCCGAGACCGGCCAGCTCGATCATCGGCAGATCATCTTCCTGATGGCCGATAGCCACAACCTCTTCCATTGAAAGCCCGAGATCAGCGGCGACCATCGAAAGTCCGCTTTCTTTTGAAACCCCTTTAGGCACGATGTTCAGTTTTTCTCCGTTGACGCGGATCACATCGACGGCCGGGAATGCTTTCATTATCGTATCCGTTATATCAGCCTGCAGGCCATCTTCAGCATGCACTTCAATGACGGGCGCTGAAACCGGCTCATCAAGGAGCAGGTCACTTAATGATTCGACAAACTGCACCGGATAAAAGATCGGGTCAGACGGATGAATCATCGTTTTCCCGACCAGATTGGAGTTCACTTTCTTCTTGTTACCGATCGAATATTTTTCGTGAAGAAGCCGGATATTGCATTGATAGCTTTCGAGCACCTGAACGATATTAAACGTGTGATCTTCTGATATTTTCTTTTCAAAAAACGGCTCATCTATTTTTTCAGAAATGTATGCGCCGCTGTGGGTAATCAATTTTGCATTCAGCTTTAATATTTTCGCCACTTTTTGAGCGGAGCGAAAATGGCGGTTTGTGACCAGTGTGACGTAAATCCCTTTTTTCTTGACGTATTCGATGGCATCCTTTGTCGTCTGATGAAGTTTGCCGTTGGAGCGAAGAAGCGCTCCGTCTATATTTAACGCCAGCATTTGTTTTGACACAGAGAAGTCCCCCTCCTTGATGACTGTACTTGTCATTAGGATATGACCCTGTCTCTTTGTTTAGAACAACCTTTTCTCCGCAGCAAAAAAGCCTGCCTCAAGCAGACTTTGAACTGTCGTTTTGTTGGGATACGATCGATTTGCTGCCTTCTCCCCAATGTGCATTTCTATTAACGAAATATATCAGGAACCCCTTATTTGACCGTTGATGCGCTCGTTTCACTTACTCTCTGTTGCTACCCCTTAACATACCAGGCAGTATAGGCGACCGTATCCTTAGATCATCTGTAAGTGTAGGCGCTTTCAGAGTTATTATCTCAATAATATTGTTAAAAAACAAGGGTTTTTTTAACTAAAAAAATCAGGGGAACTATCTGTGCTGAATGTATGATAAAATTGAAAAGGAACGTATATTCGCATATAATAAAAGAAAAAAAGCGGTGACTGTCATGTCTCTATTAAAAGATATTTATAACGAAGAATTTGCAGAAGCACTTCTGCACAGAGTCAAATCGGCGTATCCGGCTTTTGAGCGGGACAAGTGCCGGGCGCTGATATTTCAGGAAGATTGGCCCGGACTGACGTTAAAACAGCGGATGCGCCGGATCACAGACTCTTTATATGAAACACTGCCGAAGGATTACATACGGGCGCTTGACGTCTTATATGAGACAGCTCCCCATTTCACAGGGCTCGCCGGGATTATTTTTCCCGATTATGTCCAACAGTACGGAACGGATCACTGGGAAGAATCAATGAAGGCGCTTCAGTTTTTCACTCGTTTTTCCACTTCCGAATTTGCGGTCCGCCCGTATATCAGGCTTGACCGGGAGCGGATGTTCAAAGAGTTCCTTTCCTGGACGGAGCATCCGGACGAACATGTCAGAAGGCTTGCCAGCGAGGGCTCAAGACCGCGCCTGCCGTGGGGAATCTCCATTCCGGCTCTTCTTGAAGATCCTTCTCCGATTCTCCCTGTTCTGGACCGCTTGATGCAGGATGACTCGTTATATGTCAGAAAAAGCGTGGCGAATAACCTGAATGACATCTCCAAAACCCATCCGGATCTTCTGGCACAGACCGCAGCCGAGCGGTTCGGAAGCTGTCCGCACACGGATTGGATTTTGAAGCACGCCTGCAGGACACTGTTAAAAAGAGGAGACAAACAGGCGCTTGCGATTTTCGGGTTTGAAGACGCCTCCCGGATTTCATTGGAACGTTTTACACTGAATTCGGAAACGGCCGCCATCGGAACAAGCATACATTTTTCTTTTCAGATCCGCTCAGCCGCCCGGCAAAAAGTCAGGGTTGAATACGCGATTGATTTTGTAAAGAAAAGGGGGCACCGCAGCCGCAAGGTGTTTAAGATGTCGGAGTCCGCCATGGATAACGGAAACGTAAAAGCCTTCAGCAAACGTCATTCCCTTAAAGATTTAACCACCCGCAAGCATTATCGGGGAATTCACACTCTGTCTGTCATCATTAACGGAACGGTAAAAGGTTCGCTTGATTTTTCTGTTGAATAAAAAAACCCCTCCATTTCATAGATGGAGGGGTGTGGAGCTTATTGCGGGCTGCCGTAAAGCTCTTCAAGAGGTTTCATAATGATTTTGTTTAACTCGCCGATCAGCATGCTCATGCGCTGTTCCGCTTCCATCAGCTGAGAAATCAATTCATGCTGCTGTACGAGAGCAACCGTTTTTTGTGCCTGCTCTACCTCTTCCTGAGTGATTTCTTCACCTGACATCTGTTTCTGCTGCAGCTGCATCTGTACATTGCGGAAGTTATCAAACATGCGTTTTGCGGATTCATCTGCGTTTACTTGATCATAAAGCCCTCTCAGACGGCTGTATTCATCACTGTTTCGCAAAGCTTTTTCAAGATCATATGCTGCATCATAAAAATGAACTGCCATAGTAACCGCTCCTTTCTTCCTTTCGGACATACCACTCCACTATAACAGACTGCGGAGCGACTTTCATCATCGGCGTATGTTTTCCTTAGAAAAGAATGACAAACAAAGCCTGAATTGCTCCGATTATCCCGCCGAGCAGACCGCCTAAATACGTTATCATCTTAAATTCTCTCTTGGAAATCGACAGCACCATTTCTTCCAGCCGTTCAACGGGAAACTGATCAACCTGCTCTTTGACCACTTCCTCAAGACGCAGCCGTTTCAGCACATCCTCCAAATGAGCGGCAATACTGCCGAGTGCCGCATCAAGCAGCTTCGGCGCGTACGTCCCCGTAATCTCCCCTTCATAACGGGAGATAATGTCACCGAGCCGGCATTCGAAAAAGGGCGCGGTTTGAAGTGCGGCCAAAGCCCGCTTTTTCATGCTGAACAGCAGATCTTTCGCATTCCACTTTTCATCGGCCTCATAAAGTGTATAAGATTTGAGCTTGCCCCATTCTTGAGAAAGCAGATCAGCCAGAAGCTTTTTCGTTTCCTCATTGCGCAAAAACTTTAACAGCTCAGGCAGCACACGGTCTGCCAAGCTTGAATTGCCGAGGAACATCTGCACCATGCCGCCGAGCATCCCCCGGGAATTCAAAAAGTCGTCAATCATATTTCCGAGTCTGTCTTTCCCTTCTTCGCTCTCAAAATAATCAATGCTACGCTTCAGGATATAATCTGCGGCCAGCGGGATTTTTTCATCCAGCTTTTCCTGCAGCTCATCAGGAAGCCAGTCTTTGATGGCGCGGTGCTCATATTTCCGGTACAGGTCCGAAAGCTTTTCATCGGTAAAACGGTCAATCCAGGCATCCGTCTTTTCCTGCGGATTCCGAATGCCCGCGGCTGCTAAAGCTTCGTGCACCGTCATTTCGGAAGCGGCCATTTTTTGCGTGAATTGTTCGGCGAAAAGAAGCGCCTGGTTTTTAACGTTATCTGATAAAAGCCGCTTTTTTATTCCTTCCGGGGTTAAAAGGTGGTTCGTCACCATGAGCCCCATTTGTTTTGCCAATTCATCCCGTCTTTTCGGGATCAGCCCCGGCGTAAACGGAACCCGTTTTCCGAACAGGTAATACGGCCGGTACGGACGAAATAACATCTGAATGGCAAGATGATTCGTCACCGCGCCGATCGCGGCTCCGATCACGATCATAAATAGAAACGTTCCTGCTATGCCCATTCCTTTTCTTCTGCCTCCATCTAATGTTCTATTTTCTTGATGATATATCTATTCGTATTATAGAGGCTGGCGGGCATGCGGGCAAATGAAGAACCTGAATTGTTGTTTGTGAGGAATAAGGCAAGATGCTGTTTCGTACTCTTTACAGTAGATCATCTTTTATGATGCGCTTAGCATATTTATTGGATGGAAGGGCCGTTCCATCAGCGGCTTTTTGAATAAAGGGGGAGTAGTAATATGACAACACTCGGTTTTATGTCTGTATCCCGCCGGCACGAAGAAGATTACGCCGGGGAATTGGCTGAAAGAGCGCCTCAATATAATGTGCGCTTAGCCCGCTTTACACCGTTTGATATATTTCCGGATTCTTTGCGCGTGAAAGCGCTCGTCTATCACCCGCAAAGCGGAAAGTGGAACGAAACGGAAATCGATATTCCCGAATATATTTACGACCGCTGTTTTTACGGAAAATCCGCTGAAGCGCAAAAAGCCAAACCGATCGTCGAATGGCTGAAAAAATATCCGAAAACGGAATTTATCGGGCGGGGGCTTCCTGATAAATGGACGGTCACGGATGCGCTCCAAAAGCATCATCTGATCAGTCCCTATATTCCTGAAACGGCCGAAGTCAGCCGCTATGAACAGGTGCAATTATACTTAGCCAAGGAAAAAGCATGTATACTTAAGCCCGCTTTCGGCGCGGGAGGCAGAGGCATCATCCTGCTTGAAACAGGCAAAAAATCAATTACCGCCACTTACTATATCGGAAAAAACAAACAAACAAAATCATTTTCCAATCACGTGTCTTTTAAGTCTTGGTGCAAAAAAGTGCTGCAGCACCGCTATTTGCTTCAATCCTACTTAAATATCCAGGATAAAGAACGGCATCCGTGCGACATCCGCATTTTCATGCGCAAAACGGAGTCAGGCGTTTGGGAAACGGTCGGAAAAGCGGTCAGAAGGGGTTATCAGAACGGTCTTTTATCTCATTTGCCCGGAGGATCAGAACCGATTAAGTTTGACACATGGTTTGAGGAAATTCCGAGAAAGCAGCAGGCCGTTTTATTGGATGATGTCTTTTCGATCACCCAATCCGTTCCTTATTTCCTTGATGAACGGTTCGGACCGCTGTTTGAGCTGGGGCTCGATATTTGTTATGCCAAAGACGGACGCATCTGGCTTTTGGATGTCAATTCAAAGCCGGGACGGAAAGCTATTTTAAGCGTGGCTCCGGAGGCAAAAGAGGATTTGTATACGGGTCCGCTGAGACGCTTCCGCGAACTTCAGTCACAGGACAGCAGGAAAGGAGTATTACCGCGTGAATCATAAAGGGATGATTGTCGGCATCGATAAAAAAAGCAAAAATACGCTGTTTCTCCCCTCCTCCATGAAACGGGAAGGGCTTTTATCCGCTGCCTTCGGGACCAAGGTTGTCAAATGCCGTGTAGCCTTTTCTCAATCACTTGAAAAAAGCGCGCTCCTTTCTGAAGATTTGTTTGAGGAGCTGTTGATACCGTATAAAAGCCGGGCTGACTTTCTCATACACGGCCAGACGGTGCACATCGGACCGCTGATCGGCGTTTTCACAGCCGGTTTCACATCATCGCCGTCCCGCCCGTTAAGAGACCGTACAGCCTTCTTTTCCAAGATGCTCTCACTTCATGAACAGGCGAACGGATATTGTTTCGTTTTCGGAGCTCATCAGATCAACTGGGAAGAAGGCACCGTCCAAGCGCTGATTTATAAAGAAAACAGCTGGAAACGGACGTCCGTCCCGCTTCCGAATGTCGTATATGACAGGCTCCCGAGCCGAAAAACGGAAGGAGTTCCGCTTTTACAGCAGACAAAACAGAGGCTGATGAATGACTATCAGATTCCGTGGTTTAATCCGCAATTCTTTAATAAATGGGACATTCATAAGCTTCTGGAAAAAAACAGCCTCACCGCTTCACTCCTGCCAAAATCTGTCCTGCACCCGAATGCAGAGGCGTTAGAGACGTTATGCAACACATTTGACACCGTCTATATCAAACCTGCAGACGGCGCACTCGGAACGGGGATTTACAGGGTGGAAAAAACAGATGCCGGCTTATCTGTCAAACACACGAATGAGGAAAAAACGGTGGTGACGGCAGAGTATTCAGATGCGGCATCCTTCATGAAATCATTTAAAGAAAACAATGACCCGTCCGCATTTTTAATTCAGCAAGGCATTGACCTGATCCGGCTGGATGGACGCCCCGTCGATTTCAGGGTGCACACGAATAAAAACGCCGAGGGGAAATGGACAGTGACGGCCATTGCAGCAAAAATTTCCGGTGAAAACAGCATCACGACGCATCTGGCAACCGGCGGAGAAGTCAGGACGTTAGCTGAATTATACGGCGATCCGCGAGAGAGAGTCGGCATGATGCGGAAACTTTCAAAAGCCGCCTTGGCGGTCAGCCGCGTGTTAAATGAGCACATTGAAGGTTTTATCGGCGAAATCGGTTTTGACCTCGGCGTCGATCATTCAGGGAAAGTTTGGATGTTTGAAGCCAATTCCCGCCCCGGGCGCAGCATTTTTTCCCATCCGAAGCTGAGATCGGTCGATTACCTGACAAAACGGAGAAATTTTGAATACGCGTCCTATTTATCAGAACGGTCCATCACCGCCCCGGAAAAACTTTGGCGGTGAGGCTGTCTTTTTTTGGTTTTACCCGGGACAGGCACAGAATGATGAGCTACAATGAACAAGATCAACATTTCCTACAAGGAGCGTGAACGTCATGATTTCGCACTTCAGCTGGAAACCGTTATTCAAAAAAGAGAAACTGCCCGGATGGCGGATTTCATTTTACTGGCAGGGTACGCATTACGAAGGGATTTATCATAAGTCCGGTGACATTGAATGGGGACACACACATCCGGGAAAAGAAGAGCCGGCTCTCGTAAAAGAGCTGCACGAATTAATGCTTTATCACATATATGACTGAAAGCTAAAAGCTCAGCCGCATCAGGCTGGGCTTTTCTTTTCCCTTCCGCTATTTACCACCCGGTTTTCCGAATGAGATGCCCTTTGATTCACCATAATACGTAGTACAAAGCGGCAAACAGCATTGGGTGAAGCCGAGCTGGCAATGGTTTTCATTCCGAAAATCATCGGCTGGTGCAATTCCAGCAAACCCAACCATACTACTTAATAAAGGAGATCATACAAATGGCAAACAACAACTCTTCAAACCAACTATTAGTACCCGGCGCTGCTCAAGCAATCGACCAAATGAAATACGAAATTGCTTCTGAGTTCGGCGTAAACCTTGGCGGAGAAACAACTTCTCGTGCAAACGGTTCTGTCGGAGGAGAAATCACGAAACGTTTAGTATCTTTCGCACAGCAGAACATGGGCGGCCAAGGCGTACAATAACTCAATAAATGGCTTACAGAAGGCGCGGGATACCGCGTCTTCTTTTATGCCGTCACCCTTTTTTCCTATTCCACATACCCTAGGAAAAAAGGAGGGAAAACATGTCATTCATTGCCTCAGTCAATTGGGAGCTGTTTCAGTTCGTAAGTGTTTCTTTGGTCAATGAATATGTTGCCCACCATTTCCCGTTTATTCACAGGCATTCTTTTCCCCGCTGCTTTGAATGATATAATGAGCGGCGAGGAGGTTTTTTACATGAACATCGCTTTACTCGGAGCAACGGGAAGAGTCGGACAGGCTTTTATAAAAGAAGCGCAGAAACATGGACACATGGAAATATTCGCTCTTGTCAGATCAGCCGGAACAGTCCTTCCCATTCCTGAAAAACAGATCATAACAGGGAATGCGAGGCGGCGGGAAGATGTAAGCCGATTGATTTCCAAAGCGGACACAGTCGTGAGCTGTCTCGGCACGGACGGTGACGATACCCTTTCAGCCGCTATGACCCATATAATAGACGGCATGAAACGGCATCATGTTCAGCGTCTGATTACGATCGGCACCGCGGGTATCCTTCAATCACGGCTTATGCCTGATCAATACCGTTTTGAATCGGCAGAATCAAAACGAAAATCAACAAGAGCCGCAAAGGAACACGCCCGCGTATACGAGATGCTGCTGGCAGAGGATCTTGACTGGACGATCATCTGCCCTACCTACCTTCCTGACGGAGACGCTGCCGGAGTTTACCGGTTCGAACAGGATCGCCTTCCTGAAGACGGCGCCGAAATCACAGTCGGAGACACGGCGCATTTTCTGTACCGCGAGTTGATCAGCCCGCAGTTTGTCAGAAAACGGGTGGGACTGGCTTACTGAATGAAAAAAGGGCGAATCTTTTGATTCACCCTTTCCGATTACACCGCGGATTTCGCCGTTCCTTTCTGTAATTCATACATTTGATGGTACTGCCCCTTTTGCGCCATTAATTCGTCATGGCTTCCCTTTTCAATGATGCGGCCCTTTTCCAGCACGAGAATCTGGTCTGCGTGTCTGATCGTGGAAAGCCGATGGGCGATAATAAATGTCGTGCGCCCTTCTTGAACCACTTGCAGCGCTTTTTGAATGACTGCTTCTGTTTCGGTATCAATGTGCGCCGTCGCCTCATCCAAAATTAAAATGGCCGGATCAAACACAAGCGCTCTTGCAAAAGAAATCAGCTGACGCTGGCCTGAGGACAGTGTACCGCCTTTTTCGGTGACGGGCTCTCTGATGCCCTTCGGCAAAGATTGCAGAAGGCTTGCGGCGCCGACTTGGCGAAGCGCTTCTTCCGCCTGCTCCAGAGAAATACGCTGATCATCGAGTGTCACATTGGAGCCGATCGTGCCCGAGAAAAGATACGGGTCTTGCAGCACAATGCCCATATGCGACCTCAGCTCCTGCCTTGACATGCTGTATATGCTTTTACCGTCCAGCAGGATATCCCCTTTTTGGGCATCATAAAAACGGAACAGAAGATTCAGGATGGAGCTTTTGCCGGACCCCGTATGGCCGACGAGGGCGACCGTCTCCCCTTTTTCAGCTGTAAAGCTGATGTGTTTCAGCACCTCTTCTCCCTTTCGATATCCAAAAGAAACATCGCGGAATTCCACTGTCCCTTCCGCCTTTCTGTCTGCGGGAGCGCCTTCTTCTTCCGTTTCCTCCTCCTGTAAAAGCTCGAATACTCTGGCGGCAGAGACACGGGCCAATTCAAGCTTCGAAAATTGGTTGACAATCCCCGTAACCGGCTGGAACAAACGGTTTAAATAATCAACAAATGCATATAAAACACCGATCGAAACAATTCCGGCCGCACTCAGACTCGCGCCTCCGAAATACCAGATCAGCCCGACAAACGCCAGATTGCGCAACACATTGACAAGACTGTGGGACATGAGGGAATTTAAGGACAGCATTTTGTTTTTGTAGCGGAAATGAGCTTCATTCAATTCTTCAAATTCCTTCATCGTTTCCTTCTCGCGGCGGAACGCCTGAATAATCGGCATTCCTTGAATGGACTCATTCATTTTCGCATTGATGTCACTGTTAATGGAACGGATTTTTTGATTGAAGACGGATGCGTATTTGCGGTACACAACCGACCAGATCATTAAAATCGGAATAATCAGAAGGCAAACGGCGGCCAGCCTGACGTCAAGCATAAACAGCGCCGTAAAAATGCCGAGCATATAAACGCCGCTTGTGATAAATGTCGACAGCACCGTTACATATAAATCCCTCACCGCTTCTGTGTCATTCGTAATACGGGCCACGACTTTTCCGGCAGGCAGATTATCAAAGTAGCGGATCGGCATTTTCTGAATGTGTGAAAATACATCCTGCCTCATGCGCTGTATGATCCGGTTCGCTCCCATCTGCAGCAGATAATGCTGACCGTAATGAAAACATACGGAAAACATGAGCAATCCCGCATAAATGGCGGTCAACGTCAGCAATCCTTTAATTTCCGGACGGTAAAATTCAAAAATCTCCTGTCTCGATAACGTAATGGCGGGATATGACCTGCTTTCTTTACCGTTTGATATTGTCAGCCGGCCGTCAGACACCGAACGGTTTCCGTCAAAACTGACGGGACGGTCAACAAAATAGTAGCCCGCACCGACTTGATAAATGTGCGCCTCTCCGGTTTTATCCGCCCCCGGTTTGAGCCGGTCCTCCCTGACATAATCATGCCCCCGGAACCTGACGGCGCCCGGATCGTCCGCAGAGGCTTTAACCCATGTTTTTTCAATGCCGAGAATGTGGTCATCAATCATTTTTTTTCCGATAAACGGGCCGGTCAGCTCAGTGCCGACCGCAATAATGAGCAGGACGACCGCCCATATCAGCAGCTTCTTATATTGAAGCGCGTAATTCCATAATCTTCTCCCGGTCTTCATGCGCCCGTCCCCCCTTCTTCAAGAGAGGACAGCTGCTGCCTCTCATATTGTTTTCGATACCAGCCGTTCTGCGCCAATAGCTCCCGGTGCGTGCCTCTTTCAGACACCCGGCCTTCGTCCATGACGAGAATGAGATCTGCGTGTTCAACTGCCGAGAGCCGGTGGGTGGTGATAATCGTTGTTTTATGCCGCCGTTTTTTACGGATGCTGTCAATGATGGCGGCTTCCGTTTTCGCGTCTACGGCAGAAAGCGAATCATCTAATATGAGAATATCAGGATCGGTCAAAAGCGCTCTCGCAATTGAGATGCGCTGCTTTTGTCCGCCCGAGAGCGCTACGCCCTTCTCGCCGACAAGCGTCTCAAGCCCGTCGGAAAGCATGCCGATATCGTTTTCAAAATGCGCATCTTTCAGCGCGCCGCCGATTTCCTCTTCGTTTGCATCCTGCCGTCCGTAAAGCAGATTCTCCTTTACAGTCTTAGAAAATAAAATATGATCCTGCGGCACATAGCCGATCCACCCGCGGAGCTCCTCAAGCGGGATCTCCTGAATCGGGACGCCTGTAAACGTGACCTCTCCCGCACCGGGCGGATATTCACGCAGCAGCTGCTTAATGATCGTCGTCTTTCCGCTTCCCGTCTTCCCGACGATGCCGAGTGTCTGCCCTTTTTCTACGGAAAAAGATACATCGGAAACCGCCGGTCCCGCTCCGCTCGGATACGTGAAAGTCACTTGTTCAAAAACAAGACGCCCGGGCTCCTTGATGCCGGCGGGGCGCTTGGGCCCGATCACGTCAGGCTCATAGGAAAGCGTCTCATTGACACGATCCAAGGAGGCATTGCCGCGCTGCATGATATTGATTAATTCTCCGATCGCAAACATCGGCCAGATCATCATTCCGAGGTACACGTTAAACGATACCAGCTCTCCCAGCGTCAGCCGGTTTTGAAAAACGAGATAAGCGCCGTAGCCGAGACCTATGAGATAGCTGAGGCCGACGAGAAGTTTCACAGTCGGTTCAAAAAGTGAATCGATAAACGCCACCTTCATATTTTTCTCATATACATCCGCCGTCATATCACCGAACCGGCTGACATCATTTTTTTCCTGCACAAATGCCCGGATGACCCGGACGCCGGATACCGACTCCAGCACCTTGTCATTTAATGATCCGAAAGCATCCTGCGCTTCCGTAAACCGCTCATGGATCTTTTTTCCGTACAGGCTGACCGCAGCCGCCATTATCGGCAGCGGAATAATCGCGGCAAATGTCAGCTTCCAGCTGATGAGAAGCCCCATTGTCAAAAATATCGTCAGCATATACATCGTCGAATCAACGAGCGTTAAGACCCCGAAGCCCGTCGTCATACTGACGGCCTGCAGGTCATTTGTCCCCCGCGCCATTAAATCGCCCGTTCTGTATTTCTCGTAAAACGGCGGTGACATTTGAAGAAGCCTTCCCATCAGCTTTGACCGGAGAATTTTCTCCATGACATTCGCCCCGCCGAAAAGCTGATACATCCAAAAGTAAGACAGTAAATAGACGGCTGCCGTTAATGCGAGAAAAACACATATGTAAAACAGCATCCCGCTTTTCGTAAACACGCCCGCCTTCATATCGTCTATCGCATTACCGAGAAGTTTAGGCGGAAACATCTCAATGACATTCACAATCAATAACAGAACAATCGCTGTCGTATAGCGCAGCCAATAGGCTTTAAAAAACCACGCGAGCTTTTTTAATACAGTAAACAAATACCGTCATCCCCTTTCATCAATCAGCCGCCCTCAAGCTTTTCCGGATTGTTTTTCATTGTTTTCGCTAATGCCGCCACATGCATCACACCTGTCTTTCTTTCATTTTTTTGTATAAAAAAAGACATGAAGCCTCAGCTCCATGCCTCTTATTATTATAAATAAGGTACAGACCCGCCGTTTATGCGCGACTGCCCCGTTTTTAAGCAAATGTTCAGAAAACGGAAGCTGTATGGAAGTCACGCCGGTATTCAGCTGAAGATGAGTTGACAAGCTTTAGTTTTGACATGATCCATACCTCCTTTTTCCTATATTGTTCCTTCATCATATAAATAAATCCTTTTTTTGTCAATGCGGGTTTTACATTTCTGCCGCACGGGTATTGTAAAACAAACCTTTTTTACTGAAAGGATGAGGCTGATGTTTCACGCAGACCGGTTGATAGCAGCTTTTGACGGAAGTGATGATAGTAAAAAAGCGCTTCAAAAAGCCATAGACCTTTCAAAAACGTTCCACGCGGATTTAACGGTCGTACATTCCCACAATGCAAAAGATACCCAGACGATTGTTGATCCCCCGAGGCCGGGAGCCGGGGCAACGTATATCGGCGGCGGGATTGCAAGCGTTCCTGACCCGCTTCAGGCGGAAAGAATCTCCCCTGATCCGATGATTTATGAAGACCGTACGGAAGAAATCGTTGCGGAAGCGAGAATGCTGATGAACGACAGCCAGATTGACGGGGATATCGACATTTTAGAAGGTGATCCCGCTGATGCCATTATCGAGCATGCCGACCGTATATCGGCGGATTTGATCGTCATGGGGAGCCGGGACCAGAACAGGCTGAAAAAACTTTTATTCGGAAGCGTCAGTGAAAAACTGTCATCGAAATCCGATATTCCCGTGCTGATCGTAAAATAATTCTTTCTGTAAAGCAGCTTAATCAAAAGCTGCTTTTTTTACAGCTCCCGGCTGTTTTTTCTTTTTTTCGGCATTACAAAAAAACTCGCCATGATCAAAAAATCGATGCACAATACGACAGACCAGCCCTTTAACAGTCCGCTGAGCGCTTCGGTGCGGGAAGCGTCCTGAATGAGAAATACCGTTCCGGCTAAAAGAACGCCGCCGATGACAAATGCTAATACATGTCTTCCCCATCCTTTTGCATAATGTTTGGCATAATCCAGTCCGTACCGCTTGACCGGTTTTGCCCCTTCCTTTACCACATAATAGCGGAACCGCTCATCCGCCCACTGGATCATGCTTTTTCCGAAGGCGACAGACACTCCGATATAAACGGCCGCCACTGCATGCGCCATAGTCGCCGCCGCCCCTCTGTATAAATCAGCTGCAGCCGCCAGAAACAGTACGGCATCCAATATAGGAATGAGAGCGAAAAAAAACATTCCGAGCTTTTGCCGCCTGAATATATAGCGCGCCGCCAATCCGAAGATGACAGCCGCCCAAAAAGCAGCCTCACAAATGACAATCAACCAAGCAATCGCGTTCAATCCGGTTCCCCCTTATCGTTTTCTAAAATGCATTGTATCACTGCTTTTTATTTAATACAACTGTATTACAAAATTGCAAGAAAAAATATTTCCTGTTACACTGGAACCATGCCTAAAATAATCGATCATGAAAAAAGAAGAAAACAAATAGCCGAAGCCACTTGGCGGACGATTTTGGAGCGGGGAATGGAAGGAGCGACAGTGAGAAACATCGCCCAAGAAGCGGGTCTTTCTTTAGGCGCGCTGAGGCACTATTTCACCACCCAGGATGAGCTTTTAGGGTATGCAATGACACTCGTAAAAGAAAAAGCGGCCGCCAGAATTAACGAAGTTGCCATGAAAGATCTGCCGCCGAAAGAAAAAGCGGTACGTCTGATGCTTGAAATTATCCCGACAGATGAAGAAACGATGGCTGAAATGGAGGTGTGGTTCGCTTTCACAGCTTATGCCAGACATAAGGGAGAAGAGTTTCAACCCCAGCAGGACGGGATCTTGGCATATATCCGCGGCCTGATTGACTGGCTGGATGAAAATAAGCTTCTGAAACCGAATCTTGATAAAGAAACCGAAGCGGAGAAAATGTACGCTATCGCCGACGGATTGGCGCTGCATGCCATGCTTGAACCTGATCGTCTTTCAAAAGAGAAGATCTCCCGTGTACTCGTTCAGCATATCGAATCTCTTTTTATCTGACTGAAGCAAAAAGGCCGGATGTGTTCCGGCCTTTTTTTCAGCTTATGACTGAACGCCGAGCTCCTGCTGAATGTGCGACTGAAAAGCCTCCTGAATCGTTTTGGCTACAGGTCCCGGCGATCCGCTTCCGACCGGTTTTCCGTCAAGGGTTACGATCGGGATTAATTCAGACGTGGTTGACGAGATGAAAATTTCATCCGCATCTCTGAGTTCCTCTTCGGTAAGAGCCTTCTCCCGCACCTCAATCCCGTTTTCTTTCATCAGCTCTAACAGTTTCATCCGCGTAATGCCGTTTAAAATCAGCTCATTTGCAGGATGCGTCCGGACGGTGCCGTTTATGACGGCGTATACATTGGATGAGGTTCCTTCCGTGACCGCCCCGTCCCTTATCAGCACGGCTTCATAAGCGCCTGCTTCATAGGCTTTTTGTTTTATCATCACATTATACAGTAAATTCAGACTCTTAATGTCACACCTCAGCCAGCGTTTGTCTTCCGCCGTGATGGCCTGCGCTCCGGCTTTTTGTTCATTTTCCGGTTTTTTCACTGAAAAGGTGTATGCCGTCGTCTGCGGCTCCAATCCTTCGTCATACTGATGCTTCCGCGGCGCCTTCCCTCTCGTCGTCTGTATATAGACCCCGCCGTCAATGAGTTTGTTTTCCTGTACGAGCTTTTGCAGATCCCATTCTATGTCCTCTGCGGAGAACGGCAGGGTGATGCCGATTTCTGCGGCGCTTCTGAAAAGACGGGCGATATGCTCACGCAGACCGAATAAGGCGCCGTTATACACTCTGATGACCTCATACACACCGTCACCGAATTGATATCCGCGGTCCTCAATATCAACTGCCGCTTCTTCACGATCAATCAACTGGCCGTTTACTAATGTCTTCATGTAAACCCTCCTAATCGTTATCTGCCGTGATGTGCATTCTCAGCTGTTATTGTCAACTATTCTATCATACTGAACGAGCCGGCTGCGGAGTTTATTTTTTTCTTAAAATCTTATTATTCGACATCTTTTCTATGTCTTTTCCAGTTTTGTTCCTGTATACTTGATTCGACATACATATGCTGTTAACTTATGGCACTTCGCAAGCCTCCGCTGTTATCGGCATTATGCAGAAACTTATGCTACTGGAGAGATTGTTATGCGCAACACAAAAGAAGGTGCTTCCCCTTCTCTGTTTTCATTGGCTTTTAAACTTACGAGTTTAGCAGTTTTGTGCGGACTGCTTCTGGTAATCGTCATAATGGGATATTCCGCTTCCGCCGCAAAAAACAAACAGGTCACCGTGACCGCAAACGGGCAGCTTCGGGATGAAGCAGAAAGCCTGCGGCTGAAAAATGATTCTCCCGACGTCTTAATGAAACATTTGCAGAAAGAGCGTGACCCAGGGAAAAAAACGGTATATTTAACCTTCGACGACGGGCCGTCTCCATATACTGAACAGCTGTTGAATGTATTGAAGGCAAATGGCGCAAAGGCCACTTTTTTTATGCTTGAACCGCGGATGAAAGCCTATAAGCATTCCGTGCAAAGAGCGAAGCAGGAAGGGATCGCGCTGGGCCTGCACGGCGTGACGCACGATAATCACCTGTTTTATCAAACACCGACATCACCGCTGAACGAAATGCAGCAGGGACGCGATACGCTCGAGACAATCACTGGAGTAAAAACGGATCTTGTCCGCACGCCTTACGGCAGTAAACCGTCATTGACGGATGCCCAGATTAAGAATCTCGAAAAAGACGGATTCGTGTACTGGGACTGGACGATAGACAGTGAAGACTGGAAGTACAAAAACGCGCGGTACGTGCCGGAAGTATTGAATCAGCTCGCATATTTGGAAAGCGTTCATACGAGCAGGCCGCATGTCATTTTAATGCACGATCTGCCTGCGACGGTGCACGCTTTACCGAGCCTGATCCAAAAACTGAAAGCCCAGGGCTACTCCTTTGATGTTCTGACGGATCAAATGATTCCCGTCCACGAATAAGAAAAGCCGGATCTGTATAGGATCCGGCTTTTTTTATGTCGCGGCGCTGATCCGTTTTGCAAATTCACCGATCTTCTCATGGATGACAAGATCAAATAAATGGTCGCAATATGTCGGCTCAAGGTTAATGATCACTTGCTTCAAACCGGGAATCCGGCCCGCATCCTCAGGGACAAACCTTGCCGGCGCCACTTCAAGCGAAGTGCCGATCACAAGAAGAAGATCAGCTTTATCAAGCTTTTCATAAAGGGTTTCAAAATGCTGAACGAGATCGCCGAACAGCACGACATCCGTCTTTAATACGGTGCCGCATACCGCATGATCACCGATTTCGGCCGTACATTCCGGCACTTCGTCCTTCAGCAGATGAGAAAGCCCGTAGCGCGCTCCGCAGCGGGGGCATGCGGCGGTCTGAATTGAACCGTGAAGCTCATAGACACTGCTGCTTCCCGCTTTCTTATGCAGTCCGTCAATGTTCTGCGTGAAAATGTCTACCTGCTTTCCCCGCTTTTCAAGATCCGCCAAATACGTATGGCCGGCATTCGGCTCATAGCTTCCGCTCATTTTCATCTGAAAGAGCTGTTTGAATTTAGGCCAGAATTCACGCGGACTGCGTTCAAAGTATTCCCTGCTCATCGCTTCCATTCTGGAGGTGTCTTCGGTCCATATACCGCCCGCCGAACGAAAATCGGGAATGCCGGATTCCGTGCTCATTCCCGCTCCCGTCAGCACCAGAATACGTTCAGCCTGATTGATCAATGTTATAAACGCTTCCACTCTTCCACCGCCTTTTCTTTTTATCATATCATGAAAAAAGAACGGCGCCTGTTATGCCCGTTCTTTTTCTCCGGAATGATCCTTCACATGAACCGGATCATCGTGGCTCTTCTGTTTTACGAATACATTCTGGCCCGGATAGGCGAACTCCACGCCTTCCTCAGCAAAAATATCAATAATCCGGCGGTTGATATCCTGCCGCACGTCCAGGCTTTCCGCCCAGACGATGGTCTTTGTGTAAAAGTTGAAAAACAGATTGTAATAGCTGTCCGCAAACACGTCAAAGTTAACCATAATCGTATCATCATGCACGCCTTCATGTTCACGAAGCATTTCCCTGAGCCTTGTGATACACCGCTCTAAACGATCAATCGGCGTCGCATAAGAAACACGAACGGAAAACGTGACCTGGCGCTTCGTCATCCTCGTCCAGTTTGTGATGGCTTCCATGGACAGCGTTGAATTGGGTACGGTAACAAGCGCCCCCTGCGCCGTCCGGAACCTTGTGCTTCGGAATGTGATATCTTCAACGCCCCCCGTCACAGATGACGTCTCGACCCAGTCGCCGATCGTAAACGGCTTTTCCGTAATGATGATAATGCCGCCGAAAAAATTGCTGATCGTATCTTTAGCCGCAAGCGCGAAGGCCAAGCCGCCAAGTCCGAGTCCGGCCACGAACCCGTTTACATCATAATTGAATTCCTGCGCGATCACACTGACGCTGAGCGCGAGAATGACAAAGCGCAGCACCTTGGATAAAAACGGCGCCAAAATGTCATCCATATCAAGCTCAAAGCGCTGATTGACTTTATGAAATAAAAACGAAGACGCCGATGTCAGATTGCAAAGCCCCCAGGCGATCAGCGCTATGATCAAAGAGCGGTACATTTTTTTGACAATGTCCATCTGCCCGTCTAAAAACGGCGAATACTCAATCGCCAAAAACAGACCCAGCGCCACGAAAAACCATCTGGCCGGCTTGTCAAACGCTACGGCAATCTGTTTGAATATGTCGGTTTTCGGCTTGTTCGCCAATTTGTAAATGAGCTGAAAAAAGTATTTGACAAACAGTTTTCTCAAAACGAGAAAAGCCGCTAAAATTCCGATGCTGATACTGATCTGCAAAATATGGTCAAGAGTAAAAAAGCTCTGAAATTGTGTCATCATGGCATATGCTCCTTTGTCTTGTCGAAAATCTATTATACTAAAACATTCGGACATCAGCTTGTTTTAATGTCTTTAGGCAGCCTGAAAAACCCCGGCCTCAGAGCACAGCCGGGGTTTTTCACACATTCGTTCATCTTTCAGCCAGATACAACAGGGTCAGGCACTATTTCTTCTTTGATTGTGTCTGTTTCAGGAGAGTCGCTTTTTGGATTTCAGCATCGGTTTCGGCCTTAATTCTTTCTTCCACTTTCAATCTCCCTTTTCCCATGATCTCGCCTCCTTTTTGCCATTATAAATCATCACTGCGGATTGTAAACCGAAAAAAGCACTATCTTTATTCCAAAAAAATACTGTTTTGCACATTCACCAGTTTGAATCGCTGTGCATATACGAATCTGATATAATAACAGAAATGCCCATGAGGGGAGCTGACAAGCTTGTATACCATCGCTCATCGCGGCGCATCCGGTTACGCGCCCGAAAATACATTTGCGGCATTTGATATCGCTGCCGAAATGAACGCTGATTTCATTGAGCTTGACGTCCAGCTCACAAAAGACGGCCAGATTGTCGTCATCCATGATGACAAAGTCGACCGGACGACGGACGGCTCCGGTTTTGTAAAAGATTTTACGCTGAAGAAGCTGCAGTCTCTGGACGCCGGCAGCTGGTATGGGGCTGAGTTTAAAGGGGAGCGGATTCCCCTGCTCGAAGAGGTTCTGAAGCGTTATCATTCTGAAATCGGATTTTTAATTGAACTGAAAGGGCACGTTTCTCAAGTCGGTCTTGAAAAAGCAGTCGGCCAGCTGTTAAGCAGGTTTACCTTTTCCATTCACCCTATCGTTCAATCATTCAGTCTCAAGTCGATTCAGACCTTTCACGACATGTATCCGTCCGTTCCGACTGCAATTATCGCAAGACCCAGCTTCGGGATGTTTTCCAAAAGCCAGCTGGCCGCTTACAAATCAGCCGCAAATTATGTCAATATTAAATATACCCGCCTGAATCGGTTCTTGATTTCCACCGCTCACAAACACGGCCTGAAAGTATTTGCCTGGACGGTCAGAAATCACAAGACGGCCGAAAAGCTGCAAATGATGGCAGTTGACGGCATTGTAACTGATTTTCCGGATATTATTTCTAAGGATGGCTGATATGAAACAATACATCGCAATTTTTATCGGAGGCGCGCTTGGCGCATTGCTCCGCTTTGAAATGAGCGCGCACATTCACAGCGGAACTTTCCCGGGTGCCACTTTCCTCGAAAACGCGGCGGGAAGCCTTTTACTCGGTCTTATTACGGGTTATTTCATCATTCGGGCTAAACGCCCTCTTTTGAACGCCTTTTTAGGAACCGGTTTTTGCGGAGGTTTCACGACGATGTCAACCTTCGCAAAAGAAACCATTTTTCTGCTGCAATCGTCTCCCGCAGCGGCTTTTTGTTATGCTGCCGCGACTTTATTCGCTGGTCTTGCTCTTGCATACGCCGGCATTTTTTTGGGACGGCGGATTGCCCTTCACGCAGCCGGAAGGGGGCATGATACGCCATGACGATTGTCCTGATGCTTATCGCGGCGGGTATCGGAGCGGTATTACGGTCTCTGCTGGGTAAGACAATTTCAGAAAGAACAAAAGGTTTTCCGATTCCGCTTGGAATGGCTGCGGTCAACCTGCTCGGCTCCTTCGGCCTCGGCATATTCACCGGCTTGGGTCTGGATAATCCTTCTGCCGGCGTCATCATCGCGACGGGCTTTTTCGGTGCGTTTACGACCTTTTCCACCTTCAGTATTGAAGCCGTGCAGCTGATGATGAACAACCGCATAAAGGAAAGCCTGCTCTACATCGCTGTTTCAGCAGCCGGAAGCCTTTTGGCGTTCTGGTGCGGCTTTGTTATGATATCCATTTAAAAAAACCTTGAGCTTATTTTTCGCTCAAGGTTGCGTTATGAAGCATGACCGTTTCCGGCACGGGCAGCGGGCGGTTTATTGTCCCCTGACCGCCCGGGCGGCCCTGTTCTTCTTTGAGTTCAAGCTGTTTAATAAACCGGCCGTCCATTTCTAATATGAGGGCAGTGTATCCCCCGATTTGTATCGACTCACCCGCACAAATGTCAATATTCCGTTTCAGCACAAGACCGCCGATCGTGTCGACTTCCTCTTCAATCTCTGCGCCGAGAAGATGATTCACCTGATCGATCCGAACCTTTCCGTCCAGCACATAATGGCGTTCGGACAGCTTTTGAATCTGCGGCTGTTCGTCCTCATCAAATTCGTCTCTGATATCGCCGACGATTTCTTCAAGTATGTCTTCGGTCGTCACAAGACCGGACGTTCCGCCGTATTCATCAGACAATATCGCCAAATGAATCCGTTCTCTCTGCATTTTTATCAGCAGGTCGTGTATCGGGATCGTCTCGATGACTTCAATCACCGGGCGGACGTAAGACATGATGGATACTTCCGCTTTTTCATCTTCTGTCATAAACAGCAGATCTGAAAAGAGATGCTTCGTATTGATCATGCCGATGACACTGTCTTTGTCCCCGTCCGTTACGGGCCAGCGCGTATATTTGTCTTTCAGCATCATATCAAGCATTTCCGGCACGTCCATATCAGTGGAAACAGCCGCGATTTCTTTTCTCGGGATCATGATTTCCTTGGCGATCCGATTATCAAAATCAAAAATTTTATTCACAAATGTATATTCAGACGGATTGATTTCTCCGTTTTTTAAACTTTCTGACAGCAGGATCCGCAGCTCTTCTTCAGAGTGGGAGCCTTCATGCTCAGATGCCGGCTTTAATCCGGCCAAACCGGTCAGAATTCTCGCGGAGCCGTTCAGCACCCAAATAAACGGGAACATGAACACGTAAAATAACCGAAGCGGTCCGGCAATCCATAACGTCAGCTTTTCCGCTTTTTGAATCGCAACCGTTTTAGGCGCAAGCTCACCGACGACGACATGTAAAAACGTAATCAGCCCGTACGCCGCAGCAAAAGCAATCACATGCTCGGCAGAATCCGGCAGCCCCATACCCTGAAACACAGGATGAAGCATCCGCTCAAATGCAGGCTCTCCCAGTACGCCGAGCCCGATGGATGTGAGTGTAATGCCAAGCTGCGAGGCGGATAAATACTCATCAAGATCCGTAATGATACGCTTTGCGAGCACCGCCCGTCTGTTTCCTTCTGAGATGAGCTGATCGATTCTGGATCTCCTCACTCTGACGATCGCAAATTCACTCGCCACGAAAAATGCCGTTAACGCAATGAGCACACCGATTAAAATCAAACTGTCAATATCGTCCATTTCACCTTATCCCGAATTGAAGGATAAGGACGTCACCTCCTGATTTCATCGTTTTTTCTTAAGCGAGAGGAACGAAATGGGTGATTGACTACACAGAGGGCCCCATCCTGCCACCTCCTAAGTCAAAGCATGATTGTCATTTGTATAGTTTATTGTATCACAACTCCATTCTTTCATCATTTTCAGATTTTTCATCATATAAAAACAGCCTTCAAAAAGAAGGCTGCCGTTATCTGCTTCGGAAATGATTTTCTAAACAAAGCGCCGTATTAATCCCCCCGAATCCCATGCTTAAGCTTAACGCATGGTGTACGGTATGGGCGCTCGGCCCGTCGGTCACCCACTGAAATGAATCGTCAATCGGCTCCGTTAAGTTTCGGATCGGATGAAGCTTGTTTTCCCGCATTTGCAAGAGAACAGCAATGATTTCCACCGTTCCGGCCGCACTCAGACCGTGTCCGGTAATCGATTTTGTCGCATTAATCCGCGCGTGCGACAGGCCGCTTTCAGAAAGCGCCCGGCATTCAGTCTTATCTCCGATCGGCGAACCGGTGCCGTGCGGGTTGATGTAATCGATCTCTTTCGCTGAAAGACCGGCCCGCTCCAGCGCCTGGCGGATCACCGTCATTTCGCCCTCTGCTGAAGGATTCGGGTTGCGGTTCGCATCGGAAGCCATCCCCCAGCCCTTTAAGCCGGCCCACGATCGTGCGCCCCTCTCTTCGGCAGATTCAGCGCGTTCCAGCACAATCGCCCCGCACGCCTCTCCGAATATAAACCCGTCCGTATGCAGGTCAAACGGGCGGCAGGCGGCTTCAGGCCGTTCAGCGTATGTATCAGTGCCCATCGCTCCCAAAGAACGGAGAGCGTGACACTCCATGTACGACAGATCGGCCAGCGCCCCGATCACGATGCACCGGTCAAACAGGCCTCCTTTAATTCCTTGAGCAGCCTGGATAACCGCCGCCTGGCCGCTTGCCGACGCGCCGCCGACCGTAAAGGCCGGCCCTTTTATCCCGAATTGCTCCGTGCAAAGCCCCGACAAATCACTATCCATAAAAGAAAGCCCGTATGTCGGATTTACAAATTGCGGTGTTTCACCGTTTTTCTCAAAGGCCTGCAGCAATTCGCGCTGCGTCATATTCGACCCGCCGATGATCAGACCGGTGCGGCTGTGATCAGCGCCGTCTAATTGAGCGTCATGCCACGCTTCATATAAAGCGATAAGCGCCGTCTTTCCTGATAATGCGGCCCTTCGGTACAAGCGCTTCGACAGCGCGTCCGGCGGCGTTAATTCGCTAAGCTCCGCGCCGATAAACGAACTGCCTTTCTGCCGGCCGGGACGTTTCATCACATCAAAGGCGTGCCGCCCCTCCATGAGCGCATCGAGAAACGCCTCCTTGCCTTGTCCGACCGCGGTTAAGACTCCGATTCCTGTAATGCTGATGTCTGATGTGCCATTATTTCTCCTCGACATTTGTCCGTTCTCCCATCTTTATGTATTGGAAGCTATGAAGAAAAATCTTGATACAGTGCTTTGAAAATATCGCGCGACTGTCTGATCTGTTCCGAAGGCACGCTGAAAGATAATCGGAAATAGCCGCTTTTTCCAAATCCGCTGCCGGGTACGATCAATAGTCTGTATTTCTGTGCGGCATGCATACAGAACGCCACCTCGTCTTCAATCGGTGATTTCGGAAAGACGAAAAAACCTCCTTTCGGCATTTCAAATTCGAAGCCGGCTTCTGTGAGGATGTCCACCATAAGGTCTCTCCGCTTTCTGTAAGGTTCAGCGTCAATCGAAAGATCATCCATTTTCGCCACGGCGCGCTGCATCATGACCGGAGCGTTCACAAAGCCGAGCGTCCGGTTGCAGAAAACGAACGCATCCGTCAGAAGATCGCCCTCAGGCATTTGGGCGTCTGCGGCGATATACCCGAGCCTTTCCCCCGCAATGCCGAGATCTTTACTGAACGAACTGACTAAAATCACGCGGTGATACGCCTGAAACGGATTCGCCTGCTCTTCTCCGTAGATCAGCTGGCTGTACGGTTCATCAAATAAAATAAATATGCTTTGGCCGTTCCGCTCTTCGGCTTCTTTTAATAAGGCGCCTAATTCGTTAAGGTTTTTCTGGCTGAGCACAGTCCCCGTCGGATTATGCGGCGTATTAACGATCAGTCCTTTCGTACGGGGGGTGATCGCACCTTTAACCGCTTCAATATCAATCTCAAATGAGTCAGTCAGCGGGCAGATGACGGGTCTGCCGCGGTAATTTTCAACATACGCTTTATATTCCGCAAAATAAGGCGAAAGAAGGATGACTTCTTCCTCCGGGTTTAAAATGCTCTTCAGCGCGACATTCAGCGCCCCGCCGGCTCCGACCGTCATAACTGTATGCCTGGCGGAAATTTCTGTCTGAAACCGCTCTGACAAAAAGCGGGCAACCTTTTCTCTCGCCTCCGGAAGCCCTTGGTTTTGTATGTATCCGTGCCGTCCTGTTTCAGCCGCTTCGCATAGCGCCTTTTTAAATGTTTCAGGCGGCTCCGCAACCGGATTTCCTATCGAAAAGTCAAACACCTTATCGGCGCCGAACTCTTTTTTCAGCCGAGCGCCTTCATCAAATAGTTTGCGTATCCATGAACCTTTCTCCAGATTCTGTGTCACTTCCCGTGATAAACCGGCCACTGTCATCTGTCCCTTCTGTCTTTTTCTGCCGTTTCTATTTACAATGATTATGAAAGATTTACATGGCGCAGTCAACGCTTTTTCAGACAGCCTGCCGCCCCGTTTCAGGAGAAAGACGGAAAACAATAAACTTGTGCAAACTCCCCTTCATATATTAAACTATTCTCATAACTATAACGTGATGGTTGGGGAGGGATTTAGATGGGGCTGAGACTTATCGCATCAGTGAATTAGCAGAGCTTGCCGGTGTAACGAAACGCACGGTGGATTACTACACAAACCTCGGGCTTTTAAAGCCTGACAGGTCTTGTTCGAACTATCGTTACTACGATACACTTGCACTTAATCGGTTAAAGTTTATAGTCGCTTGTAAAAAGCAGCGATTGGCCCTGTCTGATATAAAAGATCGACTGGAGAACCAGTTTCCCTCTTCAGCCCTGCCTGACGATGTTGGAAATCTGGCATCGGAAATTGATCACATGAATCAAAACATCTCCGGGATCTTGAATCGGTTTGAAAAGCTTGAACCAGAGGAGCGCGCCCAGCTGAAAAAAAGGCTGGCTCCTGAAAAGCTTGCAGTGCTTCAATCATTTATGCTGCTGTTAAGTTAAACCATTATCTTACTAACAGGAGGTGTTACCTTCATCTTCCCAAAAGGAGTGAAGGTTCTAATTGGACATTGTGAATTTGATTTTAGTCGCGGTTTTAATCGCGCTGACGGCATTTTTCGTAGCATCTGAGTTTGCGATAATCAGAATCAGAGGCTCACGGGTTGACCAGCTTATAGCAGAAGGAAATAAAGCCGCAATCGGTGTCAAAAAAGTGACCACGCATTTAGATGAGTATTTATCGGCGTGCCAGCTCGGCATAACATTGACTTCCATCGGTCTTGGTGTCTTAGGCGAATCAACGATTGAACGCTTGCTTCACCCGCTTTTCACAAAGATAAACGTACCAAGCTCATTATCGCATATTATTTCATTTATTCTCGCCTACGCGATCATTACATTCTTACACGTGGTCGTGGGAGAATTGGCGCCGAAAACAGTCGCCATCCAGAAAGCGGAAGCCGTTTCAATGCTGTTTTCGAAACCGCTCATTTGGTTTTACCGCATCATGTTCCCGTTTATCTGGCTTCTGAACAACTCCGCCCGTCTTTTAACGAAGACGTTCGGTCTGGAGACGGTGTCTGAAAATGAGCTTGCCCACTCTGAAGAAGAGCTGCGCATCATTTTATCGGAAAGCTATAAAAGCGGTGAAATCAACCAGTCTGAATTTAAATATGTGAACAAAATCTTTGAATTTGACGACAGACTTGCAAAAGAAATCATGATTCCGCGTACGGAAATCGTCAGTCTGCCGCATGATATCAAAATTTCTGAAATGATGGATATCATTCAGATTGAAAAATATACCCGGTACCCTGTCGAAGAGGGTGACAAAGATAATATTATCGGCGTTATTAACATTAAAGAAGTGCTGACCGCCTGCATCAGCGGCGAAGTATCAGTCGACTCGCCGATTACGGATTTTGTCAATCCGATCATCCATGTGATTGAGTCGGCACCGATTCACGATCTGCTTGTAAAAATGCAGAAGGAACGGGTTCATATGGCGATTCTGTCGGATGAATACGGCGGAACCGCGGGGCTTGTCACCGTTGAAGACATTATTGAAGAAATCGTCGGGGAAATCCGTGATGAATTTGATATCGATGAAATCAATGAAATCCGCAAACTCGGCGACGGCCATTACATGCTTGACGGCAAGGTCCTGATTGATCAAGTGAACGAACTACTCGGCATCCATTTGGAAAATGACGAGGTCGACACCATCGGCGGCTGGTTCCTTACCCAGAAATACGACGTCGAACAATACGACTCGATTATCGAAGAAGGCTGTGAATTTATCATTAATGAAATTGACGGCCACCACGTCGCATATATCGAAGTGAAAAAACTGGCGTTTGATGAACTGCTGGAAACCGCCGAACAAAAAGAAGCATAACAAAAAAGCTTGCGCGTCTGATACAGACGGCAAGCTTTTTTTCATTTACAGTTGTTCAAGTTTTTTCTCAAGCTCTTTAATTCTGGCATTCAGCTCTTCTGTCATGGCCGCAAGCCTCTCCTTCGGCGCAAGATCGGAAAAGTCCTCCAAAAAAATCGGCTCGCCGATGATAAGCCGCATTTTTCCCTTTTTAAACAGCGCTTTTCCCGTAGACGGCCCTTTATATGCGGCCGGAACGAGCGGCGCTTTCCCCATTTGGGCGATGGTCACGGCCCCTCTTTTCAGCGGGACGTCTTCAGAAGTTCTCGTGCCGCTCGGAAAAATCCCGACAATCTTCCCTTCCTTCAGAAGCTTAATCGGCGTTTTAATGCTGCTCGGACCCGGATTTTCACGATCAACCGGAAACGCGTGAATCTTCTTTAAAAAACTTCCGATCCACTTTTTCTGAAACAGCTCTTTTTTCGCCATATAATGAATCTGATGGGGCAATATCCCGACACCGAGCGTGAGGACGTCCACCCAGCCCGCATGCGTGCACGCGATAACGAATCCTTTATCAGACGGAAGATTCTTTTTATTGTATACTTTGACTCCTCCGCGCAGAGAAAGAATGAATTTGATGGCATTTGCACAAAACTTATACATAACGCACTTCCTTTGTTGTAATGATCAAAAGTGTTCTCTCTCTATTATAACAATATTTTTTATTACCTGGTACTAATAAATATATTTTTCCTCCGCCGATCTCTATCTTTTATGACGGATTTTGGGTACTATAGAGAAATGGTGTTTGATGAGGTGAAAATGAATTTAAGCCGTTTGCATGGAACGTGCAACTTTAAACCTTTCTTATGCGTGTATAACATAGAGGGGAGAAAAGGCAGTGACGATCGATGAAATTTACCAAATGTATATGAATGATGTTTACCGGTTCCTGCTCTCCATGACAAAAGACAAGCATCTCGCTGAAGATTTGCTGCAGGAAACCTTTATGAGGGCATACATACACATTCACTCCTACGACCACAGCAAAGTAAAGCCATGGCTTTTTCAAGTGGCGAGAAATGCGTTTATAGATTATGTCAGAAAACATAAAAAGGAAGTGACCATTTCCGATGACTTAATTGGGAGCCTTTTTCAGACGGCTGTTCAAAGCCCGGCTCATCAGATTGAAATCAAGGAAGTGCTGACAGGGTATATGTCCGAACTTCCCGACAATTATCGGGAGGCCTTAACACTGTATTATTTAAAAGAACTGAATTACAAAGAAGCATCCCATATTATGAATATTTCAGAGGCTAATTTTAAAAGTGTTTTATTTCGTGCCAGACAGCGGCTGAAAGCACTTTATAATAGAGGTGTTAATGATGAATGAAGAATTTAAAAAGCGTTTTTACCAATACAAAAATGGAGAAATGAGCGACCGGGAAATGGCCGCCTTTGAAGAAGAGCTGGAAAAGCTTGAAGTCTATCAGGAGTTGATTGAAAGCGAAATGCAGGACGACCGGGAATGGGACGTCGGCATCAGCCCGGAAAAACAGAAGGCCATTTTGTCATACGGAAAACGCAAATCGTATTTGCGGATTTCAGTTCTCGCCGTCATCTCCACCTTGATGATTTTGCCGCTTTGCACTTTGGGAAGCTACCTCTATTACGGTTTGGGAGGAAAAGAAAGCACCGGCAATCAATTAATGGAAACCGCAGCCGTGACGGTGGCGACCACCATGCCGAACGTACTCGTCGATACCTCCGGACTGAAAAGCCAGGTGAAGCTGTTTGGGATGAATACAGAGTTTCCGCTGCAAAAGCAGATCGGCACAAAAACGAAATCCGTCGGCGGAGAACGGATTGAAATGTTTTTAGATACGGTCAAATCGCCTGCCGTTAACTACTATGATCTAGACGCGGCACAGGCAAAGCATTATTTTGCCCATCCTTCCGGCTTAAAGGAACGCACGATTGACAAAGCCGGACAGACATTGAAAAAATTGCCTGAAGGAAGCGTGGCGGAGGTCTATCTTTCTTATGACCGGGCCTACCCTTCTTCTCAAGTATATTCAACTTTTAAAAAATACGATGTGAAGTTTTTATGGAACGCGGTCGAAACGGAGAAAAATCTGAAAGACAGTCCTTATGCCGAGCCGTTAGGATTTCCCGGGAAAGATTCCAAGATGGTGTCCTCTTTCGAAACGCAAGGACAGACAGACCGTGAACAATTTATCAATGCCCTTGAATTTATGTCCCGCCATAAAAAATGGGCGCATGCAATATCGAAACGCAAAGACATGAATCTTGGCAGCCGAATCGACTATGTTGAACATCACGGAATGAACGTATACGGCTCTGTCGTGACGGGGCCGACAAAAGAAATCGAACGTCTGCTGAAAAATAAAACAGTAAAAGCAGCAAACATCGGTGAGGTGGAATTATGGAATTGGTAAGAATTTTTAAAGAGCATAATGTTTTCGGCTGGATATCAGTCGGTACCGCGATTTTGTCGCTGCTGCTTTTGAACGTGGCAATCATCAGCAATGTGACTTTCTATTCTTATCAGATGCTGCCGTTTGCGATGGCCGCCGTGCCGTTCGGCATCATTGAGCTGTTTATTAAAAAAGGACGGACGGGCCCGGGACTGCTCGGTGTCATCCTCAACCTTTTCGTCATTGTTTGTGTATATACGATTGTTGCCGTTGATACGAATCTGCAATTCGGTTTTTAAACATAAAAACAGGCCCTTTTACGGGGGCCTGTTTTTTTAAAATGAAAGAACGCCGATTAAATGCAGCAATACGACGATGATAGCCAGCGGCACGAGATATTTCAGAAGGAAATACCACACCTGAAAGAAACGATAGCCGATGGCGGAACCGCTTTTCATCTCGGCGAACAGCTCCCGCTTCGGTATTTTCAGCGGGATGAAGATTGATATTAATAAAGCGCCGAGCGGAATCAGCACATTGCTCACTGTGAAATCCGCTAGATCAAAAAACGTTTTTCCGAACAAATGAACATCACCGAGCACACCGTATGATAAACACGACGGAATTCCGACTAAGAAAATGAGCAGACCGCTTGTCCACGACAGCTTCTTCCTTTTCGTTTCATCACCTTTCCCGACAGTCGCTACGATAATTTCCACCATCGAAAAGGCCGAAGTCAGCGCGGCAAAGAAAAAGACCGCCAGAAAGCTGATAAAAAACAGCGAGCCGAACGGCAGCCGGTCAAACACAGCCGGCAGTACGGTAAACAGCAGTGTAGGCCCTTCATCCGGTTTAAATCCGAACGAAAAAACCGCCGGAAAAATGGCCAGTCCCGCAAACAGCGTGACGAGCACATTCATCACAACAATGGAACCTGCCGATCCCGGAAGGTTTTGGGTTTTCGGCAGATACGAACTGTATGTCACCATGACCGAAACGCCGAGCGTTAATGTAAAGAACGCCTGTCCTAAAGCATATAGGATGGATTCCGGCGTCAAATCTTCAAAGTGCGGAACCAATAAAAATCTAATCCCCTCAACGGCATGATCGAGCGTGACTGATCGCAGCACAAGCAATAGAAACAGCACGAATAAAACCGGCATCAGCACCGCACTGACACGTTCAATCCCTTTCTGCACGCCTTTTGCGACGACCGCCACTGTCAAGATCATAAATACAAGCTGCGCGGCGAGAGTCTGGATCGGATTTTCAATGACCGTCCTGAACACCGTTCCGTACTGCTCCTGAGTGAGCCCGGATAAAGAACCCGTAACAGCTTTTAACACATAAAGCAAAATCCACCCGCCGACAACACTGTAAAAAGACAAAACTAAAAAACAGGCCGCCACACCCACATAACCCGTGAGGTGCCATACCGACTTCGGCGCGGCTTGTTTGTAGGCATCAATCGCATTTGTCTGGCTCCGTCTTCCGAAAATAAATTCACCGAGCAAAAGCGGATAGCCTAAAAGCACGGTAAAGAGGACGAATACAAGAAAAAAAGCGCCTCCTCCGTTCGTACCCGCTACGTAAGGGAACTTCCAAATGGCTCCCAGGCCGATCGCCGAACCGGCAGCGGCCATAATAAATCCTATTTTTGAGGCCCATTGAACCCTTTTTTGGTCAGACACGACTTTCCACTTCCCTTCCGCCCTATATTATCCCTTATTCACTGCGATAACTTAAGCCCATTTCAATATGTTTCATTATTCCGAAAAATAAAAAGGAGCGGCGGGTGCCGCTCCTTACAAATCCCCGTTTAATTTCGAATGCTTTCTCGAATATAAGAAATAAATCACCAGACCGATGATCAGCCAGATAAAGAAACGGAATATGGTGGTGGCGCCAAGGTTAATAATTAAAAATACGCAGAACAGAATGGATAATATCGGAATAAAGGGAACCCCCGGACATTTAAAAGCTCTCGGCAGATCAGGCTGTTTCTTTCTCAATACGATAACCGCTACTGAAATCAGGACAAATGCGGCAAGCGTGCCGATGTTCACCAGCTTCGCCAGCTCATCAAGCGGGACGAGCGAGCCGAGTAATGCCGACAGGATGCCGAACACCCATGTCACCACGTGCGGCGTTTTATGCTTCGGATGGACTTTTGAAAGCGCCCCCGGCACCAAACCGTCACGGGACATGGCAAACATCACCCTCGTCTGGCCGTACAGCATGACGAGCATCACCGTTGTCATTCCCAACACTGCGCCGATATCAATAATCCCGGCCACCCAATTCTGTCCGGCCATCTGCAGGACGAGAGACACGGGATGGTCAACGCCTTCAAAGCGGGCAAACGGAACGACGCCCGTCATAATCGCCGATACGGTCACATACAGCACGGTGCAGACGATTAATGAAAAGATAATTCCTTTCGGCAGATCCTTCGCCGGATTTTTCGTTTCTTCAGCGGCGGAAGAGACGGCGTCAAAACCGATAAAAGAGAAGAAAACGAGCGCCGCGGCACTGAAAACACCGCCGAACCCCATCGGTATAAACGGCTGCCAGTTGTGAGGTTTGACATATACGGCCGCAACGGCGATAAACAATAGAACAACCAGAACCTTCAAAATGACCATAATATTATTGACCCGCTTCGATTCCTTAATGCCTAAGTAGAGGAGGAATGTAATCGCAAGCACGATAACAAATGCGGGGAGATTAAAGAATGTGACCGTGCCTTTAATGGATCCCGGCGCGGCCGTTAATGCAGTCGGAAGATGAATGCCGAAGCCCGCCAAGAATGATTGAAAATAGCCGGACCAGCCGACCGAAACCGCGCTGACGGCGAGCATATATTCCAAGATTAAATCCCATCCGATGATAAATGCGAGAAGTTCACCCAGTGTCGCATAAGTAAACGTGTAGACGGAACCGGAAACCGGGACGCTTGAAGCAAATTCGGCATATGATAAAGCCGCAAATAAACACGCAAGAGCGGCGATGACAAATGAAACGGTCAGCCCCGGCCCCGCCGTGACAGCGCCTGTTCCGGTTAATACAAAAATTCCCGTTCCGATGATGGCCCCTATCCCCAGAAGGGTCAAATCAAAGGCCCCTAACTCTCTTTTCAGCGACTTTTCCCCGCCCGTTGCGGCAAGCAGGTCCTGAATGCTTTTCTTTCTGAATATGCTCCCCTTCATCTGCTTCACTCCTTGTAAATCAATATATGTTAGAATATTCAGATAACAATAGCAATAATGACTAAATTCTTATTTTTCGCATGAAATGTTTCAGCACATCATTCCTTTCTCCTACATCATATTATAGCGAAAAATATAAAAATGAAAATAACTTTTTTGAAAATTCTATATATTATTTCAGTTTTCATAAAACAGAACTCAGCGGATTCTCCGCTGTGAAATATTAACATTAGTAATTCAGCTGGCGGCTTCTATTTTTTAAAAATCGTATTCATATGTAATCAAATAAAAATCCCGCCCTTTTTAAAAGCGCGGGATAAGACTTGCGTATTATGTTGAAATAAACCTGCCTCCATTTACGTGAATGGTCTGCCCAGTCATATAGGAAGATTCGTCTGAAGCCAGAAGCACATAAGCTCCTGCGTGTTCCGCAGGCTGTCCCGGTCTTCCCATCGGAGTGTCCAGACCGTGCTTTTCCACCTTTTCTTCAGTAAACGTTGCCGGAATCAGGGCGGTCCAGATCGGCCCGGGTGCCACCGCATTTACTCTGATCCCCTGATCGGCCAATGACATCGCCATTGAACGCGTAAAGGAAACGATGCCGCCTTTCGTGCACGAATAGTCGATCAATGATGTGTCTCCCTGATAAGCAGTAATCGACGTTGTATTAATGATGGCGCTCCCTCTTTTGAGATGAGGCAGCACAGCTTTTGTCATATGAAACATGGAAAACATGTTTGTACGGAATGTCTTCTCCAGCTGTTCAGCCGTAATATCAAGAATCCCGTTTTGCGGATGCTGCTCAGCCGCATTATTAACGAGAATATCTATTTTTCCGTAGTGATCTAAGACTTGCCGGACCGCCTTCTGACAATGCGCCTCATCACCGACGTCTCCCGGAATTAACAGGCAATCGGCCTGGTATTCTCTCGCACGCTTTTTCGTTCTCTCGGCATCGGCATGTTCGTCTAGGTACAGGATGGCAAGATCCGCCCCTTCCTTCGCGTAAGCGATCGCAGCCGCTGCGCCGATGCCGCTGTCTCCGCCCGTAATAACGGCGACTTTTCCTTTTAATCTGCCCGACCCTTTTACATCCGGATCCTCCAAGAGCGGTTTTGGCTCCATGTCTGACTCAATGCCGGGCTGGCGGTTTTGCACCTGCGGCTTTTGTCCTTCCGTCTGTCTGTCCATCGGATTCATATTCTCACACTCCTGCAATTGGTATTACTGAGACGATACCACGCAGTGCGGGGAGTTAAACGGACAAATATGCCGGTAATTAAAGCTGCTGAGCCGTTTCGGGAAAAGCGCCGGTGTATTTCGCAGACGGTCTGTAAATCATGTTGTCAGCGGACTGTTCAAGCACATGTGCGCACCAGCCTGCCATTCTGCTTGCTGAAAAGGTCGGCGTAAATAAATCATTGTCGACATCAATGGCCTGCATCACAGCCGCTGCGTAAAACTCCACATTCGTATACAGCTTCCGTCCGGGCTTATATTGCTCTAACAAGCGGATGGCTTCCTTCTCCACATAAAGCGCCAAGTCAAGCGACGGATCATTTCCCGCCACTTCTTCAGCCTTTATGCGCAGCGCTTCCGCCCGCGGGTCTTTCGTTTTGTACACCCTGTGCCCGAAGCCCATCAGGCGTTCTCCCCTCATAAGCTTCGCTGTCAAATACGCTTCTGCATTTTCTTTTTCCCCGATGTCTTCAAGCATTTTCGTGACGCCTGAAGGCGCGCCTCCGTGCAGCGGCCCTTTCATCGTACCCAGTGCGGCAGTGACGGCAGACACTAAGTCCGATTCAGTCGAAACCGTGACTCTCGCCGAAAAAGTCGATGCATTCATCCCGTGTTCCATCGCCAGAATCATATACGTCTCAAGCGCTTTCTTTTGGGCTGCGGACGGCTGCCTGCCTGTCAGCATATACAAATAGTTTTCAACGTGTCCGTATCGCGCCTCGGGTGACAGCGCTTCCTGCCCTTGTTTACGGCGGTATCTGTACGCAATAATCGTCGGTGTGACGGCAATCAGTTTAATCGCTTCTTCCGGCTTGGGCGGATATGTAAATGAATCTGTGCCCAAACCTGAAACAGCCGTTCTCAGCACCGCCATGTCGTCCATTTCATCCGGAAGCGTTTCCAGTAAGCCGATCAAATGTTTCGGAAGCCCGCGCTCGGCTGCAAGTTCTTCCTGAAACGCAAGCAATTGCCGCTCATCAGGAAGCGCCCCGTTCAAAATGAGATACGCCGCTTCTTCAAAACTGAATTGCAATGCGATATCCTTCGCGTCATAGCCGCGATATATTAAATGCCCCTTTTCTCCGTCAATGTGGCTGATCGCCGTTTCTGCACAAGTAATCCCTTTCAATCCACGATAAATCAATTTCATTCCCCCTTGTCCTCTTTCTGTTATTATAGTAAATATAATATTTAAAAAATAATGAATATTTTTAAGGGAATTAATTAAAACTTTTAATCAGAGGAGTGCATCTATGGATTTTAAATGGCTTCACACCTTCGTCACCGCGGCAAAATACGAGAATTTCAGAAAAACGGCGGAAACGCTTTTTTTATCTCAGCCGACCGTCACCGTTCATATAAAATTATTAGAGAAAGAAATCAGCTGCAAACTGTTTCAGCGGAGCGGCCGGAAAATACAATTGACGGAAGAAGGAAAAGCATACGTGCCGTTTGCCATGAGACTTTTGGAAGACTATGAAAACAGCATGGCGGAGCTGCACAGGGTGCGCCAGGGCTACTCGCACACGCTGACACTCGCTGTTTCGCCGCTTATCGCCGACACCGTTCTCCCGTCTGTCATGAAGCGTTATACAGAGGACAATAAAGAAACCGAAATGACGGTCACCATTTTCGAATCGGAAGAAATCGCCTCTCAAATCAGAAACGGCTCAGCCGATATCGGACTGAGCTGCTTAAAGGTGCAATCATCTTCCCTCACTTGCCTCCCCCTGTACAATGACCCCGTTGTCCTCGTCGCGCCACCCGGCCGAAAACCCGGGACAGGGAAGGCGGATGAAGTGAAAGACCTGTTCGGACAATATCTGCTTTTGACCCATAACCATCCTGACTATTGGGATGATTTGCTCCGCCAGGTCAGAATACAGTTCCCTTTCGTCAGGACAATGAAGGTGACACAGACGCATATTACGAAACGATTTATTAAAGAGGGGCTGGGCGTCTCATTTCTGCCGCTGTCAGCGGTACGGTCCGAACTCGCCGCAGGCAGCATGATTGAAATTCCGTGCGAATTCGCCCAGATGCCGAGCGCGGGCGCGTACGCCATCGCCCTCTATGAAAATGAAAAAAAGAAAACCTTTTTAGATTTTTTATCACATTTTCATTTTTAGGTGAAACAAATGGAGCTCTGCCCCGTCTAAATAAAAAACCCGTTCGGATGAACGGGTTTCTCTCACTGCTAGAATCTTTTCGCGCCCAGGTAGCGCGGTTTCCAGTAGCTGTTATTCAGATCACTTGTTGTGACGCCGTCAGAACCGGCATGGATGAACTTGTTGTTTCCGATGTATACACCCATGTGTGAAGGACCGGCTTGATATGTTGTAAAGAAGACGAAGTCTCCTCTTGACGGGCTGGACACGCTCTTCATTGAGCTCCAGTATCCCGCAGTGCTTGTTCTGCCGACACTCGTCTGTTTGTTTAACAGGTACCAGATAAATCCGCTGCAGTCAAAGCCGGAAGTCGTAGTTCCGCCCCATACATACGGCGTGCCGATTAAAGATTGCGCATCAGAAATCAGCTTGTTTACATTCAGGCTCGTCTGTGCAATATTATGGCTGGATGAAGGCTTCTTTGATGACGAAGATCCTGAAGACGCTGAACCGGAAGTTGATCCTTTTACTTTAAGCACTTGCCCGATGCGGATCAGGTCCGTTTTTAAACCGTTTAAACTTTTTAATTGGTTTACCGTCATTTTATATTTATTCGCAATTTTCCAAAGGCTGTCGCCTTTTACGACTTTATATGTAGACGATGATGACTTGCTGCCCGAATTTGAACCTGAAGATGATTTACCGTTGATCGAAAGCGTCTGACCGATGTAAATGATATCCGATTTTAATTTGTTCTCAGATTTAATGGAATTAATTGACGTTCCATACCGATTTGAAAGTCCCCATAATGTATCGCCTTTTTTTACCTTAATCGTTTGCGCAGACGCCGCGCCCGCAAACAAAGTCGTCCCCAAAACCACTGCCGTTGTTGCTGTAACAAGTTGCTTTTTCATATTTTCCTCCCTGAATGATTCTATCTATTTTATGTGTCTCTTTTTTAAAGTTTTTATCTGTTTCCTATTATAAGGTTCAATTTCCACTAGAAATAGACTTGACTTCCCGTGACAAATTTCTTACTAATTCGTTTTTGAAAAAATTTTTTAAGGGTATTAAATATTTCAATTTGATTTCAAACGTGACGAAAAACGAGTCAATTTGTCATGTTTTTTTCCTGTGATCCTCGTATTTTGGAAAAACAAAGCAGTTTACTTTCCAAATAACTCCTTGTTAAAAAAATCCTCGTCTTTTTCAAAAAAGTGAATGGTTTTCACTCTTTCTTGAAAACATAAGTTACACCGGAATTTACATTTCTAACAATGTTTCACCTGAAATTTACAGGAGGAACAGGCGCTCTTTACAAACACCCCCTACCATTAGACATGCAGACACGATTAAAGGAGGACGAGTGAGAATGAGTCTATTTAAACAGGTTCGATCAAAACTTCTGCCGGCGGCAGCCGTATCCGTGCTGACAGCCGGTCTGATTGCGGGCGCGGGGTTTCAGCACTCTGAACAGGCTGCGGCAAAAAAACAGCCTGACAAAAACGAGATCAGAAACGTCATCTTCATGGTCGGCGACGGAATGGGCGCTCCCTATATGAACGCCTACCGTTCGGTCATTAACAAAGGAAAACCTTCGGATGGTATGAAACTGACGGCATTCGACCCCAATCTCGCCGGTATGATGATGACTTATCCTGACGATCCTGATTCCAATATTACCGATTCCGCGGCGGCTGGCACGGCAATGGCCACGGGCGTGAAAACGTATAACGCGGCGATCGGAGTCGATAAAAAAGGAAAGCGGGTCAAATCCGTCCTCGAAGAAGCGAAACAAAGAGGGAAATCCACCGGACTTGTCGCAACTTCGGAGATTGCCCACGCCACCCCTGCGGCATTCGGAGCCCATAACAAATCCCGAAAGAACATGAATGACATCGCAAGCAGCTACTTTGATGACCGCATCAACGGAAAACAAAAAGTCGATGTGCTCCTCGGAGGCGGCAAATCAAACTTTATCCGTAAAGACCGCAATGTAACAAAGGATTTCAAAAAAGCGGGATACAGCTACGTGACATCAAAACAGGAGCTGAAAAAAGATCGTAACAAGAAGATTCTCGGCCTGTTTGCCGATGGCGGACTCGACAAAGCAATCGACCGGTCAAATGCCGTCCCTTCATTAGAAGACATGACAACGGCGGCGATCGACAGGCTGAACAAAAATAAAAAAGGGTTCTTCTTAATGGTCGAAGGAAGCCAAATAGACTGGGCGGGACATGACAATGATATAGTCGGCGCAATGAGTGAAATGAAGGATTTTGAAAAAGCGTATAAAGCAGCGATCGCATTTGCCAAAAAGGACAAACATACGCTTGTCGTTGCCACGGCTGATCATACCACCGGCGGATTGACGATCGGCGCGAATGACGATAAAAACTGGCATGTTGAACCGATTCTTGCCGCCAAAAAAACCCCGGCATTTATGGCTGACCAAATCAAAGCGGGCAAATCCGTATCTTCCGTGCTTGCGCGTTATACAGACCTGAAATGGTCAAAAGCGGAAATTAAACAGATCGAAACGGCCGCAAAACAGGATGCTGACAAGAGCGTCTACAAAGCGATCATTAAGCTTTTTAATGCGAAAACCAACAGCGGCTGGACAACCGGCGATCATACGGGCGAAGAAGTTCCCGTTTACGCATACGGTCCGGGAAGAGAGTCATTTACGGGGCTTTTAAACAACACGGACCAGGCCAAAAAGATCTTTCACATCCTGAAACACGGAAAATAAAAAAGGATGCGGGGATTTCCCCGCATCCTTTCTTCTTTTACAGATATCTCCGGTGCACTCCTTTGCCGTCATACGAAAACATCACTTCTCTATCTTCAAGAACAGATTCGATGTGCACGCTCCTGCCCCACAGCTGGTACAGATACGGCAGCACTTTCTCCAAATATTTCAGATCAAGCTCAATTCCCTCATACCAGTGTTTAATATAAAGCTCATTATTCTTCAGGTAATCCCCGTCATTGACGGTCAGATAAGGAAATCCCCCGTTGACCCGCATGTTCACGAGCTGGTCGCGCACGGCCTTCCATTCTTTGTCGATCACTTTATAGTCCCTGCCCTGCTTTTGGAATAAATACAAATCCTCACGCATAACGAGATCTTTCGTCAAATAATTGCGGATAAATGATATGTCCGATTCAATTTCCCTGACCTCAAACATTTTCTCGCGTCCGGAACCGGGCTTTACTCCTGTTTTTTTCATTTCATCTGTCGGGTTGTCATAACGCTCTTCGATGTCTTCAAAAATTTTCAGCCCTAAATAATACGGGTTGATTCCCGTTTTTGACGGCTGAACGACGCCTGCGTTCAGCTTCGCAAATTCGATGGCTTCATCTGAAGTCAGGTCAAGCTCGCGGATAATCCGCTGATGCCAATAGGATGCCCAGCCCTCGTTCATGATTTTCGTTTCCAGCTGAGGCCAGAAATACAGCATTTCTTCTCTCATCATGGTTAAAATGTCACGCTGCCACGGTTCAAGCTCCCGCGAATGTTCCTCGATAAACAGCAGAATATCTTTTTCCGGACGGGGCGGAAACGGTTTTTTCCCTTTTTTCTTTTTCACCTGTTTCGGCTTATCCATTCCCCATAAATCATCGTAAGGCGATGGCGCGGTTTCTTCTTCGTCCTCCTCTTCGTCATCGACGCTCCACAGCAGCTTCGGCCTGACGAGCGACGGATCGATATGCTCCTGAATCGCCAGAATGGCATCTAAAAAGGACTCCACCTCTTTTATCCCGTGAATTCTTTCATAATGCTTAATCCGCTCCGCCGCAGCCGCCATACTCTCAACCATGTCCCGATTCGTATTTTGAAAGCGGCAGTTATTTTTGAAAAAATCACAATGGGCAAGAACATGGGCTACAATTAATTTATTTTGGATCAGCGAATTGCTGTCCAGCAAAAAAGCGTAGCAAGGGTTGGAATTAATGACAAGTTCATAAATTTTGCTCAAACCGAGATCATAATGGAGTTTCATCTTATGAAATTGTTTGCCGAAACTCCAGTGGCTGAATCTCGTCGGCATGCCGTACGCGCCGAATGTATAAATAATTTCAGCCGGGCAAATTTCATATCTCATCGGGTAGAAATCAAGGCCGAAACCCTTCGCAATGTCGGTTATTTCCTCAATTGCCCGCTGTAAACCTTTTGTCTCCTCCGCGTTCAAGCGAATCCCCCCTACTTGGACTTATTTATAATGTATGACCCCTCCTCTCAAAAGATGAAATAACAGGCCGGTTTCCGACTGAAAACTTTCGGCACATCCGCCCCGTTTGCTTTATATGTAAGTGGGTAAAACACACACCATACCCCAAAAAGAAAAGGAGCGATTCTACTTGAATACAGCAGACATGCTTACGACGTATCTCAGCAAACTCCCGAATCTGATCATTGCACTGCTCGTCCTGCTTATCGGCTGGGGCATTGCCAAAATCATTGAAAAAGCCGTATACAAAGGCCTGCAAAAAACAAAAATCGACGACAGGCTGTTCGCCGAAAAAAAGCCGGCGCGCTATTCCTCAGAAAAAGTCATCAGTAAAGTCATTTATTTTATCGCATTAATCATCGTTTTTATTCTATTCTTTAACATTCTGCATCTGACAACCGTGGCTTCGCCTTTTGTCAGCATGCTGTCGGCGATAACGGCGGCTGTGCCGAGCGTTTTAAAAGCCGGCTTGATTCTGCTCGTGGGCTGGGCGGCCGCTTCGCTTTTCAGCTATCTCGTCAAAAAAGCGGGCATGAAACTCGCTGAAAACGGCCGGCTCAGAAAATGGACAATGGTGTCTGAAGAAGCGGAGATGAGCAGATCCGTTACGGCCGCTTCACGAATCGTTTTTTACTTCGTCTTGCTCTTGTTCCTGCCCGGCGTCTTGTCCGCTCTCCAAATCAGCGGAGTATCAGGGCCGTTTACAAATATGATCCAAAGCGTTTTGTCCTTTATACCGAAATTATTCGCCGCGGCGCTGATTGTTTTAATCGGCTGGCTTGTTGCCCGTCTCGTCCGTGATATCGTCACAAACTTTCTGGCGAGTATCGGCACGGAAAGGCTCGCCGCACGTATGGGGCTTTCTATTTATCTGAAGGATACGAGCCTGTCGGCAATCATCGGAACGATTGTCTACGTGCTGATTTTCATTCCGGTGATCATCTCTGCGCTTGACCGGCTTGATGTGGCGGGTATTTCTGAACCGGCGTCAGCCATGCTGCACACGGTCTTCACAATGCTACCTAATATCATCATCGGTATTGTGCTGATCATCGCCGGCATCTGGGTCGGAAAATGGGTCAGCAGCATTGTATCCGGGCTCCTGCACCGGGCCGGTTTCGACTCTCTTCTCGGTAAAATGGGCTTTGAACAGGCGGGCACCCCGAAGCTGACGCTTTCTCAGACGGTCGGCATGATTGTTCAGATCATCATCGTCCTGCTCTTTACGGCAGAGGCGCTGCAGCTTGTTCATCTCGAATTTCTCGTCGTTATCGCAACCGGTATTATCGCTTACCTGCCTAATGTTCTGGCCGCTGTATTTATTCTCGGAATCGGACTTTTGGCCGGACAGCTTGTCAGCAGGCTGCTTGCCGGCATGCTGAGCGGAAAGGAATTCAGATTCCTGGCGCCGCTTGCGAAATATACCATTATCACTCTCTCAATCTTTATGGCGCTGGATCAGCTCGGTGTCGCCGACACGATCGTAAATGCCGCGTTTATTCTGATTCTGGGCGGTTTCGCGCTTGCCTTCGGACTTTCATTCGGTCTTGGCGGAAAAGAATTTGCCTCCCGTTATCTCGCAAAATTGGATCGCAAAATTGAAAAACATCAATCGGCTGACGATCGTAAGCCGCCGATGTCTTAACGAAAAAAACGTGTGCTCAGAAGGAGCGCACGTTTTTTTTGAGTTAAGGGGGCAAATTCCTTTTTTTTCATTTTAGATTCATATATGATAGACTGTAACAGAAGCAAAATCTCTTTTTTCGAGGTCATTCTATGAAATTAACGAACTATACCGATTACTCTTTACGCGTTTTGATTTTTTTGGCTTCCAGACATTCCGACGAACTTTCCAACATAAAAGAAATCGCAGATACTTATTCCATCTCTAAAAACCACCTCATGAAAGTCATTTACCGTCTCGGCCAGCTCGGGTATGTCGAAACGATCCGGGGCCGGGGAGGCGGAATTCGATTAGGAATGACACCGGAAGACATAAACATTGGAGAAGTCGTTCGACATACAGAAGACGACTTTAACATCGTAGAATGCTTTGACTCCAAAAAAAATCTCTGTATCATATCTCCCGCCTGCAACTTAAAGAACCTTCTGAATGAAGCCCTGCAAGCTTACCTGGCCGTTTTAGACAAATATACGTTAAGGGATCTGGTCAAAAACAAAGAGGAGATTATGAGACTGCTCAGAAGCTGAAGGAATGTCCGCATTCCTTCTTTTTTTATGCCGGCATAAGAAAAAAGGACTATTTCTATTAATATGATAAACGATTGCAGACAAGTGCCGATATAAAGATTATCATTACTGATATCCTCACCTTGCGGCTGCAACGAATGGGGATAGTAAAATTATCGCAGGAAAAGGGAGATTCACTATGAAAAAAAAGGTAGCGGTCGGTTTGACTGCATCTGCGATCGTCGGGTCTGCGTTAGCTGTAACACCGGCAGAAGCACAAACGATTAAGGTCAAAAGCGGAGATTCATTATGGAAGCTTGCCCAAAACTACAATACAAGCGTGGATGCCATTACATCAGCGAATCATCTAAAATCCACCGTTCTTTCTATCGGGCAGACGCTCAACATTCCTAACGGCAAATCAGATTCCGGCAGCAAAAAGCCATCTTCAAAGAACAGCGGCACGACTAAAAGCGTCTATACAGTGAAAAGCGGAGACTCGCTGTGGCTGATCGCATCTGATTTTAAAATGTCCGTACAGGAACTGAAAAAATTGAACGGTCTGACAAGCGACTTAATCCGCGCCGGACAGAAGCTGCAAGTGACGGGGAAAGTTTCCTCAAGCACCGATCAGAAAAAAACCGCTCCTGGCAGCAGCTCAAACAGCAGCAAAAATCAGTCATCATCTTCCGGGACCTATAAAGTAAAACTCGGCGATTCACTATGGAAAATCGCAAACAGCGTCAATATGACCATTGCGGAACTCAAAGTATTAAACAACTTAAAAACGGATACGATCTACGTAAACCAAGTCCTGAAAACAAAAGGAACGTCTTCTTCGGGAAACACGCCGTCAAAAGACAATTCAAACCAAAATCAAAACCAGACGCAAACGTCCTCCTATACAGTAAAAAGCGGAGACTCACTCTGGAAAATCGCAAACGCATACAATATGACGGTTCAGCAAATCAGAAGCATCAACAAACTGACGTCAGACATGCTGCGGGTCGGACAAGTGCTGAAGCTGACCAAAACGTCTACTTCCGGCTCTTCGTCTTCACCGTCAGCTCCGAACCAGTCCGGAAATACAGGGAAAACCACTACATATACCGTGAAAAGCGGGGATTCTTTATGGGTGATCGCCCAAAAGTTCAATGTGACAGCCCAGCAGATCCGCGAGAAAAACAATCTGAAAACAGATGTTCTTCAAATCGGACAGAAACTGACGATTACCGGGCAGCAGACAAACACGACACCGAATCAGTCCGGCAGCACAGGCGGCACAGGTTCAACAAGCGCGAAGATTAATGTAATGATCGATGCCGCAAAAGCTCAGCTGGGCGTACCGTATGTATGGGGCGGAACGACGCCGAGAGGCTTTGACTGCAGCGGTTTCATTTATTACGTTCTCAATAAGGTCACTTCTGTATCCAGACTTTCAGCCGCAGGCTACTGGAATACAATGACATCAGTCAGCCAGCCGGCGGTCGGTGACTTTGTCTTTTTCTCAACTTATAAAGCCGGACCTTCCCACGTCGGTATTTATCTCGGGAACGGCCAGTTTATTAATGCCAACGATTCGGGTGTCGTTATTTCCAGCATGAACAATTCCTATTGGAAACAGCGCTACCTCGGCGCAAAACGTTTCTTCTGATATCTGATAAGCTGTACGGCCGCATAAGGCTGTGCAGCTTTTTTACAGTCTGAAAATATTGATGCTGATCACGTGTTTTGTTACGGGATGGAAATACACTTCAGCACGGGATGAAAACGTTTCTTTTGCGGTTTGCACCGTTACGCGAAACACGTCTTTCGTCTGTTCCCTGTTCACTTTTGTACGGCCCATGTACGAATAATCGGTAAGCTCGGCCCCTTTGTATTCACGTTCAAGCTGGTTCCATGCGAGCTGTTCCCATTTTTCAACTGACGGATCGAGGTGTTCTGTATGCCCTTTTTCAGCGATAGAGGCAATGAGAATGCCGCAAAACAAGAGGGCAAGCGCAAATGGAAGGGATTTCATCTTTATGTTCTCCTGAGTCGTTTTTTGTCAATCTTAGCGTGTCCAAAGAAGAGACGGATATGCGGTTTTATTTTATGTCTCCCTCATATTGCTATGCCGCAGTGATAAGGACACCAAGTTTTCCCCCGTTGCATCCGGGCTTCGGCGGCATAAACTAACGGAGAACTTCTCATTGAAAGGAGAAGCGTAAGATGGATCATGCCGATTATGATAAAGCCTTGTATTACACACACCGGTCTCAATGGGACAATTTATTAATTTTGATGGTTCGTACAAAAGATGATTTATTATCAAAGCGTATTGAGCACTTTCTGCACGCGTATCATTTCGAATATGATCATGCCGTGCTTGAAAAAGAGCTGTATTCCCTACTCGGGTATATTGATCATGCGACAGAGCTCGCTTATGAAGATCAATTAGCCATGCTGACATAAAACAATCCCGGCGTCAGACGCCGGGATTTCTTGTGTTTGTGAACATATTCAGCTCTTCGATCATGTCTTTCAGGCTGACCGCCATATCCTCAGATACGGTCCGGCGCTCCATGTCGATGTGAATCGGGTCTAAGACCAGCTGTTTCGGGATGACATTTGCATAGACGCCCCGCATGACCGTCCGCATATTCGCCAGCGCATTCATGCCTCCTTTTCCTCCGCCCGCCGCGGCAATGATGGCCACCGGTTTGTATGCCCAGTGATCGCTGCTTAAAAAATCGATGGCGTTTTTTAAAGCGCCGCTCATGCCGCTGTGATACTCGGGAGATAATAAGACGACGGCCGCTGACTTTTTCACCTGCCGCCTTAACTTTTGCACTGAAGGCAGCTCGTTCTGTTCTTCTTCACCGTTATAAAGCGGCAGTTCACTTTCGCTCAAATCAATAAAATCGGTATGAAACCGATCTCTGATATAAGAAGCGGCAATTCTCGTCCGCCCGTTTTTTCTCGGTGTGCCGCTGATCACTAATATGCTCATGATTTTACCGCCTTTCCCAAAACATTATATTTTACCGCATACAATGCCGCCTGCGTCCGATCGGAAAGATTCAGCTTTGACAGCAGGTTGGACACGTGGGTCTTCACTGTTTTTTCTGAAATAAACAGGGCCGCCGCAATTTCCTTATTGCTTTTTCCTTTGGCTATTTCTTGAAGAACATCTTTTTCACGGGGGGTCAGCTGATAATATTTTTCCTTATCCTGATCATCCTGAACCATATGGGTCAGCACGTGAGGCACAATATCCGAACTTCCGGCCGCCGTCCTCAAGCGGTACGGTCGCATGATGGGTAATGCCCTCCGTATCGCGGCAGTTCGTCGTCTGTTCCGCAAATTCAATCCGTTTGCAATTCATTATGTTTACGGCCTTTGTCAATCCGCCATTGCTGAATTTGGTCAGACAATAGCATTCCCCGCTGCACATGAGTGCATTTTCCCGCTGACCGAGAGCCGGCGGTAAATAAGCGGATGCGGCGAGCGTATAAGACCCGTCCGGCTCAATCAGAAAAATCCACCCTGTCTGCAGCCCGGTCAGGCTGAGCAGTTCGCGGAGCACTTTATCAAGCGCTTCCTTTAAATCGTGGTTTTAGTTTAAGGTTTCCGCAATCGCTTTTAACGTTTTTAACGTTTCTACCGTCGTTTTCGTCAATTTCCCTCACTCCGGCCAATCAGAATTATCCATATTATATCAATTCTTTTCTGTATATTCCTTTGTTTTCAGCATGAATTTTCCTCATACTTTCGGATGAGGCGTATAAAAAAACCGCCGGATGTCGCTTCCGGCGGTTTGTTGTTTATTTCGTTTTTTCCACTATGCCATCCACCGTTTTCATGACGGCTTCAGATAATGCGGCAAGACGCTGTTCGCTGTCTTGTAAAGAAGTCCCCTTCACGGCGAAATAGAACTTCACTTTCGGCTCCGTTCCTGATGGGCGAAGGCAGAACCAAGAGCCGTCTTCAAGGAAATATTTCAGGACATTTGACTTCGGCAGATCAATATCTTCTTCAAGATGATCGGCAAATACAGTCCGTTTTCCCGTTGAATAGTCTTCAGCCTGCGTGATTTGTTTTCCGGCCATCTGCTTCGGCGGATCGTTTCGGAATGAAGTCAGGATAGCGGAAATCTGCTCTGCTCCCTGTTTTCCTTTTAACGTCAATGACTTCAAGCCTTCACGGTAATATCCGTATTCTTTAAAAATGGACAGCAGCGCGTCATAAAGCGACATGCCCTGCTTTTTATAAAAGGCGCATACCTCGACGGCTAACAGCGCAGCCTGGATCGCGTCTTTGTCACGCGCGAAATCGCCGATTAAGTAGCCGTAGCTTTCTTCATACCCGAACTGGAACGTGTATTGGCCTGATTTTTCATATTCTTTGATCTTTTCACCGATAAATTTGAAGCCTGTCAGCGTGTCAACCGTATCTAATCCGAACGATGAAGCGACAGCGCGGCCCAATTCGCTCGTGACAATCGTTTTCATGACGACACCGTTTTCAGGAAGGGTGCCCTGTTTTTTCTTCTCGGAAAGCAAGTAATGCAATAAAAGCGCGCCTGTCTGGTTCCCCGTCAGCACTGTGTACTTGCCTTCGCTGTTTTTTACGGCAATGCCGAGACGGTCGGCATCCGGGTCCGTAGCGACAAGAATATCGGCATTTTGTTCTTCTCCGAGCTTAATGGCATATTCGAATGCCGCGTGCTCTTCCGGATTCGGCGATTTGACGGTTGAAAAATCCGGGTCCGGCAGCTCTTGCTCCTTTACGACGGTGACGTTTTTGTAACCGAGTGCTTCAAGACCGCGGCGCACCGGTTTATTTGCCGTGCCGTGCAGCGGAGTGAACACGACGCTGACATCCACTTCATCCGAAAGCTCGGGATGTACGGAGATGGAAGTCAGTTTTTCAGTATACGGTTTATCAATTTCTTCACCGATTATTTTAATCAAACCTTTTTCTTTCAGCGACTGTTCATCTTCAACTTGAATCGTTAATTCATTTTCTATGGCATTCACTTCCGCAATGACGATGTCCGCTTCTTTCGGCGGCAGCTGTGCGCCGTCATCGCCATACACTTTATATCCGTTATATTCAGGCGGGTTATGGCTGGCCGTCACGACGATGCCGGCATAAGCGTTCAGCTTTCTCACCGCAAAAGACAGCTCAGGCGTCGGGCGGAGCTCATCAAAGACGTATGTTTGAATGCCTTGGGAAGCAAGGGTTTTTGCAGCTTCCATCGCAAACTCAGGAGATTTATGACGGGAGTCGTATGCGATCGCAACCCCTCTTTTTTTCGCGTCTTCCCCCTGTTTCGCGATATACGCCGCAAGTCCGGCGGATGCTTTGCGGACCGTGTAAATGTTCATTCTGTTCGTACCCGGCCCGATTTCTCCTCTCATGCCTCCTGTTCCGAACTCAAGATTTTTGTAGAAAAAATCTTCCAGCATCTGCTCGTTTCCTTCTGCGTCCGCCAATAATTTTTTCAATTCTGAATCTAATTGTTCGGCCTGATTCCAGCGTTCGTAACTCTTACTCCAACTCATGTTCGTCCTCCTATAATTTCAGCTTATGACCATATTTTAATATGAAGCGGCTGCCCGTGTCACTTGATAACTTAACCAAATGCTTTATGTAAAAAGATAAAAGAAGGGCTCATGCCTTTTCGGCACAGCCCTCCGGTTATTATTGTTCGAGCGGAACAACCGCGTCGTGCAGCAGCGTATTTAACCACTCAGTGTGTTTTTCTTTCGTTTCGTCATTCCATTGGAATCGGTCGCTCATGTAATCAATCACGGCCGTTTTATACGTTTGCACCCATTTGATGTCGAAGAACAGTCTTCCCGTTCTGCGGACGAAGAAATCGGCAGGTGTCGCAGCCATTTCTTCTTCGATGCTGTAAGCTGCTTCAGCCAAAATGTGAACCGGAATCTGGCGTTTTTCCGCTTCGTCTTTCAGTCCTTCAATCCGGCTGAATACATTTTCAACGTTAGAGCCGTATCTGATGGCTAACTGCTTAGCGGTTTCCTGTGATAAACCGATTTTCAAGCCGTCTTTTGTCTTTGCTTCCACAAATGACTCGAAGTTTTTAGAGCCGCCGACATGTCCGCCGGAAATCGGCATCGTCTTCGTCTTGCAGCCGCCGAAGTCCTGGCCGCCCTCTTCTTTCAAGCGGTCGCGGACAAGATCGACAATGTGCTCAGCCATTTTACGGTAGCCCGTCAGTTTTCCTCCGGCAATCGTAATCAGGCCTGATTGAGATGTCCAGATTTCATCTTTACGGGAGATCTCAGACGGGTCTTTCCCTTCTTCGTGAATAAGCGGTCTGAGGCCGGCCCAGCTTGATTCAATATCGTCCGCCGTAATGTTCAGTTCCGGGAACATATAATTGATGGAGCTGACGACATAATCGCGATCCTGCACCGTCATGCGCGGGTGCTCAAGTTTTTGTTTGTAAACCGTATCGGTCGTACCCACGTATGTTTTTCCTTCACGCGGAATGGCGAACACCATCCGGCCGTCCGGCGTATCAAAGTACACCGCCTGTTTAAGCGGGAATACGGATTGGTCGAATACGAGATGGACCCCTTTTGTGTGCTGGAGATGTTTTCCGCTTTTGCTGTGGTCTTTTTCTCTCAGCTCGTCGACCCACGGACCTGTCGCATTGACGATTTTTTTGGCGTACACTTTGTATTCCTTGCCTGACAGCAGATCTTCAATTAAAACGCCGACAACTTTTCCTTTTTCATAAAGCAGTTCTTTCACTTTAGAATAGTTGACAGGCTCAGCACCGAATTTAACGGCTTCTTTCATGACTTCAATCGTCAGTCTCGCATCGTCCGTCCGGTACTCTACATAATAGCCTCCGCCTTTTAAGCCGTCTTTTTTGACGAGCGGCTCTTTTTGCAGCGTTTCTTTAGCAGACAGCATGCTTCTGCGCTCTGATTTTTTTACTCCCGCTAAATAGTCATACACACGCAGGCCGATGGAAGTAGAGAATGAACCGAACGTGCCGCCTTTATGAAACGGCAGCAGCATCCATTCCGGCGTCGTGACGTGCGGGCCGTTTTCGTACACGATGGCGCGTTCCTTACCGACTTCAGCCACCATTTTGACTTCAAATTGCTTCAGATAACGCAAACCGCCGTGGACAAGCTTTGTGGATCGGCTTGATGTGCCGGCCGCGAAATCCTGCATTTCGCTCAAAGCGACTTTCATTCCCCTTGAAGCAGCGTCAAGCGCCGTACCGGCACCCGTAATACCTCCGCCTATAATAAACAGATCGTATGTTTTTTTAGTCATGTCTTCCAGCATATGATCCCGTTCCAAACTTGAAAATTGGTGATTCATCATTACGCTTCCTCCTTGTTGTCACGGTATAGAAAAAGAGACCACAACAGCCAAAGCGCATGTCATCACTTTGGTGCTGTGGTCTCTCCTCATCTCAGGACCGTTCCTATTAACTTGTTTTCAGTATACCATAATTTTATCTTATTTAAAAGCCATAGCTGCATTTACTGCTTTTTTCCATCCGCCGTACAATTCAACGCGTTTTTCATCTTCCATTTCCGGTTTGAATTGCTTATCAAGGTTCCACTGATCGGCGATTTCAGTGCTGTCCTTCCAGTAGCCGACAGCGATTCCGGCTAAATACGCGGCACCGAGCGCAGTCGTTTCATTAATTTCCGGACGTTCGACCGGCACATCAAGCAAGTCGCTCTGGAACTGCATGAGGAAGTTATTTTTTACCGCTCCGCCGTCTACACGCAATGTTTTTAAAGAGATGCCTGAATCAGCCTCCATGGCATCAAGCACATCTTTCGCCTGATATGCGAGAGATTCAAGCGTGGCACGGATAAAATGCTCCTTCGTCGTTCCGCGTGTCAGGCCGAAAACTGAGCCGCGCACGTCACTGTCCCAGTACGGTGTGCCCAATCCGACGAAAGCGGGCACGACATAAACACCGTCAGCGGAATCCACACGCTCTGCGTATGTCTCGCTTTCTTTCGAATCCTGGAACATCCGCATGCCGTCTCTCAGCCATTGGATGGCAGAACCTGCGACAAAGATGCTTCCTTCCAGCGCATACTCGACTTTTCCGTCTAATCCCCAGGCGATTGTCGTCAGAAGGCCGTGATCAGAAGTGATGGCTTTTTCTCCGGTATTCATCAGCATAAAGCAGCCTGTGCCGTATGTGTTTTTCCCCATGCCTTCTTCAAAGCACGCCTGACCGAACAGCGCAGACTGCTGGTCTCCGGCCGCTCCCGCAATCGGAATATTTTTACCGAAGAAATGATAATCAACCGTTTTCGCGTACACATGAGAAGACGGTTTCACTTCCGGCAGCATGGATTTCGGCACGCCTAAAATATCAAGCAGCTCGTCATCCCATTTTAATTCATGAATATTAAACATCAGCGTTCTTGAAGCGTTGGAATAATCCGTTACGTGCGCCGCGCCTCCGGACATTTTCCAGATGAGCCATGAATCAATCGTTCCGAACAGAAGATTTCCGTTTTCCGCTTTTTCCCGCGCGCCTTCTACATTGTCAAGAATCCATTTGACTTTCGTTCCTGAGAAATAAGGGTCGATCAAAAGTCCCGTTTTTTCTCTGAATGTATCATTATATCCTTTTTCACGAAGCTCTTCGCAAATGCCGGATGTTTGTCTCGATTGCCACACAATCGCATTGTATACCGGCTTTCCGGTATCTTTATCCCATACGACCGTCGTTTCCCTTTGGTTCGTGATGCCGATGCCGGCAATTTGATCAGCGCTGATTCCGGACTCGGAAATCACAGTCGCGATAACGGCGAGCACCGATCCCCAGATTTCGTTCGCATTGTGCTCCACCCAGCCCGGCTGAGGGAAATGCTGTGTGAATTCCTTTTGAGCGGAATGCACGATTTTTCCTTCTTTATTAAAAAGAATCGCTCTTGAACTTGTTGTGCCTTGGTCAATTGATAAAATATAGGTCTCCATGATGCCGCTCTCCTTTTTAAATATATTCAGAATTTGATAATGTTTTCTGTGATTGAGATTTCTTGGTATAAATATAGAGTATGAAAAGCATTACAACCATTATAACGCTTACAAACCAAAAGCTAGGTGTCACATTTCCTTTAAACGCGGCATTGTAAAATACGCCGCCGAACGCACCGCCCATGATCGGACCGATTACGGGAATCCAGGCATATTTCCAATTTGACGGCCCTTTTTTCGGGATCGGCAGAAAGGCGTGAGCGATTCTCGGCCCCAAATCCCGCGCAGGGTTGATCGCATATCCGGTCGTCCCTCCAAGAGAAATCCCGATGGCAACGATGAGGAATCCGACAATCAGCGGGTTCAGCCCTTTTGTAAATTCATTCGCTCCGATTGCCAAAATGCCGAGCACAAGCACAAACGTACCAATGACTTCACTTATCATATTCCCAAATGTATGGGGAATACTCGGGCCGGTCGAGAAAACGCCCAGTTTAGCGGCCGGATCATCCGTCGCCTTCCAATGCGGCAGATAATGAAGGTACACAACAACCGCACCGATCATTGCTCCGATCATCTGTCCCGCAATATAAACAGGGACGTCTTTCCAAGGAAAGCTGCCTTCAAGCGCAAGGCCTATCGTTAAAGCCGGATTCAAGTGAGCGCCGCTGATGCTGCCGACGGCATATGCCGCCATGGCTACTCCCAATCCCCAGCCGAATACAATAACAATCCATCCGGATTGGTATGAAAGCGATTTCTTTAAGTTGACTCCCGCACAAACGCCGCCGCCGAAAATAACAAGCAGCATTGTACCGATTACTTCTCCCCAAAATGCTGTCATCATCATTCCTCCTAAATGACAAAATAGCAGGTTTGACAGAGTTATAGAGAATAAAAAACCCACAACAAACCGCTTTACGCTTTATTGCTTCCGTAAAGAGCTGTTGTGGGTCTCCGGGTCTCCATCACATAGTATTAACCTAGGTCTATTGTAACAATGGGTGTAAGCGGTGTCAATCTTTTTTTGTCATAGAATGTTCATATTTAGCCCATAGTTCGGTGTCTGAAGTCGTCACGGCCGTGGCTCCTGCCTGCAAGGCGTTTTCAACGTCCTGCTCCGTGCGGATGAAGCCGCCGGCAAAAATCGGAATCCCCGTCATTTCTTTAATTTCTCTGATTAAAGTCGGAACGATGCCCGGGAGAACCTCGATAAAGTCAGGCTTATGCTTTCCGACGAATTCCATGCTTTTCTCCATGGCGCTCGTATCCAAGAGAAACAGACGCTGGATCGCGTATATTTTCTTTTGTTTCGCTTTGACGATGACGGCGGATCTCGTCGAAATGATGCCCGCGGGCCGGATGTCCTGACAAATGAACTCCGCACCGTATTCGTCATGCTTAATGCCGTGAATTAAATCGACGTGAACCATCAGAAGTTTTCCGTGTTTTTTCGCTTCATTCACGACACCTTTTAATTGACCGAGGTGGATATCTAAAATGACGCCGTATAAGAACGGACTCTCTAAAAATGCATCGAATTGCTTCATGTTCCGGATAGCCGGTAGAATCTTCTGGTTGTGAAAACTCATGTTTTACTCCTTTACTTTAAAAATCAATGCTCAGCACGCTTTCCTTGACGGTCGAAATGATGAAAGAGAGCTCCTCGTCGGACAGGCAAAAAGGCGGAGACAGCTGAATGACATTATTATATCCCGCTACAGTATCACCATTTTTCCCGACAAGCAGGCCTTTTTCTCTGCACGCGGTGATGACGTGCTGCACAAGAGCGGCATCAGCGGGTTCCTTCGTGATTTTGTCCTTGACGAGCTCAATGCCGGCAAGAAGGCCTTTGCCCCGTACATCGCCGACCGCCGGATGTTCTTTGAGCGGCTCAAGCTCACGGAGCAGACGTTCTCCAAGCTCCCGGGAGCGGGCGATCAGATTTTCGTCCTCCATTAATTGCAGGTTTTTCAAAGCAAGGGCGCAGGCTGCCGGATTGCCTCCGAATGTATTCACGTGCCGGAAGCGGCCGTACGGCTCACCGCCCGAATACGCCTCAAAAATCTCCCGTTTTACTGCCGTTGCCGACAGCGGCAGATAAGCGCTCGTAATGCCTTTTGCCATTGTGACGATGTCCGGTGAAACGCCGTAATGCTGAAATCCGAACGGCTCTCCCGTGCGGCCGAAACCGCAAATAACTTCATCACTGATCAGAAGCGCGCCGTGGCGGCGGCAAATGTCCTCTACCTTTGCCATATACCCGTCCGGGGGCATCAGTATCCCTCCGCCTGTAATAATCGGTTCCATAATAACGCCGGCAATCGTTTCGCTTAACTCCCACGTCATGATCCGGTCGATTTCATGCGCGCTTTCCAATGTGACGGCATCGCCGGGATTCCGATAAAGATCAGGCGGCGCCGCGTGCAAAAAACCTTGTGAGAGCGGCTCATATTTATATTTTCTCTGCGCCTGGCCGGTAGCGGCGAGCGCCCCCATCGTATTGCCGTGATAGCCTCTGTACCGGGAGATGAATTTGAAGCGGCTGTGATCGCCGTTTTCAATGTGGTATTGGCGGGCAATTTTGAACGCGGTTTCATTTGCTTCCGATCCGCTGTTGGAAAAGAAGATTACATAATCGCCGCCGAGCCATTCATTCAGTTTTTCCGCAAGCTCAATCGCGGGTTGATGGCTTTGGGTCAGCGGATAATAAGGAAGCTCCTTCAATTGGCTGTAAGCCGCATCGGCAAGCTCCTTTCTCCCGTATCCGATATTGACGCACCACAAACCTGACATGCCGTCCAAATACCGTCTGCCGTCAATGTCCGTAACCCAGGCGCCTTCCCCTTTTTGGACGATTATGCTGTCATCCGGCTCCGCCCCTTTCATCGCGTGCCAAATCAGCTCTTTATCCTTTTGTTTGAGTGACTGATTTTTTTGTACATGTTCCACACCGCTCATCTCCCTTTCAATATCATTGCACTGTATCGAAAGCTGCCCGGCTTCTGACGCCGATTCTCATGGTGAAGTTTTCCTCTTAATAAGAATATAAAGGCGCGGCATGGGCGAGTCAATAAAGCGGCGGCAATTAAAAAAACGCTTTCTCCCAGAAAGCGAAAGGGCTACAAGAGCATATCCCGAAACCGGGGCCGGTGCAAGTGTTTTTATAAAAAAACCCGCCCTTAAGCGGAGCGGGCGTTTTTTTATTTCAGATGCGTAATCCGGTAAATGTCTTTGCGCCGGTCTTTCAGCTGGCGCACGGTTCCGTTTTCACGCTGCCTTCTTAAGATTTCAAGGTCCACGTCCCCGATCACGACCATTTCGATATTCGGATTCGTTTCACCGACGATTCCGTCTCTGGCGAATTCAAAATCAGACGGAGCAAAAATGGCTGACTGCGCGTATTGAATATCCATATTTTCTGTTTGCGGCAGGTTTCCGACCGTACCTGAGATGACGGTGTAAATTTGGTTTTCAACCGCTCTCGCCTGAGAGCAGTACCTTACGCGCAAATAGCCTTGGCGGTCTTCAGTGCAGAACGGCGTAAAGATAATTTTCGCCCCTTGATCCGCGGCAATTCTCGCAAGCTCCGGAAATTCGATATCGTAACAGATCTGAATGGCGATCTTTCCGCAGTCCGTATCAAATACGCGCACCCTGTCTCCGGCGCTGATGCCCCACCATTTCCGCTCATTCGGCGTAATGTGAAGCTTATATTGTTTTTCAATCGTGCCGTCACGTCTGAATAAGTAGGCGATGTTATAAATTTTCCCCTCTTCTTCAACGAAGTGGGAGCCGCCGATAATGTTCACATTATATTTCACCGCGAGATCTGTAAAGAGGCTGATATAGTCCTCGGTATATTCGGTAATCCTCTGAATGGCCAGACTCGGAGAACGCTCTTCGAGAAATGACATGAGCTGCGTCGTGAAAATCTCCGGAAATACCGCGAAATCAGATCTCGCATCTGAAGCCACATCGACATAATATTCAACCTGATTGGCAAATTCCTCGAAAGAATAAATCTTTTTCATTTCATATTGAATGACGCAGATGCGCACCGGAAATGCCGATTTGTAATAGCGCTTTGACTGCGGCAGATAATCGACATTGTTCCATTCCATTAATGTCGCATATTTAATGGACGCGGTGTCATCCGGGAGATAATTCGGATTGATCCGCATGAGCGTAAATCCGTTCATCAGCTGGAAAGAAAGCACCGGGTCATAAATCTGATGGCGCGTCACCTGTTCGACATAGGCTCTCGCCGTCATTTCTTCCGCATACTTATGATAATTCGGAATCCGCCCGCCGATAATGATGCTTTTCAGATTCAATCGTCTCGCCAAGTCTTTTCTCGCCTCATACAGCCGGTGTCCGATTTTCATCCGCCTGTATTCCGGGTGAACCATTACCTCAATCCCGTACAGATTCAATCCGTCCGGGTTGTGGTTCGTGATATAACCGTCGTCTGTAATGTCCTGCCACGTGTGGCGGTCATCATATTCATCGAAATTGATGATCAGGCTTGAGCATGAACCGATAATTTCCCCTTCATACTCGGCGCAAAACTGACCTTCCGGAAAGTGCGCGAGATGGCTGATTAAATGCTCAGGCTCCCACGGCTCCATCCCCGGAAAACAATCCTTTTGCAGCTCAATAATTTTGTTGATATCTTTCTCTTCCATATTCCGTATGACCATTTTCTTTTCAAAACGGGTCAGATCAAGTTTCTCAGACAATGCTGCTTCCCCCTGCCGGTTCGTTTTGATCGTTCAATCGCTGTAAGAGTAATTCAAGTTCCATTTCCGCCATCGATTCCAGTCTGTGATCGTATTCTTTAAATAACAGGGCGCTCGTTACCTTATTCGGCACGATGACACATTTCATGCCGGCGCGTTTGGCTGCGATTGAGCCGTTGACCGAATCCTCAAAGGCAAGACATTCAGAAGGTTCAACGCCTAAATGTTCCGCAGCTTTCAGATAGAGCTCCGGATTGGGCTTCACTTCTTCTACGTCGTCAGCCGTCTGAATCACTTCAAATTCATCAAACAGGCCTAATTCCTTCAGATGGCCCGACACCCATTTAAAATCTGAGCTGGAAGCGAGCCCCACCTTCAACCCTAATTCTTTTGCCGCGGCTAAATAAGCCTCCACTCCGGGACGCGCCGTTTCCGTCTTCATCCGCTGTTCGAAGCGCCCGCGCCTGATCGCCGTCAGTTCATCATGATCGAGCTTTCTTCCCAGCTGCTCCTCTAAATATGCGAACGGCTTAAACCCCGCCGCCGTTCCGATCACCTTTCCCCAGACGGATAAAGGCAATGTTGAACCGTGTTCCTCAAACATTTCCTGCAGCACTTCATATTCATGGGTTTCTGTATCTAAAATTAACCCGTCAAAATCAAAGATTAATGCTTTTATCAATGGTTACAGCTCCTTTAGCTAAACGTACTGACCTATGTATACACTATACCGTGAATTTCTTTTGCATTCAAAATGTAACATTCTCACGGAAAGAAGAGCCTGCATGAGTGCAAGCTCTCTTCATCCGTTACTGTGTGTTTTGACTGGAAATATTGGAAAGAGCCGCTCCCGCAGACTCATTTGAACGCTGATCGACCGCTAAGTCTCCAAGCGCAACGATCCCGACCAGATGATTTTGATCGACAATGGGAAGGCGGCGGATTTGGTGTTGGGCCATCAGATGTGACGCCTCTTCAAGACTCATTTCCGGGTTTCCGGATACAACTTGAGAAGACATCACGTGTGAAACAGGTGTTTGGCCGTCGCGGCCTTGAGCCGTTGTTCTCAATGCGATATCACGGTCTGTCAGCATTCCTTTTAATTCCCCTCCGTCAACGACGGGAATTGCTCCGACATTATGCTGGTGCATCAGCGCAGCCGCTTCCTGGATCGTTTGGTTGGGAGAAACGGTAGCCACGTGGGTAGTCATTGATTGTTTGATTGAACTCATTGTAAAGCACCCCTTTCGCATTTTATTATGCTCGGGGATTTGACTCATTATAAAGGGAGTTAGAGGAAAGAAATTGTGGTATCATGTCAAGGAAGCAAAAAAGAGCCTGTCAAAAGGCTCTTTATACCCGTCAGATCAGCCTTCTGTGACCGCAGGCTTCTGATCCGGCCCCTGTCTCGAAATCATCATAGGTAAAGGGAAAATTCATTCCGCATTCATTCAGCAAAGCGCAATTTTTATCAAACAGCGCCCGCTCTTTGACGTCATATACGGGGTGCGGCTTTGACAGCATGATATGTACCGTTTGCAGACAAGCCATAATTTGAAACGCTTCTTTTAAAGTTCCTTGGTAACGTTGGTTTTGTAAAGACAATACGCCCCTTTTTTTTAAGCGCTGAATTTCCAGTTCGGAGAAATAAAGAGGAAAGACATTTTGAAACAATTCAGAGGAAAGCTCTTGTATCGCGCTTTCTTGTCCGTCAGTCGCTGCGTTCACAATTCTCACATCAATCACCTTTCTTGCCATGTGAATATCCTTAATCTTTATCAAGAATAGCATAGAAAAAAACGCGAAAGCTAAGGTAAGTGTTTCCTATTGAAACAGCCGCTTTCCGCTTGAAAAGGAGCTTTATGATATGAAACAAAATGACCGCGGTCTGGAACTCCTGATTACGGAAAAACACGCCGGACAATGGCTGTTTTCAGTCCTGAAATCTGAATTCCAGGCGTCAAAACCCGTGATAACGGAATGGATGAACCAAAAAAGCATTCAGGTGAATCGGACATCCCCGAAAAACAACATCATACTGAAAACCGGAGACCGCTTATTCATTGATCTTCAGGAAAAAACGGGTTCTTCGGTGATTCCTGAATACGGAGAGCCGGACATTTTATTTGAGGACAGTCATATGCTGATTGCAAATAAGCCGGCGGGAATGCCGACTCATCCAAATGAAGAGGGTCAGACCGGAACCCTCAGCAACCTGATCGCTTACCATTTTCAAATCAACGGCGAACAGGCGAAAGTGCGCCACGTTCACCGTCTTGACCGTGACACTTCAGGCGCGGTCGTTTTCGCGAAACACCGCCTGGCCCATGCAATCCTTGACCGTCAGCTCGAAACCAAAACATTAAAACGCACCTATATCGCCGCGGCGGAAGGAAAAGTCACGCCGAAAAAAGGCACGGTTGACTCGCCGATCGGCCGCGACAGGTCACATTCCGTCAGACGGCGCGTCTCACCCGGCGGACAAGCCGCCGTCACCCATTACAAAGTGAAAGGCTATCATCCCGGTGCGCAGCTTACATTGGCAGAGCTTGAACTGGAAACCGGGAGAACACATCAAATCAGGGTGCATATGGCAAGCATCGGCCATCCATTGGCGGGCGATGACCTGTACGGCGGAAGCAGGGCGCTGTTTCACAGGCAGGCGCTTCACGCCAAAAAAGTCAGTGTCGTCCATCCGATCTCAGGAGAAGAAATCGTTGCCGAGGCACCGATGCCGGCTGATCTTGCTCATTTTACCGAAACGTATTTTTCTTAAACCGGGTCGGCATATATAATATATCGTTTCGGCGCATTTCCAATGTAAGAAAACGGATAGCAAGTGGTCAGGATCAGTTCCTCCCGCTTGTGTTGAAGGGTGATGACAGACGTATCATCCCGGCTGACGATTTTTGTACGGCTGATTTTATAAGAAAACGTGCCGTAAGACAAAATCACGTTCAGTCTGTCTCCTTTTTTCAGTTCGCCGGTCCGGCGGAACACCGTGTCCCTGTGGCCGGATAACACAATTTGGCCGTGATCGCCAGGATAATAGCTGTCCTTATAATGTCCGACGCCTTTTGCTAAGTCATCTGCGTCAGTCCCTTCGACGATCGGGAGCTCAGCGTCAATTTCAGGGATTTCTAAAATGCCGCTTGCCTCACCCGTTTCGGGGTGAAATTCTTTTTTGCGCTGTGCCTGCACAGCGCTTTTTGTTTCGTTCTTTTCCAAGACAGGTTCTGTTGCTTTTTTTGCTTCTTCAAGCGATTGGTTCGTTTTCATATGTGAATCAATGATCTTCCAGCTTCCGTAACATGTGATGATAACACCTGCGATGATGACGAGAAGCGGAATATGTTTCAGTTTGTTCATCGTGTGCGGGTTCCCCTTTTCTTTCTGAAAAGCCAATATACGCCGGCACCCGTGATCACCAGGCCGGCCAATGCCGTCTGATGGCTGCCCGCTGAAGTATCAGGCAATGGGCGGCCTTTTTGTGTGCCGCTTTCAGTCTGTTCTGTGCTTTGTTCCGAATCTGCGGCAGACGCCGTACGGGATTCGGGAATTGACTGCATTGTATCAGATGCTGCTTCTTTTACGACAGGACGTTTAGGTTTTTTGGTTTGATCAGGCTGTTCTGCTGCATCCGGTTTTTTAGCGGGTTTTTCCGTTTGAGGTTTTTCTCCTTTATCAGGCCCGGTGCTGCCCGGTGTTTCCCCGCTTCCCGGCTGATTGCCGGGGTCATCAGGTGTTTCGGCGTCTGATGCCGTGCGGATGCGGCCGTCGGTTTGATAAGAAATCGGTGCGGAAAAGCTTTTGACATAGTCTACTGTCGCTTCCAAATCCTCAGGCCCCGTCACCGGATTCTTGCCGAGTTTCCCGATCGGACCGTATTTTGCCCCCGATGCCGTCGCCATAAATTGATTGACTGTTACTGTATATCCTTTTTCGGGCTGTATGTCTGTACCGTCCGCCATTTTCATATCCGCCGCTTGTCCGGTTTCCGGGTTCCATGTATAGGAAAATCCGCTGATGCTGTAATCCGGTCCGTACACCGGAGAAATTTGCGCGTTGATGATCTCCCGCAAATCTTTTCCTTTGATTTCAAGCTTCGTCAGCACATTGCCGAACGGCTGTACATTATAAAGATCTCCCCATGTGATCGGCCCTTTTTTTATGCCGTCCCGGATGCCTCCCCCATTCATAAGCGCAAAATCGGATTTCATCTTCGCTTTCATACCGTCGGCAATCAGATTTCCGAGCGCCGTGTCGCCGTCATTTGAATACCCGCCCGTTATATCATGGGCCGCTTCCCCGACCGCTTCGCTGATAATCGGTTTCACTTTCTCTTCATATTTGCTTAATATGCCTGCCGCATCCGGATCAGGCTTGATTTTACTTTGATCGATATATTGGATTTCCGCTGATTTTTTCACGATATCCTTCGATTCTTTATCTAGTTCGAGATCGGCGATTCCGATTGCTTTTCCGTATTCAAATGCCTGCACGATCAGCTTGCCGTTGATTTCTCCGTTTACGACTTTATGATTGTGCGCGGCGAAAATCACGTCAATCTCTGAGTCTGTTCCGCTTGCAAGCTTTGCGGATTCTCCCGTGATGGCTGAGCCATTTTGTTCAGCAGACATATGGGCGAGCACGGCGATTGCTTTAATTCCTTTTTTCTTCAGGTCTGCGGCGGCGTCATTGACGGCCTTTACCTCATCCGTAAACGTAATATTTTTAATTCCGTCCGGGATGACCATGCCTGCCGCCGATCTGGTTACAACCCCGATAAATGCGACCGGAATTCCGGAAACGTATTTGATTTCATACGGCGGCAGAAAGGACTCCCCTGACTTCAATTTACAGTTGGCGCAGACGAGCGGGAAATTTTGGCCGTCATAACCGCTTGTCCCCTTACCGTCCGGATGATCTCCTCCATTGATGATCCGTTTAAGCTCATTCGTTCCTTCATCGAATTCGTGATTGCCGACAGTTCCGACATCAAAACCGATGTCTTCCATCAGTTCTACTGTCGGTTCATCCTGAAAAAGGGCTGACACGGGAGAGCTGCCCCCGATCATATCGCCCGCATGCACGACAAAGGCGTGTTCTTTCTCGGCTTTCGCCTTTTTAATGTACGCGGCGGCGTAGTCCATCCGTCCGAAAGTGCCATCCGGTTTACCGTCTCCGTTAAGGTCAAGCTCATATTGCTGATCAATTTTTCCGTGCAGATCATTCATGCTGATGATTCTGAGCGGGATACGGCCGGAGTCTTCAGTCTGCCGTTCTTTATACGCTTTATCCGTTCCAGCTTCATTCAGTGATCCGGCTTGTCCGATTGCTTCCGCTTCTTTCACGCTGAACATCATAAAACAAACCGTCAGCAAACAGCACGAAAGACGCAAACCCCTTTTTTTCTTCATTCATTTCCCCCCTGTCTTCTAAGAAATACGTTAGCTTATTTTCTTAAAAATCACATCACTTTTTTGTAAAGATTGTCTTCGCTGGCGCAAAATAGTAAATAATCCCCACGTAACGAAATAAGTCTTGATGTATAACGGATCGGCTTTTTTCACATCTTAAATGTGATTTGACATGAAGGAGGAAAACAACCAGTGGAACAGCAGCAGAATCAGCAGCAGCCGCCAGTAAATCAGGGGATTCCGGGTTCACCGCAAGTGAATCACGGAGGACATGAGCTTTTCGATATGCATGAAGTGCTGGCCGGAACAGTCGGCGTTTTGGATCAATTTATGATGCTCAGACAGTTTATACAGGATCAGCAGCTGGCCGACATTCTTGACCGCCAGTATCAATTCATTCTCGGACTCTATAATCTGACGGCAGAATGCTTTAAGACCGGCCAAAAGCCTTCTCAGGAAACGTCGACATATATGATGGAGGAACAGAACCAGGCCGTCTACGGTATAAAACCGACTCAGCCGAAAAAACCGAATCAATCATTAAATGATGTCAAAGATCTCGGAATAAGCGGCCATATGCTCGGCCTGATTAAAGCTCAAGCTTCTCTCTTGACGATGAGCTCGCTTGAAATGACCAATCCCGTCACAAGAAGAGTGCTCTCCGCCCAAATTCAGCAATATGTCGAAATGGCGTATGAAATCTTCTTATACCAAAACAAACACGGTTATTATCAGGTTCCTCAGCTCAATGCACAAGATATGCAGACCATGCTGAATTCATTTGCGCCGGCGCAGGGACAGCCGCAAATGCCTCCGATTAAAGGACAAATGGGACAGCAGCAGCAAAACCTCCATTAATGAAAAAAACGGCGTTGGAAACCTGACTCTCCAATGCCGTTTTCTTTTTTTCATATGCTTTTGTGAAATCATGTTCAAATTGCTTCAGGCTTTCTTTCGTAGCTGCTTCAAAGCCTTTTTCAAAATCCTGTGTTTCGGCGGTTTTATTGATAATGGTTAAGATAATGCCTTCTCCGAATGTTTCGGTTAAATCCTTTATCATATAGAAACTTTGCAAATAAACATCCGTTTCATATTCCATACGCGATTTCTGCCATTTTCGGTCGGTCGTTAATTGATCAAACGGCACGACGGAAAATGCAATCGGATCAATGACCACATCATAATGCGCAACCCACTCGCTCAGCCCCTCATGAAACCAAAGCGGAAATACAGACGTATCCGTCCCCAATTGACGCGTTTTTTGATGAAATGCGTAGTGTGTATATTCATGTATAATCAATTGCTTATACATGAAAACGGCCAGCTCATCTTTTTTCAAAAGCTGTTTTTTCTCTTCTGGCAAAAGCCCCATCATCTGCTCCTGCTCTGAATAAAAACCGACTACATTTTTCAATCCTGAGTATTGCTCCATTTCAGCTTCATCCGAAAAGAAAATGAGTTCAAGAGGCGCCGCTCCTTTATAGCCGACAATGATTTGGTTGATACGCTTTGCGTGGTCCAGCGTAAGCTTGGTCAGATCCAAGAGCGGCTTTTCATCCGCCGTATAGTAAATCGCTGTATGTTTGTAAATTTCTTTATTCATGTGTTCAGTCACTTGTTCCTTCGTCGGAACAGAGCGGCTGTTTTGGCCTGACAGGACGTACATCATACTTACTGAAACGGCTGAACTGACAGCCAATATGACAAGGACTCCGCACAGGATCAGAGTGAATGCCGCCCGTTTCCCCATGCCGTCACGCAAACAAGCTCCCCTCCCCGATCCTTTAATTTTCATCTCATTCTTTACTTTATGCTCAGAAGCGCTGGGTCGTGACGGCAGATAAAATAAAAAAGCCGCAGCAAATGCGGCTTTTCCATTCATTTATTTATTGGGGTTTGGGAATACACGCTGCACCATTTGGCCGAATTCATCAAACAGTCCGGATACCGGGTGGCCGTTTTGGATTCGTTTTCCGTAGCCTTGCATACGTTCAACGAAGTCCGGGTTTGCTGATACATATACAGTCCGGACATGTTTATCGGCTGATTTCACCTTATCGGTAATCTTATTTTTCAAATGGTTGGCGATGGCGCCTTTTTGTCCGTTTGTCAGAACAACGGCTACATAAGCGCTGTTTCCGGCAACGATCACAGTCGCATTTTTAACTTCTTTTAAATCAGTCACCTTGTCGGCGGCTTTATCAGCCACTCTCAGGTTACGGTTGTCATTGTGATCGGTGTTTTGGTTATGACGGTTCACTGTATTCATATTTGTCGCACCGTCGTTAGGTGTGTTGCGGTAATTTACATTCTGGGTGCGGTTGTCATTTCGTTTTCCTTCTCCCTGGTTCCCCATACTGCACCCTGCGGTAATCAGCATCGGCAGAAGAAGGGCAGAAATAACTGCTTGTTTTTTTATCATGTGAATTCCTCCTTTCTCACTTTACGTATAGGTTTTTCTATTCGGCGGGATTTATGCACGCCGTTTGCATTCTGAGCGGTTTGGATAAATATCAGAAGGATAGGGAAAGGTAAGCGTAATCAATTGAATGAGGAGGGATTTAACTTGTTCAGACAAAAAAGCGGCATCAGCCCGACAGCGCTGCTGATCGGATCATCGATTCTGATTGCAGCTTTATCACCCGAAATCCGTCGAAAAATCTCCGGAATGGTTTCAGGCCGAATGCAGCATAAAGATGGTACACGCTCCATGCAGCCTGCTGACCTGATTCAACAGGCTTTCAGCGGGGAATCCGGCGGACAGCAGCACACGGACAAACCACGGCATTCACAAACAGGCTCCATGCAGCCTGCCGAGCTGATCAAACAGGCTTTCGGCGGGGAATCCGGCGGACAGCAGCACACGGACAAACCACGGCATTCACAAACAGGCTCCGTGCAGCCTGCCGAGCTGATCAAACAGGCTTTCGGCGGGGAATCCGGCGGACAGCAGCATGAGCAGACTTCCCGCAATCACTCCGGCTCATCCCATACGGACGGACAGGCAGACCGCAGTAAAGAAACTTCGCCGAAGCCTCACTATACCGAGCCGATTCACTTCGAAGAAAGCGCGGTAAATGTTTTAAATGACAGCACCGTGATGAATATGCTGGAAGAAATTGAACCCGGAAATCATTAGAAACGAAAAAATCCTTCATTCGTTCAACGATGAAGGATTTTTCGTTTTAGCGCTATCTGCTTTTTTATTAAGCTTCTTCAGCTTCAATGACGATTGAGGAATCATTGTACACCGCGGTATCGGTTTCCTTCGTCATTTTACTTGTTAACAGCCCTGCGGTCATACTGCCGCTGACATTTAAGGCGGTACGCCCCATGTCAATTAACGGCTCAATTGAAATGAGCAGCCCGGCAAGCGCGACAGGCATGTTCAAAGCGGATAGGACGAGCAGAGCCGCAAATGTCGCGCCGCCCCCCACGCCTGCTACACCGAATGAACTGATTGCCACGATGGCGATGACGGAGATGATAAATCCCGGTTCAAAGGGGTTTTGCCCTACTGTCGGCGCAATCATCATCGCGAGCATCGCCGGGTAAATGCCGGCACAGCCGTTTTGACCGATCGATAAACCGAATGAACCGGCGAAGTTCGCAATTCCTTCAGGGACGCCCATGCTTTTTTGCGTTTTAATATTAAGCGGCAAAGCCCCTGCGCTTGAACGGGACGTAAACGCAAACACCATGACAGGAAATGCTTTTTTCACGTATGTGATCGGATTTAAACCGCTGAACGTAATCAGCAGCAGGTGAATGATAAACATGACGATAAGCGCGGCGTATGAAGCGATCACAAACATCCCCAGTTTCGCAATGCTGTCGATATCGCTTGTCGCGATCGTCTTTGTCATAATCGCCAATACCCCGTAAGGCGTCAATCTTAAAATTAACGTCACGACGCGCATAATAATCGCGTATACCGCATCGACAATTCCGCTGAACGTCGCAGCGTGCTCCGGCTGCTTCCGTTTCACGCCCAGAAAAGCGATGCCGAGGAAAGCGGCGAAAATAACGACTCCGATGGTGGAAGTCGGTCTGGCTCCCGTGAAATCAAGAAACGGATTTCCCGGCAGAAGCTCAACGATTTGCTGAGGCAGCGTTTTGGCCGTCATATCCTCAGATTTTTGCTGCAGCTCCTGGCCTCTTGATAACTCGGTGCTTCCCTGGTCGATATGGACGGCTTTCAGATCAAAGGATAGCGCCGAAACAATTCCGACTGCCGCGGCAATTGCTGTCGTGGCGATCAAAATTCCGATGATCAGTCCGCTGATTTTCCCGATGTTATGGGTCAGCTTCAGCTTCGTAAATGCGCCGAGAATGGAAATAAAGACTAGCGGCATGACGATCATCTGAAGCAATTTGACATAACCGCCGCCGGCGATATTAAACCAATCGGCCGTTTGTGTCACGATATGTGATGCCGGCCCGTAAATCAATTGCAGTGCAAAACCGAATACAATGCCTAGTCCGAGCGCGGTAAAGACACGTTTAGAAAAGGAAACGTGTTTTTTTTGCATGACAAACAGACCTGCTATAAGCAAAAGCATAATAAAAACATGTAAGACTACAAATAAATTCTCCAAAACAGGTAAACACTCCCTTGCTCATTATCCTTTAACACTATATTATATCAATTCCGATCGGTCAAGTAAGGATTGACAATATATGTATTTTTATTGATTTTTCTCTTTTCTTTCCACCCTTTCTCTAGTAACTTATATAAGGGTGATTGTTATGCTGAAGGAACTGTTTCTTAATTTAACGATTTTAATCACATTTAATTATCTGTTCACCCTTCTTTTTAAAGAGTCCCTTTCGTATAAAGAAGACCGTCCGATGTTTCAATTACTGAAGGGGACGGTCTGCGGGCTTTTAGGGGTTTTTCTGATTGCTTTCGGCTTTTCTTACTCCGATTCCATCATTGATCTCAGAAATATCCCCATTATCATCGCCGCTCTTTACGGAGGCTGGGTGTCTACGGAAGCCGCCTTTGCGATTATCGTCGCAGGCCGTATCCTGATCAATTTCAATGCAAGCGCCATTTTTTCCATCGCCGCCGTCGGGGTTATTGCGATACTTTCTGCGGCCGTCCTCAGAGGAAAAAAGCCGGATCATAAAATGGCGTTCGTTATGCTGCTTTTTTCAAATGTTATTTTCACCTTGACGCTGCTGTTTCTTATGCCTGAACAGCCTGCCGGGGCCCTCGTTTATTATTGGCTCATTTCCATCTTGGGCGGAATGCTGTCACTGTATATCATCAAACACGAAGCCGATGCCCGCGTTTTGTTCAAGCAATACAAGTTTCAAGCGAATTATGATTTTCTGACGGGGATTTTTAATAAGAGAAAATTCGAGGAAGTCTCGCGCGTTCTGTACGATCGGACGTCTCAATCCCCCTCGTCTCAGCTCGCGCTTATTTATTTGGATATTGATCACTTTAAGCAGATCAATGATCAATACGGCCATTATGAAGGGGACCAAGTGCTGAAGGAACTGGGGGCGCGCCTGAGGTTCTTACTCAGCAGTTCTCATACGTCAGCCCGCATCGGCGGGGAAGAATTTGCCGTGCTTATGCCCAATTGCACGTATACAAAAGGGCTTCACCTCGCAGAGGAAATCAGGCACACGATTGACGCGAACCCGATTCTTCTGACGAGCGGAGATACAATTCCCGTGACCGTTTCCCTCGGCATCGCGCATTATCCGACAAATACACCGGACCCTCAGACATTGCCCCTGATCGCGGACCGGATGCTGTACAAAGCGAAAACATCAGGGCGCAATCAAGTGTGCAGCACTGAAAAAAAAGAATGATCGCCCGAAGAGGAAATCATTCTTTCTTTTCAGTGAGAAAGCCGCCCCTCAGGAAAACGGGAATCAGGCTGCCCTCATATTCTTTTTCAATCAACGCCGCGGTATCATCTGATTGATACAAAGACAGGAGTTTTTGCATCCGTTCATCATCTTTATCCTCAGCTCTGACGGCGATCAGATGAATATACGCTTCCTTCATTTGCGCCGATCGGATCAGCGCGTCCTTCTCCGCATGAAATCCTGCTTTTTTCGCCTCGCTTTGACTGAGAACTGCAGCGTCAGCATGTTCCGCCGCCTGATAGGCGTTCTTTTTTGTTTCCGTTTTTAAGGTCAGATGCTTCGGGTTGTCCTTGATCATATCCGTTGAACCCGTACCGGTGAATCCCTTTTTCAATGTAATCAGTCCGGCCTCCTGCATGAGAAAAAGCGCCCTGCCGAAGGCCGCCGCTTCATCAGGCACGGCAATGACCGCTCCGTCCGGTATATCCTTCAGCCGTTTATGTTGCTTGGAATACACCCCCAGCGATGCCGCATATGTCGTTCCTAAAGGAGCCAGCTTCTTTTTCACGTGAGGCGGCAAAGATTTAAAATTAGTAACGGATTGAAACGCATTGGCGTCGAGATCCCCGCCGGCAAGTGCCAAATCGGCCTCAGCATAATCCGAAAACGTTACCAAAGAAAGCTGCAATCCTTCCTCACCGGCTTTTTTCGCGACAAACTCCCAGATCGATTGATCAGATTCATTGATTCCGATAGTAATGGTCCGGTTCCCGTCAGGATAATCGCATGAAGTAAGTGACATGATCAAAATGAAAAGAAACAGACTGTTTATAAGCCGCAGATTCAAGTTGACCTACTCCCTATCTATTTTTATGTACAGAAGCTGCACCATGGTATTCGGGCTCATGATTACATACAATACCGATTAAAAAAAGGGTTGTCAATTGCTTCCTTAAGAGGCTGCAAAGCGGTTTTTATCAGCTGCAAATGGGCTGTTCTGGTCTCAAATCAGATTTCCGTATCAGAGCGTTTTCCTCTTAAAACATGTTATTTCGAAAAAAGTTACATTTAGCAGTTGTTTTTTCTTCGGATTACTGGTAGAGTAAAGGTAATTATTTTTGTTCGAACTATCTTTAAGAAGAAAGTTTTGTAAGAGTTTTCGTCTTGGAAGTTTGTTTTAGAGCAAGAATAGTGAATTTAAGCGTTTGTCGCTTTAGGAGGAAATTTCATGTTAGAAGGTAAAGTAAAATGGTTCAACTCTGAAAAAGGATTCGGATTCATCGAAGTAGAAGGTCAAGACGATGTATTCGTTCACTTCTCTGCTATTCAAGGCGAAGGCTTCAAAACTTTAGAAGAAGGCCAATCTGTTTCTTTCGAAATCGTTGAAGGAAACCGCGGACCACAAGCTGCTAACGTAACAAAAGCATAAATTGTTTAAAAAAACCTGCCGGTGTACGCCGGCAGGTTTTTTTCATCTAAAACGAAAAGCTGTTTTGCAAAGGCAAAACAGCTTTTTTATATCAGGTGGCAATATCCCGTTTTAAGAAGACGCCGAATGCAAGCGCCAGAAAAATAACGAAGTAAATCACAAGCATCACAACCGAAAATGTCATCGTCATCCCCTCTACTAAAGGAGTCCCGTTCATATATTGCGACAAATCCGTGTTCGCAAATAAAATATATTTGGTCCATTCAAATTTCGCAGCAAGAAATACCGTCGCCGTGTTCCCCATAACCAATAGAAAAATAGAAAATCCGACCGCTAATGAGCTGTTCCGGAATACCGCAGACAGCATAAACGCCATCGTCGCAAGCATAAAAGCGGAGACAGATTCATAGACATATGTTTTAGCGAGGAAAGCGATGATATTTTGCTCAAAAACATGGCCGTCTTTGTATACGAGATGAACATCAGCCGCAGTATCTCCGCCTGTACCGAAAAAGACCAATCCCAACAGAGCGGAGCCGGCAAATAAAATCACAAGCATCAGCAGTCCGAACAGCAGCACTGTCATATATTTAGAAAGCAAAATCTGAAAACGGCTGAGCGGACGGATGGCCAGCAGCTTGATCGTCCCCCAGTTGAACTCATTCGCCACGATGCCTGCGGCAATGATAATCGTAAACAGCCCGGTCAAAACAGTCATCATCGAAGAATCAGATACGTATGACCACACTGTGTACCCTGTATCCTCGGGGATGTTATGATCCATACGGTATTGATTTATCGCGACATTCTGTTTCAGATTATCAATGAGCGTCTGATTTCCAGTTTCCTTCATCTGCTGTTTCATTTCTTTGTTTTCAGCCTGGAGCTCCTGTTTCCAATTCGGATTGGCTTCGTTCGAGGTGAAATGGTTTGACAGAAGCGCAAAACCGATCATCGAAACGCCTAAAATCACAATCATAGCCCACGTCCCGACGCGGCTGAAAATTTTAATCCATTCATTATAGATCAGCTTAAACATATTGAACCTCCTCTTTCGTCCCGCCGGTAATCTCCAAGAAACGGTCTTCCAAAGATTTTGTCATGATTTTCACTTCATATAAGCGGATGTTTTCACGGACGAGCAGTGATATCACATCAGGCACTTCCTGTTTGGACAGCTGGATCTCAATGCCGTTTGTCTTCTTCACACAGTCAAACTGACTCAAAACGGCAAGAGCCTCTTCTCTTTGTTCAATATGGAAGAAGTATGTATCTTTATCCTCTTTTCCTTCATCCCTTACTTTTTGAATATCGACAAGCTCTCCTTTTTGCAGAATGCCGATTCGATCGCACATTAGCTCCATTTCTGACAGAAGATGGCTTGAGACGATGACAGCCATTCCTTTTTCACGTGTCAGCTTTTTCAGATGGTCCCTGATTTCTCTGATGCCGGCAGGATCGAGGCCGTTTGTCGGCTCATCCAGAATCAGCACCTTGGGATTATGCAGCAGGCTTTGGGCGAGGCCGAGACGCTGTCTCATTCCGAGAGAGTAGGTCTTTACTTTGTCATGTATTCTGTCCTGCAACCCGACGAGCTCGATGACCTCATCTATTTTTTCTTTCGTAACGCCTTTTACCATCCTTGCGTACTGCTGTAAATTTTTATAGCCGCTCAGGAATTTGTACAGCTCCGGGTTTTCCACGATGGCTCCGACGTGCCTGACCGCTTTTGCATAGTTTTTCGTAATGGATTCCCCGCAGATTACGATGTCTCCCTGAGACAGTTTCATTAATCCGACCATCATTCTGATCGTAGTGGTTTTCCCCGCTCCGTTCGGCCCTAAAAATCCAAACACTTCGCCCGCCCGGACGGAGAAGCTCAGATCATGAATAATCGTTCGTCCTTTTATCGTTTTCTTTACCTGTTGCAGTTCTAATACGGTTTCCAATTAGAATCCCCCTTCTATTTCGTGCGCCTGCATGACGTTTCTATACCATTGCAGCACGGACATTCCTTCCTGTTCCCGAATTTCTTCGACCTCGCGCCGTTCAGCGATTTTCCCTTTTATGAAAACCATCACTTCGTCTAACAGCGTCTCAATCTCGCCGATCTCATGCGTGGCGATGACGACGATCTGGCTGTCAAAATCAATATAAGATACGAGACTGTTGACAATCGACTCCCTGACCGCCGGATCAAGACCCGAAAACGGCTCATCCAGCAGAATGACCGATGCTTTTCTCGACAGGGCCAAAACGATTTTCAGCCTGCCCCGGCTGCCTTTGGACAGCTCTTTTAACTTCTGCTTCGCTGAAAGATTCATTTCCGCTAATAGGTTATGTGCTTTTTCCAGCTGAAAATCCGGGAATTGCGAATGATAAAACGTGAGCATATCACCGACGGTCGTCCGGACGGAAAACATATCATGTTCGGTTAAATAAGCCGTACGAAACAGCATGTTCCTGCTTACTTTGCACTCTCCCATCCGGACGGCGCCCGATGTCGGAAAAGCAAGCCCTGCAAGCATTTTAAGCGTTGTTGATTTACCGCTTCCGTTCGGCCCTAAAATTCCGTAGATTTTACCCGGAGACAATGAAAATGATACATCGCTGACCGCGATCCTGCGGCCGTATTTTTTTGTTACGCGTTCAAAATCAAGATTCATCGTTTGCTTCCTCCGCATATTGTTTGATCCCCTCGAGCATTTCCTCAGGAGATAACCCCAGCTCCGCCATTTCCTGAATAAAGCGTTTGAAAACGTCTTTTGTCAGCCTGTCTTTCAGCTCTGCTTTCAGATCGGATCTTTCCGCTATAAAGGTTCCCTGTCCTCTTCTCGTCTCCACGATCCCCAGCCTTTCCATTTCACTGTACGTTCTTTGTATCGTGTTCGGATTCACTTTCATCTGTACGGCCATCTCCCTTACGGACGGCAGTTTGTCCCCCGGTGAAAGCTCACTTCGGATCAGCCGGTAATATATACGATCGGCAATCTGCAGATAAATGGGCTTGGATGACTGAAATTCATTCTCCATCATTACACCTCAACCTTTCGATTCAGCAGCATAGAGGCCAGCGCGAGACAGAGCGCTGCAAGCACGATCACTGCCAGAAAGCTGAAAAGCGAAATGTGGACGGCTTTCAGCTCCATCGTCCATCCGGACAATTTCGTATAATGAAAATGAAAATTCGCATACACTTTTACCGGCCATAAATCATGTTGAGATGAAGTGAAAGGCGTAATGATTTTATCGTCAATATAGGTCCAGACAAACGCAAACACGATGCAGATCCCCCAACGGAGGACGGGAAAATGTTTTAATGAGTGAAAAACAGTCCAAAATACGGCCACGATCACAGATAAGTACGCTGAACTGATCAGCAGGTAAGCATTCAGCCCGGTTAATGTGCCGGCCAGGGGAATGGTGTGTTCCAGCACTCCTTTTGCAGAAAGCATCCGGTACATCCAAATGCCGTAACCGGTCAGCGCCAGCTGCCCGATCAACTGATACAGCAGTGAGGCCGTCAGCTTGGAAGCCAGCAGATAAAATCCCCCATTCGGATTGTAAAGCCACAGCTGGTTTTTTCCTTCTTTATGAAGGTGATAATACATAAAAAGCGGCGCTACAAGAAATTGAAAAAACCCCATTGCCGTAAAAAAGCCGAAAATGACGAGCGGTTCTTTCTGACGGGCAGCGATGACGTGGGCTGCAAACGCCCAGCAAATCATGCCGCAAAGCCACACCGCGAGCCAAATCCATGAAACTTTCGCATCTTTTTTCAGCAAACCTAAAAACGATGTCATTCTTTCTCTCTCCATTCGGATCAAGTGTATGAGTAACATAGTACACTAGATCATCACGTATTACAATATCTTCAATAAAAAAAAGACAAATCCGCTCTTACGCGGATTTGCCTTTTCAATTACTTCTTTTTGTTTTTTAAGGAGAGCAGCGCATCACGATAGCTGCTATCCTGCATTTTGCCGCCGCTATCAGGATCGTTTGGTTCCTGATCCGTCTCAGAAGTCTTAAACTTCTGAAGCGCCTGACGGTACACATCATCGCCCATTGTATTCTTTTTCTCACGGGGAGATTCAGATTTTACAACGACGGGAGCATGCTCGGCTGAGCGCTCCTCGGCCGGATCATGCTTTTCCGGCTGTTCGGCTGTAGTGCCGATCGCTTCTCTCTTTTCTTCTTTGACATCCTGTCCTGCAGAAGTGCTGCGGACATTGAATGTGATAAGAAGTGCAATCACAATGACAGCAGCAATAACCGCTATAATAATGGCCATATAACCCTCTCCTTACTGTCGTCCGGCAGTTAGATTACCAGTGACCTGGCTGACACGTCTGCCAAGCGCACGGCCTAATTGAAGGCCTTCTTCCGTCATCAGCACATCGCTGTCAACCGGGCATGTGACGCCCGCGCCGTAGTAAGAGCCGTACAGCGCGTTTTCAGGAACGTTGCCGGGAAGACCGACAACAATCATGCCTTGGTGAAACATAGGAGTGATCAGATTGTGCATGGTCATTTCTAATCCGCCGTGTGTTGTCGCCGTCGTACAGAATACAGCGCCGACTTTATCAATCAGCTCGCCTTCAGCCCACAGATAGCCGAGCCTGTCGATCCACGCTTTTAAGCCTGAACTGATGGTGCCAAAGTGACCCGGGCATCCCCAGATAATGGCATCCATGTCTTTCAGCTTGCGGATGTCTGCTTGATCGACATGGTCGATCAGGACTTCAGCCTCAGCGTTTTCTCGTGCGCCTTCGGCAATGGCTTCAGCAAGATGTTTTGTGTGTTCGCCTTCACTATCGTACACTACGTAAATTTTCATTCAGGAAACCTCCCATTCAGATGATTAAGATTCCTTCACTTCTTTAGGGGCCGGGAGCAATGACAGCTCCTCTTTTTTCTTCGCCCGCTGTTTGTCTTTCCGTACGTCACGCAAGAACAGGCTCAGGACTACGCCGATAACCGCAAAGATCGTCGCCCACATAAACGCGTCATTAATCCCCATAACGTTGGAATTAAGTGAAGCTGTTTTGTAGAGATATGAATAAACGGTTTGTTTCGCCGCATCAAGCGACATGTTCATGTTGACCATTAAATTCGAAACCGCGCTTTGGAACGACTGCATGAAGCTTGGATCAGCCGTGCTTGTTTTATCCGCAATCTGCGAATAATGCATTGTCGTACGGTTCGTATAAATCGTTGTGATCAAACTTGTTCCGATTGATCCGCTGATCTGGCGGAGCGTGTTGCTCATCGCCGTGCCGTGGCTGTTCAACCGTGCCGGAAGCTGGTTCATTCCGGCTGTCATAACAGGCATCATTAACAGTGACATACCGAATGCGCGGATGGCATAGACAAGCATGATGTGCGTGTAAGGTGTGTCAATTGTCAATTTTGTGTACTGGAATGTCGTTGCGACCGTGATGACCAGCCCGATAATCGCAAGCGGTCTCGGACCGATTTTGTCAAACAGAATACCGGAAATCGGCGACATGATCAGCATGACAATCGCGCCCGGCAATAGCAAGAGGCCCGATTGCAGCGCCGTAAAGCCGACTAAGTTCTGCAGGTAAATCGGAAGCAGGAACATTCCTGTGTAAAGCGCAACGGTAATAATGATATTAATGACACTGGAAAGTGAGAAAATATCATATTTAAATACCCGGAAGTCAAGCATCGGTTTTTCAGAGCGCAATTGCTGAATGACAAACGCGGCAATCGCGATGACACCGACAATGACGGTAGACAGCACGATCGGATCTCCCCAGCCGTCGCTGCCCGCTTCACTGACTCCGTAAAGCAATGAGGCGAATCCGACAATAGATAGAATCGCACCCAAGCTGTCGAGTTTGATTTTTTGCGGTTCCACCAAGTTCTTAAAGAGGAAAAACGCTATGATAATAACGATTGCCCCGATCGGAACAAGGCCGTAGAACATAATGCGCCATGTGTAATGCTCGATGATCCAGCCGGATAGAGTCGGTCCGACCGCCGGAGCAAACATCATCGCAAGACCGAAAATCCCCATTCCTTTCCCCCTGCTTTCAGGCGGGAAGATAAGCAGAATGGTTGTCATGACCAGCGGCTGCAGGATACCGCCGCCGACCGCCTGAATTAACCGGCCGATCAGCATGGTTGAGAAGTTAGGCGCGATTCCGCAGACTAACGTTCCCGCTGTAAAACAGAACATGGCTACGAGAAAGAGGCTTCTCTGTCCGAACCGGGTGATTAAGAACGCAGATAACGGAATCAAAACACCGTTGACCAGCATGTATCCGGTCGTAAGCCACTGAATCGTCGTCGCACTCACACCGAACTCGGTCATTAAGTGCGGCATCGCCACGTTAAGAAGCGTTTGGTTCAAGATCGCCAGGAATAACCCGGCCATAAGCACAATAAGCAATGTTTTAGGACTTTTTACTTGATTATCTGATTTAGCCACCTAAGACAACCTCCCTTCATGGTTTGATGACTGATCTGTATTATTCAGAGATTTTTACAGATGCGTTCATACCAGGAAGCACCTTGTCAGATGGGTTGCTGAGTGAAATTTTAACAGGAACTTTTTGCGTTACTTTAGTGTAGTTGCCGCTTGAGTTTGAAGAAGGCAGCATATCAAATGTTGAATTTGTCGCATAACCGATTTCTTCTACTGTTCCGTCAAATGTTGTATTAGGATCGCCGTCAACAATTACGTCTACTTTGTTTCCTACTTCAATGTCTCTAATGTCTGTTTCTTTAATGTTTGCAGTGATGTAAAGGTGTTTCATGTCAATTTCCTGGGCAATTGTCGTACCGGCTTGCACCATTTGGCCGTTTTTCACTTCGTTTTTCACGATTGTTCCATCCATGATGGCTTTTACGTCAGCATTTTGCTGTCCTTTAATTTTTGCAACCACGTCGTTTTTGCTTACTTCTTTCCCCTCATCAAGGTTCCAGTCAGTTACTTTACCCGCAGCAGGAGCTGTGATAGCAGCCATGTCGCCGGCAACTTTCGCTTCATCGGTTTTTACATAGTGTGTGCTTTGATAATAGTAGTAAGCACCTCCGCCTATAATTGCAAGAACAACAATCAAACCGATAATGTTGGTCAGAATTAAACGTCCTCTGTTCATTTTGTTTTCTCCTTTCGTTTCTTCCTCTATCATTTTGTGGAATGATGATAAAAATATGTGGGGATTTTTTTATTTTCCGTTTTTCACTGCACAGCCGTTTGCAAGCTTCGTTAAACTTTCCGCAAGCTTGCGCAGGTACTGCAGTTCAGCGGTATTGAGCTGCCGGTATAAGACCGCCGCTTTTTCGGCATATTGAACAGCAGCTTTCTTTAGAAGTTCTTCCCCCTCTTCGGTTAACTGAATCATAACAACACGCCGGTCGTCGTGATAGTCGCTCCGAACCATTAGGCGGCGCTTATACAGAATATCGGTCATTCTCGTGACAGACGCCGGTTTCAGATCAAGCGACAAAGCCAGCCTTGAAAGCTGCGTACTTTTGCTCTTATGTATTTTGAACATCAGCAGATACTGCAGCACTGTAATATCAAAAGGTTCAAGCACTGTCTCCAGAATCATTTTCTGCTTTTTGTAAATCGATCTGGAAGTATCAAACAGTTGTTCAAAACTGAGCAAAGCGAGCTCTGATTCAATCACCGTATTTTCACCTCATTCCCTTAATAATAGTTCACAAGATAAAATATTAATAAATGAAAGAAGGTTTGTAAAGAGAAAAGTTTCATTTTTTAAGGATTTTTTTTATGCCGTTTTTTCTCTTTATTTTTAATTTAAAAAAGCCGGGTGAAGAACCGCGGCCGCACGATTCTTCACTCGGCTTTATATTTAATACGATGCTTTGCTTATACCGGCTTCCTCATTTTTAAAAAAGCTTTTCAGCGCTTGAAATACGTCCGATTTCTGTTTCAGGATGTAGTATTTAAATTTATCATCTTTGACATTTTTATAGGCGGACATGAGAGTGGAATGCCTGTTATATTGATTGACCTCACCGTAACAGAACAGATTCGATTTTTTCATGATGTCATTGACGAGCTTTACGCACCGGGCGTTATCCGAAGTCAGGTTATCCCCGTCTGAAAAATGAAACGGATAGATGTTGTAGCGGGCGGGGTCATATTTTTCATCAATTAATTCAAGAGACTTCCGGTAAACGGAGGAACAGATGGTGCCTCCGCTCTCGCCTTTCGAGAAAAAATCTTCTTCCGACACAACCTTCGCTTCCGTATGGTGGGCGATAAATTCGATATCAACCGTTTCATACTTTGTCCGTAAAAATCGTGTCATCCAAAAAAAGAAACTCCTCGCCATATACTTTTCCCATACGCCCATCGAACCGCTTGTATCCATCATGGCTAAAACGACAGCTTTCGATTCCGGCTTCGTCACATCATTCCATGTTTTGTATTTCAGATCTTCCGGATAAATAGGGTAAAACGACGGCTTGCCTGTCATGGCGTTTCGTTTATAGGCCGACAGCATCGTCCTTTTCTTATCGATATTCCCTGTCAGCCCGGTTTTCCGGATATCATTGAACTCGATATCGGTATGGACGATATTGTCCCTTTCCTTTTGCTGCAGATTCGGCAGTTCTAATTCCTGAAACAGCGCTTCTTCCAGATCCATCAATGAAACTTCCGCTTCATAATAATCCTCGCCTGCCTGATCGCCTGCTCCCTGGCCTTTTCCGGCGCCCTGCTTTTTATCTGCGCCGTCTCTTGCGACGACATCGCCGACTTCGCTGTCGCCGTCGCCTTGGCCGACATGTTTATTTTTATCATAGTTATAACGGATTTTATATTCATCAAGCGAACGAATCGGGATCTTCACAACATCTTTTCCGTTGGACATAATAATGCTTTCCTCAGTGACAAGGTCCGGAAGGTTGTTTTTTATCGCTTCCTGCACTTTCTTTTGGTGGCGCTGCTGGTCGTCAAAGCCTTTGCGATGGAGGGACCAGTCTTCCTCTGAAATCAAAAAATTTCCGCTGTCATTACGGGACATGAATTCCCCTCCTTAACCGTTATGGTCGTTTTACATGTGTATTCCGGCTTGGTCCTGTTTATGAAACAAGTCCGGCGAAAAGATTTATTTTTATCTTATGCCGGCCGGACTCTCCAATTGACAAACAATTGCGAAAAACAGACAAAAGAACCCGTCCTTTTACAGACGGGCCTCTCAATGAAATCAAATATCAGCGGTTTAACAAGCTTCCGACATACTTCAGCAGTTCATTAGCGCTAGTCGAATTATAGCCGTGTTCATCTATTAACCTTGCCACTACCTCATTGACCTTTTTAAGCTGCTGTTCATCCGGCGTTTTGGTGGAGGTCGTAATTTTCACTACATCTTTTAAGTCTGCGAACAGCTTTTTCTGAATCGCTTCGCGGAGTCTTTCGTGCGAATTATAGTCAAAGCGTTTTCCTTTTCTTGCATAGGCGGATATGCGGATTAAGATTTCTTCGCGGAACGCTTTTTTCGCGTTTTCTGAAATGCCGATCTGCTCTTCAATGGATCTCATCAGTTTTTCGTCAGGATTCATTTCTTCACCCGTCAGCGGATCGCGAAGCTTATTTTTATTGCAGTACGCTTCCACATTATCTAAATAATTGTCCATGAGAGTTTTCGCGGATTCTTCATATGAATAGACGAACGCCTTCTGCACTTCCTTTTTGGCGATGTCATCGTACTCTTTCCTGGCGGCGGAAATAAAATTCATATACCGCTCTTTGTCCTCGGCGGAGATGGACGGATGCTGGTCGAGTCCTTCTTTTAAGGAACGCAGCACGTCAAGCGAATTGATGGATTCCATATTTTTTCTGATAATCGTTGAGGAAATGCGGTTGATGACATAGCGCGGGTCGATTCCGCTCATTCCTTCATCATGGAATTCCTTCTTCATATCCTCCAGATCAACGGAATTGTAACCTTCAACGCTTTCTCCGTCATAGAGCCTCATTTTTTTGACGAGATCAATATCAGAGCGGTTCGGTTCCTTCAGCCGGGTCAAAATAGAAAACATCGCAGCCACTTTTAATGTATGGGGGGCGATGTGTACGTCAGAAACATCACTTTCAGAAATCATTTTTTCATAAATCCGTTCTTCCTCTGACACCTTTAAATTATAAGGAACAGGCATCACGATGATCCTGGAGTGAAGGGCTTCGTTTTTCTTATTGGCAATAAACGAGCGGTACTCCGTTTCGTTCGTATGCGCAACAACCAATTCGTCGGCTGAGATGAGCGCAAACCGTCCGGCTTTGAAATTCCCTTCCTGCGTGAGTGACAGAAGGTGCCACAGAAATTTTTCATCGCATTTCAGCATTTCCTGAAATTCCATCATTCCGCGGTTCGCTTTATTTAATTCACCGTCAAACCGATAAGCGCGCGGATCTGATTCCGAACCGTATTCGGCAATCGTCGAAAAATCAATGCTCCCCGTCAAATCGGCGATATCCTGTGATTTCGGATCAGACGGGCTGAAGGTTCCGATTCCGGTACGTTTATCCTCCGAGAAGAATATACGTTCAACTTTAACATCCTCAATTCTGCCGCCGTATTCTTCTTCAAGCCGCATGACATTAAGCGGAGAAAGGCTGCCCTCAATTCTGATGCCGTATTCTCTGTAGAAGTCGTCGCGCAGATGATGGGGAATGAGATGGAGAGGATCTTCATGCATCGGGCAGCCTTTAATGGCGTAAACAGCGCCGTTATCTGTCAATGAGTAGGCTTCAAGCCCTTTTTTCAGCATGGTGACAAGAGTTGACTTTCCGCCGCTGACGGGTCCCATCAATAGTAAAATCCGTTTTCTTACATCGAGCCGCTTGGCAGCCGGGTGAAAGTATTCCTCCACGAGCCGTTCCAGAGATTCCTCAAGGCCGAACAGCTCCCGCGAGAAAAAGCTGTATGTCTTTTTCCCGTCATCCTCCTCGATTCCGCTGTCTTTTATCATATTAAAAACGCGAGAATGAGCAGACTGCGCGACCAATGGATTTTCTTTTATGATCTCCAAATAATCAGCGAACGTCCCTTCCCATTTGAGACGCTGCTCTTCCTCTCTGTACTTTTCAATTTTCTTTAATATATCCATAAGAACCTCCTCTATCATGGTTAATGCACTAGAAATAAGGTACTTTGTTACAATCTATGCGGTGACGTGATAATACATGCTTTTCGTTTCTTAAAAATAAAGACGTTATAAGGCCGTCATTGACAAGGGTCCGGTGCACCGTTCATAATGAAAGAAATACAGTTTCATCCAGACTCGGACATCAAATGGAAAAGCAAAGAGGAGGAGACATGATGAAAACGATCATTTTACTTGGGGTCATTCTCACTTTTTTAGTATCCATTTTTACTGCGGGTTACGACAGCAAACCTGAAAACAAATAACGGCAAAAGGGTGCTCTTTATGAAGAGCACCCTTTCCTGTACAACATAACAATGTTTCATATTTCAATATGTTCTTTGACAGTTGATTTTTCATGAGACTTGCAGCTTGTTTGATACTCGATTTTTCCGATTTTGCAGCCCGGGCCGATTTCCACACGCTTCCCTCTGACGATGTCCGCTTCCGTGTATTCGAGGTAAACTGCGTCTCCTTCGATCAATTCAGCAGAAAGCATGCCGGCTTTCCGTTTAAGAAAACCGGGTTTCCGTCTGACGGTAATCGATGTGCCGCCGATTTCTTTCACGCGGCTTCGGTCATAACGCAAATGGATGTTTACGTCCCCTGCGTTTAACAATCCCGCCACATTGATACATCCTGTTACATGAAGCAGCTCCGTCTCGCAATCGCCGCCGACGGTGAGACTGCCTTTTATATGACACTGTTCCCCCGCGGCCCCGCCGCCAATTTCAGCAAGTCCTTTCAGCCTCATCCTGGCAAAACGCATGGAGCCGCCAATTTTCAATGTGCCGATCACATTTGCTGAATGTGCTGATAAGTCTCCTGCAACTTCATGCTCTCCGAAAATTTTCAGCCTGTTGATCTCGGCATCTCCGAGAAAAAGTCCCGTGCCGAATATCCGGCAGCGTTCGCTTTGAAGTCCTTCGCCGACAGTTCCTTCCCCTTTAATGCTTACATTTTGGTAGGAACCGCCGGAAGCGTGTCCGGCTCCGTACATTTTTAAATGACTCAATTTTTTTGTCGTTTCCATTGCAGCTCCTCCTATCGTTTCACGACTTTGTTAACCAAAGCGGTAGGATCACATGTAAAATCGCCGCTGTATTCCACCGTCCCAATGGTGCAGCCCGCGCCGATCCGCACATGATTTCCGCGGACTGTCTTCGCGTTCGTGTCCGCCAATTCAATGATGTCACCCTCAATCAGCTCTGCTGTCAGCACCGGGGCCGGCATCAGCTTAAAACGCGTAAGCACGCTCTTTCTGCTCATCACTTTCAAATGGCGGCAGCCGATTTCTTTCACATGGCTTTCTCCCGCCGCCAGCTTCATACTGACTTCATCGGCATTCAGCAGGCCGCCGATCTTGCATTTGCCTTCCGAACGGAATGTCTCTGTCTCGCAATCGCCTTCAATCCCGGCTTTCCCGGATATGAAAATATCATCAGCTTTCACACCGCCGCCGAAAGACGAAAATCCCGCGACGTTCAGCCGCTCCGTTTTGACATCACCTTTAATGACACCCGTTCCGTTGATACGGATGGATTCAGCTTCGGCACTGCGGGAAATTTTCCCCGAACCGCTGATTGTCAGCGTTTGCGTCTTGACATGTCCGTCTGTTTTTCCGCTGCCGTTAAACAAAAGGCTCGTGCACTCCACATCACCTGACACCGTGCCGCTCCCGTTGATCTCCACTGTATGAAAACGGCCTCCTTTTGAACTTCCCGAACCGTTAATGATTAATTTATCTGTTACTTCCATTGATGGTCCTCCTGCATCCATTTCGTTTTTAATTCTTCCGATGCCGCAGCAAGCGCCACCCGTTCAACCACTTTGACAGTCGGTTCAAATAAAATATGTTCCGCGTCTGCGATGAAGCACGTCGTTACGCCGAGCTTTCGGAGCATGACAAGCTCCGTATTCGCTTTCAGCTCGGAAGCCTCATACGTCTTCAGCACCCCCGCCGCCAATTTTCCTTCCTCAAGGCTGATATTGCCCGATTGCAAAAGCCCTTCAAGCACATATAAAGACAGCAGCGCGCGGGACGTGAATGTCACGCCGTCTTCGCCATAAACTTGCAGCGCGGCTTTTGAAATCAGTCCCTTTTGAAGCAGTTCCGCAGACGTTATATTGACATCAGTCATTTGCGGAGACAGCATTTCTCTCATTTCATCCAGAGACAGATTTTCTTTCATTTCCTGTATTTTTGAGATGCGTTTTAATATTTCCGCTCTCGGAAAAAATGTTTCCTGGCCTGTAAACGTCGATTTTCGGATAAACCATTCTTCAGGAATTAAATTTTTCCGTTTCCACCGGTACAGCTGCCCGTATGAAATTGATGTTTCTTCCAGCAATTCTTTTTTAGAAATCAGTTGTTCCTCCATGAATCCAGCTCCTTCGATGAACGTATTGTAACATAACACTGTTACGTTGTTAAGCCCGGAAATATAAAAATGCCGTAAACCGCTGCTGCCCGTCTTTTTTATTCAATAAAAAAACGCCCGGATACGGGCGTTTTTTCTCACGTCAAATCTCTGTAATTTTGCTGGCGCAGCGCTTCATATACAAGAATCGCGGCCGTGTTGGACAGATTTAATGATCTCACATGCTCGGTCATCGGCAGACGCAGGCAGCGGTCCATATTGTTTTCGATCAATTCTTTCGGAAGTCCGCTCGTTTCTCTGCCGAATACGAAGAAAAAGTCTTCCTCCGTATTTGAGTAATCAAATGATGTGTGCGGCTTTTGACCGAATTTTGTAATGAAGAAAAACTTTCCGTTCTCATATGCTTCAAATAACTCTTCCAATGAATCATGATATACGACGTTGACGAACTCCCAATAATCGAGTCCGGCGCGCTTCAGCATTTTATCATCGGTTGAGAATCCGAGCGGGCGGATCAAATGAAGCGTTGTGTCTGTTGCCGCACAAGTACGTGCGATATTTCCCGTATTGGCCGGGATTTCGGGTTGATATAAAACGACATGTAATGCCACGATGTTCACCTCTGTTTTTTATTCCGCCCACCATTATATCATTAATTACTCTTTTGTCGTATCATCCGTAATATGAAAAAACGCATATCTGATGGAAGGAGTATACGCCGTTGAATCCTCATATGACCAATATCTCATCCTGCTGTCATACGTTTGGGCATTGACGAGCGGCATATTGCTTTTATCTTTTGCGACCACGATCGCCGTATGATTAAAACGGCCGTCTCCTTCAAAATCATAGCAAATGATATCTCCGGGCATCAGTTCTTCAGCTCTTGATACTTGCACTGCGCGAAGTCCTGCCTTGGATTGGGCCAGATACATCTTCATCGAATGCGCGACCGTCCAGCTGTAGCTCCACGAGCTTGCCTTCATCCACCAGCCTGAGCCTCTGTTCGGATGCCCCCGCATCGGTGCTTTTCCGGCATGTAAACATTGGGAAATAAAATTGGTGCAATTATCGCTGAAATTTTTATAAGCGGGGTTTCGTTTATTCCAAAACTTCTCCGCGTACTGCACGGCAGCCAGACGGTCGTATTGAAACGCCCGCCCGAAATCTTCCCGTTCACTCCGCTCATATTCAATTACGCTGTTTCCGTCAGAAAATCCAGCCGGTTTTTTCTTTACTTCCCGGTCTTTAATCAAAAGCTCATCATAGAGAAATGCAGTCCGTTCCTCAATCTGCTCTTCTAAGTAAAGGTGTCCGTCATGCTCCTTGCACAAATATTCGAAATGAATCGTGTACATGACACATAACGTGCCGTCGTCCTCAAGACTGCTTTTGACAATGACGGCTTTTGCCTTCGCTTTCACGATATCAACTTTCCGGTTTTCAAACAGCTCTTTTTTTCTCGTCAGGACCTCAAGATCGCCGGCCTGCCCATTCTGCCTCATCTCAGTTCCGTTAATTAAATAATGAAGCCGGGCCTCCGCTAAATCTTCAATAATATGCTTCAAGCGCTCCACCCACCATACGATTTTATAAAGAAAAAACACTTGAACTCCGGCCAAGTGCTTTTTCTCTATACATATGTCAGGACCGGCCGGTTTTAGTCTTCTCAGAAACCGATAACAGCTCCAGTCCCTTTTCAATTTCCCGCATGGCGTCCTCATCCTGCTCCTTTTGAAGCGCTTTTTCTAATTCCTCCGCATAATCAGGATCACCGATTTTCCCGATGGCCCAGGCGGCCGTACCCCTGATGACGGGGCGCGGATCTTGGTGCATCAAGGCCGTTAATTCCGGAAGAGACGAGGCATCTTTAAAATGAGCCAAAGCTAAAATTGCATTCCGCTGTATCGGCTTCTTGCCGCGCCATGATCCCGATACATGTCCGAATTTTTCTTTGAATTCGCGGTTGCTTATGGTCAAAAGCGGCTTTAACAGCGGCTTTGCGATTTCCGGATCAGGCTCCATCTGCGGATGAAGATGAAAATCTTTCCCCTTATTAATCGGACAGACCGTCTGGCACGTGTCACAGCCATACAGACGGTTTCCGATTTTCGTGCGGAACTCATCCGGCAAAAATCCCTTTGTCTGAGTCAGGAACGAAATACAGCGCTGGGCGTTAAGCTGTCCGGGATTGACGAGGGCGCCGGTCGGACACGCGTCTAGACATTTTGTGCACGTACCGCACATATCTTCAATCGGCACATCCGGTTCAAAGGGCAGATTGGTGATCATTTCAGCCAGATAGACGTAAGAACCGTATTCAGGCGTGGTGATCATGCAGTTTTTGGCGCTGAAGCCGATTCCCGCCCGTTCAGCCACGGCCCTGTCGGACAATTCTCCTGTATCCACCATTGACTTTGTGCGGATATCCTCATGTTTGCTTTGGAGAAAATTCTCCAGCAGATCAAGCTTTTCCCGCAGCACATCATGATAATCCTTCCCCCAGGAAGCTCTGCAAAAAATGCCGCGCCGCCCGTCCCTCGTGCTCCTCGGCGCATCTTTCATTTTGGAAGGATAAGCAAGGGCGATGGCGACGATTGATTTGGCTTTCGGGAGAAGCAAAGACGGAGTAACCCGTTTTTCAATATCCGGCTCTTCAAAACCGGATAAATAGCCGAGTGATTCCTGAAGAATCAGCCGGTCCCGCAGACTGTCGAACGTATCAGCCGTTGTAAACCCGATTTTGTCAACTCCGATGCTTTTGGCGTATTCGATTAATTCCTCTTTCAGTTTATGAATATTCATTTTTTGCACAGCCTCCTTTCTTTGTGATCAGGCTCCCGCACGGGTATAATAGAGTTTTATCATCCCGAAATGGAGTGAACACACTTGAACATCAGTTTAGATCCACTTATTGCTGAACGGGTGCCGGGGATCAAAGCGGCAGCCGTCTTATATGAACAGATCGAAGTCGGGCCTGCTCCGCAAATGCTGAAAGGCCGCCTCCGTTTATTTCAAGAATCTCTTTACTTTGATTATGCTGACGGCGGTATAGATGAGCAGCCTTTTGTTAAAGAGTGGGCGCGTATAATGGAACAGCTCAGACCCGCCTTTTCAGGACAAAAAACGCCGATGGAGCTTATGCTCGGCGATATTTCCCGGGAACGATTCATTGAAAGTGTGAATTCAGCCCATGATACCATACTTTTTTTCTCCTTGAAATATTCATTGCCTATCATGGCGTATGACGCCGCAGAAATAGATGAACCGATTTCGATTACAATCGGAGAAAAAGAACACGTACTTGCTTTCTCCGACTCTGGCGGCATTTTCGGCGGCCTTACCGGACATATCAATACCCGCCCTGTAACAACCGGCACAAAGAAAATGCTGCAGCTGATCTTTTTCCCGCCTTCATTTCATGCCGACGCGGCGGATGAGCTGCTATCATCCTTAACCAAAATGTTTGAACAAATTCACGGAGGCACACATACCGTCTCTTGGCTTTCATAAAAAGACACGCCTTCGTGTCTTTTTTCACATAAAAAAACGCAATACTTCGTTTATCAGAGAAACGAAACACTGCGTTAATAACGTATGTATGGAGCGGGTGATGAGAATCGAACTCACGACATCAGCTTGGAAGGCTGAGGTTTTACCACTAAACTACACCCGCATCAAAGTTTTTTGTCAGTACCGATTTGATGTTTCTAATATTACATGTATATTTTTTTTTCGTCAAGGGAATGTTAAAAAATTTGTCGAAAAAAATTCTTTTTTTGTCCACATGTTAAGTTGGATTTACATTTTGTTAAGAATCTCATACAATATAAAAAAGAAGAAAACTTGAGGTACGCCCTGATGATGAAAAATAAAGTAAAAGAGCTGAGAGCCAGATTCGGCTATTCTCAGGAAACGCTCGGAAAAGAAGCCGGAGCCACCAGACAGACGATTGCAGCGATTGAAAAAGGAGATTATGTGCCTTCACTCTTATTGGCGCTTAACATCTGCCGGGCTTTCTCCCTGCCGATGGAGGAAGTTTTCTGGCTGGAGGAGGAGAAAAAATGAGTTTGAAAAGAAAAGCGTGTTTTCACCTTGCACTCTACGGATTGGCCTGCTGGACGCTTATTTCCATTATGGAAGCGGCGCCGCGGATCGCTCAGTTTTTCCAAACGGAGGGGAGCGGTGCATTTGAGCTGAATATCACTCCGTTTCTGCTGTTTACCGTTTGTGCCGCATTGTATATCTATGCCGAAAAGAAAAAACGAAACGGCAAAAAGCATAGGCTAGTGCCCGATGAATTTGAGGAACAGGATGAAAGAGAACGAATGATGACGGCTAAAGCTTGCCGTTCCTCGTATATCGCCGTTTACTTCTCATTGCCGGCCGCAGCCGTTCTGCTTTTGTTTTATCCGCTGATTCAGCCGCATCTACCTTTTTTTCCGATTCTTTTGATTTTCATTCTGATGATGATTCAGCATTTGGCTTATGTTTTCACTTTTCATAAGCACGGCAAAAACTCCGGTTCATGACAGATCCGGAGTTTTTCACATTACCAGCTCGCTTTTTTCACCCCGGGAATCCGGCCTTTATGGGCCAGCTCCCTGAATGCGATTCTGGACAGTTTAAATTTTCTCATATATCCGCGGGGCCGCCCCGTCACCGTACAGCGGTTATGAAGCCTGGCCGGAGCAGAATCACGCGGCAGTTTGCTCAGCGCTTCCCAGTCGCCTTTTGCCTTTAATTCTCTTCGGATGTCCGCATATTGTTCAACAAGCTTCTGCCGCTTGAGCTCTTTGATTACTTTTGATTTTTTTGCCATTTCAGCACTCCTAGCAAATCGTAATAATTACGTTTTGTATCATATCATCCATATGAGCATCGTGCAAGCTAAGCGCTTAAAAAGGCGGGTGAATACCCGCCTTCACTGCCGGCATTTCCCCGGAAATGAAACCGCAGAAAGCACCCGCCATCAATGATCCGCCTTGCGACGTCATCAGACTGTCGCTTTATTTCCTCTTGCAAAATGGTCGTTTCCCATTGCTTCACCCAGTCTGCGCTCAAGCTTTTTAGTCCGTTCATTCTCAAACGGCAGAAGCGGAAACACGAGTTCAGCCAGATAATAAGCTTCTTCCAGATGCGGATAGCCTGAAAAGATAAACGACTCAATGCCGAGTGCCTGATACTCTAAAATTCGATCAGCGACAGTCTGCGGATCACCGACAAGCGCCGTGCCCGCTCCGCCTCTGACCAGTCCGATGCCGGCCCAGAGATTCGGGCTGATCTCAAGCTTCGAGCGGTCACCGTTATGAAGATCGGCCATCCGTTTTTGTCCCGATGAATCAGCGCGCCGGAGCGCAGCCTGCGCTTTCGCAATTGTCTCTTCGTCTAAATGGCTGATTAATCGTTCAGCCGCTTCCCATGCCTCTTCCTCAGTCTCCCTGACAATCACGTGAAGTCTGATGCCAAAACGCATCGTCCTTCCTTCCTTCGCAGCCTGTTTTTTAACGGTTTCAATCTTTTCTTTTACCTGCTCCGGCGGCTCTCCCCATGTTAAATAGACATCTGTATGTTTCGCAGCAGCCTCAATTCCCGCTTGTGATGAACCGCCGAAATATAATGGCGGATGCGGAGACTGTTTTGGCGGAAACAGGAGGTTGCTGTTTTCCACTTTGATATGGTCCCCTTCATATGTCACCGTTTCGCCCCGCATGAGTCCGCGCCAGACGGTTAAAAATTCTTCAGTCGCCTTATAACGTTCATCGTGGCTGATAAACATGCCGTCTCCCGCCAGTTCATAAGGATCTCCGCCCGCTACGACATTTACGAGCAAACGGCCGTCTGACAGCCGGTCCATTGTCGACGCCATTCTCGCGGCGACAGACGGCTGCATCAGTCCCGGACGGACCGCCACTAAAAATTTCAAGTCACTCGTTTCCCCCGCTAAAGCGGCAGCCGTCAGCCACGGGTCTTCACATGATCTCCCCGTCGGCAGCAGAACCCCCGTATACCCGAGTCTGTCCGCCGCCTGTGCCACTTGCTTAAAATAAAGATGATCCGCCGTTCTCCCTCCCGTTTGCGTCCCTAAATACCGGCCGTCACCATGCGTCGGAATAAACCAAAGAATCTCCATATGAATCTCTCCTTTTTTAATAGGTTACCCTTCATAACTGTTCCGCCATTTTAATAGTTTCCGTTCGAGCATTCTGACCAATGCATCTGTCAGCTTGCCGACAGCCGCAAAAATGATAATGCCGACAAACACCTTATTTGTCTGTGAGAATTGCCTGGCATCCATAATCATATAACCGACGCCCTCGCTCGATCCCATCAGTTCCGCCACCACGAGACCGAGCCACGCAATGCCTAGGGAGAGCCTGATACCGAGCAGGATATTCGGCAGAGATGCCGGAAGAATTAATTTCGTCATCTGCTGATACCAATTAAATTCCAGCACCCGCGCGACGTCAAACAGCTTCGCGTCCACACTGCGGAGTCCGAGAAACGTATTAATGTACACGGGGAAAAAAGCCCCCAATGCGATCAGCAGAATTTTAGATGTCTCATCAAATCCGAACCACAAAATGAACAGAGGAGTCACGGCCAAGTGCGGAACCGTTCTGAGCATTTGCAGAGACGGATCAAGGTATGCTTCCGTCCGCTTTGAAAAACCGACCAGCAGCCCGAAAACAAGTCCGAGGCCCGCGCCAAGCAGAAATCCGACAGCCGCCCGGTATAAACTGATCTCTAAATGACCCCAAAGCTCACCTGAAAGAAGAAGTTCCTGAAACGTCTGCAAGATGACGACAGGCGACGGGAGCACCGCGGCCGAGACGATGCCCAGACTTGCGATAAACTGCCATACTGCGATGACCGCAGCCGGGAGTACAACCCCCTTCACCCATTGGTATGAATACTTCCGGGATCTTGCCAGAGCTTTCTTTTCTGATTGGCTTATTGCGCCGGCAGCCGTTGATGCTTCTGCTTTCATTACTTGCCATCCCCCGTTTCAAGCGCTTTTTTAATAAATGAATTGTCGACAACGTCTTTTACATGAATTTTCTTATGAATCGCTTTTGTTCGATATTGAAAATCAGCGGTTTCCTGCTGGGCTTTGACAATATCATCATCGATCGGTTCATTGAGAGGCTCAGTATTGTTAAGCACGTTTCTGACGACTTTCGGATTAAGATGTTTGATTTTCGCATATAAGGAGACTGCTTTATCTTTGTGTTCCTTTTGCCATGTAACTGCTTTATTGAACACGTTCAGAAAACGGACAACCTCATCCGGGTGTTCTTTGGAAAATCCCGTTCTGACTAATGTGAAACCGGGAGAATATAAATCTGTGCTTTCTCCGTTCGCCAATATTTCCGCCCCGTGCTGCAGCGTTTCAATCGACAAATACGGCTCCCAAATGGACCATGCGTCAACTGATTTGTTTTCAAAAGCGGAAACCGCCTCATCAGGCTGAAGCTGGATGATAGTGACGTCATCGGCGGAAAGCCCCGCTTTATCTAAAGCTTTATAGAGAAAATCAAAGCCGCTGCTGCCTTTGGCTACGGCGATTTTTTTACCTTTCAATTCTTTCAGGCTCTGAATCCCGCTGCCCTTGTTTACGAGAATGCCGTTTGCCTTTAACCCGTCCTGAGACAGCCCGATCTCTTTAAAATCAATTCCCGCCGCCTGACCGGAAATGACCGGTGAATTGCCGACCTGGGAAAAATCAAGCTTATCGGCGGCAAGACCTTCAAATTGCGGAGGACCGCTTTGGAATTCGACCCATTTTACTTTTATTCCGTCTTTTTTGAAGGCCTCTTCAAACCAGCCTTTTTCCTTGGCAATGAGAAGCGGGCTTAAACTCTGCTGGATGCCGATCCGGATTTCTTTCACCGTTTTCCCGCTCCCTCCTGTCCCGTCGGCACTGCATCCGGCTGACATCATGACTGCTGCGGCTAAAAGAATGATGATTTTTTTCACTTCGCTTCGTCCCTTCTATATTCCGGACCCATCCGCAAACCGGAGGTCTTCCGTTTTCTCAAATTCAGAAAGCACCTTCTGCCGGACGGCCTGAAAATCCGCTGACGTCCGATTGCGCGGATGCGGAAGCTGAATCGGCATCAGGCTGTGCAGCCGGCCCGGCTTTGCCCTGAGGATCGCCAGCTTATCGCCTAAATAGACGGATTCATCAATATCATGCGTGACAAGAATCATCGTCGTTTTTTTCTCGCGCCATATATCAAGCAGCACATCCTGCAAATGTTTTCTCGTAAAAGCGTCAAGCGCCCCGAACGGTTCATCTAAAAGCAGCACCTCCGGCTCACGCAAAAGGGCTCTGGCGATGGCAACCCGCTGCGACATGCCGCCGGATAATTCGCGCGGATAAGCGTTCTCCGCTCCCTGCAGCCTGACAACCTCAATCAGATCATCCACTTTTTTCCGAACGGCCGGGTCATTCATATTGAGATCGGCAGCGATGTTTTGTTTTACCGTCAGCCAGGGAAACAGCCGGTGCTCCTGAAAGATAAATCCCTGCCGGATGCCCGGTCCCGACACATTGCGGCCGTTTATTGCGACAGAGCCTTTATAACCGGTATCAAGACCGGCAATCAATTTTAAAAGCGTGCTTTTGCCGCATCCGCTCGGTCCGATGACAGTCAAAAATTCTCCCGATGCAATTGACAGCTCAATATCATTCAGCACCGGCGTTTTCCGGCCTTCATGCTCAAAAACTTTTTCTTGTATGCTGATGGTTACAGCCATCTGTCTTCCCCTCTCTTTCTGCCGCATGCGATCGAAAAACAAAAAGGCTCCCATCTCCGATTGCTTGCAGAGATGGGAGCCTTCGGCGGTCCGATCGGCAACCCGTTTGTTTTTAAATTTGAATATCATGTTAATTCAAATTATTCCGACTTGTCAACTGTTTTTTGTATGAATTAAAAATGCGCCTTCCGGCATAAACCTGCCAAAGAGCGCATCGGCTGTATCACGTATTTACTTCCTTTTCTTTCCGGGCGATTTTCAATAATGTCCGCGCGTTGTTGCCGAAAATGTTTTCTATATCTTCTTCCCGCATATTGATTTCCCGGCAGGTCCTCACCTGCTCCTGAAGATATCTGTATACATATCCTCTCGGAAATCCGTTCGAATCCGTCCCGAAGATGATCCGTTCAGCACCGATTAATTCAGATGTCTTTCGAAACAGAATTTCCAAATCAAGCGGGTACGGCATCCACCTCATCCACTGATTTGAGCCGGACGTGTCAATATACACATTCGGGCAGCTCCAGCACAGCTGCAGCAGTTCCTGATAATATCCGGCGCCGAAATGCGGAATGATGAACGGTATATCAGCAAACTCTCTCGCGACGCGATAGATGGAGAGCGGGTTGATGTTGCGATGGCTGACAATGCCACCCGCTCTCCCTAAAAGTCCGAAGTGAATTAATACAGGCAGTCTTTTGTCAGCCAGATACGTCCACAGCTTTTTCAGCGACGGATCATGAAACTCGATGTCTGTCAGCGGCCCGAACAGTTTATATCCTTTCAGACCGAGCTCTTCAACCGCTCTTTTCAGCTCCTCATACGCATCCTTTTGTTCCAAAGGATGATATGCAAATCCGGTAAACCTCGCGGGATTGGCTTGAATAAACGCCGCCATCCGGTCATTGCTCTCTGCTGTTAAAAAATTCAGCACGTCAATGCCGTACTTATCTAATTCTTTCTCCCATCTTGTCATCAAAGCGATTTCGCCGTCATCGCCATCAACATCATGCGGATCAGGAAAATCCCAAGTGAGATTCATTCTTTCCGACCGCTCCCGGTTATAATCGGAAAATGTCTTATCGTTTTTGCCGAAATTAAGGCTGTACGGCAGATGACCGTGAATATCGACTGGTTTAAAATGCTGCCTGAAAAGCATACAATCGCCGCCTCCCTTACCGCCTGACAATAAAAAAAGACCCTTATCCAGTGAAGAATAAGAGCCTCTTGTGTCCAAGTCAGCGGTTTCTATTTTTCCTCATATTAAACCCATTATTCCCGTCAGTCAAGTGGGTTTTTAAACCCATACCTTCTTTTCGATAATAAAAATAATTATTTTATAATCATTATAAAATAATATTGACTTTTTACTGATAGGTGATATTATGTTCTTATAAATTTAAAGAGGTGATCACATGAGTTCAAATAAATTGACAACCAGCTGGGGCGCTCCTGTCGGAGATAACCAAAACTCAATGACGGCCGGCGATCGCGGTCCTGCTTTAATACAAGACGTCCATCTGCTTGAGAAATTGGCGCACTTTAACAGAGAACGCGTTCCGGAGCGTGTCGTTCACGCAAAAGGCGCGGGCGCACACGGTTATTTTGAAGTCACAAATGACGTTACAAAATATACGAAAGCTGCATTTCTGTCAGAAGTCGGTAAACGCACGCCGCTTTTCATCCGTTTCTCAACCGTTGCGGGCGAACTGGGCTCTAGTGACACAGTGCGCGACCCGCGCGGATTTGCCGTTAAATTTTATACAGAAGAAGGAAACTACGACATCGTCGGAAACAATACACCCGTGTTCTTCATCCGCGATGCCATCAAGTTCCCTGACTTTATCCATACACAAAAAAGAGATCCGAGAACACATCTGAAAAATCCGACGGCCGTTTGGGATTTCTGGTCTTTGTCACCCGAATCCCTGCACCAGGTAACCATTCTGATGTCAGACCGGGGCATTCCGGCGACTCTTCGACATATGCACGGATTCGGAAGCCATACATTTAAATGGACAAATGATAAAGGCGAAGGCGTCTGGATTAAATATCACTTTAAAACAGAGCAAGGCGTGAAAAACCTTGATGTTAATACAGCCGCAAAAATCGCCGGCGAAAATCCCGATTACCATACGGAAGATTTGTTCAATGCGATTGAAAACGGCGATTTCCCCGCATGGAAATTATATGTTCAAATCATGCCGTTAGAAGATGCAAACACATATCGCTTTGATCCGTTTGACGTCACAAAAGTGTGGTCTCAAAAAGACTATCCGCTGATCGAAGTCGGCCGCATGGTTCTGAACCGCAATCCGGAAAATTACTTTGCGGAAGTAGAACAGGCGACGTTCTCTCCCGGCACATTAGTCCCCGGCGTCGACGTCTCACCTGACAAAATGCTTCAAGGCCGGTTGTTCGCATACCATGACGCGCATCGCTACCGTGTCGGCGCGAACCATCAGGCGCTGCCGATCAACCGTTCCCGCAATGAAGTGAAAAACTATCAGCGTGACGGACAAATGCGTTTTGATGATAACGGCGGCCGCTCCGTCTATTACGAGCCTAACAGCTTCGGGGGCCCGAAAGAGTCACCTGAAGATAAACAGGCGGCATATCCTGTATCAGGTTTCGCTGACAGTGTAAGCTATAATCATCATGATCATTACACACAAGCCGGCGACCTGTACCGCCTGATGAGCGAGGAAGAACGCGCGCGCCTTGTCGCCAATATCGTCAGTGCGATGAAACCTGTGGAAAAAGAAGAAATTAAGCTGCGCCAGATCGGCCACTTCTACAAGGCTGATCCTGAATACGGCAGACGCGTTGCCGAAGGACTCGGACTGCCGTCACCAAAATAACATCAAAAAACCTGCCGGTCTGCCCGGCAGGTTTTTCCTGTTTATTATCAATAAAACCGTTTTTTTCTCAATTACACGAAGTGGCATGCCGCAAAATGATGAAGCCCTTTTTCTGACAGCGCCGGACTTTTCTCAGCACATATCTTCTTGGCTTCCGGACATCTCGTTCGGAATTTACAGCCTGAAGGCGGATCAGAGGGGCTCGGTATATCACCCTTTAAAATTATCCGCTCCCTTTTCGATCCGGGATCAGGAACAGGCACGGCTGATAACAGCGCTTTCGTATAAGGGTGAAGCGGCCGTGAAAAGAGCTCCTCCTTTGACGCATATTCCACAATCGTCCCTAAATACATAATGGCGACCTTCGTACATAAGTGCTCCACCACGCTTAAATCATGAGAAATGAACAAATATGACAGCCCGTGCTGTTTTTGAAGGCTGCTGAACAAATTGATCATCTGCGCCTGGATGGAGACATCTAACGCCGCCACGGGTTCATCCATAATGATAAATTGCGGCTTGAGCGCCATCGCTCTTGCAATTACGATCCGCTGCCGCTGCCCTCCGGAAAATTCATGCGGATATCGGTCGATAAAGTTTGCGGAAAGTCCGCAGGCTTCAAGAACTTCCGCCGCTTTATCACGCGCGTTCCGCTTCACCGCCAATTGATGCTCGATCATCGCTTCACCGATGGCTTCTCCAATCCGGCGCCGGGGATTTAAAGAACTGAACGGATCTTGAAAGATGAGCTGCGCTTCCGATCTGAAAGTTTTGAGCTCGCGCCGGCTCATCCGAAACACATCACGCCCCTGAAAAAACACCTCTCCCCCTGTTTTCTCATGAAGCCTCAAAATGGTCTTGCCGATTGATGACTTTCCGCTGCCCGATTCTCCCGCTAAGCCGAACACTTCTCCCTTTCCTATCGTAAAACTGACACCGTCAACCGCTTTTACGGGTTTTTTATGAGTCTTTCTCATCCCCCCATGCTTCTCGTAATATTTTTTCAGCCCCTTGACCTCCAGCAACACATCACTCATCTGCTTTCTCCTCTCTGTAAAGCCAGCACGCCGCCTGATGCCCCTTCCCGAATTCAGTAAAATGCGGGCTCGATCTCCGGCATATTTCCGTGCTGTGTTCACATCGCTCCGCAAAATAACAAGACGATCCGGACAGGTCCGCAAGCTCGGGGACCTGCCCCGGAATGGTGTACAGCGTCTCCCTTTTTTGACCGATAACCGGCTTGGCCGCGAGCAGCCCTTTCGTATACGGATGCTTCGGATCAGAAAACAGCTCTGCAACCGGTCCTTCCTCCACAATTTTTCCCGCATACATGACAATCACAAAATCAGCCATTTCAGCAACCACGCCAAGGTCATGAGTAATGAATAAAATAGACGTGCGAAATTGCTTTTTCATATCCCGCAATAAATCCAATATCTGCGCCTGAATGGTTACGTCAAGCGCTGTCGTCGGCTCGTCGGCAATGATCAGTTTCGGATCGCAGCTTAGCGCGACAGCCGTCATGATGCGCTGCAGCATGCCGCCGCTCAGCTCATGAGGATATCGGTTCATAACCTGCTCGGCATTCGGGATCTCCACTAACGTGATCAGTTCAACGGCTCTCCGCCATGCCTCTTTCTTACTCAGCAACAAATGTTCGCGAATCGGTTCGGTCAGCTGCTCACCGATTGTAAATACCGGATTCAAAGATGTCATCGGTTCCTGAAAAATCATCCCGATTTCGCTTCCGCGGATTTTCTGCATGTCTTTTGGTTTCAGTTCCAACAGGTTCTGTCCGGAAAAATGCACCGCTCCCCGTTCGATTCTCCCCGTCTCGGGAATAAGCTGCATAATGGACAATGACGCCATACTTTTCCCGCAGCCGGACTCTCCTACAATACAAACCGTTTCCTCCTCATGTATCGTAAAGCTGACATCGTCCACGGCCTTTACCGCGCCCTCCTCTGTATAAAAAGCCGTTTCCAAATGCCTCACTTCTAAAAGCGGTTTTTTCATTTCATTTTCACCTGCCGTTTTACCTTAGGATCAAAAGCGTCTCTTAAACCGTCTCCAAGCAGATGAATCGCCACAACGGTCAAAAAAATGGCCGTTCCCGGCGGAATCCACAGCCACGGGCGGAGTGTAAAATCCATAAAATGATTCGCCGCTTCCATCATGTTTCCCCAAGAAGGTGTCGGCGGAGCAACGCCAAGCCCGAGAAAACTCAGCGCAGATTCACTCAGCATCGCTCCCGCCACATGCAAAGTCGCCGCTACCAGTAATAACGGCAATGTGTTGGGAAGCAAATGATAGAGGATTTTCCGTTTATCACTAAGCCCCAAAACTTCCGCGGCCATCATAAACGGCTGCTCCTTCAGCGACAAAATCTGTCCGCGTACAAGCCGCGCCAAACCGGGCCATCCGATCAGGCTTAACATCATCATAATCAGGTACATTCTGTATTCAGAAGGCACTTTCCACTCCGACATCACCGCAGCCAAAATCAAAAGCAGCGGCAGGCCCGGGATGGACATGAGCATATCAGCAATGCGCATAATGATCATATCAGCGGCTCCCCGATAAAATCCGGCCGCAGCCCCGAGTAAAGAGCCGATGACAAGCGACAGCACCATTGAAGCAAGCCCCACGGTCAGAGAAATCTGCCCCGCCAGCATCAGCCTCGTCAGCACATCTCTCCCGTACTGGTCGGTGCCCAGCCAGTGATGAACCCCCGGATGCTGATTGGCATTTGAAATATCCGTCCGATCTGTTATGTACGGAGAAAAAGACGGCCCGATAAAGCACAATAAAAACATAAAACATAAGAAAAGAAGACTGATGACCGTCAGCTTATGCTGCAGCAGGCGGCGGTACGTCTGCTTCCAAAGAGAAGGCGGCACCTCTTTTTGTTTTTTCATTCCGAACACCCCCTATTTCAGTCTGACCCGCGGATCAACCGCGGCATAAGCGATATCCGCCAAGAAGTTCCCTACTATCGTTAAACAAGACAAAAACAAGGTAAACGCCATCAAAACCGGATAATCACGATAATGCACAGATTCCAGCTGAATATGTCCGACTCCCGGCCACCCGAAAATCTGTTCAATAATGATGGCTCCGGAAAACAGTCCCGGCAGTTCAAAAGCAAGCAGGGTGATGGCCGGAATAAGCGCGTTTTTCAACGCATGTTTCCAGATGACGGTGCGCTCTTTCAATCCCTTCGCTCTCGCCGTTCTGATATAATCCTGTCTGATCACGTCCAGCATGCCGGAGCGGAAATACCTTGTCAGCGAGCCGATGCCGAGCATAGATAAAATCACGACCGGAAGAATCATATGTCTGGCGGCTTCAAGCACGTACGAAAAACCTGTACTCGTGCTTCCGGTATCAATCATCCCGCCGACAGGCAATATTTTCAAATCCACCCCAAACCACTTAATAAACAGAAGGCTGATAAAAAAAGACGGAAACGCCATGGAAGCAAAAACAAGAAACGTCACGATCCCGTCAAACCATGAGTATTTCCTGACAGCGGATATGACACCCGTTATCATCGCGGCTGACCATGTGACAAGCAACGCCAAAAACGCGACAAAAAACGAATTCCAGACATATTTCCGAAGCAGTGACAGGACGTTCTCCTGATATTTCAAAGAAAACCCAAAATCTCCGCTGAGCACATTTCCGAGCCATGTCACATAACGCTGCCAAATCGGCTGATCCAGCCCGTAAAGCGCTTTTAACTCCTTCGCTCTTTCCGGAGTCAGGTTTACATTGGAATCAATATAGTCGCCCGGCAGCATGGCGAATAAGAAAAAAATAATAAAGGACGTACCGAATAAGATCACAAGCATTTGAATGAATCGTTCTGCGGCATACCTTTTCATAAAAAGCCCCTCCTTTCCGCTGAAAGGGCAAAATCCCCAGGATGCATCGGGTATTTTGCCCAACCGTTCTATTGAATTGAGACATTTGAGAGACTTGAACTGATTCCAGAATAATTGTCAGGCTCAAGCCCTTTTATTTTTCCGCTGACCGCCCTTGCGCTCTGACGGTAATGAATCAGAATGTAAGGCGGGTTTTCCCCGAGCTCCCGGTACAGCTGGTGATAAATTTCTTTTCTTTTGCTGATATCAAGCGTGCCGGCTCCTTTCTCTATCAGCCGGTCCGCTTTCGGATTGGAATACCCCGTCACATTATTGGGATGGCCGGAAGCCAGCTTTTCCACCGTGTCATTCGGATCAAGGATCTGCGAGGTGGAAACGGCGGCAAGGTCATATTGTTTGTCATTGATTTTCGCTACTTCTGTATTAAAATCCATCACTTCCGGTTTTAATGAGATTCCGATGTCCGCATAATTTTCTTTCGCTATCGGGATGAAATCATCATCCGCTTTAGATGTGTAATAGCTGATTTCAAGCTTTTTGCCGTTTTTTTCACGTACACCGTCTTTGCCCGTTTTCCAGCCTGCTTCATCAAGAAGCTTTTTGGCTTTTTCAGGGTTAAACGCATACCGATTGACACCTTTGTCATCATAAGCCCACGAAACCGGAGACACCGGAACATTCGCGACCTCTCCGTAGCGTTTAAAGCGGACATCGACGATTTTTTGACGGTCAAGTCCGTAAATAAGCGCCTGGGACACTTTCTTATCTTGAAAAGGCGGACGCTTGTGATTGACGTACACAAGCCCGTAATCATTCACGACAGATACGCTTATATTCGCAAAACCGAGACTTTTTAAATGCTGAACCGTATCATCATCAGGTGAGAAAGAAGCGTAATCAAGGTCACCCGTTTCAAACAGCTGAAGGGAAGTTGACGGATCGATAATTTTATAAATCAGCTTTTCCGTTTTCGGTTTTCCGGCATAATAGTGTTCATTAGCCTGATAGCGTATTTCCTGTCCCGGAAGGTATTCTGTAAATTGATAACGTCCCGCTCCGAGCGGTTTGGCATAAAGCTCTTTTAAATAGTCCAGTTTGCCGAATTGATATTTCTTCCCGTAGTAGGCTTCTGACAGCACCTGCCCGCCCAAAAGAAGCAGCGACTTCGCACTGACTTTCTCAGTCGTGATTTGAATGGTTCTGTCATCAAGGACGCGAATGCCCTCTATCGTCTTTGCCTTTCCTTCTTTGTAAGCCTTACCGCCTTTAATATAAGCCGTGGTGATATCTTCATAGCCCGCGTATGCAGGATCATGCAGCAGTGTTAAAGTGAATGCGGCATCCTTTGCGGTCAGCGGTGAACCGTCGCTGAAAACGAGATTTTTTCTTAAACGGAACGTGTATGTAAGCTGATCTTTGGAAATTTTCCAGCTTTCCGCAAGAGCCGGGGCAGGCTTCCCCGTTTTATCCAGTTTGACTAACGGTTCAAAAATAGGATCTGTCGCATTTCCATCCCAGCCGTTTTCGTAAAAATACGGCAGAAACACGCCGCCCGGCGCGGAAATCCCAGCAACAAAAGTGTCAGTTCTGGCTTTCGATTTAGCGGGAATCGCCGCCGGATGAGAAGCTTTAAATTCCTTTGTCTTGACATGGGTGATACGTGTTTCTTCCTTTTTATCAGCCGCAGATGACGGTTCTTCCCCGGCACTCCCTAACGCGCACCCTGATAACATGATGGATACCGACAGCGCGAGTACCGTTGTTTTCAACCTCCATTTTCTCTCCTTCATCTTTATCGAACCCCCGCATGCTTTTCATCTATCTTTATATAAATCTGCTCCATCTGTTCCTCATTTCTCATAATCTCCCGTTTGTTTTTCTCTACAAGCAGTTCGAAATTCAATGTGTGTTTTCTGTACTTTTTCCGCTTTTTTCTCTTTTTGCGCACATGTGATACCTTTTTTAACGCCACTTTTCATCCCTCCGCTTTTCATTTAATGACTTTCACGCAAAAAAGGCCCTTATCTGTTTAATAGATAAGAGCCTTCGGTGATCCGATCAGCCATCGTTTGGAAATATGTAATGATTATGTTAATTCATACAATCCCTACCTGTCAACTATAATTTAAAATATCGTGTCCTTCCGGGGGTTTTCCTCATACACTCTCTCATTTTTCCGCATATGCTAGAAAACATAGCAGATTACAAGTGAAAGTGAGTGAGAATGTGGAAAAGACAACATTGAGCGGTCGCATCGTCAAAAAAGATGACCCGGACTATAATGCCGCAAGAACCAATTTCAATTTAAGCCTGCAAAGATATCCAGACATCATTGTGTTTTGCCAAAACAAACATGACGCCCTCAATGCGGTGAGATGGGCACGTGAGAACAATGTGCCTTTCCGTATCAGAGGCGGAAGACACAGCTACGAAAATTTTTCCCTGTTAAATGACGGACTAGTCATTGATCTCAGTGAAATGAAGAAAATAAGAGTAAATGAGGATAAGCGGCTGGTCTCGATTGAAGCGGGAGCCGAATTGGGGGAAGTCTACCGGACACTCTGGCGGTACGGCTTGACCCTTCCTGCGGGAACCATTGCGAATGTGGGAATCACGGGGCTGACGCTGGGGGGAGGAATCGGATATTTAACAAGGACTGCCGGACTTACTTGCGATCGTCTCCTCCAGCTTGAAATGATCATAGCGGACGAAAAAGCGGGTGCTGACTTGATCACAGTCAACCGCTCAAAGCACTCTGATCTATTTTGGGCATCTCAGGGCGGAGGGGGAGGCAACTTCGGCATTGTCACTTCCATGATGTTTAAAGCCGTGCCGATCTCGTGCGTGTCTGTTTTTTCTGTCACTTGGGGCTGGGATGATTTCGAGGAAGTATTTAATACGTGGCAGCGCTGGGCTCCATTTACAGACAACCGGCTTACCTCATCAATTCAGTTTTGGCCTAAGGAAGTCAACCGCATAGAAGCGCTCGGTCAATTTACCGGGACAAAAGAGGAGCTGAAAGAACTGCTGGCTCCGTTAATGAAAGCGGGAAAACCGACAAGCGGCATGGTCAAGACAGTGCCATTTATTAAAGCGGCAGCCTTTTTTAACAACCCGGGAGGCAATCAGCCGCAAAAGATGAAGCGGTCAGGATCCTTTATTGAAAAACCATTATCAACACGCGCAATATCCACTTTAAAGCGCTATTTAGAGCACGCTCCGAACGAAAACGCCAGTGTCTGGCAGCAATCTCTCGGCGGGGCGGCCGGACGGATCGCTCCGGACCAAACGGCATTCTACTATCGCAACGCAATCATTGCCCAAGAATATATTACAACTTGGACATCTGCTGAAGAAGAAAGACAAAATGTCCGCTGGATCGAAGGACTGAGAACGTCCCTATCAAGAGAAACGATGGGAGATTATGTGAATTGGCCTGATAGAGAAATCAGAAACTGGCTGCAAACGTATTACGGAGAAAATGTTCACCGCCTCCGTCAAGTCAAAACGAAATATGATCCGGAAAATATATTCCGCTTCGAGCAGAGCATTCCGCCGCTTCGCCGTTCACCGTTTTTCTAAAAAAGATGAAGATGGATACACTCCATCTTCATCTTTTCTTTTATTGATATAAGCGGCTTCCCTTCTCTGCAAACTCTTTTGCTTTTTCTTTCAGCCCTTCATTGACGGCCTCGTCTTCAGTAAGTCCGTTTTCCTTCGCATAATCACGAATATCCTGAGAAATTCTCATGCTGCAGAACTTCGGGCCGCACATCGAACAGAAGTGAGCCGTTTTTGCGCCTTCAGCCGGCAGCGTTTCATCATGATATTCCATTGCTCTTTCAGGATCAAGCGACAAATGAAATTGATCACGCCACCGGAATTCAAACCGCGCCTTAGACAGAGCATCGTCACGGATCTGTGCACCCGGATGCCCTTTAGCAAGGTCTGCGGCATGTGCCGCGATTTTGTACGTAATGACGCCTTCTCTTACATCATCACGATTCGGCAGCCCCAAATGCTCCTTCGGCGTGACATAGCAAAGCATCGCCGTCCCGTACCAGCCGATCATCGCCGCGCCGATTGCTGAAGTAATGTGGTCATAGCCAGGAGCGATATCCGTTGTTAATGGGCCGAGCGTGTAAAAAGGCGCCTCTTTACAAATTTCCAGCTGCTTGTCCATGTTTTCTTTAATTTTATGCATCGGCACATGACCCGGTCCTTCGATCATCACTTGCACATCGTGCTTCCACGCAATCTCCGTCAATTCTCCGAGAGTCTCCAATTCCGCAAACTGCGCTTCATCATTGGCATCCGCAATCGAACCCGGACGAAGCCCGTCACCAAGTGAAAAAGCGATATCATAGGTCTTCATGATTTCACAAATTTCTTCAAAATGCGTGTACAGAAAGCTTTCCTGATGATGAGCCAGGCACCATTGCGCCATAATCGCCCCGCCGCGGGATACGATTCCCGTCGTGCGTTTAGCCGTTAACGGGACGTAACGAAGCAGTACGCCGGCATGAATGGTGAAATAATCCACGCCCTGCTCCGCCTGCTCAATCAATGTGTCACGATAAATGTCCCACGTTAAATCCTCGGCAATGCCATTAACTTTTTCAAGCGCCTGATAAATCGGCACCGTCCCCACAGGCACGGGGCAGTTGCGGATAATCCATTCACGCGTCGTATGAATGTCTTTTCCCGTGGATAAATCCATCATCGTATCGGCGCCCCAGCGAATCGCCCACGTCATTTTTTCGACTTCTTCTTCGATAGAAGATGTAACAGCCGAGTTGCCGATATTGGCATTAATTTTCACATGAAAATTCCGGCCGATAATCATCGGCTCGCTTTCCGGGTGGTTGACGTTAGAAGGAATAATCGCCCGGCCGCTGGCTACCTCGTCTCTGACAAATTCGGGAGACACATGCTCGCGAATTGCGATAAACTCCATTTCCGGCGTAATGATGCCTTTTCTCGCATAATGCAATTGTGTTACATTTTTCCCCGGCTTGGCCCGAAGCGGTTTCCGCTGCAGGCCGGGGTATTCGGCAGCATGATCTTCTTTTTTATAGCCGTTGTCTTCAGGTCTCACGGTCCGGCCGTTATATTCTTCTACATCTCCGCGCCCGGTAATCCACTTTGTGCGGAGCGCCCCCAGACCTTCATGAATATCAATCTGTACATCCGGGTCTGTATACGGTCCGCTCGTATCATAAACACGGACCGGCGCATTCTCCTCTTCCCCGAATGCCCCCGTAGTCGCACTCAGGCTGATTTCCCGCATCGGCACTCGTATGTCGGGCGAAGAACCTTCTGCATAAACCTTTTTACTGCCGGAAAAACTCGACATAATGGAAATGTTCGCTTGCTGTACTGATTGATTTTGCATACAAATCTCTCCTTTATCATTTGAATAACAGAACCAAGCTCAGCACCAGCACAAAAAAACCGGGTTCAAAGAAGAACCCGATTTTGCAGTCAGAAAGAAACTATTATTGTTTTCCTCAACAATAATAAAACCTTTACTTCCCCACGCTGGTACGAACCAGATCAGGTCCAAAGGGTTAAGAAGCCGCCGCTTCTCTCTCAGCCCGCTCAGACGGGCACCCCCAGTAACTATTGATTTCGCTCTCATCGTAACATAAGTTGTGTACAAAAAAAAGCATATTATCAAAATTCAGATAACGGAATGGTCATAAGCTCTGTTTCCCGAACGCCTTCTTCGGTATTAAAAACCCGATAACCCTTTGCGGTTTCCCGGGATGAGACAGCCCGGAACAGCTGACCGTCTTTATAATGAAGCGCAGCGCCGTCATCAGCGGCATAGCCCTCCCTGAGTTTCTTTTCAGAAATCAGACGGTGATACACCGGCCGGCGCTCCGATTCTCCGTCATAGTGCGGACAAAAGCTGCCCGGCAAAAATCCTAAAGCTGTTAACTCTCGCAAATCCCCCGCTGAATCCGTCCCCCCTTCTTCATACCAGCAAATCGCTCCAGCGCTGAGACCCGCTAAGATGATGCCGTTTTCCCAAGCCTCACGAAGAATAAGGTCAAGCCCCCACTCTTTCCATAAGACAAGCATATTGCGCGTATTTCCGCCGCCGACATATATAATATCTTTCTTCATGAGAAAGGATCTGAGATCAGAACCCGGCGGTTTAAACAGCGACAAGTGATCCGGCTCACACCGCAGCTTTTGAAAGGCCTGATAAAACCTGCCGGTATATTTCTCCGAATCTCCGCTTGCCGTCGGCAAAAAACAAACTTTCGGCTTTGACCGCGCCGACTGCTCTAAAATATACTGATCCAGCACAAGATGATCCGGCTCCATGGAAAACCCCCCGCCGCCCATTGCAATAATCTGCTTCAATGTCATCACTTCTTTTTTTCTCAAGTATAACAGCTCATTAAAAAGGCGTTATCCCAATTTCGGATAACGCCTTCAAAAAGTATTTGTTATCTGAAAAATACGCACCGTATAACACAACGGAGATCCCCGCGGCGTTAATCGCCGGAACAAGCTTCGAACGGGTACACTTCACAACATCGATCCCCAACACCGTATTATCACTGAGGGGAGAAGCAAACCAAATGTTCCGCTCGCTAATAATAAGCTGGTATGTAACTGAACCGCCAGCGTTACGCCGAGCGCCCCAAGTCCCCCAGGATGACCCGATAAAATAGGAGATAACAACCCCCAGTATAAAAAGAGACGGCGCAATAAACATATGAGGGCTCCATGATGTTAAATGAGAAGTAACATATTTCGAGAATCCCAGATTTTCAGCTACTGCTGTTACGGCCCAAATCAGCGATAACATAATAATAACGTTGACCAATTCGTTTCCGCCCTTAATAAAATGGGTAACAAGCTCGCCTGCATGAAAACGCTGAAACATAAAAAGAGCAAATACTGCAATAACCGCTGCCAATAATGCGCGCTTTTGAATGGCCGACCCACCAGCTGAGAAACAGTGTTAATCCCGATCGGAATGATTTAACTCCACGGCCGAATCGGTGTTTCCTTTTCAGCTCCTCCTGCTGCAGGTATCATGTTTTCACAAGCCTTGGAGATATTTTTATACAACAAAAAAGGCTTCTACAATATGTAGAAGCCTTTGTATACCGGTGGCCGGGGTCGAACCGGCACTCCAGAAGGAACACGATTTTGAGTCGTGCGCGTCTGCCAATTCCGCCACACCGGCATGTAATCCGTCGTGTTCAACCGACGTATATAAATATAACATGCATTTTATAAAGTGTCAATGGTTTTAGTGAAGTTTTTTCAAATGGTAATGCAGTATATACGATACAAGCAAGAAACTTATATTGATAGTCTTCACTCTTTTATTATATAAAAAAAGCGACCTGCAATATGCAAATCACTCTCATATATGTTTTATAATAAGAAAATTGATGACCAATTTAACATAATTCGCTCAAAGTTAAATTGGTGCCGAGGGCCGGACTTGAACCGGCACGGTAGTCACCTACCGCAGGATTTTAAGTCCTGTGTGTCTGCCAATTCCACCACCCCGGCAATAGAAAGGCGACACCCGGATTCGAACCGGGGATAAAGGTTTTGCAGACCTCTGCCTTACCACTTGGCTATGCCGCCGTAATTTGGAGCGGAAGACGGGATTCGAACCCGCGACCCCCACCTTGGCAAGGTGATGTTCTACCACTGAACTACTTCCGCAACATGTAAAAGAACTTAATACATCTTATGCTGTTGTTTTCAAAAAAATGCAACTGGGCTAGCTGGATTCGAACCAACGCATGACGGAGTCAAAGTCCGTTGCCTTACCGCTTGGCTATAGCCCAATGATAATATGGGGCGATTGATGGGAATCGAACCCACGAGTGCCAGAGCCACAATCTGGTGCGTTAACCACTTCGCCACAACCGCCATAATCTGAAGATGAATAAATAATATAGTGGCAGGGGCAGTAGGAATCGAACCCACACCGGAGGTTTTGGAGACCTCTGTTCTACCGTTAAACTATGCCCCTATTTATAAAATGGTGGAGGGGGGCAGATTCGAACTGCCGAACCCTGAGGGAGCGGATTTACAGTCCGCCGCGTTTAGCCACTTCGCTACCCCTCCATCATTTAGAGTGCCGGCCAGAGGACTTGAACCCCCAACCTACTGATTACAAGTCAGTTGCTCTACCAATTGAGCTAGACCGGCAAATGGTGGCTCGGGACGGAATCGAACCGCCGACACACGGATTTTCAGTCCGTTGCTCTACCAACTGAGCTACCGAGCCTTTTTATAAATGGCGGTCCGGACGGGACTCGAACCCGCGACCTCCTGCGTGACAGGCAGGCATTCTAACCAACTGAACTACCGGACCATTTTTTTGGTTGCGGGGGCAGGATTTGAACCTGCGACCTTCGGGTTATGAGCCCGACGAGCTACCGAACTGCTCCACCCCGCGATGATAATGGTGGAGGATGACGGGCTCGAACCGCCGACCCTCTGCTTGTAAGGCAGATGCTCTCCCAGCTGAGCTAATCCTCCATCATATAAGTGACCCGTACGGGATTCGAACCCGTGTTACCGCCGTGAAAGGGCGGTGTCTTAACCGCTTGACCAACGGGCCCTGGTATTTTTTCGTTTGTTATGTATTGATAATTAGTGGCGGAGAGCAAGGGATTCGAACCCTTGAGACGGGGTTACCGCCTACACGATTTCCAATCGTGCTCCTTCGGCCACTCGGACAGCTCTCCATAATTGGCTCCGCAGGTAGGATTCGAACCTACGACCGATCGGTTAACAGCCGATAGCTCTACCACTGAGCTACTGCGGAATGAAGTCTGCCTGGCGATGTCCTACTCTCACAGGGGGAAACCCCCGACTACCATCGGCGCTGAAGAGCTTAACTTCCGTGTTCGGCATGGGAACGGGTGTGACCTCTTCGCCATCATCACCAGACGTTTTAGTGACATGTATTATTATACTATGTATTTCAGAAAAAGCAAGAGTTTTTTTGAAAAAATTCTCTCAAAACTAGATAACAGTAAGCATACATTCAAATTGGTTAAGTCCTCGATCGATTAGTATCTGTCAGCTCCA